>NZ_QSFA01000001.1 GCF_003467125.1 Megasphaera sp. AM44-1BH
TTCTGGTCCATTTCATAGGTCGTGCCATAGGTGGCGTTCATGGCATCGAAGCCGACGCATCGCTGATAGCACGTACCAGTTTTAAGGGACAGCATGCGCAGCATCTTAACTTTTTTGACCAGATCTTCCACGCTCTGATGGATGTGGGTGAACCGGTTGATTTTTTTGCCTGTCAAATGGGACGTAGCCGTCATCAGGTTTTCATATGCCGGGTCAAAGGCCAGGTCATACGTTACGGAAGCGGAATTGACATGGCCACGGATAAAGGGATGGTCCGGCAATTCTTTGGCCGGAATCTGTTTGCCCTGAAGATATACGACGATATTGCGTTTCCGCAAGCTTTCTTTATATTCCTTACCTGTCATCATAATGAATGTACCTCATTTTTGTAATCACTGACCCCCCTGCGCCCTGTCCCGGTGGCTGTTGGACAGGGCTTGTAAGGTCTATATCTATATAGTGCAGTCGGATGTTCAGAATTATTTGCAGTTCCAGTGTTTACGCATCTGTGCCCATATGGCATCACGGATACTGCAGATTTCTTCAATATCCTTATCTTTCAGATGGGCAAACCGCCCCTGTTTTTTCAGATAGTCTCTGACATCACTGAACTGTTTCGGATTACGGTTCAGTGTATATTCATGGTTTTCATATTCTGCCAGATACCAGAGGCCGCTGTCTACCGCTTTTTTCGCAATATCCACAGTCAGTTCGGAAGCACAGCCCCAGCCAGTCGGACAGGGAGCGAAAATATGAATATAAGACGGACCATCGGTCGCTTTGGCTTTGGCGACTTTATTGAGCAGGTCTTCAGGGTAACCCAGACTTGCCGTAGCCGCATAGGGAATATCGTGAGCCGCAACGATTTCAAAGACGTTCTTCTTCGGTTTCGTATTGCCCGGCAGACGATCACCAGCCGGAGAAGTCGTCGTCTTGGCACCATACGGCGTAAGGCCCGATGTCTGGACACCCGTGTTCATATAGGCTTCGTTATCATAGCAGATGTACATAATGCGGTCGCCCCGGTCGATGGCCCCGGAAAGGGACTGAAGACCGATATCAGCAGTACCGCCGTCACCAGCAAAACCGACAACGGTATAATCCGTAAGACCAAGGGCTTTGGCACCGGCTTCAACACCCGATTCAAAAGCAGCTGTCCCGGCAAAAGTCGTAATAGCGCCACTGCATCCAAAGGTCATGCTGGGATAAATGAAAGCAACCGTAGACATGCAGTTTGGCGGAACAATAGCAAAGGTACGTTTTCCGAGTACTTTCATGACCAGCCGGATAGATAATGCTGCACCGCAGCCGCCACAGGCCTTATGCCCGTAGAATAATTCTTCATTTGTTATATTCTGTGCATTCAAGCCCATCTTATTCACACCCCAATTTCACAAATTCAACGGTCGGAGACTGCGGCGTTCCAGCAGCCTGACGCAATAACTTAGCAAAGCAGTTTTCGATGTCGCTCTTTAAGATAGAACGGCCACCCAGTCCGGCAATGAAACTGAAGGTTGCCGGTTTATCTGCAGCCCGCATGAGTGCAGAGTTGACATTCGTATATACAACGCCTTCAAAACCATGGTCCACATCTTTTTCCAGTACACCGACAGCTTTGACACCTTTGAGTGCATCGACGATTTCCTGAACAGGGAACGGACGCATGCAGCGGATACGGAGCAGGCCGACTTTCTTTCCTTCATCGCGCATTTTATCGACGACACAACGGGTAGTCCCGGCAACACTGCCCAGGGTAACAATCACAGCATCAGCATCTTCGGTCCGATACGTTTCAATCATACCACCGTAGGTGCGGCCAAAGAGTTTTCCGTATTCTTTATCGGCTGCTTCCAGCTTTTCACCAGCTTTGATCGTAGCCAGGTGCTGCTGATAATGGAGTTCCATATTATAATCCGGACCGGCTGTGACACAATTACTCATGGGATGTTCCAGATCCATTCTGTTCGCATACTTCTGATACGGGATGAAGGCATCTACCTTATCCTGTTCCGGGATTTCAACGACTTCATAGGTATGTGTCAGGACAAATCCATCGAGGCAGACCATGACAGGCAGCATAACTTCCGGATCTTCGGCAATCTTATAGGCCTGAATCGTCAGATCCAGTGCTTCCTGGGCATCTTCGGCATAAAGCTGGATCCATCCGGCTTCAAGCTGGGACAGGGAATCGCGCTGGTCACCATAAATATTCCAGGGAAGGGCCAGAGACCGGTTGGCGTCCATCATGACGATAGGCAGGCGGCCGCCGCTGGCATAATAGAGTCCTTCTGCCATATACAGGAGGCCCTGGGAAGAAGTTGCCGTAAAGGTCCGTGCTCCGACAGATGCCGCGCCGATAGAAGCCGTAATCGCACTGTGTTCCGATTCGACATGGAGGTACTGGGCATCGAGGCTGCCATCTTCTACATAATCGGAAAGACGTTCAACAACAATAGTCTGCGGCGTAATCGGATACGCTGCAATAACCTGTGGTCTGGCCAGTTTTGCGCCGAGAGCGACCGCTTCATCGCCGCAGATAAACATTTTTTCACTCATGCTTCTGTCTCCTTTACTAAAGTAATGGCGCCGACTTTGCATTCATGTGCGCAAACACCACAGCCTTTGCAGTAATTGAGATCAATCTGCAGCTGATCTTCCGATTTATCAATCGTACCTTCCGGACATACGAGGAAGCAGCGAAGGCAATGAACGCATTTGTCATGGTCGATAACTGGGCGGAATGTACGCATACCGGCATTGATACCGACAATATGTGCTGACGGACAGCACGGACCGAGAGGATAATCAGCCAGTTTCTTAGGTGGTACAAATTCTACAGGCAACGGTTTATTCATGTTATTTATCCCCCTTTACAGCGTTATAAGCTGCAACGAACAATTTCTTATTCTTTTCACGGATCCGCGGTGCCAGCTGATCATCGATAGCAGCAAGGACCGAGTCAACGCTGACATTGCCCGATGCAGCAGCCAGTGCAGCCAGCATGGGAACGTTGGTGATAGGCCGGCCCAGGATATCCAGTGCCAGCGCCGTCGCATCAATAGTAACGAGCTGGTAGTTGCCAACTTTCGGAAATGCCGATGCATCTTTTGTCGTATTGATAACGAGGATTCCTCCGTCTTTGAGGCCTTTGGTCACATTGTCACCATACAGCGTATCATCGAGGACGACGACATAATCACAGTTTTCGACTTCACTGCGGTCTGTGATTTTCTTGTCATCGATACGCGTGAACGCCAGAACAGGGGCTCCCCGGCGTTCCGGCCCAAATGATGGGAAAGCCTGCACGTATTTGTGTTCATGAATCGCAACAGCCTGACCCAGGAGACGGGCTGCTGTAAAAGCGCCCTGGCCGCCACGGCCGTGCCAACGTACTTCAATCATGACTGATCAACCTCCAAATAGTTATTAATAATATCATTATGAAATAATATATTCGTCATGGGCAGCAGCAGGTCCCTTTTCATCTGATGGAACCTGCCGTTCCCATATGGACTTGTCAAATCCGCTGCTTATGCATCGGGATTTTCTGCTTTATCATCTGTTGCATAACGGCGTTGTACCTGGGCACGGTCACCGGCTACGGCCTGTACAAACCATGCATTGTTAGGAGGACATCCTTTGCACGGTGTGCCCATATCCCAGAGATGGCGGGTGCAGACGCCCATGAGGATAAGGTCTTCTTTTTTGATGCCAGCCGGAATCTGTTCCTTGGGAACCGGTCCGAGGACGATGGTCTTGCCTTCGAGAAGATGTTCGATGTGCTGGGCTTTCATATCCATGATAGCGCTAATCATCGTCGTCTTGCAGCCAGTGCAGGCTTTGGCATCTTCTATTTTCGTAAAGGGCGGGACTCCTTCAATTTCAACTTCGCTGGCCCGTTTGAAGCGTTTGCGTACATCGGCCAGTTTTTCCCCGACAATGTCAATCTTATCGAGATGCATTTCCCCGAGGCCCCGTTCATAGGCCATCTTCGTAACTTTGACTTCTTCCGGTTCGTACCCCATGACAGCACCAGTTACGGCATCACAGGCTATGCAGTCTTTAGAAGCAATAATCAGGTCCATCGGTACGGGTTCCCCGAAGATGGGTCCCAGCCCCTGCTGCCCTACAATCCCATCGACGACGGTGAGAACGCGGGGAATGCACTGGTTGATATCGACGACACCACCGAAAACGCCTTTCTTATGGAATTCTTTCTTTTCCGTATCCTGGATCAGGCCCTTGAGATTTTTGATTCCCAGTGTGACTTCTGTCTGATCATGAGTTTTCATGACCGGGACACTGATGATGGCATCGGCATCGACAACAGGCTGCCATGTATCGAGTTCCTGTACGATTTCACCCTGCGGGAAGGGAATGACCGCTTTCTTTTCTTTTTTCAAGTCCAGTACGGTGTATCCCTGTTCGCGGAGTTTTGTGTATTCTGCGAATTCAATGACCTTTTCCGTATCAACACCGGCAGCAGAAGATTCAGCAATGAACGGCTCTGCACCTGCTTCCTTACAGATATCATAAATAGCTTTGCAGACTTCATAGCGTGTCACAGCACCGGAAAAACGGTCGGAGCCCGGTGCTACGAGGTTCGGGTTAATAAGGACTTTGTATCCCGGTTTGATAATATCGCTGATGCCTCCGATGGCATCCAGCGCTTTGCGGACAGCTGCCAGTACGGCCGTTTCGTCATGACCCTGTGTTTTGATAATAGATACTGTACTCATAATTTTCTCTCCTTTTTATGCATGATATATATTTACATATGGTCTTTGATGATATCTACTAATTCATCGGCACTTGCGGAACAAATAATCCCAAGTTCCGTCAATTCTTTGTCTACATTGACGGGCAGAGACTCACCCTTCATATTTTCATTGAGGAGACCTCCCATGATGATGGTCGTATCACCCAGCCCTTTTTCCTTCAGGTCCTTCAGCAGTGTCTTGCCATATGTCAGGGCAATACCGTTGAATGTAGACATGAGAATGAAATGACTGCCCGTTTCAACAACCGTATCAACGACTTCATCGGGAGTAACGTTTGCCCCCAGATCGAATACGGTAGCTCCGGCTTCCTGCAGTACCGCTTTGACGATTTCTTTGCCAAATTCGTGAACATCCGTTGCGCCGACCACGGCGTTGACACCGGTAAGAGAATTTGCCAAATTATCAATGCTGTCGCAGATTTCATCCCGCCGTTTACCAATATTAGCAACGATATCCGTCGGTTTAATGGGAATGTGCCCCCGCATTGCCCGGGGATCTTCTTTGCCAGCCCCGTAGAGTTCTTCCATCCGTGCCGGACCCATCGCCTTGAGCGCAAGGAACATTTCACAGGGATTCTTTGTATCAACGCCGATATCATCAAGACCGTTCATGAGCCGTTCAAAGAACACCTTGCCGCCCTGCAGCAGAATATCCCGCTGGGCCTTTAATTTTTCTACATCGAGGAATGCCTTATAATAATGAGCCTTATGTTCCAGCATATTTGCTGTAACATGGACCTGGATGATTTCATCTGCCGACGGAATCCGGATAGCTTCTGTAATAGGAATCGGCGTCACGGCATGTCCCGACGGGAAAAGCAGTTCTGCACAGGAATCAGCCAGGACAAAGGAACAAAGCGCACCGTAGTTGCGGTCATAATCGCTGGAAAAATCAATGGTATTGCCATACATCATGGAACCCGGTGTTTGGTATTTATTGATAGCATTATTGACCATGAGGAAAATAATACGCAAAATCGGATCACTGAACAAATTGCCAAAACAGTGGGAAAGACGCCCGCCTAAGAGTTCTTCTACCAGATACCGTTCCATCATCGCCCAGCCGGTCATATTAGCCAGATCATGGAACATGGCGCCAAAACCATCATCCAGATTAGAATGGATAACGGCTCCCTGGTCCCGGAAGAGGCCCATAATACCGATGGCTGTGCACATATTGATGACCCGGTCTTCTTTGGAAATAGGAACTCCCGGATATTCATAGGTATAATATTGGGCAATATTACCCATACATGTAACACCGGCATTGAGTGCCAGTTTGACATTTTCTGTAGAGTTCAGGGAACCTATCATATGATCCCCAAAATGAGGCTGGATAGGTACTACCTGACCAACAGCGGCCCATTCTTCCGGCGTTTCAAAAATCAGGCTGCCACCTTTCATGACTTTGTCGCGGTATTGTTCCGGCACGCCCATGACCCAGTCCAGCGCTACGCCGAATCTATCCAGAACGACATCACGCTTTTTGAGTTCTTCATAGATATATCGGAACCCTTTGGCGGTTTCTTCCCAGGAGTTCCAGCCGATGTGTGCATGGTGCATGACTTTGCCTTTTTTAGCCATTTTCATTTTGTATTCGGCTTCAGAGCGAACGCCATATTCTTTCATGAACAAAGTCGTTCCTACAGACAGTCCCTGTGCTTCCTTACGTGATTGAGAAAGAATTTCTTCCAAATCGGGAACCTCATTAGGAACCAGATCTTTTTTCAGCAATACCGTACTACTCATCTTCATTACCACCTCATATCAGACTAAGGGAACCAAGTTTTGTTTCAATATATGCAGTGCCGTCCCGGGATCTTTCTGAGCCAGAAGGCCGGCTGCATAGAATATATACGATGTATCCAGATAAAACGCCGCTGAATCAGGAAGCAGGATATCTTTTTCTTCTGGTCTTCTCAGCGCCTGTTCCAAAATCCGGCGTGGATTTTCACTATCAATAATCGGTCCGCCTGTACCAATCACGGCCTTGATGTGAAGCAGGTCTTTCCCTTTCTGGATACGCAGTACACCTTCGGCATATCCATCGTATATGCGTCCGGCATGACGCCGTACCGAAACCCGTACAGCTTCCATGGCAATGGCCTGTTCAAACCGTTTTTCCTTTTCTGTATCAGGAACAAAATCATGATGAGCCAGACGTTTATCCCGGCAGGCTGCAATCTCGTCCTCCGAAAGACCGGATATACTCTGAAGCCGTCTCATATCAGCTGCTTCAATCAACGAATTGACTGATTCTCTGGCCCCGATATCACCTTCTACGGTTCGTTTTGCTTTAGGTTCCGGAGCACCTACGATACGCACACCTTCGAGAGAGTCCTGAACGGCATACGTATGGACATCGGTCGTAGCACCACCCATATCGACAAGCATGACTTCATCCCAGCCCTTCTGCTGTTCTGTTCCCTCAGCCAGAAGTCGTACTCCTTCCAGAACCGCTGCGGGAGTCGGCATGACAATATCGCCTACGTACTTCCGGACTGTATCGAACCCCTTCATATGGGTAATGCGCTTCATAAAAATATCACGTACTGCCGCCACGGAGGAGGCAATATCCAGTTCATTGATGGCGGGAATAATATTATCTGCCAGAATGCAGAGCTGATCATGATTTGTAAAAAGCAATCGTATTTCGCCGGCTACACGACTGTTTCCGGCATAGACAACCGGGGACTGGATAGTCACACAGGAAGCCAGCTTCTCTGCATTTTCCAGTACCCAGCTGCTATTTCCACCTTCATACCCACCACATAGCAGAATGATTTCCGGCCGTATTTTACTAATGGCAATTAGATCTTCGTCGGACAACCGGCCGGAAAAAGCCCGGATGACTTTGGCACCGGCCCCATACGCTGCATTTTTACCGGCCATGAGACTCAGAGACGGAGTCAGTCCGACAACGACCATCCGCAGTCCCCCGGCAGCACTGCTGGAAGCAGTTGTATCTGCTTCCGCCAGAGCCGACGGACCTATACAGTCGCGAATGGCATCAAGGCATTTGCGAAGCCCTATCGATGCATCCGTGCCCACTGTAGATGGCGTACGAAATGTCTGTCTTACCGTTCGTTCACTCCGGTCCACAACCACAGCTTTGGTAAACGTACTGCCAAAATCAATCAATATTGAATAACTCATATATCATTCCGCCTTCCCAGGTGAATCAGAAGTTAAAAGAAAATTTTCGGAATGTTCAACAACGACTGGAATAACAGGAACAACAAAATCGGTACGACGGCGTATTTATAGATGACATCAAACCACCGGCCCAGAGGAAGGCTGCTTCCTGTAAGCCATTCCGTGCGGATTTTTTTAGCACCGACACACCATGCGAGGACAATAGCCATAATGGCAGCGGTCAGCGTATATCCCAAATCGCCGATAATATAATCGAATTTAGCCAGGAAGGAATCACTCCAGATACAGGGGATACTTCCGATAATGGTCACGACGATAATCGTGTACAATGTCTTTTTGCGGCTCCAGCCAAGGCCATCACTAAACGTCGTTACCGAGTTTTCCATGATGCCAATCGCAGCAGAAAGGCCGCCAAGGAGCATGGCAAAAAAGAACAGAAAAGCAATCAGGCCGGAAAACGGCATCTGAGCAAATACATAAGGCAGAGTTACATATGTAAGGCTCGGGCCAGACTGCAGATTCAGGCCGAAAGCAACAACGGCAGGAATAACGACAAGACCGGAAGCGATGCAGCCAAACAGATTCCACCATGCGACCGTCAGAAAATCCATGGGGATATCGGACTTTTCTGGCAGGTAACTGCCATAAGCCATAAGGTATGCCGGCCCAAGACCTACTGCAAAGAGTGCCATACCGGTTGCCCGTGCCCACAAGGACGGATCCAGCAGCATGGACATATCCGGTTTTGCAAACATGGTCAGGCCGTCTTCAATGCCTGGCAGGGTCAGAACCCGGATAACCAGTGCAAAAAGGATGACATAATGAAGGGGAATACAGAATTTGCAGAATTTTTCAACGCCTTTTTGAATGCCCTTCATACAGACAAAAGAAATAATCAGCAACGTAACCACGGTCCAGCCAAAGATAGCCAGTCTGTTTCCCGTAAAGGACTGGAAGAAACCGACGGAATCGGCCATGAAATCCTGTCCGCAATACAGACTGAAAATGGTATAGGCCAGTGTCCACGATACGACGACGAGATAATACATGTTGAGTCCCAACGGAATGAACGGGAAAATCCAGGCAATTTTACCTTTCTTGCCGAGTATTTTCTGAAAAGCCGTGATAGGGCCACTGCGCATTTTGCGGGCAAAGGCAATTTCAGCCCAGCCGGCCGGCAGTGCAATGACAATAGTAACAATTGTAAAAGCGAGTACGAAGGCCCCGCCGCCGCTTTCTGCTGCAACGTAAGGGAATCGCCATATAGCTCCCAGGCCAAATGCCATACCGATAGTCGATAAAATAAAACCAATCCGCGAACCCCAGACTTCGCGTTCCTGGCCATTTGCGGCTTGTGTCTGTTCACTCATAATTCACACATCCTCCTGTCTTACTTATTCCAGCTATCTTTGTCATTGAGGCTATGCACAAGTGTCCAGATTGCAACGCCACCAATTCCGATAACATAAAAACCTAACATGAACCAAGTTGCACCATCCATTTTTACCTCTCCTTATAAAGGAATTCTACAACTGCTTCTGCAATGTTGCGCATCATTGCAATTCCATTTTTCTTCTTGTTATCAGCTGATATCGTTCTATGTTTACACAGATGAAAAAATATCTGTATGAACCTGTTTTATATGTTTCTCCATTCCATTTTTTATGTACTCTCGCCGTTGAGAAATTCCGTTTTGTTTATGTATATATCGTACATGTTTTTGTAAAAATTGTAAAAACGAAAAATTTCATACTTCTCCCAGCAATTCTCATAGCAACGAACGGAGTATCACCATACAGACATGAATCTTTAGGAAAAGCATATCATCCGGCCCGGGACAGGAGAAGCCGGAACCGGATGATACAAAATGGTAACACAGTGCACAAAAGAGGATGTGTAACTCTATGATAAATGGAATCTGGTTTTCCACCTATCTGCCATATTAAAAGAAAATTTTGGGAATATTGAGCAGCGACTGAACAAACAGGAACAACAGCAGCGGTACAACAATATACTTATAAATAACATCGAACCATTGTCCCAGATGAATACTGCTGCCCGGAGTCAGCCATTCTTCGCGTACTTTCTTGGCACCTACGATCCATGCCAGGGTAATAGCCATAATACTTGCAGTAAGAGTATATCCTAAATCCCCAATAATAAAATCAAACTTAGCAAGGAACGCTTCACTCCATATACATGGGATACTACCTAATACAGTAACGACAAAGACAACAGCTAATGTTTTCTTGCGGCTCTAGCCAAGGCCTCCGCTAAAGGTGGTCACTGTATTTTCCAAAATGCCGATAGCCGCGGATAATCCGCCAAGAAGCATGGCAAAGAAAAATAAAAACGCAATCAGACCGGAAAGGGGCATCTGATCAAAAATAAACGGCAACGTTACATACGTCAGGCTCGGGCCGGACTGCAAATCCAGACCAAATGCAACGACGGCAGGTACTACGACAAGCCCGGAAATAATACATCCGAAGAGATTCCACCAGGCAACTGTCAGAAAATCCATCGGGATATCTGATTTTTCCGGCAGATAACTACCATAAGCCATAAGTGCAGCAGGCCCCAATCCTACGGCAAAAAGAGCCATTCCGGCAGCCCTGGCCCATAAGGATGGATCTAAAAGCATACCCATATCCGGCTTTGCAAACATCATCAGGCCTTCTTCAATCCCCGGCAACGTCATAACCCGGATTAGAAGAGCAAAAAGGATGATATAGTGCAGAGGGATGCAGAACTTGCAAAATTTTTCAACACCTTTCTGTATCCCTTTCAGACAGACAATTGCAACAATGATTAATGTAAGTATAGTCCACCCAAATATAGCCCAACGGTTATTCGTAAACCCTTCAAAAAAGCCAACCGGGTTTGCCATGAATGCATCACCTGAATACAGACTAAAACACGT
The DNA here is from genome assembly GCF_003467125.1 of Megasphaera sp. AM44-1BH. GTDB lineage: Bacteria > Bacillota > Negativicutes > Veillonellales > Megasphaeraceae > Megasphaera. The sequence goes on from NZ_QSFA01000001.1 coordinate 10,860, forward strand.
ATAAGCCAATGTCCAGGATACAACAACCAGGTAATACATATTCAAACCTAGTGGAACAAAGGGAAATATCCATCCAATACGACCTTTTTTCCCCAGAACCTTTTGAAAGGCCACAATAGGCCCATTACGCATTTTACGGGCAAATGCAATTTCTGCCCACCCTGCCGGCAATGCAATGACAATTGTCAAAATCGTGAAAGCTAAAACAAAAGCACCGCCTCCACTTTCAGCTGTTACGTAAGGAAACCTCCAAATAGCTCCCAGACCAAAAGCCATACCAATCGTTGACAAAATGAAGCCAAGGCGGGAACCCCAAACTTCCCGTTCTTGTCCATTCTGCATATTTTGTTCACTCATTATACCTATACCTCCTACACTTTAACTCCACCCATTTTTGTCATGCAAACTATGAATTAAAGTCCAAATAGCAATACCACCAATTCCAACGATATAAAACCCTAACATAAACCAAGTCGCTCCATCCATAATAACTCTCCTTTCTTTATATTTTTACACACGAGTCTGCCGACACGAACTAATGTGTATAAAAGCTGAGTCAAACGGTATTTATGGTAAACCCAATATACGATAAATTCATACTATTTTACTAGGTAATTAAATTAAATCTCTTTAATCAGGTCATATTTCTTTGGTATTTTCTTTCTGTTATCGATTCCATTTCCTGACTATAATGTTACACGGTTATTACATAGTTGTAAAATTGTAAACGTTCATACTCAGTATCAAGAATTCCTTATATTGAAAATTTTCTATAGTCATGTCAGTATATTTCATATTTGTTTCCTTAATAAATAGAGCAGGTAAATTCCGCAATAGCACAATTTACCTGCTCTATTTATCAAGATTTACAAGACTATATTATTATTCTTTATATTTTTCTGTATTTCCCGGACAAAGCGCATCGTCGCCAGTGTACTATTGTCATAGGATTTTACGGCCAGTCCGACTTCCCGGAATGCATCTGGCTGCAGCCGGCGCGTCGTCAATGTGGAAAATTTATGGCAGCAGAGATTCCAAAAAATCTCTGGTACCATCCCGATGCCGAGTCCCTGTTCGATCATGAACAGGACTGCAAAATCAGAATTAGACGTACACGTAGACGTAATCGGGGTCTTACACTGCTTAAAATAGCGGTACACATCGGGATCAATGCCATCCATAGAGCGGTACATAAAAAAAGATTCACTCATCATTTTTTCTGCCGGGATGATGTCATAGGCTGCCAGAGGATGGTCCTGTGGAAATACAGCCAGATAGGGATCTTTTTTCAGGGGAAACCAATCATATGTCTGTTCCGGCTGCCGGCTCATAAAAGCAACGTCGATGACTCCTGACGCAAGACAGTCTTCGAGCACACGGACACTGTTCTCTTCTACCAGGTCCAGCCGTATCTGGGGATATTTTTCCCGGAATAATTTCATGATTTGTGGCATAACGGCACAGGCCAGAGTCGGATAACAGCCAATCCGCACCTTTCCCGTCGCCAACCCTTTTACAGCATCAAATTCTTCTTCCAGTTCCAGATTGATATTGACCAGCCGGCGGATAGCCGGAATCAGCCGTTCTCCTTCCAGTGTCAGCATGACTCCTTTATTACTGCGCTGCAGGAGAGGAAATCCGCATTCTTTTTCCAGGCTGTTCATCATATACGTAATGCCCGACTGCGTATATCCCAGATCTGCTGCCGCTTTAATAAAACTTCCCTTATCTACAACGGCCAATAATACTTCATATTTTTTGATATCCATGCAATTCACCTTCTCTAATGGCACAAGGCAAATATATTATTATATATTATACAAAAATCCCAATATACTTGTAAAAATGTTTTTTTTCATACTTCACCGTCAGTTCTTTATAATAAAAAACATGTGCCATTATATAAACAGCACATGCTTTTACTATCTTTTATGTAATTGTCATTACTCTTCATGTCCCATGACAGTCACTGTAAAACCGGCATCCTCATAGATTTTCCGGTTCCGTTCCAGAATATCATCAGACGGCGTTTCGAATTCTTTCTGGCTGATACCGGCTTCTCTGGCCTTGCTGATTCCCATATTATGGTAAGGCAGTATGTCTACCCGGCGCAGACCTAACGGTTTGATAAAGTCAATGACGGCCCGGGCATTTTCCGCATCGTCATTGATATCGTGTATCGTTGGCAGACGGATGATGATTTTTTCTTTCATTCCATCTACCCGGCAAAGCCGTTCCAGGTTGCTCCAGATTACGGCTGGATAAATGCCCACATAGGTCTTGTGTTTTTCTACATCCATAACCTTCAAATCAAAAAGGATGTAATCACAATAGGCAGCCAATGCCTGCAAATCTTCCCATTTTCCAAAGCCGCTTGTCTCGATAGCCAGCGTATACCCCTGCTCTTTAATAGACTTAGCCAGCCGGCAGACATACCCGGCATGAGCCAGCACTTCACCACCGCTGAGGGTCACACCGCCACCGGATGTTTCATAAAAATCCCGGTCCTTGCCGATTTCCGTCATCAGTTGATCTAACGTGTACTCTCTGGATTTCGTAAACATAGCCCCACTGACACAGGCTTTGACACAGGCACCACAGCGGATACAGCGGTCATCATGGCGTTTCAGCCTGCCTTCTCCGATTGTAATAGCTCCGGCCGGACAGGCTTTGATACAGCGGCCACAATGAATGCACTGTTTTTCCCGGTAATTGACCGTATAGGAACCATCGAGCAATTCCGGATTATGGCACCACTGGCAGCGCAATGGACAGCCTTTGATAAAAATCGTCGTGCGGATACCTGGTCCATCTTCTGTCGAAAACTTCTGGATACCACCTATATAGCTCGTTTGCAAGGGAAATACACCTCTCTTTCTCAGCAATCCGGTGTATGCGTCGTCCGTTCAATGACGGCCTCCTGTACTTCACTGTCGAGTTCTACGAAGTATGCCAGGTATCCGGCTACACGCACGAGGAGATTGCGATAGTTTTCCGGATGTTTCTGTGCATCCCGCAATGTTTTATCATCGACGACGTTAATCTGGATATGTTCGCCCATATTTTTGAAGAATGTCTTGATAATAGAGGAAACGACAGCAATCCCTTTTTCGCCCTGGATACTGCGCGGATCAAAGCGCAGATTGTACAGGCAGCCATCGACAGCGTTTTTCTGATCCAGATGTGCAACAGACATGATGCACGATGTCGGACCATGGACATCACGCCCCATAACGGGCGAACAGTTATCGTTGACGGCTTCATAAGCAAACCGGCCATCGGGAGTAGCCAGTACGCATTTGCCCTGGGACACATTCATAGACTGGGATTCTACTTCTTCCCCATAAAAACCGCCACGGCTGTCTTTATACCTGGCCAGCTCCTGCCCGTAATGACGGACGATTCCGGCAGCGATGGCATCGACATAGGCATCATCATTGCCGTATTTGGGAGCCTTTTTCAGACACATCTGGCGGATATCTTCATATCCTTCAAAGTTGGCATCCAGTGCTTTCCGCAATGTCGTAATGTCGATGAGATGTTCTTTGTTGACCAGCGTATCGACAGCAGCAATGCAGTCTGCCGTATTGCCAATAGCTACGGTGAAAGCAGAAACTTCAAAGTATTTGGAACCGCCGTCCTGCAAGGGCTTGCCTTTTTCAATGCAGTTATCGACGACGAGCGAAGAAAAGGCCGTCGGCATCCGGGTAGACTGAAGGGAGCAGACAATATTGAAGCCTTTGACTACCATTTCGGTAAAATAGTCAATCTGGGTATACATGGCCTGCTGCAGTTTTTCCAATGTATCCAGTTCTTCCAATTCGCCTGTCTTCGGCCCCATTTGTTCACCATTTATAGGATTGACACCATTATGCATGACCAGTTCAAATATCTTCAGCATGTTCAGGTACCCGGAGGTCGGACGTCCATCATTTTTCCCGGCAACACCCGGCTGTACACAGCCATGGATACCCCAATTCCGTGCTTCCTCAATGGTACAGCCGCTTTTCTTCTGCAGCATCGGCACGACGAGATTATTGTTGAAAAATGCCGGCGTCGCCATGCCAGCCTGGATCATGCGGATTCCTTCGCGCATCAATTCCGGACTGAGCGTATCATGCCATTGAATGGACATAGAGGGCTGCGACGTCTGGACAGCCTGATTAGCTTTTAGACAGAGCATAGAAACAGGATTTGTCGCATCGCTCCCGTCTTCCGGTTTCTGACCGCCAATAAGCATGTTCTGCCAGAGCGGATATCCGGCAAAAGACTGACTATAGAACTTATCGCGCAGTTTCATGACACTGGTCAGTTTAATGAAGAAACATTCAATGATTTCAACAGCCCGTTCTTCCGTTACGCGGCCTGCCTTGAGATCAGATTCATAGAAATCATTTGTATACTGGTCAAAACGATGTAACGAATGACCGTGCCCATTGCTTTCAATATTGATGATAAGGTGAATGAACCAGGTGAACTGTACAGCTTCCTGGAATGTTCTGGCCGGATTCAGAGGGATGTGATGACAAATATCAGCGATAGTCATCAGTTCTTCCTTCCGTGCCGGGTCCGTTTCTTTAGCTGCCATATCTTTAGCCAGTTCACTGTAACGCTGAGCAAAAGCAACGGCCGCATCTATACTGATGATGCAGGCATTCCAGAAATCCACCTGTTCCTGCTTTTCTTTGCAATCTATGAGGGTGCTGGTAATCCGGTCTTCGCATTCTTTCCGGTAGTATGTAAACCCACGTTTCAGGATATTAAAATAGTCCGGCAGGATATGGCCCGTATTGCAGTCCCGTCCACCGACGGTGAGAATCCCGCATTCTTCAGCATGTTTAATATCATAAGGCAGTTCCTGTTCGGTAAAATGGTCGAAACTCTTATTTTTCCATTTGGGCAGATATTCTTCCACCAGTTTCCGGTCCTTTGCCGATACCCGCATGGGGTCACTGGGACGGGTTTCGAAATCATCAATTTCCCGAAGAATCCATTCCGATGTGTATTCCGGGAAAAGCGGGGCGCATCGTGGTGTTTCTCCCTGATTTCCAACGATGAGTTCCCCGTCCTGAATGAAAATCGTCATCCTGCGCAGGATATAATCGAGCATATGCGCCTTTTGCAGGACCGGTGGTTCCGCTGCATAGAGTTCGATGGCTTCTGTCGCCAATTTGGCCCGTTCTGCCGAAAGAGCGGGGACTTCATCATTCAGCATCTGTTTCAACCGGGCAATGCGCGGTGTCATTTGATAAAATTTTTCACTCATCTCTTTCTCCTCCTATATAATATTTCATTTTGTAGTTGAAATGTCTCATTTCTTTAACTATATTGTATCCATAGCCAGTCAACTAGTAAAACGGACAATCTACATAGTCAGTATAAGAAACTTTAATATAAAGAATACCGCAACAAAACGAGAAATCGGCCCGTTTCGTTGCGGTATCTTTCAAATCTGAAATATATAGTTTCTGCTTCAATAATCAGGAGTATGTGCTGTGCGCCGGATCAGAGCCTCCTGTACTTCGCTGTCCAGTTCCACAAAATATGCCAGATATCCGGCAACACGGACCAGCAGATTACGATAGTTTTCAGGATGTATCTGGGCGTCACGTAATGTCTTATCATCTATTACGTTAATCTGAATATGTTCACCCATGTTTTTAAAGAACGTTTTGACTACTGCGTCGAGAACCATAATGCCCTTTTTCCCCTGGATGCTGCGCGGGTCAAACCGCAGATTGAAAAGGCACCCATCCTTCGCATTTTTCTGATCCAGATGTGCTACAGACTTGACACAGGCCGTAGGCCCGCTTACATCGCGCCCCATAGCAGGCGAACAATTATCGGCTACCGCTTCATGGGCAAACCGGCCATCGGGAGTCGCAAGAATACATTTCCCCTGAGAAACGTTCATCGACTGGGATTCGACGACTTCAACGTAATGTCCGCCACGGGAATCACGATATTTTTCCAGATTCTTGCCATAATGACGGATAATATCAGCCGCTATAGCATCCACATAGGCGTCATCATTGCCATATTTGGGGGCCTTTTTCAAAAGCATCTGGCGCACCGGTTCTTTTCCTTCAAAATTACAATGCACGGCATCCATAATCGTGTCTATATCAAGAACGTTTTCTTTATGGACCAGTGTATCAATAGCAGCAAGAGCGTCTGCAGCATTGGCAACGCTGACACAAAAAGCACCTGATTCAAAATATTTGGAACCGCCTTCCTGTAGCGATTTTCCCTTATCAATGCATCCATCAACAAGCATCGAGGTAAAAGCAACAGGCATCCGCGATGCATGAAGGGCACCAACAACATTAAACCCTTTAATCATCATATCTACAAAATAATCATTTTGTGTGTAGAGTGCTTTCTGCAATTTTTCAAGACTATCTAGCGTTTCAATGTCTCCAGTCTGTGGTCCCAGTTGTTCTCCCGTAACGGGATTGATGCCGTTATGAAGGACCAATTCTACGCATTTAAGCTGATTCACATATCCTACAGTAGGCCGCCCATCCGACTTACCGGCTACACCGGGCTGTACACAGCCATGGATGCCCCAGTTCCGCGCTTCTTCCAGGGTACATCCTGATTTTTCCATGAGCATGGGAATGACCAGATTATTATTGAAAAAGGCTGGCGTCGCCATGCCTGCCTGAATCATGCGCAGGCCTTCATTCATCAGGTTCTGGTCCAGATGATCATGCCACTGGATAGACATAGTCGGCATAGACATCTGCACGGCCTGGTTTGCCTTCAGGCACAACATAGAAACAGGATTCGTCGCATCGCTGCCATCCTCTGGCTTCTGCCCGCCAATAATGATATTCTGCCAGAGCGGATATCCTGCAAAAGACTGGCTATAAAACTTATCCCGCAGTTTCATAATACTCGTAACTTTGATAAAGAAACATTCAATGATTTCTATAGCTTTGTCTTCGGTAATCCGCCCGGCGGCCAGATCCGCTTCATAAAACTCGTTGGTATACTGATCAAACCGGTGGAACGATTCTCCATGACCATTATTTTCAATATTCATAATGACATGCATAAACCAGACAAACTGAACGGCTTCCTGAAATGTCCGGGCTGGCTTAAGTGGTACCTGTGCACAGGCCGCTGCGATATCAAGAAGTTCAGCTTTACGCCGGGGTTCTGCTTCGGTAACAGCCATTTGGGATGCCAGTTCACTAAAACGAGCGGCATAGGCACCGGCTGCATCGATGTCGATGATAACAGCATTCCAGAAATCTACCTGATTCTGTTTTTCCTGGCAGTCAATGACCGTTTCAGCAATCTTTTTTTGGCATTGTTTTTTATAATATGTCAGTCCCCGTTTCAACAGATTAAAATAATCCGGCAAAATATGTCCCGTGCCACAATCACGGTTTCCAACAGTTACCACTCCACTTTCCTCGGCATGTTTGACATCTTCTGGCAATTCCCGTTCTACGACCTTATCAAAACTGATATTTTTCCAATACGGCAGGTATTCTTCCAGAATCGCCCGGTCTTCATCCGTGACAATCATAGGGTCACTAGGCCGGGTACTGAAATCATCAATTTCATCAAGAATCCATTCTGACGTATACTCAGGAAAAACAGGAGCACTACGAGGTTTATCTGCCTGGTTCCCCACAATCAACTCCCCATCGAGGATGAATATTTTTTTGTGACGTAAAATATAGTCCAGCATATATGCCTTTTGCAGAACCGGAGGTTCAAAGGCATATTTACGAATAGCTTCCGTAGCCAACTTTGCTCGTTCCGCACTTACAGCTGGAATCTCATCATTCAGCATCTTTTTTAAATGTTGTACCCGTTCTGTCATCTGATAAAATTGTTCACTCATGAATACATCCTCCCATAATTTAATAATTTAACTTTTTCTCTCTATCGTTTCTTACCCTGCTTATATTTTACGGAAAGACTTAACATAAGTAAAACGAGCTATTAAAATGGTGACTATTTGATTTACTCATAAAAAAATCTTCTGCACAGGAATACAGAAGATTTTTTTAGTATATATCATCAAATTATCAGCGTGCCATTGGAAACGCTTTTTTGTACGGTCTGAACGAACCGCTGTACGGCCGGTACAGCCGTATCATAATGGTTCACAGCCAGTCCTATTTCTCTCTGCGCTGGCGGATCGAGCGGTCGGGTTGTAATCGTCGGGAATTTCTCTTCCGAATACAGGGTCAGAAGTTCCGGTATCATGCCAATACCCAGGTTTTCTTCAATCATATATAGCACAGCATAATCCGAGCTGGACGTAAACGTCGGCATCAAATCAGCCTTATTCTTTTTAAAGTAACTGGCTACATCCGCATCAATCCCGTCTGATCCCCGGTACATAAAGAAAGGCTGCCCTTCCAACTGATTCGGTTTTATCACGTCATATGCCGTAAGCGGCGACTCTTTCGACATGACGACGACGTAGCGGTCTTCCTTTACAGGAAACCAGTCATATTCATAACGGGGCTGACGACTGAAAAATGCGACATCAATAAACCCTGATTCCAGCCATTCTTCCAGAACACCTACACTATTTTCCTCTACCAGGTCCAACTGTATCTGTGGATATTTATCCCGGAAGATGCGCATAATCCGGGGCATGACCGCACAGACAATCGTAGGGAAACAACCGATACGCACTTTACCGGCTATCTGACCTTTTACTTCCGAAAAATCTTGTTCCAGACGTTTATTTAGCTGCACGAGCTGCCGGATTTCCGGAAGCAGCCGTTCCCCTTCCAGCGTCAGGATAACCCCTTTATTACTGCGTTGCAGAAGCGGAAAACCACATTCTTTCTCCAGGCTGTTCATCATATACGTAATACCGGACTGCGTATACCCCAGTTCGGAAGCCGCCTTAATGAAACTTCCTTTATCTACGACGGCTAGCAATACTTCATACTTTTTTATATCCATAACTCTGCCTCCGCAAATACACTGCCTAATGCCTGCCTCTATAGCAGGACACAATCTATCTTTGTGAACATCGTAACATGAAATGACCACTTTATCAATGTATTCATTTTTCTTTATGTTCAGACTTTCCCATACCCCTATCACATTTCCATTCTTCTGATTGTTTTAAGGAGGGCTTTATATGATTGAAAGTAAAATGGATAACGTAACGATGATGACCAAGGCCAATATCTACTGGGATGGAAAAGTGACCAGCCGGACCGGATACCGCAAGGACGGCAGTAAATTCACACTGGGCATTATTACGGCTGGCACCTATACGTTTGATGTCGGCGATAAAGAAGTCGTCACGCTCATTACCGGGGAAGCAGAGATTATACTGCCGGGAGAAAACCAATGGCATACGGTAAAAGCACCTGATATATTTGAAATCCCGGCCCATTCCCAATATCAGATCCGTACGCCGGAAGTTGTGGAATATCTTTGTGATTATTATAACAAGTAAAGGCATTAAAAGGAGGTGCTGCAAATGAAAAACAGCAATATAACGATATTAACGGTGGGTGGCGCATTTACAGCCTATTGCATCGGAGCCGGTTTTGCCTCCGGTCAGGAAACGTTACAGTTTTTTGGCGCCTTTGGAGGCATGTATCCTTTTATTCTTCCCGTCACGTGTTTTATCCTTATGTTTTTATTTTGTTACGGAACATATCGTGCCGGAGCTGCTAAACATTTTTCCGATCCCAGCATGGCCTATACCTATTACTGCGGTCCCTATCTGGGAAAAGCCGTCGATTGGTTCTGTACCCTGTCAATCGCACTGTGCACATTGATTATGTTTGCAGGCAGCGGTGCCACGGTAAACCAATATCTGGGCCTCCCCGTATATGCTGGCACGATTTTCATGGGAGTTATTTCTGTTATCATCGTCTGTCTGGGACTTGAAAAAGTAACCGATGTTCTGGGCTGTGCAGGCGTCATTATCATCGCCATCATGTTCGTAGTAGGCATCTATAATGTAACGACGTCCCCTGTCACTATTATACAGGGACAAGAACATGTCCTTCAGTATGTCCAGGAAGGACGGATTATGCAGGGCGCTTTCATGGGGATACACGAACCCTTTATTGCACAGTTATTTCTGGTTGGCGCATATATCACTCTTGGCGTTGTATTCAACGTTGCCCTGGGCAGCCGCTGTCACAGCCAGAAAGAAATAGTGGGAAGCGCATTCCTTTCCGCGGCATTTTTTACACTAGGGGTCATCCTTGTTCTGGCCACGATGCTGCTCAATCTGGATTACATCGCATCAATCAAAGCCCAGGTCCCCATGCTGGCAGCTATTGAAAATTCCCTTCCTGCCCTGGCCCTGCCGTTTTCTATTATCATCCTGATTGGCGTATTTACGACAATCACAGGATACCTGTGGGCTTTTGGCCGGCGCTTTGCCGAAGACAAGACAAAGAAACAACGCATTATCGTCATCGTCGTTGCCATTATCGGCGTTACCATCGCATCCTATATTCCGCTTGGTCAGCTGGTCAACGCCATCTATCCCGTCGTCGGCATTGCCGGTGTCTTACTGCTCATCGGCATTATATACCGGATGTTTACGGACAAAGAGGGATTTCATGATGACGTAGCTGAAACATTTGCTCCTGCAAACACTAATACTTCTACCACTGATAGATGATCAATCCCTTAAATTGTTTTACTTTCAATAAAGTGGATTAAACATACATCGTCCAAACAAAAAGACAGTGAACAGAGAGCATACCTCTCATTTCACTGTCTTTTTGCATATACGTATCCGGATTCATTTTACATAAATATATTTCTGATACCGGCTGCGGGGCTGGTCCGGAACGGTCATCTGCAATTTTCCCGCCTGAATCAGGGGTGTTATATAGCGTTTAACCACATATCCACTTGTTTTCAATCCCAGAAATTCTGTGATTTCCTGACGGCTGCGAGGAATCTTGCAAAACATTAAAATACTATCTTCATCTCTGTGCATTTCGTCATCAGAAGACATAGAAGATACCGGTTCATTATAAAAAATAACGACAAATTCATTTCTTCTATTTTCAAACACCGGTTCTGGAAGACCTTGTGCCTTCATTTCCCGCCGCATTGTCGGAATCCCGGAATAACGATTTTCCGCTTCTGTAAGAGATTCGGCCATGACAGCCAGTGCCGGATTTCGTATATCGGTTCTGGCCACACCCAATTGTTCCACTGTCATTCTGCCGTATAAACTCCCCGGACTATGTATTTCCAACCGGTCGGCAAACATATCGAGTTGTATAGGGATACTTTCCGTATAAAAGCTATAATCTCTATGAATAACTGCATTCAATATAGCTTCCCGTATTGCTGCCACAGGGTATTCTGTCCAATCATGTCGTTCCCCTGTTTTCTTATCAATAACGGTCCGCGTCTTCATATTCCGACGGCAAAAAGCCAACGCCTCCCGTACCATACCAGCCAGTGTACCTTCTATCCTTTTATTATCGATGAACCGGATATCCTGACGGTTTGTATCTCCAATCTCTAGTCCAGGGACGACAACAGCCGTAATTCCCAGCTGCGGAAAATATCCCTGCGGATATATACCAAAATTCATCAATGCCGCTAAAGTTGGCATCCCTTGTCTTGAAATATTCAACATATCGTAAATGACATCCTTTTCTAGTTGTGCAAATTTAGGATGTCCTTCTTTTTTTTCGTTCACATACTGCTGAACAGCTTCCATATCCAACGCATTCATACCTGCCCGTTCAACGGGACGTTCATCATCATGAAGATGTTTCCGGAAAGCCTCCAGACTGTACAGTTCATAATCCGTCATGTGAAGATCCGCATCACCAACCCGTACAAAAGATCCTTTTAATCGTCCTGCCCCTTTGTAATAACAGGGACGATTAGAAATATCCAATCCGGGAATTTCTGCAGAACAAACATATTTCCCATCCATTTCTGCAATAGTGAATACAGCAAGTACAGGAGGTACCATTTGCAGGCATTGATCCTTTACCTTCTTCTGCAAATCCTGTAAATCATATACGCCGGTAATACTGAACTTTTGCGTTTCATCAAGTCCAAATACTATAATTCCGCCATTATCCTGATTAGAAAAACTGGACAAAGTATCATATAATTTTGTCGGACATCCTTTATGTGCCGCCTTTACTTCTATGTTCTGCATTTCTGCCTGTTGCATTCTAATAGTACGGACTAATTCAACTAAGTTTTCCGGTACCATACTGCCTCACCTCTTTATATAAAATACTATCAAATTTCATCCGTTTTTCAAATCATTTGATAAATCAGCGAGAGTTTTATCAAATATTTTATAAAACTCCCGATAAATTTCACTTAGTTTTTATTTGATTTCATTTATTTGCTGATTTTAATGAATTTTCAATTAATATTTCACTCATTTTTATAAAATATACTATCGTTTTTATAAATTACCATCCGTGATTTATAAAAACAGACCTCCTGGCAGGTTTTTATCCGTGTCAGGAGGTCTATGTCAATTACTATGCCATGTATTGTTTACTTTTCTGTCTGCAAAACTTTGTCAATCCACTGGGCAAACATGCGGCTCACGGTGAGGCGTACGTCGTTATAGGCGTGTTCCGTCGGCAGTGTATCATAATCCTGGACAGCAGTTGTCTGATGCCGGCTGAGCTGGTTCCAGAGGGGTTCAATCATGGTTTTCGCCGGTGCCACATCATCCTGACTGGCTCCGATAAAGTAGAGGTTACGATCCTTAATGTCCTCAAAAGCCTGGAAAATGCCATATCCCTGCTGGCAGCAATATTCGACGTCCCGGTAAATGGCTTCCGGTGATTCGACATGGAGGACGTAAAGACTGGAGTCGATGAGTTCATGCATAGCTGCATCCAGACCATGGGCTGGCCAGTACGGCAGGTCATACGGGGACATGACGGCCGTTCCCTTCAGCCAGGGAATACGCCGCGTAACATTGATAGAGACAAAGCCCCCCATACTATGGCCTATGAAAAAGATGTTGTTTCTGTCGATGTGATACTGAGCTGCATTTTTTTCGTTATGAGCCCATTCGGCAACACAGACCGCATCATCAATAGCACCGGAAAAGGTATAATTCCCCTGACTGCCCCAGCTGCCACGGTAGGAAAAACTGATGACTACCAGACCGGTGCGGCGCAGATTCTGGGCGATATCAAAAGTTGAAGCAAAACCCGGAAAACCATGGCAGATAATGACACAGGGATAGGTCTGGTCCTTAGCTCCGCCAGGAATCAGGGCCGTACCATATACCTGGCAGCCATGACTGGAAAAAATCAGTGATTCCAGTGACGACGGCCGTTCCTGAGGACAACAAAGAGGGTCTTTTTCTATATTTTCAATCTGTAATGCCATATCAATCGCTCCTTCATCAGGTTTACTGTTCTTTCGAGATCATAGGATAGGGATCGCCGCCTTTGGACTTTACAATGACGGTGCCAACAATGAAGCCAATGACAGACGGCAGGACCCAGGCAAAGCCGTCTGCCGCAAAGGGAATATGATTGTACAGCTGGATGAGCGAGTCGAGAGGAAGATTGGTAATACCGCTCTTATTGAGCTGCATCAGGCCTTCAAACAAACCGATAATGGTTGCCATAGCGATAGTCCCTTTCCAGGCGCCATGATTGGGAACATATTTGCAGAAGACGCCCAGGAGCATAAGAGCAATGGAAACAGGATAAATAGCAATGAAAATCCAGAATGTATACCGGATGATTCCCTGTACGCCAATGCAGGCTTCAGCAAGACCAAAGAGGCACACAAACACCATCATGTACTTGAAAGGGATTTTGCCGTCTGATAAATCGACAGTCAGATTGGCAATGGTCGAACCGACGCCGATGGTCGTCGTCAGGCAGGCCAGGAAAATGCCAATACCAAGAATAACATTGCCTGTAGAACCGGTCAGTGCATGGACGAGGCCGTTGAGCAAAGCGGTCTGATCCATTTTGCCATCAAACATGCTGGACCCGGTAGCACCGAGATACAACAGGCCACCGTAGACGATGAGAAGTCCCAAGAATGCAACAACAGCAGCTTTCAGTGTCATTTTATGCCGCGCTGATGTATCGGTGTATCCTTTCGCTTTGATAGAAGCGACAAACATGCCGGCAATGGCAATACCGACAGCGACGTCACCAGTCTGATATCCCTGCAGGAAGGAATAGGAGAATACATTGTCTACCTGTGGCGCCATAGGCGTGCCCAGCGGTTCGAATACAGCCAGGGCAATCATGACGACCAGGCAGATGAGCAGGAACGGTGTCAGATATTTGCCGACAATATCGACGATTTTAGACGGCCGGAACGTAAGCGCCAGGACAACGACGAAGTACCCTGCCAGAAGCGCAATGCGGACGACATCATTTCCCTGCAATCCCGGCAATACACTGAGCAGTCCGCTTTCAATGCCAACGCCTGCCTGCCGGGGCACACCGCAGGTCAGGATGAAGATAATCCACATGACCATATAGCCTTTGGTAAACCATTTAGCTACAGGTGCACAAATAGCCTGGACCGTACCGCCCATATTATCGACAGCAATAATCGTAGCAATAGGAAATAAAATAGCAGAAATAGCAAGGCCGATAATAGCGATTTCCCAGGAACTTCCTGACATGAGCCCGATAAGAGGTGGAAATACCAGATTGCCTGCACCGAAGAATACGGCAAACATGGCAAAGCCAATGATCAGGGCATTTGCGTTTGCATTTTTTGACATATGTAACATCTCCTTAAAAATAGGTGAATGTATATTCACAATATACATTTGTCTTTTATTATATCCCGTTGAAGTACATATGACAATACACAGATTACATGTCTTATAGATTAAAATATCATTAAAATTTTTGCTTATGGATAAAAATATAAAACGATTTATTCCCATAATGAAAAGTAACTAATCTGGATATATCCGTAATATTCCATTTGTGCATGGTTCTAATATGATAAAAAATATGGTAAGATATTACCATAAGAGAGGTGACATCAAGCTATGGATTTATTTCAACTAACCTACTTTGTCGAAGTAGCCCAGAAAAAAAGTTTTACCAAAGCTTCAAAATCACTGCATATCAGCCAGCCTTCCATCAGTAAAGGCATCAAGGCACTGGAAGACCATTGGAATGTCAAGTTGTTTAACCGGAACGGCAAGCGCGTCGAACTGACGGAAACGGGCGCCTGGCTGCTGCCGCGTATCGAGTCGCTCATCAAAGATTTTTCCCAGCTGAATGAGCAGATGGAATCACCCCAGCTCCTCAATTCCGGTCAGCTGACCGTTGGAATCCCACCGATGATCGGGTCTTCTTTCATTACTTCATTCATCCGCCATTTTATTTCCGACTATCCCCAGATTGAACTGGAACTTTTAGAAGTCGGCTCCAACGATATTATTTCATCGATTGACGAGGGCCTTATCCAGGTCGGTTTTGTCGCACTTCCTGTTGCCACGGAAATGCCTTATGATTTCTTCATTTTCAATGAAGAACATCTGGAAGTCGTCCTCTGGCCGGAGCATCCCCTTGCCAAAAAGAAAGTCATTACACTGGAAGAGATAAAGGACGAGCCACTGGTCTATTATCCCAAATCTTTCTCCCTCAATCCGTTCATCAAGACATTTTATCAGAAAATCATGGCTCATCCCAGAATCGTCTGCCAGAGCAGCAACTGGGATTTCCAGGCTGAAATCGTACGTACCCAGTTGGGCATTGCCCTTCTGCCACATACCATCTGCCAGCGGCTGGATGACGAAAAACTCGTTCACATCCCTCTCGTAGAGCCACAGATTCCCTGGACACTGGCCATGGTCTGGAAGAGCAAAGGATTTCTGCCGCACCCGGCCCGTACATGGGTACAATCCTTTAAAGATTTTTATAGTGATTCCCCTGCGGCAGCAGAAAAAAATGCACCTGCCCATTAAATTCTGAGACAAGTGCAGTATCACAAAGGACCGATAGAAATGGACACATCCGACATAACAGAACATGATATAACACAGATTTTTTCAAAGCAGCCTGCTTCCGGGACATTCCATGTTCTGGCCGTTTCCTGCGCCGGCCTTAACTACCTGCAGGATTTGAAACGGGTCTTCGCCGACAGCCAGCTGGATTTACAGCATCGCCGTAAGGCAGCTCATGACTGGCTTACCCTCGAACCCCGGCTGTACCGCTATACCCGTAAAAATACGCCCCTGAGTATCTACGACGCCGGGTATCAAGAGGAAATAAAAGACTATATCCGTCTCCGTACCATCTGGCTTGATGCTGCAGACTGCACGTTTATGCGCCATCGTCATGCCATGCTGATGGAACTCCTCCATCTGTGTCATAATGACATCTGCCAGTGCCTTCCTGTAAGAGATATCCTGGCCGATGAACTGGAAAAGCAGTTATTCCATCAATATCTGCTGTATGACATGAGTCTGGAAAACACCCGTTTCGTCGGCCGCGAAGCCGTGTCCAACGGGTACCATGAATGTGACTTCACACTGGAAATCGAAGACATCATGAAAGAACCTCATCAGGCCATCCCCCCCGCGCGTTTCCGCTACCTGAAGCGCAGTCTGACCGAAAGCCGCATCGCCCGTTGCTGCGCCAAATGGCTGTACGAACACCATCAGGATCTGCGCCGGAATCACTGGATTGTCGATGAAACCGCCATAGAAAAGGCTTATGATACGGGCGAAGCCCCTGAAATAACGGACACTATGGTGCGTGAACTGGAGCAGACCTATCGCGGCATATAATGAGAGCGGAAACGGGATACATCTTCACTAAATAAGCTATATTCTCACAACAAAAAAAGGTTGTACCAAAAATGAGCTTTTGAAGCCACTTTGGTGCAACCTTTTTTTAACTTGTACTTTGCCGCATAAATAATGTTTTCCGGAAACGTCAAATTTTACATGACCCGTTTCGCCCCTATATAGCGGCTGGACCAGTACCGGCTGTCCAGGCTGTCGATGCTGACTCCGGAATTGGAGGCATTGATAAACTGGTTATCCCCAATGTATATCCCCACATGGGACACACCCGGCAGATAGGTCGTAAAGAAGACGAGATCTCCCGGCTGTAAATACGAACGGGATACATCGTACCCTACATTGTATTGTTCATCAGCCATGCGGGGAAGATCAATGCCGACGGCGGAATAGACATACCGGGTAAACCCGGAGCAATCAAATCCAGACGGATCATTGCCGCCAAATACATAAGGTACGCCGATATACTGATTGGCAATCCCCATAAGGCGCTGGGCTCTGTCTGCCACCATGGTAGCTCCGCCATAGCCGCCATTGCCAAAACGGCGCAGCGGGCCCGAAGGAAGGAACTTCCCGGTCAGTTCATAGAAGGTGGCCTGTCCGGCTACACCATCGACTTCCAGTCCATGGCTGGCCTGGAAATTGCGGACGGCATTTTCTGTTCCGACACCAAATACGCCGTCTACATCGACACTATACCCATTATTGACCAGAGCCTGCTGCAGCAGAATGATGGCATTAGACGCCGTAGCCGGTTCTGAAGATACAGCCGGAGTTCCCTTATCCTCCGGTGCTGCCGGAGCTGCATCGGTACGGAACCGGTCGGCTATAGAAAATACAGTCTGTCCGGCTGGCATAGGCCGTCCCATCAGTGCCTCATACGTAGCCGGTCCAATGACACCATCAGCGGTCAATCCGTTGCTGTTTTGAAACGAACGGACCGCCGCATCGGTTCCTTTGCCGAATACGCCATCTACGTCAACACTGTATCCCCGGTCAGCCAGTGCCTGCTGGATGTCCTGCAGCTGCGAAGGCTGTACCGACGCCGTTTCCGGTGCTGCTGCATCTTTCTGCACAAACCGGCTGCTCGTATTATCTGGCATAGAAACGCCCATCAGGGCTTCATAGGTAGCCGCGCCGAGGATTCCGTCAGCCGTCAGGCCATGGTCCTGCTGAAAGGCACGGATAGCTTCCGTCGTACCGGTCCCATAGTCGCCATCAACCGTCAGCGAGTACCCATCGGCAGCCAGCTGCTGCTGTACAGCCAGGACCTGACTTCCCCTGTCGCCAGGATGAAATGTGGCTCCGGCAAACGATGTAGAAACGAAAACCATGCAGCAGGCAAGGCCTGCAATTTTTTTTATATCTGTCATTGTATCCCCTTTCTGGTAATCCTGCCAATCGTCTGCAGCTCGTATTTTCTGCTCTTAAGACGTACTACTAATCTTTATGGCGTATGAAACAAGCTATCCGCCAAGGCCTGCTCGTTGGATAGCTTGAATTTGTGCATTGAGTATAAATCCGCTATATATTATACCATAATATGGTGCTATGCGTCAAAAACAGGACTGCCCATGACGTATCTTTGTAACGCATGTGACAGTCCTGCTATTTGTATTACAGGTTAATCTACTTAATCGGGCAATCAGAATTTTCCTGCTTTTGCCGCTTCTTCTACAGCTACGGCTACGGCTACAGAAGCACCGACCATGGGGTTATTGCCCATTCCCAGGAAGCCCATCATTTCTACGTGGGCCGGTACGGAAGAAGATCCGGCAAACTGGGCATCGCTGTGCATGCGGCCCATCGTATCCGTCATGCCGTAGGATGCCGGGCCGGCTGCCATGTTATCTGGATGAAGCGTACGTCCTGTGCCACCGCCCGATGCAACGGAGAAATATTTTTTACCCATTTCTACGCATTCTTTTTTGTATGTGCCAGCTACAGGGTGCTGGAAGCGGGTCGGATTGGTCGAATTTCCCGTAATGGAGACATCGACGCCTTCATGGTGCATGATAGCCACACCTTCACGCACGTCATCGGCGCCGAAGCAGCGGACAGCTGAGCGTTCTCCCTTGGAATAGGGAATTTCTCGGACGATATGCAATTCCCCGGTCTTATAATCAAACTGGGTCTGTACGTAAGTAAAGCCATTGATGCGGGAAATAATCTGAGCAGCATCTTTACCCAGGCCGTTCAGAATAACGCGGAGGGGAACCTTACGTGCCTTATTGGCGTTCCGGACAATGCCAATAGCCCCTTCGGCAGCAGCAAAAGATTCGTGACCGGCCAGGAAACAGAAGCACTGTGTGCTGTCCTGAAGCAGCATGGAAGCCAGATTACCATGGCCCCGGCCTACTTTGCGGTCGTCAGCAACGGAGCCGGGAATGCAGAAAGCCTGCAGGCCGATACCAATAGCTTTAGCCGCATCCACTGCGGTGCGGCAATTCGTTTTGATGGCAATCGCTGCACCTACGGTATACGCCCAGCCGGCATTTTCAAAAGCGATGGGCTGGATTTCCTTGACGGTCTGATACGGATCAATGCCGGCATTCTGGCAGATGTCCCGGCATTCTTCCACGCTTTCAATGCCGTATTCTTTCAACACAACGAGGATTTTATCTATTCTTCTGTCATAACTTTCGAATAATTCCATCTGTAGGTTCCTCCTATTGCTGTCTCGGATCAATATACGAAGCGGCTTCTTCAAAACGGCCATAATGGCCTTTGGCATCTTCCATCGCTTTAGCCGGTTCCACGCCTTTCTTTATGGCGTCCATCATTTTGCCGAGGTGGATAAATTCGTATCCGATAACCTGATTTTCTTCATCCAGCGCCATACGGGTAACATAGCCTTCGGTCATTTCCAGATAGCGCGCCCCTTTGGCCTTTGTGCCAAACATAGTCCCGGTCTGACTGCGCATACCTTTGCCCAGGTCATCCAGGCTGGCACCGATTGGCAGTCCGCCTTCAGAAAAGGCAGTCTGGCTGCGGCCATACACGATTTGGAGGAACAGCTGGCGCATGGCGACGTTGATGGCATCGCAGACCAGATCCGTATTCAGCGCTTCCAGCAGAGTCTTGCCCGGCAGTATTTCCGATGCCATGGCAGCAGAGTGGGTCATGCCGGAACAGCCAATGGTTTCTACAAGAGCTTCTTCAATGATTCCATCTTTGACATTAAGCGTCAGCTTGCAGGCTCCCTGCTGGGGCGCACACCAGCCAACACCATGAGTAAGACCACTGATATCTTTAATTTCTTTGACCTGCACCCATTCGCCTTCCTCAGGAATCGGAGCCGGTCCATGATATGCGCCTTTGGCAACGGGGCACATATTCTTGACTTCTGTTGAATATATCATGTTATTCATCCTTTCTAATCTTTCAGTGCTTCAAACATGCCGCGGAAGGTATCGCCATACATGCTCCCTTTACGCCATAAAAACGTAAAGGAATGTTCGGCTGTAAAATTGCGGACGTGAATCTTACGCAACGTACCGGCGGCTAATTCATCGCGCACTGATTTTTCATAGGAAAACGAGAATCCCGCATTGCGGTGTACCAATGCCTTGATAGTCTGAGGACTGCCAATTTCCGCACGGTATGGAAAGTCTTCCAGAGACAGGCTGTATTCGGCCAGAGTCCGTTCCAAAAGGTCCCGTGATCCGGATCCGTGTTCACGGACGCAGAGTCGTTTCAACAAGAGATCCGTAAGATCCACTTCATCGGGAACATCAAATTCCGGCCCGCATACAGCGATGAGCGGTTCCTTGGAAAACAGCATGGTTTCATATTGTTTCTGCTCGAAAAATCCTTCTACGATGGCAAAATCAATCTTGCCCTCATCGATTTCTTGCAGCAGCTGCTCTGTATCCGCAATTTCCAGCCGCAGAAGAACTTCCTGATTTTCCCTCAGGTATTCTGCCAGTTTATCTACGATCATAAATTCGCCAATCGTGTGAGTCGCCCCAAAAGAAACAATTTTCGTACTACGTCTGAGTTCCTGCAGTTTTTCTTTCAGGATGAGATCGTCATGCCGGATTGTGGCCGCTGCATCCAGAAGGATATGGCCGGCCTGTGTCAGAATGAGATGCTTGCCTGTATAATCAAACAATTTGGCATGGTACTCATTTTCCAGGTAGCGGATGTGTTGTGAAACAGCCGGCTGGGTAATATGCAGTTCTGCTGCAGCCTTGGTGTAATTCATATGGCGGCAGACACACAAAAACGTATGAATACGAAAATCTAGCATGAGGCTGCTCCTCTCTCAATTAGAATATAATACGTATACCAATGTAAGCGTAATCCTCATGAACATTCTACGGTATTTCTGGAATTTAATCAAGTTTTAGTACAAGGGAAAACAGCTGTGCTATGCAGATTTATACTATTTTTTTACTTGTTAACAATATATATCATTCTACTTCCGGTACAAGGTACGCCCATTCTCATTTTGCGTATACTACCATTCCAATACCGTACCGGTTTCATCACGCCATACGGGGTTTTTCCAGTGATGTCCCACGGCGGCAGCAGCCCGTACCTTTTCTTCATCGATTTCGATTCCCAGACCTGGTTTTGTCAGGAGATTGACATAGCCCTGATGATAGAGGAATACAGACGGGTCTTTCAGATAATCGAGCAGGTCCGATCCCTGATTATAATGGATACCCAGACTTTGTTCCTGAATAACGGCATTATAGGTGCAGAAATCGATCTGCAGCGCCACTGCAAGTGCAATCGGCCCCAGCGGGCAGTGAGGAGCCAGTGCCACATCGTAGGCTTCTGCCATAGCCGCAATCTTCTTCGTTTCCAGAATACCTCCGCAATGGCAGGGGTCGGGCTGGATATAATCGACTCCGCCCCGGGCCAGCATCTGCTTGAAGCCCCAGCGGGTATAGTTCCGTTCTCCTGTGGCAATGGGCGTAGAGAACTGCTGTCTCAGCATAGGAAAGATTTCTTCATTTTCACAAAGTACTGGTTCTTCTACGAACAGAAGGCGGTACGGTTCCAGTTCTTTCATGAGCGTAAAGGCCAGCGGTTTATGGACACGGCCATGGAAATCGACAGCAATATCCATATCGTACCCGAACGCTTCCCGGATAGATGCTACCCGTGCCACGGCTTCATCGATCTGGCGGTTGTTCTGGATCCAGCCTACCTTGGGTACACCGTTCATTTTGACAGCCCGGTATCCCTGTTCATATTTTTCTTTTGCAGCCTGCAGCACTTCGTCAGGCTGGTCACCGCCAATCCAGCAGTATACTTTCATTTTATCGTGGCATACGCCGCCCAGAAGCTCGTATACAGGTACGCCCAGTGCCTTGCCTTTTATATCCCACAGCGCTTGTTCGATACCAGAAATAGCGCTCATCAGGACGGGGCCGCCACGATAAAAACCGGCACGGTACAATACATTCCACAAATCTTCAATCCGGCCGGCATCCTTGCCGATGAGATAGTCTTCCAATTCCGTGACGGCAGCGGCTACCGTATCGGCCCGTCCTTCAATGACCGGTTCGCCCCAGCCTGAAAGACCTGTATCGGTCGTAATTTTTAGAAACAGCCAGCGTGGCGGTACCTTAAATAATTCTATCGACTGGATTTTCATTTTCATGCCTCCTCACACGTATTGCCGATGACTCATAAAATTATCTTATATATCGCAATTATACCAATTGCTTTATCCATCCGCAATATACAAATGGCCAGTGGGCCTGAAAGCGTCCCTCCTGGCGGGTATCGGCGATTCATGACAAGCAAATCCTGTTCTGTACTAAAAAAGCGGGCACACGAAACAGGATTGCTTCGTGTGCCCGCCATCCGGACTTATTTTTCTTCTTTGATGACTTCTGCTTTAAACACCATGGCTACATCTGCATCGGAACAACAAAATTCCGCCGTTCCTTCCGGTTGTCCCGGCAGGGTGCCTCCATAGCGCAGGATATCAATATAGGGGAATGCACAGTGAAGTGCCATGGGACAGATTTTGCCCCGTTCGGTATCATAGTCAAATACTTCGCCAATATGATGACCGCGATGGCAGCCCATTTTTCCCAGCTTTCCCGTAATCGTCAGCCGTATATCCGGCCGTTTTCCTCGTGCCATGATACTCTCCTTTTCAAAACGGCCAAATACCGTCAGATGATATTCAGACCGTCTCCGCTATGCCAAATATTCTAAGACCGTTCGCCGCCGTTTTTCTGATGACGCAGTCTGCATCGAGGCCACGCAGTCTGGCTATTTCTTCTGCCACGTAGCGCACATAAGCCGGCTCATTGCGGCTGCCCCGGTATGGCGGCGGTGTCAGATAGGGACTATCCGTTTCAATGAGAATGCGGTCCATCGGAATCCGGGACGCCACCTGTTTTGCCCGTTTAGAATTAGGAAATACGACTGTGCCGGTAAATCCAAAATAAAATCCCATACGGATCAGTTCCGTCGTCATTTCCAGGCTCCCGGAATAACAGTGGAAAACGCCGCGCAGGCCTTTTCCATACTGACGGAGAATTTCCATCGTATCACCATGGGCCTCCCGGTCATGAATATCGATGGGAAGGTCCAGAGAAAGGGCCAGTTGTATCATTTTGACGAATACGTCTTTCTGTACGTCCCGGGCCGGTGTGTCATAGTGGTAATCAAGACCTACTTCGCCGATTGCCACGACAGACGGCTCCTGCTCCGCCAGACGGCGGATTGCCTCTATATCGCCAGGCTGCACACGGTTCGCTTCCTGGGGATGGATTCCTACAGCGGCATATATCCCGTCATAATGCCGTGCCAGTTCGACGCAGGCTTCAGAAGTCTGCCGGTCCGTCGCCGGGCAGAGCATCCTTCCGACACCGGCAGCACGGGCACGTTCCAGCACGGCAGACCGGTCCGCATCATACGCCGCATCATACAGATGACAGTGTGTGTCAAACAACATCAGCGGACGCGGCTTCCCGGTGCCATGCCATCAACAAAGACAACCTGCAGATGGTCGTTACCATCCGATGCTGCCAGCAGCATCCCTTTCGATTCTACACCACACAACTTAACCGGTTTCAGATTCGTCACGACGATGACGTTATGGCCAATCAGGTCTTCCGGCTTATAATACAGGGAAATACCACTGACAATCTGACGGGTTTCTGTACCCAGATCCACTTGGATTTTAAGAAGTTTTTTAGCCTTCGGTACTTTTTCACAGGCTACAATTTTGCCGACGCGGAGATCATTTTTGCCGAAATCATCAATATTGATTTCATCTTTGAACGGTTCTTTTGCTGCAGGGCAGGCAGTGGCTGCTTTCTTTTCTTCTGCCGCTTCAGCGATTTCTTCTTTGGGATCGTACCGTGGGAACAAAGGCGCTCCCTTGCAGACTTTCGTACCGGCCGGATACAGCCCCCATGTCTGTCCATCAGACAGAATTGCCTGAGAGAAATCACCCAGTCCCAGCTGTTTCCATATTTCAGCAGCAGCTGACGGGATGACCGGGCTTACCAGCATGGCAATGATGCGCTGTACTTCCAGGAGATTGTACAGAACGGTCTGGAGACGTTCTTTTTTAGCCGGATCTTTGGCAAGGATCCACGGTGTCGTTTCATCAATATATTTATTGCTGCGATGGATCAGCGCCCATGTATCGTTGAGAGCATCATTAATTTTCATGTCGTCCATCTGCTGTTCATATTTCTTAGCCGTTTCAACAGCCATCTGGGATAATTCACTGTCTACCGGTTCCGTGACAGAGGGGCCGGCTGCCACTCCATTTTCGTACTGTTCGACCATGGAAAGTGTACGATGGAGGAGATTGCCCAGGTCATTAGCGAGATCGGCATTGATCCGGTCAATGAACGTCGGCAGAGAGAAGTTGCCGTCCTGGCCAAGGCGGATTTCGCGCATCAGATAATACCGGAGAGAATCGGCGCCATAGCGTTTGATCAGAGGAATCGGATCGACGACATTGCCCAGAGATTTACTCATCTTCGTCCCATCGACAATCAGCCAGCCGTGACCAAATACTTTTTTAGGCAGAGGAAGTCCTGCACTCATCAGCATGATAGGCCATATAATCGAATGGAACCGTACGATTTCCTTGCCGACCAGATGAAGATCAGCCGGCCACCATTTTTTAAAGCGTTCTTCATCAAATACATAACCGGCTGAAGTCAGGTAGTTAGCTAGGGCATCATACCAGACGTATACGACGTGTTTCGGATCCCAGGGCACAGGAATACCCCAGTTAAAGGACGTACGGGATACGCACAAATCTTCCAGACCGCTTTTGACGAAGGCAATCATTTCATTGCGGCGTGCTTCCGGCTGGATGAAGTCAGGATTTTCATCAATAAATTTCAGCCAACGGTCCGTATAATTGCTCATCTTGAGGAAATAGGCTTCTTCCGAAACGAGTTCCAGCGGGCGGCCGCAATCCGGGCAGATGTGTTTGCCTTCAGGCAGTTTGTTTTCCGGCCAGAACGATTCGCAGGGAGTGCAGTACCAGCCTTTGTATTCACCTTTATAGATATCCCCTTTGTCATAGGATTTCTGCATCAGAGCCTGTGTTACCTTGACATGGTCGGCATCAGTCGTACGGATAAACCGGTCATGGGAAATATTCAGTTCTTTCCAGAGTTCTTTGAAAAGGGAAACGATACCGTCAACATATTCTTTCGGCTGCATCCCTTTGCTTTCAGCGACACGCTGGATTTTCTGGCCATGTTCATCAGATCCGGTGGTAAAAAAGACGTCATCGCCGCGGAGACGATGGAACCGGGCCAGGGTGTCGGCAATAGTCGTGCAGTACGTGTGGCCGATATGCAGTTTGGCACTCGGATAATAAATCGGGGTGGTAATAAAATACTTCTTCTTTTCTGTCATGGAAATTCCTCCTCTGCCGGCAAATGAGCCGGCCTTGTGTACGTGAAACGATGATGATGAATCACCGCTCCTTAAAGGGCTGAATCGCCCTCAGAAGCAAGCACCGCCTGATATACCACACGGCGGCTGACGCCACAGCGCTGGGCTACGGTCCGGATAGCCTGCTTTTTATCTGTTCCCTTATCCATCAGATCCCGGACAAGGGATACATAATCATCGTCGGAAGGACCGTCTTCTTCCGGGACGGCGCCGGCGACGAGGATTACAAATTCACCGCGGACCCCTTCCTGTTCCAGATCCGACCGGAGCTGGGACAACGGTCCCCGCAGATATTCTTCATAGCGTTTAGTCAGCTCCCGGCAGAGCACGGCCCTGCGGTCGCCCAACGCGTCTTCTATTTCTGCCAGCACAGCAAGGATGCGGTGCGGCGCCTCATAAAAAATCAACGTGCCCGTATAATCCTTGATACTTTCCAGTACGGGACGCCGGTGTTTTTTTGTTTTGGGCAGAAATCCGATAAAGGTAAACCGCGTCGTGTCCATGCCCGATGCAATAAGTCCCGTAAGGCCCGCATTGGCTCCGGGAAGAGGAACGACAGGGATATGCGCGGCAATAGCCAATTGTACGAGGTCACTGCCGGGATCGCAGATGGCCGGCATACCGGCATCGCTTACCAGTGCCAGCATGCAGCCTTCTTTGAGTTTTTCAATGAGCTGCGGCCCTTTTTCTGCCTTGTTATGTTCATGGTAACTCGTCGTCGGCGTATCAATACCATAGGCCGAAAGGAGCAGTCTCGTATGGCGTGTATCCTCTGCCGCGATCAGATCTGCTTCCCGCAGGCACCGCACTGCCCGGTAGGTGATATCTTCCATATTGCCTATGGGCGTAGCACACAGATACAGTGTACCTTTTTGAAATTGTTCAGCCATCATACTCTCCTTCTGCCCTGCCGGTACGGCAAATAAAATAACGCCTGTTACGCTTTTCCATATAATTTCAATACAGCTTCCGTATAAGTCCCATCGGCATGGTGCACGATAAGTGGCGGCAGGACTTCTACACCCTTGCTGCCGCCCCGGATTCCTTCTACGAGAAACAGCTTGGCTTTCTTATCGGCTCTCCCATGGACCATCTGCACCACTTTGGGTTCAATGGCATGTGCACGCATCGCCGTCAGGATATCTGTCAGTCGTTCCGTAATATGTACCATGCGGAACCGTCCGTGGAATTTGAGCGCATACGATGCGGCATCGAGCACATCGTCCAGCGTTGCCGTTTCTTCATGACGTGCCCGGCGGATTCCTTCGGCATCGCTGTATGCACCACGGCTTTTTTCCCGGTACGGAGGGTTGGCATATACCACGGCAAACGCTCCGCTTTCCGACCAGTGGCGGATGGCACGATAATCTTCTTCTACAATCGTAATGACCGGTCCACGGCCATTGAGCGCCACATTGCGCCGGGCAATATCCGCCATGACCGGATTGAGCTCGGCACCGGTCACGGAAACAGCGCCACGAGCACTCAGAATCAGGGGAATGGCCGCCGTCCCAGTCCCCAGGTCGAGGACCTTCCCCCGGGGAACGGCACCGAAATGAGCCAACAGCACCGTATCGAGAGAGAAACAGAACTGGTCATCGCGCTGGATGACTTTCATTCCGTCCAGTACCAGGTCGTCGAGCCGTTCGTGAGGTCCCAGATTAACTTTCATGATCCGGTTCGGCTACGTCCGACCAGGGGACATTGACATTATGTCCTGATTCGAGCTGTACCTTGACCGTGTGGTCTTTCATATGGACGCGAAGTACCGTACCCAGGCCTTCATCGGTGATGACCCGCTGTCCGACCTGTGGCGGCTTCTGTTGTTCACAATTTTTCTGGCAGTTCTGGCACTTAAGCTCGCCCGAAGTATACAAGTCATTTTCGTATCGCAGGCAGCACATGAGGCGTCCGCAGATACCGGATATCTTCGTCGGATTGAGGGACATGCCCTGACCTTTTGCCATGCGGATGGATACAGGCTTGAAATCACCCAGGAAGGAAGCGCAGCATAACGGCCGGCCGCAATATCCGATACCGCCAATCATCTTGGCTTCATCTCGGAGACCAATCTGCCGCAGTTCGATACGCGTGCGGAATACCGATGCCAGATCCCGTACCAGTTCCCGGAAATCGATGCGTCCATCGGCGGTAAAAAAGAATATGATTTTCCCCATATCAAAGGTGTAATCTACATCGATGAGCTTCATGGGAAGTTTATGTTTGGCGATTTTTTCCAGGCAGATCGTAAAGGCCTTCTTTTCTCTTTCTTTATTGCGTTCTACCTGCCGCATATCTTTCGCCGTTGCTTTGCGGATAATCGGTTTCAGTGGCTGTACTACTTCCGATGCGGCGACACTGCGCGGGGCAATGACAACTGTTCCGTATTCCATGCCACGGGCCGTTTCGACAATGACCCCGTCCCCTTCGGCGAGGACGATTTCTGTCGGGTCAAAATAATATATCTTGCCGGCCGGTTTAAAACGTATGCCAACAACTATCAACTATATTCCTCCTTTTGCCCGGATAAACCGGATACACACGGCATCCCATACCAGCCGCACATTGACATGGCGGAGAATCGCTTCTCCTGCCTCATCGAGAACATGCTGGAGTGAAAAAATGCAGGAATCCGGCCAGGCCGGCAGCAGTTCTGAAACTTCATGAGCGTACTGGCCCAGATGGAGCCGTTCTTGCGGCACTCCCGAACGCATGACTACCATATCGCGGAGCAATATCTGGATCCAGCGGAAGACGTCCCGCGATTCCTGATCCGTCCATCCCGCTGAGATACTGTGCCACTTGGCGTAAGGGCATGCATGACGGGCCATGATCTGCAGGAAAGACAATGCCTGCTGAACCGCTTCAAGGCCGTTTCCATCTTTCAGGGCAAGTACGCGGGCGACATTGCCGCCGCCCCATAATACAGCCTGACGGTATGATTCTGCCGTTCCTCCGTATAGCCGCACCAGCCCTTGCAGCATCTCTTCATCCCCGACGGGTTCGAATGGTATCATGGCACAGCGTGACACAATGGTCGGCAGCAACAGGTCAGGCTGGCTGGTCACCAGAATGAAATGCACTCCCTGCGGCGGCTCTTCCAGTGTTTTGAGCATGCGATTGGCAAATTCCTTATTCATCGTTTCTACATGATTAATAATGCAGACCCGGCTCCCGGAAGCACGCAGCATCAACTTTCCCTGAAGCTGCCGGAACTGATCTACCCGGAGCATCGTACCGATGACATCGAGATAAAAAACAGTTCCCCCATCTTCAATAAACGGCGTATCGGCATCACAGGACAGGTGAGCGAAATCAGCGAGGAGCGGCCGTCCGCTGAGCGTTTCTGCGACAGCCCGTGCCATCAATGCCTTGCCAAGCCCCTCCGGCCCGGCAAAAATCATGGCATGGGGAAGCCGCTCTTCAGCAATCAGATGGCGCAGACGGGCTTTGATTGTCTCATGACCGATAACAGCATCAAAATAGTCCTGACTCATGCCGCGTTCCTCCTGATAAAAACTCTATACTAATCCTTTCTATTATAAGGAAAATGAAGCATAAAGTCTATACCATGCCGTTTATGAGAAAAGATACTGCTCACGGTATCAGGACTGCTGTGACTGCCCGGTACAGGTCAGCATGTATATCCTCTATGCTGCGCATCCGCCCATCTTCCGTACAGGCAATGCGCTTCCAGCCATAGCGGTCTGTCAGTTCGTCGTAGGCATCGTGGCATTTATGCAAAAAAGACTCATTTTTTTCATGAATGTCACCGGTCGCACCTCCGGTTTTTCCCTGCCTGCCCGCCATCAGCCGTTCTGTTACATCGAGCGGCACATCGAGGAGACAGACCAGATCCGGGCGGGGAAGTCCCATTTTTCCAAATTCAAAATCTTCCAGCCAGTCCAGATAAGCGCTGCGCTCTGCGGAATCGTTAAATTTAATCATCTGATAAAGCATATTGCTCGTCGTATACCGGTCGGCCAGGACTACACCGCCATTCTGCAAAAAGGATTTCCAGTACATCTGATACGATGCAAACCGGTCTACGGCATAAAAAGCCGACGCAGCGTACGGATTGACCGCATCGGCATCGGTACCGAAATCTCCCCGCAGATACATGCGCACGAGAGCGCTGGAATCGCTGTCGTAATTGGGAAAACTTACGGCCTGTACTGGTTTTCCATCTTTTTGGAGATGTTCCTGCAGCAGCTTCGTCTGCGTCGCTTTTCCACTGCCATCTCCTCCTTCTATAATAATCAGTTTGCCTTGCATGATGTCATCCTTTCCGTACGACCTGTATCGTATCCAGACTACTGTCGGCTGCACCATTGGTCACATATCCCGCAGCCAGTTTCTGATCTATATATGCCAATACATCCCCGGTCAGTACTTCTCCTGCTGCCACTACGGGGATTCCCGGTGGATAAAATGTAATCGTTTCGGCACATATCCGGCCTGCACAAAGAGACCGGGATATCGTTTCTTTTTCAGCATACCAGGCTTCCCGCGGGGCCATGACGACCTGAGGCTGCGGCAGCGGGGGTTCCGGCGTGTCTTTCCGCTCCACTACCTGATGCATGCCGGCAATCTTCCGGCAGCCATCGAGCAGAGCCTGTATACTTTTATCGCTGTCACCGAATGTAACCAGGGCCAGTACGTGATGGCCTGCCGTGAGTTCTACTTCTATGCGGGCATCCCGCAGCAGACGTTCTGCTTCCCGCCCCATAAGTCCCAATCCGGAAAAATCGATAGTCAGCTTTGTTTCATCCAGATTCCCGACGGCTTCATAGCGCATCATTTCCCTGCCAAAGCAGCTGATTCCGGGCAGGGCATTGAGCTGCTTCCGGGCCTGACGGGCCAGAGAAAGGGCCTGTGTTTCCCGCTGCCGCCCTTCCAGCGCCATTTGCTGCCGGGCCAGATCCAGAGAAGCCAGAAACCAGTAATGGGGACTCGTAGACTGAACGAGTGCCATAGCCGCTGCTACCCTGTCTGTATACGGAAAACCCCGGCGGCAGTGAAGCATGGATGTCTGTGTCAGCGAGCCCGTCAGCTTATGCGTACTCTGGGCCACACAATCGGCACCGCAGGCCAGCGCATCAGGCGGCAGTTCTTCATGAAAAGCCAGATGAGCTCCGTGAGCCTCATCGACCAGCACAATCAACCCATACTGATGGGCAATCCGGACCATCTCCGTCAGCTGTCCTGCCAGCCCGTCATAGGTCGGATACGTAAAGAGTACCGCTCTGGCGTCTTTATGGGCAGCGATAGCCGCCTGCAGACTGGCCGGATCTGGTCCGAGAGATACCTCTTCCCTCTCTGCATAGCGGCTTTCCATGTACGCCGGCACAGCACCGCTCAGAATCAGGCCGCTCAGGACACTGCGATGGGCTTCTCTGGGAATGAGTACCGTATCGCCGGGTCCGCAGACCGCCAGGATCATCGCTTCAATACAGGCGGTCGTACCGTTGACGGAAAAGAAAGTCCGTCCGGCGCCATATGCATCAGCAGCCAGCTCCATAGCTTCACGGAGCGGTCCTTCCGGCTGAAATAAATCATCGAGGGCATACATCAGTCCCAGATCCTGCCGCAGCGCCTTTCCAAAAAGGATCTGTTCCCTGACGGGAGCTCCCGCTCCCAGTTTATGCCCCGGCGTATGAAACGGTACCATCCGCTGCCGGCAGTATTCTTCCAATGCATCGGCAAAAGGAGCTTTCTTCTGCGCGTCTTTATTCATGTCCAATCACTCCATGAAGACGTAAAAATGGCTGAAGCAGGAAATCCTGCCGTTCATAGTCCGCCTCCTGCATCTGGTCCAGCGACCGCCGGAGCGACCCGTGGAGTTCACAAGTACGGAATTCTTCCGGCGTCACCCAGCGGTAATCGCAGTGTTCATGAGAAAGACGTACGTCCTCTGTATCCGTTACGGCTGTAAAAATGACACCATTCAGAAACTGTCCGTCTCTTTTCTGATAGCTCCAGGTTCCTGCCGTAGCCAGAATCTGAATGGAAAGCCCTGTCTCTTCCATGACTTCCCGGTGTACGGCCATAGCAAAATCTTCATCCCGTCTCAGTCCTCCACCGGGGAATTCCCAGTGATGCAGTCCTTCCGGATCATTTTTCTGCAGTACGAGAAGACGTCCGGCATGAAAAATCATGGCCTTTACGCTCAGTCCCATATGCACCCGTTCTTCCTGTGCCATAGCGCACCTCTTTCTATATCTTTCATATACAACTATAATAGATTATTTTAACAAATACAGGACAACAAAAAAAGCCCTGATTCTGCCATAACAGGACTCTGCGCATAAAAAAGACGCATCTTTTCATTTCGATGCGTCTTTTTGAATTGTATGTGCTTCTTTGATAGCAAACTGCGCTGTACCATCCGGCCGGGCATCCAGTTCACTGTACGCTCCGATAGGAAGACAGGCCTTATCCGTTCCGTGCCCGAACGGCAGCCCCCGGACAGCAGGCTTTCCTGCCTTTTTGGCATAATATGTCAGCACTTCATCGGTCGTAAAATCACCGGGATCGTGACCACAGTCTGTAAAATCGCCATAGACGATTCCTTCTACCTGCTGCAACAGTCCATTCTGCCAGAGCTGGTTCATCATCCGGTCGATGCGGTATGATTCTTCTCCTACGTCTTCCAGGACCAGGATACAGCCCTTTCCTTTTAGTTCATACGGCGTACCGGCGAGTGAGGCAATGACAGAAAGATTTCCCCCGATCAGCCTGCCTGAGGCTTTACCAGGAAGCACCGTCTGCAATGACCTGCCTGCCGGCATCGTCACAGCTCCCAGTGGCGCTGATGCCGTCACGGCCTGCCTGAACTGCTGAGAAGAATAGGGGCTTCCCGGAATAGTAATGAGCAGTGACCCGCTCAGGGTCACAAGATGGCTTTTTTCATAGAGTGCCGCCTCAAGAGCCGTAATATCGCTGAATCCGATGAGCAGTTTGGGATGGGCCGCAATCATGGCATAATCAAGCCGGTCCAGAATCCGGGCACTGCCGTATCCACCATTGAGACAGAGAATCGCATCGATGCGGTTATCCCGGAAACATGCATTGATATCATCGGCCCGTTCAGAATCTGTACCGGCGAAATATCCATACCGGTGCAGGGCCGACGGAGCCAGGCAGGTCTTATATCCCATGGCATGGAGGGCTTCCAGATGGGGAGCCAGTGCGATATCTTCACTATGGGTCGCAGGCGCAACGATGCCTATCGTATCGCCAGGCCGGAGAGGATGTCCCTTTACGATAGAAAGAGGTGACATCGCCTCTTCCGCCATAGCCATACCTGGCAGCAGACATAGGAGAAGCAGAGCCAGCATCCCGGCATAGATCCGGAGGCGTCTCACTTCCCAGCTCCCACGGCAGGCATCACATCGGGCCCGTGATAATACCGTTCCATAGCCTGTACATACTGGCCGGCATCGTAGAGATATTTACCGGTTTTTGCTTTATAGCAGAGATTGACGGCTACATAATCGGCCATCTGGCTGTGCTGTATCCGTTTACTCATAGGAATGACCTGCCAGGAATGAGTGCCTTCATCATAGACCCAGGCCTGTTTGCTCCGGTCTATCTTGTACGTAAGGGTATAGGTTCCCTCAATCTGTCCTGAATCTTCTTTGGAATTGAACATAGGAACCGTAAAAACCCAGTCGCCTCCTTTACCCGGTATGGTTTCCAGGTGGGATAAATCAATATAGACCTCATACCCCATGCCGAAATTCACAGGCCGGTAATGGGGATCAGCAGCCAGGGGACTCTTGAAGTATGCCTGTGCCGGCAGTACACTTCCCGCTCCCAGACACAGTGCCAGTCCCATCAGGATAGCCGCTTTTTTCCATATGTTTCCGTTTCGTCTGCCATGCTCGCTGCTCTTCATCCTGTTTCCGCCTTCCTTGTCTAGTCTTCCGGTAATTCCGGAGCGTCTTTGACTTCATCTTGTTTGTAATACTTGCGCAGGATAGACATAAATTCCTTTCCCGTAATCGTTTCTTTTTCATACAGGAATTTTGCCAGCTCATCCAGAAGCGGCCGGTTGTCAGAAAGAATCTTTCTGGCTTTATTATGCTGTTCCTTGACGAGCGATACGACTTTGGCATCGATGTACTTCTGCGTTTCCGGTGCACAGGCCAGTGATGTATCGCCGCCGAGATATTTATTCGTCACCGTTTCCATGGCGACCATATCGAACTCATCACTCATGCCATACCGGGTAATCATAGCCCGGGCCAGTTTCGTCGCCTGTTCGATATCATTGGATGCACCGGTCGTCACCTGGCCGAATACGACTTCTTCTGCAGCACGGCCACCGGTAAAGGTAGCAATTTTATTTTCCAGTTCTTCTTTGGACAAAATATATTTATCCTGCTGATCTACCTGCATGGTATATCCCAGCGCTCCCGATGTGCGGGGAATGATGGTGATTTTCTGTACCGGTGCCGAATGGCTCTGAAGGGCTGCTACCAGGGCATGTCCGATTTCATGATAGGCCACGGTCCGCTTTTCTTCGTCCGACAAAATAGCATTCTTCTTCTGATAGCCTGCGATGACCACTTCGATACTTTCTTCCAGATCAGCCTGACAGACGGCATCCCTGTGATCCCGCACGGCCCGGAGAGCCGCTTCGTTGACGATATTGGCCAATTCTGCACCGGAGGCACCGGCAGCCATACGGGCAATGGTATGGAAATCGACATCTGAATCCAGGCTGACTTTACGTGCGTGAGCCTTGAGGATGGCTTCGCGGCCCTGGAGATCCGGTAATTCGACAGGGACGCGGCGGTCAAACCGGCCCGGCCGGAGCAGTGCCGGATCCAGCGATTCCGGGCGGTTGGTCGCCGCCAGAATGACGACGCTGTCATCGGCATCGAATCCGTCCATTTCTGTCAGGAGCTGATTCAGTGTCTGTTCCCGTTCACTGTTACCCATGGCGCTGCCCGTCCGCTTCTGGCCGATAGCATCTATTTCATCAATGAATATAATGCACGGTGCTTTCTGCTTGGCCTGATTGAAAAGGTCACGCACCTTGGAAGCACCCATGCCGACGAACATTTCTACGAATTCCGAGCCGGCAATGGGGAAAAAGGGAACACCAGCTTCACCGGCTACAGCCTTGGCCAGCATCGTCTTGCCTGTGCCCGGAGGCCCCACGAGGAGCACCCCTTTTGGCATCTTGGCCCCTACTTTGGCATATTTATCTGGATGATGAAGGAAATCTACGATTTCAGACAGATTTTCCTTGGCTTCATCTTCACCGGCCACATCGGAAAAATGAATGCCATTGGCAGAGGGAACATAGACTTTCACCTGATTTTTCGAGCCAAACATGAGCGAATTCCCACCGCCCCGGCTCATCAGTTTACGATTGAAATAATACCCGATGCCAAAGAAAATCAGGATAGGCAGGATCCAGGCAATGAGAAAGTCCGTAAAGGGCGAATCCTTTTCCTTGATGACCTGATTGAAAGAAACATCGGCTTTATGCAGGCGTTCTGTCAGCTGAGGATCATTGACGACACCAGTCCGGTACTGATTACCGTCTTTGTCTTTGAACAGAATCTGATTTTCTTCAATTTCCACACTTGCTACCGACTTATCATCGGTCATGTTCATAAAGGTGCCATAATCGACATTCTTGACGCTCTGCTGATCATAATACGGTTTGGCAACGGCGTTGAACATAAAAATAATCGCCAGTGCTACAATATAATAAAACAGCATGGGCTTCTTTTTTTCTTTGATTTCTTTCATGATGTCACTTCCTTACTGTATAACTATACTCTGTGTTTTTTATTATAAACCCAAACCAGGAAAAATGATATGGAAAAAAGCACTGCCGGCAGGAGCAGTGCTTTTTCCCAGAGAAGTGGCTATCTAACAGGCATAGGCGTATCAGTCTTTAATCTGATATAACGCTTTTGTCGTATTAGCAAAGAAATCAGGATCGTCGTGGAAATAGTCACGGACGATATTGAGATGTTCATCAAAGGTGGAATACAGCGATACGACAGGGAAATTGGAAGCGTAAATGAGACGGTCCGGAGCAAAGGTTCCGCTCAGGAAATCGAGGAGTTCTTTCACAAACTTTTTATTCTGGGTCGGAAAGCCCGAAACCTTGCAGTACACATTTGGAAGAGAGGCAAACTTAGTCATCACTTCTTTATATGCCGGCGTTACTTCTGTCGCATTCCCACAGTGGTTGATGACGATTTTTGCCTGCGGAACCGTTTTTGCTGCCTGATACATATCATCCAGTTCTTCCGTACGGTTGCAGCTTTCAAAGAGAAGCCCTGCATCAGCCAATGCTTCCAATCCTTCGATAAAGCTTTTCTGCAGGCAGCGGCCCTTAGGCGAACCGGGTACATGGAGCGGTTCGCGGACACCAGCGATACCGAGGGGTACGCGCATGTGTGCTGAAAGGGGAGCCCGCATGACTTTGGCCAGCATCTTCGGTTCATGAAGGCCATAGATGTATTCATCTTCTTTAAAACGGTCATCACAATCGACTTCGATATAGACGCCGCCGAGGAAGTTGACATCGTCGTGGCGTCCGTAGGCTGCCAGAAGGTCTGACACGGCATAGCTGTGAGCAATGGCCGGGCAATCCTTGAGCCAGGGAAGACGGAGCACGTCGAGATTCCAGATATGGAAATGACTGTCAATAATATCTAACATGATTGTTCTCCTTACTGCTGAATAGCTTTCTTTGCACTGTCATCAGCGTGACATCCTTTAAAGCCGTACCAGGCAACATAGAGGAAGCACGGGATGAGCAGCAGATAGCCGGCAGCTGTATTGACCATATCGGCGACATGACCCATGAAGTACGGCATGATAGCGCCGCCGACGATACTCATAATGATGATACTGGATGCGGTCTTGACCAGGTTCTGCGGCAGATTGACAATGCTCAGGGCAAAGATGGTTGGGAAACTGATGGACATGAAGAAGAATACGGCAATGAGAAGGAATACGGCTGTGCTGCCGGACACGATGTTCAGCAGTACGACGAGGACGACGTTGATAGCTGAATACGCGCCGAGGATTTTACCGGCACTGAACTTTTTCATGAGCGGCGTCGTAACGACACGGCCAATCAGGAACGCTACGAGAGCGATGCTGAAGAAATAAGCGGCACGGCTGTCGGAAAGTCCCTGCCAGTGTTCAACACTATAATTGATAAAGAAGGCACCGGCACCAACCTGGGCTGCGATATAGAGGAACTGGGCGAGAGCACCGAGGCGGAAGTGTTTGTAGCTGAACAGCTGGCTGTACGACCCATCCCCTTCGGCTGCATCTTCATCCCCGGAAACTTCTGCCCCTTCAGGCAGTTTGTTGACTACGAAAAGAATCAGCATAACAACGACAATAGCAGCAATACCGACATAAACCATTTGTACGTTGTGCATGTTCTGCGAAATATCTGTGCCGCTGGCAATGGACAGGAAAAGCATACCCCCGATGATAGGCCCTAAGAACTGGCCAATACCGTTGGCGCACTGAGCGACATTCAGCCGGAACGCAGCGTCCTTATCACTGCCTAACTTCGTGATATACGGGTTGGCATTTGTTTCCAGGCTGGCCAGACCACAGGCGATGATAAAGAAAGCTACGAGGAAAATCTGGAAGCTGTGGGCGTTGCTGGCCGGGACAATCATAAGGGCGCCGATAGCATAGAGTGCCAGGCCCATCATGATACCACCTTTGTAGCCATATTTACGGGCTACGAGAGAAGCCGGTGTAGCAAAAACGAAATACCCGCCGAAATAGGCTGCCTGCAGCAGGCCGGAAGTAGCTTTTGTAATTCCCAGCTGGTTCTGGAAATTCTTGTTCATGACGTCGATCAGTCCATAACTGAGACCCCAGAGCAGAAATAGCGTCGTAACCAGGATAAACGCGATTTTTATGCTTTTATTGCTTGCACTTGGCATAAGTCCTTACCTCCCTGCCTTTAGGTTAACGCACGGTCGAGATGTACATAGCCGCCATCGACGAATACCCACTGGCCCGTCGTATGGGACGATACCGGCGAGAGGAGAAATACCGTATTGTCTCCGATTTCTTCAATTGTCGTAAAGCGGTGCTGGAACGGGATTTTATCGGTAATAACTTTCTTACGGGCTTCCGGATCATCAAAAGTCTTGATCCATTTTGCATACAGAGGCGTCCAGCATTCGCTGACTACGATGGCATTGACGCGGATTTCATACTGGAGGAACGCAGCAGCCCATTCACGGGTCAGGCCCAGGATAGCACCTTTGGCTGCCGCATAGGCACTCGTTTTACCCTGGCCCGTAAGAGCCGTCTTGGATGTAATATTGAGGACAGAGCCTTTGCTCTTAATCAGATAAGGAAGAGCGGCACGGACGAGTTCATAATAATGGGTCAGATTGCCATGGAGGCTCTTTTCAAAATCCTGCCACGACGTTTCTTCGATTGCTTTGTTATCGTTGCAGCCGGCATTATTTACGACGCCATAAATACCACCGCGGCGTTTCGCTACGTCATCAACAATCGGTTTAATCTGATCCGTATTATTGAGGTCGATGAGATGGAATTCATAATCGGCGCCCATAGCATCTAATTCTTTTTTGAATTCCGGTTTATCCGAACGGGTCAGAATAATGGGAACGGCGCCTTCTTTTACGAGAGACACTACGATACCGCTGCCAATACCAGCGCCACCACCAGAAACCAATACGACTTTGCCTTTTAACTGTAAATCCATGATATAATACCATCCTTTCTAATTATGCCGTAAGGGCATTGACCACTTAACTTCGTTGCTTATCATGCATGATTCGGATTTTTAATATTCCTTTTGTTCATGTTCATAGTATAGCATTGGGCAAAGTCCTTTACTTGTGTTATACTACCTATTAGTATAATAATTTTATGTATATTTCGGCTATTTTATTTATTTTTGTCAGTTAACAATGGTAAAATATAATAATTTTATCGATAAATTGCACAATATTACGTAAAAAAAGGAGGCGCCCTGTCTATTGGAACACGAAGGTTATCATGAAATGATGAAGCGCGGCCGCTTCGATTTCCCCATCGGTTTTTACCATGTCGAAAAATATCATCCCCGTTTTAACATGCCCTATCACTGGCACATGGAATATGAACTCATCCGCATGCTCCGCGGCGGTTTTACGATTTCACTCAATGAGGAGACACTGCATCTCGTTCCGGGGGATATTGTCTTTATCCGCGATGGCATCGTCCACGGAGGTGTCGTCGATTCTGATGATACAGCATATGAATGTCTCGTATTTGAACCTCCCAAACTGCTTCATTCGACCAACTATCAATCCAGTGATCTCAATAACCTGCTCAATCATACGCTCAACGTCCGCAATCACTTCAATCAGGATGACAAAAAGCTGGCCCTTATTGTCCGTATCCTCTTTGAAGAAATGCAACGGGAAAATCCCGGTTATGAACTGATTGTTACAGGCATGCTGTATACGGTATTCGGGCTTATCATTCAGGAAAAACAATATACTCCTGTGACCAAGCAGCCGGTAGAAACGAGTCATCTTCAGATGCAGAAATTAAAAAAGGCATTCCAGCTCATTGACGACAAATACGCGACACCCCTGACACTTTCCGAACTTTCCAGCGCTGCAGGATTGTCACCTAATTATTTCTGTAAATTTTTCCAGAAAATGACGCACTATACACCGATTGAATATCTGAATCAGTACCGCATCGACCAGGCCTGCCTGAAACTGGCCTATACAGACAAATCCATTACAGATATTGCCTATTCCTGCGGATTCAATAACCTCAGTTA
Source organism: Megasphaera sp. AM44-1BH (assembly GCF_003467125.1). Classification (GTDB taxonomy): domain Bacteria; phylum Bacillota; class Negativicutes; order Veillonellales; family Megasphaeraceae; genus Megasphaera. The sequence goes on from NZ_QSFA01000001.1 coordinate 50,351, forward strand.
TTTCATCAAAACGTTCCGCAAACAAAAAGGAATTTCCCCTGGTAAATTTCGTCAGGTCAACCGGAAATAGTGTCAATATGCCATAAACAGAAAAACAGTCTTGCTGCACATGCAGTAAGACTGTTTTTCTGTTTACAATATTATTTTTCCAGAAAGTAGACGATTATGCTTCTTCTCCCCGCCAGCCGGACATCTGGGCTGCCAAACGGATTGCATGAGCAAACGAACTCGTTTTTGCAATGCCCTTGCCTGCAATATCGAATGCCGTACCATGTTCCGGTGTCGTAATAGCGTAAGGCAGGCCACCAGCTACGGTAACACCTTCGTCAAAGGCGAGAAGTTTTGTGGCAATCTGACCCTGGTCATGATACAACGTCACAACGGCATCGTATTCGCCACGGAAAGCATGCATGAAAATAGTATCTGCCGATACAGGACCGACTATATCTTTGCCCTGGGCCTGCAGGCTTTCTACGACAGGCTGAAGAATATCGATTTCTTCGGTCCCGCACAGACCACCTTCTCCGCAATGCGGATTGAGAGCTGCCAGTGCAATACGGGGATTGTCATATCCAGCCCGTTTCATCGTCTGGTATGTCAGATCAATCGTTTTCAGGACATTTTCTTTAGTGATATATTTAGGTACTTCTTTGAAGGGGATGTGCGTCGTAACGCGGAATGTCCACAATTTATTCATAACGTTGAGGATACCGCGGGGTTTATCCATCCAATCGAGGCACTGGGCAAAGAGTTCATGTTCATCTTCTACATGATACCCACCCCGTTTGAAAGCCTGTTTATTGAGCGGTCCGAAGACGAAGCCATCAATCTGATGCTGCTTCAGAAGGTCCATAGAATATACGAGCGTGTCCCCGGTTACTTTGCCGGACTTGGGATCCACTTCGCCGATTTTAACCGTATCGGGATCCAGATTTTTCAAATCAATGATAGAAATAGGACCATTCCAGTCAATCTGATCTACACTATCCACGCAGGTGAAAGGAAAATCAACGTGAGAAATTTCCATTCCCCGGCGCAGTACACGGGCATCACCGATGAGCACGGGACGGCAGCAGGTATCAGGCATTTTTTCTGCTACCAGTTTCGCAATCAGCTCCGGACCCACACCGGCGGCTTCCCCTAAGAATATACCTATAATTGGTTTCATAATAATAAATCCCCCAGTTTTCTATTAGTGTAAGTGAAGTTCATCTGCAATCTTCATTTCTGGATTAACTTTAAGCCATAGCATTGCACCAATTACCAAAATTGAAGAAGCAACAATAAATGGATAAATCCACGATCCCGTAATCTGTAATACCGCACCAAATACTAACGGCGAAAGTGCTGAACCGATATTACCTATGGTATTCATAAACCCAGAAATAGTGCCAGCATAATCATTACCAATATCTAAACAAGTTGCCCAATAGACACCAACGGCCATTTCCAACCCAAAAAGCGAACAAGCCATAAAAAATACCGCCATATATGCTGATTCAGTCAATGCCCCTGGAATCATAAATGCCGCTGCAATCAGCATGCCTGTCATCGGGACAATCCGACGCGCCAGCTTTCCATTTCCGGTCTTTTTCCAAATTTTATCCGAAATTAATCCACCCAAGGTATCACCAATAGTCCCGGCAAGCAAAGGCAAACTAGCAAAGAACCCCATTTGTAATAAATTAAATCCACGAGCTTCTACCAAATAACTCGGCAACCATGTCATAAAAATCCATACTGTGTAACAATATGTCGGATAACTTAAGCAAAGGAACCATGCATTTTTACTTTTTAACAGTTGTTTAAATGCCAATTTAGGTTTTGCTTTAGGTTCGACCGCTGCATCAGTTCCACGGATTAAATTAATTTCTGAATTAGAGATTTGTCCCCATTTTTTCTGATATTCCTTAGGCGTATCACGAAACCAAAACCACCATACAGCAGCCCAAATTAATCCAATAACAGAGAAAATTTCAAAACAAGCTCTCCAGCCCAACATTGATATGATAAATGCAGCAATCATTGGAGTAACGGCTCCGCCAAATCGTGAAAAGCCATGCGTAAGGCCTTGCGCAAAGCCACGTTCAGTTGCAGGAATCCAGTGTGCTAAAGCGCGAGTTGCTGAAGGAAATGCGCCACCTTCTCCTAAACCAAAAAGCAAGCGGACAACTACCAGTGAGATTGTATTCCAAGCCCATGAAGTTGCTACTGTAAAAACGGACCACCAAGTAACAATAATCGAAAGTGTTTTTCTGGCCCCATATTTATCGCAAAGCATACCTACTGGAACTTGAGCCATGGCATAAGTCCACGAAAAAACGGAAAGCACTAGTCCCCATTCCATTTTACTTAATCCAAATTCAGCCATCATAAAAGGAGCTGCAATTGAAATATTAACGCGATCTAAATATGTAATCAAGTAAATAAGACAAACAACAAATAAAACGAGAAAACGTACATGTGTCGGTTTTTTTACTTTTTCTATTGCACTTGATTTTATTTTCGTTGCCTCCAACATTACATAATACCTCCTGCATATCTAAGAGTTTTTGTAAAACAGCAACATGTTGCAATTATGATGACGTCTCAAACATATATATGAAATATTCATACCATATTTTCATTGTTATCAATAATTAATTTATTTTTTCGAAGTCAATCTATATATAGTATAGTTATGGTAAAATTAACACGAATTCATACATTATCTATAGCGATTTCAATTGCTTAAATTCTATTACTATAACTCATCACATTTTTTCACATAATCTCATCCATTCATTAATATTGTATCTGCCCCTATTTTTTAACAAAATATTCCATATTGAAACATTTTATTTATTGTATTTCAATACTGTATTTTCAAAATTTTCAAGAAACTTATACTATTGAATTATATAGCAGTTACTCTTACTCTTTCTTTTTTATAAAAAATACGCTTATTGTCTATTTTTAAAATTATTTTGCTTGATATTAAAACATTGAAGTTCTTTTTCTTTTCTGATACACTAGATATACGAGACAGTCCGGTGTATTCGGTTTTTCCTCACGAAAGTGAGGTGATCAGCATGAGGGTATATGAAGCGTTATCTTTGATAATTGCTTTTGCTACATTAATCGTGCTGATTATTTCAGTACGCAAATAATATAAACTGAAAAAAACCGCATACCTCGCGGTACACGGCCTTCTTCAATTCCTATAATCTAAGAGGAGAGCCGATGTGCAGCCACCGGACTATCTCCTTTTTTAGTATATCACACGAAAGGAAAAAAAGATAGGCAGACGATGTACAGCTACACGTTATCATTCTATCCTGTCACTTCATCTGCTTCATTTTCCGCCACAGCGTCGTACGGCTGATACCGAGTTGTGCCGCTGCATGTCCATAATGATAATGGGTTTCTTCCAGCACTTGCCGGATACGCTGATATTCATCCATCTCTCCGGCTGCCGGTGCTGACACGGTTTTCTGCTCTGCAGACATTGGTGGTTCTTCTTGCGGGGCCTGTTGGATTGTTCCAGTCTGGACCCCTCCGCTCAGAGCAATACGCAGATCATTTTCATGCAGTTCAGCTCCTTCGGTAAATACGGCAACGCGTTCTGCCACATTGTACAGTTCACGGATATTTCCAGCCCAATGCTGCTGCAGCAGACACTGTTCTGCCGCCTTCGTCATTCCTTTCCAGATAATACCATCACGGCTATAAATTCCCGACAAGAAGCGGCGGAACAGGAACAGCACATCCCGTCCCCGGTCCCGCAGCGGTGGCAGTACCAGATGCAGCGTATTGAGACGGTAATACAGGTCAAGCCTGAATTTCCCTTCCCGGCTCATCGCTGCCAGGTTCCGGTTTGTCGCGGCAATGACGCGGACATCGACAGGAATAATCCGGTCATCCCCGACACGCATGATTTCATGTTCCTGCAGTACACGCAAAAGAAGGCCCTGCATACGTGGAGAAATTTCAGCGATTTCATCGAGAAAAAGCGTTCCGTGATGGGCCGCTTCAAAAAGACCGCTCTTGCCGCCTTTCCGGGCATCCGTAAACGCGCCTTCTACATAGCCGAACAGTTCACTTTCCAGAAGATTTTCCGAAAGAACGGCACAGTTTACAGCGACAAACGGTTCCCGGCTGCGGCTGCTGGCGTTATGGATACTCTGGGCGAAGAGTTCTTTCCCGGTACCCGTCTCGCCATTGATCAGCACATTGGCATCAGCCTTGCTGTATTGCTTAGCCAGATGAATCGTTTCCAAAAGAGCCGGGCTCTCACCCAGAATATCATCAAAGTGCGCTTTGGCTATATGCCCTTTTTGATTCTTTTTACGCCGTATTTCATTGCCCAGATTCTGCACCTTCAAGACAGGCTGAAATGCCGCAACGGCACCAATCGTCTGTTCTCCCGACTGCATAGGGACACAGGTCAGCGTGACATCCTGGTCATTGAGACGGGTAATGCGGTTGAGCACCGGCTGGGCTGTTTCTACCACCTGGCGCAGGGGAATACGGGGCAGAAGAGAAGCCAGCCTTTTACCCGTACTTTGAGGGGAAAGACCTGTAATATTAGCGGCTTCCCTGTTGATGAGCAATATCTCATCATTCTTATTCACAGCTATGATACCATCGCTGGTATAGTTCAGGATAGCGCGGAACAGTTCGGCCCGGCGCCGTTCCTGAAGTGAGAGGTAATATGCCCGTTTCGCTTCTACCAGAGCCTGATAGACCGCCTCCCTGCCGGAACTGATGCGCACGGCGGCAAAGCCCAGTTTACGGGCAATAATGGTAGATGTTACGCCGCCGATAACCGCTTTGACCCCTTGTTCTTTCATTTCCAGAAGGCGTTCCCGTATGCCATCTTCCTCAAAAGCCGCAGCAGTCACAAGCTGCACCGGTATCAATTCAGAAATATGCCGGGCGCCGTAAATCATTTCCGTCGTTCCAATATAGCCGATGCGTTCTTCACCCGATTCTTTCTTGCAGGCCAGTGCCGCCCGCATGATATCGTATCCGCTGATCTTCAGCTCGGTAACAGGAACATGCCGCAGCAGTTGCTTCAGTTTGCGGTACGTGGCTCCGCGGGCAATGACTACATCGCCGCCGACGGCTACATCACCCAGTATCTGTGTCCCCAATTTAAGCACCGTCTCCAGCTGCCATTCGTCTTCGCCCTGTTGCTGCTGTTCGAGAAACGTACGGCAGACGACGTCTTTCATTTCCATATATGGCAAAAAGAAAGTGATTTTCATAGCGTTCAGCCTGTCTCCTTATCAGCGGCAGAGATTGTTGCGTACATTGACGATAAAATCCTGCACATTGGTCACGATGGAATCGACACTCAGGCTGCCCCGGTCGCGCAATTTATTGACAGCAAATTCCGAGATATCGACACAATAAAAATAGGTCGGTCGTACGACACCATGCACGACACGGTACGATGGAAACATATTGCCTGTGGCAATGGAATGGAGCATCGTTGCCATGCAGATAATCGTCGTGGCATCACTGATCATGGCCCGCATGGCATCCTGTGCCTGATAGACATCTCCGATGACTTCCGGAAGAGGCCCGTCATCACGGATAGAACCAGCCAGCACGAATGGGATGTGGCACTGATCGCAGGCGGCAATGATACCCGTATCCAGTTTTTCCTTTTCAATGAACGAATGGATGGACCCGTACTGGCGTACCTTATTGATTGTATCAAGGTGATTGTAGTGTCCCAGCGGAGCCAGCTTTTGTGTATAAATGTCCTGCCCCAGTGCCGTACCGAGATATGCCGCTTCCAGATCATGGGTAGCCAGCGCATTCCCTGCCATTAGGCCATTGACATAGCCATTGCGCACAAGGTCCGAAAACGCCTTTCGTGAGTCCGCATCAAAGGCGCAGGCCGGCCCCAGAATCCAGACCACTTTGCCATGGTCTTTTTCATGCCGCAAGAGTTCGTAAATGGAGTCATAATCTTTGGAGTACGACGTTTCCCTCGAACGCCCTGTGCGGAATACAAAGGTATCTTTATGTTTATCTTCATCTGTCAGGAAGCCATCAACGTGTACATAAATTCCTTCTTCCCCGTGTTCTTTGCGGCCTACGACGACAAGGTCCCCCTTTTTCAGGTTGCGGAATTCTACGATGCAGATTTTCCTGCCATCATATACGGGGACACAATCCATCCGGCTTTCTTCAGCCAGAAGCCATTGACCGTGTATTTTGAAATATTCCGGGAAAATCGACATGGAATGATAGTGATCCGGTGCCCCTCCATCCGTCGGTGCCGGTACTAACGTAACGTCCGGAGCACTCACAAATGGTTCTTTCGTAAAATCCGGTGCCGTGTAAACTGGCATAGACCAACTCATAATAACTCCTCCTCATTATCGTATTATCTTTTATATTTCATATTATATGTATATAATGCCTTTATATATATTGTATCATGCCGTTGTTGAATGAACAAACTATTATTTTATTTTGATATATTAAGATGTCCCCTGATGTTCCATGCCTTTACAATCCCTTTCACTTTTTCTATAATGAAGAAAATACACAGAAGGGACGATAGTATGGCAGATGAAAATGTAAAACGAGGAATGGTTTGTGCCACCATCGGCGCACTCAGCTGGGGGCTCTCCGGCACATGCGGCCAGTATTTATTCATGCACTATACCATAGATGCCCTGCTCCTGACAAATATCCGCATGCTCGGTGCCGGTATCGTCCTCATGATTCTGGTCATTTCCCTGCAACGGCATACTCTGACAGCCCTCATGCACAACCGGCGCGATATGGCACAACTGGCAGCCTTTTCGGTTCTGGGACTGGTCACCTGTCAGCTTACGTATTTATCGGCTATCCAATATGCCAATTCAGGGACAGCCACGGTCCTGCAATCCCTGAATGTAGCTCTCATGTCCTGCATAGCCGCCATTCGGTTCCGGCGCTGGCCCGACCGCTGGCAGATGATCGCCATCTTTCTGGCATTAGCCGGAGTTTTCCTCATTGCCACAGGTGGCCAGATACAGACTATGGTCATCTCCCCTCAGGGACTCTTCTGGGGCATCGGCGCCGCTATCGGCTCTATTCTGTACACGGTCCTGCCACACAAACAAATCCGTAAATGGGGTACTCTTCCCGTCAATGCACTGGGTATGCTCATCGGCGGCATCGTGCTGACAATCTGCCTGCGTCCCTGGCAGATTGCCATGAACCTCGATACGGCCGGAATCTTTGCGATTGCCTTTATTGTCCTGATTGGCACGGTAGCCTCCTTCACCTTATTTCTGCGCGGCGTCGGCGATATCGGTCCGGTCAAAGCTACGTTTATCGGCACTCTTGAACCCGTTTCCGCTACCCTTTCTTCGTTATTATTTCTGGGTACACCATTTTCGTTCACCGATTTTGTCGGATTTGCCTGTATTATTGCCACCGTCTATCTGATTACCATGAAAAGCCGAACATGATTCTCAACTATTTTCTCAATTTTATTGACATGAATGTATAAATACTATATAATGTGTACATTACCTCAAGGGAGTAATCAGTACATAGGGATATGTATAGTAGTATCGACATACTGGTGCCCGCACCCGGTACTATTTGAAATGATGAGACTTGAAGACAGTTTTTCTGTCTTTACGTCTCTTTTTTTTATAATTTTTTATACAGAAAAGGAGCCATCCCTCATGAATACTATTGAATTATTCTTACTGGCCCTGGGTCTTTCCATGGATGCCTTTGCCGTATCGGTCTGTAAAGGTCTTTCCCTGGGACATATCCGCCTGCGCCATATGCTGATTGCCGGTGCCTGGTTCGGCGGCTTTCAGGCCCTGATGCCGACGCTGGGCTATCTCCTGGGCAGTTTCTTTTCTACCTATATCGTGCAGTACAACTACTGGATTTCCTGTCTCCTCCTCGTTCTCATCGGTGGCAATATGATCCGCGAATCGGGCAGCAGTGAACAGGAAAATGACGGTGGCGCCGCTCTCGATACCCGGACTATGCTCATACTGGCCATCGCCACCAGCATCGATGCCCTGGCAGTAGGTGTTACCTTTGCGTTCATGGGCGTATCCATTCTCTACTCTGCGCTCTGCATTGGCTGTACGACCTTTGTCTGTTCTGCCATCGGAGTAAAAGCCGGCAGTCTCTTTGGCCTGCGGTATCAGAAAAGCTCCGAACGCCTTGGCGGTATCGTACTCATCCTGATTGGCCTGAAAATCCTCCTGCAGGGACTTGGCATACTATAGTTCTCAATTTTGCATAGAATGTATTAAATACTTTTCTTAATATTTTTAAGATTCTTCTTAACTTTAATATTTTTCGGTATTTTATTTATTTTTTATTGACGAGGCGAATATTTTGTGCTAGGATGAGAACAAAATTGAATAAAGGGGGATAGAAAAACGTTCTACTGCCCAATCTGTCTGGGGAGACAAGACGGCAGTCTGTCAGGACATCTATACTGACAGGGTAAAGAATATGTATGCGTTATGCCTGACGTATGCATATATTACGTTTTTAGAGGGGAGTATCAGGTATTATGGTCCTTTACAATTTTGCTTTAGCATTTTTTGCCTGCGGCTGCGCATACGTAATCGGTGAATATGTATCCACTATTACAAAAGCGTGGATTCCGTCCGTTTTTGTCACGGCATGCATCATGCTCGTCGGTTACTGGACAATCTTTCCGAAGGAAATGATTACCAATGCCGGTCTTATGCCATTCGCTAATACGATTGCTATTTTTCTTCTTATCGTTCATATCGGTACCATTATCAGTATCCAGCAGCTGATCCGGCAGTGGAAAACCGTCGTCATTTGCTTATTCGGCCTCTTAGGGATGTGTGTCATCGGCTATTATGTCGGTTCACTCTTTATGGACCGTACTCTTATCATCGCTGGGCTGCCGCCTCTTACTGGTGGTATCGTTGCTGCTACGATCATGCAGATGGCCGCTTCCAAAGCCGGCCTCATGACGGCATCCGTCTTTGCCATCACCATGTACTGCATCCAGGGTTTTGCCGGCTATCCGCTTACCGCTATCTGCCTTCAGGCTGAAGGCCGCCGCCTGCTCAAACAGCTCCGCAGCGGGGAAGTCGTCCTCACACCGGAAGAAATTGAACGCAATTCCCACGTCGGCATGACGGCCATTGCTGATGACAGCAAACGGAAAACGCTGATCCCGAAAATGCCGCAGAAATTTAATACACCTGTTTTCATGCTGACCAAACTCGGTCTCGTCGCTTGGTTTGCCATTATTCTCGGTCAGCTGACCCCGGTCAACGGTGCTATCTGGGCACTCGTCCTGGGCGTTGTCTTTACGTATATCGGCTTCCTCGAACAGAACACACTGAGCCGTGCCGGTTCCTATTGGATTGTCATGTTCGCATTGATGATGTTCGTATTCGACGGCCTCAAAAACTGCACTCCGGATATGCTTATTTCCATCATCGGGCCTATGGTCATCCTCATCGTCACCGGGACGTTAGGCATGTGCATTTTCTCCTTTGTCATTGCCAAAATCCTCAAGATTTCTTTCCCGCTGGCCTTTGCCAACGGCCTGACGGCACTCTATGGATTCCCCTGCGATGCCATCATTACAGAAATGACCTGTGATTCTCTGGCCGATGATATGGTAGAACGGGGCTATCTCATGAGCCACATGTTTCCGAGCATGATTGTCGGCGGCTTTACTTCCGTTACAATCACATCGGTACTGATTGCTGGTTACTTCGCTACACTGCTCTGATCAGACAACGGTCTTAGTACGTATCGGTACAAATCACACGGGCGTTATTCTTTATGGATAACGCCTGTTTTTTTTATATCAAGAAATCCCTCTTCTCTATACTGATTATAGAAACCGAATATTAATATATTACATTGCATTTGTTGTATTTTTATCTTTTATATATCAGTAAAACGTTTAATTTAATATTCAACCTTATTAAAACTAATTTTTTATTGACAAACCATTCTGACAGTACTAGTATATGAGTCACCACCTCAGAACGAGGGGATTTAGTTATAGCTTTTATGAGAGGGGTTTTTTGTATTATGGTATTGTATAACTTTGCCCTGGCCTTTTTTGCCTGCGGCGTCGTATTCGTCATCGGCGAATACGTTTCCAAATTATCCAAAGCCTGGATTCCATCGGTTTTCGTCACAGCCTGCCTCATGCTGTTCGGCTACTGGACGATTTTTCCAAAAGAAATGGTCACTAATTCAGGACTCATGCCTTTTGGCAATACGATTGCTATTTTCCTTCTGATTGTACACATCGGTACGATTATCAGCGTACAACAGCTCATCCGTCAATGGCGTACTGTCGTCATCTGCCTGTTCGGCCTCCTGGGCATGTGTATTATCGGCTATTATCTTGGATCACTGCTCATGGACCGTACACTGGTCATTGTTGGTCTGCCTCCGCTTACCGGCGGTATCGTTGCCACGACGATTATGCAACAGGCCGCAACAAAAGCCGGCCTCATGAGTGCTTCCGTCTTTGCTATTGCCATGTATTGCATCCAGGGTTTTGCCGGTTATCCGCTCACAGCTGTCTGCCTTCAGGCTGAAGGCAAACGTCTTTTGAAGCAGCTTCGTACAGGCGAAGTCGTACTCTCACCGGAAGAAATCGAACGCAATTCCCACGTCGGCCTCACTGCTGTATCCAATGATACACAGCGCAAGACACTGCTCCCCAAAATGCCGGAAAAATTCAATACGCCGGTTTTCATGATGACCAAGCTCGGCCTTGTTGCCTGGTTCGCTATCCTGCTCGGTCAGGTTACGCCGGTAAACGGCGCTATCTGGGCTCTGGTACTAGGCGTATTTTTCACCTATATCGGCTTTCTGGACCAGAATTCCCTGACCCGTGCCGGATCGTTCTGGATCATCATGTTCGCATTGATGATGTTCGTCTTTGACGGCCTCAAGAACTGTACTCCGGACATGCTCATGTCTCTCATCGGCCCTATGGTCATCCTGATTCTCGTCGGTACTGCCGGCATGGGCTTATTTGCCTTTGTTATTTCCAAAATCATGCACATTTCCTTCCCACTGGCATTTGCCAACGGCCTGACTGCGCTTTATGGCTTTCCCGCCGATGCCCTGATTACGGAAATGACCTGTGATTCCTTGGCAGATAATATGGTAGAACGGGGCTACCTCATGAGCCATATCTTCCCCAGCATGATTGTCGGCGGTTTTACATCCGTCACCATTACATCGGTTCTGATTGCCGGGTATTTTGCTACCCTGCTCTGATATCACAATGAGCATTGGGTATGATAACAAGACGAAATCGGCAAGTCTGAACGCCATATTTTCCGTTCTGTCCGTTTGACAGGGATAGGACATAGGTTTAATATTCTAAGTGTACATTATTTTTATTTAAAAGAAGAGGGGTCTTTTATAATGGATATCAAAGAAGTTGCAAAAAAATACGCTGATTACCAGATCAACATGAGACGGTATTTTCATGAAAATCCGGAACTCAGCGAAAAAGAATTCAATACCAGTAAAGTAGTCAAAGAAGAACTCGATAAAATCGGCGTACCCTGGGTTCCCTGCGGACTGGAAACGGGCGTACTCGCTACGATTAAAGGCAGCAAGCCTGGCAAAACCATTCTCCTCCGCGGCGATATGGATGCCTTGACGGTAACAGAAAAAACAGGCCTTCCTTTTACCAGTAAAAATCCCGGTGTCATGCATGCCTGCGGCCATGACTGCCATATTTCCATGATGCTGACCGCCGCTCATATCCTGAACGATATGAAGGAAGACCTCTGCGGTACAGTCAAACTGGCTTTCCAGCCGGCTGAAGAAGTAGCCACCGGCGCTCCTGCCATGATCAAAGACGGGGCACTGGAAGGCGTAGACGGCTGCTTTGCCATTCATGTCTGGTTCGATGTCGATGCCGGCCATATTTCCTGTGATGCCGGCCCCCGCATGGGCGCCGCCAACATGTTCACCATTGATGTCACCGGTAAAGGCGGCCATGGTGCAACACCGCACAACTGCACCGATGCCGTCGTCGTACAGGCCGCTATCATCAACAACCTGCAATCCATGGTCAGCCGTGAATTCTCCCCGATGGAACCAGTCGTCGTTACCGTTGGTGAAGTAAAAGCCGGTTACCGCTGGAATGTCATCGCCGAAAGCGCTCATCTCGGTGGCACGTCCCGCTGCTTCAGCAAAGAAATTTTCACAGCTCTGCCGAAAGTCATCGACCGTATTGCCAGCGAAACGGCAGCTGCTTACCGTGCAACGGCCGTTACCAAAAACACGGTTCTCTGCCCGCCGGTCATCAATGATGAACACATGGCTGACGTCGTCAAGAATGCATCCCGCAAAGTCATTGCCCCCGATGCACCGGCAACAGTACCGGCTACGATGGGCGGCGAAGATTTCGCATTCTTCATGGACAAAGTACCTGGCTGCGTCTGCCAGCTCGGTATCCGCAACGAAGCCTGCAAAGCTATTTATCCGCAGCATTCCTGCTACTATACAGTAGACGAAAGCGCTCTCCTGGGCGGTGCTATGCTCTATGCCCAGACAGCACTGGATTTCAATGCTGAAAAATAATCTGTCCTCATCCCGCAAAAAGACCTGCCGCACATGCAGCAGGTCTTTTTATTACGTTCAAATCATCATTATACTTTTGCCATCTTGGACATGGATACATGCCCCGGTTCCCAGGAAACAATATGTCCCGTCCGGAGTGACTCCGGAACGTTGATTGTACGCTGGTTGCTGGATCCCTTGAAAAGAAGGGTAACGTCTTTTTTCTCCAGTACAAATTCTCCATCGACGAGAACGTCAATATAGGACAACAGCTCTTTCGTTTCCGGTACACTGGATACCATATGCCCCAGCAGATCCCGGTCAAAAAGGTATCCCGTAAAGCACCATACATCCTTATGAGGATAGGTCTGCCGGACCCGCCGCAACAGAGGAAGCAAGCCCTTCTGATTGACTGGTTCCATGGGTTCTCCTCCCAGAAGAGTCAGTCCCTGATAGCACTCTTCCCCCAGTAAGGTGATAATCTTGTCTTCTGTTTCCTGTGTATATGGTTTTCCATAAGAAAAGTCCCAGGTCATGGGATTAAAACATCCATTGCAATGGTGTGTACAACCGGATACGAATACACTCAGCCGCACGCCCGGACCATTGGCTATGTCGTATTCTTTTATTTCTGCATAATTCATGATTCTGCCTCCGCGATGAAAGGAGGAGCTGTCTCAGGCAGACAACTCCTCTATGGTCAAACATTTTTCTATTCTTACAAATGAAGCACCCGGTCTTTGATTTCCTGGGTACGTCCCTGGTTCCAGAACTGGGTACCGATGTATCCGCAGGTCCGGCGTGCAACGGACATCTTGCTCTGGTCCCGGTTGCCACAGTTCGGGCATTCCCAGACCAATTTTCCGCTGTCATCTTCTACGATTTTGATTTCACCGTCATATCCACAGACTTCACAGTAATCGCTCTTCGTATTGAGTTCTGCATACATAATATTGTTATATATGTATTTCATGACTGTCAGGACGGCCGGAATATTATTCTGCATATTCGGCACTTCAACGTAGCTGATGGCACCGCCGGGAGAAAGGCGCTGGAAATCGGCTTCGAATTTCAATTTATGGAACGCATCAATCGGTTCCGTCACATGGACGTGGTAACTATTGGTGATATAATTTTTATCCGTTACGCCTTTAATGATGCCAAACCGTTTCTGAAGGCATTTGGCAAAGCGGTATGTCGTCGATTCCATGGGCGTGCCATATACAGAATAACTGATATTTTCAGCCTGCCGCCATTCCTTGCATTTGTCATTGAGACGCTGCATGACAGACAGGGCAAACTCACGGCCTTCCGGTGTCGTATGGGATTTACCGAGCATGCGCATACACATTTCATAGATGCCCGCATATCCGAGGGAAATCGTCGAATAGCCATTATACAGAAGCTTGTCAATCGTTTCCCCTTTCTTCAGCCGTGCCAGAGCGCCATACTGCCAGAGAATGGGAGCTACGTCCGATACGGTGCCACAGAGACGTTCATGACGGCAGCGCAGGGCACGGTGACAGAGTTCCAGGCGTTCATCCAGAATTTTCCAGAACTTGTCCATGTCGCCATCAGACGAACAGGCCACATCGACGAGATTGATAGTTACGACGCCCTGATTGAAGCGGCCATAAAATTTGTGACTGCCATCGGGATTGCGCTGGGAATCTTCGACGGTGAGGAAAGACCGGCAGCCCATGCAGGTATAGACATTGCCCTGTTTCAGCTGTTTCATGATTTTTGCAGAAATGTAGTCCGGCACCATCCGTTTGGCTGTACATTCCGCAGCGAGTTCCGTCAGGTACCAGTAGGGAGCGTCTTCACTGATATTATCTTCATCGAGTACGTAAATCAATTTCGGGAATGCCGGTGTAATCCAGACGCCTTTTTCATTCTTGACGCCCTGCATGCGCTGGTGCAGCACTTCTTCAATAATCATGGCCAGGTCATCCCGGGTCTGGCCTTCCGGTACTTCATCGAGATACATGAACATCGTCACAAACGGTGCCTGTCCATTGCAGGTCATAAGCGTAATGAGCTGATACTGTATCGTCTGGATTCCGCTCTTTACTTCTTCCCGCAGCCGGCAGGCAACGATTTTATCTATAATGGCCGGATTGAGACTTTCTCCGCATACCTTCCGTTCTTCTTCGACCTGACGGCGGATTTTGCGGCGGCTGATATCGACGAACGGAGCCAGATGTGCCAGTGTGAAGGACTGGCCACCGTACTGATTGCTGGCTACCTGGGCAACAATCTGGGTCGTGACGTTACAGGCCGTAAAGAAACTGTGCGGTTTTTCAATCAGTGTTTCACTGATGACAGTGCCGTTCTGCAGCATATCTTCCAGATTGATGAGGTCACAGTTATGTTCTTTCTGGGCATAATAGTCCATATCATGGAAATGAATGATTCCCTGTTCGTGGGCCCGGACAATATCTTCCGGCAATAAGACGCGTTTCGTCAGATCCTTGCTGACTTCTCCGGCCATATAGTCCCGCTGTGTCGAATTGATGACCGGGTTTTTATTGGAATTTTCCTGCTTGACTTCTTCATTCATCTGTTCGATGAGAGCCAGAATGCTATCATCTGTCGTATTTGTTTTCCGGGATATTTCGCGTTTATACCGGTACCGTACATACTTCTGGGCCACTTCATAGCCGCGCATTTCCATAATGCCTTTTTCTACCATATCTTGTATATCTTCGACATTGACGGCATGGGGCTGACTGGCAATATTCTTGGCAATGGTATCCGCTACAGCCCGGATCTGATAACGGTTCATCTGATGAATCCCGCTGACTTCCTGGTTGGCCTTGCTGATTGCATTGATGATTTTGGAAATATCAAAGCCCACTTCCTGGCCATTGCGCTTGATAACATGGGTCCTGACATTGATGCTTTCTGTTTGCTGTACCTGTTCCATACTACATCTCCTTGTGTCTCAAACATACGAGGTATGTCTCTTCTGTATACAAAATATTGTTGATAAATGTTTTGAGAATACTATATATAGTGTCGTTAATACCGTGTATTATGATACTACAAAATAAGAGAAAAGCCAATAGAAGAATTGGTATTTCGCAGGCTTTTGTGAAAACAATATAAGGACACCTTGTCCAGTATCAATTTATCATCTGTTTTATTTTGCCGTTTCTCCCCCCTGCAGGAGTACACAGAAAAACCGGAAGGCCTATAAGAAGTGAATGCCTTCCGGTTATACAATATATAGTGTTTTTTATGACAGACATAAAATTCTGCCCGCGCCCCGTTATCTCGTATGGCCTGTATCTGCCTTTGGCGCTTTTCCTGCCCTGCCGTCAGAAGCTGCCTGCTGCGCTTCCGGTTTCTGTACTTCCGGAAGCAGTCTGCCACCTCCGGGCAGATCCCGTGCAGTCCCTTTCAACCAGGCATTATCCCGGTTATCGGCCTGATAATAAATCGTATATCCGTTGCTGTGAACGTTCGCCAGCGTCGTGTCTTCATCGGTAAAGGCGGTCACATAGGACGTACCCGTTACTTCCCACACAGCATCTTTATCGAGGGAAAGCGATACAGCCCGGGCCTTCTTATCTTTATTCAGGGCCCCTTTAAAATAGGTCTTATCCCGCAGTGCCAGTTTCAGCGAACTGTTCCCGTCTGCCGTGACATCACCGGCAATCATCTGATTGGATACGGCATAGCTGATATCCGTGTCAGCCGGAGTCCCGCTGCCCCAGGTACTGACCTGCATCAGATTGCCATTCCTGCCGGTAAGCTGCAACTGAGAGGAAGAACCATTGCCTTTCCCATCCTGGGAAAGCATGGTCTGCATATTTTCCAGGCTTCGGGACTGATCCTGCCAGATATGGGCAAAGGGGTCTGGCATAATCATAGAATGGTCCATCCAGTCATTGAAAAACTGGCGTTGCACGGCCATATCCCGGTCCATGCGCCGTTCCATCGCATCCATACGCTGTTCTAATTGATCCATCTGGCGTACCAGCTGGCGGTCCCAATCACCGGATGCCGTACCAGCAGCCTGGGAAACGAAGGCAGTATTGGCAAATCCCAGTGCCAGTACCGCAGCGGCAGCCAAGAATTTACATGTTTTATTTTTCATCATTATCTACCTCCTGTTCCCTATTATACTATACCAGTGTCACGATTGTATAACAGCCCCTTGTGTTATTCAGCAATGTGTCTCCGGCAAAAGAATCCTACATGTTGATTGTTACGGGAACCGGATTGTCATTTCTGTATACGGTCTGGTTTCTCTTTCTGCCAGGAGCCGGGTTCTTCAGTTGAATGTTTTTTCTGCAATGACCGGTTTTCTGCCGGTTTCTGTACCACTTTCCGGCCTTTCTTTTTTCCTTTTGATGTCCCGGCAGATGCAGCCATCGCGTTTCCGGAAGGAGACGGAGCCGCAATAGAAGCCGTATCGATAACCGTACCATCCGTCTTGTACGCCGTCACAGTAAACGTATCCGGTTCTACTGCCAGCGTCAGATACATGGGCTGATCCGTAGGATTGTAATAAGCCGCATCACAATACCGTTTCACCGTATCCGTATACGATTCCGTACCGGCACGGCCTGTCGAAATATACGTCGTACCCCCTTCGCCGGGCCTGCCATCTATAAGAGGCTCTGTGCGGGCATAACAATGTTCATGGGCCGTAAAGACCAGTGGTACATGATATTTATCAAAGAGGGGCATAAAATAAGTCCCATTGATATCAGGAAGGGCCCGGTACGTAGCCGTTACTGCCGGCCGGTGCATGAGCACAACCAGCCTCTTTCCCCGTTTCCGGGCGTCTGCCAGGTCCTGATCCAGCCAGGTCACTTCGTGTTCCATCATGTCCGGATACAACTCGTGCAGTTCTTCATAATCCGTATTCAGTGCCGCATAGTGGACATCACCATAATCAAAGGAATAGGCCAGACGGCTCTGTCCTTCCGGGGCACCGTACGGCACAGGAAACAATGCTTTATAGGTATAAGGTTCACAAAATTTCCAATCCAGAGAATAGGCTTCATGGTTCCCAAGAACCGGGGCAATGGGCATATAGGACGTAAGGATATCGGCATTTTCATACCAGGCTTTCCATTGATACCAGGACTGTCCATTATCGCTCAAATCTCCTACGACCGTAAAAAAGGCGGCTCCGGGATGGGCTTCATAGGCAGCTTGTGCCGTTTGTCCCCAGACACTATAATCAGTTGACTGGGTATCACTGAAAACGAGTACTTCATATCGATTGAGCTGTTCCGTCGTCGTATGGAAAGGGAACCAGCCGCTTTCACCGTCCGCATCAGCAATTTCGTATTCATACTCCGTGTCGGGACGAAGGCCCTGCATGTAGGCGCCGTACGTATACGGAGGAACCCATTCCGCATCATATACGGGCGGACGCTTGGGGCTGGTAACAAAGGCTCTTGCTGTTTCACTGCTTCCTTTCTGGCGATACGTAACCGTATAGTCACGGCGTCCGCTGCTATCCTGCCAGGCCACCGTCTTGGCCGTCGCCGAATCGGAAGCCACTATCTGCACCAGATTATTGACAGGAATCGTGTCCGCCAGTACCGGTGCCAGAGAAGCACACCAGAAGGCAGAGAGTATTCCTGCTACGATATGATTATATTTCATCACAATGTCCCTTCTTTATCTCATACTGCATGACCTATTCTAACACGAATAGAAGGACTGGCAAGAGGTATCACACGGACTGGCCGAAATATATCGATGCACTTAGCAGGAAATGTACGTTTCTTTATACAGAAAGAGATGCAGAATCATTGCGACCTGTAGTATAATAAGGTCTGAACCGATTCACTCAATTTTTTATAATAAGGGAGTACAATACCATGATAAATTTTGAACTGATGAATAAACAACTGCGGGCGCTGGCAGAAGCCGATGCTTCCTGGCTTCCTGTTTTTGCCAACGCGTCTGCCCTGCTCTGGGACTGCTTTCCTTCCATCAACTGGGCAGGCTTCTATATCGTCAATCAGGGCAGCCTGCTGCTGGGGCCGTTCCAGGGCAAAGTCGCCTGCATCCGCATCCCCATCGGTAAAGGAGTCTGCGGTACAGCTGTAGCGGAAGACGCGACCCAGCGGATTAACAATGTTCATCTTTTCCCTGGTCATATCGCCTGTGACAGCGCTTCCAATTCAGAACTCGTCATCCCTATCCATCACGATGGCAAAGTCGTAGCCCTTCTCGATATGGACAGTCCTATTTACAATCGCTTTTCGGAAAATGACCAGAAAGATTTGGAAGCATTTGTCCAGACATTGGAAGAAATTACGGAATTCTCATCTATTTCGTTCTAACGAACTGTATCTTTTCTATGTTTCTTATGTTTAATATGCTATAATGGAATAGACTAGTATTCTAGAAAGTCAGAGGAGGGGATTCATTCATGAAACTGTTTAATTTCTACAAAGACAACGAAATCCATCTCGGCATCATTGACGAAGACGGCACGGCCCGCGACGCTACTGCCGGAGGATATCCAGCCATCCCGGCTGCGATGCAGACGACCATAGACGGGACGTACACACTGGATGCCATCAGGACAGCCGCCAAAAATGGCCCGGTTGTCGATATAGATACGGTACGCTTTGCCCCGGCCGTACTCAATCCGGAAAAGATTCTCTGCATCGGCCTCAACTACGCGGCTCATGCCAAAGAATCCAAGCTGCCTATTCCCGACTATCCTACATTATTCAGCAAGTTCAATAACGCATTGAACGCTCACAAGGAACCGATTGTCCTGCCCGATACGGCCTATAAATACGATTATGAAGTCGAACTGGTCATCGTCATCGGAAAAACAGCTCACATGGTAGATAAAGAAGACGCCCTTGATTACGTCTTTGGCTATACCATAGGAAACGATTTTTCTGCCCGTGATCTGCAGATGCGTACCCCGCAGTGGCTGATTGGCAAAACCTTTGACGGCTTCGCTCCTCTGGGACCATACATCGTACCCGCAGCAGAAGCAGATCCGGCTCATTTCCATGTCCAGAGTTTCGTCAATGGAGAACTTCGTCAGGATTCCAATACAAATGACCTGATTTTCGACTGTGCCACTATCGTCAGTTACCTCTCCCAGTATATGACGCTGAAACCGGGAGACGTCATTTTTACGGGCACTCCGTCAGGAGTCATCCTCGGATACCCGGAAGATCAACAGGTCTGGCTGAAAGCCGGCGACACAGTCACCGTAAAAATTGACGGTATCGGCGAACTAACCAACATCCTGACAAAATAATACTTTGGAATTTGTATTTTATATTCTGCATCAGAAAACGGGCCTGCCGCATGACGACAAGCCCGTTTTGTATGCAATTATGCGATTGATGATTCATTGTCTTCTTCATCATCGAGGATGGCTGTAATGGAAGCTTTCGTATCGATCATCTTTCCCAGCCGGTTATCATAATACTTGACACCGGCAGCTCCGCATACCAGGCCGATGACGGCACCGGCAGTACCCCACATAGTCTCTGCGCCCAGGCCATATCCGGCCAGCGCACCGGCAGCCGCCAGGAGAAGGGGCATCATAAAACAAATAAACGAACTCATAGCCAGATGCGAATCATCCACTTCATAACGGACGCGGTTTCCTTCCTGGGCTCCCAGGCCATTATACGCAGTAATCATAACATGTTCTGCTCCGGCGCAGGCACTGCAGGCCACATACAGGAAGTCCCGGCTTACTTTTATCTTTGCCAGACCATCTTCCTTGATTTCTTCAATGGTACCTTCACCTATACGCATAGGAATCCCTCCTTTTATTATATATCAACTAATAATCATTATTCTTTTCGTTTATTATAGCATGCAGGAAGGTAAAACGCAATGCCCCGAAAGGACCATTTTCTATTTTCCCTCTGAGCAGACAGTAACAATCAGGCCCTTCCTATGATACAATATATATATACTGTCAATCAGGAGGTCTTATTATGAGTCTGATCAAAGGAATCCATCATGCAGCATTAAAATGTGCTGATTTAAAAAAATTCGAAGAAACGGTCCACTTTTACCGGGATGTACTCGGACTGCCAGTTCTGCGCCGCTGGGGAAATGGAGAAAAAGAAGGCATCATGTTCGATACCGGTAACGGGCTCATCGAAATCTTCGCCAGTGGAAGTGCCGGCCGTACTACGGGTTCGGTCAATCACTTCGCTCTGGCAACGGATGATACCGATGCCTGCATCGCAGCCGTACGCAAGGCAGGCTATACCATTGCCGTAGAACCCAAAGACATCACCATTGCGTCCCAGCCGCCACTTCCGGCCCGCATCGCTTTTGCTGTCGGTCCCTGCGGTGAAGAAATCGAATTTTTCCAGGAAAAATAGTCTTTGATCTATCCGTACGTACATGCAAAACGGGCCTGCTAACAATCAGCAGGCCCGTCTTGCATATTTTATTTCATGTCATCTATAAGAAACTATCTCCAATCAATGATGATGAGACATAGTCGATACGCCTTTACCAACAGCTTCTTCTTTACCAGGAACTGCAGTTACGGCACCTTCACCGCGTTTCATCTGGCGCATACGGGAAAGGAGACTATGGCGATATCCGTATCCAAAATAGATGCCCAGGCCGATGACCAGCCAGACGACGAAACGGAGTTGTGTTACAGCCGGCAACATAATGACCAGGATGCCGCAGAAAATAATGGACAGAGCCGGAATCACCGGAACGAAGGGGCATTTGAAGGGACGTTCTTTTTCAGGAGCTTTTTTCCGCAGGATAATGACTGATGCCGATACGATAATGAAAGCCGCCAGTGTCCCGATATTGACCATTTCGGCTACGATGCCAATAGGCACGAATCCGGCAAGGATAGAAGAAATAACGGCAACCAGAAGAGAGCTGCGTACAGGAGTCTTCGTTTTGGCATTGATATGGCCAAAGAATTTCGGCAGCAGACCGTCACGGGACATGACAAAGAGGATACGGCTCTGGCCGAGGCACATGACGAGAAGAACGGACGTAAGGCCGCAGATAGCGCCGACCGATACAGCAGCAGCTCCCCAATGATAGCCGACACTCTGGAGCGCAAAGGCAACCGGAGCAGCCGTCGTCTTGAACTGCAGATAGGGAACCATGCCTGTCAGGATTGCCGATACGGCAATATAGAGAATGGTGCAGATAATAAGTGAAAGAATGATGCCACGGGGCAGATCTTTCTGCGGATTTTTAACTTCTTCAGCAGCCGTGGATACGGCATCAAATCCGATGTAGGCAAAGAAGATGATGGAAGCACCGGTAAATACGCCGGCCCAGCCATAGGGCATAAACGGAGTCCAGTTGGACGCTTCTACGTGGCTGACACCGAGGGCAATGAAGAGAGCTACAACTGCTAATTTTATGATAACGATGACATTATTGACAAAAGAGCTCTGTGTAATCCCCTTCATATTGATGAGGGAAATAATCCAGATGATGGCCATGGCCGGTATATTGACCAGCCCGCCTTCTTCCGGAGCCGTGACCAGTGCCTGCGGCAGTACGATTCCCAGATTACTCATGATATTGGAGAAATATCCGGACCAGCCGATGGAAACGGCACTGAGTGCCAGTGTATATTCCAGAATCAGGTCCCAGCCGATAATCCATGCCCAGAATTCACCAAGGGCAACGTAACCGTAGGTATATGCGCTGCCTGCGACAGGAACCATGGCGGCAAATTCGGAATAGCAGAGTGCTGCACAGCCACAGGCCAGGGCAGCGATGATAAAAGAAATAATA
The DNA here is from genome assembly GCF_003467125.1 of Megasphaera sp. AM44-1BH. Taxonomy (GTDB): domain Bacteria; phylum Bacillota; class Negativicutes; order Veillonellales; family Megasphaeraceae; genus Megasphaera. Next base: position 72,668 of record NZ_QSFA01000001.1, read on the forward strand.
AGAGCCGGACCCGAATAATTTGCCGCGGCAATACCTGTCAGTACAAAAATCCCCGTACCAATGATGCATCCGATGCCCAGCATGGTCAGACCAAACGTCCCCAGGACCCGGTTCATCCCCCCGTCCTGCTTCGTCTCTGAAATAAATTCACTGATACTCTTTGTTCGAAACATATTCTTTCCCATATGTACCCCTCCCACATTTTTTAATGCAAAAAGACCGCAATGGCGCAAAGACAAAAGCACTAATCCGTACTTTTGTATCCGCGCCATTGCGGTCTTTATTGATAGGTACATTATACGCTTATTTTTAATATTGTAAAGAGATGTTTAAAAATAATTTAACTGAAATAATGTATATATTTTTAATGAATAATGTTTTTGCTATGTAATCTTAATTTTTATTACGCAACGTTCATGTAGGCATCTACAGATCAATAACCGGGATAATCGTTTCTGTCAGGCAGTTTCATGAATTTCCGGTTCCGGCAGTACAAACGAGCAGGCTGCGGCCCCTATCGTGCAGGCCGTAATGACTTCCATCGCCGCCAGCAGGCCATACATATCGGCAACCCATCCAAGGACGGGAACGAGCATGCCCCCAATGCTGAAAGCCAGCCCCATGGTGACTCCCGATGCAAATCCGATACTGCGGGCCAGGTAGCGCTGTCCCAGGACGACATAAGCCGAATAGGCACCGCTCACACAGAAACTGAGCGGCAGCAGCAAGGCATAGACCATCCAGATTTGCGTCGAAATAGTGATAAATATCATGAGCGGTACAAAAAGGATACAACACAACCGGAGCGTCCATACACAACCGTACCGGTCAGCCAGACTGCCTCCCCAGAGCGTCATGACGATACCCGAAAAGGACAGGACTGACAGGACCAGGCTCCCGGCTGCTTCCGATGCACCCAGAATATGAATGCAGAAAAGGGGCAAAAAGCTAAAGAGCGATGAGACAGCAATGGCCCGGAATATGATGACGATTGTGAGCTTGGAAAACTGACGCCAGTCATTTTTCCCTGCTATGGCACCATCCCGGACGGTTTCCCGGGGCTGTGTGGCAGGAGACACGTCCTGTACGGCCCTGCGGAGAGAGGGAAGAGCCCGTATGAGGAGCAGGGACATCATGACGGCAATAACAGCAAATACAACCATACCGGGCATACCAAAGGAAGTAACGGCTCCGACGACCAGAAGCGGGCCTATGCCAAATCCCCCATTGCCGCCGACGGAAAAAATCCCCATCGCCTTTCCTTCATTTCTTCCGGAAACAGCATGAACCAGACGGGCCGCTTCTGGATGAAACATGGATCCTCCGACGCCCATGAGTGTAACAACTGTAAAAATAGCCCAGTAATCTGAAACAAATCCCGTCAATGCAAAACAGGCTCCTGATAAAAAGACTCCGGCTACTAAAAACCACGACTGGGACAGCTTATCAGCCAGATAGCCGAATATGGGCTGAATGACCGATGACAAAAAGGAAGAGGCAAACATGAGGCCGCCAACGGCAGCATAATCGAGATCATAATACAGGACGAGAAAAGGCAGCAGAGCCGGCAAGGCTCCCCCACTTAAATCCGTACAGAGGTGCCCCGCCGAAAGCAGGTATAAATATCGTTTCATAATGCGCCTCCTCAATCATAAAATACACTGCGCAGGACATGTCCCCAATGCCGTACTTTATCGGGGTTATCCGGCCAGTATTCTGAAAGAAGTGGCATGATTTCATAATCGACGATTTCCATGAGCCATTCTTCTGTATATTCTGTCTGACCACAAAAATATCCATGGCCGATGCAAAAGCCCCGGCCCAGTCCGGGATCTTCGGCAATTTCCGCGTTGAGTTTTTTTATGCAGGTAATCAGTGCCGTAAAGGTATCACTGTCGAGCCGTTTCATATACGATTGGAACCCATCGGAATCAAATTCGGGAATCAGCTCAAAAAAGCCAAACCGGCGGCGCAGGATATAATCGCGGATAGATACATTGTCCGCCATGTTCATCATACCTATGATATAGATATTCTTCGGAACTGAAAAAGGCATACCATTGCAGGAAAGAGTCACCGCCGTCCCCCGGTATGGTTTTTCAATGAGCATCAGCAATTCGCCAAAGATTTTACTGATATTTCCCCGGTTGATGTCATCGATGATGAAAAAGAAAGGCTTATTGGGCATATTGGCAGCCCGCTGGCAAAACCGGTAAAAAACGCCGTACCGGAAGACGTACCCTGTATCCTGAGGCTTATAGCCTGCGACAAAATCATCGTACCCAAAGCTTTCATGAAAATGGACAAATTCAATGCGGCTGTCATCCCGTTCTTTCATCATTGCATAGGCAATGCGCCGCGCCGTATAGGTCTTGCCAACGCCTGGAGCCCCCTGAAGAATGATATTCTGTTTATGCTTCAGGAGTGAAATGAGTGTAGCAAAATGGCCGCGGCTCATATAGACTTCCCGGATAAAATCATCACTGGTATAGGGCTTGACCACCCGCTGATGATCAACGGGGTTTTCGTCACGGATCAGGTCCATGATACAGGTGTATTCACTATGAGTCAGTTTGAATAAATTACCCTGGGGATTTTCAAAATACTCCATCTGCCGCAGTTCCGGCACAGTCTGTAATGCATTGTAGCCAATGGGATGCACCAGACCTTCTACTTTTTCCAGATAAATATTTTCACCGTCACTTTCTTTGACGATTTTACCAATGGCAACAATCTGGCGGACCGGCAGGGACTCATAGCAAATAAGGAAATCCCCGCTTTTCACTTCCAGGAAATTTTCAAAAATACGTCGTTTATTGCCGTTTTCATTATACAGAGAAAAGCTGCGGGGTTCTCCCACTCCCATAGAAGAAAAACTCCACAACACGGGATTGACGCTGAACCACCAGGCAGCATGCCTGCCTTTGGGAAGTGATACATTGGCATATAGGTTTACCCGTGATAAATCGACCTGTCGCAGTGCTTCTGCCAGCTCATCCCGCAATTTCCATATGTACCCGCCTTCGGCATCTTTTTCATCTATTTTACCCACATATAAAATCGGCCACCATTTGGCACGTTCATCCTCTGTATTCAGGACATTGCAATCCGTTTTTTTCGCTACTCTTTTTGCCAGCGATACAGAACAGAAATCATAGAAATTTTTAGGTTCTCCATATTTATTTGCCAGCTGCCGGCACGTCGCCATTCCTCCAAAGTCGAGGAACCGGCGCATCACTTCCAGACTGCTTTCCGTAAACACCGAATCATCCTGAAGCAAAGCGATCCAGTCCTGCACAGATAATTCCGGACTGTAACCGATAGGGAGCCAGTCCGGGTCGCCACTGCCTATTCCTTTTTTCGAATAAATACGGCTGATATACATGCAAAGGTCCACTGTCAGCGTATGACAGGACGTATCAGCCCAGCAGTTATCCCGGCGCTGTGCCCGGTATACCGTCTGCAGTTCTCTGTCCTTTTTAATGACATCACAGATTTCATCGAACAGTTCATACGCCCCGATGAGATTCCCTGCGTGGGCGCCACGGTGAGGCATGAAGGAACTATGGAGTTCTTTTGCTACGACACGACAGTCAGAATAGTTGTACAGATAATAGCGGTCCGGATAGCGGAGCCACAAATAAATACTGATAGCATTCAGTTTCTGATAGTGCTGTTTCCATATGCCTTCGCCATATTCCCGCCGTATATGTTCAGCATCTTCACGGAATCGTTCTACACGGGCAGCCAGATTTTTCTTTTCATCGAACAGATTGGCAAACATGGCCTTGGTCGCATCCCGGTTAACAGCGGCAAACCCACGCATGACCCCGCGGGGATAATAATTGACAGAGGTGAGCAAATCTTTCGTCCGGGCCGTAGCCGCTGTAAACATTTCTTCAAAATCCCGGGCTGCGAAGTCCCATGCCGTCTGAAAACAGCGCACGGCTTCCCACTTATACTTTTCCAAAGGCCAGCGCTGGGGGAAATCTCTTTTATACTCGGCCAGAATGTCCTGCAACTTTTCTATATCGATCATGGCGGTTTCCTTCTTTCTGTTTCGCCCGGGCGGGCATGGATACATGTTAGTTGTATTGTACCATGTTTGCCAGAGAAAATAAAAGAAACCGCCCATAAGACGGTTTCTTCTCCCTATCGTTTCTCTTGTTTTTTTACGCCCGTTTCATCGGCTATATACGGCGGACGGCCTTTGCTTTCATTATAAATACGGCCAATATATTCTCCCATAATTCCCATGAACATGAGCTGCACGCCGCCGATAAACAGAATCACCGAAATAAGAGATGGATATCCGGCGACGTCACCGCCACACAGGAGCGTGCGTACCACGATGAAACACATGTACAGGGCAGCCAGAAAGGCCAGCAGGCATCCTGCAAAGGAAGCCATCCGCAGTGGTGCCGTCGTAAAGCTGGTAATTCCATCTACAGCAAGATTGAACAGCTGCCAGTAGTTCCATTTCGTTTTGCCAGCGGCCCGCGGCGGCCGGTCAAACAGGATTTCTTTCTTTTCAAAGCCAATCCAGCTGAAAAGCCCTTTGGTATAGCGCTGACATTCCCTCATACTGCACAAGGCCTGGACACAACGCCGGTCCAGAAGGCGGAAATCACCGACATCCTGCTGTACCGGCACAGAGGTCAGTTTTTTCAGTAGTTTATAATACACATGACTCGACCATTTTTTAAAAAACGTTTCTCCCTCGCGGCTGTGACGCCGTGCCGAAACATCACGGTAGCCTTTTTCCCACCAGGTAATCATGTCCGGCAGAAGTTCCGGCGGATCTTGCAGATCGGCGTCCATAATGACCAGAGCATCGCCGTCAGCATAGTCCATCCCGGCCAGCATGGCCGCTTCTTTTCCAAAATTACGGGAAAGAGAAATATAAGAAACGCGGTCATCGTTTCCGTAAAGTTCGCGGATGATAGACAAGGTATCATCACGGCTTCCATCATTGACAAAGATAAAGGTGAATTGATAATTCTTTATCTGTTCCAGAACCGCGCAGGTCCGTTCATAAAACTGGCGGAGCACCGCTTCTTCATTATAGCAGGGTACGAGAATATCTATACGTTTCATGGCGATACGCCTTCTTTCAATGGCCGGTTGATCAGTACGGTATAATCTTCTTCTTCGATACGCTGGTAAATACTGCCATCAATAACTCTCAGCGCTTCCTCGAGATATTTCGGCTGCACTACGACAATAACAGGCTGGTCGCTGTGCCAGATATCATACAGATCCTGACTGCCATAATACATGCCGGTCCGTTCCGTATGGTGAATGCCAAACTCCAGTTCACCCATAAAATTAGCAGCCGCCACAGGCCGGTCCAGATAATATACCAGACCGGGAATGAAGGAACCGTACATAATAATCGGTGTATCTTCCGACGGATGGAGAGCCTTGATATCCTGGCTGACCTGATAGGCCGACTGATGATCATGGATCTGCCCCTGTACCTGATGGGCGCCAAGACCAAATCCATAGGCCATACAGCTGAGAATCAGGAAAACAGCAAGGAAACTGCGGCGCTTTTTATAAGACCAGCAGGCCACAACCGTACCGGCAAGGAGAGACGCGATGAGCAGGCCGCCATTTTTCAAAAAATCCGGTATGGTCAGGAAATCCGTATGCATGAGATAGGCAATTCCTGCAACCGTGAACAACAGGCAGAGCACCGAGTTGACAAAAAAGCTGTGACAGAGCCAGCTTTTTTCCCTCCGGCACCGTTCCAGTGATGCTGCCAGGAGGACAGACAAGGGCAGCCAGCAGGGAAGGATATAAGTCGGCAGTTTGGAATCGGAAATACTATAAAAGACATAAATCAGTCCGGCCCAGAGTCCGAGGAATAGTATATCCTGCCGGTGCCGTACTGTCCCGGGACGCCGCAGGATGCCTTTTTTGCTGAAAAATGTCAACAAAAACCCCGTCCAGGGCATTGTCCCTGCCAGCAGGACCGGTACGAAATAATACCAGGGATGAAACCGTTCATGCATTTTCGTGGCAAAGCGGAGAAAATGTTCCCGGATAAAGAAAAAATAGAAAAAGTCAGGGTTCTTCTGGCATACCATATAATACCAGGGCACGGCGATGACCAGGAACAGCATGATTCCCGGCAGATAAAATAATTTCAGGAACAGGCGGGGCCGTTTCGTGCAAAGGGCATACCAGAATATAATCCCGCAGGGGAATACAATGGCAATCAGCCCTTTGGTCAGCATGCCGAATCCCATGAATGCATAAAATAACAGCAGATATTTCTTGTTTTCTGTTCTCTCGAATACATAAAACGTGACCAGGCAGGCGTCAATAAAAAAGGTCAGTGCCATATCGAGGATACCAATAGAAGCGACGATGAGCTGCAATGCCGACGTCGCCAGAATGACAGCTGCCATGATGCCCGTACGGCGGTTGTACATGACTCTGGCAAGCCAGAATGCCAACAGGACATTTCCCAGCCCCGACAGGGCCGGCAGGATACGTCCCGTAAACTCACGGAATCCAAAAATCTCCATAGATAAAGCCGTTATCCAGTACTGGAATATTGGCTTCTCAAAATAGGGCATATAGTCGAAATGAGGCGTAATGTAATCCCCGGAAAGAGCCATTTCCATGGCTACCCGGTGATACCGTCCTTCATCTAATTCAATCAGATGATAGGAACCGATATGAGCCAGGTACAAGAAAGCCGCTGCAAACAATAAAACAAAAAAAATCAGACGCTGATGGCGCCGTATGGCACAATTCATATACATTTCCTCCCACTGTATCCTATTATAGTGACAGTATACAGCTTCTATCTAAACAAAACCTAAACAGTCCTGTAATATTTTTTATATCCCTGATTCCAAAAAAAAGCAGCTGGAACGGAACCCCTTTCCAGGCTGGTTCCGCCTGACAGCCGGCAGAGAAAAACCCTCTATCCAGTATACATGGAATAGAGGGTTTTTACTAGTGCTAAGTATGGATAATCAGGAAGCGGAACCAACTTTTTTGTTCATATTGATGCCAATCGGGAAAATGCAGAGTCCGATGGCAAAGGCCATGAAGAGAATGATAGCCCAGTAATACGCCCCGGTAAGGGTAACGATCATTCCGACCAGAATTGGTACAATGGCACCGCCGATATTGCCCATGAAATTCATGGCACCGGCCACGATGCCGACATCATCTTTCTGGGAAATGGCTGCCGGCATCATCCAGAACGTGGCACCGACCCATTTTTCACAAAACATGGCAACCGACATATATACGATGGCCAATGTCATGGACGTAGCCGTACTGAGCAGATACATGGCGATTGCCATGATGATGCCCAGCCCTGCCAGCGCGTATTTGACGACTTTGCTGGGGTCATATTTCATGCACATCGTATCAATCATATAACCGCCGAACAGGGACCCGATGACACCACAGCCAAAGATAATGAAAATAGAGCCGCCCACTGCCATGAAATTGACTTTAAATACCTGGGACAAATACATGGGGCCCCAGGTCATGAGGCCATACCAGAAGCAGTCGTAGCAGACGAATCCCAGGACCATGCCCCAGAAGGTAACACTGCGCAGATACCGGGGCAGTCCCAGCGACGTCCGGCCGCCACTAGCCATCTGTTCACTTTCATATTCGGCTTTCAGAGCATTATCGATGTATTCCCGTTCAGCCTTGTTAATCATCTTATTTGTGTCCGGCGTCGTATGAACGAATTTATAACAAATGAGAACTACTACCATCGTAAAGACACCAGCACCCATCAAAGCACCACGCCAGCCGCCAAACCAGGCAAGGAAGGCAATAATCAGCGGTCCGCCAATAGCCGTGCCCAGAGCCGATCCGGCATCGACAATAGCTGCACCACGGGTACGTTCATTTTTCGTCAGCCATACAGACTGGAGCTTGCTGCTGGCCGGATAAATCGGCGCTTCCGATGCCCCGAGCAGAGCCCGGACTGCCATAAAAGCAGAACTACTGCTCAAAAAGCCGGTAATAACCTGAAATATACCCCACAAAATCCCTGATCCCAGAATAGTCTTGCCCGGCCCCAGACGGTCCGCAATCCAGCCGGAAGGAATCTGCATCAGCGTATAGCCCCAGAAAAAGGCACTGAGAATGACCCCTACCAGAGCCGGACCAAAATGAAGATCTGCTTCAATGGAAGGCATACAAATAGAAATAACGGCACGGTCGATATAGTTTACCGTACATAATGCCAGTAAGGAGCCAAAGACCATCCAACGGACTTTCGTCGGCTTCTCTGATTGTAACGTAGTCATGTTACTTCACCTCTCTCATTCATCCCTATTCACTTATCCGATCGGAGATATACCAATATATTGGTATGCTAGTGATTTTATTATAAGCCGGTTATCTATAATTGTCAATCCAGTTATGTATAATTCGTATTGCTATTTTGAAATACCTATAAACAGAGAGTCCCATGACAGCCGGAGCTATCATGGGACTCTTTATTTATACCCCTATGCGGAGCAATTGCTATGGCTCAGAGATTATTCTTCAATATGGGCAATCTTCTTAGCCAGTTCTTTCTTCATTTCCAGGTTACCCTGACGGGCAATCATGATGCGCTGAGCCTGCGGGCTGCCAGCACCGTGCATGGATTCTGTCCGGTAGCCGACGGCTGCCGTGCCCAGGCAGAGGTTTTCAATGAGGCGCAGGACTTTCAGGCGGTTTTCCGTCGATACGGACGATACGCCTTTGAGGTATTTATCGACATAGGGCCCGATTTTCGGATCCCGCAGGTCGATTTCCGACGGTGCCGTCACAACCAGGCCGCCGGCGATATCTTCGGCCAGGCGGACAATTTCATAGGGGAACCGGGTGACGTTCTGCTTGCACACGTTGGCCAGCAGCAGGTCGATGAGGTAGTTGCCCGATTTCGTCGGTTTGCCCAGGGCCGAGCAGGCAATGCCGCAACCGAAGAGTGTTTCGTTCAGGTGCTGCATTTCGATGATCTTGTCTTTGATGTGCGATGCCTTGGCACAGCCGTTGTAATCGGCTGCCAGAGCAGCGGCTCCGATGAGGACGTCGCCTACGCCGACTTTGCAGCCGCCATAGGACTGACGGTGATACCCGGCAAAGCGTTCGACCATCATGCCGGCAAATTCTACTTCGCCGTTAAGGAAGATCTGGTCATTGGGGATGAATACGTTATCGAAGATAACCAGGGCTTCGGTGCCGCCGAATTCAGGGTTGCCCGTATCCATGGGAGCCCCTTCCAGTTTCCGCGTATCGCAGGACTGGCGGCCGACAATCATGAAAATGCCTTCGGCATCGGTCGGACAGCAGAAGGAAATAGCGTAATCCTTATCGGCTTCCCGCATGGCGATGGTCGGCATGACGATGACTTCGTGGGAGTTGATGAAGCCTGTCTGATGGGCTTTGGCACCGCGTACGACGACACCATCGGGACGGCGTTCGACGACGTGGAGATACAGATCCGGGTCATCCTGGGCATGAGGAGCCTTGCCGCGGTCGCCTTTCGGGTCGGTCATGGCGCCATCGACGGTAAAGTCGTTCTGCTGTACCCGGGTGAGGAATTTCTTGAAGTTTTCATGGTAATGAGTGCCGTATTTCTGGTCGATTTCATAGGTTGTGGAGAACACGGCGTTGGACGCATCCATGCCGACGCAGCGCTGGAAACAGGCCGCCGTCTTCTGGCCGAGGAGACGCTGCATCCGGACTTTGTTGATGAGGTCCTGGGTGCTCTGGTGGATGTGGGTGAAACGGTTGATCTTTTCACCGGTCAGGGACGACGTAGCAGTCATGAGATCTTCGTATTCCGGCATCTGGGCCAGGTCGTAGGTCATGCGGACCGAATTCAGGGACGGACGCAGGATGGGATCATCGACGACGTTGTCGATTTTTTTGCCGAACATGTATACCTGCAGGTTGAGTTTACGCATGCTTTCGATATACTGTTCACCAGTCATTAATGCCATGAGTGTAACCTCCTTAACAAAATGAATCATGAAATTTTATGATACATATATTATAAGCAATCGTTGTACGAATATACGCCCGTAATTCTTAATAAAGAACTTTGTTCCATATTTTGTACATTTTGAAGCAGGCAGACGGTCTGCTATGTGCAGCAGCCCGCTCTGTCTGCATCTCATATGTCTTTCTACTATAAATACCCCAGACGCATGCTGATTTCCTGTGCTTTTTCTTTTATCTTGCGGCGCAGGAAGCGCAGATAGGAAATAGTCGCCTTACTGGCCAGGATACTGATGCTGATAGCCGCAACGACTTCCTTTTCCCGGTTGTACACGGGAGCAGCAATGCAGCAGCCACCGAGGATGTTGCCCTGATCATCGAAGGCGTATCCATAGCGGCGTACCCGGCGGATTTCCCGGTAAAGCCGCTTTTTATCGGTAATCGTGTACGGTGTGTATTGTTCCAGCGTCACGCCATCGAGGAGCTGGTGCAGCTCTTCATCGGGAAGGGCCGCCAGCATGACCAGACCACATCCTGTCGCATGAGCTCCTAGTTTGAAGCCGATATTGAGAACGGAGCTGACCGCCTTGGCCGATGCCTGTTTGCCAATGAATATGGCAAACCTTCCTTCGCGGATGACGGCGTGGGTCGTCTCCCCTGTCTCTTCCTGCAGCGACTTGATGCCCCGCGTCAGTTCGACGGAGAAATTCGTCGTACTCATGCACTCTGCCGAAAGAGCCAGCAGGGCCAACCCCGGATAATACACTTTCACTTCCGGATCGTACTGGACGTAGCGTTTCTGCACCAGTTCCTGCATCAAATAAGACAGGGAACTCTTGGGTATTCCCGATGCTTTCTGTATCATGGTGAACGTCGGGGCCTTTTCAGCCTGTACGACGATTTCCAGTACATCCAGCGCCCGGGCAGCGGAACGTACAATAGTACGGTTGCCTGATTTAACCATATATAACCTTCTTTCTCCCTAATGTTCCATATTTTGAACATCCCTTTACGGGCATTGTATCATTGCTCTCTTTCTCTTGTCAAATAACGAGTGGCAATACAACCAGAACAGGAAAGGTGTACATGGCCTCACTACAGGCGGAAACGGAATCGTTAGTCACCAAAATCGAAAATCTTGGCCGGATTGAGGATGAGATTCGGGTCCAGTGCTTTCTTGATGGCTTCCATCATGCCCAGTTCGACAGGATCCGTAAATTTCTTCATTTCAGCTAACTTCCGCAGGCCAATGCCGTGTTCACCGGAAAGGCAGCCGCCCAGACTGTAGACGAAGCTGTACAGTGTATCATGATACTGGGGAATCACTTCATTCCATTTTTCTATGGGCATATCCATCTTCAATGCATTGACGTGGATATTGCCGTCGCCGATGTGGGCCGCGACCGTCGTTGCGATGTTGTACTGCTTTTCGATTTCCGGCAGTTTCGCCATGAGGTCGGGAATCTTGTCTACGGGTACGACGATATCTTCTGCCAGGAAGACGAGGCTGTCATTGCGGGCCGCTTCGCCGTTGCAATAACGGGCATTCCAGATGCGTTCGTCGGCAACCAGCGTTTCGGCGGCATGATTGTTCTGACAGATTTCATCGGCCGTGGCAACGCGGTTATCGAGGTCATCCTGATCATAGGAATCAATGGTGACGATGATGTAATTGCCGTTTTCTTTGGAGTACGGCAGATCCATTTTCAGGAACCGTTCGGCACTCTGGATGGCGTTGGTGTCGAGGAATTCGATTGCCGTCGGCTGCACGCCTGCTTTCTGCAGCTGATTCGGTACGGCCAGGGCGTCGTTGACATCTTTGAAAATGCCTACCAGGTCGAAATGGAAGGGTGCGATGGGACGCAGTTTCAGACAGATTTTCGTGACGATGCCGAGAGTTCCTTCACTTCCGCAGATGAGTTTTTCCAGGGCATAGCCGGTCGTGTTCTTCTGGAGCCGTTTACCTACGCGGGTAATTTCACCGGTAGGTGTGACGATTTCCAGCCAGTATACCTGGTCACGGGTCGTGCCGTATTTGACGACGCGGCTGCCGCCGGCATTGGTGGCGATGTTGCCACCGATTTCACTGGACGCTTTGGAGCTGGGATCGCCGGCATAATAGAGGCCGGCTTCTTTGGCTGCAGCCTGTACGGCCGTCGTGATGGCGCCGGCTTCGGTAATCATGTACAGGGCATCTTTATTGACTTCGATGATTTTATTCATCTTTTCCAGGCAGAGCACGATGCCATGGTATACAGGGACGGCACCACAGGCCAGGCTGCTGCCACCGCCGCGGGGCGTGACCGGAACCATGTATTTATTGGCCAGCTTCATGATGGCCGCTACCTGTTCGGTCGTTTCCGGGAAGACGACGACTTCCGGCGTGTGGAAGTAAATGGGATTCGATTCTTCATCGGTCTTATAGGCATCGAGCTTTTCCGGATCGGTAGTCATATTGTGTTTGCCCAGAAGAGCCAGTAATTCATCGAGTAATTCCTGCGAAACTTTGTTATAACGAGCCATGATAGTCCTCCTATGTGGTAAAGAGGCATGCTGTTTCATGTACTTGTCTAAAGCGGCATGCCTCTTCGTATTAGATTTTACTGTATAGTACCTGCGTATACGGGATTATTCCATACCGATTTTCTTGTTGTAGTTGATGAGAGCCGGCAGGACGCCGAGAGCGACAGCCAGTGCTACGAAGAGCATCAGTGCCCAGTAATAGCTGCCCGTTGCACCGACGATAAGGCCGACGACAATCGGGACAATAGCGCCGCCGAGGTTGCCAAACATGTTCATTGCGCCGCCAACAGCACCGCTGTGTTTGCGGTCTGTGCACAGTGCCGGCAGGGACCAGTAGAGGCAGCCGCACCATTTTTCGAAGAACATGGCTACGGAAAGGAATGCTACGGCAATGTATACATCCGTTGCTGCCGAGAGGAGATACATGGGGATGGCGATGCAGATGCCGAGGACCGGGAACAGACGGCGCATGATTTTGTTGCTGTCTGCCGAGTTTTTACGCCATCTGTCTGTCAGGGTACCACCAACGATTTCGCCGACGACGCCGACCATGTAGATAACGAAGATAGCCCAGCCAAGACCTTTGATATCGAGGCCGTGTGTTGCATGGAGATACAGGGCGCCCCAGGTCATGAGGCCATACCAGAAGGAGTCATAGGCACCAAAGCCGAGGCACAAGCTCCAGAAGCTGCGGGATGTCATGTACTTGCCAAGGGTGCTGCCTGTAGATGTGTTGCCCGATTCAGCCTGCATAGCTGTAAGGGATTCGGCATCTTCTTCTTCAAATGCCTTGCGGAGATATTCCCGTTCGGCTTCGTTGCAGCGCGGGCTGTTTTCCGGTGTGTGGGACATGAGCGGTTTGCAGGCCAGGACGACCAGGATGGTGAGGACCCCGGCTGCCATGAGGGCGCCGCGCCAGCCATCGAGGAAGGCTACGAATACGGCACAAAGAGGAGCGCCGATAGCATTGCCTACGGCAGAACCGGAATCGAGGAGTGCCGAACCTTTACCACGTTCATTTTTCGTCAGCCATACAGACTGTAATTTGCCACCGGCCGGATAAATCGGCGCTTCGGAAATACCGAGCAGGGCGCGGATAGCGATGAACAGTGAACTGCTGGTGATGAAGCCGGTGATAATCTGGAAAATCCCCCATAAAACACCGGTACCGACGATGACTTTCCCCGGCTGGATTTTATCGCAGAGCCAGCCGCAGGGAATCTGCATAAGTACATAGCCCCAGAAAAAAGCACTGAGGATGACGCCGACCATTTCCGGTGAAAAGCCCAGATCCGACTGGATAGCCGGCATGAGGACGGAAATAACGGCGCGGTCTACGTAGTTGATGGAACAGAGAATAAAAATTGCAATAAACACTTGCCAACGTACGTTCGTCGGCTTCTCAACGAGAACTCCTGTCTTTGAATCAAGCGTTGCCATATTAAAACCCCTTTCACAGTTAAAATTGCTATACATGACAGATTCTTTCATCATATCTGTCTTTATCTTTCTAACGGGTTCCCGTGTCCGGACTCTGGAACACCGTTAGTGCTAGCCATGTTCTTTATTTCGAACTTGATTCTGTATTACGAATATTTTGTAAGGAGTTCATATTTATGAACTCCTTTCTTTATTTGGAACGTTTTCTATGCTTGTATTCTAGCACGGACATGTTATCCTGTCAATGATATTTATTCATTTTTTAATTTTTGTTTAGTCATTTCCTTTATATTTGCACACGCCTATTATAAAAATTAATGATATTATGTATTTATAGTTTTGAATTAAATACATAAAGATTTCATATGGTTATTCTTTGCTATTTTTATATTTTGCCATAACAAAATATTTATCGTATTTTTCACAATATGAAAATGCAGGGCTGCATATACAACTCATTGAAGTATATGCAGCCCTGTAATAGGATGAATCTGTGGGATACTGAATTATTCCACGCCGATTTTCTTACTGAAATTGATGAGTGCCGGCAGGAAACCCGTGAGCAGTGCCAGGCCGACAAAGAGCATGAGAGCCCAGAAGTAATTGCCTGTCGTACCGACGATGATACCTACGACAATCGGTACGATTGCGCCGCCGGCATTGCCGAACATGTTCATGACGCCGCTGACAGCACCGCTGTATTGACGGTCTGCACACAGAGACGGCAGGGTCCAGTAGATACAGCCGATGAATTTTTCAAAAAACATGGATACGGAAATGAGGGCAACGGCCACATAGACATCGGTCGCCGACGATAATAAGTACATGGGGACGGCAATGCAAAAGGCCAGGATGACCAGTTCCGTGCGCATGACTTTATTCGTATTAGTAAAAGTATTGCGCAGCCTATCCGTTACCAGCCCGCCAGCAAATTCACCGACGACGCCGACGGCATAGATGACGAAAATAGCACCGCCGAGGCCTTTGATATCCAGCCCGTGAGTTGCCGAAAGATAGAGGGCGCCCCAGGTCATGAGGCCGTACCAGAAGGAGTCATAGGCACCAAATCCCAGGCACAGTGCCCAAAAGCTGCGCGACGAAGCATACGTGCGGATGGCACTGCCTTTGCTGGCACCGGCAGTCTGCTGCCCCGTCATAGATTCAGCATCTTCTTTTTCAAAGGCTTTGCGCAGATATTCCCGTTCAGCGTCGTTGCATTTCGGGCTGTCTTCCGGGGAATGGGCAATGATAGGATAGCAGGCTACGACGATGAGGATTGTCAGGACCCCGGCTGCCATGAGGGCGCCGCGCCAGCCATCGAGGAAGGCTACGAATACGGCACAAAGAGGAGCTCCGATGGCATTACCGATAGCCGAACCGGAATCAAAGAGTGCCGCCCCTTTGCCCCGTTCTTCCTTAGTCAGCCAGACCGACTGCATCTTGCCGCCGGCCGGATAAATCGGCGCTTCCGATACGCCCAAAAGAGCCCGGATAGTGATGAACAGCGTACTGCTGGTAACAAAGCCCGTAATAATCTGGAACGCACCCCAGAGGATGCCCGTACCGACGATGATCCTGCCCGGTTTGAATTTGTCACAGAGCCAGCCGCAGGGAATCTGCATGAGCACATATCCCCAGAAGAATGCGCTGAGGATGACCCCTACCATCTGCGGTGAAAAGCCCAGATCTGCCTGAATATAGGGCATGAGGACAGAAATAACGGCCCGGTCTACGTAGTTTACCGACGTCAGGATCAACAATGAAATGAATACCCACCAGCGTACTTTCGTCGGCTTTTCTGTACTCAGCAGACCTGTTTTTGAGTTCAGTGTCGTTGTAGTCATGATTACCCCTTCTTTCCTTGACAAACTACCTGCTACAACTATACCTGTGTAATTGATATATGTCCTCTGATACTCTGACGGGTCCGGACCCATGAGTCAGATACAGCCTAAGTATATTTTCCAGGGCAAAGCTTTTGTGTTCTATATATGAAACCGAATTCTGTTTACCGAATGATTATACTTGTATTCTAGCGCTATCAAATTGTAATGTCAATGATTTTTTCGTATTTTTATATTGATTTTTTATCATATAATTATGGGGATTTCTGCTATCCAGTCATCTATCCGCATCGGGCAAATCAGGAAAAATCTGATTCCGGTCCGTATCGATGAGCCAGGTTCCCGTACGTGCCGTCACACGGATATGATGCATGGGAACCGCATCGTCTTCGTTCCAGAGAAATTCCCGGCCATATCGGAGGCGTGAGCGGTGGACCGTGACATTGCGGATGCCCCGGACCCGGCTCGTATCACGGCGGTGATAGGAAATCACGACATCTTCCCTCTGACAGCCAGGCAGGATACGGTCCAGCACGTCAAAGAGCTGCAGTTGATAGCGCCGTGTATCAACCATTTCCCCCATGGCCGGCGTATAGGCCCCGGCCAGTACCTGTGACGGGTCATCGAGATTTTCCGTCGCCTGCAGTCCCGTGCGGATGACCTGGATGCCATGGGAAAGAAAGCACTGCTTCATATAGGCCGCACGCCGCACCCCCTCATGGATAGTCAGTGCCTGATACTCCCCTTTCTGCCAGCTCTCTGCCAGTTCCGTACCGGCAATGACGGCTACGGGATAGATGCGGGTTATATCCGGTTTCAGGCGGCATATGGCGTCGGTCGTATGGGAAAGGCTCGTCCAGTCTTCCCCGGGAAGGCCCGGCATGAGCTGATGACCAACGGTAAAGCCATACTGGCGCAACAGTGCCGTAGCTTCTATTACCTGCGCGGCCGTATGCCCCCGTCTGGCCCGTTCCAGCACATTATCATCCATGGACTGTACGCCCAGCTCGACGGTCGTCATGCCATAGCGCTGCAGACGCCTGAGTATGGGTCCGGTGATGCAGTCGGGACGGGTCGAGCAGCGGATGGCGTCGATGCGTCCTGCCTGAAGGGCTTCATACGCCGGTTCCAGCAAACTTTCCTGCAAAGACGCAGGGATAGCGGTGAAACTGCCTCCATAAAATGCGGCTTCCCAGTGCCGTTTCCCCACGCCCTGTGTATAGGTATGGATGAGATGCCGGACTTCACTGGCATCGGG
This sequence comes from Megasphaera sp. AM44-1BH, assembly GCF_003467125.1. Lineage (GTDB taxonomy): Bacteria > Bacillota > Negativicutes > Veillonellales > Megasphaeraceae > Megasphaera. Next base: position 89,711 of record NZ_QSFA01000001.1, read on the forward strand.
GATTCCCGCATGGCCGGTAATGCGCCACTGGTTGCAAAAGACACAGCGGTACGGACAGCCGATGTGGGGAATGAAAATGGGGATAATCGATGTGCGCAGCGTTTCGTTTTCCATCCTTCTACTCCTTATAAAAAAAATGTGGCCCGAAAGCCACATTTTACGGTATACCACCTAATTTTTTCAACGCTTCATAAGCCGCATGCTGTTCGGCATCTTTCTTGGTCTTGCCTTTTCCTTCGCCCAGGACGGTTCCGTTCACGGTGACTTCCATGTAGAAGGTCTTGTCGTGATCGGGCCCTTCTTCACGGCAGAGCTCATATGCGATATGCTGCTCGCCTTCGCGCTGGACGAATTCCTGGAACAGCGTCTTATAATCTTTTCCATAATTGCCGTTTTTTACCAGTTCCAGATAGCCTTTCAAGTGATGAAGGATAAACGTACGGGCAGCACCATAGGAGTGATCGATGTACACGGCTCCGACGACGGCTTCGAAGGCATCCGCCAGGATGCTGGTCCGCGTCCGGCCGCCGGAGAGCTGTTCACCCCGTCCCATGAGCATATAGTCACCTATATGATAGGACCCGAATACGGAGGCCAGAGGCATTTCACTGACTACACTGGCCCGGGCTTTGGAAAGTTCTCCTTCGGGCATATGAGGATAATGCATGAACAGATATTCGCCAATGACCAGGTCCAGGATAGCATCTCCGAGAAATTCCAGACGTTCGTTAAAATGGACATGACGGTTCTTATTTTCATTGGCATAGGAAGAATGAGTCAATGCGGCATCGAGGAGCTGCAGGTTGCGGAAGGCAGGCAGCCCCAGAATGGCAATGCATTTCTCAAGTTGTGCTTTTCGTTCCGGTTTCATTACCAATGCATCTCTTACTCTGCATACTTCTTGAACAGAAGCGTAGCATTGTGACCGCCAAATCCGAAGGAATTGGAAATAGCCACCTTCACATCGGCATCTACAGCCTGACCCGGTACATAGTTAAGTCCGAGTTCTTTCAGTTCATCTTCCGGTTCGATGAGGTTGATAGTGGGATGTACGTGACCTGTTGCAATGGTCAGGGCGCAGGCAATGGCTTCAACGGCACCAGCAGCACCGAGGAGGTGTCCCGTCATGGATTTCGTCGAGCTGACCAGCATGTCTTTGGCATGATCGCCAAAGAGACGGGCAATGGCCTTCGATTCGTTGAGGTCATTGAGATGGGTGGACGTGCCGTGGGCATTGACGTAATCGACATCGTCCGGTGTCAGGCCGGCATCTTTGACAGCCAGGGCCATGCATTTGGACTGCTGGATGCCTTCCGGAGCCGGAGCCGTGATATGGTAGGCATCAGCATTGCTGCCATAGCCGCCGATTTCACAATAAATATGGGCGCCGCGTTTTTTAGCATGTTCCAGTTCTTCCAGGAATACGATACCGGAACCTTCGCCCATGACGAAGCCATCGCGATCCTTATCAAACGGGCGGGAGGCATGGGCCGGATCATCGTTGCGGGTGCTGAGAGCTTTCATGGCAGCAAAGCCGGCTACGGCACCGGGAGATACAGCTGCTTCCGTACCGCCGGCTACGGCTGCGTCGAGTTCGCCGCGCTGGATCATGCGATATGCCGCGCCGATGGAGTTCGTCCCTGTGGCACAGGCCGTAACGACACTGGCACAGTGGCCTTTGAGACCAAATACGATGGATACCTGGCCGGAAGCCATATTGCCGATCATCTTGGGAACGACGAAGGGATTGACCCGGGACGGGCCCTTGGCAAATAAGCCTTTGTAGAGATTATGCAGTGTTTCCATGCCGCCGATGCCCGTACCGACAATAGTACCGATGCGGTCCCGGTCTTCCTTATCCAGATCGACACCGGAATCATCGATAGCCAGTTTGGCTGCTGCCACGGCAAACTGTGTAGAAATGTCCATATGCCGTGCTTCTTTGCGGTCAATGTTGTAGTCCGCCGGATCAAAATCTTTGACTTCACCGGCAATACGGGCTGCGTATTCCGTCGCATCAAAATGTGTAATCGGACCAATACCGTTCTTGCCGGATAAGAGGGCGTCCCAAAAAGCATCTTTGCCGATACCTACAGGGGAAACGACACCTACACCGGTAATTACTACACGTTTTTCCAAAGTGTTCACCTCATCCATAAAAAGTTCGTGATTAATCGGGAATTTCTTCCATTTCCCGTTTCAGATATGCAAATATTTCCTTGACCGGCAGGATTTCGTGGATTTCCTGCATGCGCCGGCCGGAAAATACGAGACCTGTTTCGACATCTCCCTGCTGTGCCCGTGTGAGCGCGCGGATAATACAGTATTTGTGACTGCACTTCCTGAGACAGTGGTCGCACGTAACCGGCTTGGGAGCCGTTCCCAGGAGCACCCGTTCCGAAAATGGCGTACGGATAGCCTGCCCCGGCAGACCTACGGGACTGTGCACGAGGATAAAATCTTCCGGATTATTCGCACGGAGATAGACTTTCTTCAATTCATCGGAACCGTTCGATTCGACGCTGGCAGCAAAACGGCTGCCCATCTGAACGCCATTAGCGCCGAGACGCAGCATTTCCGCTATGTCTTTGCCATGGAGAACGCCGCCGGCACCGATGACCGGAATATCTACGGCAGCGCGTACTTCCGGCACAATGAGCCGGCTGGAACGGTTCGTTCCCAGATGCCCGCCTGCTTCTGCGCCTTCTACGACGACAGCGGCAGCACCGAGGTTCTGGGATATTTTAGCTAGCTTAGCCGAGGAGACAATTGGCACAATCGGTGTACCCGAAGCGCGGCCCCAGGCGAACATATCCCGGGAAAAGCCAGCCCCTGCTACTACTAGATCGATTCCTTCTTCAATAGCCGTCATTACGATACCCTTGAAATCACGGGCCGCAACCATGGCATTTATACCAATAATCCCCGTTGGCGCAAGTTTTCTGGCCAACCGGATTTCATATCGTATTTCATCATATGGCATGCCGGAGATGGCAATCAGGCCAATACCGCCTTCATTTGCAACAGCTGCCGCTAAGCGGGCAGTAGACAAACGTATTGCCATGCCGCCCTGGACGATTGGCACTTTGGCTACAAGCTTACCTATATGTAATTCTGGCAGCTTCACTATGGTTTCCTCCATTCAAGATACCATCCGGGGAAAGACCTGTGCCTTTCCCCATCTGGCTCTTATTGCATACTTACGCTTTCTTTTCCTTTTCGATGTAATCAACTGTATCTTTGACAGTTTTGATTTTTTCTGCCACATCATCAGGGATTTCGATATTGAATTCTTCTTCGAAAGCCATGATCAATTCAACAATGTCCAAGGAATCAGCGCCTAAATCATCAATGTACGCAGCGTCCATTTTGACTTCTTTTTCGTCAACGCCTAACTGTTCAACAACGATGCTTTTTACTTTTTCAAAAGTAGCTTCTTCGCTCATTTCCGATTCACCCCCTTTCAGTGTGCTAATTGTATTATATTACATTACCATGCCGCCGTCCACGTTGAGGACCTGGCCGGTAATGTAGCAGGCCTGATCAGATGCAAGGAATAAGACAGCCTGTGCCACATCATCTGCTGTGGCCGGACGGCCCAGCGGGATGGAGCGGAGCATATCTTCTTTTGCCGAATCGGGAAGTCCGGCGGTCATATCCGTTTCTACGTATCCGGGAGCCACGGCATTGACGCGGATATTGCGCGATGCCAGTTCTTTGGCGACGGCTTTGGTAAAGCCGATGATACCTGCTTTGGCAGCGGCGTAATTAGCCTGTCCGGCATTGCCCGTTTCCCCGACGACAGAGGACAGATTGATGACAGCACCGTGACGCTGTTTCATCATCAGCTTGGAAACAGCTTTTGTGCAATGATAGACGCCGGTCAGATTCGTATCCAGTACGGCCTGCCAATCCGCTTCTTTCATGCGCATGAGCAGTCCGTCACGGGTGATGCCGGCATTATTGACGAGAATATCCACGGAACCAAACTGTGTCTTGACGGCTTTGACCATATCGGTCACGGCCTGTTCGTCTGCTACGTCACACTGGAACACAGCGGCGGCTGCGCCCAGGGCTTCGGCCTGCTGCTTCGTTTCTTCGGCAGCTGCCGTATTACCGGCATAGACGATGGCCACATTGGCTCCTTCCCGGGCCAGCAGCAGGGATACGGCGCGGCCGATGCCGCGGGAACCGCCTGTTACGATCGCAGTTTTACCTGTTAAAAGCATTTTATCTGACCCCCTGGAAAAATTCAAGTGTTTTCTGCAAAGACGGAATATCTTCTACGTTTTCACTATGGATCTTACGGTCAATTTTGCGGTTGAAGCCGCAGATGGTCTTGCCAGGGCCGACTTCTACAAAGGTTTCGGCACCGAACTGCTGCATCGTATGCGTGCAGTCGATCCAGAGGACCGGGCTGGCAGCCTGCTTGACCAGGGCTTCCTTGATATCGGCAGCCTTCGTTTCCATCTGGCCGTTTACATTGGCCACGACGGGAATCTGCGCGTCCTGGATGGTAATCGTATCGAGGACTTCCGCCAGGCGACGGGCTGCTGGTTCCATAAGAGTGCTGTGGAAAGGAGCGCTGACGTGGAGCATGACGGCACGGCGGGCTCCGGCAGCCTTCATGGCATCAGCCGCCGTTTCGACAGCTTTGGCAGAACCTGCAATAACGGTCTGGCCCGGGCAGTTGAAATTGACAGCCTGGACGACGCCGCCCTGGGACGAAACCTGGGCACAGATTTCTTTTATCTTTTCTTCATCGAGGCCGAGGATAGCCGCCATAGCTCCTTCTCCGAGGGGAACGGCTTCCTGCATGAACTGGCCGCGCAGCCGTACTGTACGGACGGCATCGGCAAAACTCAGGGAGCCGGCCGCTACGAGGGCCGAGTATTCCCCAAGGCTGTGGCCGGCAGCGATGTCCGGCGTCAGTCCTTCCTGCTGAAGGACCCGGCAGCAGGCCGTGCTGGCCGTGAGGATGGCCGGCTGGGTGTTGCTGGTCTTCATCAGTTCTTCATCAGGACCTTCGAAAATCAGCTTCGTCAGCGAAAAATGCAGGGCATCATCGGCTTCTTCAAACAGTTCTTTTACGACAGGATAGTTGTCGTATAAATCTTTGACCATGCCCACTTTCTGGGCACCTTGTCCGGGAAATACAAATGCTGTTTTCAAATAAGTCACCTCTATTCTTCTTTAGTACCATTTCATTACGACGCTGGCCCAGGTAAGGCCGGCACCAAAACCGGCGAGGCAGACGATGTCTCCCCGTTTCACCATCCCCGTGCGGACTGCTTCGTCCAGGGCGATAGGGATGGAAGCACCTGATGTATTGGCGTATTTTTCGATGTTGACATATACCTTTTCCATAGGCACATGGAGGCGTTTTGCCGCCGATTCAATGATGCGCATGTTGGCCTGGTGTGGTACGAGGACATCAATATCTTCTTTTTCAAGTTCTGCTCTCTTTAGTGCCAGTTCGGCTGCGTGAGGCATCGCTTTGACAGCAAATTTATAGACTTCCTTGCCATCCATGACGGCATAGGCCGATCCGTCAGCGCGGCGCGCATCCGTGACCGGGTTGGCAATGCCGCTGCGGATAGTCAGGAAATCGCCGCCTGTGCCGTCGGCTCCCATGGCGCCGCTGAGGATGCCATAGCCTGAAGGTACACGGCCGATAACGGCTGCCCCTGCGCCATCACCAAAGAGAACGCAGGAAGAACGGTCTTTCCAGTTGATGACCCGGGTCAGTACTTCCGCACCGATGACCAGGATATGGTCATACATGCCGTTTTCAATCATCTGGGATGCGATAATCGACCCATAGGCAAATCCGGAGCAGGCTGCTTCCAAGTCGAAGGCAGCGGCATTGACGGCTCCCAGATTGGCCTGGACGATGCAGGCCGTGCTCGGCAGTGCCTTATCGGGCGTCAGCGTGCATACGATGATCAGATCGATATCTTCCGGGCTGACCTTGGCCATTTCCATAGCTTCTTTAGCCGCTCCCGTTGCCAGATCGGACGTATTGACGCCCTTTGGGGCTACGTGTCTGGCTCCGATGCCTGTACGGCTGCGGATCCATTCATCCGATGTATCCAGAAACGTTTCTAAATAGGTATTCGTCCAAACCTGTTCGGGCACACAATGACCAGTGCCGAGAATCCCTGCCGGATTAGCTTTCACTATCATATTCCTGAACTCCTTCTTCTTCAATACTATGGCGGATATGTCCTGTCACATCCTGCTCTACCAGTTCGCCGGCAACGCGGATAGCATTTTTAATTGCCTTTGCCTTGGAACTGCCGTGGCAGATAATAAAACTGCCGTTGACTCCCAGAAGCGGAGCCCCTCCATATTCAGTAAAATCAAGGCGTTTCTTCAGCGATTTCAGTGCAGGATAAATCGCCAGAGCACCCAGTTTTGCAATAAACCCACTATTTTTTATGGCCTGTTTGACCAGACGGTAGATAAACATAGCCATACTTTCACCAAACTTCAGGATAACATTGCCGACAAAGCCGTCGCAGACGACGACATCTACGGTCCCATTGGGAATATCGCGGCCTTCGACATTGCCATAGAAAGAAATGGTTTTCAGTTTTTCCAGCAGCGGATAGGTCCGCTGGCATAATTCATTGCCTTTGGTCACTTCTTCGCCGATATTCAGCAGGCCAATCTGCGGCTTATCTATGCCCAGGATATACTTTGCATAGTGAGAACCCATGATGGCCGCTTCTACCAGATGTTTCGGTTTGCTGTTGGAATTGGCTCCTGAATCGAGTAGCACTGTAATCCCCTTTTTCGAAGGAATCGGCGTGGCGATACAGGGCCGTTCAATACCAGCAATCCTCCCTAATCCCAGAAGGGCGGCCGTGACAGCGGCTCCCGTACTGCCCGGGGCCACGACGGCATCACACTGGCCATCCCGTACGAGCCGTGTCGCCACGACAATAGAGGCATCCTTCTTCTTACGGACAGCCTGGACGGGATGTTCCCCCATTTCGATGACTTCGCTGGCATGGACAATGGACAGGCGGTCGCTTTCTTTTGCATCGTACTGCCTGAGTACATTGCGTATCTTCTGTTCATCACCGACGAGTACGACATCAAATTTATATTCGCTTACGGCGTGGATGGCTCCCAGAACGATTTCTTCTGGTGCATAATCCCCACCCATAGCGTCTACAGCTATTTTCATTACTCTATCTCCGTTATTCCAAAGACTCTACGATAAACTTTGCCCGGAATACTTCTTTGGCATTTTTGCGTATCTTCACCCATACATAATATTTCTGATCTCTCTGACGGATGACTTCAGCCCGCGCAACAAGCCGGTCTCCGACGGTTACGGGCTGTTTATATTTCAAGTTGGCAACGGCGATGATGCAGACCGGCAGATTCAGGACGGCTTTCGTTAAGGAATCAGCCTGAGCGTATAAATACCGTGACTGCACGACGTGTGCCGCATCCACCATATCTTCTGTAGCTGTCATGATGGATATAGCGTCTTTACCAACATTGCATTCAATCAGGTCCCCCATGACATCGGCACGGTGGTGCTGGGCCTGTGCTGCTTCTGCACGCTTTTTTATGCGCATGCGCAGCTCTGGTATCCCCAGGGCCATCCGGTCCAGCCGGATGGTCGCCACGCTGACAGAAAATTCTTCTGCCAGTTCTTCATCATTGATGAACGGGTTTTCCTCAATGCGGCGGGACAGGAGAGCATGTCTTTTTTCTCTGGCTATACGAACCATTCCATCACCTTTATGTAAATTATGACCAAGTATTAATAGTACATACAACAGAGATTATATAATGTTTCTTCTTCTTTTGCAAGCAAAAATAAAAAGTATGCTTTCGTCATTGTCCGTACTGAATCTGAGAAAGCATACTCTACACCCCTTTAGTATTTATCAAAATCCATATTATCCAGAATATTCCGAAGTTCGATTAATTCGTCTTTTGTCAGGGTAATCCCTTTGGTCATGGCCTGGTAATCAGGATCCCATGAGCGAAGGTCAAATTTTGGCGGCCGGTTGTTCCAGCTGATGTAGGTCAGCTGTTTGTGCCAGCCATCTTTATTCTCCGATAAGGTACCGCAAATATCTTCAATGTTAAAATTCAATTGTGCCATTTCTCTGCCTCCTGTGTGAGAAGCTGTCCTATCTGCTTCTTTATATAAATATTTAACTATATGCAATTATTTTATATGATATAGCATCTGCCGTATTTCGTCAACAACCCGTCAGCAAGACGCCGTCTTATTCATGGTTCTTTTTCCCTTTGAGCAGGCCGCCCTGGGTCTCACGGATATCGAAAGTCGTAATGAATGCCCGCGGATCTATGCGCTTTACCGTATCCTGCAGTTTTGTTATTTCCAGACGGGATACGACACAATATAAAATCAGTGTCTTTTTCCGCGTATAGGCTCCTTCCCCGTGAAGGAGAGTCACAGCCCTTCCCATATCCCTGGTAATGACACGGGCTACTTCATCGTGTTTCGCCGAAACGATGAACAGTCCTTTCATTTCATCCAGTCCGTTTACGACGACATCGATCATCTTATAGGCAATGAAATAGGCGACCAGCGAATAGAGGGCGCTGTCCACACCAAAGACAAAGATAGCCGATCCCAGGATGAACAGATTGAAGAACATGACGATTTCACCGACAGAAAAGGGCGAAATCTTTTCGGCAATGATGGCCATGATTTCCGTTCCGTCGAGGGAACCGCCCCAGCGGATGATCAGCCCTACGCCGAGCCCCATGATCATACCGCCGAAAATGGTCGATAAGAACGGGTCATCCGTCATGGGAGCCAGGTGCAGGAAGCTGCTCCACAACGAGAGACAAAGGACGGAATAGAGAGAAAAAAAGGTAAACCGCAGGCCGATCTTGCGATAGCCTATGACAAAGAAAGGAATGTTGAGGGCGACGATGAATACACTGAAGGATATGCCTGTCACATGAGCTGCCATGAGGGCAATCCCGACGACGCCGCCATCGATGACATTATTGGGGACTAAAAACACATGAAGGCCGCAGTTGTACACCAGGGCTCCAAAAGCCAGTCCTATAGCGCGCATTACGTATTCGATCATGAAAGACCTCCCAGGGATTTTATATACCGTTGTCCGATAATCCAGGCTACGAAATCATCGACTGGTTCCGGCGGATACTGCAGGGACAGCGGCACCAGGCGGCGCCAGCCATGACGGGGCGTATACTGCCAGTACAGCTTCCGTCCTTCCACAGTAGTGAATTTTTCGTCAATGAGGGAAAAGGTCACATCGGGCGCTTCCTTTTGTATCCACTCTTCGGCAACGGGCTGAAGATGGCGGTGGTTCGTGCCGTTTCCCATAACAATATGCGTAAAAGCGTACTTTTTATACATTTCGGACAGATGAGCGGACAGGTCCTCTGTCGGTATGATCTGACGGCAGACCAGACTGCCATCGTTGCGGAGAACCGCTGTCCCTGTCTTTTCTGAGCCCGGATCGATTGCTAAAATCATGAAACCTGCTCCTCTCACGGCGTCCCATAGGACCGGACGGCTATATCGATATCCAGAGGGCCGGCTGTATAGATATCCGTGCGTGCTACGGCCCGGAGAATGATGTCGCCGTCGCCGCTGGATTTGATCCGCTGGATCGTATCAAACATTTCCGTCGCCGTCAGGGAACCCACATTGCCTGTGAGCGGGTCGGGCAGGATGCCCTTCTTGACGGCCTGCTGATTGACTTCGTGGAGGAAGCGGAATACGATGTATTCGGCGCTGCCGTTTACTTCAGAAGCCTGGAAATGTTCTTCATGAACGATTTCATTCTTGTGATAAATGAGCTGGTTATCGAAGGTTTCCAGATGGACCAGTGCCGGTTCTCCCAGGATGATATTGCCGGCAGCGGTAAGACGGATCAGTTTGCTGCCTTTGGCGGCATGCAGTGCCTGTACGGTCTGGTCGATTTCGTCCTGCGAAATGTAGAGTACGACGGCATTTTCATTGGTGATGCCCAGGTGTTCCCGGATGCGGGTATTGGTCTGGGCCAGCATTTCTCCCAGGGACGACCGGATCTGGCTTTCGTCGGCATTGGCATCAATGACTTTGCTGGCCAGTACTTCGCCAACGCGGAACAGGACCTGTCCTTCCCGGATATCAGTCATTTTATCGTTCAGCAGTTTTATGCGTTCATCGAGCAGGCCAATGGTGTGATTCATGCGGGCCTGTGTCGCTTCCAGTTCTTTATTTTCTGTATTGAGCTGATTGTTGCGGGCCATCATTTCATCGCGGGCCACCTGTACGATAGTCAGCTGGCGGCTCACATCATCGCGGGCCGCCTGGGTCTGCTGCAGATCCAGCTGTGTCACCCGTATGCGGTCGTTGGCATCGGCCAGCTGCTGTTCCTGATGACGCAGCAGGTTTTCATTGGCAGCCAGCAGGTTGTTCTTTTCTTCCATTTCCAGTCCCAGTGCCCGGGCCTGTTCCAGCAGCCGGTCCCGTTGCTGTTCCAGTTCGGCTTTCTGAAGCTGCAGCTGATGCATCCCGAACAGTGCGATGCGGACGTTCTTCGAAAGAACGGACATGACGCCCAGGGTAACGGCGGCAATGCTGACGCCGGTAATGATCGTAATCAGGATAGACGAGTACTTCGGCCGCATGCCAAATAATTTTATTTTCCGCTTGCCTACGCGGGAACCGATTTTATCGCCCAGATAGGCTATGACGCCGCCCATGACGGCTAAAATGAGCAACATAATCCATCCGTATTCCATTGGCACACCTCCATCCTGTTTTTATATTATACCATGACAGCCTTTCTGTCATGGCTTTTTATGACAATTTCATCGAAACGTATAAAAAAAGGCAGAGTGACCAGCATGCCCGAAGGCATACCAATCACTCCGTCTGATTATTTGGATTTGCGGTATACAAGACAGATACCGGCAATGCCACAGACGATATCCGGTAAAAAAGCTGCTATATAGGGAGGAATTTTACCGCCATTTCCCAGGGCATTCCCCAGTGTCATGATGGTGTAGTAAATGAATATGACGACGACACTGATGCCGAAGCCGATGGAAGAACTGCCCCGCTGTTTCTGCATGCCCAGGGGCGCGCCGACGATAGCACAGACCAGGCTGGCCAGCGGCATGGCAAAGCGGTTGTACATTTCTACTTTCATCTTATTCGTATTGACCGCATTCTGGTCCAGAAGCGATATCTGTTCCCGCAATTCCCGTATAGTCATCTCATCAGGTTTCTTCTGGGATGCGCTGACTTTACTCGGTTTCTGGGTAATGGGGAGTTCCTGATTTTTAAAGGTCATGGTCCGGGTTACGGTTTCCCCGACAGAGACATCATAAATCCGGCCTTCATGCATGACCCATTTACTGCCATTCCAGTCGGCATAATCGGCCTTTTCGACCCGCATAAGGGTATCATTTTCAAATTCCTGGACCGTAATGTCCTTGAACTGCTTCAGATCCGAATCGTATTGGCGGGCGTACATCAGACTGTTGATATCGTGGCCTTTAACATCCTTCAGAATGATATGGTCCTGTGTCTTGGGAGCTACCTGATGTTTGATTTCCTGATTAATAATCGTATTATAAGCATTATTGGCCTTTGGTACGACAAATTCATTGAACGCTGTCGTCCCCAGAGAAATAATCAGGGCGGCAATGAAAATCGGCATGGCAAGACGGACGAAATTCTGTCCCCCCGAACGCATGACAATCAGTTCGCTGTTGCTGGACAGGCGTCCGAAAGCCATGAGCGAGCCGAGGAGTACCGACATGGGAAAGGTCACGACGATAATCGAGGGGAGGGCCAGTACTAGGACGCGGAAGGCATCCCATAGCGAAGCCCCGTAATTGTTGATTAAATTGGCAATCCGATAGAGCGTCCCTGTCCCAATGAATACGGCCGTAAAGGCACAGACCCCGAACAGGAACGGGCTGATGAATTCTTTTAATATGTACTTATCTAATATTCTCATCGTGTCCCCCTGTTACATGGTAAATTCTTCGCCTAAATAGAACTTCTTGGCCACGGGGTCGTTGGCAATCACCTGCGGACTTCCTTCCAGAAGGATCTGCCCTTCGTTCAAAATGTATGCCTTATCGACGATACTCAGTGTTTCCCGGACATTATGGTCCGTGATGAGAACGCCGATGCCCCGTCCTTTCAGATGGCTGATGATATCCTGGATATCGTTGACGGCCAGCGGGTCGATACCGGCAAAGGGTTCATCGAGGAGGATAAAAGCCGGATCCATGACCAGGCAGCGGGCGATTTCCACACGCCGCCGTTCCCCGCCGGACAGCTGTATGCCCAGGCGGTCGCGCAATTTGGTAATGGTAAATTCTTCCATGAGCGATTCGGCTTTCTTTTTCTGCTCTTTCCGCGACAGGGATGTCGTTTCCAGCATGGCCAGCAGATTCTCTTCTACAGTCAGTTTGCGGAAAATCGATGCTTCCTGGGGCAGATAGCCAATGCCATAGGCGGCCCGTTTGTGGATAGGAAGCCCGGTGATGTCATGGTCATCGATGAAAATCGACCCGTCACTGGGATGTTCGATGCCGACTATCATATAGAATGTCGTCGTCTTGCCTGCCCCGTTCGGCCCCAGGAGGCCGACGATCTGCCCCTGGTCTACATGAATGCTGACTTTGTTGACGACATTGCGTTCCTTATACGTTTTTACTAAATCATTGGTCTGGATGTACATCGTTTCCCCTATTCTTCACTGCCCGGTATGAAGACAACGGTAGAACGGCCATTGGATTCTACGGAATTGTCTGCCAGGTGTACTTCTACATCATTGCCACTGAGCTGGTTGCCCTTCTGGGTGGCATATACATTTCCCGTCATATGGATGACGCCGTTATTCTGCCCCGGCGTCTGGGTATATACGGCCTTATCGCCGTAAGCGGTCAGCTCTTCTGTCGGCGATTCAATGTGGACATTGCCTGTACCGATGGCCCGGATTTCCTTGAACCAGCCTTCGATATGGTCGGCCCACATCTGCGACCCCTGTGCTTCCAGATATCCATGGCCCGTCACGATGCCGTGATCCTGGTCGAGATAATATTCCACCTGATCGCCATTTACCTTTTTATCGCCGTACACGCCTTTGACATTGCCCGTAGCGATGAGGTAATTGCGGTTCGTCGAATGAAGCTTATCCGATGTCATGTGCATATCCGGCTGCTGGGCCGTGACATTGCCTTCCATGTCCGCTTCGGCTGTCTTCAGATTATACGTGGCCACATTCCCTGTGAGGGTGGCCTGATCGCGTACGATGACGACATTGCCCGTCGCTTTGGCAATCTGTGTCTTGCCATTGTATTCCAGTTTATCTGCCGTCACCGATACAGAAGGGTTATCGGCGGCAATCGTAACGGCAGCCGGCAGGAGCATGGCACTGGTCATGACGGCTGCCAGGATTTTCATGTATAGTTTCTGTTTCATGCTCTACTCTCCCTTGGTTATCTTCGCATGGCCCTGTACCGTTACCTGGTCCAGGGATGCGTTGGTTTCAAACGAATCACCGCTTACCGCCGTTTTGTCATGGCGCGTCAGCAGCACTTTGCCGCCTTTGATAAGCCGTGTATCCATATTATAATACACACTGCCCTCAGTCTGCAATGTATCTCCTTTATCGGTCGAAGCTTCAATAGGCTGTTTCAGCTCAATCGTTTTCTTTTCCCGGTCTACGATGCCCAGTTTCGCTGTCACCGTCAGTTCCGTCCCGTCCTTTTCCCAGATTTCGGCTTTCGGACTGGTAAAATACATTTTCTGCGTCTTGGGATCGACCTGGATCTTTTCCGACGACAGCCGCCATACCAGGCGGTCCCCGTCTTTTTCTTCGATTTCCGATCCCTGGAATTCGACCAGATCATCACTGCGTGGCGTATCTTCTACCTGCGTCGGCGCCGACTTCATGAACCAGTACAACATGCCGGCAAACAAGATCAAAACGGCTGCCACGAGAATGCCTATTTTATTTTGTATCAGTTTCTGCCGTATGTTCACTGTCCTTCACCGCTCCTTCTTTCTGCAGTGCAATGATATCTTCCGGTTCCGTGCTCCAGCGATGCTGGAACCAGAGCCATTCCGTAGGATGTTCTTTAATGAATTTTTCTGTCAGTATTGCCATCTTGCGTGTCATGCGGGCAATATCTTCTTCCTTGTTCCCCGTGTCTTCAAAATGCATGATTTCGCCGATTGCCAGATGGGTTCGGTGGTTTTCATCATGGATGGTAAAAACGGGGACGATGGGGGAATGAAATTTCTGGGCAAACATGGCCGGTCCCTTCGGCGTCGAACTCATTTTCCCCAGGAATGGCTGGGGCACGCCGTGAAAACCGCCGTCCTGGTCGGCCAGGAAACCCAGCAGTTTCTTCCGTTTCAGCGCCCGGGCAGCAATGATCATTTCATTTCCACCGCGGGCAAATACTTCCAGGCCCATACCTTCCCGGTTTTCATTGAGCAGCCGCGTGATGGACGAATTGGCCTGGTTCTTGACGATGGTCGAAGCCGGATAGCCATACATAGCCAGCGCGCCCAGCCATTCCCAGTTGCCGATATGGCCCGTAAGGACGATGACGCCTTTGTCTTCTTTCAATGCTTCATCGAGGCGTTCCGGGTGATCCAGCGTAACGTATTCCGATATATTTCCGGGATTCAGGTTCGGCGTATAGAGAATTTCCAGTGCCGACTGGCCCAGATTGCAAAACAGTTCATCTACAATACGACGGGCTTCTTCTTCACTGCATTCCAGACCCCGCACGGCCTGAAAAATGGCCCTGTTGTATTGTTTCTTCATAATCCGGCTGACTAAAGGACCCAACCTGCGTCCTAATGAAATGACTGTCGGGTAGGACAGATGACGGATCACCCTGCCGATGCCCCGCATTACATAGTACTGCCATTCCGAAAACACGATGCAGACGCTCCTTTCCTTACTGTTTAAATTCGGCAGTGCCGGTCAGAAAATGATTCACTATATCATCCCAGACACCCTGGTTCTTTAAAATGTATTCTACCAGTTCGCGCAATGCGCCGTATCCGCCCCGGAAATTGGAAACGAACGCGGCAGCCCTGCAGGCTTCTTCACAGCCGTCACACGGTGCAGCACCGAAGCCGACGTTCCGGATAAGGGACACATCATTGAGGTCATCACCCATGTAGGATACTTCTTCCATGGTAAGGCCCGTGTCCCGGCACAGCTGGCGCAGGGCCTGGAGTTTATCCTTGGCATCCTGGATGACATAGTCGATATGCAGGTCTTTGGCCCGCTGTTCTACCATGGGAGACCTGCGTCCGGTAATCAATGCCGTCCTGAGGCCAGCCATACGGGCCAGGGAAATCCCCATGCCGTCCCGGGCCGAAAACCCTTTCATGGCGTCTCCGGCGGGACTGTAGTAAATGATGCCGTCGGTCAGGACGCCATCGACGTCGAGAGCCAGCAGCTTTATCTGTGTCAGGTATTTCATCAGACCACTCCCTGCCGCAGCAAATCGGTCAGATGGATCATGCCGACGGCCTTGTTGTCTTTATCCACTACAGGCAGTACCGTAATGGGACGGGGCTGATTTTTTTCCATGATGTGCATGGCTTCTGCCGCCAGTTTGTCATTGGTAATGATCCGCGGGCTCTTGGTCATCATGGCATCGACGGGCCACTGCAGGAAGTTGGATCCTGTTTCCAGCCCGCGCCGTACGTCGCCATCGGTCACGAGGCCGACGAGGACGCCGTCTTCATCGACGACCGATACAGCACCGAGGCCTTTTTCCGTCATCATGAACAGGGCATCCTGGACAGTGCTGTCTTCGCTGATGACCGGATTATCTTCGCCTTTATGCATGACGTTTTCTACCGTCAGGAGCAGCTTACGGCCCAGAGATCCGCCGGGATGGAAAATGGCAAACTGATCTTTCGTAAAGTGATGGCACGAAAGGAGGACGACAGCCAGGGCATCGCCCAGGGCCAGTGCTACAGTCGTACTCGTCGTCGGGGCCAGACCCAGTGGGCAGGCTTCTTTTTCTACAGAAGCATCGAGGATGACGTCGGAATTCTTGGCCAGTGTCGAATTGTGTTCGCCGACGATAGCGATGATTTTGGCACCGATGCGCTTCAGGCTGGGCAGCATATTCAGAACTTCCCGCGTTTCCCCGCTCTTGGAAATGGCCAGGACGACATCGTCGCCGGTCACCATCCCCAGATCGCCGTGGATGGCTTCGCCGGGATGAAGGAAAATAGCCGGCGTGCCCGTGCTAGCCAGGGTAGCCGAAATCTTGCGGGCAATATGTCCTGATTTGCCCATGCCGGTCACGACGACACGGCCCTTGGATTCCATGATCATATGGACGGCATTGACGAAATTCTGGTCCAGTTTGGGAATCAGGTTTTCAATGCCTTTGGCTTCCTGCTGCAATACATCTTTTGCTTCTTCTAATATATCCATGTCATTCACCTCGTTATTATTTCGCCGTAGAGTCGCTCTTATCACTGATAGCCTTGATGGCCACCATATCGCGCAGCAGCCCCTCCACCTGGGTCAGATAGAGCATGTTGGGCCCGTCGCAAAGGGCTTCTTCCGGGTTATCATGTACTTCCATAAATACGCCGTCTATGCCGGAACCGGCCGCCGCCCTGGCCAGGTTGCCAATGAACTGGCGCTGTCCCGAAGAATGGGTTCCGGCCCCGCCGGGCAGCTGGACGCTGTGGGTAGCATCAAAGACGACGGGATAACCAAACTCGCGCATAATAGGGAAACTGCGCATATCCACGACGAGGTTATGATATCCCAGAGATACGCCCCGTTCGGTCAGGATGATATTTTCATTGCCTTCATGACTGATTTTTTCTGCCACGTTTTTCATATCCGACGGTGCCATGAACTGGCCTTTCTTGACATTGATGCATTTTCCCGTGCGGGCGGCCGCCTGCAAAAGGTCGGTCTGCCGGCAGAGAAAGGCCGGTATCTGCAGGATATCTAGGACTTCTGCCGCCGGTTCTGCCTGGCTGGCCTCATGGATATCGCTGACGACAGGGACCTGTAATTCTTCTTTGACGGCTTTCAGGATTTTCAGCCCTTCCGTAAGGCCCGGGCCGCGGAAGGATTTCCAGCTCGACCGGTTGGCTTTATCAAAAGAGGCTTTAAATATATAGGGCAGTCCGAGACGGCCGCAGATG
Source organism: Megasphaera sp. AM44-1BH (assembly GCF_003467125.1). Classification (GTDB taxonomy): domain Bacteria; phylum Bacillota; class Negativicutes; order Veillonellales; family Megasphaeraceae; genus Megasphaera. Next base: position 106,908 of record NZ_QSFA01000001.1, read on the forward strand.
GCTTTCATCTCCCTGCCGATGCGCAGCACCCGTTCCGGGTCTTCTATGACACAAGGGCCGGCCATGACGAACAGTCTGCCGTCACCGCCAATCTGTCTGTTTCCTACCTGTACAGCTTTCATGATTGGGACTCCTTTGCAAAATATTCGCGGATATGTTCCAGATCTTCCGGCGTATCGATGCCGATAAATTGTTGCTCCGTCGTGATAACCTTTATCTTATAGCCATTTTCCAAAACGCGCAACTGTTCCAGTGATTCTACTTCTTCTGCCGGCGTCTGTTCCATGGCGGCATACTTGAGGAGAAAGCCCCGGCGGTATGCATAAATACCGATATGCTTATACGGCTGGATTCCATCGTGGAACGGATGACGGGGATAGGGAATGAGGGACCGGGAAAAATACATGGCTTCGTGCTGTTTGTTCATGACGACTTTGACGGCACTGGGGTCGTCATACTCGTCTTCTCTGAGGGGCGTCGCCACCGTTGCCATCATAAGAGATTCGTCCTCTTCAAAAGTCTGGCACAGGGCATCGATGACTTCCGGTGTAATGAGCGGCTCATCTCCCTGGACGTTGACGATGACATCGGCATCAGGGTAATGGCCCACGGCTTCGGCCAGACGGTCTGTCCCGTTGGTATGGTCTTCCCGGGTCATGACGGCATGGCCACCAAAGGTAACTACTGTATCATATACGCGGGGATTATCGACTGCCACGACGACGGACGATAATTTCCGGGCCTTAGCGGCCTGTTCATATACGCGCTGGATCAACGGTTTGCCAGCAATATCCGCCAACGGTTTGCCCGGCAGACGCGTCGATGCAAATCGTGCGGGAATAATGCAGATAAAGTTCATGTCGTTCCTCCTATATGGTTCAGAATACATTGCTGCAGTTCTTGTTCTCCTCTGCAGATTACGATTTCTATACCCAGTACCCAGAGCGGTACCTGCCGTTCCAGTATATCTGCTGCCGGAAGCTTTACGGCATCTTTTTCTGTCGTAACCAGCACGGCCCCGTGTAACCTGGCTCTTTCTTCCATCATCCGTATATCCGCAGCAGTATAGGGATGATGGTCGTCATAGCGGATACGGTCTGCCAGATGGTATCCCGATGAGCAGACCGTCGCTTCAAAAGAAGCGGGATTTCCCAGGGCCGATACGGCTATGGCCGCCGTCCCTTCCTGGAGCTGGCTGCATTCCTTCCGGTCTTTCCGGCCCTGATACCAGTCGGCAAAGGAAACGCACCAGGCCGGCTGGTGAACCGCTTCGGCAACAGGAGCCGTCTGGTTATACTGCCGCAGGGTGCCGTATATCTGCTCTTTTTCTCCGGGCGTGCATAAATCCGACTTTGTCAGGATAAAGAACCCGGCCCGCTTCAGATGATCCATCGGTTCCCGCAGGATGCCCCGGGGTAGGAGATGGCCGTTTCCAAAGGGATTGGTACCATCGATGAGGACGATATCCAGATCCCGGGCCAGCTGCCAGTGCTGAAAGGCATCGTCCAGGAGCAGCACCTGTGCTCCCAGCATGCGGACTGCCATCTGACCCGTGCGGGCCCGTTCCCGTCCGACGAGGACGGGGACGCCGGGAAGGCTGCGCGCCATGAGCAGGGCTTCGTCGCCGCCGGATCCGGCATCCAGCAGGATATGCTCCCCGTCAGACATGACCGCCGCTCCCTTTTCAGCCCGGGAGCGGTATCCCCGGTTCAGAAGGGCCGGTTTGTATCCCCTATGGCAGAGCCAACGGGCCAGGTAACACGCCGTGGGGGTCTTACCCGTCCCGCCGGCAGTGATATTCCCCAGGCTGATGACAGGGACTGGCAGATGGACCTGCTTTTCCGGATGGGCCAGATACGACCGGTACCGGTGGCCTACGCCCCAGCCATACAGTACCGAAAGTCCTGAAAGAAGGGCCAGCGCCGGGCCGTCTTTCCATGTATGAGGCGTATCTTCCATGAGATATCCTATATAAGCTGCTAGTTTGCTATAGACAGACATCACATCATCTCCAGGCGTGAAGGTCATCGAGTATCTTCTGTAGTTCTGCCAGATTCCGGCGCGTCGCACCCTGGTTTTCCTGCACGATTTCAATGCAATGGCGCTTCATATTTTCTGCCATCTGCCGGTCATCAACGATGCGCACACAGGTCTCAATGAATTCCGTCTCATTCTTGACCATGATGCAGGCGCCGCGGCTGCTCAGGAGGTCATAAATTTCCACAAAATTGAACATGTTGGGACCGACGACAATGGGCTTGGCATGCGCCGCCGGTTCGAGTATATTATGCCCTCCTATATGCGCCAGGCTGCCACCGACAAAGACCAGATCGCCCAGACTGTATACCCGGCCCAGTTCGCCGATCGTATCGAGGATGACGCCTTCATAGGGACCGTCCATTTTCTTACCGGCCTTCATTTCACTGCGCTTGGCCATGGTGATGCCATATTTACGGCCTTCTTCCCGTACCAGGTCAGACTGGTAAATATAGCGGGGAGCAATAATCAGCCGGGCCCGCGGATGTTTTTTGCGGATGGCCACAAAGGCCTTATACACCGACGCCGTCTCCCCCTTGTGGGTACTCCCGGCTATCATGATGGGGTAATCCGTTTCGGCAAAGCCCAGTTCGGCCAGAAATTTCTTTTTTTCCTCCGGCGTCACGATGCCATAGGTCTGGTCATACTTCGTATTGCCCGTAACGATGACCTTATTGGGATCGGCTCCGATATCGATGATATACTGGGCATCAATCCGGCTCTGCATACAGAAAATCCGGATGGATGCCAGGACGTGACGGGTAAAAAAGGTAATCAGCCGGTACCGGGAAACGCTGCGCTGGCTGATACGGCCGTTCATCATCATGATGGGGATTTTCTTGCGGTTGGCGATGCGCAGGAAATTCGGCCAGATTTCTGTTTCGACGAGGACGATGATTTTCGGATTGACAATATTGAGGATGCGCCCGGTCAGATACGGCAGGTCCAGGGGAAAATACAGGATGCCGTCTGCCCCGTCTATGATCTGGTGAGCCATGCGGAACCCTGTCGCCGTGACGACGGACACGATGATGACTTCCTGGGGGTGTTCTTTCCGCATTTCCCGTACAATCGGGCTGGCTGCCACGATTTCACCGACGGAAGCCGCATGGACCCAGATGGCGTGCCGGTCGGATATTTTTTTCTTCAGCTCATCTGGCAAAAAACCGATGCTCTGTTTGATACGCTGATAAAATCCTTCTTCATGTATGAGGCGGTAGATGAGCACGGGAATGAGAGACGCCCAGTACATGAGAAGCAGTATGTTATACAGCCAGTACATCGATTTGACACGCAGGTGATTTAACATAGCTTTCAACCTTCCGCTTTTTCTTTAAACTGTACGGCATACAAATGAGCGTACAGGCCTCCTCTGGCCAGTAACTCTGCATGCGTTCCTTCTTCGACGATGCGTCCATGATCGATGACGACGATTTTATTGGCATCGCGTATGGTACTCAGGCGGTGTGCAATGACAACGGACGTACGGCCCTGCATGAGCCGTTCCAGTGCCGCCTGGACGATTTTTTCCGATTCCGTATCGAGGGCCGACGTCGCTTCATCGAGGATAAGGATGCGGGGATCTTTCAAGATGGCCCGGGCGATGGCGATACGCTGGCGCTGGCCGCCGGAAAGGGCATTGCCGCGGTCGCCGACGATCGTATCGTAGCCGTCGGGCAGGCGTATGATGAATTCGTGGGCATTGGCCGCCTTGGCAGCCCGGACGATTTCATCTTCCGATGCATCGAGACGTCCGTACAGGATATTTTCCCGTACGCTGGCATTGAACAGCATCGTTTCCTGCGGGACCAGGCCGATCTGCTGCCGCAGAGACCGGAAGGTCACATCGCGTACATCAGTACCGTCGATGGTCAGAGAGCCGCCGGTCACATCATAAAACCGGGGCAGGAGATTGGCTACCGTCGATTTGCCGGCCCCGCTGGGACCGACGAGAGCGACGATTTCACCGGGCTGGATTTCGAGATTGAAATCCGTCAGGGCCGGATGTTCTGCGTCATAGGCGAAATCCACGTGGTGGAAACAGACATGCCCCTGTACCCGCGGGAGTTCGATGGCATCGGGCTTTTCCTTGACTTCGGGTTCCGTATCCAGTGTTTCAAAGACGCGGTCTGCCGCGGCCAGGGATTTCTGGATATCACCGTAAATTTCACTGATACGGCGCACCGGGTTTGCCAGATTGATTGCATAAATCAGGAATGCGATGAGCGCACCGGCCGTCATTTCGCCATTGATGACGCTCATGCCGCCATACCAGATGATCCCGGTGACGGCAATGGCGGCAAAGAACTGGATGAACGGCGTCAGCATGGCCGTCAGCCGCGTCGTCGCCATGAGAGCCCAGAAATTGCTGTCATTCTGGACGACGAACCGCTTGATTTCAAAATCTTCCCTGTTAAAGGAGCGGATGATACGGATGCCGGAAATCGCTTCTTCCAGAAGGGCCGTGATATCGGCCATCTTCCCCTGTACTTTATGACCGGCCTGGCGCAGCCGCCCGCCAAAGAAGCGGATGGTAAAGACGACGAGCGGGACGATGACCAGTGTCAGCAGTGTCAGCTTCCAATACAGATACAGCATGGAAACGAGGGAACCTATGAGGATGACTGCTTCCTGAACAAAGGAAATGAGGTTGCCGGCAATGGCCGTCTGCAGTGCCGTAACGTCATTTGTCAGATTGCTCATGATATTGCCAGTCTTGCGCTTGTCAAAATAGGAAAGGGACAAGGTCTGCAAATGACGATATAAGGCTTCCCGGATGTCGTTGACGATTTTCTGGCCGACGAAACTCATGAGGTAGCGCTGACCAAAATAGAAAAATCCTCTGGCGAAAAACAGGGCCAGGATGCCGATGACGATGAGGTTCAGGGTGAATACATCTTTATTGGCCAGGACCTTATCGATGACATCTTTGATCAGCCATGGCACTACGACGTTGCTCAAGCCGGAAAAGGCCATACAGATGACGGCCACGACCAGCCTTTTTTTATAGGGAAGTACGAAACGTAACAGTCTTTTATAGCTTTGCCAGCTATTATATTGCTTCATGCAGTAGAATTCTCCTTAACGAATTGTAAAATAGTAGCAGCCGTACGGCGGACAGCCCCGGGCTCTCCCATTTCTCTGCGTACGGCCAGCATGGCCTCATGCCGCTTCTGCCAGGCCGTCCCGTCCGTCAGCAGACTGATCATATCACGGGCTATGGCTTCGGGCGTCACTTCATTCTGCCAGAGTTCGGGCATGATACGGTGTCCCATGATGATATTAGGAAGACCGATGCTCTTGATATGCACGAGTACTTTCGACAGCCAGTAGGTCAGATTCCCGACCCGGTAGATGAGCAATGTCGGAAGGCCCATGAGAGCCGTCTCCAGCGTTGCCGTTCCCGATGCGGCTACGGCAGCCGTGCTGATATGCATCATGTCGTACACGCCTTCTGATGCAATATGGACAGCCGGTCCATCCTGGGGAATCAGGCTTTCCAGAAGGCTCCGGTCTATGGTCGAAGCCTCGGGCAGCAGGAACTGGACATCGGGTACCGTCTCTGCAATGATAGCGGCCGCATCGAGCATGACCGGCAGCAGGCTTTTCACTTCCTGCAGGCGGCTGCCCGGCATGAGCAGGATGGTCCGTTTCGTCTCATCGAGCCCGAAGGTCCGGACAGCTTCTTCCCTCGTCATGGACGGATGCACCGTATCGATCAGGGGGTGACCGGCATAGGCCACATGGGTACCGATCTGTTCATACAGCCGCGCTTCAAAAGGAAATAAGGAAATAGCCAGATCCGTATTTTCCGCTATGACTTTTCCCCGGCTCCTGTGCCAGGCCCAGATTGTCGGCAGGATATAATAGACGACGCGGATGCCGGCCTTCCGGGCTTTTTTGATGAGGCGCATGTTAAATCCGGGATAATCGATGCAGACCAGCACGTCAGGCTTTTCTTTTTTCATCGTATCGAGGAGAAAATCCCGAAGACGAAAGAAAAAAGGAATCTTGCGGATGATTTCCCCGACGCCAATAAATCCCAGGTTTTTGATATCATATATAATGCGTACACCGGCATCGGCCATGCGGGAGCCGCCCATACCCAGAAGTTCCACTTCCGGATCCAGTTCTTTCAGCGCCCGGGCCAGATTGGCACCATGCATATCGCCCGATGCTTCACCGGCTGAAAACATAATCTTCATAGAGACTCCTGTCAATACGTTTTATCAACAGCACAGATGCAGATACCACGCCGGTCTGCTTCTGCCAGGACTTGTTCCTGTTCGACAAACAGTGTACGGCCTGCTTCAATAGCCAGAACCGTACAGCCACTTTCTATCATGCTCTTAAGTGTCGTCATGCCAACGGCCGGTACGTCGAAGCGCAGGTCCTGATTGGGCTTGGCTACCTTGACGACGACTGCATTGCCCCTGCCCAGCGCGCCTCCGCGGCGTATACAGGCATCGGTCCCTTCGATGGCTTCCACAGCCATGACGGCTTTGTGCTTTACCACCACCGTCTGACCGATATCCATGCCGCCGATGGCTTTAGCCGTAACGAAGCCAAAGCGGATATCAGCTGCTTCTTCTTCTGTCGGCTGCCGCCGGGACAATACGCCCGTACCGGGCATGAGGGGCTTCAGGTACTGCGTCTGATCGACGACTTCAATGCCATCTCTGGCCAGTTCATCGACGATGGCCAGCATAATGGTGTCATCTTTGCGGTTGCGCAGACGGCCCAGTAATTTCAGTGCCCGCAGGTCGGGCATTTTCAGGCCTTTGAAAAGGATTTCCTTTGTTACTTTGCCTATCATGGTTACTTTATCTACATCATGACTGCGCAGTGTCTTTATGATTTTATTGAGTTTGGCTACATTGATTTCGTAGTACACATCGGCTTCTTCTGCCAGTTCCGGTGCCACATCGGGCACGACGGCAATGACGACTACGGCATGGCCGCTCTGCTGTGCAGCCCGCATAAAAGCTACAGGCAGATTGCCAATTCCGGCCAGCAACCCTACTTTTTCCATGTATATCTCATCCTTATTCTGTATAATCAAAAACTCATCAGTATATTATACCAAAAAACCACGTATCCTGTCATCACGATGCCGAAATACCATAAAAAAAGGGCGGCAAGGCCGAGCCTTACCTGCCCTCATACATGTTCAATCCTTGGTTCCCCGCATAATGCCCCGTTCGGCATTGCGCAGGAAGCGCAGCAGATGTTCCACTTCTTCGCAGCTATCCAGCTCTTGTTCCATCTCAGCAATAGCCTGTCTCAGATTCAGGCCAGAACGATAGAGAATGCGGAAAGCTTTTTTTAATTCGCGCCGTACATCGTCGGACATGCCCGCCCGGGAAAGACCGACGCTGTTGAGCCCGATGACGCGTGCAGGCTGGCCGTCGGCAATGACAAAAGGCGGAATATCCTGCACGACTTTCGCCAGGCCGCCGATCATGCTGTTGCGCCCCACTTTGACAAACTGGTGAACACCGGCGATGCCGCCGATGACGACCCGGTCTTCTACAGTGACATGACCGGCCAGACCGGCACAGTTGCTCATGATGACGTGATTACCCACGACACAGTTATGAGCTACATGGGTACATGCCTGGAAAAGGCAGTCACTGCCGATGCGCGTTTCTTCCCCTTCACCAGTTGCAGTGCTGACCGTTACAAATTCACGGAAAACAGACCGGTCTCCGATGATCAGATAGCTCTTTTCACCATGATATTTCAAATCCTGTGGTTCTGATCCAATAGAACAGCTGGGAAAGAACCGGCAGTTCTCGCCGATAGTCGTCCAGCCGTCAATGGTGACATGAGCCATAATTTCTGTGCCTGCCCCGACCTTTACATGGGGACCGATAACAGCGTATGGGCCTATTTTTACACCAGGACCGATTTCTGCTTGTGGATCTATAATAGCCGTTGGATGGATCATGCTCTGCGGCATGTTTTCTTTTTCCTCGGTCATTAGAGTCACTCCTTGCTACCCTGTCAGACCGACAGGTGCATAAATTATTATAGTAATATAATATAAAGTCTGAAAAAATATAGCAAAATATACCCGTGAAAAAGAGGAAATTACATTATATTATCTCTTATATCCACTTTTTTTCTCCCTATTTTGCATAAATACGGCTTATTTCTTACTTTCTGGGTTCCTGTCCCGGCATCAGGGCAAAGAGATATTCACCTTCAGCGCACAGGATATCCCCTACGTGGGACTGGGCTTTGACTTTTCCCATGCGGCCCTTGATTTTCACGATGTCAGCCCGCATGACGATTTGGTCGCCGGGACGGACAGGATGACGGAAGCGGAGTTTATCGATTCCCGTAAAGAACGGAATGAGCCCGCGGTTTTCTTCCGGATACAAAAGGGCTACGCCGCCTACCTGAGCCATGGCTTCAGCCAGGAGCACACCGGGCATAACCGGTTTTCCCGGAAAATGTCCCTGGAAAAACAATTCATCAAAGGTCGCATTCTTAATGCCAATAGCGTATTTCATCGGTTCCAGTTCAATAATACGGTCTACGAGCAGCATGGGATAGCGGTGCGGTAATACTTCCATGATATCCGTTACTTCTAATGTCTTTTCGATTGCCATCTGTAAATTCCTCCCTTAATTCATTTCTTCACTGATCTGGCGTGCCAGCATATTATTCAATTTATGACTGGATTTGACAGCAATGATATGTCCTTTCAAAGACCTGCCCAGGAGAGCCATGTCCCCGATGACATCCAGGACTTTATGCCGGACCAGTTCATCGTCGCTCCGTAATACGGACAAGCATGTCGTATCATCATACACAATGGTATTTTCCAGCGTACCGCCTTTGCCAAGGCCCAGCTTTTTCAACATAGCCAGTTCTTTCGTAAAAGCGATCGTACGGGCAAAGGCTATATCGCGTATATAATTGTCTTTTGTGATTTCGGTGTCACTGAACTGTACTCCCAGCAATGGATGGGGATTGATAGAAGTAAAGGTGATGCGGAATCCGTCGTAAGGAAGAATGGCAATGAACTTATCTTCTTCCTGTACCAGATGCTGCCGGCGCACAGTCAGGACGCGCCGTGGCATATCCAGTTTCTGTATACCGGCCTGTTCAATCAGTCTGACAAAGGTCAGGCTGCTCCCGTCAGCGACAGGCGGTTCAACAGAGTCCATTTCTACGATGCAATTATCAACAGCCATGCCCTGCAGCGCCGAAAGCAGATGTTCGACCGTAAATACCTTGGCCTCACCCTGCTCCAGTGTCGTCGCCCTCATCGTATTGGTCACATAGGCTAATTGTGCGGGTACCGATGGGTTACCTGCCAGATCGGTTCTGACAAATACGATTCCCGTGTCAGCCGGGGCCGGTCGTAATACCATGTGGACTTCATTGGCGGCATGCAGGCCGATGCCACTATACGAAACGGGCCGTGCCAGTGTTGTTTGTACCACATTTGTCATACCTACGCCCCTCCTTTCTGGATGCAAAATGTTTCTTTTTTATTCATACTTTTCTATTATACCTTATTTCAATCACAGTGACTAGTGAAAATTTCACTTAGTGGCTGGTCCCCGGGCTGCCGTATCCCGGGTCCAGGAAACGAAAAACTGCCGCTCCCACAAGAGGACGGCAGTTTTTCGTTGCTGTGTTTATTTGATTAACTCATAGACAGAGGAAACCACAGAATTCCATGAATGGAGCTGTTCTTCTTCTCCTGTTACGACGGTTTTGCCGGAAGCAATCTGACGGGCTACCGATTCCGGTGCTGTGCCATTGTACGTACGGCGCTGGGCCACACAGGTTTCGATATCGAGATAATGATGGATATCTTCTTCAAAGAGCGGGCTCATAGCCTGCAGTTCTTCCAGGCTGAGCTGCTGCAGCACTTTTCCGTGTTCAATGCAGTAATGCACGGCCCTGCCGACGACGGCGTGGGCTTCGCGGAAAGGCAGTCCTTTCTTTGCCAGATAATCGGCCATATCGGTCGCATTGGAGAAATCCTTTTCCAGCACGTCCCGCATGTGTTTGCCATTGACGGTCATCTTATCGATCATCGCCGCATAGATGGTCAGTGCGAATTTCAGATTGTCGATAGCATCAAACACGCCTTCTTTATCTTCCTGCATGTCTTTGTCATAAGCCATGGGAATGCCTTTCATCATGGTCAGTACAGCCATGAGATGGCCATAGAACCGTCCCGTTTTGCCGCGGACGAGTTCGCAGATGTCGGGGTTCTTCTTCTGCGGCATGATAGACGACCCGGTGCAATGAGAATCGTCCAGTTCGATGAACTTGAATTCCGAGCTGGACCAGAGAATGAACTCTTCCGAAAGGCGGCTCAGGTGCATCATGAGAACAGCGGCAAATTCGAGGAAGGCAATGATGTAATCGCGGTCACTGACGGCATCCATGCTATTATCATAGAGCTTGCCAAAATGAAGCACATCGGCTACATACGGCTGGTCCAGGGGATAGGTCGTGCCTGCCAGGGCGCCCGCCCCGAGGGGCATCCGGTCAGCCATATTCCAGGCAAACTGCAGATGCTCAAAATCGCGGGACAGCATGGAAAAATACGCCATGAGGTGATGACTGAACAAGATTGGCTGGGCCCGCTGCAGATGAGTGTATCCCGGCATGATGACATCGCTGTATTTTTCCGCCGCTTTCACGATGGATTGCTGCAGCTGGATGAGCAGCCCTGCTACGTCGGCAATTTCCCGGCGCAGGTACAGATGGGTATCGAGCGCTACCTGGTCATTGCGGCTGCGGCCGGTGTGCAGGCGCTTGCCCGCTTCACCGATGGTATCAGTCAGCCGTTTTTCTATATTCATATGAATATCTTCCAGTTCGATGGAAAACTCGAATTCATCATGTTCAATCTGTTCAAATATCTGTTTCAGGCCGTTTACGATGGCGTCTTTATCTTCATCAGAAATAATTCCCTGACGGGCCAGCATCGTCGCATGGGCGATACTGCCACAGATATCTTCTGCATACATACGGCAATCAAACTGAATAGACGCATTGAATGCTTCTACATTTTTATCCGTCGCCTTCGTAAACCGGCCGCCCCATAATTTCATCAGAAAATCGCTCCTTATTTATTCTTCTTTTCGTTCTTCTGCATCATCAGAGCACGCATGGTCAGCGGCAGGCCAAAGAGGTTGATGAAGCCGCCGGCATCTTTCTGGTCGTATACATCGTCTTCACCGAAGGTGACATATTCTTCACTGTAGAGAGAATAAGGCGATGAAGAACCAGCGCTGATGATATTGCCTTTGTACAATTTCAGTTTAACCGTGCCGCTGCAGGTCTTCTGCGTTTCATCGACAAACGCAGCCAGAGCTTCGCGGAGCGGGGAGAACCACATGCCGTCGTATACGAGTTCTGCGTATTTATTGGCAACGTGTTCTTTGAAATGATAGGTAGCTCTGTCCAGTGTGAGATATTCCAGTTCTCTGTGGGCATACATGATGATGGCGCCGCCCGGGTTTTCATAAATGCCACGGCTCTTGAGGCCTACAAGACGGTTTTCTACGAGGTCTACGATGCCGATACCGTTCTTGGCACCGATGGCATTGAGGGTCGTAATCAGTTCGAGAGCATCCATTTTCTTGCCATTGACCGCTACAGGAATCCCTTTTTCAAAGGTGAGTTCGACGTATTCCGGTGTATCTGGTGCTTTTTCCGGCTGTGTCGTGACCATATATACCATATCTTTCGGTGCATTGGCCGGATTTTCCAGGTCATCGCCTTCATGGCTCAGATGCCAGATATTCCAGTCCATGCTGTACGGATAGGGATTTTCTTCCGATTTATAATCGACGGGAACGTTATGCGCTTCAGCATATTTGATTTCGTCTTCCCGGGATTTCAGATCCCAGATTCTCCAGGGAGCAATCAGTTTGATTTCCGGAGCCAGGGCCTTGACGGTCAGTTCAAACCGCACCTGGTCGTTGCCTTTGCCTGTTGCACCATGGGCAATGGCGTCAGCGCCTTCTTTTTTAGCGATTTCAACGAGCTTTTTGGAAATCAGCGGCCGGGCAAAAGAAGTACCCAGGAGGTATTTGCCTTCATATACGGCATCGGCTTTGACGCAGGGCCATACATAGTCTTCCATGAATTCTTTCTTAATATCCATAATATAAGCTTTGGATGCACCCGATTTGATGGCCTTCTTTTCGATGGCTTCAAAGTCATCAGGCTGTCCTACATCGGCGCAGGCTGCAATGACTTCCGCACCAGGATAATTTTCTTTCAGCCAGGGAATGATGCAGGATGTATCCAAACCACCAGAATATGCTAACACGATTTTTTTAATTTCACTCATAATCGGTTCCTCCTCTAAACATCAGCAATTTGTGTCTTTCAACTGTCTACGTGTGATAGTATACAACCTTTCGTAAAAATATGCAAGTATTTTGTATAAAAAATTTTCAATGGATTTTTCTTGACATAAAATTGCAGATAAACGGGCCGGAACAGGCAATAAACTGGCATTCTTCCCTATCAATATGATACAATATGATTATATCAGGAGGCTCTATGAAAAAAAAATATCTTTTCATATTTATTATCGCCTTTATTCTCTGCGCTGCCTGGAACATCATTGCGGACACGCCAAAGACGGCGCAGCCGGCGTCTTCCAGCAAAACTGAACAGCACAATCTTGTATCTCTGCCTGACATGGGCATACAGGAAAAACTGTACCCCTATCTGCATTTCCACGCAGCTATGGAAGAACACCGGAAAAAAATCCCCGTGTACGTAGCCAGCGGCGCTATGCCCAAAAGCCTGAAAGAAGCCGTCGTCGCGACAGAAGACCGGCGCTTTTATGAACACGGCGCTATCGACCCCATCGGCATTGCCCGGGCGGTCATGGTGAATTTTAATTCCGGAAAGACCCTGGAAGGCGGCAGCTCCATCAGCCAGCAGGTCGTCAAAAATACATTTCTCACCCAGGAACGCACCCTGACCCGTAAAGCGCAGGAACTGATTCTCTCCATCCTCCTGGAACGGAATTACAGTAAGGATGAAATCCTGGAAATCTATCTGAACACGGCTTACTTCGGTGCCAATGCGACCGGAATCGAGCAGGCCTGCCGCATCTACTTCAATAAAAAGCCGGAATATCTGACACTGGCCCAGTCCTCACTGCTGGCCGGACTCCTTCAGGCACCGAGTTATTACAATCCCCTGGAAAATTACGAAGCCGCCCGCAGTCGTCAAAAAACGGTCCTTGCGCTGATGGCCGAACAGAATTATATCACGGACCAGCAGGCAGAAAATGCATTCAAAGAAAGCCTGCGTCTCGAACGATGACACAAAAGGAACCACGCATGATGGTAAAAACCTTCACGCATGGTTCCTTTTACGTTATAGTTTGTAGTCCCGGGTATGTAGTTTATAAAAGATAGCTTTACTATGCTCATTCCTGTGGTTTATTCGTCAGATAATAGGAAATCCGGCTCAGACCGATGGATAAATCTTCACGGAATACAAATATGCGGTCGGGCACGCTGAGCCGCAGGGGAGCAAAAGAAAGAATCCCCTTGATACCAGCTGCCACCATCTGATCGGCTACCTGCTGTGCCACGGCAGCCGGAGTCGTAATGATACCGATTTGTATGCCTTCACGACGCACAACTTCTTCCATTTCGGAAATCGGCGTGACCACGACGCCGCCTACATTCTGACCGATGATGCGGTGGTCCACGTCAAACAGACCCATGGTCCGGAATCCCAGGCGGCCAAAAGTCTTATAATTCGCAAGGGCCCAGCCCAGATGACCGATGCCGGCAATACCGATTTTCCAATGCTGCTGCAGGCCGATGATTTCCACAATCTGCTGACAGAGTTCGCTTACATAATAGCCGACACCTTTTTTCCCAAAGGCGCCAAAACAAGTCAGATCTTTCCGTATCTGTTCCGGCGTAATCCCCAGCCGTTCGCCAAGCTTTTCCGATGAGATGATATCTATGCCGGCATCCTGCAGCAACAATAAATCCCGATAGTACAGCGGCAGCCGTTCAATGACTGCATCTGATATCGCCTTTTTCTGTCTCATGGGCAGAACCTCCCCACTATATATCACGTTACACTCCGATATAAAATCAGATTAATCTGCTAACACTTCGACTCTAATTATATCTTATTGTGAATTATTTCGCAAACTTTTTTTTCGCTCTTTTCCCATATTCTTCATGCATATTTGAAAAGAGGCCCAAAAGAAACCAGAGAGTAAGTGATATCTGGGTACTAAATAAATCATAATCGCTGAAGCTGCTGACTGCTACGGCCAGAATGGAGGCTGCCGTCATCAGTGCCATGGCCCGTTCCTGGGGCTGTATGCCCGGCAGGCGCAGAAAGCGGACGGCATAGACGGCGGCTCCGAAGAAGAGCCAGAAGAAGGCACAGAATCCGGCAATGCCTGTTTCTGCCAGGATATTGAGATACATGTTATGGGCATGGAAGATGGTGATGCCCGCCTGCTGTATCAGTTCATTGTATACGGGATATACGAACTTAAACGCCCCCCAGCCGATTCCCAGCATGGGATGGTCCCCCACCATCTGCAGAGCAGCCAGCCACATATCCATGCGCATGGATACAGACGTGTCGGCACTACTGTGATAAAAAATTGATAAGAGCCGGTGCGTGACGCCACCGTGATAGAAGGCCAGGAGAAAGGGGATGCAGAGGAAAGAAAGCCAGAGCCGTTTATCCCATACGAGGCCAAAAAAGAATACGAGCGCGCCGGCACTCAGCCAGGCACCACGGGAATAGGTCAGGATCAGACAGAGGGCCAGTGCCGCCAGCAGTGTCAGCAGAACTGCCATCTTCTTTGGGGCACGTTTTTTCACGATGAGCAGGGAAAAAGCCGCGCTGATTGCCATGAGCAGGAATTCCGACAGAAGATTGGGATTGTATAATGTAGAATACATGCGCCGCCGGAGCAGGGGAAACGCCGAATTATCGACCCATTCTTCTTCGTGGAGCGTCAGCATGTGAGCATACTGATATAAGCCGAATAAAACGACGACAGCTGCACTGGCAAGGAAAACGAGCAAAAACAGGCGCCGTTCTTCGCCGCCGCGGACAAAGACGACGATGAGATTATAAAAGATAAAATACTGCAGCACCGTAAACAGATAAAAGGCCACGCCAAACAACGGCTTAGGCGATCCGGCCAGGGAAATAAAGGCCAGGACTGCAAACAATGCGGCAGGTTTGAACAGAGGCGTATCATGCCAGGAGGCTACAGGATATTTCCATATATACCGTGCTGCCAGAATCAATGCCAGAATTAAACAGGCTTCCATGGCGATAATCTGAAGGGGCATAAAAAAAACAGTCCCCAAAAGCGCATACACTACATGTATGCGGGCTTTTTCCTGAGAACTGCTGGCTGTCGGCAATAGGGTCGTAAGTTTCATATGTCATATCCTCCCAATTTAATTATACGAAGTTGTCAGGGAAAAGTCCAGTACGGCCCCGGCCGGACAGACAGCAGAAACAGCCCCGGCATGAACGAAACGTTCATGCCGGGGCTGTCTGCAGCAAGCGCTTAGGGCACACTCAGTGTGTCAGAGCATCTCTTCTATTTTTTTACTTTGACCCATACGGGGTTGGATACGGCATAATGGTCTTTACCATCTTTGGCAATGACGTTGACCCACGTATCATGCTCCGGTTTCACTTTGACCTGGATGGATACAGGATCTGTCGTGTTATCAAAGGTCTTTGTTTCTACCGGCTTACCTTCACTTACGACCTGTACTTCTTTCAATCCATTGACAGCCTGTACTTTTGTTTCAAATGTATAGGTGCCATCGGCAGCTGTCTGCTGGGTCGTGCCGAACATGGACCGTTCTGCCGGAGTGAAGATGGGCCCCATGGTGACATAGGCTTTGCCTTCGGCCATGGCATTGACAAATTTCCGTCCTGTCAGTTTTCCATCGACGTGGGAATACATGCGGATGATGCCCGGATAGAGATTGGACGTCGCATCATGCTGGTCCGAACCGGCACTCAGATACTTCTTGATGCCGCGGTTCCAGTATCCTTCGGCAACATCGAGGGTCCGTTTATCCATATTCTTGGCATTGGACAGATCCATCGTCGATTGCAGTTCCAGGAATTCAAAGTTTTCCGCACTGGGATCATTACCGCCTTTGACGCCGGCACGATTGGTCAGGAAGCCGTAGTCCGTGAACGGATGATGCATAACGACCAGGGCATCCCGGTCATGCCCCTGCTGGATAATTTCGCCCGGTGTCAGGGACGGATCCGGACATGGCATTTTATCATTGACCATCAGGAAGCCCCAGTGGCCCCAGCCCGGAGAGACTTCGACGTTGGGAATAAAGGGCCGGTTGTACTGATTAGCCAGTTCCCGCATCGGCTTGATGTTGCCGATGTAATCATGATCCAGTACGAGATTCAGGTCCAGGCCGGCTGCCATCTGTGCAGCAAAGAGTTCCGGAACGGTCGTCGCCCCGTCGCCATGGTCAGCATGCTGGTGGTTGTCATTGCCATACCAGCCCGTCTTTTCCGGATGAATCAGCTGGGGAATGACGAACTGGTGCTGAACCGTCTGTCCGCCTTTGACAAATGTCTTGAATTCGACCGGTTTCGATGTATAATCGGCTCCGTGATAAGCCGTAAAGGTGAGTTCATTTTCTGGTGCCGATACATCAAAATCCGCTTTATGGGTCGCCGGGTCCGTGAAGTATACCGAGCCTCCCAGTCCTTTTACATCGGATTTGATGCCTGTGACGACGACTTTAAAATCGACAGGTTTCCCTTTTTCATCAACGGCAGTCAGTGCCGCTTTTGCGCCTGGTTTTACCTGGAAATCGGCCACGGTGTTGCCTTTCAGATCAATGTGCTGTACGTCGGACGGTGTCGTTCCCTGGCTCTGTACATAAATGTCGTAGCTGTCCTGGGGCAGTGTAACTTTATACTTGCCGTCCTTATCAGTAATCTTCCAGACGAAGGGCTGCATGATATCTTTCATGACCTGATCGACGCCGTCCGATTTCATCGTTTTCTTGTAGGAACCGGGTTTATTGAAGATGACATAGGCGTTGGGCAGTGGCTTGCCATTGGGATCACGGACAATCCCTTCGATGACGCCGGATTTGATAGACGGATCCTTCTGGATTTTCCGTTCAATGATCGGTGCCGTTTCCCCATTGGGAATGACCAGTATTTCGCCGGTGTACGTATAGGACTGGCCCGGCAGGATATCCCGGTTCACATAGACATCTTTATAACCGGAAGAGCCCTTATAGGCATTGGCATGATCCGTATTGACGGCTACGGCGTAGTTCTTCCCGTACGTAACGACGAAATCTCCATATTTCGTATTGACTTCCGAATCTTCATTGATGCGTATGCCCGTTCTCTTGACATCGGGATAGAAGCCAAAGGGACCAAACATATTCACAGCCAGCGTACTGAGAGAATAACCACTGTTCATATTCAGATAGGCGTCATTCCCTGCCGGATTTTCGACGACGGTCTTCATATCAATATAATTCTTGCCATCTTCCAGCGTATATTGAATCGTCACGTTCAACGGCAGCTTATGACCTTCCGTCCAATACCTCGTCTTAGCCGTTACGGTAACTTTTTTATCGCCTTCCAGCTTGTAGGTAATGTCTTTGACAGGCGTATGCAGCAGGTCTTCCCCGTTCCACGAACCCGTGGCTGTCCAGTAGTCATTGAGGAATTCGATATCATTCGTCAGGTCCGTACCAAATTTCCCATCTTTCATCATGGCAATGTCCAGGATGCTGCCTGTCGTCATATTCCAGTAGTTATTGGAACCTACGGCAAAAGAAGCAGCAATCTTGTCATTGTAAATAGTGAAATCTTCGGCACTGTTCGCCATGCCCTGATCAATCGGAGTCGGTCCCTGCACGACACCTACCGCTGCCAGGGACGTTGCCGAAATGCCCGCCATGAGTGCAGACATAACTAATACTTTTAAAGCCTTCTTTCTTCGGAATTTCATACATCATTCTCCTTTCTATGATAAAAACGTACTGGTAAAACAGATACGCATCAGACTGTATCCGGGAAACACCTCTCCTTATAGTAAATAATGACATTCCATATATCACGAACAGGTAAAAAAGAAGTAAGAAACAGGTAATATTATAGGTATATCAATCTTTAATAAAGGCGTTGATCATCTGCCGGCCATACTCATTCACTTTATAGTATACCTGTAACTGATCCGTATCGTCCAGTTCAAACCGGGATTCATCGAGAAGACCATTGGCTTTTGCTGTCATCAGTGCTTCCTGAACGGCATCAGGACGGAGCATTTTAAAGGACCCATAGTCTTTCTTGAGGGCATGGATGACATCCATATTGGATGCTTCTTTTACAGTCGTCATATATTTCATGATTGCATAATAAAGCGGTTTCATAGGATCAGGCCTCCTTCTTCTGGAATGCGTGGAGCGGATTGAGGTTGCCGACGAGGGCGATACCGCAAATCATGACAATGGCAGCAATCCATTGTACCGGTGTAAGCATCCATCCCGGCTGCCCATCGAACAATCCGACGACAATCATGCAGAAGAACGGTCCCCAGAAAGAATAAGCCCCATTGCAGACCATGCCCAGAGCGGCACCGCACATGGAATTGCCCTTATACCAGAAGGAATAGGCCGGCATGGCGCAGAAGCCGGAAATGACAAAGAATATAATGGACCAGTCTGTCCATGCGCCGGAAAGAAGGCGCGGAGCCAGGCCGGTATTGCCATCGATGGTGCACAGGAGCGGCAGCATGATGAGCATGTTGGAAAGTCCGGAAACGCACTGCCGGATGGTAATGCCGATATTATAATCGATGAGTGTCGTGCCAAAACCGGCAACGGCACCTTCAATCCCCCATCCCAATGCGCAGAACAGAGCAATACCGCAGGCAATCAGAGCCGTCGGTCCGACGTCCGAGAACGACGTGCCTCCGATGACACCGGCTGCCACGAGGCAGAGCAGAATACCGCAAACCATGCGTTTGTTGATTTCCTGCTTAAATACGAAATGACCGATAATAGCACCAAAAGACGCATTGAGTGCGCAGATAGGCACGATGATGGATCCGCCCATCTGCAGTGCTGCTACATAAGCCGTAGAAGCCAGGGGACCGCCGATGAGGGCGCAGATGATCATGACCAGGCCCGGTTTTGTTTTCAACGTGCGGAAAAAGTCCCCCAGTTCTCCTTTGATGGATACGTTGATAAGCGCCCAGATACCGCTCATGGTATCATTGACAGCCGATCCCAGTGCTGCCAGACAATAGGTAATCGCAAAGGCACTCAGGCCGGATATATTGGCACCATACCAGTCATTGCCCCAGATTCCCTTGGACATGCCCAGTGTCAGAAAAGCCGTATACAGGCCATAAAAAATACCGGAAAAAATAGCAAAGGTAATCCCGCGCCGTTTAAAGCTTGCGTCTATTTTCAGTTTGACCGCCAAGGCTCTGTTGTCCATCGTTATGCACTTCCTTTATTTATTATATATTTCACATATATTGATAAAAAAGAATAATTCCTTTTGTTTTTTCAAGTTTCTGTGGCACATAATTAAATATTTATTATTCGTTTTTCGCATGGGACCGGGTAAAAATCAACGGGCTAAGGTGCTAATAGCCTTAGCCCGCCCTGTGATAGATTATTCTTTTACTGTGAGGTTGTCATGAGGGAGAATCATTTCTACATCGGTGTGCGGACGCGGAATAACGTGTACGGAAATGAGTTCACCAACGCGCTGTGCTGCAGCAGCACCGGCATCGGTAGCCGCTTTGACAGCGCCGACGTCGCCACGTACCATAACCGTTACGAGGCCGCCGCCAACGAGGACTTTACCAATGAGGTAAACGTTTGCAGCTTTTACCATAGCATCGGCTGCTTCAATAGAACCTACAAGACCTTTTGTTTCGATTAAACCTAAAGCTTCTGTTGTACTCATGTTATTTTCCTCCTAAGAAATATATAGATGAATTATTTAATAATTGTTATCCTGGAACCATTTTTAAGATTCATAGCATTAGCTTCTTCCATATCGATATGGCATTCTAATGCCGATGTTGTTGTCACTCGGATAACAACATTACCAAATGTACCGCCACGATCGCCATCTATATTGATGGAAACGACCTGGCCATTTGTCACGCCAAAACGCTGCGCATCTTCAGGAAGCATGTGGATATGGCGTTTGGCAATGATGACACCGCGGGGCAGGCAGATACTGCCTTTGGGGCCGATGAGCGTCAGACCCGGCGTACCTTCCAGCTCACCGGACATGCGCAGTGGCACCTTGACCCCCAGTTTGAAGCAGTCGGACCGGAGTAATTCCACCTGGGATTCTTTGCGGACGGGACCGAGGATGCGGACTTTTTCCAGAACACCTTTCGGCCCTGCCAGGGTTACCGTTTCCTTGCAGGCAAACTGTCCCGGCTGCGAAATATCTTTGATCTTTGTCAGCTGGCTGCCCGGTCCGAAAAGAGCATCCTGATCCGCCTGGGACAAATGGACATGCCGGTTGGATACACCTACGGGAATCGTATCCGGCTGGAGATTCAAATGGCTGTCCCTGACGGCTTCTACCAGCAAATCGACTAAAGCATCATATTTTCCCATTAAAACTCACCTTTCTGTTTCAACAACTGCAGCACTTCGTTGACGACAGAAATGAGCTGGTCATCATCAGAACCTGTTGCCGCAGCAGTCGTGCCGCAGCTCGTCGTCTGACCCGTATAGGGGACGGACGGCTTGACTTCACGGATACCATAGGCTACGCGTTTGATGTTCATCAGATGCAGTGGCGTGACATTGTCGGCCGTAGCGCTTCCGCCCCAGGTACCACATCCAAGGGTAAAGGCCGGTGCCAGGCCCGTGCTGATTCCCGTACCGCCCTGGGTGGCCGGTGTATTGACGATGATGCGGAATACCGGTTTTTCATAGAACCGGCGGACAATTTCCGGATCTTCTGTGTGAATCGACATGGTATGTCCGAGACCGCAGTTCTTTAAAAGGCGGATGCACAGATCGCACGCATCCTGCCAGTCGCGGACCGTATAGAAGCCAAGGACGCTGGTCAGTTTTTCATAGGAAAGAGGATAGCCGTTTCCCACGCCGTCCTGTTCCCCAATAAGTACCCGCGTACCGGCAGGGATTGTAATTCCCGCCGCATCGGCAATGACCTGGGGAGAACGGCCTACGAATTTGGCGTTCATAGCGTGCCCGTTTTTAAAGAGAAGCTGGCAGACTTTATCTGTTTCTTCTTTCGTCATAAAGTAGCCGCCCTGGCGTTTAAATTCTTCTACGACCTGTGTCCGGTTACATTCTTCGACGACGATAGACTGTTCGGAAGCGCAGATAGTGCCGTAGTCAAAGGTCTTGCTGAGCATGATATCTTCAACAGATTTTTTGACATCTGCCGTCCGTTCGATATAAGACGGGCCATTGCCGGGACCAACGCCCAGAGCCGGCTTGCCACAGCTGTAAGCGGCTTTTACCATGGCCGATCCGCCGGTGGCAATAATCATCTTCACTTCTTCACTGTGCATCAATTCATTAGTGGCACCCATGGATGGATGGGTAATGGTGCTGATGGTCCCCAGCGGCGCACCGGCTGTTTCGGCCGCTTCTGCCATGAGACGGGCAGCTTCTACGGTGCATTTCAACGCTGCCGGATGAGGTGAAAATACGATAGTATTCCGTGCTTTTAAGGCAATCATGGCATTGTAGATGACTGTAGATGTCGGATTCGTAGAGGGGATAATTCCCAGTACGACACCGACTGGTTCTCCGATTTCCGTAATCCGGTTGACCGTGTCTTCGTGAATGACACCGATGGTCTTCATATCCTTGATGTAGTTATATACATCGCGGGATGCCACCTGATTCTTGATGATTTTGTCTTCCACCTTGCCAAATCCCGTTTCTTCAACGGCCATGCGGGCTAATTTAGCCGCATTTTCTTCTGCTACGCGGACCATATTCTGCAAAATGCGGTCCACCTGTTCATTGGTGAACTTGCAGAATACATCTTCCGCTTTCTGCGCTTGCCGCGCCAGGTTTCTGGCTTCCTGCACGGTCTGCAGATCATAATCTAATGTTTCCAAGATGTATCTCCCCTTTCAGATTTCCTTCAAACCAGCGGTTCCCTGCTTTTGGCATAATACTCTTCAAGCAGTCGGAGCAACATGGCTTTCTTCGCCCGTGATACGGCCCGGCCGGTCAGACCGATATCCGTATATTCCCGGACGAGACGCCGAAGCGCTGGGACGGGCATCTTCCTGAACACCCCGTCAAGATTCACGCCAGGCTGCACGGCCAGTGCGTCAGCCTCGGCTTTGTGGAAATTTTTAAAATCTATATCCTCAAAAGAAACCTCAGGGGCTTCTTCTTTCGGTGTATTATCTGCCTCCTGCCGTGATTCAGGATACGCTGCGCCGGCCTCATCGGCAAATCCTGTGCCGTTTGCACCGGTGCTGGTTTCTGCCGGTTCCGCTTCTTCAGATGGAGCCGGTTCTGGCGGATCCGGTTTATCCGGGCCATGTGCGGAAAGAATCCCGGCTATGGCCGCATCAGGACGGGGAATCACGTGACGTGAAATCAGAAGGTCCTTACCCAGATGCAGCACAGCCGCTTCCCCTGCATCGACAGAAGCTTTGACTGCCCCTACATCACCACTGACGCAGACTGTAACCAGTCCGCCACCAACGAGGGTCCTGCCATTCAGTACCACGTCTGCTGCCTTGAGCATCACATCGGCACATTCTATAGCGGCTACCAGGCCTCTGGTTTCTATCATTCCCAAGGCATCCATTGATTTCCACCTCCTTTAACCCGCATTATCCTGCCCAGTCAGCCGGATAGGTCGAGTAAAATAGTTTTACATGATCTTCGGCATTCCAGACGACCGTTGCATCTTTCGGTATGAAGAGCACATCTCCCTGGCTGGCATAATAAGTCTTGCCATTAATCGTAATGGAAAGACTTCCTTCCAGAATAATGTCCGTTTCTTCATATCCTGTAAGCGTCCAGGTAAAGGAAGAATGATCGATGGTCAGAAATCCCGAGCTCATGTGAGACTCATTTTTGCTGATGACCTCCCTGTATCCGACTTTGGTTACGGGATTCCCCGTATCGAATACTTCATAGGTCACGGAATGACCACGTACCACCTTGAGGCCGCTGTCATCCTTTTCTTCCCTGTACGGCCGGGCAGACTGGCCGCGGGATAACAGTACCTGTCGGACGATTTCCGCCACCAGTCCTTTATCCAGGCCTTTTATGGCGGCTGTTCCCGGTTCCTGTACAGCTGGTACGGCAGGAGCCATCTTTTTGTCAATGAATGAAATCCCTTTGTCACGGGCATAATCGCTGGCAGCTGCCGTAATGATGGCACCGGGTTCTACATATAACTCATGCTGTCCGGCTTCTGCCGCTTCTTTCACGTGACTGACACAAATCAACGATTTCAATGTATCACCTCCTATGTATCTGTCTGATTCTTATAACAAGCTATCCCATAACCGTTCTGCCGGGGACGGGATGACTTCGATATCTACCAGAAGCCCACTGTCTCTTACCAGCGCTTTTCCTGCATCGGCGGCCGCTTCTACGGCGGCAACATCGCCGGTAAAGGTAAAATACGCTTTGCCACCGAGGCCACTGCCAAGTCGGAGTTCCACGCCCTGTATATCGGCCGCTTTGAGGGCCGCATCAGCAGAATGGATCATGGACGCCAGAGAAAACGACTCGATGATTCCCAGGGCCGCCCGCTGTTCCGGCAGAGTAGTAGAAGAAATAGCCGGGAATATGCCGGGATGAACATTGGGAATAATAAAATGATCGACAATATATTCCCCTGCCGACTGGATGCCGGCATCGACAGAACTTTCTACAGCTGCTACATCGCCCTGAATCAGGACAATGTACTTGCCAGGACATACGGCAGTGCAGCTGACAGCTTCTACAGCAGCAGTCTTGATCATCTGGTCGGCTGTATAAATTCCTCTGGCGATGCTGCTCAACTCTACCATACCTATCGCATTATACATGGATCGACCCCACCTTTATCTTAATGACTGAATCTGTAACATCTGTGACTACGCCGTCCATACTCGCATGAACAGGGGCACCGAGGCTTCCTTCGCGGATGGCGCCTATCATCTGCCCGGCCATAACCGTATCGCCTGTATGGACGATGGGCGCCGCCGGGGTTCCTACGTGCTGGCTGAGCAGGATGCCGATTTCATCGGCCTTCCACTCCATTCCCGTAAGCGGTGCCGGACCGTCGAAAGAACTGAGGCCCAGGCGGGCAATAAGGCGTTTACTGGGAACAAGCCGGTAGGACCGGGCTTCACGGGTCTTATATTCCCGTTCTGCCGGTGTATACTTGATGCCGGCAGCTCGCATCCGGTCTTTATACCAGCTGTTGATATTACGGGGACTCAAATGGGCCGGACAGGAAAAGAGTTCACACAGATTGCACTGGCTGCAGAGTTGTGCTGTAACGGCACTTTGCAGATCATCGGGCATGTATTTCATGGCTCTCATGATTTTATGGGGCTGCATGTTGTGTCCCAGGAGATACCGGGGACAGAGATCAGTGCACATCCGGCACTGTTCACAGGCCGTACGGCCGATGATGCGTGCCTGCTGCTCGTTCATGCTCTTTTTCCGGATGAGATAATGGTCTTTCTTCAATATGATGTACCCTTTGTTTTTCTTGGAAACATAGCCATCATAGGAAGTCATGACCCGTCCCATCATAGGGCCGCCATCAATGACGCCATAGTCATCCAGATTGGTAATCCCACTTTTCATGAGAACTTCACGGACCGGCATCCCCACAGGTACTTTGAGTGTCACCGGTCTGGGAATATCGCCCTGGAGTGTCACGTACGTTTCCGTCACGCTTTTCCCTTCCAGCGCGTGGGCGATGTTGAGGGCGGTTTCGGCATTGACGACGACACAGCCGACAGAAAGAGGGATGGAACATTCCGGTACGATACGGCCCGTCAGTTCGTATACCAGTACTTGTTCATCTCCGGCAGGATAGACATCCGGCAGGATGTGAATCTGTACATACGGGGAAAAGCCCAGGGCTTCGATACGCTGTTTCAAAATCTCAATGACATCTTTATGTTTCCCTTTAATGCCGATAATGGCCTGTTTTGCCCGGACCTGATGGCCGGCAGCGGCAAAACCGGTAATAATGGCATCGGGGTACAGCGCCATCAATTGCTGGTCTACCCGCAGAAGGGGCTCGCATTCAGCGCCGTTCAATAATATGTATTCCGCTGTCGCATTCAGCTTGGCATGAGTGGGAAATCCGGCACCGCCGGCACCGATGACGCCGGCATCCCGCACTTGATTTAATACGTCCAAGCGGATTCACCTCCACAGTTTAAAACGTACATTCTTCATCAATGATTCCAATAATCGCCGCATCAACGGGCATGGTATCCGGTTCAAACATCTGCCGGGCTGCACTACCCTGGCTGACGATGACATTTTCACCAATGCCGGCATTGATCAGATCGGCTGCGATAAAACGGCGTCCCGCATCTTTACCATCGATGACTTCTACTATCATGAATTTGATTCCGACGAGGCAGTCGGCCTTGCGTGTAGACCAAATATTATCAATCACTCTGGCTGCTATCATGGTGTCACCTGCCTGTGTTCCTGAAAAACTCTGCATATATCGGCAATTGCCGCCTCTACAGCAGCCGTATCGCCAAATATGGCTATGACAATGAGATTCTGAGGGCAGCTGCCCCGGATATCTTCGACGAAGACACCGGCAGCTTTTTCTGCGATATCGGCAGCTACGATCATATCAATAAGCCTTCCCTGCACGAGTCCGACGGCATCAAAGCCACTCATGTCGTGTGAGGCCGGAGACCCCTTGCGCCGCATGAGGATATCTATCGTTCCCGGTGAAGGTGACTTGATGATTTTCCATTCCATAGAACCGCCTCTATTCTTCCAGCTGTTTACAATTGAGAGCAATGCCGAGCGGCGTTGCAAACATGGGATTCTGTGGTTTGCGCGTCGGAAGTCCCGTCCGCTTTTCAATGATGCTCTCAATTCCCGTCAGACAGCACGTACCGCCTACGAGATAAATTTCTTTCACATCATAATCCTTGATGTGGCGGGTAATGATGGACGATACTTTTTCAATGACCGGCTGCAGGATCGGCAGGATTTCGCGGTGATTCCCCGGATTTCTTTTATACAATTCAGCCTCTTCGAAAGGCATCTTGTAAGCGCCGGATACGACGAGGGAAAAATGCGTGCCCCCTGTCGGTTCATCGGCTACGTATACAACCTTGCCATCTTTTAAAATCGCAATTCCCGTCGTACCGCCGCCGATATCGACGATGGCGCCGTTTTTAATTTTCAGGACAGCGTTGGCAGCAGTCGGTTCGTCAAGCAGATTGGTCACTTCAAAGCCAGCGCCTTCGACAACGTGTTTGATAGCACCTGAATCGAGATCAAATGTACCCGGTGGAAGGGCTGCCGCAGCATACCGCAGTTCTGTTCCCAGTTTCTTTTCCAGGTTCTCCTTCATTTCCCGAACGATGCGGATAGCTCCCAGATAGTCCACAATCATGCCATCTTTAACGACACTGGCATAGCGGTATTCCCCGGCAACGGGACAAAAGTTCTCATCGAGGACGGCGACGACGATAAAGGCCGTACCGAGATCGACACCCGTATAATACACAGAGGACGGTTTTGTCACCGGATGTTTGACCACATTTTCAAACTCTTTGATTATTTCATTGCAATACGTAAAATCTGAATTTAAAGTACTCATACTGAACCTCTCATATAGTTTCCCATCATGATACAAAGGACATCGTTCAGGCTGTGGAGAATATGTATCAGCCCTTCATACCGTTCAGGCCCGGTATCCCTGTGCCAACTCTGTGTTTCCATCACGAGAGGCTCCAGCATCTGCAGATACGTACGGAGATGATTCAGCATCAGAAGTTTGGCGCGCAGGGCCTCGTCTTCCGGTAATTTTTCCAGGCCGAGCGGAAGGACCGTGTTATCTGCTTTTTCATGAAGTTCACTTTCTGTACAGTTCCAGAAGGTAAGGGCCGGCGGAAGTTCTCCTTTTTCACAGGCCATCCGGGTCCGCTGCAGCGTCCTGGCCAGCGCCGTAAAATCTTCGGCAGCCAGATGTTCGCCATGGCGGGAAAACCATTCTGCTGTCAGCAGGATGAGCGACTCGGCATGTTCCAGTGTATGCCACAGTTTCAGCAGCTGCCACGATGGTACAGATTCCGTTTCTTCATCAACCGGTACCGTATCAGTTTTTTTTCCTTGTTCGTCTTCCCGTGCAATTTCACAGGGGATACGCCGGTCTGTCAGGAATTGTCTGGCCCCCGGTGTCAGCCGGTTGTCTGCTGCCAGATAATACGTCGTAAACGGTTCTTCGTGATACAAATCCCGTAAATCCATTTCCGTTATATATCGCAATGTATCACCTCCTCTTGTGTATCATGTCAGCCGGCATGAGTAGCTGCCAGCCGTTCTTCCAATGCCGCAAGGCCAGCCCCTGTCCGGAGAGAAATGGGAAGGATAACTTCTTGTACACCACATCGCCGGAGCTGTCTTATGCATAGATTATAGTTCTCCGGATGTTCATCGCATTTCGTGATTACGCCCGTAACCGGACAAGTAAATATACAGGCAAATCCGGGAGAATATACTTCGACAGGCCGTGATTGATCCACCAGAATCAGTACATGGGAAGCTCCCTGCGATAAAGCGATGATGTATTTATACATCCAGGTATTTTCCAAATACGCACCGGGTATATCGATGGTGCGATTGCCATAAATGGCATCCTGTGTTTTGCGCAGCGGCCGGTCCGTCCGGTTCAGCCAGTTGGCCAGAGTCGATTTGCCGGACTGTCCTGCGCCTATAATCATGATGCGCTTCTTCATGTCCGTGTAATGTCAGCAGGTGTGAATCCCAGCAGCGTTTCCAGCGTCGTATTGATGGCTTTCATTGCCGTCTCCACACTGGCCACATCGCCGGAAATCACCAGGGAACCGGTGAACCGGTCCAGGAACCCGATTTCCACATCCGACGCCTTGGTCGCTATATCAGCCGCGATAATCGCCGTCTCGCAGGGAGTCAGTGTCGCAATGCCGATAGCGCCTTTTCCTTCGATTCCCAGCCGTTCGTAAATCTCTTCGACCGGGGATGCGATGACATGGGCCAGTGTCACCTGCTTTCCGGGGACATATTCCTGAATAATGCGCGTCTTGTTTTCAAATTCATCTGTCATAGGCACGCCTCCATCTGGCATTAATGCCTGATGACTTTGGCATCCATACCATATTCTTTAATCCAGCTTTCGATGCGGTCCAGATCTTCTTTTGTCATGGACACATCTTCTTCGATACCGTAGGGTTTTCCCAGTTGTTTATACTTATTGACTCCCAGCTTATGATAGGGCAGGAGATCGACTCCGAGAAAATTCGGACGCCCCTGGAACGGCTTCAGGAATTCCATGGCCCGGCGGATGACATCTTCTGATGTATTCAATCCTTTTATCATTGGCATACGGGCTTTGACCCGGTACCCGCGGTTTATCAATTCTGTCAGATTATGGAGTATTTTTTCATTACGCACTCCGGTCAGCATCTCGTGCTGATCAGAATCGATATTTTTAATATCGTATAAAAACAAATCATTGAACCGGGCTATTTCCAACAGAGCGTCCAGACCTGCATATCCGCAGGTTTCGATAGCCGTATTGATTCCCAGTTTTTTACATTCCATGAGCAGATTGGCTGCAAAGGCGGACTGCATACATACTTCACCGCCGCTCAGGGTAACACCGCCGCCGGAGCTTTGGTAAAAGGCGACATCCTGCTGGATAAAATCGAGGACCTCTGACAGTGTCAGATCCCGTCCTACTACGTTCAGAGCCTGTCTCGGGCAGACACTTTCGCAGGTACGGCAGCCTGTGCAGTCTATATCGCGATGCAGTTTATGTTCCGGCCGCTCTCCCGTATCGTCTATATAGTGAATCTGAACGGGGCAGCCGGGAACACACTTGCCACAGTGGATGCACAATTCCTGCTGGAACATAACCTGATACTTCCGTTCCAGCCCTTCCGGATTGGCACACCAGCGGCAGCGGAGCGGGCAGCCTTTAAAAAAGATAATGGTGCGTATGCCAGGTCCGTCATAGATGGAATATTTCTGCATATTGAATATTCTTGCTTTTCGTTCCAATCTCCGGAACTGTTGTAATCCCATACTCACACTTTCCCTTCAGGAATTATCGGTCATACCTTCCGGAGCCGGCAGTTCCGGCCCAAGGAACCGGACTGCCATTCTTCCGGATGTATGAATTTAGAAATGATCCAGCATGGTACGGCTGATAATTTCATCCTGCACTTCTTTACACAATTCAACGAAATACGCACTGTAACCGGCGACACGGATAATCAGATCCCGGTATTTGTCCGGTTCTTTCTGTGCCTTCTTTAGTACTTCATTATCGACGTAACTGAACTGCATCTGGCCATTGCCGAGGATAGATGCAGTACGCAGCAGTGTAAT
Organism: Megasphaera sp. AM44-1BH; assembly: GCF_003467125.1. Taxonomy (GTDB): domain Bacteria; phylum Bacillota; class Negativicutes; order Veillonellales; family Megasphaeraceae; genus Megasphaera. Next base: position 136,586 of record NZ_QSFA01000001.1, read on the forward strand.
CAGGCCGTTTTCCCCTTCCGGTGTTTCCAGGATACCTTTGAGGAGTTTGAAATTGTGAACCATACCGATGGTCATAGCATCACAATTCATCTTGCTGACCGACTTGATAATAGCTGTCGGGCCGAGTTTATCGGCACCCTGGGTCGGGCTGATACCATCGGAAAGCGGGGTCCAGGCCAACCGGCCGTTCGGCGTCGCACCAGTAAGCTCACCAATAGGAGTATTATTGGAAATGGACAGTGTACCGTGACTGAATTTAGCATAGAGCATGTCAAATTTATTATGTTCATCTTCCGTCCAGTTGACGATATCGGCAGCGATGGAATCGACATAATTATCATCATTCCCGAATTTCGGTGCATTCAGGCAATCAGTCCGCAGCTGGTCGAAACCTTCAAAGTTAGCATCCATGGCTTCTTTGAACTGTTCCAGCGTATATTTCTTTTCGTCATATACCAGCTTTTTGATGGCTGCCATGGAATCGGCGTACGTGCTGAGGCCGGAGAAAATGAGGCCCGGACCGCTGTTGACCATAGCACCGCCTTCGGTAACATCCAGGCCTTTTTCCATGCATCCTTCGACGAGGCTGGACATGAATGGCTTCGGTGCATAATCGCGGTGTACCCGCTGGCTGATGACTGTGCCGATAGCCGAAAGGCGGATAATGTGCTGAATCTGCTTTTTAACGGCTTTATCGAAATCTTCATAAGTCCTGAACTGGCTGAGGTCACCCAGATCAAGGCCCTGCTTCGTGCCGTGCCATCTCATGACGCCGTGATTGAATACGAATTCAATAGCGATAGGCCACTGGGTGTAACCGGTAGACGTCCACTGATAAATACGGCCCGACTTCTGCGGTTCGACGCAGCCCATGAGGCAGTAATCCCGGGCATCTTCCAGAGAGAACCCTTTGGCCAGCATCATCTTGATATGCGTGTCATCAAAATGGCAGGCCGGGAAGCCCATGCCGGCGCGGACAACATCGACGATTTTCTTCATGTATTTCTGTGGCGACTGATTGTGGATCCGGCAGGCCAGGGATGGCTGGTACATCTTGATGAAGCGGACGGCATCCATGATAAGGTAGGTCAGATTATTGCAGGCATCTCCGCCAGTCCGTTTCTGACCACCGATAGTGCAGTTTACGAAAGGCTGATAGCCGGCAAAATATTTGGCCGCTGCTTCGCTGGAAAGCCACATGATTTCCGAGCACTTGATGATAAAGCAGCATAACAACTCGAAAGCTTCTTTTTTCGTAATGCGGCCGGCTTCACGGTCGGCTTTATAGACGGGATATAAATACTGGTCGAGACGGCCGAGAGAAATACCGGTCTGATTTTCAGCGATGTTAAACAGGGATTCCATGGTCCATACGGACTGGAGACCTTCATGGAAGGTACGGGGTGGATTGGCCGGTACATGAGCCATGATATCCGACAGCTGATATAATTCCTGGCGGCGCTGGGGATTGCTTTCCTGGTCGCCGAGCTGCTTGGCATAATCAGAAAGGCGTTTTGCATAGGCGAGGACGCCGTCGCAGACCATGATTTCGGCTTTATAGAAATAAATCTTGTCGATGTCCTTCGGCCGGTCCATATTGAGGGTCTTCAGCTTTTCCATAGCTTCCTGCCGCACGCCGTTGACGCCTTTCCTGACCAGGATGACGTCATATCCCGGGCAGGTATCGCCGCCACCATTTACCTGATGATAGGACAGGTCACTGACAAAGGCTTCACCGGAAAACGACCAGATACCGGCTTCTTCGTACTGCTTTTGGCAGATTTCATCGAGGCTGCGTCCTTCCCAGAAGGGAAATACTTTTTCCCGTAGTGTCCGTTTATCTTCTTCGCTGATCTGGAACGGGTCCTGGGGACGGGTAGACATGGTATCCAGTTCGTCGCGGATCCAGCGCCATGCAATCTCCGGAGATACGCTGCCGGCACGGGGACGGCCGCAGGGATGACCGATGATCAGTTCATCGGGCTGGATGAGAAGCGGTGCCGTTTCGCAGGCTCTTTTAAAAGCCAGGGCACGGAGCATCTTGAGCGGCAGGCCGGCATTATTCCGGTACACTTCTGTCGTGACGACGGCACGCTGTACAGAAACGCTGGGCTTTACTTTCAGATAGGCTGCTTTCAGTCGTTCCAGACGCGGTGTCAGACCCGTAATTTCTTCATCGTCATCGATGGCATTATGGAGATGCTGTGGTGCCGGTGCGGCAGATGCCATGCCAGCTTTGCCGCCTGAAAGTTGTGCGGAAATACCGGCAAACAACTTCATGACGGCTTTCTTTTCTTCTGGCGACAAATGAGCCGTCGCCTGTGCAAATTTACTGGAGAATTCTTTTTCGTCCAATTTTCGTTCCCTCACTTTCTCTTTCTCAATAAGCCGCTTTATAAATAGCTATGATATCTTCTTTCGTAGGCGTACGGGGATTCGACGGCGTACAGCGGTCGGCCATGGTCTGCTGTGCCATGGTTTCTGCCGCAGCCATGAATTCGTCTTCCTTGATTCCCGCCGCTTTAATAGATGACTGGATGCCCAGATCCCGTTTCAACTGGTGCACTGCCTGCAGAAAATTGACATATCCTTCGCGGGTCGTCCGGGCAGGCAGTCCCAGAACCCGTGCCAGCTGTCCGTACTTGGCTGCGACCTTCTGATCCGATGTATCTCTGAGGTTGGCATTATATTCGATGACCGCTTCCATCAACAGGGCATTGGAACGGCCGTGGGACAGATGGAACGTGCCGCCGAATGCATGGGCCATGCTGTGGGTAATCCCCAGATTGGCATTGGTAAAGGCCATGCCGGCCAGACACGATGCCCGCTGGATACATTCCCGCGCATCCTTATCTTCGGGATTGCGGTAAAAACGGACCAGATTATGGCAGATCATATAGACGGCTTTTTCCGCCAGAGCGTCCGTGCAATCCGTCGCTTTATTGGACACATAGGCTTCCACGGCATGAACCAGCGCATCGAGGCCAGTATCGGCAATGACGTGGGGCGGCAGACTTTTCGTGCACGTAGAATCAAGAATGGCAATATCAGGAGCCATGAGGCCATCAATCAGTGCCGTCTTTTTCCCATTGATGGTAATGACCGAAAAATCTGTCACTTCCGATCCCGTACCGCTCGTCGTCGGAATGGCAATGAACTGAGGTTTGTCAAAAGACTGCCCAGTCTTGGATACGGCCTGGTGCAGGAAATAAATCATGGCTTTGGCCGTATCCATAGCCGACCCGCCGCCGAGGGCAATGACCGTATGACCATGATGTTCCATGTAATGTTCCAGGGCATTCATGACGGCCATGACGTCCGGTTCCGGTTTGATTTCCGTAAATACATCGCACTGGACACCGGCCGATTCGAGATAATCGACAGCCTGTTTCAGATAGCCCAGTTTTTCCATGATGGAATCGGACAGGATGAATGCATTTTTGCTTTTTATTTCGCGTAAATATTCGAGGGAGCCTTCGTCGAAATAGATTTTAGGCTTGATCTCAAATTCCTTCATTTATCTATCGCCTCCATATATCCCTTGTTTTTTCAATTCACTCACAATTTCTTCTATCAGTCCCGAAACAGCTGTGTGTTCCTGTATACTGCCGTTCCGCGACACTGCCGGAACCGCTTCTGCCTTCCGCTGTGCGCCCGCGATGCCCGTAATATCCTCTACCAGTTCGCCGACGCTGCGTACGCCGTATCCCACTTTACGGATATTAATCAAGTTCAGAGGGGATACATTGTCCGACGTTATAGTGCCGCCGGCAGCCCCCAGTCCCAGAGTAAAGGCGGGGAACAGATTGGTCGTCGCTCCCATACCCCCGACCGTTGCTGGCGTATTGACCAGCACGCGGGAAACGGGTTTTTTCAAAGCAAATTCCCGGATAACCGCTTCGTTGCGGGAATGAATGACCAGCATATTGCCCAGTCCCTTGTTGCACAGGAGTTCAATGCACTTTTCACAGGCATTTCTCCAGTCTTTTTCTACATAAAAAGCCAGGACAGGACACAATTTCTCCCGGGCATAGGGATTGCAGAGATCGGCATACTTCTGCTCGGAAATGAGTACGGTCGTCCCGGCCGGTACGGAAATGCCGTTCATGCCGGCAATTTCCGCAGCCGGCCGGCCTACGTACTGCAGATTGATACTGCCGTCGTGATGGAATAGTGCCTTGCCGATTGTTTCTGTTTCTTCTTCATTGAGAAAGTATGCCCCCTGATTTTTCAGTGCCCGGCGTACCTCTTCTGCTATACATTCTTCAGCAACGATAGATTGTTCTGCCGCTGAAATAATACCGTTATCAAAGGTGCGGCTGAATACGATATCCCGGACAGCCTTCGCCACATCTGCCGTCTGTTCGATAAAAGCCGGTCCATTGCCGGGTCCGCCGTAAATAGCCGGTTTCCCCGATGCGTGTACCAGAGGCAGCAGCCGCGGGACGCTGGTAATCAGGATAAGGGATGTGTCTTTATGATGTATCATCTCTTTCGTACCGCTCAGGGTAACCGTCCGGAGATATTCCAGGGCACATTCGGGAAGTCCTGCCTTTTTCCCGGCATCCATAAGGATATCCAGAGTCCGGCCAATGACTTTCTGGGCTCTCGGATGGGGAGAGAAAATGATGGCATTGCCGGATTTTATAGCAATAAGTGTATTATAAATCGTTGTAGAAACGGGGCTGGTGCACGGTGAAAGGGCCGTAATGACCCCTACGGGTATGCCGATATCCAGGGTCTTCTTTTCTCTATCTTCCGCAATGATGCCAACGGTTTTCATGCCTTTCATCTGACGGCATACGTAGCGGCTGGCAAAAATATCCTTTATATATTTATCTTCCCAATTTCCGAACCCCGTTTCTTCAGCCGACATGAGAGCCAGCTCTTTGGCATGGGGATACACGGCTTCCGCCATGGCTTCGACAATATCATCGAGGCGTTCCTGGGAAAAGGAAGCCAGAACGTGCTGGGCATCACGGCCATTTTCAATGAGGATCCGCGCTTCCTGCATGGAACACAAATCATAATCGAGTCTGTTCATTCCGTTCACCACTTCCTGCAGTTACCAATCGAGTACATATTTTGATACAATTTTTTCTACATCCGGATGGGGATTGGGTATGACCACGTGGCTGTATACCTGATCTTTGCCTACTTCTTCTGCCCGTTTTACTCCGGCATCGACGGCAGACTGGACGGCTCCGACATCACCACGGACAACGACAGAAATCAGGCCTGATGCCGTATTTTCATATCCCACCAGTTCCACATCAGCGGCTTTGCACATGGCATCGGCTGCTTCCAGAACAGAAACCAGGCCGCATGTTTCAATGAATCCTAACGCATCTCTTTTTCGTTCCATGGGTCCGTTCTCCTTTACTGTGTATCTATATCGTGTACCGAAACTATCGTTCCCACGCGTCCAACCGGACGGGGCATGACGTTTTGCGCCGTCAGGGTACCGATGCTGGCAGCGGCTTCTGCTCCTTGTTCTACGGCAGTCCGTACGGCAGCTACATCGCCTTTTACCAGTACCGTAACCAGACCGGAACCGATATTTTCGTAGGAGACAAGGACGACATCTGCTGACTTGCACATGACATCGAGAGCGTATACAGCAGGCACCATGCCCCTTGTTTCAACGAGTCCCAATGCTTCTTCTCCGTAGTATTTCATAATTTTTTAGCTCCTATCCGAGTTATCCCTGAAATAAATAAATACATATTTAAATATTTAAATATTTTCACGGTGCATATATATTATGTGTTTTTGCGATGTATTTATTCTAACATGACTTTCCAGATTTTTATTGAAGAATCGGGAGCTGTTATGTGAATTTTTCTACTTGTTACAAATGTTACATTTGTGAAATTTGTACAAAAATGACTTTTTATATTATTCATACTAATTATTCAGAAATGTACTAGAAAATTAGTACACAGGCAGAATTTTTTTGTATAATATCTGTAAAGAAATGAAACTGAACCGTCAAAAAACCGATATACAGACACAGGTTTGCCGTGTCAGAAGGGAAATTATGATGAATATACGATTAGACGAAAAAAAGTTATTTTTAGATCGCATTAGACAGAGCCTGAAGAAATTAAACAATTTGCTATCATTATCCAAAATACCGCTTCAGCTGGCAGCAGCAGATGGTCAGATTATGGTAGAATTAAATTCTTCTCCCGACTTTTGCAAACGGATTTGTCAGTCTGATCCAGACCATATGTGTGAAGACTATCACAAACGCTGTGTAATAACAGGTGACACAATCACCCGTTTTACCTGCCATTGCGGATTGTATAATTTTGTCATTCCTATTTCCACGAGAGCTGCAGAACCTCCTTTATTTCTTCTGGGCGGCCAGATTTATGAAGAACAGTGCCTGCACCATAAATACATGCTGCCCGTCGGCCAGCTGGCCGCCTCCAAAAACCTGACACCTGAAGAAGTGGCAAGATCTGTCGGCCGCATCCAGAGTATGGCTCAGGCACAGATTACGACATACGAACGCATGGCCCAGTATATCGCCCATAACCTTACTGAAGATCTGAAAACAACCGATACGCACACGAACCGCCTGTCTCTCGAAAAGGAAATATTAGAGCGGAAAATCATTGACCTGGAAACAAAAAACAGTTTTCTCGTCGTCAATCCCCATTTTTTATTTAATACTCTGAATACGATTGCCCGCGTAGCCTACTATGAAAAATCAAGAAAGACGGAGGAACTGATTTATTGCCTGTCCGACCTGCTGCGATATAATCTGAAACAGGACAATGAACTCCATCCCCTTTCAGAAGAACTGGAAAACATCAAGAAATATCTCTATATCCAGAAAATCCGGTTCAAAGACCGTCTCGAATACGAAATCAATATTCCCGATGAGATGCAGCAGTACCGGATTCCCAATATGATTCTCCAGCCCCTCGTCGAAAACGCCCTTCTCCATGGGATTACCCCCAAATGCGATGGTGGCCGTATCCGTATTACAGCGAAAAAACAGGGAAATGATATTACATTGTACGTCAGTGACAATGGCTATGGCTTTCCCCAGGAGATACTGGATCTCATCGCCGATGGTGACTTTTCCCGCATTAAAACCCAGGCCAAATCAGGCATCGGCCTCCTCAGCACCCATAACCGTATCCAGCATTATTTCGGGGCTTCCTATGGCCTTACGGTCGAACAGTCAGACTTCAGCGGGACAACCATTGCCATTTGTATCCCCATCAGGCAGTAAAGGGGGAACTTATGCATACAATATTAATCGTAGAAGACGAAATTCTGGAACAACAGTTCCTGAAAGAAATCGTCGAAGAAGAATTGCAGGGGCAGGGACAGATTCTGACCTGCACGACGGGAACCCAGGCCATCGAAACGGCCCGGAAAAAAAATCCCGATATCATTCTGATGGACATCTGGCTTCCCGAACTGGATGGCATGAAGGCTCTGACAACCATCCGTCAGTTCTGCCCTTCGGCGGCGGTCATCATCCTGTCGGCCTGCTCCGATTTTTCCTACGCCCAACAGGCTATCCATCTCCAGGTGCGGGAATATCTGCTCAAACCGATCCGTCCTTCAGAAATACGGCAATCCATCCAGACGATTCTGGCTGCCCACACGGTCATGCCTGCCGGCAGTGACCCGGCGGAACTGACCACACCGGTCATTCCCCTGCCAAAGGATTCGGCTCATATGGAAGTCATTGATAAATCCATTCATTACATACAGGATAATTTCAAAAGAAAATTATCCTTAAAAGATGTATCGGAACACGTGTATATGAATCCCCAGTATCTGAGCCGTATTTTTAAAAAAGAAGTAGGCATCAGCTGCATTGATTATATCAACCGCCTGAAAATCGAATATGCCTGCAAACTGCTGACGACTACGGATGAATCTATCTGCCACATCTCGTCACTGTGCGGCTATTCTGATCAATCGTATTTCAATCGCGTTTTTATTAATCAGATGAAAATTACACCAAAAATGTTTCGTCAGAAGAATAAGAACAAATAGTCCCTGATACCGTTTATTTCATTACAGCATCCGAGGAGTATACCATGCAAATAGAAGAACTTATACAGCTCACACTACGGCGCTTCTTCCATGACGAAACGCTGCGCTTCGACAAATCACGGTTCGCCGGCGGTCTGACGAATTACAATTACATCATGACCATCCATGGAAAGGACTATGTCATACGCCAGCCTGGCGGAATGACTGAGCAGATGATCGATCGTCAGACCGAACTGGAAAACAATACCCAGGTTTCCCAGGCCGGCATCAACTGTCCCTGCCTGTATTTCGACGCCAAAAGCGGCATCAAGATTACGACCTATGTGCCGGGCAGCCGCAATCTGTCCCAGATAGGACCGCAGCTGAAAGAGAATATACAGATTGTCATCTCTCTCATGAAGCAGGTCCACCAATTAAAAAAACCTTTTCCCAACCGCTTCGACTGGCTGTCTGAACTGACGAAATACGAAACGATTATCCAGGAACAGCGTGGCGAACTATTTACGGATCACGGGTACATCAAAGAACAGCTCTGTATCTGGCAGGATATGTATGATACGTATTCCTTCCTCGTCCCCTGTCATAACGACACGGTCCCGGAAAATTTTCTCGTCAGCATGACCACAGGAGAAGCCTATCTCATTGACTGGGAATACGCCGGCATGAACAGCCTGTACTGGGACATTGCCGGCTACATACTGGAATCCCGGCTTCCCACTTTTGCCATCGACTATTTGCTGCAGCAGTACTTCCAGCGCCCCGTATCCGATGACGAATTGATGAAAATCAAGCTCGCTATGCTGGAACAGGACTTCCTGTGGACAAACTGGGCCCTCATCCGGCACTATAATGGCGACGATTTTCTCGATTACTGTGCGTTCCGTCATGAACGGCTCCGGAAGAACATTGATCTGCTCCATGAAGACATGCATACGGAGTTAAAAAATCTGGTCCTGTAATAAAAAAACATCCCATTACGGTCCAATCCGTAATGGGATGCTTCGTATACAGGTATATCAGTCATCGATATGGATAACTTTATCGGGATTTAAAATATCATTGGGGTCGAGTGCCCGTTTAATCGTTTTCATCAGTTCCAGCTCAACCGGGTCGGCACATTGTTCCAGATAAGGCAGCCGTTTGTAGCCGATGCCATGTTCACCGGAAAGGCGTCCGCCCAGTTTGTAGACATAGGGATAGGCAAAGCCGCGGAAAGCGGCTACCTGCTTTTTCCATTCTTCATCGCTCATATCACGTTTCATGATCTGGAAATGAAGATTTCCATCACCGGCATGGGCCAGGCAGAACAGGAGAAAGTCGTATTTTTTGCTTTCTGCCACTAAGGTCTGGATACATTCTGCGATTTTGGGCACCGGCACGACCAGGTCTTCCGACGTAGCGACTTTCGATAAGGCCCGCGTGCTTTCCAGGCAATTGCGGCGCACTTTCCAGACCCGGTCATCGGCTTCCACGACGTCCGTAGCTCCTGCTTTTTCACAGATAGACGCCAGTATGTCCATCTTGGCATCGAGGTCCGCTTCACTGAACGTTTCGATGGAAATAATATCGTAAAACCCGTCTTCATAATGAGGCAGGCGCAGTTCACTGTAATCACTGGCCCGGCGGACGAAGTTATTGTCCATAAATTCCACCGACGTAGGATTCAGGCCGGCTTTCACCAGTTTCGGCACCAGTGCCGTCGCCTTGGCAAGGTCGGTAAAAACAGCCAGCACGTCCAGTTTGTACGGGCAGAGAGGTACCAGCTTGAGTGTGACCTGTGTAATGATACCCAGGGTACCTTCTGACCCGATGATCAGCTGGTCCAGACAATACCCGGTCGAGCATTTTTTTAGGGGCGCCCCCAGATTGGTGATTTTGCCATTAGGCAGGACGACTTCGATGGCATAGACCTGATGCCGCGTCGTTCCATAGCGGACGGCCTTATTCCCACCGGCATTGGTAGCCAGATTGCCTCCGATAAGGCAGCTGTCTGCACTGCACGGATCGCCGGCATACATCAGTCCTCTGGCTTTGGCGGCATTTTGTATATCCGATGTACGGGCACCAGCCTGAGCGACGAGATACATGCCGTCTTCATTGATTTCCAGGATGCGGTTCATCCGTTCCATCAAAAGGACGATGCCGCCGCAGACGGGAACGGCTCCGCAGCTGACACTGGTACCGGCACTGCGCGGGGTAACCGGTATTTTATACTGGTTCGCCACCTTCATGATACGCGCGACTTCTTCTGTACTGCCGGGAGCGACGACGACTTCCGGCAGATGCCACATATCGGGAGCCAGGCTTTCATCAGACTGATAGGCCGCCAGTACGTCCGGATCGGTTTTGACATATTTTTCTCCAGTGATCTGCTGCAATGCCTGTATCACATCGCCGGTTACGGGATTATATTTCATATACGTAGTTCCTTTCTATCAGACATGTTCAGGACGCAAAAGGGGAAGCGTCGCCGCTGCGTGACTCATAACAGTAATGCTGAAATCGCGGCAGCCTTCCTCCTGCAGAAGCGATTGGGCCATCTGCCAGGCCTCTTCCAGAGTAGCCGCCGGAATCTGGCCACTCCTGCGGATGACATCAAAATTTTCTTTCCGCGTTACGACATATACGGCCTTCATGGACTGAATGATGCAACGGGCCTTAAAGGCCACGAATCCGGGCATGAGGAACTGCTGCCTCAGTTCCTGTTCACACTGCCTTTGATCGTCCCGGAAAAACCAGTCTGTAAAAATGGCCGGTTCCTGTATATCCGGACATTCCAGGGTAAATATGAGTATCCCTCCCGGTCGGGTGGCCAGGACGGCATTCATATGTGCTTTCACGGACTGATACAGGTTCAGGTCTTTGGGATATCCGCCGGCAGAAGCAATAGTCACATCGGCCAGCTTCGTTATGGGTACACTCCCTATACGCAGCAGATCTTGACATCCTTTTTCCCATGCCGCATCCCAGTGACCGGCTACGACTTCGTACAAATCACCATCGGGTGTAAAAACCGTGTTGATGAGAAAATCGGGCCGGACCATGGCACAGGCTTCCCTCATATCTTCATGAAAGGGATTTCCCTCAAGAGCTCCGGCATGACAGCCGGGGTGGCAGCCACTGCCGGGAACCTCTGAAAGAGCCAGGGCATGATTGCGCATAATCGTATCAAATCTGGCAATGCCTGGCAATAGGGCTTTTCGTCCGCCGCCGAACCCCGCCATGGGATGGAAGGAAACAGCTCCTGTAAGAATCAGTTTATCGGCCTTTGCCGCGATAGAATTAATATAAACGTCATTGCCAAAACTCGTGCGGCCTATATACGTCATGGCACGGTCATCGTGACAGTCATGCTGGACTATGCGCAGACGGCGCACCATATCGCGTCCGCAGACTATTTCATCTTCTTCTGCCGTATGAGCCCGGTGTGTCCCCTGGGAAACGAGGACCGTAATCTGATCATCGTGAACGCCTATACGGTTCAGTTCCTGCACCAGTACGGGCAGCATGCGGTCCGTATGGACCAGCCGGGTAATGTCACTGACGACGATACAGACCGTATCCGATGGTTCTATGATATCCTCCAGCGGTCTGGAGCCCACAGGATGACGCAGTGCGTCCCGTACAGCCTGTTCTTCATCTTCTATAGCGTTCGTTCCGGGACCATGCAGATCATATAATACATGGTCTTCCGGTAAATCTACTGTTTGATTTCCCTTGCCGTAGGGAAGCACATATGTCTTCATTCAAACAACCCCCAATGTCCCATGTATATAGCCACCAGTACCCGGACAAACAGCAGCACAAACAACATAAAGGCCAGAATAAAGAGAAATTCTTCAAAGTCGTCATCACGGTCAAATTTATGCCGGAATGATTTCAAACAATGAGCTAACTGATGCATGAGCGTCACACCTGCCTGTTACGAATGGTCTTCAGGAGCATGAGGGAAAAGTTCGTGTACCCAGCGGGCCGATTCTTCATCCTTACTGATGCCCTTGAGCAGTGTTTTTTCGGAATTTTCCATGTGTTTTTTCGCAATTTTACGCGCCTGGGCGCTATTGTGATTAGCTATATTTTCCACGAGCTGCCGGTGTTCTTCCCATGTTGCAGCCAGACGGCCCGGATAATGCATAGAAATGGAACGGAACCGCAGCATCTGTTCCCTGAGGTTATTCAGTATATCGACGAGCCGGTTATTACGGCTGGCGTGGTACAGTACATCATGGAAGCGGATATCGGCATCGACAATTTTATCGAAATCATCGTTGGCAATATACTCATTGATTTCAACGAGAATCCGTTCCAGGTCTTCCAGTTCATCCGGTGTAATCCGTTCCGCTGCCAGCCCCGCCGATAATTCTTCGAGAGCACTGCGGATTTCGAAAACCTGGGCGATATCCTTAAGGGAAATATCTGCTACATAGGTACCGCGCCGTGGAACCATGACGACAAACCCCTCCAGTTCCAGTTTTCGGATGGCTTCCCGGATAGGCGTGCGGCTGACGCCCAGTTCATCGGCCAGCTGGATTTCCATGAGTCGTTCACCCGGTTTTAACACGCCGTCTTTAATCGCCTTACGCAACGATTCACTGACGACTTCACGCAACGGCTTATAGGCATCTAATTTAATCGGTTCCAGCTTTGTATGTTTTGTATTTGTTTCCATCGTATTTAATCCCCCGTCACTAATGTACTGGTAAAGATATCGGCATCACCTGCCAGGTGCCGCAGCCGTCCTGCGATTTCATGATGCTTCAGAGAAGGCGGAATGAGCGCAAAGAGTGTCGGGCCGCTGCCCGACATAAGCGGTTTCAGTCCTTCTCTGCGCAGCAACTGCTTAAAATGGCTGATTTCCGGTACATCGGGAATCACCAGTTCTTCAAAGGTATTTCCCAATGCCGCCGTAACCCGTTCCAGAAGGCCTGCCCGGACTGCCTCTTCCTGGGCATTGATATCGACCGGAGACTGTACATCCTGGGAATCGAACAGGCTGTACGCCCTGGCCGTATGCACGGCAATATGCGGATGGACAATCAGCACAGGCCAGTCTGGCAGCGACGGCAGTTTTTTCAGGATTTCCCCGATGCCCGTTCCCCGGGCCGTACCGCCACGGATACAAAAGGGAACGTCAGCGCCGAGACGGGCCCCGATACGGCACAACTGGTCATAAGAAAGACCCAGGTGCCAGAGCCGGTTCAGTCCTCTCAGGACAGCCGCACAGTCCGTACTGCCACCGGCCAGACCGGCAGCAATCGGGATTTTCTTGACAATATGGATACGGACGCCGGCTTTGCCCTTGCAGTACGGGCGCAGCGCTTCATAGGCCTTGTAAGCCAGATTGGACCGGTCACAGGGGAGAGCCGGTTCAGAGCAGGAAATTTCTACGCAGTCCGCTGGTTCCAGCCGGATTGTATCATACAGGCCGATAGACTGGAATACCGTATCAATATCATGATATCCGTCATCACGTCGTCCCGTAATCCGTAGTGCCAGATTGATTTTCCCATATGCTTTTTCTTCTATCATGCTGTATCTCCTGTTCTATCTATGCCACGCTTTATTTTTTCAGTACGATTTACATTTTTTTGTGTTGAATTAAAACTTACGTATGCTATAATGATGAGACAGCCGGATATCCATGTGACAGGCCGTGTACCGGCGGGCATACATATCTATAATGCCTGTATTGTAATCTTCATTATAATGTTTTTTTTCACATTTTACAACGTACTTTCAACTATTCGGACCAGGGAGGCATTATGAAAGTCAAGGAAGATTTCAATTTGAAAGAGTTTCTCATCCCGTACATTGCGACCACCATCGGAAGCTTTATCGCCGCAGCGGGTGTCACAGCATTTTTCATTCCTCATCATCTCCTGAGCGGAGGGATTGGCGGTATCTCCATTCTCATCTATTACCTGACAGGACTTCCCATCGGCATTGGCATGTTCATCCTGAATATTCCTATCATGGTAGCCTGTTACAAATTCATGGGACGTCAGTATACCATACTCAGCATCGTCGGGACGATCGTCATCTCCATTGCCTTTGATGCTACGGCCTTCCTGACAGACCTGAATCTCATCAAGGACCCGATTATTTCTTCCATCACCGGCGGGGCTGTAAACGGCCTCGGCATGGGCATCATCTATAAGTACAACGGAAACAGCGGCGGCCTGGATGTCGTCGGTGCCATTGTGAAAAAGTATTATTCTCTGGAAATGGGAAATGTCGTCATGATCCTCAACGGCTTTATCCTGATTTTTGCAGCCTACTTATTTACACTGGAACTGGCTGTACTGACCTTCGTCGGAGTCTATATTTCCGCCTTTGTCACCAACAAGGTCGTCGTCGGGCTCAAGCAGCGCAAATCGGTCGTCATCATCTCCAGCCGGGCCAGCATGATTGCCCAGGTCCTGATGCGCTATACAGGCCACGGAGCCACCTATCTTCACGGTCAGGGAGCCTATACGATGCAGGATAAACAGATTGTCTATGCCATCATCAAACTGACGGAAGTATCCAAAGTAAAAGAACTGGTAAACAAACTGGACCCCAAAGCATTCATGATCATCAGCGACGCTTCGGAAGTCGTAGGCCAGGGCTTTACCCGTCCGGCTGCCAAAGATGATGATATACAGAAATCGTCTATGGGAATTCCCCACACAAAAAATACACTGCCGCCGGAATATTAATCAGATTACATCAAAAGGGCTGTCACACGAAGCAGAATTGTTTCGTGTGACAGCCCTTCTTGCGATATAAAACAGACATACTATATGCGCAGTTCGTTCGTATCGCGGTATATAAGCCATTCGGCAATATTATTGGCATGATCGGCCATGCGTTCAATATATTTTACGACCAGGACGATGGCGATATAGTCACGGGAATTTTCCGGGTGAGCCGTAATTTCTTTGGAGATTTCCGTCATGATAGAGTTAAAGGCCATATCGACAATATCGTCTTTATCCCGCATCATACCTGCCTGGGCAGCAGACCCTTTTTCTTTGTAAAAGTCTATGACATCACTGACCATGGAAGACATGACGCCATACATTTCCCTGAGACCTGCCGGCAGGGGTACATTATGATGCGTTTTTTCCAGATGAATGACATAATGGCTGATATCGGCACAGTGATCGGCTATCCGTTCCAGATCGGAAAGGATTTTCAACGTAGCCATCAGGGCGCGGTAGTCGGCTGCAACAGGGCCCTGCATCATGCTGATCGTCAGGTCTTTTTTCATGCAGTCCTTGACCATAGCATCGATTTCGTCATCACCGTTATAAATCCGGTTAGCCAGTTCGATATCTTTATGTTCCAGAGCCTTCCAGGCGTTATCGACGGCCTGTTCCACTTTGATGCCCAATTCAATCATTTCATTCCGCAGTTCTGTTACGGATTTTTCGTAAATTTCCAACATGGTGTATGGACGCTCCCCTCTTAGCCGAACCGGCCTGTAATATATTCTTCCGTCTTCGGATTGGACGGATTGGTAAACATATCCAGCGTATTATTGAATTCAATCAGTTCCCCAAGGAGGAAAAACGCTGTCTTATCGGATATACGGCGTGCCTGCTGCATACTGTGTGTTACGATGACAATGGTATAATTTTCTTTCAGTTCCAGTGCCAGGTCTTCGATTTTCTGCGTGGAAATCGGATCCAGTGCCGACGTCGGTTCGTCCATGAGAATGACCGACGGGTCTGCTGCCAGCGTACGGGCAATGCACAGACGCTGCTGCTGGCCGCCGGAAAGGCCGAGGGCGCTCTTCTGGAGACGATCTTTCATTTCATCCCAGCAGGCTGCCTGGCGGAGACTTTTTTCAACGATTTCGTCGAGTTTCTGTTTATTCGTGATGCCCTGTATACGGGGACCGTAGGCTATGTTTTCGTAAATGCTCTTAGGGAACGGAGTCGGCTGCTGGAAAACCATGCCGACACGGTAGCGCAGGGCCAGTGGATCGACTTCTTTAAAAATATCTTTTCCTTCAAACAGGATTTTGCCCGTGACACGGCAACCTTCCACCCAGTCATTCATGCGGTTCAGCGTTTTTAAAAACGTCGATTTCCCACAGCCGGAAGGGCCGATGAGAGCGGTAATCTCATGTTTTTTTATTTTCATGCTGATATTGCTCAGGGCCTGGAAATCACCATAAAACAAATCCATATCGGTAACATCAAATGTATATTCAGCTGTGCCGGCAGCTTCCTGTACGGCCGCTTGTTCCTGTGCCAGTGATGCTTCCTGTTTTTTTTCAATTTCCGCAGCGGCAAAGCCGGTCAGCGTTTTTGTCATTTCTGCCATTATTTATTTCCTCCCATTTTCTTGTCAATGCGGTAGCTCAGATACCGGGCTGCCAGGCTGAAAGACAGGACCATGATCATCAAGATTGCCGACGACGACGCTGCCTGCTGGGCTGCATCGGCCTGAAGCGCTTCCGTGCGCAGGGCCCAGATATTCAGAGCCAGTGTTTCGCCGGGACGGAACGGATTCAACGGACACGAAGAAGACGTAATATCCCAGTCCGTCCAGTTAATATCCGTAGACATACCAGCCGTAAACATCAGCGCAGCAGCTTCCCCGAAGCCACGTCCGGCGGCCATGATGAGCCCCGTCATAATGCGCGGGAAGCAGGCAGGAAGCAGGACGCGCCAGATAGTCTGCCAGTGAGAAGCCCCCAGTCCCAGACTGCCGTTACGGTAACTGGATGGCAGATTGCGCAATGCATCTTCCGTGACCGATGTGACCAGCGGCAATGTCAGGATAGAGACGGCCAGTGCGCCGGCAAACAGATTCCACTGTGAACCGGTCATGACGATAAATACGAGGTAGCCAAACAAGCCGACGACGATGGATGGCAGAGATGCCAGCGTTTCTACAGCCATGCGGACCCAGTGGGTCAGGCGGCCTTTCTTCGCGTATTCAGCCAGGAAAATACCTGCCGGAATCCCCGTGATCGTACTGGCAACGAGAGCCAGAAAAACAAGGTAAATCGTATTAAAGAACATGTTTCCCAGTCCCTGAGGGCCAAAGGAGAGCATTTTACTTGTCATACCGCCGACCTCGTCGATGACGACGTACAGGACGAAGGCGATAAGCAGGATGACGGCAAAGGCTGCCCCTGCGACGAAAATGCGGGTCATGCACTTATCTTTTCTTTTTTTTGCTTCAACACTGATCATATTAGTTTCTGCCTCCTTTTAAATCGGAAGCGGCATTGATTTGATGGATAATAAAGATAAAGAGGAACGACAGCAGGAACAATACCAGCGCCATCGTCCACAGCGCGGCATTATATTCGCCGCCTTCCATGGCACCGCCCATATCGGCAGATATAGCGGTAGTCAACGTACTGGCCGGTAAGAAGAGAGACGTGGGAAAGACTTTCATCTGTCCGATAACCATGGCAACAGCCAGTGCTTCCCCCAGCGCCCGGGCCAGTCCCAGGATAATACCGGTAAAAATACCGCTTTTAGCTGCCGGAAGAACGACATGGGCAATGGTTTCCCAGCGCGTCGCACCCAGGCCGTACGAGGCTTCCCGCCAGGACTTGGGAACGGCTGCCATAGCATCCGCTGCCATCGTCGTGATGGTCGGGAAAATCATGATTGCCAGGACGATACCTGCTGCCAGTACAGAAAAGCCAAAGGGCATAGGGAACAGTTTCCGGAGCGCCGGAATGAGTACGGTCATCCCGACAAAACCATATACAACAGACGGAATACCCGTAAAGAGTTCGATAGCCGGCTGGATCAGGCGGCGTCGCCGGGGTGTCGCGATTTCCGTCATGTAGATAGATGAAGCCATGCTGAAGGGCAGGGAAATAAGCAGTGCCAGTGCACATGTGACCAGTGAACCGGTCAGGAACATAGCCGCGCCGACCTGTCCGCCGCCTTCTGCCGTATCGCTCGGTTTCCATTGGCCGGAAAATAAGAATTCCGTTACACTGTGACCGAATGTAAAGAATGTATCTGTACCTTTAATAAAGAGAAAAGCGCCAATGAGAAGCGGCACCAGTGCCATACCGATGCCGCAAATCGTAATAAAGGTTCTGGCTGCTTTCTCGTTGCGGTGAGCCTTCTGGACTACCGTATCGATTGCCTTCATAACCTGTCCCCCTATGAGAAACAGCGTGCCGGATTTTATACTAAAACCCGGCGCCGCACTATCTGAATGAATATACTTAGTGAACTTCTTTAGTCTGCATCTTGGAACTTACGCCATAGCCAAGTTCTTCAATCCGTTTGCCATATTCAGCACCCTGGATGAATTCGATAAAGGCTTTGACAGCTGCTTTCGGTTCTTTGCTGGTGTAAATGTGTTCATAACCCCAGACACTGTATGTACCATTATAGGTATTTTCCAACGTCGGTGCTACACCGTCGATAGAAACGGAATCCACACTGCTGTCTTTGATAAGATACGGAAGAGCGACATATCCAACAGCGCCCGGATTCTGGGCTACGCTCTGGATGAGGATACCGGAGTTATCTGTTTCAAGGGATTTGTTATCGGCTTCTTCAGCGCCATTGATTGCATACTGTTTGAAGAGAGCACGTGTACCCGATGTTTTCGGACGTGTTACGAGAACGATCGGCATGTCTTTACCGCCAACGTCTTTCCAGTTGGTGATTTTAGCTGTAAAGATATCCTGCAGCTGCTGCCGTGTCAGGTTCTTTACGCCTACATCTTTATTAATAATCGTAGCAACGGTCATGACACAGACCTTATGATCTTCCAGTTTTTCTGCTTTGGCTTTGTCCAGTTTCGTTTCAGCCGGAACATCGGAGTTGCCCATATCGACGGAACCGTCGGATACCTGTTTCAGGCCCGTACCGGAACCACCGGCATTAAGAGTAATAGTAACGTCCTTATTGCCAGCCTTGAACTGTTCTGCCGCATCCTTTACGAGTGGCAGCAGTGCCGAAGAACCGGAACCGGTAATACTGCCGGAAACAGCAGCCTGCTTACCGGAAGCTCCCTTATCCTTGTCACCAGAACTACCGCACCCGGCAGCAGTTACAACCATCATAGCAGCTAAGGCTACGAGAACTAATTTTTTCCATTTCATCGTAAATCGTCTCCTTTGTGGAAATTGGTTTCCTTGTTCGATTGCAACCTAATGGTAACAAGGCCGTGTAAGGGATCTATGTAAAGAGTGTAAAGATTCTGTCAAAAAAATCCCGTTCTGTCACGTCCCGGAATGGTATACGCCATAAAAAAATGCTGTTCCGGCACATCTTCCATCAGGGGGAAGACGTACTGGAACAGCACACTCTGATTATCTTATGTATATTTTATAGTATAAATAGAACAAGGCCATTATCGGCCGGAGAACGCCTCATCCTTTTTGATATACAGGCAGCGTCGCCGCCGCATAAGGCATGACGGTAATGGTATAGTCCTTTTTATTTTCTGCCTGCAGTGTCTTCTGCGCCATCTGCCAGGCTTCTTCCATGGTTGCAGCCGGAATTTCACCAGTCCTCTGTATGACATCGAAGTAAGCCCGGTCGGTGACAATATATACTTCTTTCATCATCCGTATGAGACAACGGGTCTTATACGCCGAAAACGCAGGAATGGTAAAATGCTGGCGCACGGCAGCAAGTACCGCATCCAGATCATCCCGGAAGAACCAGTCCGTAAAGTCTGCCGGCTCATACATATCGGGGCAGGCCATGGCCAGAATCAGGATACCGCCGGGCTTTACGGCAAAAACAGCGTTCATATGGGCCTTTGTGGCCTGATACAGGTTGATATCTTTGGGATGTCCCCCGGCAGATCCGATTACGACGTCAGACAGATGGCCGACTGGTACGCCATCCAGCGCCAGCAGGCGCCGGCAGCCTTCCTGCCAGGCCGTGCGCCAGTTGCCGCTCACGACATCGTGCAATCCGCCATCCGCCGTGAGGACCAGATTGACGAGGAATGCCGGTCTGAGGAAAGCTGCACCTTCCATCATATCGCAATGAATCGGGTTGTCCGCGAGTTTTCCCGCATCACACCGGGGATCCATACCGTACGGGCAGGCATCATTCAATGCCAGGGCATGATTGGTCATGATCGTATCATACCCGGCAATGCCAGGTAGTACTGCCTTGCGGCCGCCGCCGAAGCCAGCCATATCGTGAAAGGAAACGGCGCCGGTCAGGATGACCGTATCAGCCTCAACAGCCAGACGGTTCAGGCGAACGTCATTGCCATAGGAAGTCGTTCCCACCGATACGAGCTGACTGTCATCGTGGCAATCATGCTGCACGACCTTCAGCCGCCGTACCATGTCCTTTCCGCACACAGCCGCTGTTTCTTCTTCTGTCTGCTGGCGGTGCGTCCCCAGTGCGACGAGGACAGTAATCTGATCATCGCTGATACCTGCTTCTTCCAGTTCGGATGCGATGGCCCGCAGCATCCGGTCCGTATGGACGGCCCGGGTAATATCACTGACAATAATGACAATCGTACCGTCCGGTTTTACACAATCGAGAAGAGGACGGCTGCCTATGGGATGGCGAAGAGAATCGCGGATAGCCGTTTCTTCATCGAATATAACGTCCGAGGGAGAACCTGTAAGATAATATTGTATATGCCGTTCATCCAGAGCCAGGCTCTGACTCCCTTTCCCATAGGGAAACTCAAATGATTTCATGTCTTCTGTTCTGCCTTTCACTGATTTGTACGATATAAGGGAAAGGAAACGGTAATCGTCGTTCCCTCCCATTCTTTGCTCTGCAGGGAAATCCTTCCCTGATGCTGTTCTACAATATGCTTGACAATGGCCAGTCCCAGGCCGCTGCCGGAAATCGTCTGGGAGCGGCTGGCATCAACGCGGTAAAAGCGCTCAAATACGCGTTTCTGCTTATCTTCCGGGATGCCGATGCCTGTGTCCCTGACGATGAGCAGGACCCGGTGTTCCTCGGAGCGGACGGTCACATACATATGACCGCCGGGCCGGTTATATTTTACGGCATTGTCGATGAGATTCATGACGACTTCCCTAAGCCGTCCCGCTTCGCCCCATACAGGTACCTTTTCCAGTTCGCAATGGACTGTGACCTGCTTTTCATGAAGGACCGGTTCCATAAAACCGACAACATCCTGCACGACGGCTTCCAGGTATACGGGCCCGCGTTCCTGCATTTTCCGCCGTTCTTCAATGTGGGATAAATGAATGATTTCCTCAATCATAGAAAGCAGCCGTTCGGCCTGTTCGTGAATCCGGCTGCCAAAATGCTGGACATCTTCCTTATTCTTAAACATACCGGCCGACAGTATTTCCGAAAAACCCCGTATAGACGTAAGTGGTGTTTTCAGTTCATGGGAAACATTCGAGGTAAATTCCCGGCGCAATTGTTCCCGCCGTTCCTGTTCCGTTATATCGTCGAGAATAAACAGGATACCGTACACTTCCTTGTTTTTATATACGGGCTGCACCGTCAGATGATACAACAGGTCATCCTTGCTCAGGCGCTGTTCCTGGGCTATGCCGGACATATCGTTTCCACGGATAGCCTGCCAGTCCGGTTCGGTAAACAGAGATGGCAGTGAAAGCCCTGTCACAGCCAGGTCCCGGCGCAGATTCAGGACAGACAGAGCGCACTGATTGATGACCAGGACTTTATAGGTTGTATCGGTCAGAATAACCCCTTCCTGAAGATTTTCCAGCATGAGACGGATAATATTCCGCTGTTTTTCCAGTGTTTGTATCGTATGTTCAATGGTCTGGCTCTGTTCGAGTATTTTCTCTACAAGAGGCCGCAGTTCACTATATACAGGTGGTACTTTGCCCTGGATGCTTTCAGGAGATCCGATATGTTCCATAATGAGGGCCGTACGGCGCAGCGGCGCCAGGAGACTGGCAGTCAGTTTGCGCGACGCCAGGATACAACAGAGGAACATAAACAAGAGGAGCAGGCACAGGAGAGGCAGCAGAGACGCAAAATGGGCATACAAGGAATCCCGTTCCATACTGAGTCTCAGTACGGATCCATCGTCCAGGCGCGCAGCCTGATAGTACAGCATTTTTGACAACGTATGGGAATCTCTGATAGAAGAACCGGATCCCGTCCGTATAGCCTGCTGCACTTCCGGCCGTTCCAGATGATTTTCCATGATTCCATGGTCGTAATCCGATTCATATAATACATTCCCGTCCGGTCCGATCCAGGTAATCCGCATGATTCCCTTTTCGGAATGACCGGTTTCCTGCAGGTAGGTCAGAGGACTGGCCACCTGTTTCATTCCTGTCGTCAGGACGGTCATAGTATTTTTAAGTTCTTCTTCTGCCTGTCCCTGCATGGAATGCCAGACAAGGACACTATAGATAATCATAGTAACGGCCATGCAGGCAAAACCAATGGCCAGCAGGCTGAGATAAATGCGCTTTCTCATGACTAGTCACCTTTCATGACATAGCCGACACCGCGCACGGTGTGAATCATCCGGCTGGCCGGGCCCAGTTTCTGGCGCAGGCTGCGGATGTGCATGTCGATGGTACGCGTTTCTCCTTCATAGGAAAATCCCCAGACCGCTTCCATGATGCGTTCCCGCGTCAGGACGATACTCTGGTTGATCAGCATATACCGTAATAATTCAAATTCCTTGACGGTAAGAGGGCACGGCACGCCATCTACGGTTACTTCATGTCGTTCTTCATCCATATGAACGGTTCCGCATTCCAGTACCTGACCCACTTCTCCCCTGGCCTGGCAGCGGCGGAGCACTGCGTGGATGCGGGAAGTCAGTTCCACGATGCCAAATGGTTTTTTGACATAGTCATCAGCTCCATCGTTCAAACCCTTGGCAATATCGAATTCACTGGTTTTCGCCGTAAGCATGATAACCGGCAGCGTTTTATATGCGGTCTGGCTGCGCAGTCGGTTCAGGATGTCCAGACCGCTTTCACCAGGCAGCATAATATCCAGGAGGACCAGATCTGGTTTTTCACTTTCCAAAGTCTGCCAGAATTCATGACTGTCTGCCATCGTTTTTACAGCAAAATTCTGACTTTCCAGGGCATACCCTATGAGTTCCCGGATACTTGCATCGTCTTCTACACAATAAATCAAAGGCACGTGTACCACCCTTTCTTCAGGTCAT
This sequence comes from Megasphaera sp. AM44-1BH, assembly GCF_003467125.1. Lineage (GTDB taxonomy): Bacteria > Bacillota > Negativicutes > Veillonellales > Megasphaeraceae > Megasphaera. The sequence goes on from NZ_QSFA01000001.1 coordinate 159,719, forward strand.
AAGATTATACAATACAGTATATAGATATTATATGTATGCATTATGTAACTTCTGTAAAAGGTATGTAAAAAGCAGCTGTGCCCAGGCACAGCTGCCGGATAGTTAGAAATCTAAATCTTTGGATATAAGCTGGACTTCCCATTCTTTATCCACTTGTTTATAGGTAACCGTAGCAATAAAGGAATGGAGGTCCCGGATCCATGTGAAATTACGGTCATCGATGTTACCATTATCGAGGTTCTTATTAAACGTAAACATAATCGTATCGAGAGGCGTCAGGACATACCCTACAGAGAACCCTTTCTGACGGGGATGATCGATCGTATCAAAGCGATACGGTGTATATCCGCTCAGATTATGTTTTTTATACCAGAAACTCGTCCACAGCCGCGAATTGATTCCCTGATTGAGTATAACGCCCCAGTAGGGATCCTTCCGGACGGCATCGCGATAAGAATACAAATCCTTCCTGTATCCCGTAAAGAAGCGGAGATTGGCCTTGGACCACAAGTGAATCGGATTGTGGGTCAGCTCTGTACGGAATCCTTTATGTACACCTTCCCGTTCCCCTTCAGACCAGCGGCCCCAGCTGGCGCTGCCATCGGCATAAATACCGGAGCTGCCGGCGTAGATGCGCGGCATATAATACCGCAGTTCCGGCCAGCGCGTAGCCCAGATATGATTGTCATTGTCAGTACTTTCTTCCTTACTGTAACCAAACGTAAAGGTCCCGACAGGCGTCCGTTTGCCGACTTTAAGCCCTGGCTTGAAGCCTTCTTTGGAGTAAATTGCATAGTTTACGTCCATATAGAGGTCCCCATTCTGATTCATGGGGAAACGGGCATCGCCGCGCAGGCCGATGCCGTTGTCATTATTATACGTCGGACGCGGCAGAAGGGAAAAAATCCACGGCTTCTGATTGCGTTCTTTATCCAGTCTGCCTTCGTAATGGCCATACGTGAAGAGACAGATGTTCTTGAACCACAATTTCGTATTTTCTGCCGTAAATTTCTCACCGGGGTAAATGTGGATATCATCACCGGTAATATAATAGTCCGGCGTTTTGGCTACGGCATGAGGCGTCGTAATGAGTCCGTGTCTGACATAGCCTGTACCATCATACATTTCTGCCCCGGTCCCGCGGATGTACGTCATGGGATCCATAAATCCCTGAACCGTGTCCATAGTAGCACCCGGTCCTGTACCAGAGTACGTCAGACCCGTCGTTTCCAGCGCCATGGTACTGTTCAGATAAACTGCTTTCCCCGCTGTATGATATACCTGGGACTTCGTATTACCTTCTATCGTATTGGCATGGATTTCATCCATCCCCCGCATGATGTCCACATTGCCGCGGCCGGCAACAAAACCGTCCTTGCCGCGGACAAGTACTTTATCTGCCGTCATGTGGACCGGCTGCTGGGGCAGGACTACATCGTGGGCAGCCGAAGCTTCATCCAGATCGACTGCCTGTACACCGTCTGCAGCCGTCCGGGCTACAGGCAATGTTTCTTCCCTATGATTTTTTACTATAGCGCTGCTCTTGTCAGCCGGCACGTCCTGGGCAGAAATCTGCAAAGAAAGAGGCAGCAATGCCAAAAGAACCGCCACTGTCAACCTTTTATTCATCTATGTCACCTGTCAATTATTCATTCGTCGGTGTAATCGTTACAGTAGACTGGATATCATCGGAGTCTGCTGTCGTATCGTGTTCCAACGGTACAGGGGTCACCGCTTCCGCTTGTTTTAATTCCGCTGTCGTCGTATCGGTCACGGGACCTTCTTCCGGAGCCGTGCGGCTTACGGAAGAAGACGGCACAGCAACACCACTTGCCGCCATATCAGCGGTAGCCGTATCTGTTTTTTCTCCGTTCTGGCGGAACCCGACCACATCGGTATTCGCCTTTGTTTCCGCATACATAACCGTTCCGGCAGGAATATCGACGTCATTGCCTTTGACAAAAAGCCCTCCTACCAGGCCGACCGGTCCGAGAATAATCGCTCCCGCTGCCGATGCCCCAACGGCTCCGGCAGTACGTTTGTACTGTTCTTTCGTCTTTTCCCCTACAGTCAGCGCCACCGGCGTTCCATCGGCAGCCCGTACAGTATGATAGGAAATTTCTACTTTGCCATCGCGGCCAAACCGTCCAGCCTTACGTGCCTTGCTGACCGTGGCATCGGTTTCCATTCCCCGGGGAATAGCCACGACATCGCCAACCTGCACATCTTCCGCTACGATGAAACGCACTGTATCGCCTTCGGTCAGTGTCTTAGACTGGATGGGATCCATATTTTTCATCGTAACGATCGTACCAGCCGGAACCGATACGGTTTCCGATGTGAACTTCTTATTGCCAAGAAGACTGGTCCGCAGCGCATGAACCCGGCCGGAAAGAGACCCTGTAGCTACTTTGCCATCCAGGCCTTCTTCCAGTTCCGATACGCGGCTGATCAGTGGTTCTTCCGTGATTTTACCGGAATACTGCCACTGCATCATGTTGACGGCTGCCAGCAACGATAAATCAGAACCGGAATTTCCATATACGTCGGTATACAAAGAATCCGTCCGGTTCTGGATACTGCCAGAAAGTCCGGCCTGTCCATTCAGGGTCTTATCCAGCGCCTGGATCCGGTCATTGAGTGAACCGCTCTGAGGAGCGCCATATACAGTCGTTTCTACTTTTTCGGCCTTTTCCAGTATTGTATAATCAGCTGCACCGGCAGCCATCGTACCGCACATAGCCAGAACAGCCAGTAAGCAGGCTGCTTTCTTTCTCCACATGCTGCATCCCTCCATCACATATAGTATATGTATCAGTATAAATTTTTTCGTCTATTCTATATAATTATATCGGTTTCATATATAAAAAGCAACACTGGCCGTACTAATAACCTGCACAGCCTGTCAGGAAAATTCTCAAAAAGTAAAAAAGACATGTCATTACGGCCTTTCGCCTGCAAATGACATGTCCTTTTTGCTCTAAGCTCTGCGCTTTTTTGCCTGTCTTTTACGCCACCATAAAAATCCATAAATAGCAACGACAATAACTGTCAGAACCAGCAGCCGTTCCCAATGTTCATTAATCCGCAGCAGGTCATGACCGAACCATACTTCGACGACGACCGCCGGGATTTTACCGATGGCATTGGCAATAAAATGATCCCTGTACGAAATGTGGCTCAGGGCACTAAAAGCCGTTACCACTACATTGGGAGAATAGGGAATAGCCCGTCCCAGCATGATAGTGCGTATACAGCTGTACGAATCCAGTTTTTCCAGTTTATTGCTGCGCTGGATCACCTTTTTAGCCTGATTCCTGAGCAATGTCCGCGTCAGCCGGAAACTTACTTCTATTCCCAGTACTTCACCGATCCAGGAAATAATAATTCCCGGAACCAATCCGAAGATAACGCCGTTTACCGTCAAAAAGGGAATAGACGGTATGGCCAGTGCATTAGCAAAAATGATCATAAAAACGCTGACCAGAATGGCACTATAGCCAAAAGACGCGATATAATCGGTCAGACCATCCAGATCGCCTTCCACAGTCAGCCGCCACATAGTTGAGTAAAAATCAGGCAGAAACCATTGGATGGACCACAGGAACAGAATTACCGCCAATACGCCGATAATCCGCACAATCCAACCTATTGTCTTATCAGTCATATGGATACTATCCTCTTTTTCCCCTTTGCAATAACCTTAAAAAGACTGCCTTGTGAGCCAAGGCAGACAATTTCTTTCGCACGACTGCATTACCTGTCAGATACAGACTTGTACCTTGTAACCGTTATCATGGCAATACAGACTAACAGATATTATATCATAGATTTCCTTGTTAAGATAGGGGAAAGATACATTTATTCCTCTTCCTGCCACCGCCGGTCATGCAGATCAGAAAGGCGCTGCTGCAGCCGCGCTTCATCGTAAAACACTTCTTCCAGGCACAATCCCTGAGCAGGAGCCGTCGCTCCCAGCCGGTTCCTGTCCCGGCTTTCCATGATGTCCTGAAAACGGGCAGGAGTCAGACGGTGCAGTCCCAGGTCAACCAGTCCGCCGGCAATATTGCGGACCATATGATAGAGGAATCCATCTCCGAGGACGTCGATATGAACGGCCGCTCCCTGCCGTTCCACTACGATGGCATAGATGGTTTTGACCGGATTCATAGGCGTCGTATTCTTTCCTTCAAACGCCGAAAAATCGTGAGTTCCCAACAGAATCTCTGCTCCCTGGCGCATGGCATCCAGATCGAGAGGCTTGCGGATAAACCAGGCATAGCGGAGGCGGAACGGGTCATGGATACGGCTGTTGACAATAGTATACCGGTAATGCTTACCCACGTTATCATGGCGTACGCTGAAATGCTCCGGCATTTCTCTGGCTGAAAGGACGGCAATTTCCAAGGGCAGATACCCTTTCATGGCATAGGGTATCTTTTCTACGGGAATCGTTCCTTCCCCATAAAAATTCACGACCTGTCCCCGGGCATGTACGCCGGCATCGGTACGGGCCGCACCATACACGGTAATGGGAGAAGAAAAAATCTGCGACAGGCCCTGTTCCAGATGCCACTGTATGGACGACGCATTTGTCTGACGCTGAAACCCATGAAAATCCGTACCGTCATAGGCAACGATGAGGCAGATATTTTTTTTCATATGAACCACCGCATAGCCACTAAAACTGCTGTCAGCCCTATAACAACGATCATAGCGATGGTATCACGGAATGTATATGCCAGTTCGTGCATGCGTGTCCGGCCTTCACCGCCACGATAGCACCGGGCCTCCATCGCCGTCGCCAGGTCATCAGCGCGGCGGAACGCACTGACAAACAGGGGAACCAGCAGGGGGATCATATTCCGGCCGCGCTGCATGATACTGCCGCTGGTAAAATTAGCGCCCCGTGCCGTCTGGGCCTTCATGATCCGGTCCGTTTCTTCCAGAAGAGTCGGAATAAACCGCAGGGCAATGGTCATCATCATCGCCAGTTCATGGGCCGGCACGCCGACGCGGCGGAACGGATTTAACAGGTGCTCGATTCCATCGGTCAGGACAATGGGCGATGTCGTATACGTAAGCAGGGAGGAAAATACGATCAGGTAGATGAGCCGCGCCGTCATGAGCGCACCCTGGCGGATTCCCTCCCAGGTAATATGCAGGATGCCCCACTGCCAGATGACCGTACCGGATGTCGTAAAGACATGAATGCCCATGGTCAGAATAATAATGACCCATAAAGGTTTCAACGACTTCAGAATGAGCTTCAGTGGCAGATGGGAAATAAAAAAGCACAAGAGGATGAACACCGTTATCAGGCCGTATGCAGGCAGTGACTCGGCCAGAAAAATAGCTACGATGACAATCAGCGTTGCTATGATTTTGCAGCGCGGATCCAGTTGATGGAGAAAAGAAGTACCAGGAAAATACTGTCCCAGTGTGATGTCTTTAAGCATGACCTTTCCCCCTTATACATTGATAAATAGAATCGGCCGCTTCTTCTACCGTATGGACCCGGTCCTGAAGCGGCAGTCCTCTTCCTTTCAGATATTGCAGCACTTCCGTAACAGGTGGGACAGAGACGCCGGCACGGTGCAGCGTTTCCTGTTCCGTTGCAAAAACGGCCAGCGGTTCCCCGTCAATACAGATCTGTCCCTGGGAAAGAACGATCAGACGGCTTGCCATGCGGGATATATCATCCATATTATGGGAAACGAGAATAACCGTAATATTCTTTTCCCGGTGCCAGCGCTGGATTTCTGCAAAAATCTCCCTGCGCCCGGCCGGGTCCAGCCCGGCTGATGGTTCGTCCAGAATGAGATACTGGGGATGAATGGCAATGACACCGGCAATAGCGACACGGCGCATCTGCCCGCCGCTCAGGCGGAAGGGAGACCGGTCGGCATAGGTTTTATAATCGAGCCCGACAAACTCCATGGCTTCTTTGACCCGATCTTCTATTTCGTCATCGCTAAGGCCGAAATTACGGGGGCCAAAGGCGATGTCTTTGGCGATGGTTTCTTCAAAGAGCTGATATTCCGGATACTGGAAAACCATCCCCACTTTGTGGCGCATCTGCATGGCTTCTTTTGTTTTCTGGCTGATGTCCATGCCATCGACCGTAACCGTTCCCTGTGTCGGCTGCAACAGTCCGTTCAGGAGCTGGACCAGCGTCGATTTTCCTGATCCCGTATGTCCGATAATGCCGACAAATTCACCCGATTCAATTTCCAGACTCACGTCATGCAGGGCCGTTTTTTCAAACGGCGACCCCAGACCGTACGTATGCGTAACATGTTCCAGCTTTATTGACATAATGCGTCTCCCAATTCTTCCTTGCTGATAATATCCCCTTCTAAGGGGATTCCTTTCCTGCGCAGACGGACAGCCAGTTCTGCCGGCACAGGGACATCAAGTCCCAGTTCCAACAGCTCATCGACGTGGGTAAATACCTCCCGTGGCGTGCCATCCATTTTGATTTCCCCGTGGTGGATGACGATGACCCGGCCCGCCTGGACAGCTTCTTCCATGAAGTGTGTGATAATAATGACGGTAATGCCTTCCTGGTTCAGCTGGCGGATCGTATCCATGACTTCTTTCCGTCCCATAGGATCGAGCATGGCCGTCGGTTCATCCAGAACGATACAGCGGGATTGCATCGCCAGAATGCCGGCAATAGCCACCCGCTGTTTCTGGCCGCCGCTCAGAAGATGGGGGCCATGCTTGGCAAATGCCGTCATGCGGACTCTGGCCAGAGCATCACTGACGCGCTGACGGATTTCTTCCGGCGGGACACCCAGATTTTCCGGTCCGAAAGCGACATCTTCTTCTACGACGGCTGCGACGATCTGATTATCGGGATTCTGGAAAACCATGCCCACATTCTGGCGGATTTTCCATAAATTGGCCGGATCATCGGTCCGCATTCCCAGGACTTCACACGTCCCCTCTGTCGGTACGAGAAGGACGTTGAAATGCTTGGCCAGTGTCGATTTGCCCGATCCGTTCGTGCCGATGATGGCAACGAATTCACCGGGCTGTATTTCCAATGAAATATCTTTCAGGGCATAGACGGTCTGCCCGTTTTCATCCTCATAGGTATGACTCATATGATCGAGTTTAATCATAGGTGTACTCATGTACCTGTCTCCTTACACGTGAATATATCCGCACCTATTATACAGGGTTTACGCTTCCTTGTAAATCAAAGCAGATGGCTTCCTGTCTGGTAGACAATGAAAGTCAGTACCCAGGCTACGGCAATCTGGAATACGACAGAAAGTGCCGTCCATTTCCAGCTGTGCGATTCCGCATGGATCGTAGCAATCGTCGCGGCGCAGGGAATATAGAGCAGGGAAAACAGCATCATGCAGTATGCGTTGAGTTCTGTAAATCCCATCTGCCCCATGCTGGCTGCCAGATTAGCCAGTGCAGCCGTAGAATTGATATTGACCCCGTCGAAGAGTACGGCAAAACTGGAAACGACGACTTCCTTGGCTGAAATACCGGCAAGAAGGGCCAGGGAAATCTGCCAGTACCCCAGACCGATAGGTGCAAAAAAGGGTACCAGTCCCCGACCGAGGATTGCCCCGAAGCTGTCGGCCATGTCTCCATAACCGGAAGGCCCGAAATTGAGGATGAACCACATGAGAATCGAGGCGGCAAAAATAATCGTGCCGGCACGGCTCAGATAATCCTTGACCTTTTCCTTTACAGATATCAGCACGGTGCGGCTGCTGGGACGTTTGTATTCCGGCAGTTCAATGAGCAGGGCATTATCTGTTTCCTGCCGGTGGAACAGATTCAGCAGCAACAGACAGACAAGCGCTACCACAATGCCGATAAGATACATCGAATAAGCGACTACCATGGCGTGTTCCGGGAAGAACATGCCGGAAAATAAAATATAAATAGGAAGACGGGCACTGCAGGACATGAACGGCGTCACCAGCATCGTGCGATAGCGGTCGGTCTTATTTTCCAGTGCCCGTGATGCCATGATAGCCGGCACACTGCAGCCGAATCCCAGAATCATGGGAATAAACGCACGGCCTGAAAGCCCCAGATGATTCATGATGTCATTCATGATGAACGCTACCCGCGACATATATCCGCTATCTTCAAGGACTGCCAGGGTAACGAACAAAATACAGATATTAGGCAGAAATGTCAGGATGCCGCCCACACCGGCAATGATACCGTCACATACAAGAGAGATGAGCATCTCATCTGCCCCGAGAGACGACAGTCCGTCCGTCGCATAGGCCGACAATACATCAATAGCCGACTCGAAATAATCCCGCAGCATATCTCCGATAAAAAAGGTAAGGAAAAAGACGACGCCCATGACGAGGAGAAAAATAGGGATACTGAGCCAGCGGTTTGTCAGGATGTGGTCAGCATAATCCGTCGCGGCTGCCCGTTTTGCCTGATTGACGACAACTTCCTGGATGATTTCTTCAATAAAACTGTATTTCTGATTAATGATATCCGTTTCGTAGCTGCGGTCTACGACCCGTTCCATTCCCTCAAGAGGGAATTTTTTTGTAATTTCCGGATCCTGTTCCAGCAGTTTCAGTGCATGCCAGCGGTAATTAAACAGGTCCGGATACGTTTTTTTCAGCATGTTCTGCAGCTGGTCGATTTTATCTTCCAGTTCATCACTATAGACCATGGCAAAATCCTGATGATGGTTGTGTCTATGATGTGTCACATCGGAATGATTGTGGATGAGCCGGTCGGGATGCACGTGGTCTTTATGATGGATAGCTGCGTGAAGCAGGACGCTGAGACCTCTGCGCTTCAACGCGGAAACGGGAATGACCGGTACGCCAAGCATTTCCGGCAGACGGTGCAGGTCGATTTCCATGCCCCGTTTTTCAACGATATCCATCATGTTCAGGGCCACTACGACAGGCCGTCCCAGTTCGAGAAGCTGTAATGTCAGATACAGATTCCGTTCCAGTGCCGACGCATCGACGACATCGATAATGACATCGACGTCATCACTCAGGATAAAGTTCCGCGATACTTGTTCTTCCATGGTATAGGAAGTCAGGCTGTACGTTCCGGGCAGATCGACGAGGTGGATATGGACACCGTGGGAATCAATGGCCCCTTCTACTTTTTCGACGGTGACACCCGGCCAGTTCGCCACTTTCAGATTGGCCCCGGTATAGGCATTGAACAGTGTCGTCTTCCCACAGTTCGGATTGCCGATGAAAGCGACAGTCATCCCTTCCGTCGGCTCTGCACCGGTGTGTTCCATTCCCTGGGGGATATGTTTTTCCCGTTCTTTTTTTTCTAATCCCAGCATAGTGTCAGCTCCTTACTACAATGCGGGACGAAATGCCCCTTCCAATAGCCAGACGAGTATTGCGCACCTTGATGATCATGGTACCGCCGTTTTTATTATTCAGGACATCGACGGGTGTACTGGCTATCATGCCCAGCGCCTGCAAACGCTTTTCGATTCTCGGTGCCAGGTCCAGCTTTTCTACAATATAGGTGTGTCCTGCCACTCCCTGATCTAATGTCATACTACTATTTCCCCCTTACCGGGACCGTTCCGGGCCATACGCATTGTCGCCTTCTGTACCCCGTACGGTAAAAAAGGCCAGAAAACAAACGGCTGTAATAGATTGGACAGCTGTCCCGACTGTATCGAGAGCCAGAATAGGAGCCACATAACTGCCTAAATAACAAAGATAGGGAATGATGAACAGGGCTCCCCCTTTATTCATATCATGGCAGCGGCGCCATCCCAGGGACAGCTGGGACCAGACTGTCGGAATCGTCAGTACGATGAGCAGGATGCCAAATCCCCAGGCAAAATCACTGCGATGGATGATAATAGATTCTACAATCTTACTGTAAAGAATGAATGTAAACATAAACTGGGCCACAATAAGCAGCAGCGTCCGCATGATGAAAGGGCGGCGGGCAATACGTCCGTGAAAGGCAAAATATTTTTCCTTCAGCTCTTTCCCATTGCGGAATCCCAGAATGCTGTCTTCCGACCCCATGCCAACAGGCATTTCCAGTCCTTTATGGATGCGTGCCGACTGGCGGGACCGCTTTTCTAATTTTAATTTCTTGCGGGACATGTGTATACCTCCTGTATAATCCTCTTATACTTCAACTGATCATAGCTGTTTTCCTCTAAATGGTATCATATTCTGTGCCTGCACTCAAATATTTTCCACAAATATATGTTATAATATAGCAACAACGCGAAAGGAGAACCTCTATGGACAATCATATGATAACAAATTTAACCGGTTCTGATGGCTACTTCACTTTTAATTTTTTCTGTGAATCCATTGTCTCTTCCCTTCATACGGTCCTGCATCTCATGGAAGAAGAACAGATACCGGCGCCGGAAAAACTGTCAAAGCTGCCTGAACTGCTCGCAAAGACGGGGGAAGACCTTACCCAGGGATATGAAAAGCAGGAAATAGACATGGACCTGCTCAAGGACAATATCCTCGATTTTTATGATGCCGCCTTTGCCGCAAATGATGAACTGGCACCGCTCATCCTGAAAGGCAGCGATCATCTGCGCTATTACTACTACGTCTATGCCCAGGGGGTCAATATCATGCTGCGCACTCTTCTGGAAAATATCATCCGCGATATTCCTGAAAGCATAGATCCCCGTCCGTATATTACGGATATTATGACTGATTTTACGAAACAGCTGGCAAATCACCCGTAAAAAAATACCGGATTCATCCCTAGAAAGGACGGATCCGGTATTTGTCATCTCTATTTATCAGTTCAGCACAAAGAAATGAAGGAAGGACACCAGTGCTACGACAAAGCGGTAGTATGCAAACGATGCCAGTGTCGATTTATTCAGGAATTTCAGGAACCACAGGACCGATACATATGCCACGATGAAGGCTGTCACAAAGCCGATGGCAATCATAATCAGGTCATTACTGCTAAGATAGGACAAACTCTTCAGTAAATCATAAAAGCAGGCCACAATCATGACCGGAACAGCGATGATGAACGAAAAATCAGCTGCCGCCTTCCGGCTCATGCCCAGAAACAGGCCGCCGGCAATGGTCGAACCAGAACGGGAAAAGCCCGGCCAGAGGGCCAGCATCTGAAATGCCCCGACAAGGAAGGCCTGGACAATGGTCATCTTTTCCACATCCTTGCATCGCACCTGCATATGAGCTTTTTCTGCAGCCAGCATGAACAGACCGCCGATAATAAGGCCGATGATGACCGTTCCTGCCGAAAAAAGGTACGTCTTGATGGCATGATGGGCCAGGTAGCCGATTCCCATAACGGGGACAATGCCGGCCGCTACGTGAGCCAGCGTCAGTCCTGTATCGGTACGGAACCAGTTTTCCCGGCGGAATAAATTCCAGCAGCGATACTGGTACAGCATACGGATAAACTTTTCCTTGTAGATAATGAGCACAGAAAGAATGGCGCCGAGCTGGATAAAGACTTCAAAGACACTGGCCCTCGGTCCGTCAAATCCCAGCCAGTCACCGACGAGAATCATATGTCCCGTAGAAGATACGGGCAGATATTCTGTAAAGCCTTCGACAATACCGAGTATGACGGCAATCATATAATCGTTCATTGATATAACTCCTTTGTCATAAATCCATGAGTGGTCAGAAAACAAAACCTTTCACACGCATAGAAGAAATTATATCACACACCCTTAAAGAAAGATAGAGAAATCCTTAAACATCTCCTAAACAAAAAGGCTTCCTCATAAACATAAGAGGAGCTGCAACAAAACGAACTGGTTTCATTCTGTTGCAGCTCCTGCTGCCTTATGCTCATATACGGAGTTACGGCATAATGATTTTACTCCATGTAAACACGGACGGATATTCTACCGTTTCTCTTTAATCAAGACTCATGACGTGATTCGGGTCTTCAATCGTAAACTTAGCGTACTTCGGATCACCTTTGTGTTCGAAATACAGCGTGTTTCCTTCAAGATGACCGCGCCAGCTGACGATAATCGGGCATTCACGGCTCAATTTTTTCAGCATTTCAATAGGATTCAGATTTAAAATCGGCGCAAACAAGAACCCGACATTATCGATCATCACAACACGGGCATTTAATCTGTGGATGGCTTCGGAAATAAGGGAAATCGCTTTTTCCGGCCGGTCTGCACGGGGGATTTCAAGAAATTCATCATCAAAAAGGTCTTTGGCTTCGCAAATCTTCCAGCCGTCCTGGAAGGTCAGTTCACGAATCAGTTTGCTCTTGCCTGAACCGGGTCCACCGATAATGATGAGAAGTTTTTCTTCTTCCTGTGCAATGTACTTCCACCGTTTCAAAACATCTGCATCTGTAACCATGGATATCACCTTCATCTGCAATTATTATTTATATTTATTATACTGGATGCAGGCCATGTAAGTAAAGCATTTTTCCTATTTATTTTATTAAGTTTAGAAATGGCCTGTAACATGAAGTGTTTTCTACTTCAGGCCATAGCGTTCCATGGGATCCTGGATGTTTTTGATGGGCTCACTGATGAGCAGAACATCATCTACGTAATCCGTCTGGTGTTTGCTGATAAAAACGAGAGAAACGCCTTTCTGGAACGGACTATCATAATAATAGGCATCGACAAAATTTTCCCCCGCCGGTCCCCGTTCTATGCGGCTGGGCTCGCCATAGAGAGAAAATATAGTCGAAAGACGGTATCCCAGTGTAGCCCCGCGGCCAGTATAACTGCTGTTTGTAAGGAGGAATACTTTTTTCACCGTATTGTGCCGGTCTACCTCGACGCCATACGTGCCGTATAACCAGAATTTATCCCCGCTGCGTTTGACCAGATTGGTCCACATGTTATATTTATTGGCTATAAATGGTTCATTGACGCCATATCCTACAAGGGTAAAATCCCTCGGAGTCCAGCCGCCAATCGTTTCTAAAGGGCGCCCTTCAATATAAGGCGGGCGTGGTGGCAGCAGCGCCACACGGGCCACTTTGCGCTCCCCGATGGCAAATACCAGGACATGATCCCTGCCCGGGTTTTCATACACGAAATAATATACGTTAGCATCGGCATCACGCAGCACCTGCAGGGGACGCCCGTATTTGCGGACCAGAAGCTCTGCCGGATGACCCAGATGAATTCCCGGTCCGATATAGACATCAGGCCCCATGGCCAGGGTAACGGAATCGACACCGGGATGGACTGCTTTCCGGCCTGTGGTCGCTTCTTTCAAAATCTGCGGCGTATCATTGCGCAGGCGGATCGTCATGTCCAGATCCTTACGGTTATATTTCAGTTCCGTATAATGGGCACTCTGGGCATACTTTGTAGGGCTGCCAAAAATACGTTTCACTTTTTGCAGAGAATCGCCGGCATGGAGGCCGTTAAAGGTAAAATCGGCTTCACTGAGGGGCCGGTTCTGTGTAACCTCATCCACTACCAGTATATCATGGTTCCCATCAGACTCCCCGGCCGTCCCCTGCTGGTCTGATATCCGGCCTGAAGGCTGCTCTCTGCGGTCTGTCTGTTTCTTCTGGCTCTGTTCTTTGTTTTTCAGCGGTTCTGCCTGCTGTACCGACGCTGCATCAGGAACGAATAAGGGGGCCTCTCCTGACAGGGATACTTCCCGTACCGGCACATCTGCCAGGGCTGGTGATGATACGGCCAGTCCCAGACACAGAACGGCCGTCAGGACACGCAACGAGTATTTCATCATGCTCCCTCCTTTCAAAACGGGAGATAGTAAAAACACCCTTCGATATAAGTTCAAAGGGTGTTTTCAGAATTATTTCTGTTCCGGACGGCTCAGGGGGAACAAGAGGACATCGCGGATAGAAGGACTGTTCGTCAGGAACATGACGAGACGGTCAATCCCGATACCCAGACCACCTGTCGGCGGCAGACCATATTCCAGAGCCCGGCAGTAATCTTCATCCATCTGATGAGCTTCATCATCGCCCCGTTCCCGTTCCTTCATCTGTTCGATGAAGCGGTTCCGCTGGTCAATAGGATCATTCAATTCAGAAAAGCCATTTGCCAGTTCCCGGCCATAAATAAACCCTTCAAAGCGGTATGTCAGGAGCGGGTTTTCGCGGTCCTGTTTTGTCAGAGGAGAAATTTCCAGCGGATGACCGGTAATAATTGTCGGCTGAATCAGGTTTTCTTCTACAAATGCTTCGAAGAAGGCGTTGATAATTTTGCCGACACCATCATACTGGCCGTATTCGACGTGATGTTCATCGGCCATCTTACGGGCCGTTTCGATATCTGTAACTCCTTCAAAATCAGCACCACTGTATTTCTTGACGGCTTCAATCATGGTCATACGGTCCCAGGGAGGAGTCAGATCGATTTCTTTATCAATATACGTCAGTTTCATCGTACCATAGAGCATCTGTGCCAGTTTGGAAACCATATCTTCCGTAATGAAGATGACATCTTCCAGGTCACCATAGGCCTGATACAGTTCGACAGTCGTGAATTCCGGATTGTGACGGGTATCGATTCCTTCATTGCGGAAGCAGCGGTTCATTTCATATACCCGTTCCAGGCCGCCGACGAGGAGCCGTTTCAGGTGCAGTTCCGGAGCAATGCGCAGGTAAATATCCATATCGAGCGCGTTATGATGCGTCTTGAACGGACGGGCTGCCGCACCGCCGGCAATGGTATGCAGCATCGGCGTTTCGACTTCCAGGAAATGACGGTCGTCGAGATACTTGCGGATTCCCTTTATAATTTTGGACCGTTTGATGAATGTGTCCTTGACTTCCGGATTGACAATCAGGTCCAGATAGCGCTGACGGTACCGCGTTTCTTTATCGGTCAGGCCATGGAATTTTTCCGGCAGCGGCCGCAGGGATTTGGAAAGGAGTGTCCATTTTTCGACACGGATCGTCGTTTCCCCTGTATGAGTCGTAAAGACAGGGCCTTCTACACCGACAATGTCCCCGATGTCCAGCAATTTGAACAAATCATATGATTGTTCTCCCAGAACGTCTTTGCGGAAATAGAGCTGGATTTCACCGGTAATGTCGCGAAGCACGCAGAAAGCGGTCTTGCCATGGCGGCGGATCGCCATCAGGCGTCCGGCAACACTGACAAAGGTCTGATCTTTTTCCAGCTGTTCTGCCTGGTCTTTCACATCCTGGGCATGATGATCCCAGTTATATTTCTGTCCGAAGGGATAAATGCCTGCATCGATAAACTGCTGCATTTTTTCACGGCGGACCTTCATCTGGTCATTTAACTTTTCTTCTTCCACAGGTGCTGTATTCTGTTTCGTATCAGCCATAATTATTGGTTCCTCCTAAGTTGTTTATTCCGCATCGGGTGGTAAAATCCGATATTTTAATTCACCTGCCGGCGCTTTGACGGTAACAACAGCCGGATTGGATGCACTGATCCGCTGTCCCAGAATAGCCGAACCTACCGGGGATTCATTGGAAATTCTATTATTGAAAGGATCTGCTTCGGCTGTACCGACTACGGTATAATCAAAGCGGTCTCCTGTTTCTACATCTTCCAGGATAACCTTGGAGCCCAGGCGAACTTTAGCGCTGCTGTCATCCGTTTCTTCAATAATTTTTGCTGTCCGGATTTTTGCTTCCAATTCAGCAATATGCCCTTCTACCAGGGCCTGTTCGTTTTTAGCATCATCATATTCCGAGTTTTCGCTCAAATCGCCCAGTGCGATAGCTTCCTGGATACGTTTCGATACCTTGATACGGCGGACAGATTTTAATTCATTTAATTCATCTTTTAATTTCTGCAGACCTTCCTGGGTAATCAGCGTTTCGTTAGCCATGTTATTACTCCTTTGTATTGGATACTTAATTTACAAACAGATACACAAAAAAGATTCCTGTCTATCTGTTATTTTTACCGTAACTTTAATTATATGCATATACGCGTCTGGTGTCAATGTTCTTCCCGTTCCAGAAGCGTCCGGATCAGGGATTCAAACGCATCGGTACTTTCCGCCCTGTTCAGTCGTTCCCGTACGGCAGCCGACCCGTACAGGCCCTTCGTATACCAGGCTGCGTGGGAACGCATTTCCCGCAGCGCCGTATAATCGCCCTTATAGGCTCTCAGAGATTGGAAGTGCTCCAGCATCTGCCGGTATCGTTGTGCCGGGGATGGCGGCGGGAGTATCGTCCCCGTATCCAGATACGCCTGTATCTGAGGGAAAATCCAAGGGTTCCCCTGCGCTCCCCTTCCTACCATGATAGCCTGACATCCCGTTTTAGCAAACATCTGCGCCGCCGACGGTCCATCGGTAATATCACCGTTGCCAATGACGGGGATAGAGACAGCCCGGACGACAGCGGCAATTTTGGCAAGATCCGCCTTTCCGCTGTAAAACTGCTCTCTCGTCCTGCCGTGTACCGTAACAGCCGCCGCGCCTGCCGCTTCAGCCCGTTTTGCCAGTTCCGGAGCCGTGAACTCGGTTTCATTCCATCCCGTACGCATCTTGACCGTAACGGGAATGGATACGGCCCGGACGACGGCGCGGATGATTGCTTCGGCCCGGGGCAGGTCCCTCATAAGGGCCGACCCTTCGCCATTCGTCACGACTTTTTTCACAGGGCATCCCATATTGATATCGACGATATCGGCACCGGCTTCTTCAACAGAAGCTGCTGCCTTTGCCATCGTGTACGGGTCCGCTCCAAAAATCTGCATGGATACAGGATGTTCTTCCGGTGCTATGCGCAGCATCTCCCGGGTATGTACATTGTTATAAAGCAGCCCCTTGTCACTGACCATTTCCGTACAAACCAAAGCCGCGCCATAGCGGTGAGCAATGACGCGGTACGGTAAATCACAGACTCCGGCCATAGGAGCCAGTATCAGAGGCGCAGAAAGCCGCACGGTACCGATATGAAACGGCTTAGCGGTTGCGTTCATAAATAATTCTCAATCCTTCCAGAGTAAGCATCGGTTCGACCAGATCGATGGATTTCGTCGCCGGAGCGATGATGACAGCCAGTCCGCCCGTGGCAACGACGCGGGCATTGGTTCCCAGTTCCCGGCGCATCCGTGATACAATGCCATCTACCTGGCCCACGAATCCATAATATACACCTGCCTGCATACTTTCTACCGTATTGCGGCAGATAACCCGGTCCGTACGCCGCACTTCAATACGGGGCAGCAGGGCAGTGCGCTGTACGAGAGCATCCGTCGAAATACCGATGCCTGGACAAATGGATCCGCCCAGATAGTCCCCTTTCTTATCGACGGCGCAGAACGTTGTCGCCGTGCCAAAATCAATGATAATGACAGGGCCTCCGTATAATTCGTATGCAGCGACAGCATTGACGATACGGTCTGCCCCCACTTCGCGGGGATTGTCGTATTTTATATCCATGCCAGTCCGGATACCAGGGCCGATGATAAGCGGGGCAATGCCAAAATAACGCTGGCACATCCGTTCCAGCGTTGGCATAACCGATGGCACGACAGAAGAAATGATGATTGCATCGATTTCTTCCGAATTGGCATGATTTAAATAAAACAGATTCCGGACGAGTACACCGTATTCATCGGTCGTCCGCAGACGGTCCGTCGAAATCCGCCAATGATCCAACAGGGTCTTGCCATCAAAAATCCCGAGTACAATATTGGTATTTCCTACATCAATTACTAATAACATGGTTTTATCCACCTCTGTATTCGATTCGATACAACAGACGGCAGATGACACAACCGCCTCTGTCACTGTATCACACTTCCTATATGATAACAGAGTTTACCATAAAAAGACAGAGCGGGTGCTATAAAAATTGTGAAAACTTGCGTTTACGACTGAATGGGACGGACCCGGACATCCCCTGCCAGTACCCGTTCAATTCCCGAATCGGTCCGCACCAGCAGATTTCCGCTTTCATCCAGGTCAACGGCCGTACCGGAAAACGTACGGTCCGGCATGGCAACTTCCACGTCTTTGCCCAGCATGCAGGACAGTTTCTTCCATTCTTCCAGTATGGGAGAGAACCCTTCCTTTTCCGCTTCAAAATAGTAGTGTTCCAGGTCACAGAAAATATCCCGTAACAGCTGTGTCCTGTTTACAGGCACATTTTCCATGGCAAAACTCGTGACTGTTTTTTTCAGGTCCCGGGGCAGCATTTTCTTTGTAATTCCCGTATTAATCCCGATGCCCATGATCAAATAATTGATTTTTTCCATAGAAGCATTGAGCTCTGTCAGGATACCGACGATTTTTTTATCATGTACCAGTATATCGTTAGGCCACTTGATTCCGCATTCCAGCCCCTGCTGGCGCAGGGCATGGGTAATAGCCACGGCAGCGAGAAGGGTCATCTTCGATACTTCCATAGGCAGGAAAGGGGGACGCAGGATAAGGGAAAACCATAACCCCTGGGCAAAAGGCGATAAAAAGGAACGATTCAGCCGGCCCCGGCCGCCGCTCTGTTCTTCTGCCACCACGACGGTACCTTCTTTGGCTCCTTCATTGGCTAGCTTTTTAGCCAGTGTGTTGGTTGAATCTGTTTTTTCATAATAAATCAGATTCTGGCCAATAACTTTGGTCGGCAAGGCATGCGTGACAGCATCAGGGTGCAGCAGTTCCGGTGCTTCTTTCAGGCAGTATCCTTTTTTCGTAAACGATTCGATGACATATCCACGCTGTTTCAGGACGCGGATATGCTTCCAGACAGCCGTACGCGATATACCGAACATATCGGAAATTTTTTGTCCCGATACAAATTCGCCTTTATGTTCCAGTAAATAATCCAAGATATCCTGTCTCAAATTCGTTCCTCCTTTCCACTGTCCAATACAGCGGGAATATAACACTGTTTTATTTCCTACTGCAATTGTAGCATAATAGTTTTTGCTGTCAATACTATAAATTTGCGTAATTGATAAAACTTTTAGATATGTCAATAAACAAACTGCATTATTGACTCTAAAAATAAAACTGCAGCCAAAGCTGCAGTTTTATCTGACTTATTCATCTTTTTTATTCAGTGTATTTCCCCAGGGACTGACTTCAGCTGTTCCGGAAGATGGTTCTGTCGTCTTGTCTTCCGTCCCGGAGCCTGGCAGGTTTACCGGTTTATCCGTACCAGATGCCTGCGTTTCACTTCCTGTTCCCTGTTCCTTCTCTGACTCTGCCGTATCTGCTTCCGTCTGAGGTGCATCAAGCGTACCATATTCGACGAGATTCTTCACCTGGACACTATTGATGGTTTCGACTTCCATCAGCGCATTTGCCATGCTCTTCAGGGCATCGAGATGTTCCCGCAGGATCCGGAGTGTATCGGCATAGGCTTCAGAGACAATATCATGCATTTCCTTGTCGATCAGTTCCGCTACGCGTTCACCGTAATTGCGTTCATGTCCGAGATTCTTACCCAGGAAGACCTGTTCCTGCTGTTCCCCGAATACCATGGGGCCGAGTTTACTGCTCATTCCCAGGCGGGTAATCATCTGCCGGACAATACGGGTAACGCTCTGGAGGTCGCCAGATGCACCGCTGCTGATTTCATTAAACACAATCTGTTCCGCTGCACGGCCGCCCAGGGCGACGCGGATCTGAGCCAGATAGTACGACTTCGTTTCATAGGACCGGTCTTCTTCCGGAAGCATCATCGTATATCCGCCAGCCCGGCCACGGGGAATGATCGTAACCTTATGAACCGGATCGGCATCAGGCAGCAGGTACGCAATCAGAGCATGTCCCGATTCATGTACAGCTGTAAGGCGTTTTTCTTTTTCGCTGATGACATGACTGCGCCGTTCCGGACCGAAGCATACTTTTTCACTGGCTTCTTCCAGTTCCGGCATATTAATGACTTTTTTATCCTGACGGGCAGCCAGGAGAGCCGCTTCATTGAGCAGGTTGCCCAAATCGGCACCGGTGAATCCCGGCGTTTTCTTGGCAATCGTTTCCAGATCGACGTCTTTGCCCAACGGTTTTCCTTTGGCATGTACTTTCAGGATGGCAATCCGTCCTCTGAGGTCCGGACGGTCTACGGTAATCTGACGGTCAAACCGGCCCGGACGGAGCAGGGCCGGGTCGAGGATATCCGGACGGTTCGTCGCCGCAATGGTGATAATCCCTTCATTGGCGCCGAACCCATCCATTTCGACCAGCAGCTGGTTCAGTGTCTGTTCCCGTTCATCATGTCCCCCGCCAAGACCGGCGCCACGCTGGCGGCCTACGGCATCGATTTCATCAATGAACACGATGCAGGGAGCATTTTTTTTAGCCTGGGAAAACAAATCACGCACACGGGACGCACCGACACCGACGAACATTTCGACAAAGTCCGAGCCACTGATACTGAAAAACGGTACGCCTGCTTCCCCGGCCACAGCCCGGGCAAGCAATGTCTTACCTGTCCCCGGAGGGCCAAACAGAAGGACGCCTTTCGGGATTTTAGCTCCGATATTGTTATATTTGCTGGGATTGCGCAGGAATTCTACGATTTCTGACAATTCTTCCTTGGCTTCATCTTCACCGGCAACATCCTTGAACGAAACCTTGATTTTTCCTTCCCCATGCATTTTGGCATGGCTTTTCCCGAAATTCATGACCCGGCCGCCGCCGCCCTGGGTCTGCTGCATGATAAAGAACCATACACCGATCAGGATCAGGATAGGCAGCACATTGCTGAGCATGCTCATCCACCACGAAGGCTGTTCAGGCGGTTTGGCAATGATATTGACATCGGCATCACGAAGTGCCGGCAGCAAGGCCGAATCAGTCGGTGCATAGGATGTAAAAGACGTACCATCTTTCAGCTGGCCGACGATGGCATGATCATCCGTGATCTGTACAGCGTCTACTTTCTTCTGCTGGACCTGATTCATGAAATTCGTATACGTGATTTCGGACTTGTCTGACTTATTAGTCGTAAAAGCATCTATGATGGAGACGGCAACGATAATAATAAGTAAGTAAAGGCTTACATTCCGTACAAATTTACTCAAAATACTGCTCCTTTCGCGCACGTTTTTATGAATATACAGGTTCATCCCTGCCGTAAGGAGAGAGAAGTAACCAAATATATTCTTATATTATCACACTTTAAGGAAAGCAACAACATTTTTTAATGACTGTACACTTCTTCTTTCAATACGCCAATATATGGCAGATTGCGGTAACGGCTGTTATAGTCCAGGCCATATCCGACGACGAACGCGTCGGGGATTTCAAACCCGTTGTAATCGACAGGGATATCTACTTTGCGGCGCGATGGCTTGCTAAGAAGCGTCGCAATCCTGACAGAACCAGCACCCCGTTCCAGGAGGAGGGGCTTCAACTTGCTGAGCGTAACGCCTGTATCGATGATATCTTCGATAATCAGGATATCACGGCCTTTGACATCACTGTCCAGATCTTTACGGATCTTGACGAACCCCGAAGACGTCGTCGAAGCACCATAACTGGAGCAAACCATGAAATCGAATTCGACAGGGCCATCGATACAGCGTGCCAGATCGGTAAAGAACGTGACGGCGCCCTTTAAAATGCCACAAAGGAGTATTGTTTTCCCTTCATAATCTTTCGTTATCTGTGCGCCCAGTTCGCGTACGCGGGCCTTGATTTGTTCTTCTGTAAATAAAATTTCTTTTACATCATTATGCATGATTTTCCTCCTGAATGCGAATCAATGACGCTGCCGTTTCTTAAATTCCCCCCGGGCAGCACGGGTAAAACACAGACGTTCTTTTGTCGTATATACACAGAGACCCAGTCCCTCAAAACAATGACCGGCACCCTTGGCAGCCAGCTGCCGGACAGCCTCCGTAAAATGGAATGGCACATCATGACAGCTCTGCCGCACACAGGAAAACAAATACCGTATCAGCCGGCGTTGCAAGGCCAGTGGCTGTGACAGCAGGGCTCTTTTTCCGATACTTACGCCATCCTGGTCTTCCTTCACCAGGGAAGAGGCCAGCTGCTCTGTCTGGCTGGCAAGAAAATCCTCATCGGCTCCGGCCAGCACGGCCAGCCGGTTCAAGTCGGCTATGACAGCCGGATTGTATGCCTCCAGCTGCGGTATCAGTTCCAGCCGGATGCGGTTCCGTCCGTAGTCCCTGCTCTGGTTGGTTTCATCTTCGCAGGGAACCAGTCCCCGTTCCTTAATATAATCTTCTATATCCCGCCGTGTCAAGGCCAGGAGAGGCCGTATGATATCACCGTTCTTAGGCCGTATCCCGCCCAGTCCCCGGAGGCCGCTGCCGCGCAGCAGATGCTGAAGTACCGTTTCCGCCTGATCGTTCTGCTGATGGGCTACGGCAATAGCTGAAGCATGACACCGGCCCGCGCACTGACGCAGGATGCGGTACCGTTCATTCCTGCCGGCCGTCTCCAGGCTCTGATGAGTCCCGGCGGCGATACGGGGCACATCGGCGAAATCCCACATAAAGCCGCAGTCCCGTTCTTCGGCGGCTTTCCGCACTATCCCGACTTCATCGTCTGCCGACGGGCGGATACCGTGATGGACATAGCAAACGGTCAGGGTAAGATTCCATGCATGACGCAGCGATGCCAGTATGTCCAGCAGTGTCAGCGAATCTGGTCCGCCTGAACAGGCAATGAGCAAATGGTCACCGGGGTGGATCAACTTTTCCTGCCGGCAGAAGGCTGCCACCTTATCCAGCAGACGGCCGGCACAGGTCTTCATCGGTTCCGCCAGGCTGCATCCTGGAACGCCTGGCTGTAAAAAATTCCTTCCAGGAGATCTTTTTCACTGATCTGGATTTCCGGAATACCATAATGGCTGAGGCACGACCGGGCAATGAGCAGACCGGGAAGGATGATATCGCTTCGCCGCGGCTGCAGTCCTTTTATATGACGCCGTTCCTCAGGAGTCATCTGTTCCAGCCGGTCGATCCAGTCCGACAGACAGGCCCGGGAAATGACCGTACCTTCTACCCGGTCCGGATCGTAGGGATCCAGCCCCAGTTCCATGGCCGCCAGTGACGTGAGCGTTCCGCCTACGCCCAGCAGCCGGTCCGGAACAGCCGGTATGGAAAGCCACTGATTGAGACAGCGCCTTTCCAGTGCATCACAGGCCGATGCCGTCGTCACATCATGACAAAACCGCACGGCCCCCATGGGATAACTATGAGACCAGAGGCTTCTGCCCTCTTTTCCCAGCGCCATTTCACTGCTGCCGCCTCCTATATCGAGGACTGCCACAATCATACCGGGCAATGCAGCGCCTGCCGCCCCGCGGTAACTGAACGATGCTTCTTCCAGTCCGCTGAGGATGCGGCAGTGCCAGCCAAACCGGGCCCGTACTTCCGCCAGAAAAGCCTGTCCGTCCGACGCTTCCCGTACGGCACTCGTCGCTACGGCACATACACACAGATCCGGGTACATATCGTTCCACTGCTGCATCGCTTCCAGAGACGCCTCTATTCCTTCTCTGGATAAATGTCCCGTCCGGGATACGTCTTTTCCCAGCCGGGTCGTAGCCAATTCTTTTTTTGAAAAATGCCACTGTCCGTCCCGGTCCCGTTTTCCCCGCATGAAGCGGAGAGAATTGGAACCGATATCAACGACGGCATATACATCTTGTTCCATAACTGCTCCTTTTCCCATGACAGGAAGAAACAAAAAGAGCATTCCCTGTCGGAATACTCTTTTCCTTTCATACCCTGGTGGATACGGAATTAATCGGCATGCCGGGCACCGCGGCCACCGCGTTTCGATTCCGTATTACGTTTCAGATCCATTAACCGTTCGTCACTTTCTTTCAAGAATCTGCTCAGCCGGTCTTCAAAGGACAGGGACTGGGGAGCGCGGCGGTTCATGTCAAACCCATTATTGTGATGGTGAAATTCCCGCTTGGGATGAAATTCTTTCTTTTCCGGAGCCGGCTGTGTCCGTTTGATGGACAGGCCGATTTTTCCTTTTTCATCAATGGATAAAACTTTGACATGTACCTTATCCTGAACCTTCAGGAAATCATGAACATCCTTTACATATTCATTTGCTACTTCGGAAATATGGACGAGACCAATTTTTTTATCCGGCAGTTCGACGAATGCACCGAACTTAGTTATTCCTGTAACGGTTCCTTCCAATACACTGCCTACTTCGATTGCCATGCTGTTAAGACATCCTCCTTTAATTATGGATACGCGTCGCAAATAGCGTTTACACACATTATACTAATAAACATTAAAAAATTCAATCGGAAATTCTGCTTTCCTGATGCCTTTCCGGACAGTCACCGGCGGTACGGAATTTCGCCGGGCTTAGCCAGTCCGAACTGCTCCCGCGCCTGCCGCATGATTTCTTCCGGCGAGGACAGCCGGTCTTTTTCTTCATGCAGTTTCTGGTTTTCTTCAGTCAATTCCCGTTCCTGATTGACCGTTATCGTCATATCCTGCTGAATCTGCCATAGCTCATATATCTTGGAACCGAGAAACAGGCCGCCAAAAATCAAAATCGCCACGACAATCCGTTTGTATAAAGACCAGCCCGCCTTCTGCCTGCGGCGGACGTTCCGTCTCCTGCCCTGTCCGGATGGGCGCGGTCGTCCTGTACGTTTCACAGTCATGTCTCAGCTCCTTTGCAGATTAAAAACCTTTTAACCTATAGTATACCTTGAAATGACTGCAAGATAAAGCCTTTTTACGGATATTTCAGGAGAAAATACGGTAATACTGCGGCTGAAAGGGAAGCACTTCTTCCGGATTATCTCTTTTAAAACGGGACAATTTTTTCTATAATAAACGTATGCAAAGAAAAGGAGGCTACGTTATGCCATATACACCGATAAACGATGAAATACTTGCTAGACTGACAGCGATTACCGGTAGTAAAAATGTTCTTACCGACAACGATGCCATGCAGCCATACAGTCATGATGAAGTAACCGATCCGGCCTATCACCATATGCCAGAAGCCGTCGTATTTGCTGAATCAGCCCAACAGGTAGCAGCCATCGTGCAGCTGGCCAATGAATATCATTTCCCTGTAGTCCCGCGCGGTGCCGGGACAGGCCTGGCCTGCGGAGCTGTCCCTGTCTGCGGGGGCATCGTCCTGTCACTGGAAAAAATGAACCATATCCTGGAAATCAATACAGACGGACTGTACGCGGTCGTTGAACCGGGCGTACGCACGTCGGATCTGCAGAAAGCGGCAGAAGAAAAAGGATTATTTTATGCCGGCGATCCCTGCAGCGGTGACTCCTGTTTTATCGGCGGAAATATTGCAACCAATGCCGGGGGCAACCGGGCCGTCAAATATGGTACGACCCGCCATCAGGTCTATTCCATCGAAATCGTAAATCCGACGGGACGGATTGTACAGCTCGGTGCCCGCCTGCAGAAGCAATCGACAGGATACTGCCTGGATCAACTGATTATCGGCTCGGAAGGAACACTGGGCATCATCACCAAAGCCACATTGAAACTGCTTCCCAAGCCCCGGTTCAAGCTGGACCTGCTCGCCGTATTCGACGATACGGCGGCAGCCATCGGCGTCGTCAATAAAATCATAAAGGCCGGCATAACGCCTACCTGTGTGGAGTTCATGGATAATATCACCATCAAATCCGTAGAACGGTACCTGCACGAAACACTCCAGGGAAGTGATACGGGAAATTATCTGATTGTGGAAGTAGAAGGTACGAGTGAAGACGACCTCGATGATAAAGCCGTCGTCCTCGACGAACTGTGTACCGCCAGCGGTGCCTCCTCTGTACTGGTTGCCGACCCGGCCCGGATCTGGCAGGCACGCAAGGCCTTTGCCGAAGCCGTACGGGCCGAAAGCCTGATTGTCTGCAAAGAAGACGTTGTAGTCCCTGTCGATCAGGAACCGCGTCTTCTGGCCCGTATTCTGGAACTGGCCCGTAAATATGGCCTTATCACCCGCATCGCCAGTCACGCCGGCGATGGCAACATCCATCTGAATATCTTAAAAAATGAAGATCTCACCTATGAACAGTGGGAAGAAAAGGTCTCGGAAAACCAGCAGGAACTGTACCGTTTCATTTATCAGCTGGGAGGCCGTCTGTCCGGCGAACACGGCATTGGCAGCAAACGCAAGGCCCTGATGGAAGAATTCACCAACCCCGACGAGCTTGATATGATGCGGGCTGTCAAAAAAGCACTGGATCCGAATAACATCCTCAATCCCGGTAAAATCTTTGACGTGGAATGAATACCTGAAAGGTGTCTCTTTACTTCCCTTTCATTTACAGGTATAATAGAATAATCTTCAGGGCAGGGCGCAATCCCCGACCGGCGGTGACAGTCCGCGAACACAACGTGTACGATTTGGTGAAATTCCAAAACCGACAGTAAAGTCTGGATGAGAGAAGATAAGATAAGAGTGTATCTGTATTCTTATTGTCATAAAGCCCTGTGCACCTGGTGCAACAGGGCTTTTAGTTATATATCAGGAGGTTACTGATGGATACAAAAGAACAAACATATAATACGATTGAAGAAGCAATTCAGGAACTGCAGTCCGGCCGCATCGTCATGGTCGCCGACGACCCGGAACGGGAAGATGAAGCCAATTTCATCTGTGCTGCCCAGTACTGCACTCCGGAAAATGTCAATTTCATGATGAATCACGGCAAAGGCCTCATCTGCCTGCCCGTCAGCCAGGAATATGCCCATAAGCTGGGACTATTCCCTATGGTAGGAGAAAACACCAACAACAACCACACGGCATTTACCGTTTCTATCGACTATAAAGATACCGATTCGGGCATCACGGCAGAAGACCGGGCCCGCACCATCCAGAAAGCTGCCACCGACTCCATTTCCGCCGACGATTTTACCCGTCCGGGCCATGTATTCCCCCTGACAGGCGTAAAAGGCGGCGTACTCATGCGCAACGGTCATACAGAAGCCACATTGGACCTCTTGCGGCTGGCCGGCCTGAAACAAGTCGGTGTGTGCTGCGAAATCCTCGATGAACGCGGTGAAATCATGCATTCCAAGGCACTTTGGGAACTGGCCCGCACGCATCACCTGACCTTCGTTTCTATCCATGATCTGCAAAACTATTGCCGCCGTCACGACAAGCATGTCGTCCGGGAAGCTACGGCAAAGATGCCCACGAAATACGGGGAATTCAAGATCTATGGCTATATCAATGACCTGACAGGGGAACACCATGTCGCCCTCGTCAAAGGAGAAATCGGCGACGGCAAAAATCTCCTCTGCCGTGTTCATTCTGAATGCCTGACCGGCGATGTCTTCGGTTCCTGCCGCTGCGACTGCGGCGAACAGCTGGCAGCCGCCCTGACCCAGATCAATAAAGAAGGGCGGGGGATTCTCCTGTACATGCGCCAGGAAGGACGGGGCATCGGCCTCATCAACAAACTCAAAGCATACGCCCTGCAGGAACAGGGGTATGATACGGTAGAAGCCAATGAAAAACTGGGCTTTGCCCCGGATCTCCGGGAATACTGGATTGGTGCCCAGATACTCCAGGACCTGGGTGCCCGGGAACTGCGCCTCCTTACCAACAATCCTCTCAAGATCTACGGTCTGGAAGGTTTTGGCGTCGAAATCGTCGAACGGGTCCCCATTGAAATGCCGGCCCAGAAATTCGATGAATTCTATCTGGAAACAAAGAAAAATAAAATGGGCCATATCCTGACTCATCTGAAATAAAGGATATCTTATACACAAACAGGAGCTGTCATGCGACAGCTCCTGTTTGTGTATTTCACATAAAAGTTTCCTGCTGCATAATGTACCCGAATCAGGCAGCTCCGCCTTCGTTATCAGCCTCACCACTGGACCACACTTTCTGCGCGTAGACAGCGTTGAAAAGCAGTGCTGCCTGCAAGGCCACCTGGGACAAGTTTGCCCCCAGTGAACCGATCGTATTGGTTCCCAGCACCATCTGTACTGATAAAATAGTCCAGTAAATAAAGTTGGCAATATCGACAAAAATCCAGAGAGACCAGTTTTCATTATATTTCAGAACATAGAGAATCTGGGCGATAAAACTGACGACAAAATTAATCGAATCAAAATACGGAAGCTGGCCGCCTACCTGTGCCAGGACGAACCAGCCGGCAGCCCAGGCAATGAATGCTGCCAGGAATACTTTTTTCCGCGTCCCCGGCTGGAAGGAATGAGTCGTTTCCTGACGTCCCCACATATACCATCCAACGGGCTGGGAAATGACATAGACGATATCCATGGCAAAGGATCCGTACGCATGGCTGATCCAGGCAATGTACGTCATAGCGATGCACTGGACAAAGCCGAACATAAACGATATTTTACGGCCTTTCATACCGTATACCAGACAAAGGACCCCGGCAACACCGGAAATCATGCCAATAATCGTATCCGGCGCGATGGCATAGACGACAACCTGTAATAAAAGCAGTATCGTGACATAGGTAACTTCAAACCGTTTCCAGTTAGTAAAGAGCTGGTTATAAACCCAATTATGCTGTGTTGTTTCCATGTTATGCTTCTCCTTCCGGATCGGAAAGAATCTGAAGTGCCGTCACGAGCGAATCCTGTTCTCCCTTTGCCACGAGATCCGCGCTGTTCACTAATTCATTGACGCCTTCTGCCAGGTCGCCCTGATAGAGGACGACGTTATTCAGGATTGACAACGTCTCCATATGGCGCAGCCGGCCGATGACCATGAGGATGCCCGATTCCATATCATCGGCTACGATGCCTTTTTCTGACCAGAAGGCCTCGGTCCTGGCATTGTCATCCATATAAAATCCGTCATGGGAGCGGATGATGCCATAAGAGGCCCGGGGAGCGTATTTATGAGCCAGTGCCAGGAGCCGGTAGGAAGGCACGGCCGGATATATTTCCGGTACATACTTGCGGGACAGTCCGTCATCGCGGACAACGCCTTCGGCAATCACCAGCTGTCCTAAGGGAATGTGGTGCTGCATGGCCCCGGCAGAGCCGACACGGATTGCCCGCTTTATGCCGACATTGTGCATTTCTTCTACGGCAATCCCCGCTGAAGGTGCTCCGATTCCCGTAGACATGGCCAGTATCTTTTTCCCTTTGTATGTGCCCACAATGGATTTATACTCCCGGTTATACGCCCAGGGAATGACATGGTCCATCAACTTGGCAATCGTATCTACCCGTGCCGGATCGCCCATGATTATGGCGGAATCCGTATCAATGTCTTTGGTCAGCTGGGTATGGGGCTGGGGAATTTCTTTTTCTTCCATCATATATCCTTCTTTCGTTCCCGGTTACCGGATCGTAATGCGGCCCTGTGGTCTGGCATAGGTATCGCCAACGGTTCCTCCCAGGGCTTCCTTAATATAATTGCGGACAGCATCTACATCGAGATAATCGACATCACCGACAGTTACCTTGTCAGGGTCGGTCAGTGCCGAATAGGTATCACCGCCCGATGTCAGATAGTCCGGAACGACGATGCAGTACGTGTCATCGGGATTAAACGATCTGCCACCCACTTTTGTAATCGTCACGCGGCTTCCCGGTTTTGCCGGACTGTAATAGGTGGAATGAGGATATACGGTCCCTTTGGCATAGGGTATGCGTGTATCGACTGTATACTCAATGCCCGCTACCTGCGGGAACGCGCCAATGGCCTGAGGCGTCGTACACGTTGCGGCTTCCAGGATTTCCAGCAGCGTCGATCCTTTCATGGTCACGTACTGCAGATAGTTATGATAGGGCATGACGAGCAGCAAATCGTTTTCTGTGATTTTTCCTTTATTGATAGAAGCCCGGATACTGCCACCGTTCATAATCGCGCCATCAACGCGGGTATGGGTTAACACCGTTGCCTGACGCACCTGCCACAGGAAAGCATCTGCCAGGAAATCGCCTAAATTGGTTTCTTCTGTCCGCACACCAGGGGCACGGGTACCATCCAGCGTCGCAGCTGTCGTGCCGACCACACTGGCTAATCGCCTGTTAATACGGGCCTGTGCCTTGTCTACCATCGCTTTTACTTTGGGATCTTCTTTATTATAGCGTCCATAGGGATACAGGTCTTCTTTCCATGTCCCATCGACGTTCTGAATCACGCCGATGTTGGCCATATGCGCCCCCGTTTCGGCCAGGAGAGCGCCGTTTATGGTGCGGTTCTTTACGACATGATCGTGACCATCTATAAAAATGTCAATCCCCTTAACGTGATTGAGTACATCATCCGAGCGGTCACCGGCTGCATCGGGTGCACTGCCCAGATGTCCCAGGGCTATGACCAGATCACAGTTCTCATTCTTCAAGGCATTGACTTCTTTCTGAGCTGCCGTATACATATTATCTCTGGCCAGGAACGTCAGTCCCCGCGTGCTCTTCGGATTGGAAGTCGTTACCGTCGAAGGCGTCGTCAGGCCAAATACGCCAATATTCAGATTTCCTTTCCGGATAATAGCGTGAGTCTTCGGTGTAAATGGTTTCCCCGTGGCATCTACCATAATATTGGCCGACATAACGGGAAAGTGAGCCTGTTTGATGCGCTGTTGTGTCACATCTGCCCCATAGTCAAATTCGTGATTGCCCAGGGTCATGGCATCGTACCCCGTGGCATTCATAAAATCAATGGCTGTTTTCCCCTTGCTCAGATTGACCAGGTTATTGTCCTGGATAGCATCACCGGCATCGAGAAGCACTACCTGTTTCCCCTGTGCCTCGAAATCCTTTTTGAGTGCCGCAACGGTTGCCATGCCATTGACGCCATCAGCCCGCTGGTCATAGCCATGGGTATCATTGGTATGCATAATGACCAGATGAGAATAATCGGCTGCAAAGGCTGAACTGAACAGACAGGTCAGTGCCAGTGTCAGTGCCGCTGTTTTCCGTTTCATACGTATCACCCCTGATTGTATTATTCTGACATCATATATATTATAAAGTACACTATAATGACACTTTTATTATACACGATATGGGCGGAACATCCAGACACTTTTTTACAAAAATTTTACGTAATCACAATTCATGACATCCAGAATCATCCATGGAGCAGTGTAAACGACTCTTTATTGTAATCGATGAGCCCATCCCGTTTCATCCTGCCTAATTCGGCCGACATGGCTGAACGGTCTACAGATAGAAAATCGGCCAGCTGCTGCCGGTTAAATTCAATAGAAAATGTATCTTTTCCCCTTTTTCTTGCTTCATGGGATAAATAAGCCATCAGTTTCTGCCGCGTAGAACGCTGCGACATATAACGTATCTTTTCTGTCAGCACTAGATTTTTTCCGGCAAGAACAGCCAGGAGATTAGCCGCCAGCGTTTTCTGACTTTCTGTCAGCGTCGTACGGCCGCCCAGAACATGGCGGAGATCAATGAACAGGATTTCACTCTTTTCTACGACCATGACATCGACAGCAGAGCAGGAACCGGGAAGGCTGGCAAATGCTTCGGCGAACATGCCCCCTGCCGGAACGGAGGCCAGGATATTACGATTTCCCCAATAATCTTCCTGCATGATATGAACACTGCCGTAAAGGACGATACCCAGGGAATGCACTTCATCACCGGCATAAATAACAAAATTCCCTTTGTCATAGGAACGCACACGACCGCCCAGGCTTTGCAGGAGGCCTTCAATTTCCGTTTCATCAAGCCCCCGGAACAAGGCTGAATTTTTTAATACTCTTATCTTTTGATCCATATTGCACCTCATTGTTAGAATAACAACAGATTTTTCCTTCTTATTGTACTATACTAACAATGTAAACATAAAGTGGCATATACAAAAATATATGATAAAAGCAGATGTCTTTTGGAGGAAATCCCGATGAAACGTAAAATCATTCATATCGATCAGAGTAAATGCAATGGATGCGGTGCCTGCGCCCGGGCCTGCCATGAAGGAGCTATTGCCATGATAAGTGGCAAAGCTACGCTGATCCGCGACGATTACTGTGACGGTCTGGGCGACTGTCTGCCGCATTGCCCGACCGATGCCATTACATTCGAAGAACGGGAAGCCGCCCCTTACGATGCACAGGCCGTAGCTGAACACAAAAATTCCGGCAGTACCGGGATAGGATGTCCCGGCAGCCGCATGCAAACCCTGCATCAGGAACACACCGGCTGTCCCGGTCAGAAAAGCCAGGTACTGGCAGGAACCGATGATGCAGTACCATCCGTACAGCCTTCTCTTTCCCGGCTCCGCCAATGGCCGGTACAAATCAAACTGGTACCAGCCCACGCACCGTATTTTAATGATGCCCGCCTCCTTATTGCTGCTGATTGCACGGCCTATGCGTACGGACGCTTCCATGAAGATTTCATTAAGAATCACATTACTCTCATTGGCTGTCCCAAACTGGACGATATAGACTATTCGGAAAAACTGACAGAAATCATCCGCAGCAATGATATCAAAGAAGTAACGATTGTCCGCATGGAAGTCCCCTGCTGCGGCGGACTGGAAATGGCGGCAAAAAAAGCGTTACAGCAAAGCGGAAAGTTCATCCCCTGGCGGGTAGTCACTATTTCCCTTGATGGAAACATATTAGATGATTAAACACCTCCTGATACATAAAAAGAAACTGTCATACGAAGCAAATTTCGTACGACAGTTTCTTTTTTTTTACTGTACATCTACATTCCACTCTTCTTTTAAAGTGGAAAGGCACATAAATGTCTGTGATGAGGCGACAGTCGGGATTTCATTGAGTTCTTCCATGAGGAAGTGTTCCAGGTCATCCGGTGTCTTGACCAGTACCTTCAACAGGTAATCAAAAGCGCCTACGACGTGATGGCATTCCAGCACCTGATTAAATTCGACTACCTTCTGGCGGAATTCTTCTACATCCCCGGACCGTTCCAGGTTGACCATGATGAAGGCCGTGACGTTATAGCCCGTCTTGCGGCGGCTGATTTTAGCCCCGTATCCTTCAATAATGCCATTGTGTTCCATCTTACGGATCCGTTCTGAAACAGCAGGTATCGAAAGGCCGACAATCTTACTGATTTCCGTAGCCGAGGCCTTGCCATTCTTCTTTAAAATCGTCAGGATTTTTTCATCAATATGATCCATTCAGGTTACATCCCCCTTACGTTAGTTAATGCAAGATTAAAAGATTTCTGCATACATATATTATCTTACATTATAAAGGAAATGTAAATATATAATTTAAAATTTATTGAATTCATTTATAATCAATCGTATAACGCGAGCATGAGTATCATACATAACTCACTGCGCCAGGTGAAAATCTTTATTCAGATCGGAAAAATGGTCCTTAAACCCGTCTGTCATGTAAACCGTGCCATCCTCCGCCGTTATTTCGCCTTCTGCGCCATCGAGATTTTTAAGGAATTCCATTCCCTTTTCCGGTCCCAGGACAAAAATAATCGTCGTAAACATGTCGCTTAGCATGCCGGCGTGATCAACATTTCCGGCAATGACGACAGAATCACTCATAACTCCCGAACGGGACGGCCGGCCTGTCCGCGGATCAAAAATATGATGATAGCGGATGCCATTCTGAATGAAGTACCGTTCGTAATCGCCTGATGTTCCCAGTGCCTGATTTTCAATGGTAACGATACCCAGATACGTATCGGGAGATTCGTTCCGGGGATGGCGGATGCCGATTTTCCAGGGCTTGTCCTTACTCGTCCTGCCAACAGCATACATAGAGCTGGCCCCCATGTTGATAAGTCCGCTCTGAATGTGGTGGGCTTCGTAGATTTTACGTACTTCATCGACAGCAAACCCTTTGGCGATTCCACCAAGATCCAGACTCATTCCTTCTTTTGCCAGCATGATACTATGATCTTCCGGCCTGAGCAGGATATCCTTATAATTTACCAGAGCCAGGGCCGAAGCTATCTCTGCATCAGATGGTACATGCTGGTCATCATTGCCAATATCCCACAACTTCGTGATGACACCGACACTGATATCCCAGGCTCCCTGTGTCTTTTCCGAGTACTCTTTTGAGATAGCAATCATTTCATAGACAGCGGGATCCACCTGGACATAGTCATGACCTGCCGCTGCATTGATGCGGCTTACATCACTGTCCGGATTCTGGGCACTGGCCAGATGATCGAGCTGCTGTACCCGTCCGAGGCCTTCTTCGACGGCCTCTTTTGCTTCTTTTCCTTCTGCCCGCAGCTGAATCGTCGTATCCATGGCTATGGTACTCTTATTATAAGACTGCTCCGGGCGTAAAGAACACCCGGAGCAGCTCATAACGATCAAAAGCGCAGCCATGCTGAGATAACGGGCATAGCGTTTCAGATCCATATGTTAACCTACGTTTTCTTTCGTTTCTTCTTTCTTGTAGACACCTTTAATCATTTCGCCAATAGCGCCGGTCGGGCACTTGGTCAGGCAGGTTGCATTGTCACAATGGTGGCAGACATCCTGATTGACGACAGCGAGATGGTCGATAATCTTGATGGCTTCTTCGTCTTTGTGCGAGCAGTTGCGCATGCAGGAACCGCAGCCCAGGCAGAGGGCTTTGCAGTTCTTCATAGCCGGAGCGCCGAAATCTTTGGAGCTGCAGCTTACGCTTACTTTTGCACTGACAGGAAGCAGTTCAATTACGTGATTCGGGCAGACACTGGCGCATTTGCCACAGCCGGTGCAGATGTCTTTGTTGACATGAGGCAGGCCGTTTTCACCCATTGTCATAGCACCAAAGGGACAGCTGCGTACGCAGTTGCCAAATCCAAGGCAGCCAAATTTACAGAATTTCGGGCCCTGCTGTACCAGTTTGGCAGCAGCACAGTCGTGTACGCCTTTGTATTCAAAAGCGAGTTTGGCAATGCCATTGCCGCCACGGCATTTTACATGGGCATATTTCGGTTCCGTTGCTTCGGCGACTTTCCCTGTCAGTTTGGCAACGACGGCAGCGACAGCTGCTTTGCCAGGTACGCAGAGATTAGGCGGAACATCGGGATCGAGAACGACAGCTTCAGCATATTTCGCACAACCGGCAAAACCACAGGCACCGCACTGGCCTTGCGGCAGTGCTTCTTTGACTTCGCCGATGAGCGGATTTTCTTCCATGGCAAACTTCTTATCTGCAGAAGCCAGGACAAAGCCAAATACGAGGCCAATGCAGGTCAGAATGACGACAGCCATGATCGCGGTTAATGTATAATCCATGATCTAGTACATCTCCTTTTCTCCGTTATATCATACCGGAAAAGCCGAGGAATGCCAGGGACAGCATACCAGCTACAACGAAGGCAATCGGTGTACCTTTGAGCGGTTCCGGTACATCAGCATAATCCAGTTTTTCACGGCAGCTGGCCATGAGGATCAGAGCCAGTGCAAAGCCAAGGCCGGCACCAATGGCAAATACGATGTTTTCAACGAAGTTGTAATTGTTGGTAACGCTGATGACAGGAACGGACAGAACGATACAGTTCGTTGCAATCAGCATCAGGTAAATCCCCCACATGTTATACAGTGTCGGAGATTCTTTCTTGATGACAATTTCCAATAGCTGTACGAAACTGGCAATCAGAATGACGAACGAAATCGTACGCAGGAATTCCAGATGAAGCGGAACGAGGACCTGCGTATAAAGCAGCCAGGCCAGGATTGTACTCAGGGTAATGACGGACGTTACGGCAAAGCCCATCCCGACGGATGCATTTAAGTTCTTGGAAACGCCGAAGAAGATACACAGGCCCAGGAACTTGGTCAATACGAAGTTGTTGATGAGAACAGCTCCGATAAACAGCGTAAAATATGCGCCCATTATCCTTCAACCCCTTTCAGTTGTCTCTGTTTTTCAACATGCTTGTTCCAGATCTTGAAGCCGGCCATGATGAAACCGATGAGCATGAAAGCTCCCG
Organism: Megasphaera sp. AM44-1BH; assembly: GCF_003467125.1. Lineage (GTDB taxonomy): Bacteria > Bacillota > Negativicutes > Veillonellales > Megasphaeraceae > Megasphaera. The sequence goes on from NZ_QSFA01000001.1 coordinate 195,477, forward strand.
GCGGCAGGGCCATGATCAGTGCAGGCTGATAAGACTGTCCGAATACGGACATGCCAAAGAATGTACCATTGCCGAGGATTTCACGGATAAAGGAAATGAGGAACATAGCAATCGTAAAGCCGATGCCCATGCCCATGCCATCGAGGAAGGAAACGACGACGCCATTCTTGGAAGCAACCGATTCTGCACGGGCGAGGATGATAGCAAATACGACGACCAGGTCGAGGTATACGCCCAGAGCTTTATAGAGGTCCGGAGCATAGGCCTGCAGGAACAACTGTACGCACGTTACGATGGTAGCAATACAGGTGATGTATACAGGGATACGGACTTTTTTGTTAATCAATTTGTGGATAATCGAAACTACCGTGTTGTTGGCGGTAATAACGAACCATACTGTACAACCCATAGTCAGACCATTGACGACACTGGTTGTAACGGCGAGGCCCGGGCACAGGCTCAAGGCCAGGACGAAGTACGGGTTTTCTTCAATAATGCCTCTAGTAAATACTTTCCAAAGATTCATTATCATTTACCCCCTAACTGTGCTGCTTTTTCAACAGCCTCTTTTACGCCTTTTGTAAAGGCCCGGGAAGAAATGGTGGCACCCGTCATAGCCTGAATTTTATCTTTTTCAGAGGCATTTTTGGTAACTTCCAGATTTGCTGCTTTTTTGCCTTTGAACTGGTCTTTGAACGGGGATTTAGCACCTCTGTCGCCGAGGCCCGGAGTTTCATTGGCTTCGAGAACCGTGTAATCGATAACCGTGCCATCCATGGAAACGGCGGTCAGCATTTTGATCGGTCCGCCATATCCTTTCGGAGCCGTCGGAATGATATACGCTACTTTCTGTCCGCCCTTCTGAGCGATGAACGTATCCGTTTCACCAGGAACCGGGACGAACTGGTCTGCATCGACCAGGGCTTTCATGGAATCCTGTTTCATCTGTTCTGCTTTCGCTGCAGCAGTCGGGCCGGTAATGAAGAATACGAGACCGATGATACAGCCGGAAACGAGGCACGTGCAAACCAGATTCATAGCGATTTTGAAAATACCGCTCTTGTTATTGTCTGCCATTTTATTTAGCCCCCTTTGCCTTTACTTCACCGAAGACGGTCGGTTTGACGAGACGGTCAATCAGCGGAGTCAGTGTATTCATGAGCAGGATGGAATAGCAAACGCCTTCCGGATACCCGCCGAGTACACGGATCAGTACGGTAATAAGACCGGCACCCAGTGCAAAGATGATCTGGCCTTTCAGCGTAATCGGAGCCGTGACCATATCTGTTGCCATGAAGAATGCGCCGATGATGAGGCCGCCGGCCATCATTTCAAATACAGCAACATTGGGGCTGTAAATAATAGCCGTAAGAACGCCGACAGTCGCAATCATAACAACCGGGACCTGCCATTTGACATAGCCTCTCCAGATCAGGTAGAGACCGCCGAGGATCAGCAGGACCGTGCAGGTTTCACCAGCGGAACCACTGCGCATACCAAAGAACATCTGCTGATACACTGTACCCCAGTCGGTAGCATTGAACGCGTTGAACAGTGCATCCTGACCGCCGTGTTTAAAGGCATTCAGCGGTGTAGGGCCGGCAACGGCATTGACAGCAGCGCTGCCATCCATGTTGGTCCATGTCGTCATGGCAATCGGCCAGGAAACCATCAGGCCGGCACGACCGACGTGAGCCGGGTTAAAGAGGTTGTAACCAAGGCCGCCCATAGACTGTTTACATACGACGATAGCCAGGAAAGAACCGACGATGCTCATCCACCAGGGAAGGCTCGGCGGGCAGCACATCGCCAGCAGGAGGCCGGTGATAACGGCACTGCCATCGGTGATGGTGACTTTCTTGTGCAGTGCTTTTTCCCATAAAAATTCAAAAATAACTGCAGAAACAACTGCAACGACCATGTTAAGAAGTGCATTGGCACCGAAATAGTAAACGCCGAACGCAGCAGCCGGTACGAGAGCAGCTACAACATTCCACATAATCTTAGGAATGCTTTCGTTACAGCGAACATGCGGTGAAGATGATACAGTAAGATTTAATTCCTGCATGTCTTTAGCATCCTTTCCTATAGTTTGTCCTTTCGCTTCTGGACTCATGATATCCCTTCTTCCAATTATTTCTTAGCCTTTTGCGCATCGGCTTTGGCCTGTGCTGCTCTCTGCATAGCTTTGCATTGTGCCTTGGCGTTGCGGATATACTGGACAATATTGCGTTTAGCCGGGCAGGTATAGACGCAGCTGCCGCATTCTACGCAGTTCATGACGCCGTATTCCATGCATTTATCCCATGCCTGGCAGGAAGAGAAGATGCTCAGCTGACTCGGGATAAGACCCATCGGACATGCTTCTACGCAGCGGCCGCAACGGATGCACGGAGATTCTTCGCCAACCTGGCATTTTTCAGGCGATAATGCGAGAATACCGGATGCACCTTTGGTAATAGGAACATCGAGCTGGTACTGGGCAAGACCCATCATCGGGCCACCGCCGATTACACGGTCCGGAGTCTGGGAGAAGCCGCCGCAGTAGTCGATGACTTCCTGGAACAGCGTACCAATACGGAGGTTCAGGTTTTTCGGTTCTTTGATGCAGTCGCCGGTTACCGTCGTCAGACGGGAGATGAACGGGATACCATGGCATACGGCATCGGTAACAGCAATGACTGTACCGACGTTGCTCACGACGCATCCGACATTCATGGGCAGTCCGCCCGGTTCTACCTGGCGGCCCGTCATGGCTTCAATCATCATTTTTTCAGCGCCCTGTGGATACTTTGTGACACAAGGCTGAACCGTAACTTCCGGAATGTCTTTGAAGGCTTCCGTCAGTTTGGCGATAGCTTCAGGTTTGTTATCTTCAATTCCGATATACCCCTGATGTACACCCAGTGCTTTCATGATGATCTGGACGCCCGTTACCAGTTTCTGGACATATTCATCTTCTACCATGGCGCGGTAGTCGCATGTCAGATACGGTTCGCATTCGGCACCATTGACAATGAAAGTATCGACAGGTTTGTTCGGTGTGAATTTTACATGAGCAGGGAATGTAGCGCCACCGCAGCCTACGACGCCTGCTTTTTTGATCAGTTCGATGATTTCCTTGCTTTCGAGCTTCGTCCAGTCCCGTTCCTGGGGAATGCCGTCAGCCCATTCATCCTTACCATCCGATTTGATGACAACAGCCATGCATTTGACCATCATGTTGTGTGGCATGGGAGCTACCTTGACAACATCACCGGAAATAGAAGCATGGATGTCAGCATGGAGAAAAGCGTCGCTCGTACCAATGAGCTGCCCTTTCTTGACATGATCGCCAACCTTGACTGTCGGAGTGCAAGGAGCGCCAAAATGCTGGCTCATCGGGATGACTACTTGATCCGGTATTGCTGGGGTTTCTATGGCTTTATCTTTTGCATAGATTTTGCCATCGTCAGGATGAACCCCACCTCTTTTAAAGGTTTTCAACATCAAAAATCACCTCATTAAATATATAATGAAAAATAAAAACATTAAGCAACCAATTTAGAGAAGCGATACGTTTTCCGGCCTGGCATATCTCTTGTCTGTCAAAAACCTGTCGAATAACTTGACGCCTCTACAAGACGGCATGATAGCCGCGATGCCGCCGGTGAATTCCGACTGCACTATATCGTATCCCAAAGGGGTGCTTACAAATCCGGCAATCACTAAGTGACCGCTTTTTTAAAAGCAGATGAAGGGCCGTCGTGGCCATAATCATCCACTTTCAATCGCTACCATTATATCATCATCTCCTGTATTATTCAATGTGAAAATTATAGCAAGCTCCGGCTCCATTTTGAGTCTTCAGCGTGCTGTTCCGCATGATTATCGACTTTTGTCCTTAAATATTTTTCCTATTTTGCATACGAATTATGCGTATTTTATATACGACAAACCCCTGTATTCATCGTATATCCATGACTAATGAATACACATTTGTTATATGTATACCGGCCTTTGACTGATGCATACGTCGTTTGTGAAATTTTAGAACAAAGTACTATATCAGGAAGTAACAATAAATCCAGCTTAAACGCTAAACTCTTTCGCAAAATACAAGCGTTTTCATAAAAAAATACTGCCCCGCCGGATAAAACGGAGCAGTACAGTACAAGACGGTTTATTTATTTTTTAAATCCAGTGCCGTCGAAATCAGCCCTTTGAATAACGGATGGGCCTTTGTCGGACGGGATTTAAATTCCGGATGGAACTGGCAGCCGACAAAATACGGATGATCCGGGAGTTCTACGATTTCAACCAGCCGGTCGTCAGGAGATGTCCCCGAAATGACCAGTCCGGCCTTCGTGAGTTCTGTGCGGTACTTGTTATTGAATTCCCAGCGATGACGGTGCCGTTCGTAAATGAGATCCTGCCCATAGACTTCCCGTGCTTTCGTCCCTTCTGCCAGCTTGCAGGGGTATAAGCCCAGACGCATCGTGCCGCCCTTGTTGGAAATATCCACCTGATCCGGCATGAGGTCGATGACCGGGAATTCGGCGTCTTCCTGGAATTCCGAACTCGTAGCTCCTTTAAGGCCTACGACGTTGCGGGCAAATTCCATGACAGCACACTGCATGCCCAGGCATAGTCCCAGGTAAGGAATCTTATGTTCCCGTGCATACTGGACCGTTTTAATCTTGCCTTCTACACCACGGTTGCCGAATCCGCCAGGTACGACAATTCCGTCTACATCCTTAAATACTTCGTCGAGATTGACATCAGCCGGTTCCAGCGTTTCCGAATCAATCCACTTGATATGTACTTTTGTCTTGTAAGCATAACCGGCATGGCTCAATGCTTCTGCTACGCTCAGGTACGCATCGTGAAGTGCTACATATTTACCTACGAGAGCGATGGTGAGATCATGTTCCGTATGGTAGATGGCATGAACCATCTTTTTCCAGTCTTCCATATCGCATGGTTTATCAGGCAGAGCCAGTTTTTCCAGTACAATACGGTCCAGCCCTTCTTCGGAAAGGAGCAGCGGTACTTCATAGATGCTGTCCAGGGTCTTATTTTCGATAACGGCATCCTTATCAATATCACAGAACAGAGCCAGTTTATCTTTCATTTCATCAGACAGCGGCCGTTCCGTACGGCAGACGATGATATCCGGCTGGATACCGATGCCCCGCAATTCTTTTACACTATGCTGCGTCGGTTTTGTCTTCAATTCGCCGGCAGCCCCGATATAAGGAACCAGTGTGACGTGAATATAAAGCACATCGTTGCGGCCTACTTCTTTCTTTATCTGCCGGATGGCTTCCAGGAACGGCAGGCTTTCGATATCACCGACGGTACCGCCGATTTCGGTAATGACGACATCGGCATTGTCATCGTCGCCAACACGGTATACGCGGTTTTTGATTTCATTGGTAATGTGGGGAATGACCTGTACCGTGTGGCCCAGATAATCACCGCGCCGTTCTTTCTGCAGCACAGACCAGTATATCTTGCCAGTCGTGACATTGGAATTTTTACCCAGATTGATATCAATGAACCGTTCGTAATGACCTAAATCCAAATCTGTTTCTGTGCCGTCATCGGTGACAAAGACTTCACCGTGCTGATAAGGGCTCATCGTACCGGGGTCTACATTGATATAGGGGTCAAACTTCTGAATCGTAACTTTGAAACCACGGTTCTTCAGGAGACGGCCCAGTGCCGCCGCAGTAATCCCTTTACCGAGTGATGAAACAACCCCGCCTGTCACAAATATGTATTTAGCCATAATTCCTCCCTGCTGAGCATGACTGCTCGTAGACTGATAAAGTACTGTAAGATGCCGCGACTGCGGCAGGAAATCATAAGGTATATTATATTACATTTTTTCAGGAGCAGAAACCCCTAAAATAGCCAGACACCCGGCAATAGTAATGCGGACGGCCGTAACCAGTGCCAGTCTTGCTTTTTCCAGGTCCTTGTCGGACTGGATGACATGGCAGTGATTATAAAAATTATGGAACAGGCTGGCCAGTTCATGAGCAAAATGGGCTATGCGGTGCGGAGCCCGTTCCCGTGCGGCAATCTGGATTTCTTCGGGGAATGCCGCCATTTTCTTGATCAGTTCCAGTTCCTGCGGTTCCTGCAGCGTATCCCAGACCACATCCGACCAGTCTTCCGGAATCGTGCCGCCGGCTTCTTCGATTTGTTTATAAATGCTATAAATCCGTGCATGGGCGTACTGGATATAGTAGACAGGATTTTCATTGCTGTGGGACTTTGCCAGATCCAGATCAAAATCCAGCTGCGTATCCAGGGACCGCATGATGAAGAAATACCGTGCCGCATCGGTCCCGACTTCTTCAATCAGTTCGTTCAGCGTAATCGCCTGGCCGGTTCGTTTGCTCATCTTCACGGGCTTGCCGTCGCGGAACAGGCTGACCATCTGCAGCAGCAGCACTTCCAGCTGGGACGGGTCATACCCGAGAGCCGCCATAGACGCTTTGACACGGGCTACGTATCCATGATGATCGGCGCCCCAGATGTTGATCATTTTCCTGAAGCCCCGTTCATATTTATTCTTATGATAGGCAATATCCGCAGCCAGATACGTCGGTACTCCGTTATCGCGGATGATAACCCGGTCTTTGTCATCGCCGTAATCCGTCGATTTCAGCCAGAGGGCACCGTCTTTTTCGTAAGCTTTGCCCCGTTTTTTTAATTCATCACAAGCCGCACGGATGGCATCGGGATGAAGGGTCCGTTCGCTGAACCAGTTGTCATAGTGGACATTGAACGCAGCCAGATCCTGACGCAGTGCCTTCAGTTTTTCCGCATAGGCCCGGTCTTTAAAATAGGCCAGCCGTTCCGGTTCTGCCATGGATAAATACGCATCCCCGTCCTGGTCAATAATGGCCTGTGCCGTTTCAATGATGTCATGGCCATGATACCCGTTTTCTGGGATTTCCGAAGGGTATCCCAGCAGTTCCAGATAGCGGGCATTGACGGAAGCAGCCAGATTGTCCATCTGGTTTCCGGCATCATTGATATAATATTCAGCCTGTACATTATAACCAGCCTTGCGCAGCAGATTGACGAGAGCGCTGCCATAAGCGGCGCCACGGCCATGGCCGACATGAAGCGGCCCTGTCGGATTGGCACTGACGTATTCGACCTGTACCGTATCGTCATCCCGCAGCTTTGCCTGTCCGTACTGTTCACCTGCAGACAGGATCTGGCGGAGCGTATCATAAATCACTGTATGATTCAAAAAGAAATTGATAAAGCCGGCACCGGCGATTTCCGCCTTGTTCAGCCAGGAATAATCCATCTGTTCCACAATAGCGCGGGCAATCAGCTGTGGGGATTTATGGGCGATGCGCGCCGACTGCATAGCAATATTTGTCGCAAAATCGCCAAACTTCTTCTGGGGAGGTACTTCGAGCACGACTTCGGGGTATTCTCCCTGAGGCAGCGTGCCCGCCCTGACCGCTCTGTCCAGAGCTTCCTGTATGCCTTGCTTTACTAACTCTTTCATTTCCATTACGTATGATCCTCCTGCACATCAATAGACAGCTGATTATAATTGGACGCAAAACCATCGATTGTCACATCATAGCCCAGTTCGATATGTCCCGTACCCTCTGACAGATCAGACCGGCACACATAAGTCTTCAGCGTGACCGGCAGCCTTCCCAGGGGCGTATCGTACCACGAATGGGTTTCCCTGCCCGGCCAGTATTCCTGACGCTGCTGCATCTTCCCTGTCCGTACCAGTACGACATTGCCATTATCCAGGACCTTGATGATGGTAGTTACTCCTTCAAGACCTGTGATTTCGCTTTCGGCATATATGATATACTGGGTATCTTTTTTCCTATAATATTTACCCTCCGATACGAGCTCCATTTTCAGCTCCTGACCTTGTTCATTGCGCTGGATGCTCGTAACGCTTACGACAACGGGTTTCACGGAATTCCAACCTTTCTTTTTTTATTTCAATGTTACTATTATATAACAAGCAGGGAAAAAAGGAAATAACCAATCACGAATGTTTCGCATCCTCTATGAGCCAGGGCCAGTATTTTTCCGGCATGAAGCTGCGCCGTACCGTATCATTGCGCCGCTCTTTTATGGAAATGGTTTGATAATACGTCTGCCAGAGCTGGTTGAACCCTTGTTCGTCCCGGGAAAGGGACAGTTCCTGCATCGTCTGCGGGATTTCAATCAGGGACAGACAGTGTGATTCATACAAGACGCCCATATGCCGTCGTACGTCATGGATAACCCACCGTTCCTCAGGAAAGCGGGATACAAAATGCGGTGCCATGAGGGGCACGACGGCACAGGAAGGAGCCAGGCGGGCATAGAGCATGCCGTCTGACAGTTCCCGGAACCGGAGCAGTCCCAGCAGTTTATGACGCTCATTGCCCGTCTTGCGGGCCATCTGCCGTACAGTCCAGATGGGTTCATCGCTCAGATGATGGAGAAATTTGTTTTTATAGCGGAAGGCCAGACGCAGGTATAAGAGAAGTGGATCTTCCCTGTCAGGGAGTTCTGCCATAAACGCATAGTACAGGAAATGACAGGCCCGGCCGCCGCACTGCTGCCGGAGTGCTTCCAGGATCCGCCGGGCCTTGCCGGGATCGGTGCATACAGACCGCGGTTCGTCAAATAACGATAAAGATCCTTCCGTGCGGATACTCTCTGCTTTTTCTATTCCATCATGCCAGGCGTCAAATACGGCCGATAAAAATCCGAAAAACGTGCCGTCGTATTCGTAATTCATGTATTGCCTCCCGAAAATAAATCGACTTCCTCGTAGGGAGAACTCCCGGCCTCCTGCAACAGCCGCTGCCGGATTGCCGCCTGACTTGTCCGGCCGCCGTAGTACCGGCCCCGGCAGGTAATGAAATACTTTGCCCGTTTGAGGACAATTCCCAGGCGGCGCAGGCTGTCATAGGAAAGCCAGGCCTGCCGCCGGGCAGCACAGATGCGCCGCGCCGACTGCACGCCGATGCCGGGTACACGGAGCAGCATGTGATAGGAAGCGCGGTTGATCTCCACGGGGAATACGTCGGGATGGCGCAGGGCCCAGCAGGCTTTGGGATCGAGATGAAGATCAAAATCAGGCATATCGTCGCTCAATATTTCATCAGCCGTAAACTGATAAAAACGCAGCAGCCAGTCTGCCTGATACAGGCGGTGTTCCCGCAGAAGCGGCGGCTTCACCAGTTCGGGCAGCCCCGGCCCATGAAGCATGGGCACGTAGGCCGAGTAATAGACCCGTTTCAGCCGCACATGATGATACAAAGATTCACTGAGCCGTAAAATAGTACGGTCGCTGTCCGGTGTCGCTCCGATAATGAGCTGTGTCGTCTGCCCGGCCGGGACAAACGACGGTACTTTACGGCTCTTTTTCCGTTCTTCCTGCCGTTCCATAATGCCCGTATGGACCGTACGCATGGGAAGGAGAATACTCTGCTTCGTCTTTTGCGGTGCCAGGAGCCGCAGCCCTGCCGATGACGGCAGTTCGATATTGACGCTGAGCCGGTCCACATACTGCCCCAGTTCCCGGATAAGGCTTTCATCGGTACCCGGTATACCCTTCATATGAATATATCCGTTGAAATGATATACCTCCCGGAGCAGCCGTGCCGTACGGATCAGGAGCTCTGTCGTCGTATCAGGACTGCCGTATACCCCGGAGCTCAGAAACAGTCCTTCTATATAATTGCGCCGGTAAAACTGTATCGTAATGTCTGCGATTTCCTCCGGAGCAAGGATAGCCCGCTTCGTCTCGCGGCTGCAGCGGTTGACACAATAGGCACAGTCATAGATGCAATAATTCGTCATGAGGATTTTCAGCAGGGATACACACCGGCCGTCACTGGACCAGGTATGACAGATGCCGGCACAGGCGGCATTACCGATACCACCTTTCTGATTAGCTCTGCGGCTGCCGCTGGACGAGCAGGAAACGTCATATTTTGCTGCATCACTCAGAATGTGTAATTTTTCCTGTATCCTGTCCCAGTCCATACAGATTCCCCCTTTTCTTCCCCTATCATAGCACATCCGCCGCGGTCTTTCAAACATACGTTCTTCCCGGCAGATAAAAAAAGAGGCTGTCTGTTGAGACACCCTCTCTGCCGGTTCTATTACATGTGCAGGCCTTCCCGCAGTTTTTCGAAAATCTTTTGTTCATCTTCTGTCAGGTCCCGGCCCAGGTCAATCTTCAGTTCCTCGCCATTGCTGCGGGCTTTTTCCTGTTCATGGGGATCACCGCTTTTGGCTGTATTATCGCGAATAATCATAGAACTCACCTCCTGTGCTTTTTCTATTATATCACATATTTTTCCTGTACACCTATGAAAAAAACGGGCCTGTCCTGAGACAGTCCCGTTTTCATGTTGTCTGTTAAATCATTGTTTTCGGATCCGGATATTCGTTGATGCTTTCGACGAGCTTGTCTGCCAGATCATCGAGTTCGCATTCCTGATCATCCTTCATGGACGATTTGATATCCATAGCCGGTTCCAGCAGTTCGCAGCATTTGAACTGGTTTTCCACATAATCCACCATCGTCTTATAAGCAGCCGATGCCCAGCTGTGGCAGGCAATGACGCCTATGGTACGCTTCTGGAACATGAGTGTCTTCAGGTCATGGAGGAAATTTTCCATAGGCAGGAACAGATTGAGGTTATATGTCGGTGCAGCCAGTACGAGATGGCTGTATTCCCAGGCTTTCGCCGTAATGTATGAAGAATGGATCTTCGCGACATCGTAGAGGCGTACATCCTGGATTCCCCGCTGGCTCAGCTTATGGGCCAGTGCGCAGGCGACCCGTTCCGTATTGCCGTAAATGGACGAAAAAGCAATGACGACGCCTTTCTTTTCCGGTACATATTTTGCCCAGTGGAGATATTTTTCAATAATGTATTTAATGGTAGCCGGCGTACGGAATACGACACCGTGGAGCGGGCAGATAAAATCGATAGGGAGCCCCGATGCCTTTTTGAGGACATTGACGACCTGGGGGCCAAATTTGCCGACTATATTCACATAATACCGGCGGGCGGAATCGAGATAATTTTCTTCAAAATCAACCTGATCAGCATACACATTGCCAAGAGTACCAAACATGCCAAAGGCATCGGCACTGAACAGGACATGATCGGTCAGGTCATAGCTCATGATGACTTCCGGCCAGTGAACCATCGGAGCTTTGACGAACTGCAGGGTATGTTTGCCGAGAGCCAGCTGATCGCCTTCCTTGACAGCCACATAACGGTCCGGCATGGGTGTGCGGAAAAATTGTTCAAACAGTTTGAACGTCTGGGGCTGGCCGACAATTTTGGCATCAGGATATTTTTCCAGCAGTGCTACTGCCGAGCTGGCATGATCCGGTTCCATGTGCTGCAGGACAAAATAATCGAGTTTGCGGCCATGAAGCAGATATTCAACATCTTCCAGGAATTCATCACGGCAGCCTTTGTCCATGGCATCGATGACGCAGGTCTTTTCGTCATCAATGAAATAGGAGTTGTACGTAACTCCTTCCGGAATCGGGAAAATCCGTTCAAATAATTCGGTCCGGAAATCATTGCATCCCATCCAATAGATGCCATTTTTGATTTCTTCTGTAATCTGCATAACTATAGTTACCTCCTTTAAAATATAAAGAGTATTTCCATCTACCTGTATCATATCATGTTTACAGGCAGGAATAAATATCAATACGGAAAATCTATCAACTTACCTGTCGGATTTGGCTTTTTCTGCCGGTTTGCTCTTGTTATTGTCAGCCGTACGGTCTGTTTTGGCCGAAGCACTGTCTCCCCGGACGGTATCGGCTTCACGGCTGTCCGGTTCGGCCGTCTGGGTCGTCGTATCGGATGTAATGGCATCGGCCCGCCGCTGTTCATCCGAAACGGCGGAACGGACTTCTTCCTGACTGGACGATGCCTGTTCGCTGGCCAGGGATTGCGCTTCTTCAATCAGGTGCAGCAGTTCATCCCGGTCTGCCTGGGACAGGCCTTTGCTGCTGTCGAGCAGTTCCTGTACCTGCGATGCGACGCTGGCGGCTTCCGAACGGGCCCCACTGCGGCTGATGCGCCCGGACTGGTAATTCCGGTTCAGATCGCGGAGAGCGCTGGAAAGTTCCAGTGTCTTGCTGCGGATTTTACTCATAGACAGTTCATCACTGCGCTGTTTCTTGGCGTCGGCGTCATGAAGTTTCTTATCTTCTTCCCTGTTTTCCAGCAGTTCTTCCTGCTTCTGCTGGGACACTTTCGCCAGGGCATCGGCCGTAATATGTGTACCCGTATAATATTCATACCCCATATACCCGAATATAATCAGGGGAAGCATCAGGGCCAGGATTTCAATACGGCGCATGTGGGCAGCCCGTTTCCAGCTGATGGTATTCCGGCGGCGCATTTCCATGATAATAACAAAAAGCAGAATAGCTGCAATCGCAAAGAGTGCAACATAAATAGCCAGTTTATGCCATACCGTCGCCTGGAGGCTGATTTTCGCCGGTGAAGAATTATTCAGGCTCCACATATAGGTACTACCCTGGTCATCGGCTTTGGACGCGTTGCTTTTCACGTTGGTCCCCGATGGGAAAGAAACGATATACTCCAGATCTGCCCCATTTTCTTCAATGGGCATGCCCAGGCGCAATTCCTTGATACTATCGGCTGTAAAATCGTAATCAATATAATAGGTCGAACAAAACAGTCCATCATGGGTCTTATGGATAATGCGGTCTACGGAGCTGCGGTTGGCACCGTCTTTGGTAATGGTCTTCATGGCCCGGAATCCTTTGCCATTGTCATTGTCATAATCCATAATCGTGTAATTGCGTTTCTGAAATTCATCGGCATCGGCCCGGAGCTTCTTCTGCCCCGCCGCCGACTCTGAAACTTTCAGCACATCCTGCGTTTCACTGCCATCATCGTGGATGATCGTCTGGGCCCGGAAGCCGGAGAGCAGACAGAAGGCAGCTATGAGCAGTACGGTTAATCCCAGTTTTAGATAGGTTTTCATAAAGCCCTCTCTTTCTATGTGCATTACTCTTCCTTGGGAGGTACCATCCCGGATTCTATGATACGGGACCGGCCGGAAGTCCGGCTTCCTCCGTCACCCTGCCGGGCTGACCGGGCTGCCTCCATGGCCGCGCCATTGCTGGATGCTTCCAGCGGAATCCCATTGACATAAATGCCTTCAATCACACCCAGTCCCTTTTTCATGCGTATGCTGGCTATGACGCTGTCGCCAGATGTGATGTCATAGATGCCGTCCGCCTTATCAGGGGCTATGCGATAGCGGTTGAAACCAACCTGGAACTGTACATTGCCATCATGATAGGAAACGACTCTGGCTTCCATATAATCGCCTCCGATGAGCGGTTTGGAAGCAGACGCGCCTTTGATTTCCATCATGCCTTTGTCATCGCGGGCAATATGCACATATATGGTCTGATGTTCTTCCGGTTCCGCTACGTCCATCCAGGGAGCCGTATCCTGGGGAAAGACGACGCGGATATAGTCCGTCCCGAAGCTGGATACCTCCAGCCGGGGTACACACTGCCACTGATAAGGAATGCCATCGACAGTAATATTGTGCCAGCGCCAGCCAATATACCCCAGTACAGCCAGCTGGATAAGGGAAACCAAGATGAGGACGAACCATTTCACCCGGCTGTCAGAAGAAAGAGTCATATCTGGTAATTTCATTTCCTATCGCCTCCTTCTGATGACCAGGGAGAATGAGTAAAGTGTTTTTCTCTTTCCGGTCTGGGAGCTGCATTGCCCCACGGCGAGCCGTGAGGCCGTGCCGGTGCAGCAGGTGTCTGTGTTTTTTCTCTTGCCGGCGCTGCCTGGGGCAGGGGAATATCATCGGGATTATGAAATACGGGCGGCGTAAACCGGGATAATTCCGGTTCCCGCGGTTTTACCGTATCAGCTGGCGGAGCCGGTGATTTCTGTTCTTCTTTCAGTTCCGGCATGTGAATAGCTTTCATCCATTCCGGCATATCTTCCCCGGCATCGGCCGTACCTGCCGTATCAGGCGTATCTGCTGTCTCTTCAGCCGGAACAGCGGGATCTTCAGTCACTCTGACCGGAGTCTGCTGTTTCTTACGGCGGCTGCGGGTTTTGCGGTTTGCACGTACCGTCGTTACATTATGGCGCAAGTCCGTCCGGTGCCGTGCCCGTTCGGCCGCATCACGACGGCTGTCCGATGTACGGCGTATCTGTACCAGAACCAGTGCCAGGATGACAATGGCCACGACCGGTACCAGCGGGGAAACGCTGCCGCCCCAGAAGAAAGCCGCCACCAGACACAACAGTACACAGACTCCAAATTTCGTATGCTTCGTATGACCGCTCTGGATTCCCTGCACCATTTCATAAAATCCGATGAAGATCAGGTAGATAGAAGAAACGATGAGCGGCACAGAGGAATAAAGGCCGCTGCGTACCAGCATGGTTTCCGCCGCAATGATGACCGGAATTCCGGCATACAAAACAGGACCCCAGAAGCGTTTTTTGACACCTTTCAGCAGCAAAGCCATAATAGATAAGAATAAGATAACCGTAACGGTAATGGTCGTCCAGTGAAATCCCTGGATACGGGCAATACCGTACCACGATGCCGGCAGCGATGAAATGAGCAGAGAGCCGGCAGCCGCCCCGCGGCCAAACCAACGGAACGGGACGCCCCAGGCTTTACGGATATCGATGGAATATCCCGTCAGCATGATAGCTGCCGCCAGGGTAGCCAGCAGGAGGAACGGGATATATTCCGCATCAAGGGCAGCCAGCCCGAATGCCGCAAATACCGTAATCGTAAGAGTCCAGGAATACACGGACAGGCGGATTTCATCGTTATGGCTCTGCAGAAGGCCATAAAACGGCACCAGCAGGACGAGCAGGATCCACATAAAGGCGGCTCCGCCGGGCGCATTGACCGGGCCACCGCTGGCAGCCCAGAATAGTACCCCCAGAGCATAGAGTATCACTGCCCCGGCGGACCGGAGCAGATAGATAACCGGCAGAGACAGCAGAGCCCACCCGGCAAGATACGACGATGTATCCCAGCCCACGTAGTAGGTCTGCAGGGCTATGGCCAGGGCAACACCCAGTATCAGGATATGGGTGACAGCAATGGCTTCACCGGCCCACGTCCCCTGCTGGCTGCGGAGCATCCCGGCGCCGACGGCGATTTGTGAAAAAAGTAACAGTCCTGCCGCCAGTCCGATACGAAAAGCAAATCCAGTCTGATACCAGAAGCCGGACAGCCCCCATATCAGTGCCATGCCGGCAATAGCAAGGCCCAGTGCCATCACAATAATCAGCAGCGGCAGGGGAATCCCCCCGGTCTTCATTTCCAATATATGACGTATCTGGACAGCTCCTTCATGGGAAACCCATCCTTTCGATTCCCATTCCCGGATCTGCTGTTCCAGCCATTTCATTTCTATGTGTTCCATTTGTATGTGCCTCCCAGGCAGAGTACGTATCTATCATAAGCGCATCATCCGCTTATTATCTATAACAGTATATCACAAAAAATACGAATTCCCTATAAAAAAAGAGACTCTGTTCACATTTTACAGAACAAAGTCTCTTCTTCCGCTTTTTACCAGGCCACCGGTACAAGAAATCGTCCGGACCTTTTCTCTGCGTAGCAGCACCGCGTCCGGCGTTTATTTGACAATCAGGACAGGGCATCCGGAATGAGTTACGACATAACTGCTGACCGATCCCATAAACAGCCCTTTCAACGGTCCCAGTCCACGGCTTCCCATGACAATCAGATCGGCTTTATACTTTTTGGCAACCGATAAGACAGCCGGTCCGGGCGAACCGACTTCAAAGACCGTTTTCACTTCAATGCCTTCAGGCACTTCCTTGGCAAAATCGTCAAGGACCCCCTTGCCCTCTTCTTCCATATCAAGGGCCACCTGTTCCGTCACATAGCCGCTGGCATTGGGAATCTGGTCAAAATTAGAAATTACGGATACGATATTGGCCACGTACACCAACGTAATGGACGCACCCAAAGAAGAAGCAAGAACTACAGCGTGTTCTAATGCGCGTTTGGAGTTCACAGAACCATCGGTTGGGACAATGATATTTTTGTAAGCTTTCATATAGATCCCTCCTCGTCTCACCATCGTACTGACCTTTCTTATTATATGTATTCGCTATTATCTATCAAATTCCTGCAAAAACCAGCGAAAATTTTAAAAAAAATCTGTATTCTTCCCGGACGCTCTCTTTTATACCATTATATATTTTTATTTCCAGGTATAGTCTGGGATGTACACTTTTCATAGCTATTTATGCATAGCCACGAGACATTGATTTATGCTATAATAGAATTATGTTTATTAAAAATTTTAATAAGAAAGGTGATCTACATGAACAAACTGTGCAGGATACTGTCTGGCTCACTGGCTCTGCTCACACTCAGC
Organism: Megasphaera sp. AM44-1BH; assembly: GCF_003467125.1. Lineage (GTDB taxonomy): Bacteria > Bacillota > Negativicutes > Veillonellales > Megasphaeraceae > Megasphaera. The sequence continues at coordinate 211,948 of NZ_QSFA01000001.1, forward strand.
GCACCACCGGTATTCGCTAACGAGGCAGCTCATGAATTAGTCAATACTTCGCTGCCTGTTTGGAGCATCATCCCCTTCGTCGGCATGCTCCTGTCTATTGCTATCATCCCTCTTTTCAAGGGTGAATGGTGGGAAAAGAATATGAAGTGGGTGTCCCTCGGCTGGTCGCTCATATTCCTCATCCCCTTCTCCGCAGCCTATGGTGCCGGTGAAGGCGCATTCCGCCTCCTCGAATCGGTACTGCTGGACTACATCCCATTCATCGTTCTCCTCTATGGCCTTTTCGTCGCCGCTGGCGGCATCGTCATCAGAGGCACCCTGGCCGGCACGACCAAGATCAATGCCCTGCTACTGTTTATCGGCACAGTCCTTGCCAGCTGGATTGGTACGACCGGTGCTGCTATGCTGATGATCCGTCCTCTCATCCGGGCCAATGCATGGCGCCAGAAGAAAGTCCACATGATGGTCTTCTTCATTTTCCTCGTCGCCAATATGGGCGGCTGTCTCACACCGCTCGGCGATCCGCCGCTGTTCATGGGCTTCCAGCGTGGCGTTCCCTTTACCTGGACGTTCCACCTGCTACCCATCCTGGCGTTTAACATGATTCTTCTTTTCACGGTATTCTGCCTCATCGACCATCATTATTACAAAAAGGAAATCGCTGCCGGCCGGTCCCCTATGGACATGCAGAAAGATGGTCATAAAGAACCGATCAGCATCGAAGGGGCCCATAACCTGATTTTCATCGCCATGATTATCGTCGGCGTACTGGCCAACGGCCTGCTTCCCGAACTGATCCCGGCCTTTGCCCACGGCGCCGGTATCCATATTTACGATGAAATCGTATTCCCCTATGCAACGCTGGCAGAAGTCATCATTATCCTCATTGCGGCATTCCTGTCCCTGAAAACGACGAAAGAACATACCCGCGAACTCAACGAATTCACCAACGGCCCCATCATCGAAGTCGCCGTATTATTCATCGGTATCTTCATCACCATGATTCCGGCCCTCATGCTGCTCAAGACCCACGGTGCCGAACTGGGTATCAACCAGCCCTGGCAGATGTTCTGGGCTACAGGCTTCCTCTCGTCGTTCCTGGATAACACTCCGACGTACCTCGTCTTCCTGCAGACAGCCGGTGCTCTCGGTGCTGCAACGGGTATCCAGACGTCGGTCGGTACGGTCAGCCAGATCATGCTGGAAGCTATCTCGGCCGGTGCCGTATTCATGGGTGCCAATACGTATATCGGGAATGCTCCGAACTTCATGGTCAAGGCAATCGCCGAAGAAAACAACATCAAGATGCCCAGCTTCTTTGGCTACATGGCCTGGTCCAACTCCATCCTGATCCCCGTATTTATCATCGACACATTCGTATTCTTCCTGCTTTTCATTTAAGAATACAGCCAGTACAAAACGGCCTGCTGCATTATGGTATCTACCATGACGCAGCAGGCTATTTGTATATCTTACGCCGGGTAACCGGAACGGACGGGCAGCCTCCTTCAGATTCCGGGCATAAAAAAAGAACTGTCACAATCGCAACAGTTCCTCTCTGGTGATCCACCCGAGATTCGAACTCGGGACACCCTGATTAAAAGTCAGGTGCTCTGCCAACTGAGCTAGTGGATCATGGCTGGCAGGGGCAGCTGGATTCGAACCAGCGCATAGCGGAGTCAAAGTCCGGTGCCTTACCACTTGGCTATACCCCTATGGGGCGAGTATAGGGATTCGAACCCTAGCGTAACGGAGCCACAATCCGCCGTGTTAACCGCTTCACCATACCCGCCATATTTTGTAGTGCTACCGGCGTATTCAGTATTGAGTGCCGATAACGTAGATAATTTTATCATTTCCCTGACGTTCTGTCAATACATTTTTTACATTTTTTTGTATTTTCTCTGTGCACATGGCAAATTTATCAGCTAATAATTATTTATTAGGAATCTTTTTTCAAAAATTTTACGATATTTCATTTGAACGCTTCCTCTTTTTTTATAATATGGTAAAATATAATGTAGACTCTATCTATATAAATTTCCAGATATAGTTACTACAGACTAATTGTGTGAGGTTTATCTATGAAAAATTTATTACATATCGGCATCGATATTGGTTCTACAACCGTAAAAATTGCCGTACTCGATGAATTGAAGCACTGCCTCCACGCCTGCTACGTCCGCCATTATACGGATATCCGGCAAAAAGTCTGGGACCTGCTTGAAAACGCTTATGAAATTTTTGGCGACCGGCAGATCACCATGGCCATTACCGGTTCAGGCGGTATTGCCCTGGCAGACTATCTTGGCATTACCTTTATCCAGGAAGTCATCGCCGGCACAAAAGCCGTCCGCACGTATCATCCCCAGTCAGACGTCATCATCGAACTGGGCGGGGAAGATGCCAAAATCACATATCTTACTGGCGGTAACGAACACCGCATGAATGGCAACTGCGCCGGCGGAACAGGTGCTTTCATCGACCAGATGGCAACGCTCCTGCACACCGATGCCAGCGGCCTCAACGCGCTGGCGGAAAAGTCAGATACGCTGTATCCTATTGCAGCCCGCTGCGGTGTATTCGCCAAAACAGACGTACAGGCCCTCCTGAATGACGGGGCCAGCAAAGAAAATGTAGCGGCTTCCGTGTTCCAATCCATCGTCCTGCAGACCATCACCGGTCTTGCCTGCGGCCGTCCCATCCGCGGAACGGTCTGCTTCCTGGGCGGGCCTCTTACCTTCCTGCCCCAGCTTCGCAAGCAGTTTGCCCGGACACTGCACCTGCGCGATGATCAGGTCGTCGCGCCGGAAAATGCCCAGGTGTACGTCGCTATCGGGGCTGCTCTTGGCAGTTTCAAGGAAAAGCCCCTTTCGTTCATGCATCTCATGCGGCAGCTGAAAAACATCGATGAATCATCGTTGGCACAATCGGACCGGGTCGAACCGCTCTTTGCTTCCCAGGAAGAATTCGACGAATTCAACCACCGCCATAGCGAGCATACCGTCCCCAGGGCAGACCTGTCTGCATACCGTGGGCCCTGCTATCTCGGTCTCGATGCCGGGAGTACGACTATCAAGGCAGTCCTTCTGAGTGAAGACAACAAAATTCTCTACTCCCATTATCAGAACAACGAAGGCAGTCCCCTGAAGGCGGCCCAGAAAATCGTTGCAGAAATCTACCGGCTCCTGCCGGACGGCGCCTTCATTGCCAAATCAGGCATTACAGGATATGGCGAATTCCTGTTGAAGGAAGCCCTCCATATCGACCTGGGCGAAGTCGAAACCATAGCCCATTATAAAGCAGCCGCCCATTTCTGCCCCGACGTCGATTTCATCCTCGATATCGGCGGACAGGACATGAAGTGCAGCCGCCTCAAAGACGGTCACATCGAAGATATCCTGCTCAATGAAGCCTGCTCATCGGGCTGCGGCTCCTTCCTCGATACCTTTGCCAAATCGCTGAATCTGTCCATCGAAGAATTTGCCAAAGCGGCACTCTTTGCTAAAAGCCCGATTGATCTGGGTTCCCGCTGCACGGTCTTCATGAATTCCAAAGTCAAACAGGCCCAGAAGGAAGGGGCGACCCTCGCTGATATCTCAGCAGGCCTCTCCTACTCGGTCATCAAGAACGCCCTGTATAAGGTCATCAAAGTAAAAGATCCAGCCAAACTGGGCAGACACATCGTAGTCCAGGGCGGTACGTTCTATAATGACGCCGTACTGCGCGCGTTCGAAAAACTGCTGGGCCGTCACGTCATCCGTCCGGCCATTGCCGGCCTCATGGGCGCCTTCGGCATGGGCCTGATCTGCAAAGATGCCTATCACGAGGATCATGCACCATCAGCCCTGCTCAGCCGGGAAGCCCTCGATGGCCTCAAAGTGACGACATCGATCCGCCATTGCGGATTGTGCACCAATAATTGTCTTCTCACGGTCAATACCTTCAATGACGGCCGGTCTTTCATTACAGGGAACCGCTGTGAACGGGGTGCCGCCGGATCATCGGCTAAAAAGCGCAAGCCTCTGCCGAATATGTACAAAGTGAAGTACAATCGCCTGTTCAATCATTATAAGCCGCTGGAAGCGGAAAAGGCTCCCCGCGGTACCGTAGGCATTCCCCGCGTGCTCAATATGTACGAAGATTATCCCTTCTGGTTCACTTTCTTTACCCATCTGGGATACCGCGTCGTCCTGTCCGATCCGTCTTCCAAAAAGCTCTTTGAAAAGGCCATGGAAACGATTCCGTCCGATTCGGCATGCTATCCGGCCAAGCTCGTTCACGGCCATATCGAAAACCTGCTGGAAAAAGGCGTCGATCGCATCTTTTACCCCTGCATCCAGAACGGACCCAAAGAAGGCAGTAAAGACAATACATTCAACTGCCCCATGGTCATGAGCTACCCGGAAGTCATCCGCAATAACATGGCCGAACGGCTGAGCGATACCAATACGCGGTATCTCTGCCCCTTCCTGCCACTCCACGACCCGAAGCGCATCGTCCCGCGCCTGCAGGATGAACTCCGCGTCTGGGGGCTGGAAAAAGGAGAAATCAAAGAAGCCTGCGCTGCGGCCTGGAAGGAAGAAGAAGCCTACAAGCAGCAGTATTATGCCATGACCAAAGCTACGCTGGACATGCTCGCCAAAAAAGGCGAACGGGCTATCGTCCTCTGCGGCCGTCCCTATCACGTCGATCCGGAAATCAATCACGGCATCCCCGAACTTATCAACAGCCTGGGCCTCGCCGTCCTGACCGAAGACGGCGTAGCTCCTCTGGGCCAGTTCCCGGGACACCTGCGCGTCGTAGACCAGTGGTCCTATCATTCCCGCCTCTACCGGGCAGCTCAATATATCGAACAACATGCCAACCTGGAACTGGTAGAACTGAATTCCTTCGGCTGCGGCCTCGATGCCATCGTCGCCGACCAGGTACAGGAAATCCTGGCCCATGGTCACAAGATCCATACGCTGCTGAAAATCGATGAGGGATCCAATCTGGGCGCTATCCGCATCCGTCTCCGGTCCCTCCTGTTCGTCATGAATCACCGCAAACCCGTTTCGGACAAACCGGAACCGTATACCTATGAAAAGGCCATCTTTACCAAAGAAGACAAGGAAAAGGATGTCATCCTCGCACCGTCTATGACGCCGATTCATTTCCCCTTATTCAAACCGGCCTTTGACTATGAAGGATACCGGGTAGAAATGATTCATCACCAGGGACAGAAGGCAATCGACACCGGTCTGGCTTATATCCATAACGATGCCTGCTATCCGGCCATCATGTCCCTTGGCCAGATTATTACGGCGCTCAAATCAGGCAAATACGACCTGAAACATACGTCTGTCATGATATCCCAGACCGGGGGCTGCTGCCGTGCCACCAACTACATAGGCATGATACGCAAGGCACTAGCCGATGCCAATCTCGGTGACGTCCCCATCCTGTCCCTCAATCTCAAAGGGCTGAACAAACAACCGGGCTTCCAGCCCCATATCGGATTCTGGCACCGCCTGGTCATGGGCATGATTTACGGTGATACCCTGCAGCAGGTCCTGTACCGGACCCGCCCTTATGAAAAGGTAAAGGGCACGGCGGAAGCACTGTTCAAGAAGTGGCAGGATAAATGCATGGCCGACCTGAAGAAGGCCGACCGTTCCACCTTCGTGAAGAACATCCGCGCCATGGTCCAGGAATTCGATAACATCGATATGAGTGACGAAAAGAAACCCCGTATCGGCCTTGTCGGTGAAATTTACGTCAAGTTCCATCCTATCGCCAACAATCATATCGTGCGCATGATCGAAGAAGAAGGCGGTGAAATCATCGTCTCCGGACTGGCTGATTTCTTCTTCTACGGTCTCCTCGATGACCAGTTCCGCTACAGCCATCTCTCCGGCAGCTGGTGGAACAACTTCAAGAGCAAATCCTTTGTAAAGCTGCTGGAATGGTACCGCAAGCCCTACAGAGAAGCTGTAGCCCGGAGCCGCCATTTTGACCCCATTACGTCGATTTATGACATTGCCGAAGACGCAAAGAAATTCCTGTCTCTCGGCCATGAAGCCGGCGAAGGCTGGTTCCTGACCGGTGATATGATCGATCTGATCAAACGGGGAGCCAAAGATATCGTCTGCCTCCAGCCCTGGGCCTGCCTGCCCAACCACGTGACCGGCAAGGGCATGATCAAGACGCTGAAAGCGGCATTCCCGGAAACGAATATAGTCGCCATCGACTACGATCCCAGTGCCAGCTCGGTCAATCAGACCAACCGCCTGAAGCTGATGCTCACTACGACATTTGAAAACATCCGCGAACCGGTTGATCCCAAAGAAAAACCGACCCTTCCTTTTCTCAACGGGGTCCGTCTGAATGAAGCCATAAAAGAATAGAGCAAAGAGACTGTCTGTACGGGCAGTCTCTTTTTTTCAGGGCCGGGTTTTATCCACCTTTCATCGTATATTTATCAGTTTTTTGTTGCTCATTTACGGCAATCAATTTATAATAAAGTATGTGTTTTATATTCATTATGTTTGTATTGAAAGGAGACATACTATGCAAACGGAAACTGGTTTTCTGGACCGGATATTCCACCTGTCGGCCAATGGCACGACAGCCCGGACAGAAATGCTGGCCGGTATCACGACCTTTATGACCATGGCTTATATCCTGGCCGTCAATCCGGCAATTTTAAGTGTCACCGGCATGGATAAAGGGGCCGTCCTCACGGCAACTGCTCTGGCCTCCTGTCTGGGTACAGTCTTTATGGCAGCCTTTGCCAATTACCCCTTCGCGCTGGCTCCCGGCATGGGCCTCAATGCCTTTTTTGCCTTTACGGTTGTCCTCCAGATGGGCTATTCCTGGCAAATGGCACTGGCCGCTGTCTTTATTGAAGGCATTATTTTCATCATCTTATCCCTTACGAACGTCCGCGAAGCCATCTTCAATGCCATTCCTATGACGCTGAAAAAAGCCGTCTCCGCCGGCATCGGCCTGTTCATCGCCCTTATCGGGCTTTTGAACGCCCAGATCATCGTCGCCAATCCGGCTACCAAGATTTCTCTTTTTTCCTTTAAGCAGTCTATGGCAACGGGTACATTCCACACCGTCGGCATTACGGTCCTCATCGCTATGATTGGGATTCTCTTTACAGGCATCCTGATGGTCAAAAAGGTGCGCGGCAATATCCTCTGGGGCATTCTGGGCACATGGATTCTGGCCGTCATCTGCGAACTGACCGGGCTCTACGTGCCGAATCCGGAACTGAAAATGTTCAGTGTCATCCCCAACCTCTCTGCCGGTGCCGCATCGTTTGCCCCGGCCAGCCTGACGCCGATTCTGGGACAGCTCGATTTCAGCAATATATTCAGTCTCGATTTCCTGGTCGTCATGTTTGCTTTCCTCTTTGTCGATATCTTTGATACGCTGGGTACACTCATCGGGGTATCGTCCAAAGCCAATATGCTCGATGCCAATGGCAAGCTGCCCCGCATCAAAGGGGCCCTCATGGCCGATGCCTGTGCTACCACTATCGGCGCCGTCCTCGGCACGAGTACGACGACGACCTTCGTCGAAAGTGCTACCGGCGTCAGTGAAGGCGGACGTACAGGCCTGACCGCCATGACGGTTGCCGTCCTCTTCCTGCTTTCGTTGTTCCTCTCGCCGATTTTCATGGCTATCCCGGCCTTTGCAACGGCTCCGGCCCTGGTCATCGTCGGCTTCCTCATGCTCACCTCCGTAGCCGGAATTGATTTCAATGATTTTTCCGAATCCATTCCTGCCTACATTACCATCATCGCCATGCCCTTCTGTTACAGCATTTCCGAAGGCATTTCCTTCGGCGTCATTTCCTATGTCGTCGTCAACGTCCTGACAGGGGGACAAAAGAAAATCAGTCCTCTCATGTACATTCTGGCTGTTATCTTTGTACTAAAATATATCCTGCTATAAGGAAATATATTTCCCTGACAAAAAACGGCAGCAACATGGACTTTCAAAGCCATGTTGCTGCCGTTTTTTAGTTTTCTCCTATTCTTCTTCTATGCATGTCCCTGGGACTATAGTCATTCTATCCGCCGAAAGCCTGCCGCCATGCCGCTTCCCGTTCATCTGCCGGATTTTCCCGCACCGGTTTTTCATGCAGCACATCGATAGCTACACGGGCCATAGCCTTGGCCCCGACAAGAGCCTGTATTCTGGCATAGCGGCTCCCGGCAGCGGCGGCAAATTCCGGCGTATGGGCCGATATATCGTAGCCGATACAGAGACTGGGCTGGCTGACCCGGGTGATATAGCTCACGTTACCTACATCTGTAGAGCCTTCGGCAAAGTCGTCGTCTTTAATATCAAATTCTTCCCCGAGCTCACTGAAAGCATCGGCAAAATCGACATCGAGGCGGGGATCATTGACCATATCCATGAGCAGCGGTTCATAGTGACGCATAGTGAGCTTCGTTCCATGAGCATCGGAAACACGCTGTGCCAAAGCCTTGATCTGAGGCAGCATGGTCTGTTCCAGATACTCCGTCTTCAAGGCCCGGATAGTCGCCCGCATCACCGCCCGGTCAGGAATAATATTGGGCGCCGTACCGCCTTCGGTAATGATAGCCCCGATGATATGGCGTTCCGTAAATGTCTGTTCCAGTTGTTTCAGCTGGCCGTAAAAATCGACAAGGGCATCGAGTGCATTGATGCCATGATAGGCCGGGTCGGCTACATGGGCCGGCTTTCCCATAAAGGTGAATTCCAGCGGATGAGTCGCATACGACGTTCCGCCCAGGGTCGTCTTATCTTCCCCGGGATGGATGATGAGCGCCGCCGTAAGATTGTCAAATACATGATGGGCACTCATATATGCCTTGCTGGCCGCCGTTTCTTCAGCGGGACAGCCATAGACATGAATCGTCGCCTCACTGGCCGCTGCGGCCGCAAAGGCAATGGCCGCTCCCACACTCATGGCAGCAATCAGATTGTGACCGCAGCCGTGTCCGATACCGGGCAGGGCATCATATTCGGCAAGGAACCCGATATGGACGGGACCGCTGCCACAGACGGCCTCGAAAGCCGTCGGAAAAGCTTCGGGTACGCAATCGTTCACCGTAAAGCCCGCTTCTTCCAGCACACGGCGCAAATAAGCCGATGCCAGGACTTCGTGGGTCCCCAGCTCAGGATGACTGTGCAGATACTCTGCTATCCCCCAGATACACGACTCTATTTCATCAACTTTACGGTCACTGACCGCTTTCATCGTCTTTCCATCCATATCCTGTCCTTCTTTCTTTGGAACTATTCTGCTGATCCGTCCTTACCCCAGTACCAGGCTGGCAGCTTCTTTGCCGGCTATGAGATGAGCCGGCATTCCCAGGGGCAGCCAGCCGTTATGGCGGTCGTGTCCATAGGGCAGGCCCCAGATGGCCGGTTTACCCCAGCGCCGGACGTATTGTCCGATGACTTCCCGTACGGTCCATTCGCCTTCTGCCGGTTTTACAGGGTGACAGCGGGTGAATTCACCAAAGGCAAGACCGGCTATGCGGTCGATGAGTCCGGACTGTTCAAACTGGCAGAGCATGCGGTCGATGGAATAGGCTTCTTCACCGATTTCTTCCAGGAACAGAATCTGTCCCTGTCCATCCAGTTCATACGGCGTCCCTATGAGCGATGAAATGAGCATCATATTGCCGCCGGCAAGGATGCCCTGCACCTCTCCTTCGACGAGAGTTTCCAGATGGTGTCCCCGTGGCATCCGGACCGGACCGGCCATAGCGGGATTGGCGAGTCCTTCTGCAAACTGTTCATACGTATAGCGTGTCGCTTTTCCGCCGAGTCCGGTGAGCATAGCCCCGTGGATGGTCGCCAGATGGGACCGTTGGCGGAGGGCCGTGTGGAGGGCCGTAATATCGCTGAATCCGATAAACAGCTTGGGATGGCGGGCAATGTCATCGAAATCAAGGAGCGGCAGCAGCCGGGCCGCCCCATAGCCGCCACGCATGCAGAGAATCCCGTCTATGGCGGGATCTGCAAAAAATTCGTTGATATCCTGTGCCCGCACGTCGTCGGTCCCGGCCAGGTATCCCCAGCGTTCCTGCACCGAACGGCCGCACCGTGTCCGGAGGCCCAGAGAATGGAGGAAAGACAGTCCCGCCTGAAAACGTGTTTCATCGAGTGGTGCCGACGGGGCGACGATTCCCAGTGTATCGCCAGCCTGCAAGGCCCGGCCTAATGTATACTGCTGCAAACGAACCAGTCCTTTCTGACTTTTTATTTTTCAATATACGCTTCTTTCAAATCGATCAGTCCCAGAGGACTCCAATGATAGCCTTTGACATAGGGCTGTACCACAAAAGGCTGTGTCGTATAATAAATCGGTATGAGTACGCAATCGTCGAAGAGTATCTGCTCTGCCTGATGCATGTACTGCATACGCAGACCCGGATCTTTTTCTTCCTTCGCTTTACGGACCCGGTCCAGATAGGCCTCATTATGATACTGGGCGTCATTGTCTTCATCGGCGAATACATCGAGGAATGTCATGGGATCGGCATAGTCGGCTACCCACGATGCCCGGGCTACCTGATAATTTCCCTGGGTCCGGGAGGCCAGATATACTTTGGCTTCCTGATTGGTCAGTTCCGCCTGGACACCGAGGTTTTTCTTCCACATGGCCTGCACGGCTTCGGCGACAGCCTTGTGCATTTCATTGGTATTGAATAAAATGGTCACTTCCGGCTGATGGGATTCATCGTATCCCGCTTCCTTCAGGAGCTGTTGCGCTTGTTCGGCATTTTCTTCCTGAAGGTTTCCGCCCTCTTTGCGGAAATCCTGACCCGTAGCCGGATTCTTCATTCCCGGCGGCACCCAGGCATAAGCCGCTTCTTTGCGTCCCCGCACGATATGCTTCACCAGACCTTCCCGTTCCATGGCCAGAGCGAAGGCTTTGCGGACCCGGACGTCATCAAAGGGAGCTTTCTGCGTATTAAAGACATAGTAGTATGTCCCCAGATAGGGTGCCACCTGATATAATCCCAGCGATTCCAGACGCTGCTGTTCTGCCGGTGGCGGTTCTACCATCATATTGGCCTGACCGCTTTCGACAAGGGTCAGCCGCGTAGACTGGGATTCACTGATGGGAAAATCGAGATAATCCGACCGCACATGACCAGCATCCCAGTAGGCCGGATTTTTCTTTACGGTAATTTCGCTGGAATGAATCCATTTTTCCAACGTAAAGGGACCGCAGCCGACAAACCCGCCGGCGTTGGCCGCCCATGTATCGGGCTTGGCCCGGACGAGGGCTTCGGGAACGGGATAATAGCAATGAAATGATGTCAGATTGAGGAAATAGGCTGTCGGATTTTTCAGCCGTACCTGCAGTGTCCGGTCGTCAGGAGCCTTTATGCCTACATCCTCTGCCGACCCCTGTTTCTTGCTGAACGCTTCTGCCCCGTCGATGATAAACATCATGTAGGCATTGGGAGATGCCACAGCCGGATCTATGACTCTCATCCAGGAATAGACGAAATCATGGGCCGTAATGGGCGTACCGTCGCTCCAGGTGATTCCCGGCCGCAGGTGAAAGGTGTAAGTCTTTCCATCGGGTGAAATGTCCCAGCGTTCTGCCAGCGCCGGCTGAGGCTGATTATCCCTGTCCAGCCGGGTCAGTCCCTCGAACAGCTCAGCCTGTACATTGGCTTCGGCAAGGCCCGTCGTCATGGCCGGGTCAAGACTGGCCGGTTCTGCTTCCAGAGCATAACTGACCGTATCATTTTTTTCTGTGCCGCAGCCGGACAGGACCAGCATCAGCAGACACATAAGGAGTATCCATATCTTCTTCATCACAAGGCCTCCTTCCCGGCATGATGGCAGGCTGCCATCCGTCCCGCCCCCATGTCGCGCAGGACCGGCACTTCGCTGCGGCACCGTTCGTCGGCCAGGGGACAGCGGGGATGGAATACGCATCCCGCCGGGGGATCCAGAGGACTCGGGACTTCACCGGACAGGCATACCTGGCGGCGGCAGTGCGGGTCCGGGACAGGTACGGCGGCAATCAGGGCCTGTGTATAGGGATGGAGCGGCCTGTGATACACGGCATCGCCATCGCCCAGTTCGACGAGCCGCCCCAGATACATGACGCCAATGCGCCTGCTGAGATGATGGACCATGGCCAGATCATGGGCAATGAACAGATAGGCCAGATTGCGTTCTTTCTGCAGCCGCTGCAGCATATTGACGATCTGAACCTGGACAGACACATCGAGAGCCGAAATCGGTTCGTCACAGAATATGCAGTCCGGTTCCAGTGCCAGTGCCCGTGCAATGCCGACGCGCTGCCGCTGACCGCCGGAAAATTCGTGGGGATAGCGCTGTGCCGCTTCCCGGGTAAGATCCACCTCGTCGAGGAGTTGTGCTACACGCTGGCGCAGCTGGCTTGGAGACGAACAGATGCCATAGTTGCGCAGCGGTTCGCCTATGATATCTTCGACGGTCATGCGGGGATCCAGCGAGGCGTACGGGTCCTGGAATATCATCTGCACCTGGCGGTGAAATGCATCTGCCGTATCGGGGTTTTCTACATCCTTTCCCTTGAACAGGACCGTGCCCGATGTTTTTTTGTACAAGCCCAGGACCGTACGGGCAAAGGTCGATTTGCCGCAGCCCGATTCCCCGACCAGGCCGACGGTCTCCCCGGAATGAATCGTAAGGGACACGTCATGGACAGCAGTCAGTACGGTCCGGGGACGGCCGAGCCAGTCGGTGCGTACGATAAACTGTTTTGTCAGATGATGGACATCAATGAGAGCCATGGCACACCTCCCGTTCCGGACAGAGCAACCAGCAGGCCGCTGTATGTCCCGTTTCCTGTTCATACGCCGGTGGCACCGTACGGGCGCATATGCGCATGGCATGAGAACAGCGCGGGTAAAACCGGCAGCCCCTCGGCATATGGAATAAGTCCGGCGCCTGACCGGCAATGCCTGTAAGGACTTTGTCTTTGTGGGCCGGATCCGGCAGGGAAGCCAGCAGCCCTTTCGTATAGGGATGGGCGGGATGATCAAAAATATCCTCTACCCGTCCCGTTTCCACGACGACACCGGCATACATGACATAAACGCGCCGGCACATCTGGGCGATGACGCCGAGGTTGTGGGAAATGAGGACGACAGCCATCTGGTGCTTCTGTTGCAAGGTTCTCAGGAGCTGCAGTACCTGGGCTTCGGTCGTCACGTCGAGAGCCGTCGTCGGTTCGTCGGCAAAGAGGAGGCGCGGCTCACAGGAAAGAGCCATGGCGATGAGACAGCGCTGGCGCATCCCGCCTGACAGTTCGTGGGGATATTGATGCAGTCTCCGTTCCGGTGAGGTAATTCCCACCTCCTGCAATAAGGAAAGGGCCTTCTGCTCTGCTTCCTGCCGGCTCATAGCATGATAGCGAAGCCCCTCTTCTATCTGATTGCCGATGGTCAGGACCGGGTTGAGAGCCGTCATGGGGTCCTGGAATATCATGGCCATATCGCGGCCGCGGAGGCGGTTCATTTCTCCTTCGTCCAGGGAAATAATATCCCGGCCGTCCCAGGAGATGCGGCCCGACGAATAGATGGCACTGTCGCGGGGCAGCAGCTTCATGACCGCATGGGCCGTAACGGATTTCCCGCAGCCCGATTCGCCGACAATACCGACGGTTTCGCCGGCATCGACAAAAAGCGATACCTTGTGGGTCGCTTCCAGTATGCCCCGGTAGGTACGGAAGGAAATGGACAGGTTGTCTATAGAAAGAAGATGGTCGTTCATCGTCCGCCCTCCTTTTCATTTTGCGGATCCAGAGCATCGCGCAGACCGTCGCCGAGAAACATAAACCCCAGCATAGTCAGGCATAAGGCAATCGCCGGAAACAGGAGCTGGAACGGAAAGGAACGCATGCTGTTGATGCCTTCCGAGGCCAGGACGCCCCAGCTGGCCATAGGCGCCGAGACGCCGAGTCCGATGAAACTCAGGAACGCTTCCGTAAAAATCGCATCGGGAATGGACAAGGTCAGCGTCACGATGATGGGCCCCACGCAGTTGGGGATCATATGGCGGCGCAGGATCTGCCACGTAGAAGCCCCGCAGGACCGGGCCGCCATGACGTAATCCTGCTGCCTGAGGCTCAGGATCTGACCACGGACGATACGGGCCATATTGAGCCAGTAGGCAATGCCCAGGGCCAGATAAATATTGATCAGTCCCGGCTTAAAGACGACCATGAGGAGGATGACGTACAGCAGCATGGGAATCGAATAGAGGACATCGACGATGTGCATCATGATCCGGTCAGTCCTGCCGCCGGAAAGAGCGGCAAACCCGCCGTAGAGCACACCGATGAAGACATTGATCAGGCTGGCCACGAGGCCGATGGAAAGGGAAATGCGGGCCCCGTAGAGGACGCGGACAAAGAGATCCCGGCCCAGGGAATCGGTCCCGAACCAGTGTTCCGGCCCGGGCCAGGCGTTGGCCATGGAAAGGTCCTGGTCGGCGTATGAATACGGCGCAAGGAGTGGTCCGAACAGGGCCAGCAAAGTCATGACAATGACGATGCCCAGCCCCCAGAGGGCCAGTTTATTATGTTTCATCTGCTGCCATCCCCGCTCCCGCAGTTTCTGGGGCGGCACGTACAGAACTTCTTTATCCCTGTCCTGAAGGGGCGCAAAATCATCTGGCGTCATAGTCATCCCTCCTTGTGGTTCTGCAGCCGGATACGGGGATCCAGCAGCGGATAGATGAGATCGATGATAAGATTCATAAAAATAATGAGAAAGCTGTAAAATATGGTAATGCCCAGTATGACCGTATAGTCACGGTTATAGATGCTGGTCACGAAATGACGTCCCAGCCCGGGAATGGCAAAAATCGATTCGACGATGAAACTCCCCGTAAGCAGTGCCGCCGCCAGCGGACCGATATAACTGACCACCGGCAGCAGGGCGTTGCGGAGGGCATGATGCACGAGAAGGCGCCACGTACTGACGCCGCGGGACCGGGCCGTCTTGATATAATCCTGGGACAGGGCATCGAGGACACTGGACCGGGTCAGGCGCATGATGAATGCCGTAGGATGGGCGGCCAGGGCCAGCGCCGGCAGGACGGCATACGCCGGTCCCTTCCACATGGCCGCCGGCAGGACCGGCCAGGTAAAGGCAAAGAGCTGGATGAGGACGGCTGCCAGGATAAAGCTCGGCACCGAGACGCCAAGGGTCGCGCCGAGCATCAGGGCATAGTCCATCCATGTATTCTTGCGCCACGCCGCCAAAAGGCCCGCTGTCACACCGGTCCCCAGGGCCAGTACGAGACTGATCAGCCCCAGCTGGGCCGATACGGGCATGCTTTCCGCTATGATTTCATTGACCGTCTGCCCGGGGTATTTAAAAGACGGCCCCAGATCCAGTACCGCCGCGTGTTTCAGATAATCGCCATACTGCGTCAGCAGCGGGTCGTTGAGATGATACCGTTCCTCTATATTGGCAAGGACGGCCGGCGGCAGTTTCTTTTCCTCCGTAAACGGACCACCAGGAATGGCATGCATGAGCCCGAAGGTAATGGTAATGACTGCCCACAGGACAACGATGGCGCCGCATATGCGCTTGATCATATACAAAAACATGGTCCTATCCTCTTTTCTTTTCATGATGACACTGTTTCTATTATAGAAGTATAGGTATGAATTTTCAACGGATAATGTTGAAATTACAAAACTGCCGTATTATAATAGTAAGATATTAGAACTATACGCCGGAGCCGTGACGCTTCTTTCCTGCGTCATGGCTCCGGTTCTTACTTGTCTTACCATTACGTGAAAGGGGCGGTCATGTGAACTGGAAAGTCTGTCTTGCTATTCTGACGTGCAACGTCGTATTTATGTCTTCAAGCTATACCATGCTCATCCCTTTTCTGCCTATGTATCTCACCCATGAGCTGGGTGTTTCCGCTGCCTCGGTCAATATCTGGTCGGGGATTGTTTTTTCTTCCACCTTTCTGGTCAGTGCTATCATGGCTCCCATCTGGGGGAAAATGGCCGACCGCAAAGGCAAGCGGCTCATGGCTATCCGTGCCAGCCTGCTCCTGTCTGTCAGTTATTTTCTCGGAGGCATCGTCACGACGCCGCTGCAGCTGACGTTCATGCGCATGTTCCAGGGATTTGCTGCCGGCCTTTGGCCCATGGAACTGGCCATCATGACCATTTATGCACCGCCCCAGAAACTGGGTATCTGCCTGGGCATCATGCAGGGCGCCCTGACGGCAGGCGGCATCATCGGCCCGTTATTTGGCGGCGTCCTGGCAGAATTGTTTGGCATGCGCATGTCCTTCTTCCTCGCTTCAGGCGCTCTTTTCCTGAACTTTATCGTCCTCGTCTTTTTCATTAAAGAACCGGACCTCAGCCGGGTACCGGCCAGACAGGCACAGCCTGATGAAGAAGATATACCGGCAGAAACCAGGAGTCTCTGGAAAGTCCCTATCATCTTTCATATGCTGGTCTGCTCTGCCCTGGTACAGGTCGTCATCCTTATCGTCCAGCCCATCCTTACGACGTATATTTCTCAAATGGCCCAGGACATGGATAATCTGGTCTTCGTCTCAGGCCTCGTCTTTTCTCTCGGAGGATTTGCCAGCGCCATTACGGCTCCGCTCTGGGGCCGCTTCGGACAGCATCACGGCTTCTTCAGATCCATGCGCTATGCCCTGATTCTGGCCGGTGTCTTCTTCTTCCTTCAGGCCCTGCCGACGACACTCTATGGGTTTGCTGCCAGTCAGTTTGCCGTAGGCCTGTTCTTTTCCGGCATATTCCCTTCCATCAACGCCATCCTGGCAGAACACACCGACGCTCGCACCAAAGGGCGGGTCTTCGGCCTGTTATTCTCGGCCCAGCAGATTGGCGCCATGACCGGTCCTATCCTGGGCGGTGCCATCGCTACCTTCATCGGCATGAAATACGTATTCTTCGCTGCCGGCTTCATCCTGCTGGCCATCAGCTGGACTGTGCGCCGCAAACGCACCCGGTACAATCACTAAAAAACAGATTCAAGTCCTGTATGCCAAAAGGAGCTGTCGCATAAAGACAGCTCCTTTTTGAGTTTGAAGATGGCAGTTTGTAAGGGACCGGTGCGGCTGAACGCAAAAAGAAAAATCCGTGGCATGACAGCTGGTTCATGCCACGGATTTGTATATAACTTCTATCGGGATCAGCCTTCCAGTACTTCCAGGAGGCAGTCACCACTGATGATCGGTTTGCCTTTGACGGCGTAGATTTCTCCGACTGTACCATCAATCGGCGAGGTAATGGTCGTTTCCATCTTCATGGCTTCCGTTACGACCAGCGGATCGCCTTTCTTGACTTTCTGGCCCTTGGTGACGAGGACGTTGACGACGGAACCGGAAAGGGTAGCACCGATGTCGCCGATCTTGTCGGGATCAGCCTTCTTGCTGGTAACGCTGGTCTGGTCCACATTCTTGTCCTGTACCTGGATTTCACGTTCTGCTCCGTTGAACATAAACGTGATGGTACGCATACCGCTGTCATCGGGATCGCTGATATTGATCAGCTTGATGACCAGGTCTACGCCTTCTTCCAGTTCTACCGTTATTTCTTCATTCTGCTTCATGCCGAAGAAGAACGTCGGTGTATCGAGGACACTGACATCGCCATATTTCTTATAGCGGTCATTGTAATCGGTAAATACCTTCGGATACTGGCAGTAAGCGTTGATATCTTCATCGGTATGACTGTAACCGGCATCTTCCAGTTTCTTGCGGATGGCTTCGAAATCAGCCGGTTCAAGCATCTTGCCCGGACGCTGTGTCAGCGGCTTCTTACCTTTCAGGATGATCTTCTGGAGTTTTTCCGGGAAGCCCTGGTACGGGAAGCCAAGACGGCCTTCGAAGAATTCTACGACAGACTGGGGGAAATCGAGGGTATCGCCCTTTTCATAAATATCTTTTTCCGTCAGGTCGTTCTGTACCATATACAGGGTCATATCACCGACGACTTTGGACGACGGCGTAACCTTGACGATATCGCCAAACATGAGGTTGACATCGTGATACATCTTCTTGATGTCGTTCCAGCGGTCGCCGAGACCGACGGCTTTCGCCTGCTGACGGAGGTTGGAGAACTGGCCGCCAGGCATTTCACAATAATAGGTTTCCGTATTGGGATACGGTTCGGCTTTATCGACGCCTTTGTAGTATGGACGAACCGTTGCCCAGTAGCGGGACATTTCTTCCATGGCATCGACGTTGAGGTCCGGCTGACGGTCTTTGCCGCTCATAGCATAGTAGAAGGTGTTCATGCTCGGCTGGCTCGTACCGCCGGCAAAGGCAGAATAAGCAGCATCGACGATATCGACACCGGCATCGGCAGCCCGGCAGAGGGTCGTCACGGCATTGCCCGAACCATCGTGGGTATGGAGATGGATAGGCAGATCGACGGCATCTTTGAGGGCCGAAACGAGCTGATATGCCGCTTCCGGCTTAAGAAGCCCTGCCATATCCTTGATAGCGATGATATTGGCACCGGCATTCTGCAGTTCTTTTGCCATGCGGACATAGTAATCGAGATTATATTTCGGACGGGACGGATCGAGGATATCGCCGGTATAGCAGAGGGCGACTTCGGCAATCTTGCCCGTTTCCCGGACGGCCTGCACCGTTTCATACATATTGTCCAGGCTGTTCAGGCTGTCGAAAATACGGAATACGTCGATGCCGTTCTTGGCAGAGAGCTGTACGAAATTCTTGACTACATTGTCAGGATAGCTTGTATAGCCTACGGCGTTGGCGCCGCGGATGAGCATCTGCAGCAGGATATTCGGTGCTTTCTTGCGCATCTGGCGCAGACGGTCCCAGGGGTCTTCATAGAGGAAACGATAGGCTACGTCAAAGGTGGCACCGCCCCAGCATTCATAGGAGAAGAATCCCGGCAACTTTTTGGAAGCCGCTTCCAGTACGCGGAGCATATCGATGGAGCGCACCCGCGTTGCCATCAGAGACTGGTGGGCATCACGCATAGTAGTATCGGTGATGAGGACTTTCTTCTGGTCGAGGATCCACTGGGAGAATTTTTCCGGTCCCATGGAATCAAAGAGCTGTTTCGTCCCATCAGGATAAGGGCCATCGACGGGCTGCGGCAGTTCGAGCCGTTCAAAATCCGGTTTTTCCTGCGGTCCCGCATTGGTATAACCGTTAATCGTCGTATCGCCGATATATTTCAGGAGCTTCGTGCCACGGTCATGGACGACAGGCAGATTGAACAGTTCCGGATGTTCATCAATGAAATTGACGTTGTAATCACCCTTGACGAACGACGGCTGCTTCAAGACGTTGATGAGGAAGCCGATATTGGTCTTGACGCCGCGGATACGGAATTCGCCGAGGACGCGGAGCATCTTCTGTACGGCCTGGGCATGATTCAGGCCATAGGTCGTCGCCTTGACAAGGAGCGAATCATAGTACGGCGTGATGATGGCACCGGCAAAGGCATTGCCGCTGTCGAGACGGACGCCAAAGCCGCCGCCGCTGCGGTATACGATGATTTTGCCCGAATCAGGCATGAAGTTATTGGTCGGATCTTCTGTAGTGATACGGCACTGGATGGCATTGCCACGGCATTCGATATCGTCCTGGGATTTGATGCCGATTTCGTCGCTGTTGAGAGCATAGCCTTCGGCCACTTTGATCTGCGTCTGGACAATATCGATACCGGTAATCATTTCCGTAACTGTATGTTCAACCTGGACACGGGGATTGACTTCGATGAAATAGAACTTGCCATCGGGTGTAACCAGGAATTCGACCGTCCCGGCATTGACATAATGGACGTTGCGCATGAGCTTGAGAGCGGCGTTGCAGATATCCTGGCGCAGCTGCTGCGGCAGGGCAAAGGCCGGCGCAATTTCGACGACTTTCTGGTGACGGCGCTGGATGGAGCAGTCCCGTTCGTAGAGGTGGACCACATTGCCGTGTTCGTCGCCCATGATCTGTACTTCGACGTGTTTCGGGTTGACAATGCATTTTTCCAGATAAATTTCGTCACTGCCAAAAGCGAGTTTGGCTTCTGACTTGGCACGGTCGTAGGCATCGCGCAGATCAGCCATACGGTCTACCATACGCATGCCGCGGCCGCCGCCGCCATTGACGGCTTTCAGCATAATCGGGAAGCCCACGTCTTTGGCAAATTTTTCTACTTCGGCATAATTCATGACCGGGCCGTCACTGCCGGGGATATACTGGATACCGGCTTTTTTGGCCTGGATACGGGCATTGATCTTATCGCCGAACATGATGAGATGTTCCACTTTTGGCCCGATGAAGATAATGCCTTCTTCCTGGCAGCGTTTGGCCAGATCGGCATTTTCCGATAAGAAGCCATAGCCCGGATGGATGGCATCGACATCGTGTTCATGTGCGATGCGGATAATATCTTCAATATCTAAATATGCATCAACCGGTTTCTTCCCCTGGCCTACCAGATAGGATTCATCTGCACGGAAGCGGTGCAGGGAAAGCGAATCTTCTTTGGAGTAAATCGCTACGGTCCGGATTCCCAGTTCATTGCAGGCCCGGAATACGCGGATAGCGATTTCACCACGGTTGGCCACTAAAACCGAACGAATTTTTTTCATGAATAGTCCCTCCTGTTATGTTGGATGGCAGCGCCTGCCTTCATTATCTCCCCATAGACAAATCACTGCATCTTTAATTATAACAAATGCCTGCAACTTTACAAGAGAAAGGCGGCTGCTGAACAATATAAATACTGTATACAATATAAGAGCCTTTCCTGTACATGGTTACGGCTCTGCAGGACCGTTCCTGTCGAGCCATTTCATGATCCATATACTGCCTTCATAGAGTATCAGCACCGGCACGGCAATCATCGTCTGGGTAAAGGCATCTCCTGTAGGGGAAATGACCGCGGCAAAGATAAAATCGAGAACGATGAAAGCCTTGCGCTTCCGGCGCAGTCCCTGGGGCGTGACCAGTCCAAGGCGGGACAGGATCAGAAGGACCAGGGGCAGTTCAAAGGCCAGTCCAAAAGGCAGGGTAAAGGACATAAAAAAAGAAAGGTACGCCGACAGGGAAAACATGGGCTGCAGGGACGGACTGGAAAAATCCATGAAAAACTGGATGGCTGCCGGAAGGACCAGAAAATACGAAAAGGCCATTCCGCCATAAAAGAGAAGGACCGCTGCCGGTACAAAAAACAGTACCCAGTGACGTTCTTTGTCCGTAAGGGCCGGCCGGATAAAACACCACAGCTGGAAGGCCCACACGGGCATGGTGACCAGAAAGCCCGTAAAGACGGCCGTATGGAGATAGGAAAAAAACACCTCTGCAGGCTGCATAAAGTACAATTTCCCTGCCGGAGCGGAAATAAAGGCAATAATATCTTCTATATACGCATAGGAGGCACCACTTGCCAGCGTCAGGGCAATCAGGCAGTATATGAGGCGCCGCCGGAATTCTTCCAGATGGCCCGTAAGCGGCAGCACTGCCTCATCGTTCTTTTCCCTTGGATCCATCTTTTGTTCCCTCCGTCATGTCTCCCTCTGTTTCTTCCATCACGTCCGACGCAGCCTTGCGGAATTCACGCAGTCCCCGTCCCAGAGCCCGTCCGATTTCGGGCAGCTTTTTCGGGCCGAATACAACCAGGGCTACGATGCCGATGACCAGCATTTCACTAAATCCTACGTTAAACATATCTCGTTTCTTCCCCCTGTGACAGCTTATAAAAAAGCTCCTGCCTGAGCAGGAGTCTTTTTTACACGTAATGAATCCGGTCCGGGTCGAAGCGGTCTTCTTTCGCCCGTTCTTCTACCGTATCGGCTGCATAGCCAAACGGAATGACGGCAAAGGCCGTAAGACCTTTGGGAATACCGACAGCCCGGCGTACGTTCAATTCCCGGGAGGCATATGGCGCAACTCCGAGCCATACAGCACCCAGGCCCAGACAGACAGCTTCCAGCAGAATATTTTCTACACAGGCGCTGAGGTCCAGGTTGGCAAAGGCACGGAAGCGCATGTTGTCATCGCGGCTGCAGACGACGATTGCGACTGGTGCCTTGGCGGCACATCCGGCATAGAGACTGCAGTGGGATAAATCCTGCAATATTTTCTTATCGCGGACTACGTAAAATTCCCAGGGCTGCTGATTGCCGGCAGACGGTGCTGCCATGCCGGCCCGCAGCATTTTTTCAATTTTTTCTTCTTCTACCGGCCGGGGCAGAAACTTGCGCACACTGCGCCGTTCAAAAATTTCATTCATCTACTCCACTCCCTCCAATATAGGCTCACATCTGTATTATATCATAAAAGCAGAGTACTTCGAAACAAAAATAGCCCCGGCCGGAATCTCTCCCTCACTTTTTTTCTTTATGATCAGTCAGTCCCAGAATATAATCTGCCGATACATCGTAAAACCGTGCCAGTGTAATGAGGCCGCAGATAGGCAGCCGTCGTTTGCCATTTTCATACATCCCATACGCTACTTGTGTACATTTCAAAACTTTTCCTAAGTCAGCCTGAGACATATTATTCTCCTGCCGTAACTCTTTCATGCGACGTTGATACTTCATATCGTTCACCTGCCTGTCAAAGATACAGACGAACATCGCTGTCCCCCTGTTAATGCCTGGGCCTGTCGTTTTCATTCTGTACGGCAAACGGACTGCCAGTACTCGTGATGTCCGGGCCTGTTACTCTGAAACTATCTCTATTATCCCCTGTCTTTAATGACCCGGACACGCTGGATCGCCGGCCTGCCATCGCGGGTCTTTGCCACCGTATCGACGCGGATGCGTTCCAGTTCCGGCATAAATTCCGTCACCACGCGATTGCTCAGTGCGGCCCCTTTCTGCATCTGCTCATAGACCAGAGAGGCAAATTCATACCGCGTCATCATGCGATCTCCGTCGAATCGTCCGTCAGGATACCCTTTTACGATACCATTGCCATACAATTGGGCAATTTCGTCGTAGGCCCAGTGATTTTCCGGAATATCGGGGAATAATTTTGTCTTCCCCGGATCGAGGGCGTTTCCCGCAGCCATACTGGCAATGGCACTGCGCAGATTTTCCACATCGCTGCGCAGGTCTTTGATTTCTTTCGCCATAGCCACGCGGGACGTGGAGACGTGATTCCCCTGTCCCAGTTTCAGACTAAGTCCGGCGTTGACCATATTCTCACCGCCACCGAAACTGCCGCCGACGCTGAACATGGTGTCTTCATTGGGGCGGTAATAGACTCCGGCCGCGACGGCATGGGCATCTTTATAGTTCCCATATCCGGCGGCAAAGTCCCACTTGCTGTCAGGGTCGAAATCCAGCGGATGCAGTGCTGCCAGTGCCGCAGCTCCGGCACCTACACGATTGACACGGGTCCCCAGTCTGTCTATGGACCCGCTCATATGGGAAATAGAATCAGCATTGCTCTTGACCTGATTATCCAGAGCAGTCAGGTTCTGACCGGTCGTACTGTCCGCCTTTACATAAGTGCCATCGGCTGCCGGCCGTACTTCACCGTATACGGTACTTCCTGTCACGATGCCCGTATTGCCACTTTCTACCTTCCCATCGGCCTTCACGCTCACCGTGTAGGTCGAACTGCCATCGGCGTTCGGCGCTTCGTCTACGGTCACATGGTCGCCTGCCACTACGGTGTTTCTCGTATCGGTGCCTGTACCGGCAGACAACACGGCCTGCTTCAGCTGGGCCACGTTGACCGCATCCGTATCGTTCGTACCGGCTGCCACGCTGGTAATCTGCCTGGTAATGGTCGTCCCGTCACCGACGGAAACAGCGGCTGCCGTGGCGTTCCACGTAGAAGACGTATCCTGGGACAGAGCCCTAGACGATGGATCGTAACCGGCCACACCGGCAGCCGTAGAGGCTTTGGACTGTGCTCCCAATGCGACACCGCCGGCTTCTGTTACATTGGCATTGTGGCCGATAGAAACGGCATCGGTTACCCCCGTGGTCATGGTACTGTCAGCCGACCCCAGCACGATGCTGCCGGATGCACCGGAAAGGTCCCGCTTGTTCCCCATAACGACGGCATCTTTCGTATTAGTCACCGTATTTTCCGATCCCGTTACTGATACGTGGCTGACCTGGGACGCCGTGTTCTTATAGCCGTTGATCATGTTGTAGTCGCTGACCGAGCCGGCCGTCCCCGTAAGGGTATTGTTCACGCCGATGAGCTGGGAAGCCCGTGTATAATCGGCTTTATTACCACCGCCTACCGCCAGAGTAGCCCCGCCGCCATCGGCATCGCGGATGATCCCGCGCAGCGTCTCTGCCAGCTCTTTAGCTGAATTTCCGCCTCCTGATGGCGCCGCAATCGTCGTAACAGAGTTGGTGATTTCATTGCCGGCCCCGAAAATGAGGGACCCATTGGAATTAAAGGTGCGGTTCGCCGTGCCGACGATACTGTTGGCCACGCCGGAGTAGTCGCTTTCTGCCGTTTTGGACTCGATACTGTTCAAAGCCCCCGTGATGGTAGCTCCAAAATTCTGCCCCGCTTTGGACGAATAGGAGCTGCCGTCATAGGCACCGGAAATGATAGAATAGGCCCCGTTTACGACGCCAAAGGCGGCATTGTTAAAGCTGTTCGTCCCGATAGTCGTCGCATTCACGTTAATGCCGTAGCTGCGCCTGTTCGCCTCCGTACTGGTGTCGATCGTCATGTCGCCCAATGCGCCTTTGTAGTTGTGGACGCCGATTACGGTTCCGCCGGACCGTGCATAGGAGTTCTGCCCCAGGGCAATGCTTCCCGTTACTTTCGATGGATCAGCCGGAATGAAGGGAGACCGCAACCCAAGAAATCCTGAACCGGTAAATGTTGTCTGATTAAAATTGAACAATTTTTCTTGTCTCCCTGCCATATTTTCGGCGAAGGAATTTTCTCCCATAGCGACGCTTCCGCCCTGATTGACGTAATTATTGACTCTGGCATTGCTCCCGATGGCCACATCACCGCCGCCATTGGCCTCACCGTTGCTATCCATCGTCTTTGCATTCTTTCCTACGGCCACACTCGTATCTCTTGCGGCACTACTGCCCGTACCGATAGCCACGCCAGGCCCATCCCCGGCAGGATTGGCTGCTGGCGCTGCCATAACGGTTCCACTCCAGAACGAGCTGACGAGCATGGCGCTGAGAATCCATGAATGTTTTTTTGTCATAGCTAATGGTCTCCTTTACATGACGATCCGACTAATAATATTAACTTATTTTACAATTATAGGCGTTAATACTACTTGTAATCATACATGTATTGGCATAGAAAAATCAATATAAGTTCTTGCAAAACTATAAATTGTTTATAAAATATTTAAATATAAATACAAAGTGATTTTATATTTTATTCCATTCATATGAACGGAATTTAATTTGTTTTCTATCACGAAAACCATATAATTATCACCATAATAGAATGTTTTCGTCATCGGATAAAATTAAAAATTAACCATAACAAAATGCATAAAAATAATCATTATTTATAGATATGCAACCACGTACAAAAATTTACATATTTTTCTTTAATCGGATTATAATTTGTTAAATATGCATAATTATTCTTTACGTAATTTTTACATTCGGTTATTATCGTTGCAGAACTGTTGTATTTATCACTTTTGCCAAAAATTAGAACAGTTTATTCTGTATGGTCTATGCAATAAAATCATAAAAAGAAAAGGCCATAGCAATATACAAAAAACACGTAGTGCTATGGCCTCGTTCAGAGTCTGAAGCGGGAAGTCCGATATGAGAGGGAATAACTTTTTCATCAGTGCCTCAACGATCGATAAAAAAGGACTGTGCCTGAAAGCATAGACCTTCAGGCACAGTCCTTCT
This sequence comes from Megasphaera sp. AM44-1BH, assembly GCF_003467125.1. Taxonomy (GTDB): domain Bacteria; phylum Bacillota; class Negativicutes; order Veillonellales; family Megasphaeraceae; genus Megasphaera. The sequence continues at coordinate 237,819 of NZ_QSFA01000001.1, forward strand.
GATTATGGTGCCGGGGGAGGGACTTGAACCCTCACGGTGTTACCCGCCTGATTTTGAGTCAGGTGCGTCTGCCATTCCGCCACTCCGGCATAAAATACTGGAACAAAGATAATTATACCATACTGTATCCATACGTCAAGAGGTATCCTTACATTCCGGCGATAAAAAAAATGGAGCTGCCTTGCCGGGCAGCTCCATCAGGAGTATCGTTCTGATTATCCTGTCAGAGCGATGACAGCTTCTGCCTCAGTCGCCGCTGACCGTTTCTTTTTCCGCTTCTTCCGCCGCCATTTCTTCGGCTTTGACATGAGCAAAGTAGGCTTTGGTTTCGGCTACGACGACACCGGACAAGCCGATGAGTGCGATGAGGTTCGGAATAGCCATGAGGCCGTTTACGATGTCCGCCAGGATCCAGATGACGTCCAGTTTCAAGAAGGCACCGCAGGCGACGAGGATGATGAACACGATACGGTATGGCATAATGCCCTTGACACCGACCAGATATTCCATGCAGCGTTCGCCGTAGTAATTCCAGCCAAGGATAGTCGTAAAGGCAAAGAGCGTCAGGCCGACGCAGAGGATGAGACTGCCATAGGTCGGGAAAGCCTGCAGGAAGGCTGCATTGGTCAGAGCCGCTCCGTTGACATCACCCATCCAGGCACCGCTCACGACGAGGACCAACCCCGTTAGGGTACAGATGATGATCGTATCGATGAACGTACCGGTCATAGAAATAAGCCCCTGTTCGGCCGGCCATTTCGTCTTGGCCGCAGCCGCTACGATAGGCGCACTGCCCAGACCGGATTCATTGGAAAAGACGCCGCGGGCGACACCGTTGCGCATGGCGACGAGGACCGTAGCACCGAGGAAGCCGCCGGCAGCAGCGGTCGGTGTAAACGCATCGTGAATGATTTCATAGATGGCCGCCGGAATCTGTTCATAAAAGATGGCCAGAAAGGCGACGGTAGAGATGACATAGATAACAGCCATGGCCGGGACGATTTTGGAAGCCGCCCGGGCAATGGACTGCAGGCCGCCGATGGTGACAGCAGCCACGACGATAGTGAGAACGACTGCCGTATATTCGACGGGGACATCTGCCGTAAGGCGGGTAATTTCGACGATGGAATTGACCTGTGCAAAGGTACCGATGCCAAAGAAGGCAACCAGTACGCCAAAGAAAGCAAAGAGGACGGCCAGGGGCTTGTACTTCTTTCCCAGCCCGTTTTCGATGTAGTACATCGGACCGCCGGCGACTTCGCCGTTCTTATCGATGGTCCGGTAGCGCACAGCCAGGCACCCTTCGGCGTATTTCGTCGCCATACCGACGAAGGCCGCCATCCACATCCAGAAGATCGCCCCTGGCCCGCCGGCATGAACAGCCGTGGCGACGCCGACGATATTACCTGTCCCGACCGTTGCGGCCAGAGCCGTGCAGAGAGCTTTGAAACTATCGATATCGCCTTCCCCCTGATTTTTCGCCGTAAAGATCAGTTTCAAAGCCCGCGGCAGACGGAACACCTGTAACAACCGGAGCCGGACAGTCAGCATGATGCCCGTGCCAATCAGCAGGATCAGTAACGGTGGCCCCCAGATAAAACTGTCAATCGCATTTAATGTGTCTAAACTCATGACTCTCTCCCTTTCTCTATCCCATAGTATGACAACGAATAAAAAGAAAAATGATGACAAAAAAAGCCTGTCTCCATCATGTCTCCGGAGACAGGCCAAATATAACAGCACAAATACGCATCTGCGCTTTTTTACAGCCTCTGTCCTTTTGCCTGAGAGATAAGGAATGACTTCCGTGCACCTTCGGCGCCCAATAGGGACTCTCCAGAGTCGTGTCTGCATACGGTCCCATCCGGATCCGGATACCTGAGAGTTTGACTCCTTCGGTAGGTCTGTACCTTCTCCCGCATGCTTCATCCACGCAATATGTATGATGTATTTGTTATTATACGCACTTCCTACAAAAAATGCAAGCCCCGTATGGAAATTTGTCCATATGAGGCTTGCATTTTGTACCATGTATACATGATTTTATCAGATATACTGCTGTATCAATTCCATAGCCCGGTCTGCTGTCTGCTGCCATTTCAGCGGGGTCAGGGCAATATGGCCGCTGCGGATGCAGGCAACATCGCTGTTTTCCGGCGCCGTCGTCAGGTCCAGGTCGCCGACGATCTTGTAGCAGAGACTGCCATCAATGTCCCGCTTCTCGGCGATGACATTGTGATAAATCTGCACCGTCTGGGGGACGACCCGGGCGTTCTTCAGGGATATCTCCCCTTCCCGCGGTATGTTGACATTCAGTATGCCCGGGAATTTGCCACAGACAAAGACCTGTTCCACCAGGGCCTTCACCAGACGCGCCGTTTCCCGGCAGCGGTCTTCGTCCATCTTTCCCATGGACACGGCCAGGGCCGGCACCTGATAATATGGTCCTTCCATGGCCGCCGAAACGGTACCGGAATAGAGGACATCGCTGCCGAGATTAAAGCCATCGTTGATACCGGAAATGATGAGGTCCGGCCGGTCATCGCGGAGAAAGTATTCCATAGCCATTTTGACACAGTCCACAGGCGTGCCGGACACGGAAATTTCCCGTACCTTTTCCCCGGTCCCGCCATGTTCGTGGCAATAAAGGGTACGGTTGATGGTCATGGAATGGGAAGCAGCACTGCGCTGCCCCGCCGGGGCCACGACGGTGATTTTTCCGGCATAGTCCATCAGTTCTTCTTTCAGGATCTGCAGGCCCCTTGCCTGCAGGCCGTCATCATTGGTAAGTAATATATGCATAGACTCTCCTATTCTTTATTCTGCTTGCGCAGCAAGGCGGCATTATCGTAGGAAACGGCCCTCGTATGCAGGGTATGGCTCCATTCCATCTTATGACGGTCCTTGAATCCCAGGAAATTGACAGGGATCCAGCTGTACATGAAGAGGGGATAGACGATGAGGTACAGCCACGATTTGGGCGGTACTTTGATCTGCAGCAGCACGATGACCGGTATGAGATACTGCCCGATGCCGAGAACCGTCCATATCTGGACGGGAATGAGCTGATTCAGTATATTCGTGTACAAGGGAATATAGGAATTGACCATGGCAATGCCCGCATAAATCGTAGACATCATCATGAAAAAAGGCTGCGACAGGGTGATGATGCCGTCGAGCATGCGGATATTCCCCGTTTTGATGCCTCTGGCAAAGAGCTTGGGAATGAACCGCTCGCCGCAGTCGCACTGTCCCTGGGCCCAGCGTTTGCGCTGCCGGCAGGACTGCATGAAACCCAGGGCCTTTTCGTCATAAATGATGGCATCGTGGGCCCAGCAGGTGCGCACCCCTTCGAGGAGGACCTTCATGGAAAATTCCATATCTTCTGTCAGGCAGTCACATCCCCAGCCATATTTGCGGACAATATCGGTGGCGATGCACATACCCGTACCGCCCAGAGCCGTCGAAAGGCCGATATTGTACTTGGCCAGATGCCACATGTGGTTGATGAGCCAGAAAGCAATGGAAAACGTCCCGGCAATCCACGTGTCCGTCGGATTCTTGGAATCCATATATCCCTGGATGACCTGTTCGCCCTTGCAGAGGTGATTGTTCATTTCCCGCAAAAATTCCGGATGGACCAGATTATCGGCATCAAAGACGACGAAGGCGTCATACTGTTTTTCCTGGGCCAGCATCTGGGTAAACATCCAGTCCATGGCATAGCCCTTGCCGACGTGTTCCTTATTGGTGCGCACGCGGACAAAGGCCCCGTGGGACCGGCAAACGTCGGCGGTCTTATCGGTGCAGTTATCGGCCACGACGTAGACATCGTACATGTCCTTCGGATAATTCAGTTCCTTCAGATTGTCGATGAGGTTGCCCACGACCCGTTCTTCATTATGGGCGCAGATGACCGCCGCAAAGGTATGTTTTGGCGGCATCATGACCCGGTCTCTCTTTTTCATAAGGCCGAAGCAGGCCAGGATAAAATAGTATAGCGAATAAAAAACGATGATTACTTGTATGGGTATCATGATGATATCCAAAAGATGTTCCATACACGACTCTCCCTAACGAACTCAGTGAGAAGCAGCGGCATTCATGGCCGTATTGACCAGACCAAAAATGATATACAGGAAGAAAGGCATAATGAGGACCAGATGCCAGTCTACCAGCCAGAGGACCAGGGCACCGCAGAGGATGGCGATGGCCAGGGCCGACTTGTGCAGCACATCGGGGCTGGCGCCTTTGAAATCGGGATTATGGACCTTGCTGACCAGATGATATCCCAGAGCCAGGGTCAGTATGGCGATGATCCAGGCCGGCAGATGGACGCCGGACAGGACATAGGTCGCCACGATGCAACCGCCGTTCGGGATGGGCATACCCTGGAAATACCCGTGGACGACGGTCGTATTCAGATTGAAACGGGCCAGGCGCAGGCCGCCGCAGCAGGCATACAGGACAGGCGGTATCATGCCAATCCAGCCCAGTTCATGGAGTGAATAGGAATAGATGAGGAATCCCGTCGCCGCCCCGAAGGATACACAGTCCGACAGGGAATCCAGTTCTTTGCCAAATTCGCCCTGTACCCCCAGTGCCCGGGCCGTGCGCCCGTCGAGGGCATCGCAGACCATAGCCAGCAGGATGCAGACAGCGCCCCATGTAAGATAACCCTGGGATGTAAGCATGATACTCAGGACGCCGAATCCCAGATTGCCTGAGGTAAACAGGCAGGGAATTACTTTTTTCATTCTTGAATCCTCCCTATGATGGTTTCTCCGCCACGGACCTTCTGGCCTTTTGTGACGTATATATCTACATTATCCTGTACGAAGACTTCGATGCAGGAACCAAACTTGATCATGCCGTACAGCTGGCCGTGCTTCAGTTCGTCCCCCAGCGTCACCCAGGATACGACCCGCCGGGCCAGTACACCGGCAATGAGCGTCACGAGGATATTCGTGCGCTCGTTTTCAATGCCCAGGGAATACCGTTCGTTCTCATAGCCTACGCCTTTTTCATAGGCCGGGCGGAAGCGTCCGCACGTGTACTGCTGGAACTTGATGATTCCTGAAAGAGGCGTGCGGTTGATATGGGCATCGAAAATAGACAGGAATATGGTAATCTTCCGGCATTTCTGATTGAGGTAGAGATCTTCGAATGTTTCCTCTACCGATACGACCGTGCCATCGGCCGGCGATACGAGGGCCAGCTCATCGTCGGGGATACGACGGGGCGGATTGCGGAAGAAATAGGCAAAATACAGTGCCAGTACTCCCGGCAGTACGGCTATATAGGGGCTGAGGAAATGCCAGGCCAGTACAGCCAGCAGGGCCGGTACCAGGATAAATACATAACCGTCTTCTATAATAAGCGGTTTTTTCACGTAACCACGGCTCCTTTCATGAGCGGCCACCGAATTTGACGGCAGCCATAAAGCGCGGCAGCGCCAGCATACGCCGGAAGCGGCTCGGTTCTTTGCACAGACGGTACAGCCATTCCAGACGGTTCTGCTGCATCCAGACAGGGGCCCTGCCCACGCGGCCGGCCAGCACATCAAAAGTGCCGCCGACGCCCATGCACACACAGGGTCCCAGGTCGTACAAGTGATCGCGGATCCATTTTTCCTGTTTGGGGACGCCAAGAGCCACCAGCAGGATCCGCGTGCCGTGGCTGCGGATGTCGCCGATGATATCCTGTTCTTCATCTGCACTGAAAAAGCCCGAATGGGTTCCGGCCAGATTCAGTTTTCCATAGCGCGCTTCAATATTGGCCGCTGCTTCTTCTGCTACGCCGGCAGCTGCGCCGAACAAGTAGACCGGAGTCTGGCGCGCTGCCGCCTCTTTGAGCAGCAGTTCCGCCACATCACAGCCAGTGACCCGTTCCTTGAATTTCTGTCCTTTCTGCTCGGCAGCCCAGAGAACGCCGGCGCCGTCGGGAATCACCAGATCGGCTTCCAGCAGTGCCTGTGCCAGTTCGTTATCTTTCTGGGCCCGCATCACCATTTCCGCATTGGCCGTCGCAATCGATGCCGCACGGCCTTCGGCGATGCAACGGAATACAAAATCCTTCGTTTCCGCCAAACTGATATTGGCAATGGGAACGGATAATATATCGATTTTACTAGACAACTCCATCTCCGCCTTATTCTATAATAGTCTGTTCTGCCATAACAAGCAGGACCGTGCCGCATTGGCACTGTATTCTTTATTATAGCTGATTCGCCCGGTTCTGTACATATTTTATGCAGAAATTCCCTGCCCTCTCCATTCAGTTATTCAGCAGTTTCTGGAATGACCCGCCAAACCGCCGCTTCAGGGCTGAAAGGACCTGTTCCTCTGCGGCAGGTCCGTCCACAAAGGATGCCGCTTCATCGCGGGCCTCCGACAGAAGGGCCACGTCGCGGATAATATCGGCGGCGTGCAGATCCGGCAGGCCATGCTGGGCATAGCCGAACAGCTGGCCCGCCCCGCGCAGGAGCAGGTCTTTTTCCGAAAGGACGAATCCGTCATGAATGGTTTCCATATAGTGCAGGCGCTGTCTCGTCTCTTCACTGCCCTGTTTGGAAAGGAGGATGCAGTATGCCTGCAGGCTGCCCCGGCCGACGCGGCCCCGCAGCTGGTGGAGCTGGGCCAGTCCGAACCGCTCGGCCCCGTCGATGAGCATGATTGTCGCATTGGGCACGTTGACGCCGACTTCGATGACGCTGGTAGCCACCAGAAGCTGTATATCACCGCGGGAAAAGGCTTCCATAACGGCTTCTTTCTCTTTCCCGGCCATCTTTCCGTGGACGAGGCCGCAGCGGAACCGGGGAAATACCGCCGTCCGCAGCTGGTCATACAGGGCCGTGGCCGCCTGGAGGTCCACGTTTTCCGATTCTTCCACGAGGGGACAGACGACGTAACACTGCTGACCGGCTTTCATCGTCTTTTCCATGAACGCATAGATGCGCCGGCGCATGGATTCACCTACAGCATAGGTCTTGACGACCTGCCGTCCCGGTGGCAGGTCGCGGATGGAGGACACGTCGAGGTCGCCGTACAGCGACAACGTCAGCGTGCGGGGAATGGGCGTCGCCGTCATGTACAGCGTGTGCGGCGCCCGGCCCTTTTTCTGCAGGGCTTCCCGCTGGCGCACGCCGAAACGGTGCTGTTCATCGGTCACGACGAGCCCCAGAGCCGCAAACTGTACGTCGTCCTGGATGAGGGCGTGGGTGCCGATGAGGATCTGCACGGCTCCGTCCCGCAGGTCTTCCAGAAGCTGCGCCCGGTCCTTTGCCCCGGTCCGTCCCGTGAGCAGGGCGATGCACACGGGCAGCCCCTGAAAGAGGCGGCAGAATTCTTCATAATGCTGGACTGCCAGAATTTCTGTCGGCGCCATGAGAGCTCCCTGATAACCGTTTTCCACAATCTTGGCCAGGGCCAGGGCCGCCACGACGGTCTTGCCGGAGCCGACGTCGCCCTGGACGAGGCGCTGCATGGGCACTTCGCCTTCCATATCGCTCTGGATATCGAGGAAAGCACCGGTCTGGCCCCGGGTCAGGGTAAAGGGCAGCCGGTCGAAAAATTGTTTCAGAAGCGCTCCGTTGGGGCCGCACTTGATGCCCTGTTTCCGGCTTTCCCGTCGCCTCCGGAGGCACAGGCCGGCCTGCATGTCGAACAGTTCTTCATAGGCCAGCTGCTCCCGGGCCTCTTCCTGTTCTTCCCTGCTTTTTGGGAAATGCATCCGTTCATAAGCCTCGATAAGTGGAAAGCGGGAATGGCCCGTCTTCGTGCATGGTGCCGGCAGAAGATCCGGTTCCTTCCGGGCCAGGGTCAGGGCCTGACGCACAGCTTTTCTCACGTCGGACTGGCGCAGCCCGTCGGTCAGGCCGTAGAGGGGCACCAATCCCCGGTCCTGCAGCTCTCCTTCCTCCACATCGGGCGTATTCATCTGGCGCCTGCCATAATTCCACTCTATGCGGCCAAAGGCCGATACAGTCATGCCCGTATGGAACTGTTTTTTCTTGAAGGGCTGATTGAACCAGGTCATTTCTACGGCTCCCGTTTCATCGTGGAGCACGACTTTTAAAATCGTCATCCCCCGGCGGGGACGCAGTTCCTGTATGGTCCCGACGCGGCCGCAGACCAGGACCGGTTCCTTCCGTTCCAGATCTGCCCGGCCGATGGGGACGACGTGGCTCCGGTCCTCATAATCGCGGGGGAAATACTGGAGCAGCCCGGGGATCGTCGTAACGCCCAGACGGGCAAAGAGCTTCTCCCGGCGTATGCCGATGCCGGGCAGCCGGCGAATTGAAACATCCATAAAAATACTCCTTGTAATTTGATACTATTTATTGTATCATATTTTGTAGGCTTTTTATAAATAATCCTTGATTTACCCTATATTTTATGATAAGATTTGTATGTTGTACTGCGAAAGTACTAGGAGGTGTAACCCATGGCAAATTATTGCGAAATCTGCGGTAAAGGTACCGTAACGGGCATGAATGTCAGCCATTCCCATTTAAAAACCAAAAGAACCTGGAAGCCGAACATCCAGAGAGTACGCGCTATCGTAGACGGCGAAGTCAAACGCGTAAACGTCTGCACCCGCTGCCTCCGTTCCGGCAAAGTACAGCGTGATGTATAATCCGGTATAAAAAAAGATGATTCTTCTGTGAATCATCTTTTTTTATACCCTTTTTTTATATATCATCATTTCATATCGATATGACAGGCCAATAGTTCCGCCCGCTCTTCGATACCGGGACAGCGGAGAATGCTTTTCGGTTCGTTGGCCGTTTCCATGAGGGCAAAATGACCGGGCAGGATGAAGTTCTTGTTGCAGTTCAGGGCACCTATGATCTGTTCCGCCACGATATCGCCGCCGCTGTATCCGGAAACGACCAGGGCAAAGACCCGTTTCTTCGAAAAAGTCTGCCAGTCCGTGCGGAACAGAGCCGTCAGGCGGTTGAAAAAAGCCATGATGTTGGCGCCGACGGCATCGTTGTAGTTGGGACAGATGAGAACCAGCGTATCGCACTGACGCACGGCAGGATAGACCTGTTCCACCATGATGCCGCCATAGAAACAGTCCCCCCGTTCGCCAAAATGCAGACAGGCCTCGTAGCTGCAGCCCCGGCAGTCCACGACGGTACCGTTGCGCAGTGATATCTCCTCTACACGGGACGCCGTGAGATGACGACGCACCATTTCCCACAAAAGGAGGGTATTGCTGGTCCGGCGGCTGCTGGCGTGAAGAGCCAGGACGTGGCGCCCCCGTTCTGGTGGCGGGGCAAAGGAAATCAGTTTCTGTACGAGCTGGCGGACGCCTTCCTCATAGGCCCCCAGATTATCGACGCCCCGTACCCGGGCCTGTATGGTGAAATTGTACAGTGAGCCCGTGGCCTCTACCAGGGGCTTTCCCGGAAAGGCACAGCCGGCCCGGTTGGCCATAAAAATCATTTCCCTGCCGATTTTCTTAGTAAACAGCTCATCGGCCCCATCGACGACGACGGCGCCGCAGCAGCCCTCGAGGCAGTGGACATGCTGGGAGAGGAAAGAAATCATACGGGCATAGGCCATATTGAGGCCGCCCCGGGCCAGATTGACGGCAAAGAGGAAGCGCAGGTCTTCCCCGCCGCTGCGCCGCGTGCAGAGTGATACGAACGGTTCCAGACTATCGATCACAGTGTGCGCTACGCCCCGGAGGGCGTAGCGCAGGACGCCGTCTACCCGTTCCGGATGGCCCGGCTCCTGCCAGCCCATTTTAACAACATACAGCATGGTACATCCCTTCTTATCGTAACGCGCATAACCGGAGATAAGCATATTCGATGCGGTCGTATAGCGCCCTGGGAAGGGGCCGGTCCTCGTATACCAGCCCTTCTTCACTATAGCGGCTGCGTACGCCGAGGAAGGCTCCCCGGTCCTTGTCTCCCAGATATACCGACCCGTAATGCCAGCATCCCCGGAGCGTCAGGAGAATGGACAGAGCCGCCGACGACAGGGCCGGCGCGATATACGGCTTATAGCCCAGATTCCGGACGACGTGATTGGCTTCTACGACCTTTTTTGTCAGTTCCCGCGAAAGAGTGTCGTCATAGCCTTCGATGCGGTCGGCAATGACCAGATCTTCCCCGTGGGGTCCGAATGCCCGGCCTTCCGTAAGGTAATGGGCCAGCCGCCCGTCTTTTTCGGCATAGTAACAGGCCCGGGCATTCATGACGCCAAGGCCATAGCCCCGTATCTGCCAGGGCCGGATACCCGATGCGTCCAGAAAAGCCGCGCACAGGGGGTCTACGGGGTCGGAAACGATGCAGACCAGCCCCTTGTACCCGGCGCTCCGGGCAAGCCCGGCAAAATGGCCGATAAGGCCCTTATTGGCTTCCAGCTGGGCCATGCGCACGTCTCCCGTTGCCGAAAGAGGTGGTACGCCTTTGCTGGCACAGAAGATGAAGAGGTCGCAGTCAAAGAGCTGCTCTTCCGTAACGATATGGACGGGAGGCAGGACGGGGCCGTCCCCCTGTGCGGCAAAGGGATAGCGTATCTGGTTGATTTCTATTTCCAGCCGGGATAGATTGTTCCCATTGAGGTCGCAGATGCCGATGGAGGCGATGTCTGCTGCCCCGAGGAGGCGCAGGCCGATGAGCATGGTCGTGCCCACATCGCCCAGGGCCAGTATATGGACGCGCGCTTTCTTTCCCGGCTCAAAGGGCCGGTCGGAAAGCGTCAGGGGCGCCGTAATACCGGCTCTTTCCGGCAGTTCATGGATATAATATACCTCTTTCATGTGCCGTTCCTCCTTATGATTCATCGAGTTTCCAGTATTCACCCCAGCGCAGGCGGATGAGCCGTTCTATGTCGTTTTCTATGAACCGCGTCAGGTCCATATTCTGATCGAAAGCGACCCCTACGTCGATATCGGGGTAGCGGGGATAGGTGACGACTTCGCCGAGGCGCTTCAATGTCAGCCTCTTTTCATACGTTTCCTGATATACGTCCTGCAGGGTCTTCATGATCAGCCGGGCGTTTTTCAGACACGTCAGAGAATAGAGGAAGGCCGCATCGGGGTCACTGTGCTTGATAAAGGCCGGCTTGACATAGGGCAGGATGAGATTGACCGACGGATTGCGGTCGTATCCGCTGTAATCGTGGGCATTGTCGATGCTGTCGCCGCCGATGAAGGGATAGCAGTCCCGTTCATTGAGCCACACTTCCAGTGTGGGCAGATAATAGGCGCATTCGGCCTTGATGTGCTTTTCTGCCATCATATCCATGGCCTGGCCGGTCATGACGCCGACCAGGACCTCTTTGATTTCCACCTGGTTCTTGATGAGATACGGCGTCAGCATACGCATGCGGTGCCCCTTGTGGAGCAGGTCGTCGATGAGGATGACCGGCCGGTTGAACGATTTGATTGTCCGGACCTGGTTTTCCACCGACGAATAATGATGGGTTTCGGCAATGGTAAAGCCTTTGACGGCGCGGTTGAAATACTTTTCGATATGGAGCGATTTCGTGACCGTATTGGGCACGAGGACGTCACTCAGGGCCTTGCCGAAGGGAACCGACATATAGGGGCCGCGCCGCTTTTTCGGATCATCGACGATGGAAACGCCGTTGATATGGGCCATCTTGGTAATGATCTTATGATGCATGGCGCTCGTATTGAACGACAGGAGCAGCTTGCCGGGATAAATGCGCCGCATGACGGCCAGCAGATTGGTATGGGCCTGTTCTAGAGCCTGCAGGACCCGGGGATTCTTATTGAAGGGATTCTTGATGATCGTTTCCACGTCGCGGAAAATGACGATAGGGTCTTTCATATCGACAGCATACAGGGGATGAGAAGCCCCCGGCGGGGCGATATTGACGAATCCCTGTTTCACCAGCGCATCGAGGACCGTATCGTTATAGCCGGCCTCATCGACGGGATGATACACGGCATAGGCATAGTCGCGGGCGATGAGTTCCGTCAGGACTTCCGTAATGATGATCTGGCCAGCATTGGAAATATCCGAATCGTCGGCAATGTACAAAAAGCCGATGGATGCGATGCTGCCGGCGGCATGGCGGCGGATATGGTCTGCCGTCTGCATGTCGCCGAATTCGGACAGCAGGTCCCGGCTGTGGGCGTTGTGGACGGCGGCATAGGCAATCATCTGCTTCTGCTTCCCTGCGTTGTCAATGTAAATCGTCCAGACCCGTTCCTTGTCGATATTGCGGTCCCGTTCGATATAGCGGTCCACTACGTCGATATCGTAGCCCAGGGCGCCGAGGCGGCTGTAAATGGGCCAGAGACTTTCTGCCCCTCTGGGCCGGAAGGCACCGATGCCGATTTCCCTGGCTTCCAGGACGTGTTTGTACGCCGGTTCGCGCAGGTACAGGTTATTATCGTAGATGAAATTCTGGGCCACGGCGTCGATGAGGTTAGAAATATCCCGGTTGAGGTCGATGTTTTCCCGGATACGGGTCGAGCTGATATCTTCGTAGAATTTATCCAGCAGCAGCGGGATGACCTTGCCCGTAATGGGATAGCCGCCAGTTCCTTTCTTGTTCTTCGTTTCCCGCGTTTCTCTGGCAAAGGTGATGTGGTTCACCGTATGGATGGAATCGGCTGTCGGCACGGCTTTATAGGCCGAAGCGTTTTCGATGACGTCGGTCCCGACGGCGATATACAGCTCTTTTCCCGCAAAGATTTCCTTCAGGCGTCGCACGTCGGCCTCGTTGGCAATATTGACCGACACGTCGTCCGGGAAGGGATAAATGTCCTCTTCATCGGCCACGGACATATTCATGATCTTGCGGCGCATGAGCCGCGGCTGAGTATGTTTGGACCAGGAAAATTCATCGAGGGCCAGATAGACATCGAATCCCAGGTCGCGAATCCGGCAGGCCACGGCCTTGTGGCCCAGACTGAAGGGGTCGAAGGTGCCGGGATAAAAGCAGGCCTTATGATGGCGCGGGAACTGGAAGGGGCCGCAGAGGAACTGGTGACGGCTGATATAGCGGTAGATGTGGTTCAGCACGGCGGCATTGCTGTAGAAATCCAGTGTCCCTTCGCTGTTTTCAAAGAGCGTGACCAGCAGTTTCTTGTAGGAATGGGCAAAGAGGAAATCCGTCTGCTTCTGAGGCATGCAGGGGCTGTTGAAGACGAAGCGGCCGATATCGCGGAAGGCATCGCGGCTCCGTTCCTTATCGTAATGGGCATAAGCCTTGATCATGATATACAGGAGATGGCGCTGCCGTTCTTTGTTCTTTTCCTCATAATTGGGAAAGGCCGCCATGAATTCCCGGAAATGTTCCAGAATGACGCCGATGGTGCTGACCATGGAAGACGCCACCTGGGTGCTGGCCGTCAGTATCTGCTGATCCAGGGTGATGACGAATTCATCCAGTTCCTGCGGCGGCAGTTTCAGGATCATGCGGCCCAGGTATTCCGGCACGTACTTGGAAATCTGCAGGTCTCCGATCTCAAGGCCGTTGAAGAGTTCCACCGCCATTTCGTTGCGCTGGGCATAGGTCATGCGGCTGGCAATAGACATGAGCGCCTGACCGGCAGCCTGGCGGACAAAGAGGGATTCGCTCACTTTGAGCAGGTTGGTCAGATGCATGCACAAGTGCATGACCGTGCCGCTGTCACAGCTGTCGTCAAGATAATGGATCATGAGGTCGATATTGGCCACTTTGACGATCCAGTGGGTGCCCATCTTGAGGTCATCGAGATAGAGGCTCCCCTCTTTCTGATAAAACGCCTCCCGCTCGGACGGCAGACCTTTGACGGTCAGCAGGTCCTGCCAGAATTCTTCGTCCGGACACAGCCTGAGGCTGTGACGGCAGTAGAGCGCCGCAATCTGCAGATTCGTATCGCCGGCGCCGGCCGCTGCCGTAATAAACGAGCCGGCGGCCTGGAGGAATATATCGTCCATATAGGCCGGCCCCACATCACTCAGGGCTTTCAGAAGGATGATGTACAGCTCGGTCATGTAGTTCGTCCGTTCATAGTACGAGCGCAGGATGTCCATATAGGCCGGCCGGTCCGGGACGTAGCAGTCCTGAAGGACCGTGCTGACAAAGGTCCCCAGGCAGTAGCCGATCCACATGCGGTGCTGGGCCGTAAAGCGCAGTCCCGGCTTGATGATGAGCGACAGGTAATGGCGGAACAGGACGAGATTGGTGATTTCCTTCTGGGGCAGGGAAACGCCTTCGGGCAGCTCCTTCGTATAGCGGTCATTGAAATCGGCTACGATAGAGCCCATGAGAGCCGCCGCATCCATGCGGATATCCCCTTCCCGGTGGGACAGGAGCTCGTAGAGGTATTTCAGGGTCATCATCTTCTGATGCTCTGTCATATACGTCGAATATTCCCGGAAAATGCTGATGTACGTACGCACGTTTTTCCAGTTCCGTTCACTCCGGGCGGCTTCGATGAGATTGCCAAAATCGCTTTCGCTGCGGAAAATGGCCATGAGGCGCAGGTTGTGATCGATGGCGGCATATTTCAGCTCGGAAACGACATCGTTCCCTTCCATGAGGACCCGTTCGCGGTGGATCCGTTCCGGCGGAAAGAGCGGCGCCTGGGAGAAATCCTCCGGCAGGTCCGTAATGACGCCCCGTTCTTTCATGAACGCTTCAAAGTCCGCCAGTTTGGCGTAGACTTTCTGGTAGCGCTGCTTCTTTTTTTCATCGACGTTATCGAGCTTTCCCAGGATGACGTCGAAGGCCTGGGAAAGGGTATAGAAATGGACGATTTCCCGGCCCTGTTCATCGCGGCTGCTCTTGACGCGGAAATCGGCATAGATGAGCAGCAGCGACTCGGCAGACAGATTTTCCAGTTCCAGATCCCATACGGAGTGGTTGGCAGCAATATGGCCGATAGCCGGCAGTTCAAAGCGGTTGCAGCACAATCCCGTATAGAAATAATGCAGGTACGGGACGCGCCGCTCTTCCTGCTTGCGGCAGCCGTATTTCCCGATATCATGGCAGGCGGCGGCCCCGGAAATGAGGCCCAGGTCCACAGGGACATCGCACTGGCGCAACTGGCGGGCCATGTACATGGCCACATAATGGACGCCGCCGATATGCCCCAGTGTATTAAAGGGCGTAATGTCGATGCCGATGCGCATGAATTCATAGATGTAATTATCCCATATGAGTTCCTTCATGTGGAGATATTCCGGAATGAAGCCGTTGGCCCGGATTTCATCGCGGGACAGGAGCTTCATATCCTTCGTCGGGTCAAAGGGCAGGGTATACCGTTCATACAGATAGAGGCCGCGCAGGATCTGCAGCAGCAGGATCCGGCCGATGCGGTACGGCGGTGCATCGTCCAGTACAACCGTCATGGCCGGTTCGTCCCAGGCCGCTGTATTTTCTGGGAACAACCGGGCCAGGATGGAATAATAGCAGTACGACAGCCAGCCGCCTTCGGGCACGGCAGCAAAGACGTCCAGATACTTTGTCAGGCAGTCAGCGACAGCGGGCGCATAAAACCGGCCGTCTTCATCCGCTGTATGGGCCAGCTCCTCCGAAAGGGGCGCCAGCATGGCCGGCTGGCGCAGGTTCCGGAGCAGCTCCGACTCGTACAGGGGCTGCCGGGCAAAGGATTTGTCACTCAGGGCGTGGCGCAGGGCATCCTGGATAGTTAAGGAGCTTTCACGGATCATAGGATTTCCTCCTCATACGCAAAAAGACGCCAGGACGGCGTCTTTTGCTATATATTACTCATCATACAGTTCGCGATTGCGTTTGACAATATCCAGCACAAGGTTCGCCGTTTCTTCAATAGCTTTGGAAGACACATCGATGACCGGGCAATGGAGACGGCGCATGACGCCGCGGGCATAGGTCAGTTCTTCATTGATGCGGTCGATATTGGCATAGCTGGCATTGGAATCGAGCCCCATGCTGCGGAGCCGTTCGCTGCGGATAAAGTTCAGTTTAAAGGGATCGATGATGAGGCCTACGATTTTCCGGGCCGGAATCTGGAACAGTTCCGGCGGCAGGGCCACTTCCGGCACCAGAGGCAGATTGGCGGCCTTGATGCGCTTGTGGGCCAGATACATGGAAAGAGGCGTCTTGGACGTACGGGATACGCCGACGATGACGATATCGGCCTTCAAAAAGCCGATAGGATTCTTGCCGTCATCGTACTTGACGGCGAACTCGATGGCTTCGACCCGTTTGAAATATTCTTCATCCAGGCGGTGGATCATGCCGGCCTTCATAGTCGGTTCCGTCGTCGCAATCTTGCCGATGCCATCCATCATTGGGCCGATGATATCGACGACGGTCACATCGGAATTCGCCGTCAGCGTCTTCAGCTTGCGCCGCAGGACCGGTGAAATGATGGTATAGCAGATCATGGCGTGATTTTCTTCCGCCTTTTTTACAATGTCTTCAATCTGCTGTTCCGAACGGATGTAGGGAACGCGGACAATATTAAATTCTTCCTGATTATACTGGCTGGCAGCGGCGCGGGCTACGCGTTCCGCCGTTTCCCCCAGTGAATCCGAGCAGGCATAGACAATCGGTCTGGCCACTTATGATCTCCTCCCCAAGCCACATTCTACAAAGAGACGGGTAATATTAGTTTTTGAAATACGTCCGACGATCTGGAGTTCTTTCCGGTCTTCTTCATCGCGGTCCAGGACGTGGACGACGGGCAAACAGTCCACTTCATATTCCATGAGCCGCTGTGCCGCTACCAGAGCCTGCTCCTGCGGTTCCACATAAATGAGCTTGCTCGACGGCGTCATGACCATGCGCACCGGCAGGGCCTTCAGGTCATTATTGCCCAGAGCCGTTTTCAGAAGGTCTTTCCGTGAGACGACACCTGCCAGAATATTGTCCGTCCCCACGAATACGGTGCCCACGTCCTCGGTGAACATGGCAATGACCGCATCATAGGCACTCGTATGCTCGCCCACGATCACCGGCTGGGACAGGCAGGACTCGACGCGGATATTGGTAATAATCCGTGCCAGCAGATCTTTTTCCTTATTGCCCGTAAAAAAGTACCCCAGTTTTGGACGCGCATCAATCAATCCCAACATAGTGAGTATTGCCAGGTCCGATCGCAGTGCCGCCCGCGTCACGTGGAGCTGCGCGGCGATATGCTGGCCCGTAATAGGGCTCTGATCCTTTACGATATTCAAAATAGTTTCCTGGCGTTCCGATAACATGTCCTCTCGTCACCTCCCGGACCACACGTAGTCTATAAGTATACACCAATAATTATATACTATATGTATAGGATATACAATAGGCTGAAATAGAAAATATAAAAAGGCGGCCCTTTTGAGTAGTTTATACTTTTAGGGCCGCCCTGGTCAGGAACGTATTACCATGTATAATCTTCTGTATCAGCACGGCCCTTGCCGGTCAGGGAATCCATGAGGATCCGCTGTTCGATCTGGGCTACATTCTTTCTCGTCGCTACGACAGCATCGGGGTTGACCGATACGGAATCGATGCCGCTCTTGACGAGGAATTCCGTGAAGTCCGGATAGACGCTGGGCGCCTGGCCGCAGATAGAAACGGTCTTGCCGTCTTTATGGGCGACGCTGATGAGATGGCGGATAGCGCGTTTGACGGCCAGATTGCGTTCATCGAAGAGAGGCGCAACGGTGTCGTTGTCGCGGTCGCAGCCCATGATCAGCATAGTCAGGTCGTTGGAGCCGATAGAATAGCCATCGACGAACTTGTTGAACTGGTCGGCGAGGATGATGTTGGACGGGATTTCTGCCATGAGCCATACTTTGAAGTCCGGTCCGCGGTGCAGGCCTTCCTGTGCCATGAGGTTGACAATTTTTTCCATTTCATCGACACGGCGGCAGAAGGGAATCATGACATTGAGGTTCTTGAAGCCGAATTCTTCCCGGACCTTGCGTACAGCCTTGATTTCCAGTTTGAAGGCTTCAATGTATTTCGGATCATAGTAGCGGGATGCACCGCGCCAGCCGAGGAGAGCGCTGCTTTCCTGAGGTTCGTATTTGTCGCCGCCTTTGAGGTTGCGGTATTCACTCGATTTGAAATCGCTGAAACGCAACGTGACCGGGCGGGGAGCCAGGGCCTGGCAGACCTTGCGCATGCCGTCGGCCAGCTGGTCTACGACGCGTTCGGGATGACCGATTTCAATGAGGTATAAGGGGTGTTCATGGATGAAGGTCGTCCAGATGAATTCTTCCCGCATGAGGCCGATGCCATCGCAGGGGAGGACGCCGTATTTTTCTGCCAGATCGGGATTGCCCAGATTCATGTAAATCTTCGTTCCCGTAACAGGAGCCGCTTCGGCAACGACGGTGGTACCTGCAGCGGCCGGGGCAGCAGCAGCCGGTTTGACAATATCTTCTACGATGCCTTCATAGACGATGCCGTTCGTCGCATCGACGGTGATTTCCTGGCCGTCCTGGATAGTCGTCGTCGCTTCCTGGCTGCGGCTCTTGGTACCGACGATGCAGGGGATGCCCAGTTCACGGCTGACGATGGATGCATGGCAGGTCATACCGCCGGCATCGGTAACGATGGCTTTGGCTTTTTTCATAGCCGGTACCCAGTCCGGGGCCGTCATGGTCGTGACCAGGATTTCACCATCTTTGAATTCTTCGATCTTGGACGGATCGAGGATGACATGGGCTTTGCCTGCGGCATGGCCCGGGCTGGCCGGAAGGCCTTTTACAATCGTAACTCTGTCTTTCGTCATAGCTGCACTGACACCGCTTTCTGCACTGGCTGATTTCTTTTCTTTATTCTTCTTGGACCATACGGTTTCGGGACGGGCCTGGAGGAGCCAGATCTTATTGGTCCGTTCATCGACACCCCATTCCATATCCATATAGCATCCGTAGTGTTTTTCAATGGCTTTGGCATATCCTGCCAGTTCTTTGACCTGTTCGTCCGTAATGGCCGGCTGTTTCTGCTGGTCTTCCGGTACGACCTGTTCTTCCACATCGCCTGTATCCTTGCGGACCAGTTTGATGGGTTTCGTATTGATCATCTTGGAAATGATGGACAGGTCATCTTTGCGTACGCGGAAATTATCCGGCGTAACCGTGCCCTGTACGACGTATTCGCCGAGGCCCCAGGCCCCTTCGATGGTAATAGTCGAATCGTCGCCGGTCACCAGATCGACGGTGAACATGACGCCGGCCGCTTTGGAGAATACCATCATCTGAACAGCAGCACTGAGGGCGACAGACAGATGGTCGAATCCCTGTTTCGTACGATAGTAGGTCGCGCGGTCCGTAAAGGTAGAAGCATAGCATTCTTTGACTTTCTGGATGACCATATCGGCACCCTTGACATTGAGGTAGGTGTCCTGCTGGCCGGCAAAGCTGGCATCGGGCAGGTCTTCTGCCGTAGCGCTGGAACGGACGGCTACGAAGGGATCGCTGACGCCCATCTTGCGGCCCAGTTCTTCATAGCTCGTACGGATGGAATCTGCCAGGTCCTGCGGCATATCGGCGTCACAGATGGCCTTGCGGATAGATGCCGTGACATCGCGGAGCTGTACCGGATCTTCTACGTCGGTCAGGCCTTTGAGCAGTTCCTTAATGGTCGTATCCAGACCGGTAGCATGCATGAAATGACGGTATCCTTCTGCCGTTGTCGCAAATCCATAGGGTACGGGGACTTTGGTCTGGGAAGTCAGTTCGCCCAGTGACGACGACTTGCCACCGACCAGTGCCACATCGGCACGGCGCAATTCATCAAACCATAATACAAATGCTTTATCTCTGTCCATGTTCCTACCTCCTGAAGCGTGCAAATCATATATGCTAATTTTAGTGATTTCTCATTTATAGTACATTATTTCCTATGGAAAGTCAACAGATTTATGGTATTTAGTATATTTTTTGATATATAAGATATTCTACTTATACTTGTTCTCCTGAAACACTACAATAATGTAGCGTATATCGTTTATCCTGATTTAGTTGTATACACTACGCGCACAGCAGCACCCCTCATGACCCGTATGGCCCGGCAGAGACTGAAAATGACGCGTCTTTCCTCTATTCATACCGGACAGAGGTGTGTTATAATTAGAAATTAGTAAAGTCCTATATATAATAGATGTTTTTAATACAAAATCCATCACAAAAGGAGTCACAGGAAAAACTATGTATACACCCAGACGCCGGGCGAAACACGCCAAAAAGAAAGGACCCCTGCACAGCTTGCGCGTGCTCATCATCTTTCTTTTCGTCGTCGCAGCCGGACTCGGTTTTGGCTATATTTTTGCCGCCTACCAGAGTCTGCCGCCCGTAAGCAACAACATGCGGCCAGCCGTTTCATCCCAGGTATTCGACAGCCACGGCCGCCTGATCACGACTCTGCACTCCGATCAGAACCGTCTTCCCATCGATATCAACAAAGTACCGGCCAACCTGCAGAACGCCTTCATCGCCGCCGAAGACAACCGTTTCTACGAACACATCGGCATCGATCCCATTGGCATTCTCCGCGCCATCGTCACCAACCTGACCAACCGCGGTATCGCCCAGGGCGGCAGTACGATTACGCAGCAGCTGGCCAAAAACGCCTTCCTGTCCCAGGAACAGACACTGAAACGAAAAGTACAGGAAGCCATGCTGGCACTGGAAATCGAACACAAGTATACGAAAAAAGAAATTCTGGAAATGTACATGAACCAGATTTATTTCGGTCAGGGCGCCTACGGCATCCAGACAGCGGCCAAAACCTATTTCGACCGCGACGTCAACGACCTGACGCTGGCCCAGTGCGCCATGCTGGCAGGCCTTCCCAAGAGCCCGAATTATTATTCGCCTTTCAATAATCTAGAAGAAGCCAAGTCCCGTAAAAATGTCGTCCTCGACCAGATGGTGAAATACGGTTACATCTCATCCGATCAGGCAGCGGAAGCCAAAAACGCCGATCTCCACCTGTCCCACAACAAGCAGGTAGCGGAAAACTCTGAATCGGAATCGTTCATCGACTATGTATCCCAGCAGGTAGCCGCCAAATACGGCGACGATGCCCTGTATAAAGAAGGGCTCAAGATTTATACGACCCTCGATACGGAAAAACAGCATGCAGCCGTACAGGCCATGAAGAACCTGCCCGACAATTACACCGACAAGAACGGCCTGACCCAGCCACAGGGCGCCCTCGTTTCCATCGATCCCCGCAACGGTCACATCCTGGCCATGGTCGGCGGACGCGGACAGGACAGCTTCAACCGGGCCAGCATGGCCGTCCGCCAGCCCGGGTCGGCATTCAAACCCTTCGTCTACATGACGGCCCTGCAGGACGACATGACGCCTGACTCGACTATGGAAGACAAGAAAGTCACCTACGGCGGATGGAGCCCCCAGAACGCAGAAAAATCCTATTCCGGGACCATGACCCTGCGGCAGGCTCTGGCCCATTCGGTCAATACCATCGCCGTCCAGCTGGCCGATAAAGTTGGCACGTCCAAGATCATCAGCAACGCCAAGAAGATGGGCATTACAACCCTCGTGGAAAAAGGCAGTACCAACGACAACAACCTGGCCATGGCCCTCGGCGGCCTGACGAGGGGCGTCATTCCTCTGGAAATGGCCAGTGCCTACGGGACCTTTGCCAATAAAGGCGTCCACGTCAAACCGGTGGCTATCACCAAAATCCTTGACCGCAACGGCAATGTCATCGAAGACAACAGCTCCGGCAAAGGGGAAGAAACACGGGTCCTCTCCGAACGGGAAGCCTATGAAATGACCAGCATGCTCGAAGCCGTCATCGAAAGCGGTACCGGTACGGCAGCGGCTATCGGCCAGCCGGCAGCCGGTAAGACCGGGACGACCGATGACAACAAAGACGCCTGGTTCGTCGGCTACACCCCGACCATCGTCACCGCCGTCTGGGTCGGCGACGACACGGGAGCCCACAGCCTGGGCGAAATCTACGGCGGTACCGTACCGGCCCGGATCTGGCACGACTACATGGTACAGGCTGCCAGCAGCGACTCGTCGGATTTCTCCGTCCCGGCAGGCATGCAGAAAGCCAGCCGCGCCAGCGAGACAAAGAGTACAACAACGGAGAAAAAGAGCACAAAATCTACAACGACGAAAGAAAAAACAAAGCAGGACACGCAGCAGGGAAAACAGCAGGCGGCCCGCAACAATAAAAATCAGTAACACGAAAACACGAACCGGAGGCTGCCACAATGGGCAGCCTCCGCTTGCGTTATCGATAAGTAAAGGCCGCCAGCGTTTTACAGCTGCCAGCAGCTAGCGAACAGCTGCCTTCCCGGCTTCGATGAACGAACTACAATGAACGACCAACAGCCCTTTTCATCAAACTTCAAACTTCAAACTATCTTTCCCGGCCTGCTATCTTTCCCACATAAAGGAGTACCCTCATGTTCAACCGCATTGTTTTTTTCTGGAAAATCGGCTGTCTCGGCGCCTTACTGGGACTGCCCAATTGGTATGTATATAAGGAGGCCCTGCCTGCAGCGGTCTCATATGCAGCCCTCATCCCCTTTCTGGTGCTTCCGTTCTGCTTTTCTCTGGCCTATAATGCCATCCATTCTGTCCCCGTGTCCATCGCAAAACTGTTCTCCTGGACCGGGGGATTCTGGTTTATCTTTACCATCTATGCCACCATGGGTTCCTGTGTCTATGCCGTACTGTATCTTCTGGGCCTTTTCCTGGGATATGATCCGCTCTGGCAGACATACAATGGGCGTCTTGCCCTCGTATTGCTCCTCCTGGTCCTCGCTATCATGGCCCGGGGCATCTATAAAGCCGTCCACCCTGTCATCCGTCACGTCGTGATCCAGACGGAAAAAGCAGTCACGCCGGTCCGTCTGGCCTTCCTTACGGATATCCATATGGGACCCCTGCAGAGCCACTGGTACACGCGGCGCCTCGTCCGCCGCGTCATGGCGCTCCGGCCCGATGCCGTCCTCTTCGGCGGCGACCTCATTGATGCGCATTTGGGCTTTGTCCTGCGCGATGGCAGCTACCAGCAGCTAAAGCAGCTCCAGGCTCCGTACGGAATCTGGGCCGTCTTCGGCAATCACGACTTCTACGACGGCGATATTGATACAGAAGAACAAGCTCTAGCACCCATTCACTTCCTGCGGCACCAGCAGGAATTCCTAGCGCCGGGCATCATCCTTACGGGGCTGAACGATTATATCCATTTCCCATCGGAAACCATCCCCAACTGCGACACAGCCAACTTCAACATCATCATGGACCACGAACCGCTACGCATCCAGGAAGCCGTAAAAAAAGGGTATGACCTCTATCTCGGCGGTCATACCCATGCAGGACAATTCTTCCCGGTCACCTGGATTACGAACCGGATGTATTTAGTAAATTACGGTAGTAAGGTTTTTAACCTGCTGACAGCCGTCGTTTCCAGCGGCTACGGCTCCTGGGGCTTCCCTTTTCGAACCGGCCCCTCGCCGGAGATTGTGATGATAGAAATAAATAGGACCCGCGGCCGGTGACTTGTTTCCCCTGCCTCGACTGGGAAGGCACCATCTGCTTCGTCGTCGTCAGTCAGCGTAGCCCCGCTACGCCTCCTTCCATCCTCCTTGCATCTGATACCTTCCCCGGCGATTCAGGATGGAAACCGTCACCGGTCGTGGGTCCTAATTGCTGATTTTTGTATAAATAGTCGGTTCAGCAAACCGGCTTCGTCAAACTTCAAACATCAAACTGCCTTTTCTCTCCCTTCCCACTGTCCACTGACCACTATCTTTTCTCTTCAAACTATCTTTTTCCCCTAAAAAAACAGGCCTGTCATCAGACAGGCCTGTTGATGTTACCGGATTATTTATCGGTTGTATTCTTTTCCTTGCGGATGACGTCGTGGGCGCCGCCTTCTACGATGGACGTTGCCGAAACGAGGGTAATCTTGGCTTTCTGCTGCAGTTCCGGAATGGTCAGGGCACCGCAGTTGCACATGGTCGATTTGATCTTGCTCGTCGTCTTTTCTACGTTTTCTTTGAGCGGACCAGCATAGGGGACGTAGGAATCGACGCCTTCTTCGAAGGACAGTTTCTTGTCGCCGCCCAGGTCATAGCGCTGCCAGTTGCGGGCACGGTTGGAACCTTCGCCCCAGTATTCTTTGACGTAGGTGCCGCCGATCATAACTTTTTCCGTCGGGCTTTCGTCGAAGCGTGCGAAATACCGGCCGAGCATGACGAAATCGGCGCCCATGGCCAGTGCCAGTGTGATGTGGTGATCGTATACGATGCCGCCGTCGGAGCAGACCGGGATGTATACGCCAGTCTTTTCGAAGTATTCGTCACGGGCTTTGCAGACTTCGATAAGGGCTGTCGCCTGGCCGCGGCCAATGCCTTTCGTTTCACGGGTGATGCAGATGGAACCGCCGCCGATACCGACTTTGATGAAATCAGCGCCACATTCGGCGAGGAAGTTGAAGCCGTCCCGGTCTACGACGTTGCCGGCACCGACTTTGACCGAATCGCCATAATGCTGGCGGATCCACTGGAGAGTCAGTTTCTGCCATTCCGAGAAGCCTTCGGAGGAGTCGATGCAGAGAGCATCCGCTCCAGCAGCCAGAAGGGCCGGTACCCGTTCGGCATAATCGCGGGTATTGATCCCGGCGCCGACGATATAGCGTTTCTTTTCGTCGAGGAGTTCGCCCGGGTTTTCTTTATGATCGGCATAGTCCTTGCGGAATACGAAGGAATTGAGCGTGCCGTCATCATTGACGATCGGCAGGGCATTGAGTTTCTTGTCCCAGATGATGTCATTGGCTTCACCGAGGGTAACGCCGTTTTTGGCATAAATCATCTTTTCGAGCGGCGTCATGAAGTCTTTGACGGGAGTGGCCGGATCCATACGGCTCACGCGGTAATCACGGCTGGTGACGATACCGACGAGTTTGCCATTGACTGTGCCATCGGAGGTAACGGCGACAGTGGAATGGCCGGTCTTTTTCTTGAGAGCGACTACATCCGCCATGGTCATGTCCGGGCTGACGTTGGAATCGCTGGGTACGAAGCCCGATTTATAGGCTTTGACTTTAGCGACCATAGCCGCTTCCTGTTCGATGGTCTGGGAGCCGTAAATAAACGACACACCGCCGGCTTTTGCCAGGGCAACGGCCAGTTTTTCACCAGAAACGGACTGCATGATAGCGGAAACCATGGGAATCGTCATTTCAATAGCGGGCTTTTCCCCTTTTTTATATTTTACGAGAGGCGTTTTGAGAGATACATTCGCCGGCATACACTCACTCGATGAATACCCGGGAATCAAAAGATATTCATTAAAAGTGTGTGATGGTTCGTTGATATAAATAGCCATGTTTATCCTCCTTATCAATACGACAACTCTAAACCGGACCCTGTATCTGCCGGTCTCTCATTCTCTTTTCCCCGTATGGGATATTTATATCATTATACCCCCTGTATGGACAAAATCAAGTAGTATAATTGTACCATTTTATGCATGTTTGTTATAAGCTGACAGCAAGAGATCCCATTCTTTCTGACAGCGCCGATGGCCTTTCTTCATCATACCTTCCGCCCTGACGGGCACCTTCCCTTCACAGGGACGGCAAAGAATCTCTGTCCGCAGAGCCGGCTGCCAGCCGCCAGCTGCCGACGGCTGGCCTTTCCTGCCGTAAAGTGCGCAAAAAGGGTACAAAAAAAGAGCAATGGGAAACATTCTTTCGTTATCAAAATCGCCCACAATCCGCATGATTAAGCGATTATAAACGTTAGGAAACATTTCTCATTGCTCCCACAAATCAATGGCGGAAAGGGTGGGATTCGAACCCACGATAGAGCGTTCGCCCTATACATGATTTCCAATCATGCTCCTTCAGCCGCTCGGACAGCTCTCCGCGTCTTACATATCTTTGCTGACATCTTCGGGATAAATGCCGATATGTAAAGTATGGTCGGGGCGACAGGATTTGAACCTGTGACCGCTTAGTCCCGAACCAAGCGCGCTACCAAACTGCGCTACGCCCCGTAGCCCCGACTTATACGTAATACCATATCCACGAAAAACGTCAAGAGAAAAAGCGTAAAATCAAGCCAGTTTCTTTTCCCGGATGAAATCGAGGAGCATAACCGACGTGTCGGCCATGAGGTCACCGCACGATACGGGACCGCCATTGGCCGGACTCTTGAGGACGCGGCAGCACGTCGCTTTAAAGCGGTCGAGCCAGATTTTCTGAAATTCCCGTACAGGCTGATTGATTTCGGCTTTCGTCTTTTCTTCTGGCGTCGTCCGGCCGGCAAGACAGCCCAGGATCAGGCAGGCCCCATTCAAGGCCCCGCAAATACAGCCCGAACCGGCCACCCCGCCGCCGAGGACGGATACCATGCGCAGCGTTTCCGGCGGCAGCTTCAAATCCAGACAATCATTGCAGACCTTGACCACCGTTTCAGCACAATTATTCCCAGCCTGCTGGTATTGTGCCGCCAGTTCTTTTACCTTTTCCATCGTAAGACCTTCTTGAAAACATATTATATAATCTATTATACATTATTTTATTCACTTTGTGGTTGCAAAACCATTTTCCTGCTATCCTTTTTAATGGATACTGATGGGGGATAAAGGGCCCGGATAGCATTGAGAATAGCCAGGATCATGACGCCAACGTCCGCAAAAATGGCAAACCACATATTAGCAATGCCGACAGCCCCTAATCCCAGACAAAGGAATTTTATCCCCAGTGCAAAAACGATATTTTCATAAACAATACGCAGACATTTCCGCGATAAAAGGATAGCATTGGCAATCTGCAAGGGATCATCATCCATGAGTACGACGTCGGCTGCTTCAATAGCTGCATCAGAGCCCATGGCTCCCATAGCAATACCGATGTCAGCCCGGGTCAAAACAGGCGCATCATTAATTCCGTCGCCAACGAACGCTAATTTTTCTTTTTCTCCTTTACGGGCCAACAGCTGTTCCACTTTATTCACTTTATCGGCAGGTAATAATTCACTGTATACCTGGTCGACACCGACATCCTTGGCAATATTTTCGGCTGCCCGACGAGTATCCCCAGTCAGCATGACGGTCTGCTTGATGCCGTTTCGTTTAAGCGCTGCAATGGCCTGGCGCGCGTGAGGCTTGATGACATCAGATATGACGATATGACCCGCATATCTTCCATCAACCGCCACGTGAAGAATGGTTCCCATGCTATGACAAGGCACATAAGAAATTTTCATCTGCTTCATCAATTTATCATTGCCAACGGCCACGATATGACCATCTACGGCAGCCTTGACACCGTGTCCGCTGATTTCATGAATATTCCTGACACGGTTACGGTCAATGGGTTTACCATACGCTTGCTGCAAGCTCTTACTGATGGGATGTGAAGAAGCACATTCGGCCATGGCGGCATAAGCAAGCAATTCTTCTTTTTCCATCTGGTTGTGGTGGACTCCATTAACTTCAAAATTACCTTTCGTCAAAGTCCCGGTCTTATCAAAAGCGATATATCTCGTCTGCGCCAGTGTTTCCATATAATTGGATCCTTTGATGAGGATGCCTTCTCTGCTAGCACCACCAATACCGGCAAAAAAGCTGAGAGGAATACTGATAACTAAAGCACAAGGACAACTGATGACTAAAAAGATTAAAGCACGATAAATCCAATTTTCCCATTGAGGATCAGCATGGCCGTACATCAGCTGAATGGCAGGAGGGATGATAGCCAAAGCCAAGGCACCCAGACAAACAGCTGGTGTATAGACCTTGGCAAATTTAGTGATGAAATTTTCTGATTGCGACTTATGCGAACTAGAATCTTCAACTAGTTCCAAGATTTTTGAAACTGTCGATTCTTCGGATTCCTTCGTGGTCTTCACGTAAAGGACGCCAGTCATATTGATACAGCCACTAATGACTTCATCCCCTTGCTGCACATCTCTGGGCAGGCTTTCTCCTGTCAGGGCACTCGTATTGAGGCTCGATGTCCCACGAAGGACCACGCCATCCAAGGGCACCCGTTCACCGGGCTGGACGACTATCGTCGTACCTAAAGCTACATCATCCGGATCGACCTTTTCCAGTTTACCATCCCGTTCTATATTCGCATAATCAGGACGGATATCCATGAGGGCACCGATATTCTTCCGGCTGCGGCCAACAGCATAGCTTTGGAACCATTCACCGATTTGGTAGAACAACATGACAGCAATACCTTCCAGGTAATCACCGCTCTGCTCATAAATGGCTAAAGCAAAGGCGCCCAGCGTAGCAATGGTCATCAAGAAGTTTTCATCAAAAATGCGGCCATTCACGATTCCCTTTCCAGCCTTCCGCAGGATATCATAGCCGATGATACCGTAAGCAACCAGATAAAGGGCCAAATGCAGCCACCCCTGTACCGGGATAAATTGAAGTGCCATAAGCCAAACAGCCGTAATCCCGATGCGCCAGAGCATCCGTTTCTGTTTATCATTCATCAGTTGTCCCTTCTTCCTGCTTTATTTTACGTGAATTTCACAATCCGGTTCGACTTTTTTGCAGTCCTTGACGACTTGTTGCATCACCTGTTCCGGATCGTAGTTTTCTTCAAATTTAATAATCATCTTTTGTAACATGAAATTTACCGTCGCCTCAGCTACCCCTTCTGTTTTTCTGGCAGCATCTTCCATCAGGTTGGCACAATTAGCACAATCTACATCGATCTTATACGTTTTCTTTTTCATGATAATCTCTCCTCTAAAAATAATATGAACGATTGCTCATTTGTTCAATCGTTGTGCTTGAAGTATAATATGCCTAATCAAAATCGTCAATGTCCCTTTCCTGGTTCCTGCTAAAAGGGATAAAGGAATGTCTAAACAGGCGAAAAAGGAGACGTACCATATGAACGATCCGACCAATACCCTCATTTATGAAATCAAAAATTCCCTTCCTCCAGACAGTACACTGAAACATCAAGTTCTATTCCCAGGCATCCTCCTGGCCCGATATCGGCTACAAGGAGCGACCTGTACGGTTCAACATTCAAGCTGGCCCGGTCTTTATATTTTCAGCAACGGTCGTGAAGGAAGTATGGGCTGGCAGTTAAATTCAGGCAAACAAATTTATCTGCATCGCCAGGCTTTTGCCTGCCATGCCGCATCAGCCTGTACCCAAGCAATCCTTTCCCTGCCAAACGGTTTTTATGAGGGCCTATCTCTTTTTTTCAATCTTCCCGTAATAAAAGAACAGCCGCCATCGCTGTTCGAGGAAGCCGGTTTGCATTCATTTCAGCTTCTCGCTGCATGCTTTCCTGACGAATCTGGAGAGGCTTTCTGGCAAAATGATACGGAATTACAGCGGATTATTTCCTTTTTTTGGGACCAGCCAGCCCTTCTCTCGAACGCTTATGAAAAGTTAAAAGTTTTAGAACTGTTGCTCCATTTAAGCCGCTTTCCCCTTCATAAGCGTCAACATTTATCTGCTTATCCATCGGAACAAGTGGCCTTAGTACAAAAAATCCACTACGATTTATTACAAAAATTGGACCAGCGCATCACAATTGACACACTGGCCCAACAATATCTCATAAATCAGACGACTTTAAAAAACGTATTTAAAGCAGTCTATGGTACTTCTCTGGCAGCCCATATCAAAGAGCACCGGCTGCTGCAAGCTGCGGAACTTCTCTGCCATAGTCAAGATTCAATGGCAGAAATCGCAGCCAAAGTCGGGTATGAAAGCCAGAGCCGATTTTCTGCAGCTTTCAAAAAACGTTTCGGTGAATTACCTACGCAATATCGGAAAACACATTAGAAAGAAACCCATTCTCCATCATCGGGCATAATATAATGGTCCACCCCACGGGCCATGAGCCGGCTGCGCAGAGTATATCTCGTCAAAGAGGCATGGGCTACATTATCCAGATGAGTAAGAAGAAGCTGAGACTGCGGAACAGTCTTTGCTACACAAGCTACATCTTCATCGCCCATGATGAGCCGGCCATTTTCTACAGTTTCAGCCGCACAAGCATTTAATGCGACGACATCAGGGCGATACGTTTTCAGCGTATTTTCCACTTCAGGATACCATACGGTATCACCAGCGACATAAAGGGTAGGTTCGTCTGCGCTCTGGAAGAGGATCCCCATAGCGTCACCGCAAGGAACGATGGTACCATGGCGTGCCGGCATATGTTGAAGGGTAAGGCCCTCGAGTGTCAACGGAGACTTAGACAAAACCTGTACATCTTGAAATCCAGACTTTTCAAAAATGGCTGCGTCCTGTTCATTCTGCACAAAGACAGGAATGGACTTATCCAAAGGCTGGCCTACGGTCCCATCGGCAGCTATATCAACATGGTCTGGATGGATGTGCGTTACGATGTAATAATCGACACCATTCAGAATTTCATGCGGCGTCCTAGGCAGTCCATAAATCGGCATGGCAATTTCCATTTTAACCGGGTCCGGAATCATGTATGGCTTCCCCGGAATATCTCCGAAACTACCAAGGCTTCCTTTTCCACAAAGCCAGGGGTCAATTAAAAAGGTCTTCCCTTGATATACAATTTTAAGTGTAGCATTGCGAATCTGCTGAATGTCCATTATTTTCTCTCCTTTATTCTTTACAATAAATATTTTTATTGCCACTATGTTCAATATCTATTATATTAAACGCAAGAAAACATTCAACAGTCACCTTCGAGGAAGTGTCTGATAATGGACACATCTCCCAAATTGTCTAGAAAGTAAGGAGGTATCCTTCATGACGCAAAAGTTAGATCGTCGCACCCGCTATACGCGTTCTGTTATCAAGCAATCTTTTTTGGAACTGCTCCAAAAGTATCCCTTTCCGAAAGTCACAGTCACGGCTATCTGCAAAAAGGCGGAAATTACACGGGCTACGTTCTACTTGCATTATATGGATATCTATGCCTTGTTAGACGCCATCCTTGAGGAAGCGCTGCATTTATCCGAAAATACAAATCCTGATAAATCCTTGGCCGATTTTCTTTACCAAACCAGTCAATCAAATGAAGGGGACTCTTTCATCAAGAATAACTATACTATGCTGCCCGCCTGTCAACGCATCGCAGATTCCCCTTGTTACCAAGCACTCTTTTCAGATAAGACCTTAGGGCCTTACATCTTAGAATATATTTTCACACATGAAAAAGCTCAAATGATTTCATTTTTACAAAATCAACTTCAGATTGATGCAACATTAGCGGAAAATCTCTACTTATTCCTGGTCAGCGGGGCTTTTACCATCAACCAGCATCATAAATGGAAAAAAGACGAATCATGGTTCCAGATTCAGGCTATGCTGCTGCGTCTCATTTACCATGGCATCCAAGGGTTGAAAAAATAAAAAAGGACTATCTCATGATGGCAGATGCCTTCATGAGATAGTCCTTTTTACAGTATGGCGGAAAGGGTGGGATTCGAACCCACGGTGCGTTGCCGCATCACTAGTTTTCAAGACTAGCTCCTTAAACCACTCGGACACCTTTCCATGTAGTGCTACCAAAATAGTATAGCAGAACTTTTCCAAAATAGCAATAGACGTCCGCCATCTCCCCGGCTCTTCTCTACCGCCTCCGGTTGCCGTCAGGGCACAAAAAAGGCAGCCTTCTTTTTAACCGTGCCTGTACGAAACAAGCCGCACGTAGAAGACTGCCTTTGGTAAGGTACAGATCCTTTTGGCGGGAGTGAGCCTCCGCCCCCGTATCCACCAACGGTGTACTTGCAGGCAGGGAGCAACAATAAAGGTGGAGTTGCTCCGCTGCGAACACCCATGTAAAGGACCGGCACCCTAAAATAGTAGCGCCTGCAGTGAAAGATTTGATTCACCTGCAGCTACTACCCGTACGCCTACACTAATCGCGCGTACAGGAGATACTATTTTAAGAATCCCGATTACCATAACCAGGGATTCCATATTCACTGTACCATAGAATGAAGAAAAAAGAAAGGTCATTTTTTGTGAAAGAAATGAGGAGCATCGCCCCATTTTCCCAGACCGACCGTATCCCCCACCGATGCCACGCGGCCGCTCAGGCAATTGCGGCACTGTTCGGCCTGTTCATCTACGCAGGGTTTGTTGTCGTAGAGAAGGTACTGGGACCGGAACTGGGGCAGCGTCACGATGGGCATGAGGATATTGGCCCCGGCCTTGAGGCCCAGTTCCCGGCCCAGGGGATGGAGAGCCTGCAGGGCCGTCGTCGCCGCGATATTGACATCCCGCAGGAAAAGGCGCGTCACGGCGATCATGGCAAGGCCCAGATGGAGACGGTGCAGTCTATCCTCCTCTGAATCACGTCCGGCGGCGAGAACTTCCTTCCCGATGGGGGTCTGATGATGAACGACGTAAGGACCCATGCCAATCATGTCGATATTCATGTCCCGGTAAAAGAGGATGTCGTCTGCCAGGTCTTCCAGCGTCTGTCCCGGCAGGCCGATCATATCCCCCGTCCCTACCTGATAGCCGATCCGCCCCAGCGCCAGAAGGCAATCGCGGCGCACGGTCCATTTATGATGGCCGTCCTGGGGATGGAGACGGACATAGAGATTGGGATTGCTGGTCTCGATGCGCAGCAGATAACGGTGCGCACCGGCCTCAAACCAGCGGCGGTACGTTTCTTCCGTCTGCTCCCCGACACACAAGGTCAGGCCGAGGCCGCCATTTCCAATCTTCTTGATGTCCCGCACGAGGTCTTCGATATAAGAAATAAATTCCTCATCCTGCCGTTCCCCTGACTGCAGGGTCAGCGACCCGTACCCGGCCTCATAGGTCCAGCGGGCCATGGCCAGAATATCGTCCCGGTCCGTATCGAACCGTTCTACTTCCTCATTACCGCGGCGGATTCCGCAGTAGCGGCAGTTCTTGATACAGCGGTTGGAAAACTCGATGAGCCCCCGATAATAAGCGACGCGGCCGACCGTTTCCGCCTTTACGGCATAAGCCGCATCATACAAGGCCTGCCGGTCATCGGCGTCGGTGAGGCCGAGAAGCGTTACCAGATCATTCCGGTCCATAGCCGGACCTTTGGCCAGAAGCGCGCGCAGCGCCGGTGATACTGCCATAGACATCCTCCTTTAATTCCGGTTTTCCAGTCCCGTCTTTTCAAAGACGATGAAAGCCAGACTGAGAACCATAGCGACGACCGTAGCCAGACCCATCCCTTTCAGCTGTACCGGACCGACGGCGATAGTCGCGCCCGAAAGGCCCGTAATCATGGTGACAGCCGTGAGGATCAGGTTCTTGGAACGGGTATAATCGACTTTCTTTTCAACGAGCATGCGGATGCCCGATGCGGCAATGAAACCAAAGAGCAGGATACATACCCCGCCCATGACCGGCGTCGGGATGCCGTGGATGAGCGCGGCGATCTTGCCGATGAAGGAAAACAGGATGGCAAAAACAGCGGCACCGCCGATGACCCACGTGCTGTATACGCCGGTAATGGCCATGACGCCCATATTTTCCCCGTAAGTCGTATTCGGCGTCGAACCGACCAGACCGGACAGGACGTTGGACAGGCCGTCGGCAAAGAGGCTGCGGTGCAGGCCCAGATCCTTGATGAGATTCCGCCCGACGATATCACTGGTGACAAAGAGATGCCCCAGATGTTCGGCAAAGACGACGAACAGAGCCGGCATGATCATCATGATGGCACTGAAATTAAATTCCGGTTTGTAGAACGTCGGCACGGCAAACCAGGGCGTTTCTTCCACAGCCGTCAGATCGACGACGCCCATGAAGTACGACAGGATATAGCCGGATACGACGCCGATGAGGATAGGGATAATGCCGATGAAACCCCGGCCAAGGAGCGTCGCCAGAATGGTGACGACGAGAGTAAACGTCGAAATGATCATGGCCGTTTCATTGCTCATCCCCTGGGCATCGCCGAGATAGCCCGACATAGTCATGGCAAGGGGCGCCAGTTCCAGCCCGATGATGGCCACGATGGCTCCCATAGCTGCCGGCGGGAAGAGGATATCGATCCACTTCGTCCCCACTTTATCGACAATCGCCGCCAGTACCATGAACGACAAGCCGAAGACGATGAACCCGCCCTGGGCGTCGCCATAGGACATGCCCGGCGTAGCGCATACGGCCAGGACCGGGGAAATAAAGGCAAAGCTGGAGCCGAGATAAGCCGGCAGCCGCCATTTGCAGATAGTCAGATACAAGAGCGTGCCGATACCGTTCATAAACAAGGCCGTAGCCGGATCGACGTGGAGCAGGAACGGCACCAGTACGGTCGATCCAAACATAGCAAACAAATGCTGCAGACTCAGCGGGATAGTGGGCAGGAGCGGCAACCGTTCGTCTACCTGTATAATTCTTCGTTCCATGAAAAAGCCTCCTAAACTATATCATCGTAAGGGGAAACGGCTGCGCGTCTCCTCTTTCATCGAATGCAGGACCGGCTGCTCCCGCAGGCGGGCATCGATCACGGCCTCGCGGTAATTGCGGTGGGCAATATTGAGGAGCAGCGCCGCGGCGACCATGTTGAGCAGAAGGGACGTACCGCCATAGCTGATAAAAGGCAGCGGCACGCCGACGACGGGCAGGATTCCGCTGACCATGGCCAGATTGATCATCCCCTGACCGCCAAAATACATGGTAATGCCCACGGCCAGCAGTTTCCCGAAGGTATCGCGCGTATTCCAGGCGCAGTTGCAGCCGAAATAAATAATCATACTGAACAAAACCAGCATAAACACGGACCCCCGCAGGCCCCATTCCTGGGCCAGGACGGCAAAAGCAAAGTCCGTATGGGCTTCAGGCAGGTAGCTGAACTTGCTGATGCCTTCACCCAGACCCTGTCCCATGACGCCGCCGGACCCGATGGCGATGAGCCCCTGTACGGTCTGATAGCCCAGAGTCTTTTCATAGGACCAGGGATCGTACCATGAAATAATGCGGTTCATGCGGTACGGTGCCGACAGCAGGTACACGATGCCGACAGCCAGAGTGGCCAGCAGGGGCACCCTGGCCTTGAGGATACTGGCACCGCTCACCCAGAACATGACCAGCGGCAGGAACAAAATGACCAGAGCCGTACCGGCATCAGGCTGACGGAACACGAGGATAGCCAGCGCGAGCGGCGGCAGCAGCAGCGGATGGGGAACGAAACGGATCCGTTTCCACCGCGGCGGCTTCCCGGATTTTGCCGGAAAAAAAGCCGACAAAGGCGAGAAAAATTCGATATGGCCTTTCTTGTCCCACAGCGGCGCCAGCTTGTCCGCCGTAAACAGGATGATGACCAGCTTGGCGATTTCCGAAGGCTGGAAGGTAAATCCCCCTGCCCCGAGCCAGCGCCGGGCGCCGTTTACGACGATGCCGGCAAACAGAACGGCTATGAGCAGTACGGCTGTAAAGAGGAGAAGGCGGACGGACCATTTCTTCCACATATGATAGTCCTTTTTGTAGACAAATATGGCCGGAGCCAGCCCCAGAGCCAGATACACACCCTGACGGATGAGATGTCCGTAAGCACTGCCCCCTTCTGCCATATCCTCAACGAAGGTCGAACTGAATACATTGGACGTACCGATGATAATCAGCAGAGAAAAAGCAATGAGGAGCATCCAGAAATTGCGTCGCATCTCCTTAGTGTGCGGACTCATCAGCCTTCACCTCCGCCGGACGGGTGGCGGCACAATGGAAAATCGGCTGCCCTTTGGCACTGAATTTCGCTTCATACTCCGTCATCGCTTCATTGACGATATCACTATGATGCAGATCATAGGTCACCTCTGACAAGGGCCAGTTCCGCTGCCGGAATTCTTCCAACGTAAAATCGAACAGGCCGGCATTATCGGACTTGAACAGCACCATGCCTCCCGGAGCCAGCAGCCGGGCATACCGGTCCAGGAACAGGCGGTACGTCAGCCGGCGCTTGGCGTGGCGCGACTTGGGCCAGGGATCACAGAAATTGATGAAAAACCGGTCCACTTCGCCGGGAGCAAACAAATCCTCGATCTTCGCCACATCATACTTCAGCAGATGTACATTGGAAACCTCCGCTTCGGCACATTTCTTTCCGGCATAATACAGGACCCCCGTCTGGATCTCGATCCCGATAAAATTCACTTCCGGGTGCAGCACGGCCATCTGGGAAATGAAATTCCCCTTTCCCGTCCCCAGCTCTACCCAGAGCGGCGCATCGGGCCGGGCAAACACAGACCGCCAGCGGCCCTTATATTCCTCCGCCCCGGACAGATGGACAAACGCGTCATACTCCCGGATGGCATCGTCAATCCAGGGTTTTCTTCGTAAGCGCATAGCATAACTCCTTTAAAAAAGGCTGATTCCATCACACGAAATCAGCCATAGACATAAATTTACTTGTACTATTATAGGTAATATAAAAGGCACTGTCAAGAAGGGGGATGCAGGCAGCAGATGCCGGACCGGCCTCTATTTCAAAAGAATACCGAATATCATCAGGGATATACCAATAGGTTTCTACATATGACATTCAAAAACATAAATCCAATCACGGCAATTCATTTCTAACAGCCGTCTCTTACCGTCCTCTGCGTCCATGAGGAAATTATCGTATTGATCCACCACGGCCCCTAGATATAATTTCTCATATTCATTGTCGGGATTCAGTTCTTCTACAGGTATAATCTGCTTCGGCTTATTCGACTTAGGCCAGGAAATGATGGTATGTTTGCCAACGGTACGTATAGCACGGTACGTCTCTTCTTCAAAATAGTCAATATACTCTGGTATGAATGCACACATCCTATCCATTATGTTTTTACGATTGCCAATGACCGCAACATTATATCGTCCCATACTCCATTCCTCCTATTCTATACACCGTTCGATTACTCTTGTTGTTACATAATATGATACCGTCATCGAACATATGTGTCAATCTATCCGTTTCCGGCTTTTTATCATCTGAGTTCTAATTTCTGAATCCGAGGACACGGCACGTCGGACTGGCCATCTTCCCTGCACGGGAAAGCGGACTCATGAATAGGATTCTGGATTGGAGTAAAGCCCCTTCAGACGCCTACGGCGCCAGCTTCCCCTCACGGGGACGCCGTATAACGTCGCAAACCAGCCACTAGCCGCCCTTCCTGCAAACGGCGAACTGCAGCTTCTCCTGCCAGCTACTGGCTGCTGACTGCTGCCCTTCCCGGCATGGTACTGATTTTCATCTGCCTCATCGCCTTGCTATCTGCCTTATTTAATGGTAAAATGTGGCAGATAATGAAAAAATGAAGGAGATTTTTATGCGGACCTTTACCTACTCGCAAGAAATACAAAATTTACTGACACCTGAAATCGTCCAGCTTCTTACCTGTATCCATGAACACAAAGGACGGCAGGATTTATTTCTGGAAGCGAATACAGATGAACTAAAAACGCTGGTGGATGTTGCCATGATTCAGAGTACAGGGGCTTCCAACCGTATTGAAGGAATACGCACCAGTGACAAACGATTGGAAGCTCTGGTCAGCCAAAAAGCTGAACCGCGCAATCGGTCTGAACAGGAAATTGCCGGGTACCGTGAAGTACTCACCTTGATTCACGAAAATCATGACTATATTTCTCCCGTTCCTAATGTCATCAGACAGCTCCACCGGGACCTGTACGCTTACTCGACAGGAGCCATAGGCGGAGACTACAAAAACGCAGATAACGTCATTGCAGAAACAGACGCACAAGGGCATCAAAAGGCAAGGTTCATTCCCGTTCCTGCTTTTCAGACAGCCGACGCTATGGATTCTTTATGCCAATCGTTTCAGAATGCCTGGCAGGAAAACGTGATTGATAAATTACTGCTGACGCCTATGTTCATCCTGGATTTTCTCTGTATTCATCCTTTCACTGACGGGAACGGACGGATGAGCAGGCTCCTGACACTCCTTCTTTTATATCGTGCTGGTTACATCGTCGGTAAATACATCAGTCTGGAAATGCTGATTGAAAAGACAAAGACAACGTACTATGAAGCCCTTCAAGCAAGTTCTTCCGGCTGGCACGAAAATCAAAATGCCTATGCACCTTTTGTAAAATACTATTTGGGAATCATCATAAAAGCATATGATGAATTCGAAGACCGGATTCAATACCTGATAACCAGAAAGATTTCCAAGCCTGACCGGATCAAGGCCATCATTTCCCAGACACTAGGGAAAATCAGCAAAAAAGATCTGATGGAACGCTGCCCGGATATCAGCCAGGGAACCATAGAACGCACTTTGTCAAACCTGGTAAAAGAAGGCTATATCATCAAAGTCGGCTCCGGTCCGGCCACGGCATATATCCGCAAGCACTAAAAAGGAAAACAGGCTTCGATGAACGACCTACGAACTACGAACTACAAACTACAAACTATCTTTTCTCTCCCTTCCCACTGACCACCAGCCTTTCCCCTTCGATGTACGACGAACGAACTACGAACTACAAACTATCTTTTCTCTCCCTTCCCTCTAACCACTCAGCCGCCAGCTGTTATCAGCTGGCGGCTGTCTCTTACTTCCAGGCTGGCAGGAGTTCGCCTTTGAAGTTTTCTTCGATGTATTGTTTGACTTCCGGTGACTGGAAGGCTTTGACGAATTTCTGGTATGCCGGGTTGTCTTTGTCTTTGGCACGGGCGGCAATGACGTTGACGTAGGGGCTGGTGTCGTCTTCGGTAGCGATTCGGTCACTGACACGCAGGCCGGCGGTGATGGCGTATCCGGCGTTGATGATGGCGCCGTCTGCGTCATCGATGGAACGGGGCAGCTGGCCGGCTTCCAGTTCTACGATGTCGATGTTTTTGGGATTGGATGTAATGTCCTGGGTCGTCAGTTTGGTCTGGTCGGCGCCGTCGCGGAGGGTGATCCAGCCTTGTTTGCTCAGGAGCAGGAGTGCCCGGCTGCCGTTATTTGGGTCATTGGGGATGGCGATACGGGCACCGTCCGGCACGTCTTTGATATTGGTGTAGCGGTGGGAGTAGAGGGCAATCGGTGCGAGATACGTATCGCCGATGGGAACGAGGTCGGTGCCATTTTTTTCATTGAATGTATTGAGGAACGGCACGTGCTGATAGGAGTTGAGGTCGATATCGCCATCGGCCAGGGCCTTGTCCGGTGTGATGTAGTCCGAGAATACTTTGACTTTGACGGTCAGGCCGTCCTTTTCCGCGACTTTGGCGACCTGTTCCATGATCTGTTCCCCTGAGCCGGGGTTGACACCTACGGTGATTTCTTTCTTTTCAGCACTACTATTCTGGGTGCTGCCACAACCGGCAAGGACAGCGGTCAGGGCCAGAGCGGTAAGAGTCAGGGTGATGATTTTTTTCCATTGAATATGCATGTCATATTCCTCCTTTTATTTGTATACAAAATTGGTATATTTTCTATGCTTAGGGATACGGTGATGCGTATCCTCGTAAGCGGTAATCAGCGGATGGCCGTATCGATGATCTTCTGTGCTTCTTCCGGCACGCCACGGCCTTCTACGGCATTGGCCGATCCGAAATCGCGGCAGTGCGCTGCCCCGTCTGCCGTGACGGAATGCATGCCATAACGTTTGCGGTCGGCTCCGACAGGACAGACGGCGATGCAGACGCCGCAGGGATAGCGGAATTCCGTCTTCAGTTTCTGATGATAGCCGGCACAGCGCGCTTTGGCCATATCGGCGATGAGCCGGTCTTTCCTGGGCGTAAAGGCGTGGGTCGGACAGTTGAAGACGCAGCGCTTGCACTGGATGCACAGGTCTTTTTCCTGCAAGGCGTCAGGCGGTACGTCGGCGTCGGTAATGACCGATACGAGGCGCACCCGCGGGCCATATTCGGGAGTAATCAGGGTGTGGTTGAGGCCCAGCGTCCCCAGTCCGGCGTATTTTCCGGCAAAGACGTGGGAAAAGGCCGCTTCCGGCTTTTTGACCAGTACGGAAATGTCGCCGTAGCAGTCGCGGGGGAACCAATGGGCCCGGAATCCCCACTGGTTGAGCTTATTAGCCAGACGGTACGCCGTATCGTCGAGGAGACGGTTCGTCGTATTGTAACATTCGGAATAGACGACCGACGGCGTCGTCTCGATCATGGGCAGGTAAATCTGCACGCCCAGGACGATGACCGTCCGGCTCCATGGCCAGATGGACTGGGGCCAGTACGCTTCGGCTACTTCTTTCTGCTGTGGCCAGCGGTCCACACTGGCAAATCCCACCAGATTGGCCCCCAGGCGCTGTGCCTGCCGTTTGATCCGTTGTTTCAGGGCGCTCCGCTGCTGCCCCGTCATGCTTTGTCGTTCCATGTTATCACCTCAGAATAAAAAAAACTTCCATCCCCGCAAAGGGACGGAAGTACCGTGTTACCACCCAATTTCACCGGCTCCTCACAAAGCCGGCCTTCTCGAGTACGCAGGCCACAGGCCCTCAATACTCCAGCACGGTAACGGGTGCACCCGGGCGGTCTCACTATTCGACCTGCCGGCTCAGAGGCCATCTTCCAGAAGCAATCGTGCATCTCCTCCCACCCTGTGGAGACTCTCTGGGCCATTCCTGCTCCTGTACTCTTCTCTTCATTGCCTATTGTTCTGTTGATGGTGTAAGTCTATCATGGACGGTGTCTGTTGTCAACACATTTTTAGAATTTTATTCTATTTTTATTTCTCATGCTATTATTTACACAAAGCATTTTATCCCCTGTTATATTCCCGTTCTGATGGCAGAAAATAAAAAATCCACCATCTCCGGAGCTATGCAGAGACGGTGGATTGAATCAAATTCTATTATTTATTGGTTTCCAGCCAGTCGAGGGCATACTGGGCAAAGATGGCGGCGCCATTTCCCAGGACGTCTTCATCGACGGTATAGCGGTTGCTGTGCTGAGGGTACATGGCATTCTTTTCGGGATTGCGGATGCCGACGATGCCGTAGCAGCAGGGCTTCTTTTCTGTATAGAAGGCGAAATCTTCGCAGGCCATAGTGTGTTCCATGGGGACCACGTTGTCTTCGCCTACGACCTTGGCCGCCGCCCGGGCTCCCAGTCCGGCGCAGGCCGCGTCATTGATGGTCGGCGGGGCGATGAGGTCCATGTGGAAATCGGCTGTCGCGCCGTACTGATGGGCCGTATCGTGAACCATGTCGCTGAGCATCGTTTCCAGCAGTTTCCCCGTTTCCGGCAGGAAATACCGGCAGGTCCCTTCCATATGGGCTTCGCCGGAGACGATATTGAAGGCCGTACCGCTCTGGATGGTGCCGATGGTCAGGGCAACCGAATCGAGGGGGCTGACCCGGCGGGATACGATGGTCTGGATATTGAGTAGCATGGCCGCCGCTACGACCGAAGCATCGACGCCCTGATGGGGCAGCGACCCGTGGCAGCCCGTGCCGTGGACATCAATATAGAAATGGGTGCCGGCAGCAAAGCGGGGACCGGCCTGGATATTGACCTTGCCGGCAGGCATGTCGAACCAGACGTGGGCCGCGTACATGGAGCCGATTTTATCATACCAGTCGCCGAAACGCAGCATGTATTCTGCACCGGCACAGAGCTCTTCTGCCGGCTGGAAGACGAAATAGACGGTGCCGCAAATCTGGTCCTGTAAGTCACGGAGGATATACGCCGCCCCCAGCAGCATGGCGATGTGGTTGTCATGACCGCAGGCATGCATTTTGCCATCGTTTTCCGAAGCAAAGGGAAGGCCCGTCATTTCTTTGACCGGCAGGCCGTCGATATCGGCGCGGAGCGCTACGGCTTTGCCGGGCTTGCCGCCTTTGAGACAGGCTACGAGGCCCGTATTCTTTTCCGGATTGATTTCATAGGGAATCTCCAGCTTATCCAGCTCGGCAGCAATCCGCTTCGTCGTTTCTACTTCCTGGAAACTCAGCTCCGGATGGCGGTGGAACTCCCGCCGCAACGCTACGACCGTATCCTGATACTTCCTTGCCAGTTCCTGAATCTGATTCATAACAACCACCCTCTCCGGCCGCACGGCCGGAAGCTTGTTCCCCCTGCCTCGTCCGATCTGGCACCATCTGCTTCGTTGTCATCAGTCGGCGTAGCTCCACTACGCCTCCTTCTTCCGCCTCGCATCTGATACCACCCCGGACGATTCAGGATGGGAACCGCTTCCGGTCGTGCGGCCTATTTGCTAAATTTTTTGTATAAAAATAGTCGGTTCGTCAAACCGGCTTCGACGAACGAACTACGACAAACGAACTACGGCCCTTCCATCCTCCTTGCATCTGACGGCCCTGCCGACGATTCATCACGTAAAACGCCAGCCGTCGCGGCGCTAAATTGCTGATTTTTGTATAAAAATAGTCAGTTCGTCGAACCGGCTTCGATGAACGACGAACGAATTACGACCTACGACCAACGGCCCTTCACTTCAGCACGTCCAGTACGTCCATGACGTTGTCTACGATGTAGCCGGCTCCTTCTTTTTCGAACATGGGACGGGCGTTCTGGCCTTCGAGGCCTGTGAGGGTGCCGATCATGACGGCGCCCATGGCTCTGGCGCACCATACGTCGGCCAGGGAGTCGCCTACGACGTAGTAGGTTCCCTGTTTGAACTGGTCCGGATGGTCTGCATAATCGGCATAGCGTTCCGGATAGTGTCCGAAGGCTCCCAGGTAGTAGGCAAAGGGATTAGGTTTGTCCAGGGACCGGTGGAGCAGGGCCGCCGCTTCATCGACGTCGGTCGAGGTCGAGATGTAGAGCGGGTCGAATTCGTCGTACCAGCCGTAATGGCGGAAGGGGATTTCCATTTCCCGGCGGCTGCGGCCGGTAGCGATGGCGATGTCGTAGCCACGGTGCTTCAGTTCCTGAAAGAGATGACGGATGTCTTCCGGTGCGGCCAGTGGGTCTTCGTTAGTAAGAAATCCCTTCTTTCCGGGGTTATCCGGTTCTTTTCCGTACG
The DNA here is from genome assembly GCF_003467125.1 of Megasphaera sp. AM44-1BH. Lineage (GTDB taxonomy): Bacteria > Bacillota > Negativicutes > Veillonellales > Megasphaeraceae > Megasphaera. The sequence continues at coordinate 280,632 of NZ_QSFA01000001.1, forward strand.
TTTCCCGGTACAGGTCATCGCCGAAATACCAGTTCTGGAAGCAATCTACATGAAGATGCCACAAGGGGGAATCGAGAGAGGCATAGGGCACGAGGGCCTGTCCGCCTTTCGATTCGCCGGCGGCCTTTCCCAGGTATTCAAAGACCTGGTCCTTGCTGGCGCCGTCGGGCACGGCGTCTTTGAGTACATCCAGTACGTCGCCGGCCGTGGGCATATCACAGTTTCTCAGGAAAATGCCGGCCAGCCGGACGCCGCGCAGGGTATCAAAGGACAGGCGGCGGATCTGCCCGGTCGTCGCCGCATATTGTTCCAGCATGAGCCAGAGGGTCACAAAAATATGGGCGTGGACCATATCCCAGTTGTCGTTGACGCCATGGCCCTTGAGCCACTGCAGGATTTCATCATCTTTCCAGTAACGGGCCCGCAGGTCCCGGATTTCCTCTTCTGTCGGATCCGGACGGACCGGTTCCTGTGAAAGGCCCATGTACAGAGGACTGTTGTACCATTCCCAGAGAGTCAGGGCCGATACGTCGAAATAGCGCTTTTCGCTGAGGAGTACGCCATCGACATCAAAAATTACTTTATTCATAACTGTCACCTTGAATCAGAATGTCTTGTCCAGATGGCCGACGGTCTTTTTATTGCCTTTGACATGGCTCCGTCCTTCGAGGATGGCCATGACATCGTTGACGGTCACGCCTGTATCTTCCCAGAGGACGGCCAGATGGTACAGGAGGTCCGCCGATTCCTTGCACACTTCAAGGCGCAGATTACCGGCTTCTTCACTCTGTTCTCCTGCCACGGGATCGGCGTTTTTAGCGGCGATGATGACTTCTGCCCCTTCTTCGCCGATTTTCTTGCCGATCTTATCGATGCCCGTCTGCAGCAGATAGGCCGTGTAGGATTTTTCCGTCGGATGGACCCGTTTTTCCTTTATTTCGTCCTGCAGGTCGGCCATCATGGACAAGCTGCCTGCATAGGATGTTTCGTCTTTGCCGGAAAGGCCACGGTAAAAGCATGATTTGTGCCCTGTATGGCAGGCGGCACCCGTCTGATCGACGGTGATGAGTAGCGTATCGGCATCGCAATCGACGGCGATAGCCTGCACATCCTGGAAATGGCCCGATTCTTCGCCTTTGTTCCAGAGCTTCTGGCGGCTGCGGCTGTAGAACCAGGTCCGCCCCGTTTCCAGTGTCTTTTTCAGCGATTCTTCGTTCATATAGGCCATCATCAGGACTTTGCCGCTCCGGCCTTCCTGTACGATGGCCGGCACGAGGCCTTTTTTATCAAATTTGATATTCTGTATATCTACATATTCCATTATTTTTCTGCCCCTCTCATGGGAATTCCTTCGCCCTGAAGGTACGCTTTGAGGTCCGGGATGGCGATCTGGCCGAAGTGAAATACCGACGCAGCCAGAGCGGCATCGGCACCGGCGTCGAAGACGTCCTTGAAATCTTTCATCGTGCCAGCCCCGCCGGATGCGATGATGGGCACGGGCAGTTCCGTGGACAGGCGGTGGTTGAGAGCCAGGTCGAAGCCCGACTTTTCGCCGTCCGAATCCATGGAATTGATGCAGATTTCACCGGCTCCCAGAGCAACGCCCTGTTTGGCCCAGGCGATGGCATCGAGACCCGTATTTTTCCGGCCGCCATCGACATAGACCTGCCAGCTCCCCTGGCCGTCGCGCTTGGCGTCGATAGACAAAACGACGCACTGGCTGCCATAGCGTTCTGCTGCTTCGCGGATGAGTTCCGGCCGCCGCACCGCTGCCGAATTGACGGAAACTTTGTCGGCGCCGGCCCGCAGGACCTGATGGAAGTCATCGATACTGCTGATGCCGCCGCCGATGGTAAAGGGTATGTTGATTTCTTCCGCCACGGCCCGGACGACATCGATAAAGATATGACGTTTTTCGTATGAGGCGGTGATATCGTAGAAAACGAGTTCGTCCGCCATCTGATCGGAGTAGAATTTCCCCAGCTTCACCGGGTCGTCTACGTCCTGTATGTTCTTAAACTGTTTGCCCTTGACGACGCGTCCGTCGCGCACATCGAGGCATGGTACAATCCGTTTTGCCAGCATTTACTGTCCCCCCAGACTTCTGATCTGTTCCATCGTGATCCGGCCTTCGTACAGGGCTTTGCCTGTAATGGCCCCGTAGACGCCCATATCCTGCAGCGTCTTCAGATCTTCTATGCTGCTGATGCCGCCTGATGCAATGAGGCGGATGTACGGCAGGTGCTGCAGCTGTTCCATCATGTCCAGATTGGGGCCGGTAAGCATGCCGTCGCGGCTGATATCGGTATAGACGATAGTCCGGAGGCCAATGGAAATGAGGAAACTGGCAAAGGGCAGGACTTTTTTATCGCTCCCTTCCACCCAGCCGCGGGTCGCGACCGTATCGCCTTTGGCATCGATGGAAACGACCAGTTCCGAGCCGTATTTCTTTGCCATTTCGCGGGTAAAGGCTTCGTCTTCGACGGCCTTGGAACCGATGATGACCCGGGCCACGCCCTGTTCGAGATAGGTGTTGATGGCTTCTTCACTGCGGATGCCGCCGCCCACTTCTACGGGGATATCGACGGCGTCGCAGATGCGGCCGATGACCGAAGCATTGCAGCGGTCGCCCTTGAAGGCCCCGTCGAGATCGACGACGTGGAGAAATTGTGCCCCGCCGTCAGCCCATTTCTGTGCCGCTTCGACGGGATCGTCAAAATAGGTCGTGCTGTCCGTCTCTACGCCCTGGCGCAGGCGGACGGCATGGCCGTTTTGTATATCTATAGCCGGAAGTACGATCATGCTATCATCCCTTCTGTACGTAATCTAAGACATTCTGCAGGAGCTGTGCCCCCACGGGACCGCTCTTTTCCGGATGGAACTGCATGCCCAGGACGTTGTCCCTGCCGCAGATAGCCGGAACGGGGCCGTCGTAGTCAGCGGTCGCAATGACATCGGGTGTAGCGGCCGGCGTCTTGTGGTAGGAATGGACAAAATAGACGTAGGGATGGGCCGGCAGGTTCTTCTGCAGCCAGTGGGGCTGACGGAACTCCAGTTCGTTCCAGCCCATGTGGGGTACTTTGAGCTTCGTCTGGAAGGGCACGACTTCGCCGGGAAGGAAGCCCAGGCACTGGTATTTCCCGCCTTCGTAATCGGTTTCAAAGAGGGCGTGCATACCGAGGCAGATGCCCATAAAGAATTTTCCCGCCCGTACCTGTTCGGTCAAAAGGGGGATGAGGTCGAATTTCTGCAGATTGGCCATGGCGTCGCGGATGGCACCGACACCGGGAAGTTCCACCAGTGCGGCGTCGCGGATGACCGCCGGATCGCGGGTGATAACCGGATCCTGGCCAAGGCGGCGCCAGGCGTTGTATACGTTGGCCAGATTGCCGATTTCATAATCAATGATGGCTATTTTCATCTTATAACACCCCTTTGGTAGAAAGTACGCTGTCGGCACTGCCTTCGATAGCAACGGCCTGACGGAGCGCATGGCCCAGTCCCTTGAATACCGATTCGACGATATGGTGGGCATTGGTGCCGTACAGGTTGGCCACGTGGAGGTTCATTTTGCCATGAACGGCCAGGGCATAGAGGAAGTCCTGCAGCATTTCCGTTTCAAAGGTGCCGATCCGTTCAACGGCCAGTTTTACATCGTATACCAGATAGGGACGGCCGCTGAGGTCAATGACGACCCGGGTCAGGGCTTCATCCATGGGGCAGTAGAACATGCCGTAGCGGTTGATGCCTTTCTTGTCCCCCAGAGCCTGTGTAAGGGCATCGCCCAGGACGATGGCCAGGTCTTCCAGCGTATGATGGGTATCGACGTCGAGGTCGCCGTGGACGTGGAGCGACAGGTCCATGCCGCTGTGGCAGGCCAGGAGGTTGAGCATGTGGTCAAAAAAGCCGATGCCCGTCGAGCCGACGAAGGTCCCTTCCCCATCGAGTTCAAGGGAAACGGCAATCTGTGTCTCTGCTGTTTCCCTGTTGACAGATGCATTACGCACGACGGGACACCTCCTTGTAGTGACTGCGGAAGACAGCGACAATACGGTCGGCCACATCGCGTGTCGTCACGGTGAGGCGGATGCAATTCTGCAGGTCTTTGGCGCTGTAGAAGCGGACGCAGATATCGGCATCTTTCATGGCGCCGATGAGTTCCGGACCGTCGGGGACGCGGACGAGGATAAAATTGGTGGCGCTGGGATAAGCCGTGACACCATCAAAGCCGTTCAGTTCCCGTTCCAGATAGTCCCTGTTCTCAATGGTAGGGGGAAGGTTGTGGCCCAGTATTTCGTCACGGTGCTTCATGGCCACACAGCCCATGAGCTGGGTGACACTGTTGAGGTTATAGCTCAGTTTGGTCAGCGACAGGGCATCGATGATGTCTTCCCGGGCCACACCGTAGCCCAGGCGGAACCCTGCCAGGCCGAAGGCTTTGGACAGGGTGCGGATGACAATGAGGTTATCGTACTGTTCCATGAGGGGAATGACACTGTCCTGTCCGGAAAATTCCAGATAGGCTTCATCGACGACGACGATGTTGTCTGCCGTCTGGAGCAGCTTTTCAATGACGGAAACGGGCCAGATGCTGCCCGTCGGGTTATTGGGGTTGCAGACGAAGGTCACTTTCGGCTGCATATCGGCGATGGCCTGCTGCAGCTTTTCTGCGCTGCGGCAGTATCCGTCGTCGTCAGGTACGTGGACGACGCGGGCGCCGAGGACCGTGGCATCGATGCCGTAGATGTCAAAGGTCGGCGTGTGGACGAGCACGGTATCACCGGGGTTGATAAACGTATTCAGGATGAGGCTGATTGTTTCATCGCCGCCGTTGGTGGCCAGAATCTGGCCGGGCCGGCACTGGACGTATTCCGCAAGGGCTTTGCGCAGGTCTTCGGCAAAGGGGTCGGGATAGCGGTAGCTTTTGAGCTCCGCCAGCCCTTTGAGGAAATCCTCCCGGACCGACGGGAAATCGAGGATGTTGTACGGGCTTTCGTTGGCATTGATGATGGTATGTTCCTGTATTTCCGGTACTTTATATGGTTCAAAATCGCGTATGGTCTGACGCAGCCATTCAGTTTTCATCGATTCTCCTCCTTACAGCCAGGCCGTGAGCCTGCAATCCTTCTACATTGGCGAAGCGGATGACTTTTTCAGCCACCTTGTCAAAGGCTTCTTTATTATACGACAGGAGACTGCTCCGTTTTACGAAATCATAGACTCCCAGGGGCGAGGAAAAGGCCGCCGTCCCCATAGTCGGGAGAGTATGGTTCGGGCCGGCAAAATAATCTCCGATGGGTTCCGGCGTATAGGGCCCGATGAAAATGGCGCCAGCGTTCTGGATTTTATCCACATACTGCTCTGCATCGGGGAAATCGATTTCCAGATGTTCCGGTGCGATGAGGTTCATGATGTCGATGGCCTGCTGACGGTCTCTGGTAATAAAGATTTTGCCGTGGTCGGCAACGGACGCGCCGGCAATGTCCTGCCGTGGCAGTTCAGCCAGCTGTTTTTCCACTTCCCGTTCCACTGCCGATGCCAGGGCCGCGCTCGGCGTAGCCAGGAAGACGGCGGCCCGGCGGTCGTGTTCGGCCTGAGCCAGAAGGTCCGCTGCCACCCACACGGGGTTGGCGTTTTCATCGGCCAGGATACCCACTTCACTGGGGCCGGCGATCATATCGATGCCGACGGTGCCGAATACGAGGCGTTTGGCCATGGCGACGTAGGCGTTGCCCGGGCCGACGATCTTAAAGACCGGCGGGATGCTTTCCGTGCCAAAGGCGGCAGCGGCGATGCTCTGGGCGCCGCCGACTTTGTAGATTTCCGTGGCGCCGGCTACATGGGCGGCAGCCAGGATGTAGGGATTGACCGACCCGTCTTTGGCAGGCGGCGTAAAGACGGCGATGGACGGCACGCCGGCCACTTCGGCAGGGATGACATCCATGAGGACCGTCGAGGGATAGGCTGCCGTACCGCCCGGCACGTACACGCCAACCCGCTGGATGGGCGTATAGCGGGCGCCAAGGCGGACGCCGTCGCGGAAGGTGTCCATCCACGATTCCTGTTTCTGCCGTTCGTGATAGGCCCGGATGTTATCCCGCGCTTCCGTCAGGATATCCATGAATTCCGGCCCGACTTTCGTTACGGCTTCGTCGATCTCCTCTGCCGTGACCAGGAAACTATCAAGGCGCACGCCGTCAAATTTTTCTGTCAGTTCCCGCAGGGCCCGGTCGCCTTCTTCCTGTACGGCCGTGAGGATATCTTCCACACTCCGGCGGATACCGGCATTTTCTGCCTGGCTCCGTTTGGTGATGTTCCGTATTTCCTGCAGCGTCAGCCCGTTATCGGGCACTTCTATCCATTCCATGTTTATCTCCCCCTCTGATACCGGTCTTATCGGATTTCTTTCTTTTTGATGACGTCGATCAGCGTATGTATTTCATCGTATTTCATTTTAAAGGAAACGGGATTGCAGATCATGCGGGCGCTGAAATCCATGAAGTAATCCAGGACTTCCAGCCCGTTGGCCCGCAGGGTGTTCCCCGTTTCGACGATATCGACAATGACATCGGACAGGCCGACCAGCGGCGCCAGTTCCACTGAGCCATTGAGCTTGATGATATCGACACTGTGATGATTTTCTTCAAAATATTTCCGGGCGATGCGCGGGTATTTCGTCCCCACGGTGATGCGCCGGGACATGTCCACTTTCTTGCCCTTGACGCCAGCTACGGCCATGTTGCAGCGGCCGATGCCGATGTCGAGTACTTCGTAGACGTTGGCGCCGGCATTGTCTTCGATGAGGACGTCTTCACCGACGATACCGATGTCGGCAGCGCCCCGTTCGACGTAGACGGCCACATCAGGCGATTTGACCAGTGTCAGTTTCAGCGTATGGCCGGCGTCTTCAAAGATCAGCTTGCGGCTGTCTTCGGAATAGGCCGGAAACTCATAACCGCTTTCCATGAGATACTTCATGACTACTTTGTGGATGCGCCCTTTGGCGAGCGCTATATGTATGGACATCTCAAAGCCCCCTCATCATGTCTTCCAGATCGTGCGCGCTCATTTCGCGGCCGTCTTTATAATAACTGTGATTGCGGTATACGGCATGGATACTGTAATCGCCGCTGTCGATAAAGGACGAGTCGGGATAAGCGGCGACGCGGAATCCCCGCTGGCGCCACTGCATGAGGTCGCGGATCAGGGTCTGGTCACTGTCGGTATAGGAAACGGCCAGCTGGAAACTGGGCTGGGCGTCTTCGAGAAGGCCGGCGTCACTCATAAATTCATAGAGAAGATTGATGTTCATGCCAAATCCGCAGGCCGGCCGGTCCACGCCGAACTGAGCCGACAATTTGTCGTAGCGGCCACCGTCGATGACATCGTACAGGGCGCCGTCCACGTAGACCTTGAACACCATATCGGTATAATACCCCAGGGTGCTGGTAAAGCCGAAATCGAGCTGTACCTTATCGGCATAGCCGGCATAGAGAATATAATCGTATATCTTTTCCAGCCGGGTCAGGGCATTGCGCATGCCGCTGTTGATGCAGTAGCCGCGGGCCTTGCTGAGCGTTTCCGCATAGGGTCCGAAGAGGACCGGGATGGCTTCCAGAGCCTTGCGGGCCTCACTGTCGAGGGAAAGCCCCGAGAGATACTTGCCAAAGGCGACAAGATTGCGGGCCGCCATGTACTGGCGCAACGTCTGCTTCTGTTCTTCTTCCAGGGGCAGACCGTCGAACAGGGCCTGCGTGTAGGCCGCCGTCCCCATGTCGATGCGGATGCGTTCCACGCCGACGGTTTTCAGGATCTCCGCCGCCATGACGATGACTTCGCCGTCGCATTCGGGGCTGGAATCGCCGAGGATTTCGATGCCGCCCTGGAGGAAATCCTTGCCATAGGTGGAGCGGCCGAAATATTCCCGGAATACCGTGCTCACATAGCCGAATTTGAGGAGCTGGTTGGCCCGGGGAAATTCCCGCGCCGCCGTTTCGACGAGGGGAACGGTCACATCGGGCCGCAAAACGAGGACCCGGCCATCCGTATCGATGGTCTTGACCATCTGCTGACGCAGCTGGGGAAAGTAATGCTGATATACATCATAATCTTCAAAACTCGGCGTTTCGATGATTTTACAGCCGTGATTCATGATGACCGACACGAGTTTCCCCTGAATGCGGTCATAGTTTCTCATTTCATCATGGTGGAGCATCTTGACTCCATCCAGTGTATTACTGAGCATCCCTATACACTCCCTGCATACTAAGTATTTGCTTTACTTCTTTATCTCTTTACCAAAGTAAAGTAATGAAGAACGACTGATTAGAATTGTAGCACAAATCACAGCAAATAAAAAGCCCTTTTGCAAAAAATTTACTCATTCTCTTCCGGCGTGGCCCGGCGGATGATTTTTTTGACCGATTTTTCAAACTTCGGGCGCGGCACCATGACCCGGTGACCACAGCCGCAGCAGCGGATGACGAAATCGACGCCGATGCGCAGCACTTCCCATTCATTGGATCCGCAGGGATGGGATTTCTTGAGCTGGACCACATCCCCAATCTGATAACGGACAAAATCTGCCATAACATGTACCTCCTTTGCTGCCTTGTGCAGTCTATGATACATTATGTTACTTCAAATACGGGCGGGATGCAAGCTAGAAGAACTGCAGACGGGACCCTTTCCGGGCAGCCCGTCTCCTGCCTTTCCTCTGAATACTGGAAACGAAGGCCGTTATGTGATAGTATAGGGTGAGCGGCGTACGCCATACAACAAACCGTACGCTCAATCTGATGTATTATATTATCGTTATGGGAGGTAGTCCTGTTATGGCAGATTCACCCCGTCCCCGGACCCTGCGCGCAGCCTATCTTGCGCTGTATACACTGGGCGGCTGCTGTACCGCCGTCTGTGTCGCCCTTCTGGCCTGGGTCGCTTTTTGTATTGCAATGGAAAAAGAACCGCTGGCCGCTGTCGCTTTCCTGCCCCACGTCCCGGCCGCCGTCGTGCTGCTGTTCATCCTGGCCATCATGGTCCTGGGAGTCGTCTGCTGGCAATGGGGCGCCCGTTTCCATCAGCGTTACGAAGAGTATGTTTTAAAGCAGAGGTAAGGAATACATGCGAAAGTCTGAATTTATGGACCTCTTGAAATACTATTTCCGCAAGGCCGATAAGGACGACCTGAAGGGCATCATCGAGGACTGTGAGGAACAGTTCCGCCTCGGTGCCAAAGAAGGGAAATCGGAAGAGGAAATATGCGTCGAGCTCGGTTCACCGAAAAATATTTATCGTTATTATATAGGAAAACCCATCATCCCCGAAGACAATCCCCGCCTTCCCGGGGACGACTACGATACGCCCCGCAGCCAGCGTCGCAACGCCGCACCCTACGACTGGGAAAAAGACCCGGACCGGCTGCGCCGCCGCGCCCAGAGCGAGCAATATTACCGCGATGGCAAGAGCTGGGACGACGCGTTTTACGATGCAGGATCACCGCAGGACGGCCGTTCCTACGACGACGGATACTACGACAGCCGGAAATCCCGCAGAAGCCGCCGCACCCACCGTCCGTCTACAGGGGAAGACTTTGAATGGGACAAGGACAATTCCATCAGCCGCGCCGGAAAGGCTGCGGCCCGGCCGGTCCTCGATATCATCGGGACACTGTTTGGCGTCCTGAGCGGCATGATCTACGCCGTCTTCTTCCTGGCCATCGTCGCCTGCCTGTTTCTCTTCGCCATGCCGTCGTACCTGTTCTTCGGACTCGTCCCCATGCCGCCCATTTCCGGCAAGACCATGATTTTCGTCCTCCTGACGATTCTCTTTGCCGGCATGACGGCCGGCTCGGCCTCATCGGCCCTGCACGCCGCCGCCAAAAAACCGCAATCGGAAAGGAGATCCTGAGCCATGGCCAAAACCATTATCTGTCTCGTACTGACAGCCGTCTTTGCCTTCCTCAGCCTGAGCTCCTATGCCGATACAGATGCCCCGTGCATGCGCCAGTGGATGGCCTATTACGAAGAATACCAGGCACTGAAGACCCTGGGAGACCGCAGCGACGACGCCAAAATGACGCTCCTCAACAAACTGCGCACCATGTACCCGGAAAAGGCAGCCATATATGAAACCAAATTCAAGGAAGAATTTGGCGACCTCGAGGCCAAAGCCAAAGCAGAAAAAGAAAAAGCTGCAGCTGACGAACGGGCCCAGTCCGAAGTCGAAGCCCACCGCCGCGAACTGGCAGCAGAAAAAGCACGCCTCGAGAAAGAAAGGGAACAACTGCGCCAGCAACAGGCCCAGCAGAACAAACAGACCCAGAAAAACAGCAATACGAATGGGAATAGAAGATAAAAGATAGTTTGCAGTTTGCAGTTTGTAGAAAAAGCCGTAGGTCGTTCGTCGTTCATCGAAGAACGGCAGCTGGTGATTAGTGGCCAGTGGCTGGAAGAGATAGTTTGTAGTTTGATGAAAAGAACAGTTCGACGGGCCGGGTATCTTTGCCGTCCCTGATAAGGCCCTTTTTGGCCCAGCAGGTATCGACCAAAGGGAGGTGCAGGCTGGCTGCCAAAACGGAGAGCAGAGATGAAGGAGAGCCACGAAGTGGCGGAAGGGTTCTTACTTAAATAGCGAGGCCTATTCATGAGTCCGCTTTCCCGTGCAAGGGACAAAGCCGGTCCGACATGCAGTGAAAACCACAACCCCCGGGGAGCTGTCTACTCTTGGACAGCTCCCCGGGGGTTATAAGTTTAACAATCTTTTTCTCTACAAACTATCTTTTTTCTATCTTTTAACTATCTTTTCTCTTCAAACTTCAAACATCAAACTATCTTTTTCCTGCTGGCCACTGATCACTAACCACTAACCACTAACCACTAATCACTAACCACTATCTTTTCTCTCTTTTCCCTTCAAACTAACCACTGACCACTAATCACTAATCACTATCTTTTCTCTCTCTTATTCAATATAATGACCGACTCAAGGATGAGGGCCATGCCGATGAGTTTCAGCGGGCCGTGAGGTTCGGCAAAGAAGAAGATGCCGATGGCCGATCCTACGAAAGGTTCGATGGTCGCCATGATAGCGGCTTTTCCCGATTCCATATGCTGCAGACCTTTCGTGTAGAGGAAGTACGGCAGGACGGAACAAACGATGGCAATCCCCATAGCCCACAGCCAGAGAGACGGGTCCCCCATGAGGATTTCTACGATATATCCCGGTTGTCCCAGGGGAAGCATGGCCGCCGTGGCAAAGGTAAAGGTGTAGAAGGTGACGGTCAGCGGATCGTAGCGGCGCAGGGCAAAGCGTCCAAAAATGGAATAGAGTGCGTACAGGAACCCCGACGCCAGTCCCAGGGCCAGTGCCGGAAGCGGTACGGTCAGATGCCCCTGAAGGACGCCGGCCACGAGGACGCAGCCCGTGACGGTACACACCAGGGCCAGCCATTTCCGGCGCGTCATGGATTCATGGAACAGCACTGCCGAAAGGAGCGTGACAAAGACCGGGGACGTGTACAGCAGCATGACGGCCACCGATACCTGGCTCATGGCGACGGCCATGAAATAGCACGTACTAAACAGGGCATAACTGATGATGCCCGTGCCGATGAAGCACCAGCTGTCGCGCAGGCGGATGGAAAGCCGCCCCGGCGAGACAATGGTCAGGAACGCCCCGGTCATGACCCAGGCCAGAAAGGTACGGATGAGGCAGATCTGCAGCGCCGACAACCCGGCCCCGTCGAGGTGGCGGACAAATATACTGATCGTTCCCCACATGGCTCCGGCAGCCAGCACGCAGGCATTGGCCTTTCCTGCCGTCATAGGCCTCACTCCTTTTCGGAAACTTAATTTTCGAGACGGAAGCGGTAGCCATTGCCCCACACTGTTTCAATGGCTGTAAATTCAGGTTCTACCAGATTCATTTTGTCCCGGAGACGGTTTACGTGGACCGTGACCGTGGCCATTTCTCCCAGGGCATCGAGGTGCCATATCTTTTCAAACAGTTCTTTCTTGGAAAGGACCTGATTGGGATGCTGGGCCAGATATAACAGAAGATTGAATTCCTTGCCCGTCAGAGGGATTTCCGTCTTGCCCCGGAATACCTGACGGCGCCGGATATAAATGCGCATATCCCCACTCTGGATATCCGGTACGGCTTCGTCTTTTGTCAGATGGGCCCCGGCCAGCAGGTGTTCATGCATGGCCATATGAGCCTTGACGCGGGCCACCATGACCGACGGGTTAAAAGGTTTGACGATATAGTCATCGGCACCCAGGCCGAGCCCTTTGATCTGGTCTTCGTCACTGCCGCTGGCAGTCACAAAAATAATCGGTATATCGTATTTTTCCCGGATGGCACGGCACAGGGAAAAACCGCTGACATCGGGCAGATGGACGTCGAGGACCACGGCGTCGATGGCCATCTGTTCCAGTGCCCGCAGTCCCGGCCGGCCTTCGCGGGCCACCGTGACCTCAAATCCATTATTCTGCAGAAAATCCCGCTCCAGCGCGGCAATCAATTCATCATCTTCTATGACTAATATGCGACTCATAGTCTCTCCCCCTCTGTTTTACGTATCAGCGCCCGGTCTGGATCCGGCGGAAGCCATAGTCCAGAATGGCCGGCGCATCTTCCCAGCGGTCGTCATCATTAAAAAGGGCCACGACCAGCGTATGGCCATTGCGGGTCGCCGATGCGACCAGGCAGTCCCCGGCGGCCTGGGTATATCCCGTCTTGACTCCGCTGGCTCCCTCGTAGCCGCTGGTCAGGAAATGATTGGTCGTCGTGACGTATTTAGTATGACCATCGATGTACCGCATCTGATACGACGGCAGGGCCACCGTATAGGCAAATTCCGGATAATGTTTCAGCCCATAAGCTGCCATACGGGCCATATCGACGGCCGTCGTATGATGTCCCGCCGCCGTCAATCCGTTTGGGTTGACGAAGTGGGAATGTGTCGCCCCCATCTTGACGGCTTCAGCATTCATCATATCGGCGAACCCGGCAACCGAGCCGCCGACCGTTTCCGCTACGGCTACGGCCGCATCATTGCCGGAAACAACCATCATCCCCCGCAACGCTTCTTTCAGGGTAATCTGGTCGCCCGGGGCAATGCCCAGGCTGGACGGTTCCGTATTGGCCGCTTCCCAGGATATGTGCAGCGGTTTGTCGAGCTTGTCTTTTCCCTGGTCGAGGGCGGTGATCATAGTCACGATTTTTGTCGTACTGGCCGGGTGGACCCATTTATCGGGATTGACCCGGTACAGGATGCGCCCCGTATCGGCATCGATGAGACAGGCTGCCTCTGCCGACGTAGGCGGCACATCGGCCTGGACGGAACCTGCCGTACCGCTGATGGAAACGAGCAGGATGACAAATAACGAAAATATTAATTTTTTACATGCAGAAAACATCCAATCTCTCCTTTAAATCGTTTTGTGTCTGATTGTATCCGGACTCTAACAAAATGATTTTTCCAACGTTAGAAATTATTCCGGCTCAGTTTATATTTTTTATAATCTCTCACATATTATTATGCAAATCGGGAGGATTGTCAATAAAAAATATCTATTCCCTGCTCCTGTCCGGTGTCATTATTTTCATGGATTGTTGTTCCGGCAACGCCTATGTCTATAAAGATGTGCTATAATAAGGTGTATATGCCATTTTCCATATAAATCAACTATAAAATATAGAGAAAGGACCGTAGTTCATGTACCCCATAAATCTGATTCTCGATGACAAAGAATGCCTCATCCTGGGCGGTGGGGCCGTAGCCGCGCAGAAGGCAAAGGGCCTGCTCGACGCCGGTGCAGTCATTACTGTCCTGTCCCCGTCACTCTGCCCGTCCCTTCAGGAACTGGCCGATCAGGGGGACATTACGTGGCTGAAGAAATTATATGAAGACGGCGATGAAAGCCCCTTTTACCTGATTATCTGCGCTTCCGGCGACAACGAAGCCAACAGCGCCTGTGCCGCAGCGGCCCTCAGCCAGCACAAGCTGGTCAATGTCTGCGACGCCCCTTCGGAAAGCAACTGGACGACGCCGTCCGTCGTCCGCCGCGGCGATATTCTCTGCAGCGTATCGAGCAACGGGAAATCGCCGGCCTTTACCCGCTGGCTGCGGCACCATCTGGAACAGGAAATCACGCCGGCCTGGAGCCAGTGGCTGGACCGTCTGGCCGTCATCCGGGCAGAAGTGCGCTCCCAGATTCCGTCCAGCAAAGACCGGCAGGCCTTCTGGCGTTCGTCCCTTACGGACGAGCTCATGGAACAGGCCCTGGGCGGACAGATGGAAGAAGCCGAACAGGTACTCTGGCAGAAACTGGCCTTCTGGCTCATCGGGAAAGGAGGCCCCCATGCTTCCTGATTCTCTCGTCATCGGGACCCGCCGCAGCCGTCTGGCCCTGTGGCAGGCCGGATACGTCCGCCAGCTCCTGCAAAAGGCCTGTCCCGGTCTTACCATTACCCTGCAGTGCGTCACCACCCGCGGCGACCGCATCACCAACCGGCCCCTCAGCGCCATCGGCGGCAAAGGGCTGTTTACAGAAGAAATCGAACGCGACCTCTATGGTCACACGCTGGATCTGGCCGTACACAGCCTGAAAGATATGCCGTCAGAACTCCCCCGCGGCCTGATTCTGGGTGCTGTCCCGGAGCGGGGAAACGAAAAAGACGCCTTCGTCTCCGTCCGCTACCAGAGTCTTGCTGACCTTCCCGAAGGCGCCGTCGTCGGTACGTCCAGTCTGCGCCGTAAAGCCCAGCTGCTGCACCTGCGGCCGGACCTTGTGGTCTTAGACCTCCGGGGCAACGTCGATACGCGCCTTTCCCGTCTCGATGAAGGGAAATACGATGCCATCATCCTGGCCGCCGCCGGCCTCATACGCCTGGGCCTGGAAAGCCGTATCACCTCCCTTCTTCCGCCGGACGAGTTCCTGCCCGCTGCCGGACAGGGCGCTCTTGCCATCGAAGCCCGGGAAGGCGACGAACCGGTACTTACGCTGCTCCGGACCATTCATGACGCCCGGACAGCGGCGGCCGTCACGGCCGAACGGGCCTATGCTGCGGCCATCGGCGGCAGCTGTCAGATCCCGGCCGGGGCCTTTGCCTCCTGGCAGGGAGACGACTTGCTCCTCCGGGCCTTCATCGCATCCCCCGACGGCCGCACCTGCCTGAGCCGCAGCGCATCGTCTCCG
Organism: Megasphaera sp. AM44-1BH; assembly: GCF_003467125.1. Classification (GTDB taxonomy): domain Bacteria; phylum Bacillota; class Negativicutes; order Veillonellales; family Megasphaeraceae; genus Megasphaera. The sequence continues at coordinate 295,835 of NZ_QSFA01000001.1, forward strand.
GCAGCAGATGCCCAGAAGCTCGGCTATGAGCTCGGAAAAGATATGCTGAAAGGCGGCGGCGAAGCCCTGCTGCGGTCACTTCGAACTACCATAAAAGGAGATATATTATGACAGGAACCGTCTATCTCGTCGGCGCCGGTCCCGGAGACTGGCGGCTGCTCACCCTCAGGGGAAAAGAATTGCTGGAACGGGCCGATACGGTCGTCACGGACCATCTGGCCGACGACCGGCTTCTGGCCTTTGCCCCACCGGAGGCCGAACGCATCTATGTAGGAAAAACGGCAGGCCATCATACGTTGCCTCAGGAAGAAATCAACGAACTGCTCATCGCAAAAGCCAGGGAAGGCCGCACGGTCGTACGCCTCAAAGGAGGCGACCCATTCGTTTTCGGCCGTGGCGGGGAGGAAGGTGCCGCCCTGTCCCGGGCCGGCATTCCCTTTGAAGTTGTTCCGGGCATTTCCTCGGCCATTGCCGTACCGGCTTATGCCGGCATTCCTGTGACCGAACGGGGCATGGCCTCGTCCTTTGCCGTCGTTACCGGTCACGAAGACCCGCAGAAGAAAGAATCGGCCATCGACTGGGAAAAACTGGCGACCGGCACAGACACGCTGGTCTTCGTCATGGGCGTCCGCAACCTGCCCTACATCACGGCCCGGCTCATGACCAGTGGCCGCAGTGCCGAAACGCCGGCGGCCATCATCCGCTGGGGCACCCGCAGCGACCAGACGACCATCGTGACGACCCTGGGCAGTGCCGCCTATGAAGCCGCCCGCAAGGGCATCACGCCGCCGGCCATCTTCATCGTCGGCGACGTCGTCCGCTGCCGCAGCCGCCTGAGCTGGTTTGAAAACCGGCCGCTTTCGGGCCTTACCATCGGCATCACGCGCACGCGCCGTCAGGCATCGGCCCTTTCGGCCCGGCTGGAAGAACTCGGCGCATCGTGCATCGAAATTCCGACCATCCGCCTGGACGAACCATCGGACCACTACGCCGTCCTCGATCAGGCCATTTACCATCTGTCCTCCTATAACTGGCTGCTTTTTACCAGCAGTAACGGCGTCCACCGTTTCTTCCACCGCCTCTGTGAATTTAAGGAAGACAGCCGGTCCCTGGGAGGCATCCGGCTGGGCGTCATCGGAAGCGCCACGGCAGAGGCCCTCAGCACCTACGGACTGCGGGCAGACCTGATTCCCCCCGAGTACCGTGCCGAATCGCTGGCAGACAGCCTCATTCCCCACCTTTCCCGGCCCTCTAAAATTCTGCTCGTCCGGGCCGAACAGGCGCGCAACGTCCTGCCCGACCGCCTGCGCAGTGCCGGTGCCAGAGTGACCATCGCCCCGGCCTACCGGACCCTGCCCGACAGGGAAACCAGAGACCGCCTCATACCGCTTCTGGAAGAACACGCTCTGGACCTCATTACCTGCACCAGTTCTTCGACGGTTACGTCCCTGCTGGATCTGCTGGGAGACCGCCGCGGCCTTCTGGAAGGGGTATCACTGGCCTGTATCGGCCCCGTGACCGCCGCCACCTGCACCCGCGAAGGGCTCACGCCGGCCCTCGTTGCTTCTACCTATACCATAGAAGGCCTTACTCAGAACATACTCGATTGGAGACGAACTCATCATGAAATATAACGCTTTACGTCCGCGCCGTCTGCGCATTTCTGCCCCGGTCCGCGCCATGGTACGGGAAAACCACCTGTCCGTATCGGACCTGATTTATCCTATCTTCGTCGTTCCCGGCAGCCATGTAAGGGAAGAAATCCCCAGCCTGCCCGGCTGTTACCACCTGTCTGTCGATGAAGCCGTAAAAACGGCGCGCCTTGCCGCATCCCTCGGCATCCCGGCCATCGAAATCTTCGGTCTGCCTGAATACAAGGACGAAACGGGCTCGTCGGCCTGGGACCCAAAGAGCCCGGTACAGCGGGCCATGGAAGCCATCAAGAAGGAACTGCCCGGTCTGGTCATCGTCGGCGATGTCTGTCTTTGCCAGTACACCAGCCACGGCCATTGCGGCAAGCTCTGCGGCCATTACGTCGATAACGACGCGACCCTGCCCCTTCTGGCCCGGACGGCCGTCAGCCAGGCAAAGGCCGGCGCCGATATCATCGCCCCTTCGGATATGATGGACGGCCGTGTCGCCGCCATCCGCACGGCCCTCGATGAAAACGGCTTCCAGAACGTATCCATCATGTCCTACACCGTCAAATACGCCTCGGCTTTTTACGGTCCCTTCCGCGATGCCGCCAACTCGGCCCCGCAGTTCGGTAACCGCCGCCAGTATCAGATGGATCCGGCCAATTCCCGGGAAGCCATGAAGGAAATCGGCCTCGACCTCGACGAAGGAGCCGACATCATCATGATCAAACCGGCCATGACCTACCTCGACATCGTCCGTCAGGCCCGGGACCGCATCGACCGCCCCATTGCCGTCTACAACGTCAGCGGCGAATACGCCATGGTCAAGGCCGCCGCCCGGAACGGATGGATCGACGAAAAGCGTATCGTACTGGAATCGCTTTTGTCCATGAAACGGGCCGGTGCCGATATCATCATCACCTATCACGCCCTGGACGTAGCCCGCTGGCTTGGTGAAAAAGATAGTCTGGAGTTTGAAATTTGATGTTTGGTGTTTAGTGTTTGATGTTTTTCGTTTGACAAAAAACGGATTCTCCTTTGAAATCATCTGTTTCATAGGAGAATCCGTTTTTTTAGTCGTCCTGTCCCCGTTCGACGAGGATCGTATAGGTTCCGTCTTCGTTGTCTGTCACGTCGAAGACGCGGTGTCCGTCGTTTTTCAGGCTCCGCGGAACGTTCTGCATGGCGTCGCCGCTGTTGAGCCGGACAGACAGGACCTGTCCCGGTTCCATATCTTCCAGTTCGACCTTTACCTTGACGTAGGTCACGGGGCAGACGACATCGGTAATATCGATGGTGTTGTCTATGTTCATAATACCTCCCGAACGAGTTGTTCCACTTTGTCCCAGCCTATCCGCTCTACCGTTCTGGCAAAGCGTTCCCCCGGTTTGGCGTGGCTTTCAAAAAAGTCGAGGACCACATCGATGACGCGGTATAATTCGTCTTCCGAGTGAAGGAGTGGCAGGAAATGGCGCCCGATGGTGATCTGCTTGCCATAGAGACCTCCCAGGGACACGTTGTACCCGGCCTGTCCCGTCCAGGCCGACGTCGGGCAGGTGGTCACGCACTTGCCGCAGAAGATGCACTGGTCTTTGGAAAAGGAAAGAGTCTTTTCCTTTTTATTCACTGTAATGGCCGAAGAAGGGCAGACGGCCTGACAGAGACCGCAGAAAATACAGTCGTCGTGATGCCATTGCGGTTCGATGCCGCCTTTGATGCCCAGGTCATTTTCTTCGGTCTTCAGGCAGTTATTGGGGCAGCCCGTGATGCCTATTTTGAATTTGGCCGGAAATTCCCGTCCGCCATAGCGGGCTTCACATTCTTTTGCTATGTGCTGCGTATCGATCAGCCCCGACGGACAGACGGCATTGCCCTGACAGGCCGTAATGGTGCGCAGCCGGGCGCCGCAGACGCCGTTCTGTACGCCCCCTTTTGCCAGTTCTTTTTTTACCGTATCGATGTCTTCCAGGGCGATAAAGGGGATTTCAATGCCCTGCCGGGACGTGAGATGGATATACCCGTGCCCATAGGTCCCGGCGACGTGGCGGATGGTTTCCAGCTGCTGGATTGTCACCTGTCCGCCTATGGTTTTCAACCTCATGGAGAAACGGTCTTTCTGCTTCTGTTTCATGAAGCCGCCTTTTTTCAGTTCCTTGAAATTTGCATCTGCCAATGTTACTCCTCCTCTTCGATGTGTAGTGGCTCTGCTGTGGCCTCACCGTCGCGGATACGGAAACTGCGCAGGACCGGCTTTTCTTCCGCCAGCGACAGGATCAGATAGCGCAGGGACGGGTCGAAGGCCAGCCGTTTGTCTTCGTCCGACGGCCGGGACGGCGTTTCCGGGTGGCTGTGGAAATTGCCGATGAGGGCCAGATTCCGCCGGCGTATATCCCGCAGGACGGCAAACTGCTCTGCCGGATCCATGGAAAAATGTTCCGGGCTGGCATCAGTATTGTTCAGGTAATATACCTTCTCAACGAATGCGTCGTCACCATTTTGTTTTCCCGCCAGAAGGCCGCAGCATTCATTGGGCAGCCCGTCTCTGGCATAGGCCGTCATGGCCTCATAATCAGACCGTGTCAGATGTATCATAGCGACCCCTTCCCCACTTTGCTTTCACAGACAGGCTGCTCATAATCGATGAGCTCATGAATGGCCGGGTCATCGCCGCAGATGGCGCAATGGGGATTATGGCCGATGGGAATCTTGCGGAAGCGCATGGTCAGCGCGTCATAGGTGAGAAGAGCCCCCGTGAGCAGCTCACCCTGGCCGAGGAGATACTTGATGGCCTCTGTGGCCTGTATGCAGCCGATGACGCCGCCGACGGCGCCCAGTATGCCCGCTTCCTTGCACGACGGCACGGCTCCGGCCGGCGGCATGGTGTCGAAGATGCAGCGGTAGCACGGCCCTTTTCCCGGCACATAGGTCAGGGTCTGACCACCAAAGCGGATGATGCCGGCATGGGAAAAGGGATGTCCCCCCAGTACGCAGGCATCGTTGATGAGGAATTTGGCCGGGAAATTATCCGTCGCGTCGATGATGAAATCGTAGTGCTGGTCGTCGATGATCTGGGGCAGTGTCTGGGAATTGACCCATTCATTATAGGTGACGACATGGACGTCGGGATTGAGTCCTTCCAGGGTATGGCGGGCCGAATCGACCTTGCGCTGCCCTACCGATGCCGTGGAATGGATAATCTGGCGCTGCAGATTGGAAAGATCGACCACGTCGTAATCGACGATGCCGATGGTGCCGACGCCGGCTGCTGCCAGATAGAGAGCAGCCGGTGCACCCAGTCCGCCGGCACCGATGACCAGCACCTTGCCGGCCAGGAGCTTCTTCTGTCCTTTGCCGCCGAAGAGAATGATATTCCGGGAATACCGTTCCAGTTGCTCATTTGTCAGTTTCACCGGGAACCGCCTCCCATATAATACAGGAAATCGACGGCGTCGCCATCGTGGAGAACGGTCGTATCAAAATCGTCCCGGCGGATGAACTGCTGGTTGAGCTGGACCGTCACATATTCCGGGGCTTCCACCCGGGCCTCTTTCAGCAGTTCCGTCACACTGAGCGGCTTTTCTGTCTGAAATGGGTCACCATTTACCTGAATCGTCATAGTTATCCCTCCTACAGGACTTTAAAAAGAATTACGAACACAAAGAGCAGGACGATACCCAATCCGAATGTATAGGCGCAGAGTTTCTTTTCGATGGGCTGGAGGGGGAAGTAGGCGTCGGCATCGGCCCCTATTTCCGTTTCGTTATCCTTGCGGCTGATATGATTGTTCGTCTGTTTGTAATAATATTCGTCAGCCTGTGGCAGCTGACGCGATGTCAGTTCTGTTGCCATATACGATCACACCTTTCCTATATCACGATACATATCCCATATACACTTATATGGTCGGCGGGACGATGCCCTGATAAAAGAGCCAGGAAATACCGAGGCCGACCCAGATGATGAATCCCAGAAGTGCCACGGCATAGACACCGGTCACGCGGCCCAGCCCGGCATTCCATAATTTGCGGACATTGGTCACCAGACCGATGGAGAAAAAGCAGAGTCCGAAGAAAACCGCCCGCAGGAGATTGGCCTGGCCGGCGCCGGCTTTGAGTCCGGCAATCAGGTCAGGACGGACGAGGCCGGAGAAAAAGACCACTGCCAGGAGTCCTACGAAGCCGATGATGAATTTCGGGAACCGGTTCCAGATTTCCCGTTTGGAAACACTGCCGGCAGGACGGCTCACGCCATCGCAGCTGCTCAGGTGCCACACCGACCAGACGACGGCCAGAATAAAGGACCAGACACCGATAAAGATGTCGATGAAGACTTTGGCCGTCGTCGTCGCCATGAGGATCCACCCTTCCTGATAGGCTACCCCGGTCTGTTCCAGTACCTGGCTGCGGATGAGCGAATCGGCAATGGCCCCGGAAGCGACGGCACCACCATCACTCTTGACGACCAGTCCCAGCCAGGAGCCGGCTACCATCGGTTCACCGGAAAGGAAGAAAGCGGCGGCAAAGGGCAGAATCAGCAGTTCCACGGCGACGAATACGATAATGACCGAAGCCAGTATAGCCGGGATGATTTGCCGGGCCCGGATGGCACTGCCCGTAGCAATAGCGGCAGCTACGCCACAGATGGAAATACCGGAGGCCATGGGTGCCGCCCATTCCGGCGTGAAATGGAAAAACTTGCGTGCGATGATATAGACTACCGGCCAGTAGATGAGATAGGCTTCGACGACAGCGCACAGTCCCCGGACGATGACCGTCCCGGCCAGACTCATGGCGCTGATAGCCTGGATGCCGATATTGGCGCCGAGGATGACGATGCCCGTCTTGATATACCATTCCGGTTTAGCTGCCACGGAAAGGAAGCGGGCCGCCGACGGGAAGAAATTTCCGATGATGAGTCCTGCCACAAGGGCAAAGACGAAGCCCAGTTCACCCAGGCTCAGGGACCAGGTGATGTGAAAAGCCGCCCGTTTATCCGGCGTCGCTGCCAGATAAGCATAATTGCCGAGTATATTGGCTGCAACGGTAAGCCAGTAGAGAACGGAGAAACCGGCTATGAACCGTTTGATCCGGGCCCCCATGAACCAGGCGCCTATGGTCGTAAGAATAAGGACAAACAGATAGGTAACGACGACGGCTCCGGCACCGCCAAGCCAGGCAAAGGCCGGGGAATTGGCCGCCGCGGCTTTGGCCGGGTCCATCCAGACGCCGAATTTGGCAGCCCAGCCCAGAAGGTTGGCATCCCAGATGCGTCCGGCACCGAGGGCAAAAATGAACAATCCCAGCCACACGGCCCACCAGTCCTCGCTGGAAAGAAAGGCCGAACGGCTCCGCGTATGTAGTTGTGTATCGGTCATGCAAATCACCTCTGACATGAAAATACGAAATGATGGAACAGGAGACCGCCCCGTCATCAGGAAAACGGTTCCCTTTAGATTTCCCTCACCGTCTGATGTCAGGAAATACAGAATGAGTAAAAGCACTGCAATGTTTACGCAAATAGTACACTTTAATTTTTCTCCTGTCAAGGAAATCCGCCCCTTTGAAATAAAAATTTTAGAATTTAATTCTAATTGTTTGACAGGCGATAAAATTGAGTTATAATGGGCTTAATTAAATCAATACCTAATTTATACATTTTACAAAGGAGAATAATATACTATGAAAAAAGTGTACACTGGCATGACCGGCCTCGTAGGTCATACGCCCCTGCTGGAACCGGTCCGCTTCAACAAAAGCCACAATCTGGCCGCCCGCCTTCTCGTAAAACTGGAATACCTGAACCCCGCCGGCAGCGTCAAAGACCGGGTCGCCCTGGCCATGATCGAAGATGCGGAACAGCAGGGCATCCTCCAGCCGGACTCAGTCCTCATCGAACCGACCAGTGGCAATACGGGAATCGGCCTGGCTGCTGCCGCTGCCGCCAAGGGATACCGGGCCATTTTCGTCATGCCAGATACGATGAGTATCGAACGGCGGAACCTCATGGCGGCCTACGGAGCGGAAATCGTCCTGACTGAAGGTTATAAGGGCATGACCGGCTCCATCGAAAAGGCAAAGGAACTGGCCCGGGAAATCCCTCATGCCTTCATCCCCGGCCAGTTTACCAACCCCGTCAATCCCAGGATCCATGAAGAAACGACGGGCCCTGAAATCTTTGAGGACACAGACGGCAAGGTCGATGTGTTCCTCGCCGGCGTCGGTACGGGAGGCACCCTGAGCGGCATCGGCCATTATCTGAAACGGGTCATCCCGTCGGTGCACATCGTCGCCATCGAACCGGCCGACTCGCCCCTGCTCTCCGAGGGCCATGCCGGGCCGCACATGCTCCAGGGCATCGGGGCCAATTTCATCCCCGACACGCTGGATACGCACGTATACGATGATATAAAGACTATCACCACCGAAGAGGCCTTTACGGCTGCCCGGCAGTTCTCCCGCACGGAAGGCATCCTGACGGGCATTTCCGGGGGAGCCGCTCTGGCCGCCGCCGTCTCGTATGCCCGGCAGGATGCATACCGCGGAAAGACCATCGTCACCCTCTTGCCCGACTCAGGAAACCGTTACCTGACCATCCCCGGATTCCTGCGATAATCAAACCTCAAACACCAAACTTCAAACATCAAACAAAAAAGGCTGTCCCATTACGCATTAAGTAAAAATACGTAATAGGCCAGCCTCATTTTCTATTTCCCTCTTGTATTGTTATAGAGAATTGTCTACACTAATACTGAGAACAACTATAAGGAGTACCAATATGGAATTACTCGTCTGGGGCCTGAATCACAAGACGGTCCCTGTTTCCGTGCGGGAGCAGTTCGCTGTACCGCCGGAACGCATCGGCGCTGCCTTGTCGCAAAGCAGCCAATACAATACAATCCAGGAAGCGGTCATCCTCTCTACGTGCAACCGCAGTGAAATCTATGCAGTCTGTCCCGACGGTACGACAGGAGACGTGCTGAAGGATTTCTTCCTGTCCCTGCTGGACAAAAAGCCTGACGTCCGGCCGGATTATTTCTATACGTACAAAGGGAAAGACTGCATGGTCCACCTGCTGCGCGTCGCTTCCAGTCTCGATTCCCAGATCATCGGCGAGGGCCAGATTCTCAGCCAGGTCAAGCAGGCCTATCTGCTGGCCCACGACTGCGGTGCCACGGGGATTGTCCTCAATCTCCTCTTCCATCAGGCCATCGCCACGGGCAAACGGGTCCGGACGGATACGCACATCGCCTATAACGCCGTTTCCGTAAGCTATGCCGCCGTCCAGCTGGCAGAGCGTCTCTTAGGGGACGTGTCAGGAAAGACACTGCTCCTCTTCGGCGCCGGACAGATGGCCGAACTGGCAGCCCGCAATTTTTTAGGGAAAGGTCTTACCCGGCTGTATATTGTCAACCGTCACATCGAACGGGCGCAGAAGCTGGCCTCTCTTCTTTCCGGCACGGCCGTCCATTACCAGAAGGGCGATGACGCCGCCGCCCTGGCCGATATCATCGTCACTTCGACCGGAGCGCCCCATTACGTCTTGACGGAGGAACGGCTGGCTGCCATCATGAAGGCCCGTAAAGGGCGCCCGCTTCTTCTCATCGATATCGCCGTTCCCCGGGATATCGAGCCGTCAGCCGCAGATCTTCCCGGTATTTCCCTGTATAATATCGACGACCTGACGACGACGGTAGAAGAAAATGAAAAATCCCGGCAGCGCGAAGCGGCACTGGCTGCAAACATCGTCCGGGAAGACACGCAGGCACTGTTGCAGCGCTTCCGTTATCTGCCGGTCCGGCCGGCACTCCTGCGCCTGTCGGAAAAAGCCGAAAAGGCCCGGAAACGGGAATTCCGCCGGGCCATGAACAAGCTGCCGGGGCTCACAGACGACCAGTACCGCATCATCGAAACCATGACCCATATGATTGTGCGCAAGCTCCTGCGCGATCCTATGATGCAGACCGTCGGCGCGGCCCGGACCGATAAAGAAGAAGAAACGGTCCGCTCTCTTTCAGATTTATTCAAACTATAACCGATCAAGGAGGCTTTACTCATGCTTACACTGACTCATTCGGAAGCCGCATTCAAGGACGCCCAGGCCCTCATGCCCGGCGGCGTCAACAGTCCCGTCCGTTCGTATGGGCGCGTCCACTGTACGCCGCCATTCATCGCATCGGCCAAAGGCTCTTCCATCACCGATATCGACGGCAATACCTATATCGATTACGTCGGTTCCTGGGGACCAATGATCGCCGGCCACGCCCATCCCCGCGTCGTCAAGGCCCTGCAGGAAGCGGCTGCCCGCGGCACGAGTTACGGCGCGCCGACCCTGCTTGAATCGGAAATCGCCCGTCTCATCAAAACCATCTATCCTTCTATCGAAAAGCTGCGCATGGTCAATTCCGGCACGGAAGCTACCATGAGCGCCCTGCGCGTCGCCCGCGGATTTACAGGCCGCGATAAAATCATCAAATTCCAGGGCTGCTACCACGGCCACGCCGACAGTCTCCTGGTCAGCGCCGGCAGCGGTGCCGCCACCTTCGGCCGGCCCGACAGCCCCGGCGTCCCCGCTGCGACGGCTGCCGACACGATTACTCTTCCCTATAATGACAGCAAGTCCTTCAACCGCATCATGGACGGCTTCGGCAACGACATCGCCGCCGTCATCGTCGAACCCGTCGCCGGCAATATGGGGCTGGTCCTGCCGGAGGAATCGTTCCTGCAGGCCCTGCGCAACCAGACCCAGGCCCACGGCACCATCCTCATTTTCGATGAAGTCATGTGCGGATTCCGTACGGCCCTCCACGGTGCCCAGGCCTATTACGGCATTACACCGGACATGACCTGCCTCGGCAAAATCATCGGCGGCGGCCTGCCGGCGGCGGCCTATGGCGGCAAAGCCTATCTCATGGACTGCGTCTCCCCGGCCGGCCCCATCTATCAGGCCGGGACCCTTTCGGGCAACCCTCTGGCCATGACGGCCGGCATCGAAACACTGCGTATCATCACCGAAGACCCGTCCTATACGGTCCGGGTGACGGCCCATACGACAGCCCTTACAGAAGGGCTGCGCCAGAAAGCGGCCGGAGCAGGCGTACCAGTCTGCGTTCACCAGTCGGGATCTATGTTCAGCCTGTTCTTTACGGACAAAGACGTGAAGAATTTCGCCGATTCGTCCGCGGCTGATCAGGAGGCCTTCGCCGTCTATTTCCAGTCCATGCTGGAACAGGGCATCTACTTGCCGCCATCCCAGTTTGAAACGTGTTTCGTCTCCGGCGCCCATACGGATGATGACATCAGACGGACCATCGAAGCCGCCGGCACGGCCTTTACCGCCGTCGCATCGTACCGGCAAAGCAGGTGATGGCCATGCATTCCGATTATGACATGCTATCCCGGCTCCCCCTGTTTTCCGGAATCAGTGCCGAAAACGTACAAGTCATGCTGCAATGCCTCGGCAGCTGGTTCCAGACACTCCACAAAGGGGAATTTCCCATACTGGCCAAGGACGAAGTCCCCTACGTAGGCATCATCCTCAAAGGGCGGATCCACATGATCCATGAAGATGCCTGGGGCGATACGGCTATATTGTCCGATCTGGGGCCGGGCCATTTATTTGGCGAAACCTTTGCCTGTGGAGCTATGCGCCGGTCGTCGGTCACCTTCCAGGCTGTCCGGGAAACGCGCATCCTGGCGCTGCCGTTCCACAAAGTCCTGCATACGTGCCAGAATTCCTGCCCCTTCCACTACCGGCTCATCGAAAATATGCTGTATATGGCAGCCGACAAAAATGCCCAGCTCATGGAAAAGCTGGAAATCGTCTCCAAGAAGACGCTGCGCCGCAAAATCCTGACCTACCTGTCCTTTCAGGCAGAGCATCAGGACAGCCGGACCTTTGAACTGCCCATGAGCCGCACCCAGCTGGCAGACTACCTCTGCGCCGACCGCACGGCTGTCTCGCGGGAACTAGCCCGGATGAAACAGGAAGGCCGCATCGACTTCGACAAAAACACCTTTACGCTTTTATAAAAAGCAGAGGCTGTCCCCATTGAGCAAAAAAATCGCTATGGGACAGCCTTTGTGGTATGTTTGATGTTTTGGGTTGGTATTTGATGTTTGAGGTTTGATGTGGTTAGTCTGTTTCTGGCAGACGTTCTTTCTGGCAGTGGCAGTCATCGGCTATGGGCTCTTTTTCCTGGAATAATTCTTTGAGTGCCTGTTCTGCCAGTCCGGCCCGGACGCGGTTCAGGGAGTAATACACCCATTTTCCCTCTTTCCGGCCTGTCACCAGACCGGCTTCGCACAATATCTTCATATGATGGGACAAGGTGGGCTGGGACAGATGGATGTATTCCAGAAGGACGCAGGCACAGCGTTCCCCAGACTGCAGCATCGAGAGAATACGCAGGCGGTTCTCATCGCCCAATGCCTTGAATAATTTCGCTGTCTCTCCATACTCCATGTCACACGGCCTCCCGCTACGCATAAATGATATTGATACTTATAACTTCTTTTATCTGTAGTGTACTATTATTGAATATATTTGTCAATATAAAGAGAAAACGAGGAGCGTTTCCATACGGTGTCTGATCCGTATGGAAACGCTCCTCGTTCTATAACAACTGCCGGAATCCCCGTCCTTACGTACGGAAAGATTCCCGGTGCTGGAACAGCAGTTCTGCCAGATGGACAGCCCGGGCACCGCCTAGGAGCAGTCCTTCCATGCAATAATGACAATAGGATACAATTTCATTTCCATGGAAGCGCTGGCAGTATTCCGTCATCAGCTGTTTCTGTTCATCCGGCGTACAATCGCGGAACTTGTCTTTGGCATTGGCATTGCGCGAAAAACGCTGCGGTGCCAGTTTCAGGTTGCGCGGTGGCGCCGGGCGCAGGACTGATACGCCACAGAAGTTCGTCTGTTCCCGGTTGTCGGGCAGTTCTTCTATGGAAATGCCCATACGCCGGAGCAGCGACCGGACCGCATCCTGTTCTCCCCGGCGGTCGAAGGCCCGCCAGCAGTCCTGAAGGATCATCGTCCGGCCCGTAAGGTCCGGCAGAGGGAATGCCCCGTCAGATGCGATGTATTCCCAGAGGGACGTAACGGTGACGCCGGGCTTCGATTCTTCCAGAATGGCCGAACAGTTGTGGCAGAGTGAATACACCATATCGCCGGGCTGGAAATCAGCGCAGTCCGGCAGGCTCTGCCACTGCTCTTTGTACGAATCGGGCATGAGGCCGGTAAAATGGGGCAGCTTGTATTTCGGCACGCAGCAGCGCACGACCTGGATGCCGTGGGCCGTCATATACTGCTGGATCATCTGGCTCAGTTCCGGATAATGCCAGGTAAAAACACAACTGGCAATATAATACGTGTTCATCATAAAACCTCCTTTGACAGGAAGACCATAAGGCCCTGCAGGCACGACGCCTGTTCAGAGTAAACAAACAGGGCAGTACTGCACCAGCAGCACTGCCCAAAGGGATTTATTTCTTAAGCGCCCCGATTCCATAAGGGATGGACAGGAACAGGACGGCCCCGACGATATTTCCCAGCGTAACGAAAAACAGATTATAGGCATACCCGCTGAGGCTGACGGCAGCATCGAACGGTGCCAGCACGCCGACGGTGAGGACGGTCATGTTGGCGATGCTGTGTTCAAATCCGCAGGTAAAGAATGCATAGAGGCACCAGAATACCATGATGAGTTTGGCCACATCGTTTTTGGTCCGGAAACCGCACCAGACAGCCAGACACACGAGGACATTGCACAGGATGCCTCTGGTAAATAGCACCAGTGGCGGCAGGCCCATCTTCATGGCAGCGGCACCAGCCAGAGCCTTTCCCGTCGCCCCCACCGGTCCGGCAGCCGCCAGAAACAGCAGCGACAGGACGATGGCGCCGAACCAGTTGCCCAGGAAGCAGACGATCCACAACTTCACGACTTCACCGGCCGTCACCGTCTTGAGACGCAGGCCATTGAACATGACGAAGGCATTTCCTGTAAAGAGTTCTGCCCCGGCAATGACGACCAGACTCAGGGCGACGCCGAAGGACAGGCCCATGGCGACTTTGGTAAATGGCATGGCCCCTAAGGTGCCGCTTACAGTAAAGGATAAGAGGATGCCAAATCCGATGTAAGCTCCGGCCAGTGCCGAAAGCAGGAAATATCCCAGGGGATTCTTCCGCAGCATAGACGCTTTCGCTGCCGCACCGGCAGCCGATGCAGTGTATTCGTCGTTGTACATACGTTTCTCCTTATTTGAGCGGCAGCGGCTTCTGGAATACGGCTAAATCAGCCGGGTTTACATCTTTGCCGACATAGAACGGTTCCGATTTCAGGCCGACATAGCGGATACCGGACCAGTTGAGGGGACGGTAAATTTCTGCCTTTTTCGGTAAATTCACGTCCTGGAGGATGAATTTGATGAATTCTTCCGGACCCGTACGGTCTACCATGTAACCAATGTGTTCCTTGCCGCCGGGAGCCGTCGGATCAATATATTTCTTGGCAAAGGCATATACGTTGGAGACAATTTTTACGACGCTGTCCGCATCGGCCCATTTAATGAAGTCGATGCCCATGCGCGGGTTCTTCTTGCCGGTCCGTCCAAGGAGAGTAATGCGGAAATACTGTTCCTTGCTGCGCGTCCAGGCACGGTTCGGGCAGGCCCAGGCACATACGCCACAGCCGATGCATTTTTCCACATTGCGGACCGGGCGGAAATTCTTCATCTGCAGGGCTTCGACGGAAAGCTGTTTGCACTTGCGGACACACATGCCGCAGCTGACGCATCGCGTGGCGTCGAACTGGGGTTCGGTCATGCCCATGACGCCGAAGTCATGCATACGCACTTTGTCACAATCGTTAGGACAGCCCGTAAGAGCGACCTTGACGTGGAGGTCGTTGGGGAAAATGGCCTTTTCGATGCGTTTAGCCAGAGCCGTCGTGTCGTAATTGCCAAAGGGACAGACGCGGTTGCCTACACAGGCCATGACGTTCCGTGTACCGGAAGCTTCAAAACCGGCGCCCCGTTCGCTCTGATTGATGTCGAGTTCATCAATGATCGGCTGCAGTGCTTTCTTGACTTCTTCTACTTTATCAAAGGGAATCCCCATGATTTCAAAACCCTGACGGATGGTCAGATGGACTTCGCCATTGCCGTATGTTTCTGCAATATACTGGACCTGGCCCAATACCTTGGCATTCAGGGAGCCACCGGGGACACGTACACGGGCCGAAGCCACATTACGGTGTTTTGTTACCCGGAAAGCGTATTTCTTTAACTTACCACAATTCATATCCATGGCTCTATCCCTCCTAGTCAATCATCGAGCTGATTTTCGTATATTTGAACACCGGTCCGTCCTGGCAGATATAAATGTCGCCGATGCGGCAGTGACCGCATTTTCCCAGGCCGCAGCACATCTTGCGCGATTCGGACAGCCAGATATTTTCCACGTCGAAGCCGATTTTCTTCAATTCCAGGATAGAGAACTTGATCATCGGCGGCGGACCTACGACGACGGAAATGGCATTAGGCATATCTTCAAAGGTAAGATCGGGAATGTATTTGGTGACCATGCCGACGTGGCCCGTGTACCCTTCGGGTGCGTGATCGACGGTGGTGATGAGGGAAATCCCTTTTTCCGCCCAGCGTTTCTGGTCTTCCTTAAAGAGGATGTCGTCCGGCGATTTAAAGCCGACGATGACGGTCAGCTTCTTACATTCGTCCATGTGATCGGCAAAGTAATCGATGACGCCGTGGATTGGCGACAGTCCCGACCCGCCGGCGACGAGGATGATTTCCTTGCCTTTGAACATATTGACATCGAAGCCGTTGCCATAGGGCCCGCGCATGAAGAAATAATCACCGACGTAATTTTCAAAGATTTCATCGGTCAGCGAACCGACGCGGCGGATGGTAAAGTCCAGAGAGTGGTCGGTAATGCCACTGACAGAAATAGGCGCTTCCCCATATTTCGGGATGGAGATTTCAAAAAACTGGCCCGGTTTGACCGGATGTTCGTCGCCACGGTCATAGGACATACGGAATGTGTATTCCAGTTCGGCATGTTTGATGACTTCCAGAATTTCAGAACGGAAGGGCATATATTCATTATTTACCATTTTCCAGTACCTCCTTCATGCCCTGGGGCAGCTTTTCATTAATGCAGTGGGTAAGCGAAATATATTCCGGACAGATAGCATCGCAGCGGCCACAGCCTACGCACATCTGGAAACCGGCCCGCTTTTTGAAATCGAGGACTTTATGCAGTACCTTGAAGCGCATCCGTTCGCCCGCTTTCTGACGGAAACAGCCGCCGCCGGCAACGAGCGTATAGTCGTCGAACATGCAGCTGGTCTGGACACGGCGCCGTTCACCGGCCTTGCCGTCTTCCGTGTAGAACAGATCCTGCATGGACCAGCAGGTGCAGGTCGGGCAGGCCAGGGTACAGCGGCCGCATTTGATGCAGCGCTTGTCGTATTCGTCCCAGATAGAGCTTTTAGCAATCGCCGATGTCAGATTTTCCGGGATATGGACTTCCACGGCGTCTTTTTCCACATGATCGGCCGTTACGTCGCAGGTGCCTTCGGCGTGGTCTTTCAGGGCAGCGGCCAGATCGGCATCGGGACAGTCCACATAGTACGTGCCATCCTTGAAATTGACGGCCGCATCATAATTGGTGCTGACGTTTGTCCCCATGGACACACAGAAGCAGCCCTCAAAGGGATGGTCACAACCCATGAGGACAAACTTTACTTTATCCCGCAGCGTTTTATAATAGTAATCTTCCGGCCCGTTCTGGAGGAACATGTAATCGAGGCGCTTCACGGCGTGAAGGTCGCAGCTGCGCAGGAAGATGACAGCTCCTTTTTCAGGAAATTCCGATTCCCGTACACTGTGCTCCGTAAAGTAAAACAATACCTGGCATATAGGTGTCAGGATTTCCTTAAAAGAATAATCGGAACGTGCGTCCCAGACAATATCAGCAGGGTCGGTCACTTTGCCATAGCGGATGACATCGGTTTCGGAAAAACGCCCTGTACCGGCAAAGACGGTGGGCGCGTACACATCGTACTTCCCGGACCAGGATTTAAAGGCGTCGGCCAGAGCCTGTCTGCTCAATTGATACCCCATTCTGTTACCTTCTTTCTCTTGTACGTACAAGAAATCATAACCAAAAGAAATTTTTCACATACTATGTTGTAATAGTACTTTATCCTATTGACAAGCTTATGCTATCAGAAAAAATGAGCTCCTTCTGTTGCTATGGCAACGAAAAGAGCTCATTTTGCTATTTACCTATATCTATATTTCATATTTAACCATTTTAATTTGCGTATAGGTAATCTTTATTTCTTATTGATTTATCCGGCAGGCAGATTATATTATTTTACGATTTATTTACAATCCGTGTGTTCCCGCAAATGGTGTCGATCCAGGCAAAGAGTTCGTCCAGGTCATAGTCCCCGGCGTGGCCCCGATTCCAGGGAACGGCAAAATCTACGTCATGTCCGGTCTGCTGCAGACGCAGGGCCAGGATGGCCGGTACGACCAGAGACGTGTCGCGGTCTTTGCTGCCGTGGCGGATCCGCCAGTGGGGAGCAGTGGTGACATCTTTTTTGCCGATGAAATAGAGCGGATTCAGGAGATGGATGAGTTTACTATCCG
The DNA here is from genome assembly GCF_003467125.1 of Megasphaera sp. AM44-1BH. Taxonomy (GTDB): domain Bacteria; phylum Bacillota; class Negativicutes; order Veillonellales; family Megasphaeraceae; genus Megasphaera. The sequence continues at coordinate 313,149 of NZ_QSFA01000001.1, forward strand.
CCTGATACGCCTTGCCGGCCGTATTATATTTCTTCCCCCAGGAAGTGAAATGACGGGCATTGATGATTTCACTACCGAATTCGCTGTTTTCCCCGGCCGAAAGATCCAGCGCGTCGAAGGCAGGCGCCGCCTTGAGACGGGTTGCGTACACGGCGTATTTTCCCAGATCCATATCGGTTACGGTGCCACTCTGGATGATCAGCCAGTCCATACCGGACAGGTCCGTTCCCGAATCGAGAGCCGTCTGGGCAGATTTCATGTATAATTTCTTAATGTAATCCTTGAACGTCCCTTCGCCGTTCTTGTCCAGTGTGAGGGCCGTTCCGTCAGGAGCTGTAAGGTGCAGGCTGTTCACGTAGGCAGGAAAGGCCTTGCGCAGGACGGCAGAAACGGCCTTCTGCTGGTCGCTCATTTCCGTGCCCTTCTGTTCTTCTGCCGGGGCATCGGCAGGCCGGTCCATGACGAGCATATTCTGATTATTGCTGTCCGTACTGCCCGGGCTGGCAACGACCGGTCCTGGCCCCATGGGGATCGTCTGGCCACCAGCCCGGAGAAATGCCGGCATCGCCCCTATGGCGTTATTCTGATGATAGTCCGTCACATCGCCAAAGACCCATTCATAGGCCATATCGGCATGTTCCAGATCGGTAATGGGGCAGTAATCGCTGGAGGCAAAGATATCGTCCCGTTCGTCTGCCGCCCCCAGAGCTTTGAGATACGGTTCGTACTCTTTGCTGTTCCCCGTCGCCCCGATGAGGGCCGAAAGGGCGCCGCCGGCACTGGTACCGTTGGAAATGATTTTTTCCGTATCGCCGGGAATGACCCCCTTATTGTGACGCAGGTAGCGGATGGCGGCTTTCATATCGACGATAAGAGCCGGTGCCTTGCCCGTATAGGTGCCATCGGCAGCCTGATTCGTCCGGCCTCGGGCACCTGGAGCCGCTACGACACAGCCCCGGGCCAGTGCGGCCAGTATGGCATTGGGACCGCCCTGCCGCTGATCGTATTCCGACGGCTGGCCGGCCTTGCCAGGCATATAGCCACCGACGGTATTGGGCAGGAATATGGGGGCCGTCTGTGCCGTGTATCCATGAACGGATTTTCCTTCAAAATATTCTTCCGGCACGTAGATATTCATAGACTGATACGTCGTATCGACGGGGTGTGCGACGTAGACTTTGTTTTCATAGGCCCGGAACACGACGCTTTTCCCTTCGTACTGCATCGTATCGACGGCATAGTCCGACACGTCCAGATTCAGGCTGTATGTCTGCTGCGATGGCTGCGTCGTCTGATCTGCCTGTTGCTGCGCAGTCTGCTGTGCCTGCTGTATCTGTTTTGGCTGTTGCGCCGGAACGGCGACGGCCCCGGTCGTATCGGCTGCGTATACGGCCCCGGTGCACAGCATCGCTGCCATCACGGCTGCCGTAAGTTGTTTCTTCATACCTATTCCTCCATGTATTTTATATATTGAGAATTATATTTAATTCGTTCCATGATGTAGTATACCATAGAAAAAAGACAGGTTTGTCACAATTTTTAGTAATCTTTTCCATACAGCCTGTTCTGTCTTTTTTACTGCTTTTTTCTATGATATACTTAGTAAAACATACAGTAACCACGTATGTTTCTGTTATATCGTAACTCATTCCTATTTTCAAAAGGTGATCCCATGAAGCTGAATAAAAAAATCACAGCCGCCATCGCTGTCATCGTCATCGCCGCCTGTGCCGGCGGCGGCTGGTATTACCACCAGACACAGCAGCAGGCCCAGCAGGCAGCCGCCGTCGAAACGGCCCAGGTAGAACGCATGAATCTCACGTCCAAAGTCTCTGCGACCGGTACGATCCGCCCTGTCGATTCCGTCGAAGTCTCACCAAAAATCACGGCCCGTATCAGTCAGGTCCTTGTAAAGGAAAATGATCGGGTCACAGCGGGCCAGACCGTCGCCACACTGGATGGCAAGGACTATCAGGCCAAGTACGATCAGGCACAGTATAAAGTCACCAATACGCGCCTCGACTACGAACGGTATAAGATGCTCTACGACCAGGGCGCCGGCACCAAGCAGACCCTGGACAACGCCGAATACGAGTATAACACAGCCCTTTCCAACCTGACTGCCGCCGAATCGGACCTGGCAGAAACGACGATTACGGCCCCCATGAGCGGCATCGTCGTCGGCGAACCAAAGCCTGCCGGCACCATGGCCGTCCAGGGCAACAGCAATCCGACGGTCATCATGCGCATCGCCGACACGAGCCAGAAGCAGATTATGGCCAAGATCGACGAAACGGATATCGGCAATATCAAGGTCGGCCAGGATGCCACTTTCACCGTCGATACCTATACGAACCGGACCTTTACGGCCCACGTATCCAAGATTTCCCAGACCGATACGAGCAATACGTGGGATACGAACGGTACCAGTACCTCATCCAGCTCGTCTTCCTCATCGTCGGCCAGCGTCATTTATTACTACGTTACCCTCGACGTCGATGATCCCGATGACGTGCTGCGTCTCGGCATGACCGCCCGGGTAGAAATCAATACGGCCGAAAAAGAAGATGCCCTGGTCGTCCCCATTGCCGCCCTCAAGACCAATGACAACGGTTCCTATGTACTGCGCGTCAATGCCAGCGGCCAGACCGAACAGGTGCCGGTCACGACGGGGATCTACAGCGATGAATACGTAGAAATCCTGTCGGGCCTTTCCGAAGGGGACCGCGTTTCCGTTTCCTATAACGCCACATCCAAGTCCTCTTCCAAATCATCCAGTTCCAACAGACGACAGGGACCGCCGCCCATGTAACGAGGAGTCACGCCCATGAAATATGTCATTGAATTACAGGACATCAAAAAGATATATCATATCGGCGGAGAGGATTTTGCAGCCCTGGCAGGGATTACCCTGAATATCAAGGAAGGGGAATTCGCTGCCCTCATGGGACCGTCGGGTTCCGGTAAATCGACGCTCATGAATATTCTCGGCTGCCTCGACAGGCCTACGTCCGGTTCATACAAACTGGGCGGCAAAGAAGTAGCCAATCTAAGCGACGACGAACTGGCCTCGGTCCGCAACGAACACATCGGTTTCGTCTTCCAGAATTTCAATCTCCTCTCCCGCATTTCCGCCCTCGACAACGTAGCGCTGCCGCTGGTCTATGCCGGTGTAGGCCACAAAGAACGGACCCGGCGGGCCATGGAAAAACTGAAAGCCGTGGGGCTGGAGACCTGGGCCCATCACAAGCCCAATGAGCTCTCCGGCGGCCAGCGCCAGCGCGTCGCCATTGCCAGGGCCCTGGTGAACAATCCCCATATCATCATGGCCGACGAACCGACGGGCAATCTCGATACGAAATCGACGCGTGATATTATGGGACTCTTCGAAGCCCTTCATGAAGAACACAAGACCATCATCCTGGTCACGCACGAACCGGAAATTGCCGCCTGTGCCAGCCGGCAGCTCCTCTTGTGCGACGGCATGATTACCAAGGATGCCGGAAAGGGGGTCGTCATGGATGTTGTTTAGTGAAAGCGTACAGATTGCCATTACGGCACTCCTGTCCAACAAGCTGCGCTCCATTCTTACCATGCTGGGCATTATCATCGGCGTTGGCGCCGTCATCGCCATGATTTCCATCGGCATGGGCGTACGCCAGAACGTCACCAATTCCATTGCCAGCCTGGGCAGCAATATGCTCATCGTCACGCCGGGTTCGACCAATCAGGGCGGCGTCCGTTCCGCAGCTGGTTCCAGCCAGAAGCTGAAATATGATGATGCCGAGGCCATCAAGAAGAAAATCAAGAACATCGATTACGTCTCGCCGACGGTCAACAGCTCCTATCAGATTGTCAACGGCAACCAAAACTGGAATACTTCTGTATACGGCGTGACGCCGGAATATCTCCACATCCGGTCTCTCAGCGTCCAGAGCGGTTCGTTCATCACCGACAGCGACCTGAAATCGCGGAACCGCGTGGCGGTCATCGGAACGACCGTCGCTTCCAATCTGTTCGATACATCCAATCCCGTAGGCAAAACGATCCGCATCAACAACCAGCCCTACCGGATTGTCGGCGTCCTGGAAAGCAAGGGCCAGTCATCCATGGGGCAGGACCAGGATGATATGGTCATCGTCCCTCTCACGACGGCCCAGGAACGCCTCATGGGCATCACCTACGTACGGTCCATCAACATCCAGGTCTCAAGCTCCGATAAAATCGAACAGGTCCAGAGCGAAGTGGAAACGCTGCTGCGACAGCGCCACCACATCACGGGCGATAAAGAAGACGACTTCACGGTCCGCAATCTGACCAGCCTCATGGAAACCATGACCAGCACGACGACCATGCTGACACTGTTTCTGGGGAGCATCGCCGCCATTTCCCTCATCGTCGGCGGTATCGGCATCATGAATATCATGATGGTGTCGGTAACGGAACGGACACGGGAAATCGGCATCCGCAAGGCTCTCGGGGCCACCTTCCAGAATATCATGATGCAGTTCCTCATCGAATCGGTCGTCATCGGTGTCATCGGCGGCCTCCTGGGTATCGCCTGCGGTGTCGGCATCGCCCTGGCCATTGCCAAAGCGGGGCTCTTCCAGACGGTCATCACGGCAGCGCCGATTATCATTTCCTTCAGTTTCTCCGTCGGCATCGGCTTGTTTTTCGGCATCTATCCGGCACGGAAAGCAGCCCGGCTCGATCCCATCGAGGCCCTGCGCTACGAATAAGGCATGATATAGTACCTGCCCGGGCCACGACGAACGACAAGCGGCAAACAACGCTGTCACACGAAGCAGAGAGTCCTTTGTGTGGCAGCGTTTTTCATTGAACACCAGGACAAATCATAGTCATTTTAATTTCTCATCGTCCGCAGGCGTTCTATGTCCTTTTCAAGAGGTGACGGATGTAGTACAATGAATAGTGTTGTATAGCCAATATATACTCATTATCGCATATAAAAGGAGGTCATTTTATGGCTCACGTAAATGAAAATTATTTAAAACTTCCCGGCAATTATCTCTTTGCTACCATTGCCAAAAAAGTTGCCGCCTATTCCAAGGCCCATCCCGATGCGGACATCATCCGTCTCGGCATTGGCGACGTCACCCGTCCGCTGGCCCCGGCCATCATCGAAGCGATGCATAAAGCCGTCGATGAAATGGGCAAGGCCGAAACCTTCCGCGGCTATGGTCCGGAACAAGGTTACGATTTTCTCCGTCAGGCCATCATTGACGGCGATTATAAAACACGGGGCATCGATCTGGAACTGGACGAAGTCTTCATCGGCGATGGTTCCAAAACAGATGCAGCCTGCATCCAGGAAATTTTCGGCAGCGATCTGACCTTCGCCGTAGCCGATCCTGTATATCCTGTATATCTCGATTCCAACGTCATGTGCGGCCACACGGGCCTTTACAATGCCAGCACGGGCCGCTATGCCGGCGTCGTCTATCTGCCCTGCACGCCGGAAAACGGCTTCAAAGCCCAGCCGCCGACAGAAAACGTCGATATGGTCTACCTCTGCAACCCGTCCAACCCGACCGGTACGGCCATGAGCAAGGCAGAACTGGAAAACTGGGTCCGCGCCGCCAAAGAAAACAATTTCGTCATCATCTACGATTCGGCCTATGAAACGTATATCACCGAACCGGACGTTCCCCACAGCATTTTTGAAGTGGAAGGCGCTAAAGACGTGGCTATCGAACTGCGCTCCTATTCCAAATGCGCCGGTTTCACTGGTACGCGCTGCTCCTATGTCGTCGTCCCCCATGCCTGCAAAGCCTATAAAGCCGATGGCTCCGCTGTTGAACTGAATCCGCTCTGGAACCGTCGTCAGTGCACCTTCTTTAACGGTACGCCGTACATCATCCAGCGCGCAGCCGAAGCGTACTACAGCCCGGAAGGACAGAAACAGTGCCTGGCTGATGTCGATTACTACATGGAAAACGCCCACATCATCCGCGACGGCCTGACCGAAGCCGGCTACACCGTATACGGCGCAACCAACTCCCCCTACGCCTGGGTCCAGACACCAAATGGCATGAAGAGCTGGGATTTCTTCGATCTCCTCCTGGAAAAAGCCCACGTCGTCACCACGCCGGGTTCCGGATTCGGCCCCCACGGTGAAGGCTACCTCCGCCTTACGGCATTCGGCACGCGGGAAAACACCCTCGCTGCGGTAAAACGCATTGCCGACCTGCACCTCATAAAATAAGTATTATAGAAAGGACTGCTCACCCATGAGTACCAATCTGGAAATAGGCATTGTCGGACTGCCGAACGTCGGCAAGAGTACGCTGTTCAATGCCATTACCAAAGCCGGAGCAGAAGCGGCTAATTATCCGTTCTGCACGATTGAACCCAATGTCGGTGTCGTCGAAGTCCCGGATAACCGCATCCAGGTCCTGACCGACATGTATCATCCCAAACGCACCATTCCGGCCGTCACCCGTTTCGTCGATATTGCCGGACTCGTCGCCGGTGCTTCCAAAGGGGAAGGTCTGGGGAACAAATTCCTCAGCCATATCCGCGAAACCGACGCCATTGCCGAAGTCGTCCGCTGCTTTGAAGACAGCAATATCACCCACGTATCGGGCTCGATTGATCCTGTCCGCGACGTCGATGTCATCAATACGGAACTGTGCCTGGCCGATATCGAAACGACACAGAAGCGGGCCGACCGCATCGCAAAAGTCGCCCAGTGCGGCGACAAAACAGCCAAAGCCGAATACGACGTACTGAAGAAAGTACTGGCCTGCCTGGAAAATGGCGAACCGGCCCGCAAGGCAGGGCTCACCAAGGACGAACTGCCCCAGGTCCACGACCTCAATCTGCTGACGCTCAAACCCATCCTGTATATTGCCAATGTGGCCGAAGACGAAGCATCGGATCCCGATGCCAATCCCCACGTACAGGCACTGCGGGCTTTTGCCGAAAAAGAAGGGGCGGAAGTCGTCGCCGTTTCCGCCAAGATTGAAGCGGAAATCGCCGAACTTCCCGATGATGAAGCAGAAGTATTTCTGGAAGAACTGGGACTTCCTGAAGCCGGCCTCGATAAGCTGATCAAAGCCAGCTACGCCATGCTGGGACTGATCAACTTCTTTACTGCCGGGGCTGACGAAGTCCGTGCCTGGACCATCGTCAAGGGCACGAAAGCCCAGAAAGCAGCCGGTAAAATCCATACTGATATCGAACGGGGTTTCATCCGCGCCGAAATCGTTTCCTATGATGACCTCATTGCCTGCGGCAGTGAACAGGCCGCCAAGGAAAAAGGCCTCGTCCGCCTGGAAGGCAAAGACTACGTCATGCAGGATGGCGATGTCACCTACTTCCGGTTTAACGTGTAATACATAGTGAACAAAGAAGCTGTCGCATTATGCAAAAAAACGCATAATGCGACAGCTTCTTTTTTTAGTAGGCAGACGGCGGTATCGATTTAAAACATCCTTCGTCATGACTATAGATGACGCCCATAGCCTGCAGATAGGCATAGATGATGGTCGTACCGACAAAGGTCATGCCCCGTTTCTTGAGATCTGCCGAAATCTGATCCGACAGAAGAGACCGGGTACAATCCCGTTCGTATATGACCTTTCCATCCGTCCAGTGCCACAGATAGGCATCAAAACTGCCCCACTCCTCCTGGATGGCCAGAAAGACGCGGGCATTCGTCCTGGCCGCCCTGATTTTCAGCTTATTCCGTATAATCCGGGAATCCTGCCGTAGCGCCTCTAACTTTTCATCGGGATACCGGGCTATCACCGAAGCATCGAGCCCATCAAAGGCCTGCCGGAACCCGTCCCTCTTATTGAGGACACATTCCCAGGAAAGCCCGGCCTGAAACCCTTCCAGAACCAGCATCTCAAATAACCGGTGATCGTCATGACAGGGCACGCCCCACTCCGCATCATGATAGGCAATATACAGCGGATTCTGTGGATTGCACCACCGGCACCGCTGTCTGCCGTCAGGCCAGGTCAACGTAGTATCAACAGCCATCTTCCATTTTCCTCCATCTACATAATGGCTATATTGTAACACATCCCATATTTTTTGTCGCTGACTGAAATTCTCATAAACGGGTCACGGGTTCAAACCGGATGCCCTTTCATTACCAACATAAATCAATCAAACTCATTCTATTCCTGATAACAGCTGACGTTCATATATCATCTAAAGCTGTACTGCACCTGTTATCCCGGCTGAAATCAGCATGACAAACGTAACTAAAAAAGCCCATGGCAGTGTATATTTCTGATGATCTGTCAAATTAACTTTACTTAATGCCAGCAATACAAACGTACTCCCCGTAAGCGGACTAAACGAAAAGCCCATGTTCATTTGTCCTAAAAAAGCTGCCCTCACTATAGTATCAGGGTCCAGACCATACATATTTCCCGTTTCAGCCAATACTGGCAATACACCAAAATAAAAAGAAGATGGATCAAAAATAAGACTGGCGGGAACAGACAGAATACCTACTGTGAGAGCAAGATGTATTCCCAACCATGCTGGTATAATATCCGCCATAGCATACGCCATCGCCGAAATCATTCCTGTCTCATTTAAAAATCCCGCTAATACGCCCGTCGCAAAGACAACTCCCGACATCATCAGCGCATTTTTGGCATACAATGCTATAATAAATTTCTGATCTTTTGAATCTGGATAATTAATTAGAAGGGCAACAGAGAATGCAATCAGAAATACTGCAGCCGATGGCATATACCCGCTGACAAGGATTGCAACTGTACAGAAAACAAGAAATGAGTTTACATATACCTTTCCAGGCCGTTCATAATCAGCATACGAACTTATTTCATCAGTATGACAGACGGCCTGACCTGATAGTCTGGAAATCCTGTTTTTTTCCTGCCACCCCAAAAAATAATCAATTCCAATGATGCAGATCATTCCTATCCCCAGTGGAATGAGTAAAGGAATCCATAATTCATGTATACCTATTTGAAAAGCTGCCATGCATCGCTGGGCTGTTGCTCCCCATGGCTGTGTATTTTGCAACCCGGCACTAAGTCCAATAATCGTCGTCATAGTTGTCCTTTTCATTCCAAGTCCATCAAATACAGGAATCATAGCTGGAATCAGCAACATATACGTGACAGCGCCACTCCCACTGACATGAGCCAGAAAAGTCAGCAAACCCAGCCCGGTACAAATCCGCACAGGATTCCCGCCAGCCATGCGGACAAAAAAATGTATATATGGTTTTAACGTACCTGCCGTCAGGATAACACCGAAAAATAATGTAGCAAAAATAAACATAATACCAATAGGTGCTACAATATATAGTCCTTTTATAATAAATTCTGATATCTCCCCTCCGTATCCTCCTATGGCAGCACATATGACAGGTACAAGAATAAAGGCAGGAAGGGGATTCATGAGTTTTTTCAGAATAAGTAACACCGTAATAAAAATAGTAGCAAATCCCAGAATAGCTGTCATCTGAACCCTCCCTGCAGCAAAAGCCAACGATCTGGCCCACTTGAGATAAGATCGCTGGCTTTATTTGCTTTTAAATCATTTAAATATTTTACTTAATCCCCAATAATGTCAACATGAGCCATGGCGACGCATAGTATACCATATATTGCACACCTGTATGTACACCGAAATAACGATTCAAAATGCCGCCAAATACAGCTATGGTTACGGCGATAGCTATGCCGACCGGACCTGCTTCGAAATAAGATATCACTACAATCAGACCAGAGAACATACTGATGATTGCTTCCTGACTGACATGTTTTAAGACCCATGCACTGGCTTTTCTGGCATAATTCATAGAGAATGGATAGGCGACCAGAAACGCTACGATAAGGCCGATATACCCATAAAACAGATAATCTACAGGTGTCAGAAAATTATGCAGATTATGCACCGGCTGTGCAGAAAAAACAGGAGGGGCATTAAAGAGCGGCGCCGCTGGGCCCAATCCGACAGGGCTGAGCGGAATACCAAATGCCAGCAGAGGAATAACCGTTTCTGCAATATAGGTGGCTTCCGTCGTGCCATTCATGACAGCCAGAGTCGATGTCATTCTCTGATATAATCCCTTGATACGAGCGCCTACAAACTCACCCATCATAACCGTCATACCTACAGGACTGAAGGTAAATGTAAGTGCTGAAACAGCGGCTGTCAGAGCATTGTACAAAAGCTGATGTCTGGACAGGATTTTAAAGGGATTCGGGAAATATCCTTTCCAGGTTTTTAATTCGGGAGCCAGCCAGAATTCCCGTGACGATTTTCTCTGAAGGATATGCCGGGAACCAGGAGACAATATAGTCATCAAGTCAGCAAACATGGGACCAATGGCAATTCCCAGGAACATGCTGATAAATACACCGTGTCCAATGCTGGCAATAGCCATCTTATTTAATCCCTGCACAAAGAAAGCAAACGGAATCAATGCAAACAGGCTCGCCCATTTCCCACCAGAAGTATAGGCAATAATGATGGCTGCTACGGTAAATACGACAGGAGCCCAGGCTTTAACAATATCCGCAAACGGTGCCAGCAGAGAAGCAAAACCAACGCTGATAGGCAATGCCAGAAACGCGGCGATGATACCACCGGATATCATCTTCCGGAGTGCCATGTGAGGAACGCCTAGTTTCCGCAAAACCGATGCATCTTCCAGCATAGGAACAGCCATAGTATCACCGGGGACGCCCATGAGGGCTGTCGGAATGGCATGGATCATATGCTTCGATATAGCAGCCGCCATGAACCAGGAAAAAATGGCAACAGGTGGCACCCCCAGCAATACGATTAATAACGTTAGTGGAGCAATAGTTGATGTTTCATCCGTACCTGAAATCAACCCTACACCAGAGAATATAATCCCACCGGCCAAGGCCATCCCCAGGGCCCAGAGCAAATCATTGAATATAAAGCCATCCATCATGTCTCATCTCCTTTTGGCGGGCTGCTCGGGGTTTGTTCAGTACGTTCCGGCCCATAAAATAATTCATATAACTTTAAATCTTTCATTTCCTGAAGTACCTTTGGATCTGCATATTTTAATTCTTCTTTTTCCTTCTTAATATCAATATTCAGTTCTTTTAATACACGATCTCTATCCTGCTCAGAAAACTGTTCTTCATTCAGTGTCCGTTTCGGTTTAAACAAATTGGCAGACACAATGGCAGAAATGACACATCCCCCAATTCCAAACAGCAGGGAATATGCAGAAACTAATTTTTCAGCCATATCCGGCGCCTGCATCGCAATCATTTTATTGGCACCTAAATAGCAACTGAGGCTGATAATAATCCCAATAATAATCCCCTTGCCTAAATCATGCAGATCAACCGTATCTCCCCATATATCAGCTAAGTATACTTGTTTCATTGCAGGAGCCTCCTTATTTTACAATTTTGTAATCAGCTCTTTTGCATATTCAACAGAAATCTTTTTATCAGATACCATTCTGGCTACTACTTTATCCAGCATATCACCAGTAGCCCCCGCTACGGTTGCAATATTTCTGGCATGTAATTTCATATGCCCCTTCTGGATGCCATCTGTTGCCAGCGCCCGCATAGCCGCAAAGTTCTGTGCCAGGCCTACTGCTGCAATGATACGGGCTAATTCTTCAGCTGTCTTGACACCAAGAATCTTGATAGCAGCCTGTGCTGCCGGATGAATCTTGGTTGCACCACCGACAAGGCCCACCATCATAGGAATTTCAATCGCCCCGGTCAGATTGCCATCAGAATCTTTTTCCCATCGTGTCATAGATGTATATTTTCCGTACTTATAATACATATAAGAATGTGCCGCTGCTTCCATACCGCGCCAGTCATTCCCTGTAGCAACTACGACGGGATCCATGCCGTTCATAATGCCTTTATTACTCGTTGCCGCACGGAACGGATCGGCTTCAGCAAATGCATAAGCAGCAATGATTCCATCAACAACAGACTCTCCGCCAATAGCATCTTTATAAAAGGTAGCTGTCGCCCGTGCCAGCCTGTACGCAGCCAGGTTGGATAAAATCCGCAGTTTGACCGTACCATGCGTAATCTGTTCAATGAGTGGAGCTACTGCTTCTGCCATGGTATTAACGGCATTCGCTCCCATCGCATCACCCGTATCAACAATCAGATGTACAATAACCATAGGTCCGATCAGTGTGTCAATAACCCGTACTTCTACATCTTTGGCCCCACCCGTAATTTTGACCAGTACCGGGTCTTTGGCATTTGCAGTTTCAAGAATTTCTTCTTTATGATGCAGAATAGAGTGGCAGGCAAAATGCGGATTAGAAACGCCAACAACCTGTACCTGTGCAATCATGATATTTCCCGTATAGCTCGTATAAAAACCACCGCTGGGTCTGGCCATTTTAGCGGCATTGGAAGCAGCCGCTACGATAGAGGCTTCTTCTACGACCATGGGGATGAGACGTTCCTGTCCATCAATGACAAAGTTCATAGCCACACCCATTGGCAGCTGATATGTTCCGATGACATTTTCAATGCATTTATCAGCTACGTTATCCGAAAGTGCACCAGGTTTCGTAATATGTTCCAGTTCTTCTGGTGTCAATCCTGCAAATTCGGCAACTTCCTGTGCTCTCTGTTCCATGGTAAGTTTATGAAATCCGGAATACTGATTTGTTTTCATGATACATATCTCCTTTTAGTTATAAAGTTAAATTCATATCGATATATTTGTAGTATACTAATTATTCATCATCAATTTCAATATACATCCGTAAAAGGGCGGCTTCCATGCATTTCCCCAGTGTATCCAGGCGCAGGGAGCGGGTGGCACCGCCGTCGAGGGCGTGATGCATGACGAAATTGAAGCCATCGAGCTGGGGCACATCATAGCGCACGACATCGCCGAATACGAGGCCTTCGAAATGACGGCGCACGGCATCAGCCGTCAGCTGTTTTTCCATGGCTTTATAATACTGGGGTTTCCGTGCATAGATGCAGATATTGGATGTATCGCTTTTATCGCCGCAGCGACCATGGGCGATATCTTTTAATTGTACTTTCATGATTTCAGACCTCCTCAACAAATGTCGTAAGTTTGATAGCATCACGGGGAATCAGTGTCGGCCAGAGAGCGAATACTTCACTGGGACGGCTGCGGCCGCCGAAGAAGCAGCCCTGTGCCGGGCCGTTCAGATTGCTGACAGCCGCTACTTCCGGCGTCAGTTTCAGGCCTTCTTTTTTCGATTCGGTCATGATGGCGTAGCGGAGAACGACTTCGTTGAGATCCGCCTGGATTTCCGGGGCCAGCGGACCATGGAGTGCATTGACGCCGAGATAACTGATATTCTTACGGATAATTTTGGCGTTCTTCATAGCCAGCCGTTTGTCGAGGATATCGGCAGCCATCTTTGCCTTATCGTAAGCGCGGGGCCAGGAATAGGGCAGGTAGGCAATAGTACGGTATCCTTCCAGATAGCCGACGCAGAGTTTCAGCGTATCCGGTGCAGGCGTACCTGTAACGCCCCGGACGGCAACGTGATCCCGTTCGATTTCTTCCAGGGTAATCTTGCTGAAATCGGCGACCACATCGGGAGTGATATATTTTGACGGGTCATGGATTTCATAGAGCAGCTGTTCTTTGACCGACTGGGGCGTAACCAGACCGCCAGTGTTCTTCGTCTTTGTCAGGACAAGGCTGCCTTTTTCACTGATTTCTGCAATGGGATATCCCAGATTTTCCGGGCTCGGTACGTGTTCCCAGTCGTAATCGTAATTACCACCGGTCGCCTGGGCCCCGCATTCGCAGAGATGACCGGCCAGGATACCCGTTGCTTTCGCCGTCCAGTCATCGAGTTTCCAGCCAAATTCATAAATAAGGGGCGCTTCAAACATAGCCGTATCGGTCGAGCGGCCGAGAATGATGATGTCTGCCCCGTCTTCCAGGCATTTGACGATCGGTTCTACCCCATAATACACGTTGGCGTTTACCATGTTGGGCAGGATGCGGTCGATGTCTTCACCCGTATCCATGTGCTTCATGGTGATGCCCTGGGCCCGCAGCTGGGGAATCAGTTCGCGTACGTCATCGCCGAGGACATAGCCAACTTTCAGATGATAGCCGCCTTCACGGATAGCTTCTTTTGCTTTTTCCACGCAGGCTTTGACATTCATGCCGCCGGCATTGGTAATGACCTTGGTCCCTTTTTCGGCAATGTAGGGCAGCATGCCTTTGAGAGCCGTAATAAAATCACGGGCATAGCCTGCTTCCGGGCGTTTTTCCTGCTGACGCCGCATAATAGAAAGTGTAAGTTCTGCCAGATAATCGCAGCAGATATAATCAAGATTGTCTTCCCGTGCCATCGTAATGGGGGCATCGCTCAGATCCCCCCAGAATCCCTGGCCTCCGCCGATCCGGATTGTTTTCATCATAAGTAACCTCTTTTCCTGAATAGTTTTGGTACATAAGTATATGCGAGTCATGACTGTAACACATTGCTTTCACTATTTTATATGAAATTATAATGCCAAAATTAAGTTTTAGTAGTATACGGGAAAAACATGCGTAATATGCCCTTCAGACACACAGACAGCCAGTGTATACACTCTCCGTTGTATACACTGGCTGTTTCCTTTGTATACTAGGTATACATATATTGTTTACTTAGTATACACGTTGTTTGAAAACCCATACAATTTATATTTCTTATAAAAGGTCCGCCGGCTGATGCCCAATAGTTCCATGGCTCTCGTTTTATTACCCTGTGCTTTTTCCAGGGCTTCCCGCATCCGTTCCCGTTCAATCTGCTGAATATCCATCCGCAGCGACGAGACATCCCGCTCCCGGCCGGACGGGGCTTCCTGTTCTTTTTCCGGTAATTCTGCCGGATATCCGTCCCCATCCTGTCCCTGTAACAGCTCATCCGGCAGATCTTCCGGCAGGATGACATTCCCTCCGGCAACGATGACGGCATATTCCACACAGCTTTCCAGCTGGCGGACGTTTCCCGACCAGGGACTCTTCTGCAGTACAGCTGCCGTGCCCGGGGAAAAAGACAGGCGCTTGTGATATTTTTCTGAAAAGATATCGAGAAAATGATTGGCCAGAAGCAGAATATCCCCGGGCCGTTTCCGCAGGGGTGGTATGACGATTTTAAAGGTATTGAGGCGGAAATACAGGTCTTCCCGGAATTTCCCATCGGCTACCATCTGCTTCAAATCCCGATTCGTCGCCGCAATGACCCGGACATCGACTTTCTGCACTTTGTCAGACCCTATTTTCTGGATTTCCCCCGATTGAAGGACCCGCAGCAGCTTGGACTGCATAAATAAAGGCATTTCCCCGATTTCATCGAGAAAGATCGTACCGCCATCGGCTAACTCAAACTTTCCGGCTTTTCCGCCCCGGGACGCGCCGGTAAAGGATCCTGCCGTATAGCCAAAAAGCTCGCTTTCAATCAGCGTTTCCGGAATAGCCGAACAGTTCATGCTGACAAAAGTACGGCTCCGTTTGCCGCTCAGAATGCGGATGGCCTGTACGAAAACTTCCTTTCCGGCTCCGCTTTCTCCTTCTATGAGGACCGTCGCATCGGTAGGCGCTACGATCTCCGCCATTTTCAGGCAGCGCAGAAAGGCCGGGTCTTCGCCGACGATATGGGAAAACTCACGGGGTAGTGACGGCTTTTCCGCCGACAGGGCCTTAAATATAGAATGACTCAGGCGCTGGGTCTTTTCCAGTTCCCGTTGTACTACCGTAATTTCTGTAATATCTTTGAACACCGACACGGCACCACAAAAGACACCTTCTTTAAAAATAGGTGTAATATTGACGAGAATCTTCTTTCCCCGTGTCCGTACCTCAACGAACTGGTGCAGCCGGGGCTTATGGTCCATGAGCGTATCCAGTATGACCGCTCCCGGCTCGATTTCGGCCATGCGCCGGTACAATACTTTTTCCCTCTTTACATTCAAAATATGCGTGTACGCTTCATTTAAATACACAATCCGCGAATCCGTATCGACAATGACGACGCCATCGGTTACGGCATCCATTGCTTCCATGAGCATATCCGGACTGACACGCTGCACAGTCCCTTTTCCTGCCACGGCGACCACCTCCGATAGATCTTTTTACCATTATATCATATCTTTCATGGCATTTATGCCGTGACAGGACGTTGTATGGCATTTTACCGGCTGGCATAAAGTTTATTTTCTACAATAACATACAACTAAAATTCAATACAGGAGAGCGGTTCGTACGTATACTATTCATATAGAGTTTATCTGGGATACACTTGAACTACGTTACGAATCACAGAAGGATACTATGGATACATCATCCGGTATGACGGAGCGCCTTCGCGTATTAAAAGAGCGCTACTTAAAAGCCGTGCCTTCCATCACCATAGACAGGGCGCTGGCATTTACCGAAATCGCCCGGAAGTACCCGGCCCTATCCCCGCAGCGGCGGATTGCCAGAAGTTTCAAACGGGCCTGTGAAACGGCGCCTCTGCTGATTCAGCCCGGTGAACTGATTATTGGCCATCCCTGTGGCAAAGCCCGTGCCGGTGCGTTTTCGCCGGATATAGCATGGCAATGGGTAAAAGACGAACTGGATGATATTGGCACCCGGCCCCAGGATCCGTATGAAATCAGCGACACCGATAAAGAAGTCATGACGCGCACGCTGTTCCCGTTCTGGAAAGGAAAATCTCTTTCAGAACATTGTGAAGAAGCACTGCAGCATCTAAAAACACTGCCCCCTTCTGATCCGGGCTATGATACCCGCCACGAATATTATCTCGGCGCCCTCGACACGTATGACGGTGTACTTATATACGCCAGACGTCTGGCCCGGTACGCCCGCGAACTGGCAGCCAAAGAATCAGACCCACAGCGACGCAGGGAATTGCTGGGAATAGCCGATATCAATGAGCGGGTTCCGGCCAATCCGCCCCGGACATTTCACGAAGCACTGCAGTCGGTATGGACGATTCTGTCCTTATTCATGCTGGAAGGGAATCAGTGCAGTACATCCCTGAGCCGTGCAGACCAGTACATGTACCCGCTCTACAAGCAGGACATAGAAACAGGCCGGCTGTCCCGTCAGAAAGCATTCGAGCTCATCGGCTGTTTTATAATCAAGTGCTCCGAAGTCATCTGGTATACGCCGGGAGCCACGGCTACGTACTTTGCCGGATATATGCCCTTTATCAATATGTGTGTCGGCGGCGTGGGCCGTCATGGCGGGGATGCCACCAATGAACTGACCCTGCTCTTCATGGATGCCGTGGCCCGGATGAAGCTGTATCAGCCGACCCTGGCATGCCGTATCCATAATATGTCCCCCCAGGAGTATCTGGAAAAAATCATCACCGTCATCCGTGCCGGAGGAGGCATGCCGGCCTGTCATTTTGACGACGCCCATATCCGCATGATGCTGCGCAAAGGATATTCTTTTGAAGATGCCCGGGATCACAGTCTCATGGGCTGTGTGGAACCACAAAAAAGCGGACGCATCCATCAATGGACTGCCGGCGGGTTTACCCAGTGGCCCATCTGTATCGAACTGGCTCTGCACAATGGCGTATTGCCACGTTACGGTCCCAAACAGTGGCTGGCCAGCGGTGATCCGGCCTCTTTCAGGACCTATGAGGAATTTGAAAAAACCGTCAAAGCACAGCTGGATTATCTGATTGAAATGAACTGCCGCGGTTCCAACATCATCGAACGCGTATTCTGCGACGTGAATCCAACACCATACATGTCACTGTTCATCGATGGCTGCATGGAAAAAGGCCGCGACGTCATGAATGGCGGTGCCGTATTATACGAAGGACCAGGAACCATCTTTGCCGGTCTGGCAACGTATGCGGACAGCATGGCCGCGGTCCGTCGCCTGGTGTATGAAGATAAAAAATATACCTTGCCCGAACTCATCACAGCACTCGATGCCGACTTCGACGGCTACGATGACATCCGCCGGGACTGCCTGCAGGCTGCCAAATACGGAAATGACTGTGATGAAGCCGATTTCATCGCCCGCGACAGCATCGACTATACGGAACAAATAATGAATTCTTACCCGTCCCTGTATGCCCGCCATATACACGGCACCCTGTCCCAATCGTTCAATACCCCGCTGGGCGCCATGATAGGCGCAACCCCGGACGGCAGAAAAGCGGGGAAACCCTTGTCCGATGGCATGAGCCCTTCTCAGGGAATGGACAAAAAAGGACCGACAGCTATCATCAAATCCGTTTCCAAACTCAACGTAGAATCCATGAGCCTGGGAATGACCCACAACTTCAAACTGCTCCCGCGGTTCCTGGAAACAGCCGAAGGACAGCATGCCGTAATCAGCCTTTTGAAAACAGCTTCCCTACTGGGCAACGGACAGATGCAGTTCAACTGCGTCGATAACGAAACACTCCGCGCAGCCCAGCAGCATCCCGGACAATATCGCGACCTCATCGTCCGCGTTGCCGGATATTCCGCCTTTTTTGTAGAACTGTGCAAGGATGTACAGGACGAAATCATCAGCCGTTCTGAACTGGATAGTATGTAATGCAGGAATAACTCTGCAGATTTCTCATTCTTCTCATAAAAACTACATATACAGCCCTATTTATTTTTCTATTTGTATCTACATATGGTGCATAGTGCTTCTATAGGATACTGTATATGTATTTAATGTAATATATACATATCATTACTATAACTCATCATATTTTTACATAATCTTATTCATTAATATTATTCTTGCCTTTATTTTTTAACAAAACATTTCATATTAAAATGTTTTATTTGTTCTATTTCAACGCTATATATTGAAGCTTATAATTTCGAATCACATGACAGGGATTCTTTCTTTTTTATAAAAAACACATTCATTGTCTATTTTTTAAATTATTTTGTTTGATATTAAAACATTGAAGTTCTCTTTCTTTTCTGATACACTAGACATGCGAGATAGTCTGGTGTGTTCGGTTTTTCCTCACGAAAGTGAGGTGATCAGCATGAGGGTATATGAAGCGTTATCTTTGATAATTGCTTTTGCTACATTAATCGTGCTGATTATTTCAGTACGCAAATAATATAAACTGAAAAAAACCGCATACCTCGCGGTACACGGTCTTCTTCAATCAACATCAATAGAGGAGCGCCGATGTGCTGCCACCGGGCTATCTCCTTTTTAGTATATCACACGAAAGGAAAAAAAGATAGAGAAACGATATACCATTACCTAAGTTTCTCCGCCTGGCGGTCCAGAAACTTTCATCCATTAGAGATTATCCATTCCAAGCGCACTCTAAAAAGGGCCTGTCGCACATACGACAAGCCCTTTTATCTCGATTACTCTTAGAGAGCAAATGCAGCACAAGCTACAACTACCATCAACATACCTACAGGGAAATAACGATAATAGTCTTTTGCAATCAAACCTTTTTTCTGTTCGCTCATGTGAACCCCTCCTTAGATGATATACTACACCTCAACTAAGTACATTTTAGGCTCACATATATTACCTGTCAATAAAATCAAGTAAATCGTTTTTCTATACTTTATATGCCAAAATGGAATATTGGAATTCTTTGCTAGTCTTCTTGTTCCTTTGCACGATCAATAGCTGTCTTTTTTGGCAGCGTCAGCATAATCAGGCCTGCCAGGAAAAGCATTCCTCCCAAGACGAAATAGCCGCCATCCGTTGATCCTGTATTCTGTTTAATCACGCCGAGCATATACGGACCAACATAGCCGCCTAGGTTGGCAACGGAGTTAATCAGTGCTGTAGCACCTGCCGCAGCGGCACCAGTAAGGAATGTAGTCGGCACGGACCACCAGGTACCCATGGGAGCATATACTCCGATACAGGTCAGGGTAACTAAAAACAGGCTCAGGGCCCCGCTGTGGATAAAGGGAGCACAAAGAAGTCCAATAGCACCGAGGAACATGCATCCTGCCACATGCCAGCGTTTTTCACCTGTCCGGGATGAGCTTCTGCCGACGAGGACCTGGGCAATGAGCGCAGTACCCATAGGAATGATAATGGCGAAACCGACGAGAGACGGAGACCAGCCGGACACGCCTTTCAATACCTGTGGCATCCAGAAATTGAATCCCCAGAAACCAGTGCACCAGCAAAAATAAATAGCACACAGCCGCCATACCTGTTTATCCGTCAGAGACTGTTTGATGGAATACTTTTTGACACTTTCTTTCGCCGCTTCTTCTTCGGCAATCGCCGTATTCAGGTATTCTTTTTCAAGGGGCGTCAGATAGGAAACTTTATTAGGGCGGTCTTTGACCCAGAAGATGAAGACAAACGTGAAGACCAATGCCGGTACCGCTTCGATGAGGAACAAGCATTGCCATCCTTCAAATCCCAGAATCCGTAATTCAAGCAGTACGCCGGCAATAGGTGAACCAATGATGGCAGCAATAAGCAACGATGTAAGCATGAGGGAAATAGCAGCTGCCCGTTCTTTGGCAAGGAACCAGCGGGGGAAGAGTACGGCATAAATAACCGGATACAAGCTGGCTTCACAAGCCCCTAAGAGGAAGCGGAATAAATAGAACTGCCACGGAGCTTTCATGAATGCCAGCAGGCCACAGACCAGACCCCAGGTAAACATGATACGGGCAATCCACTTGCAGGCATCAAATTTGGCAGCTACCAGAGAACCAGGGATTTCAAAGAAGAAATACCCAAGGAAGAACATGCCAGATCCAGCGCCGAATACTTCCGGCGTGAGCCAGTCCAGCTGTTGTGTCATAGTCATGCCGGCATAAGCAATGTTGACACGGTCGAGGAAGGCAATAACAGAAACGAGGAATACAGGGAAGATGATATGCCACTTTCTCATCCGGTTCAGGTGGGAAAAATCGATACTTTCAAATCTCGCATCCATAGTTATACTCCTTTCTGAAAGAGAAGATTACTAACGTAACGTTCGTATCATCAGGCCATGCCTGATAACTCATCTTAGTATCGCCCTGTTGTATGTTGTTTTCCCGGCCTTGCATAAAAGAGGCGGTCCCACGCAGTGAAGCAACCTCTCCGATGTCAGCGTCAAAATCTGCCTGTTTGCATAAACTTATGTCTTATTCAATCACCTTGGGATAGAGCATCATTTTCCCTGGTACGCCACTGCGGATTTCAGCAAAAGCCTGCTCGAAATCCTTCATGAGAAAACGATGCCCCATGATGAGTTCCATATGATAGCGTGGGTCTTTCATGACCTTGGAAAAATCTTCCCATGTCCGCCAGATAAGACGGCCCGAAACCCCCGTCATTTCTACTTCGCGATAAATGAGGTCTTCTGTGAGATTCATCGTGACCGGTTTACTGGGAAGACCTACGCAAACAAGACGACCACCGGAGCGCACGGAACGAAGGCTGTTGTTAATGGCAGCCCCTGCTCCGGTAATATCAATAGCCGCATCAACCCCCAGGTCATCTGTCAGCTTATGTACTTCTGCAACGAGATCGTAGGAAGCGCTGTTGATTACAGCATCAGCGCCCATTTCTTTGGCAATTTCAAGTTTTTCATCAAATAAATCACAGGCTATGACTTTCGTCGCGCCAAACACCTTGGACGCTGTTATCGCCGTCAGTCCGATAGGGCCACAGCCGCTGATAAGAACTGTTTTCCCGGCTACTTCCGCTGCTTCCACACCATGGACGCCTGCGCCCATAGGTTCAAACATACATCCCTGTTCGTAGGTGAGCCCGTCATCCAGTTTAAAGACCGAATCCGCCCGTACTTTGGCATATTCGGCAAAGGCCCCATCCTGGGTGCATCCAAAAAGTGCCACATGCTGGCAAATTTCCTTGTGATCGTGCTGGCAGAAATAGCAGTGATTGCAGGGAATATGCGTTTCTACAGATACGCGGTCCCCCACCTGGACCTGGGTTACATTGCGGCCTATGGCAACAACGTCTCCGGCCGTTTCATGACCGACAATCATCGGCGGTACTACGCGGCAGGCAGACCAAGGATCCCAATCGTAAATATGAACGTCCGTACCACAGATAGCCGTCACATGTACTTTGATGAGAACTTCATCATCATTAATCTGTGGCACCGGAAGATCTGTACGATACGTAAGTCCGGGGCCGGCTTTTTCTTTCGTAATGCCGCACATATACGGTTGCATAATAAATTACCTCCTTTTCCCATATACTACACAGTACATTATTCATAGCGGATAAGTTGATAAATGTCCTCCGCAGAAATGCCATTCATGTACGAACCAATATCCATAGATTTCATCTTTTCGAGGAGTTGGTCGTCCAAAGGCAGACCTGTAAATTTATTTTCCAGTTCCTTCAAATCACGACTGCCAAAGAAATCACCATAAAAATGAATGTCTTCAATACGCCCTTTATTAGCCTGCATATATATCGTTACCAGGCCGGCAGGGAACTTCTTTTCCCGTTTCATGTTGTAGGCCGGGGACTTGCCATAATTCCATTCCCAGGTGGCATATTTTTCATCACGCAATTTCTGTATTGCTGCCAGATCCGTTTCATTCAGTATATACTGTTCTATATCGTTGCCGGCAAATACTTGTTTCAGGAGTAATTGCTTAAACATCGTCATAGGCATGGGTTCCCTGAAATGATCATTGATGCAAGTGACACGGCTGCGTACGGATTTAATTCCCCGTGATTCGTATTTTTTTTGTTTCACCTTGAGAGCCTGTGTCAGATAATCGGCATTGGCATCCAGCATCACACAGCCATGGACGAGAAGGCGGCCATGTTTGGCATACTGGGAATTACCGGAAAACTTCATTCCATCAATGGTCAGGTCATTGCGGCCAGTAAAATCAGCAGGAATATCATATTTATGGAGTACTTTCAATACGGGTTCTACAAAAACGTGAAAGTTAAAATCCTCTGCCGCACCTTCATCGACGATAAAGGTAAAATTCAGATTTCCTTTATCATGATAAACGGCTCCACCACCAGTCAGGCGTCGTGCAACGCGGATACCGTGGGCATCTACAAATTCCTGATTGATTTCTTCTACTGTATTCTGATGTTTGCCAATAATGATGGCATTATCATTTTGCCACAGCATAAAATACGATTCGTGTCGATCCATATTTTCAAATACATATTCTTCCGTTGCCAGATTCATATACGGATCTGTACTGGTCATTTCTATATATTTCATTCTCTTACCTCCCAACCGTACTCCCGGCATTATTCTATATAATACATATTATATATAGAATAAAATGTCATTTATTCATTCAAAATAAGCGATGCTACTTCATCTGCGGCGATTCCTTTCATGTACCGTTCCGGATGCAGACGGGCGAGAAGAACCGGTAACTGATTATCCAGAGGAAGATGCCGCATAGCTTGTTCCAACTGGGATAAATTCTGATTGCCAAAAAAATCGCCAAAAAACCGTACCGACTGAATATGACCTGCCTGGACCTGCAGATAGGCAGTAACCAGTCCGGCCGGGAATTTCCGTTCCCGTTTCAGGTTATACGACGGGGACCTGCCATAATTCCATTCCCAGGTAGCAAACTGTTCGTCCCGGATTTTCCGGATACCGCGATAATCTTCTTCCCGCAGCGTCAATGACTGTACGTCCTCCCGGGAAAGGACAGCATCGCGTAATTTTTTCTTAAATTCCTCCATCGTCAGCTTCTGTTCCAGATGATCATTGATGCAGGTGACGCGGCTGTGGACCGATTTGATTCCCCGCGATTCGTATTTCACTTTTTTTACACGCAGTGCTTCTGATAAATAATCGACATTGGCATCGAGCATCAGGCACCCATGATGCAGCAAACGGCCATGCCAGGCGCATTGGGCATTGCCGGAAAACTTGAGGCCATGGATGGTCAGATCATTCCGTCCTGTAAATTCAGCAGGTACACCCAGGCTATGGAGCACTTCCAGTACGGGTTCGACAAAAAAGCGGAAATTATATGAATTTTCCGTGTTTTGTCTGACAATAAAAGAAAAATTCAGATTTCCCATATCATGATAGACGGCTCCCCCACCAGTCAGACGCCGTAATACATGGATATGATGGGCATCGACAAATTCCTGATTGATTTCTTCTATCGTATTCTGATGTTTGCCGATCAAAATGGAATTTTCTATCTGCCAGAGCAGGAAATACAATTCATCCGGATCCATATGAGTAAATACGTAGGCTTCCAGTGCCAGATTCCAATATGGATCCGTCGTAGACAATTCTAAATACTTCATATAATTTCCCTTCCTTCCTGTCCAGGCACGGTTGCCTGGATATATGTCAGCCCGTACGTTCAGGCATGAATGCCACCTCTTTTTATAGTTTCTTTGATTTCTCTATTTCTTCGATAGCCAGGCCTGCGCGGTATGAGCTGCGGACCAGCGGACCGCTGACTACGTGGGCAATCCCGATTTTTTCAGCCAGTGTCTTATAATACGCAAATTTTTCCGGAGTCACATATTCTGCAACTGGCAGATGGAATTTAGATGGCCGGAGATACTGCCCGATAGTGACAATATCGCACCCCGCTTGTTTCAGGTCTGTAAAGGTCTGAATCAGGTCATCTTCCGTTTCTCCCAGGCCGACCATGATGCCGCTCTTGACGAGAGGCCGCACGGCATATCGGGATGCATACTGGAGGACCTGAAGGGACAAATCATAGCTGCCAATAGGACGGACCGTCGGAAACAGGCGGGCCACCGTTTCTATATTATGATTAAATACAGTCGGATGGCTGCGTAGTACGGTATCCAGTGCCGATTGTTGTCCTTTAAAATCAGGTATGAGTATTTCAATCGTTGCCTGAGGCAGGAATTTACGCACTTCACGGATACAGGCCGCGAACTGTCCTGCGCCGCCATCAGGCAGATCATCACGTGTAACAGATGTAATAACTACGTGCTTCAGTTTCAGATGTGCTGCCGCCATTGCCAGGTGCCGGGGTTCGTCAGGAGACAACGGTTCCGGCTGTCCTTTATGAACGGCACAATACCGGCAGGCCCGTGTACAAGTGCCCCCAAGAATCAGGAATGTCGCCGTTTTATGCCCAAAGCATTCGCCGATATTCGGGCAATCTGCACTTTCACAGACCGTATGGAGACGCAGATCTTTGACCATTTCCCGTACCTGATTATACGTTTCGTCATTGCATACATGTTGTTTCAGCCATACAGGCTTTTTCTGTGTCATTGGATTCATACGGATTCCCCCTTACCTGTCTTTGTGAAGCAAAAGCGCCCCGTATATATCTGCAGGACGCTTTTGCCAAAGACAAAGGATACCATGTTATTTTTTCTTGGGCGGCCAGTGAATCGGATTCTGGAATACATCCAGAGCTGCTTCACCAATGGCTTCGCCTACTGTCGGATGCGCCCACACTGTGGTAATCAATTCATCGACAGTAGCTTCCAGTCGGATAGCCAGTGCGCAGGCTGCGATCAAATCGGTAACCCGCGGGCCATACATGTGTACGCCCAGTACCTGTCCATACTTCGTATCGGCAAGAATCTTGATGATGCCTTTGCCGCCATTTTCGATGAGAGTCTTGCCATTGCCGGAAAGCGGGAATTTACCAGCCTTATAAGCAATGCCTTTTTCAATTAACTGTTCTTCTTTCATCCCAACACTGGCAACTTCCGGGTTGAGATAGATGCAGGACGGAACCGTTTCTGCATGATATTCGCCTTTGCCTGTGAGGATGTATTCTACAGCAGCTACGCCCTGGGCCGATGCAGCGTGAGCCAGCATCAATTTACCATTGCAATCACCGATTGCATAAATACTTGGGATATTGGTCTGGAAATGATCATCCGTTACAATCTTGCCACGATTCATGGCAACGCCCAATTCTTCCAGGCCGATACCGGCAGTCATAGCTCTGCGTCCTACTGCCATGATGACTTTTTCTCCCTGTACAGACTGTTTCTGTCCCTTATAATCCATATGGACTTCCAGTCCGCCCGCAGCCTGGCTGATAGATTCTACTTTGGCACTCGTCAGGATCGTAATACCTCGTTTTTCCAGATCTGCCTGTACAATGCCGACGATTTCTTTATCGATAGGTGGCAGGATATTGGGCAACGCTTCTACGATAGTGCATTTGGTACCTACCGAAGCAAACATGGAAGCAAATTCGATGCCGATAACGCCGCCACCGATGATAACCAGCGAAGCAGGAATCTTATCCAGGGCCAGCGCGCCCGTACTGTCAATGACACCCGGTAAATCGGCACCGGGGAAACGGAGATGAACCGGTTCAGAGCCTACAGCCAGAATGATGTCATCAGCGGGGATAAGCTGGTCACCGACCTGTACCGTATGCGCATCTTTGACGATGCCTTTTCCTACGTATTTCTTTACGCCGTTGGCCTTCAGCAGCCCTTCTACGCCGCCGACCAGACGATTGACGATGGATTTTTTGAACTGCTGTGCTTTGCCCCAGTCTACACTGACACCGGTAAAGCTTACACCGACTTTTTCAGCATCGTTGATGACCGCTTCATATAAAGAGCTGGCGTGAATCAGTGCTTTTGTCGGGATACATCCGACATTAAGGCAGGTACCGCCTACTTTGTCATTTTCTACGATAGATACATCTGCCCCCAGCTGAGCTGCCTTGATAGCCGTAACATATCCGCCAGGGCCTGCGCCAATGACGACGATGCGTTTCTTGCCCGCCTGCGCCGGAGCAGCAGGAGCAGCCGGTGCCGGTGTAGTAGGAGCGGGAGCTGCTGGTGCAGCCTGGGCAGCCGGTTCTCCTACGCTTTCGCCGGGCTGTCCGATATAGCCGAGCACGCCCTTTACAGGAAGCGTATCGCCTTCCTGGGCAACAATCTTGAGCAGTACGCCATCTTCATGAGCTTCTACTACATTGCTGATTTTATCCGTTTCGATTTCAACGATTTCGTCGCCTTTTTTGACGGTATCTCCTTCTTGTTTCAGCCAGGAAGATACTGTCCCCTCAGTCATGGTCAGACCCAGCTGGGGCATCGTAATTTCAGTAGCCATCACGTATTACCTCCTATGGATAACCGGCCGCCGCTCTGGCGGCCGGTCTCATTACATACCTATTATAAGAGAAGCAGCGGGTTTTCCAGATATTCGCGAAGCCGTGTCGTAACCAGTCCGGCAGTCGCTCCATCGATGACCCGGTGATCATACCCGAGGACGACGTTCATCATCGGCGCAATGACGATCTGATGATCGACGACTATCGGTTTTTCTACCGTACGGCATACACCGAGTATGGTTGCTTCCGGCGGATTGACTATCGGGGTAAAGTGATCGCATCCATACATCCCCAGATTGCTGATCGTGCACGTTCCGCCCTGCAGCTGATCCGGCGACAGTTTTCCATCGCGGGCTGCATGTGCCAGTTCGCCTACTTTCTTATGGATGTCCATCAGTCCCAGGTGGTTGGCATTGCGGATGACCGGTACAATCAGTCCGCTGTCAATCGCAACGGCCACGCCCATATTGATTTCTTCATTATGAATCAGATAGCCATCTACAAGGCTGTCATTTGCATTCGTGTATTCTTCCAGTACTTTGGCCATCGCTTTGATGATGAGGTCTGTAAAGGAGAACTTCTTGTCCATGGCAATGAATTTCTTCCGCAGTTCTGTCGCTTCGGTCATATTGACTTCTACGGTATGATGAACATGCGGGGTATTCCGCCAGCAATCGCCCAGGCGCTGGGCAATGACCTTGCGCATACCTTTGAGTTTGACGCCATTGGCCGGTGCCGGTTTTTCTTCCTTGACCGGTACTGCCGGTGCCGGGGCTGCTACAGCTGCCGGAGCCGGTTCTACACCGGCTGCCTTCAGTACATCCGCTTTCATGATACGGCCGTCGGCCGTAATGGTGGCCGGATCTACTCCCAGATTGGCTGCCACTTTGGCGGCTGTCGGGGATATACGGACATGCGTATCTTCTTTATATTCTTCTACGTCTTTTCCGGTTACCCGTCCCTTCGGGCCGGTTCCCGATACGAGAGCCAGATCAATGCCGGCTTCACGCGCCAGTTTGCGGGCATACGGGGTAGCCAGTACCCAGCCATTGACGCTGACATTCTGTACCGGAATGGCTGTCGAGACAGCCGGCGTCGTATCGGCTACGGCCGGTACAGCCTGCACGGCCGGGCTTTCTTCTGCTGCGGGAGCTGCTGCCGGGGCTGCCGGGGCTCCTACGCTTTCACCGGGCTGGCCGATATAGCCGAGCACACCTTTTACAGGAAGCGTATCGCCTTCCTGGGCAACAATTTTCAGGAGCACGCCATCTTCATGGGCTTCTACAACGTTACTGATTTTATCTGTTTCGATTTCAACGATTTCATCGCCTTTTTTGACGGGATCGCCTTCCTGCTTCAGCCAGGAAGATACGGTACCTTCTGTCATGGTCAGGCCTAATTGGGGCATCGTGATTTCAGTGGCCATCAGCTATAACCTCCTTACTATGCGTATCCATTCCCGGAGCAGGACAGGCCTGCCCCGGAAATCATCATGTCAGTAGTATTATTTTTCTTTTTCTGTTGCTTCTTCAATAGCCGTCTTCTTCGGCAGTGTCAGCATAACCAGACCGGAAATAATGAGCATTGCGCCGAGGGCAAAGTAGCCGCCGTCAGTAGAACCCGTATTCTGTTTGATAACACCGAGCATATACGGTCCTACATACCCGCCGAGGTTAGCGATGGAGTTGATCAGTGCCGTAGCACCTGCAGCAGCTGCACCAGTGAGGAACGTTGTCGGTACAGACCACCAGGTACCCATCGGGGCATATACGCCGATAGCCGTGATGCTGACGAAAATCAAGCTGAGAAGACCATCATGTATAAAGGGAGCACAAATGAGACCGACAGCACCGAGGAACATGCATCCTGCTACGTGCCAACGTTTTTCACCTGTCTTGGAGGAACTCTTACCAACCAGAACCTGTGCGATGAGGGCTGCGCCCATGGGGAAGATAATGGCAAAGCCGACAAGGGACGGGGACCAGCCGGATACACCTTTCAGTACCTGGGGCATCCAGAAATTGAAACCCCAGAAACCAGTGATCCAGGTGAAATAAATGACACACAGACGCCATACTTGTTTATCTGTAAGAGACTGCCAGATAGTATACTTCTTGACGCTTTCTTTCGCGGCTTCTTCAGCAGCGATGGTCGTATTCAGATATTCTTTTTCAAGCGGTGTCAGATAGGATACTTTATCGGGACGATCTTTAACCCAGAAGAGGAATACGAACGTGAATACCAGAGCCGGAACCGCTTCGATGAGGAACAGGCACTGCCATCCTTCAAACCCTAAAATCCGGAATTCAAGCAGGATACCGGCGATAGGCGAACCGATGATAGCGGCGATGAGCAGCGATGTGAGCATCAGAGAAATAGCGGCAGCCCGTTCTTTGGCAAGGAACCAGCGGGGGAAGAGTACGGCGTAGATAACGGGGTACAAGCTGGCTTCGCAAGCACCTAAGAGGAAACGAAACAGATAGAACTGCCAGGAATTCTGCATGAATGCCAGCAGGCCGCAGACGAGGCCCCAGGTAAACATGATACGGGCAATCCACTTGCAGGCATCAAACCGGGCCGCAACAAGGGACCCAGGAATTTCAAAGAAGAAATATCCGAGGAAGAACATCCCGGAACCGGCACCGAATACTTCCGGTGTCAGCCAGTCCAGTTGCTGTGTCATAGTCATGCCGGCATAGGCAATGTTGACACGGTCGAGGAACGCGATAACGGATACGAGGAAAACGGGGAATATAATATGCCATTTTCTCATCCGGTCCAAGTGTGCAAAATCAATACTTTCATACTTTGCATCCATATAAATACCCCTTTCTGTAAAAGGAATGATTTGTTAATTTACCGGCCAAGCATTTCTTTGACGGCTTTGATGATATCTTCCGGTTCAATCTTGACCAGCCGTTCCAGAGGCGGAGTATACGGAATGGGTACAAACGGAGCACCGAGACGTACGATAGGTGCGTCGAGGTAATCAATCATTTCTTCTGCCGTACGGGCTGCTACTTCAGCACCGACGCCACCCTGTTTAACAGCTTCGTGTACAATCATGAGTTTCTTCGTCTTTTTCAGGGATTCATAAATGGTATCCATGTCGAGAGGCGAAATAGTACGCAGATCGATGCATTCTACGTGGATGCCTTCTTTATCGAGCTGGGCCGCTGCTTTGAGGACATTGGTCATATAGAAGGAATAGGAAACAATCGTCAGATCCGTGCCTTCTTTGGCAACTTTTGCTTTTCCGATAGGAACGAGGAGTTCGCCTTCCGGTACTTCGCCCTTCATGGAGAATAATTTCTTATGTTCAAAATAGATAACCGGATCATCACTGCGGATAGCCGATTTCAGGAGACCTTTGGCATCTGCCGGATTGGATGGGATAACGACTTTTAAACCAGGAATATGCATAAACCAGGCTTCAACGCACTGGGAATGCTGGGCAGCGCCACCACGGGTCATGCCATCAGGAGCACGCAGGACAATAGGTACCTTGGCCTGTCCGCCAAACATGTAACGGGCCTTTGCCATCTGATTGAAGATTTCATCCATCGGTACGCCGATAAAGTCAGCAAAATGCATATCGACGACAGGACGCATACCGGCCAGAGCTGCACCGACGCCGCCGCCGATGATAGCCGTTTCCGAAATCGGCGTATCACGGACACGTTCTTTGCCGAATTCGTCAGCCAGACCTGCAAACTGACCGAAAATCCCACCCTGACGGGCAATATCTTCACCCATCAGGAATACATTTTTATCACGCTGCATTTCTTCTTTCATCGCTTCCTGCGTTGCTACGGAAAAAGTAATTTTTCTCATGATATATTGACCTCCTTGGAGAATATCTCGCTGCCATTATTCGCAATAATAGTTCTGCATCAGTTCCGATTCATCAGGATACGGAGCCGCTTCTGCTTCTTTTACAGCTTCCAGTACCAGGTCTTTGGCATCCTGATCCATCTTATCCATTTCTTCTTCTGTCAGCCATTTCTTGGCGAGAACGGTCTTGCGGAAATTCTTAATGGGATCATCGTTCTGGAAATGTTCCTGTACTTCTTCTTTTGTACGATATTTTTCCGGATCGCCTACGTAATGGCCTTTGATACGATAGGTTTTTAGTTCGAGGAGATACGGGCCTTTGCCACTGCGGACGTAATCGATAGCTTCTTTGGCAGCATCATATACAGCAAAGAAATCATTGCCGTTGACATGTTTACCCGGAATGCCATATCCATGGGCACGATCAGAAATATCTTTGACAGATGTCGTTGTCAGATACGGTGTCGTCGAAGCCCACTGGTTCATTTCGCATACGTACAGGACCGGCAGTTTCCATACAGCCGCCATATTGACCGATTCATGGAATGTACCACGGTTAGATGCACCATCACCGAAGAATGCAACAGCAACCTGTTTCGTGCCTCTCAGTTTGGCTGCCAGAGCTGCGCCCATTGCCAGGTTGTAACCAGCACCGACAACTCCGTTGGCACCGAGCATACCGATAGAGAAATCAGCGATATGCATGGACCCGCCTTTGCCATGGCAATACCCGGTTTCTTTCCCGTACAATTCTGCCATCATCTTTTTGACATCAGCACCTTTTGCGATACAATGGCCATGGCCGCGGTGTGTACTTTCAATATAATCATCATTATTTAAATTAGAGCAGACCCCGACACCGCAGGCTTCTTCGCCGATATACAGATGGGTAAATCCCGGCAGTTCCCCGGCAAGAAAGATTTCTTCAACTTTTGATTCGTAAGCCCGGATCGTCGTCATTTTCCGGTATGCTTCCAAAAGCAAATTCTTGTCGTACGTTTTTTCCATAATACATCTCTCTCCTTTTTCAAAAAAATGAAGTTCAAAAAAGTTTAGCTTGTATTATCACATAGGCTGACGCCTAATTAATAATCAATCGTTGCAGCCGGTGTTCCAGTATGTGCAGTTTCCAGGGCATTGTATGATGGCAACGGGCTATCTCTTCTGCAAGAGCCCGTATACCGGTCTGCCCCCGGTCTGTATACGGTATGTGGTATACAATCACTGATTCCGGCTGAATACGCCGCATCCACGATTTCCCAGCCTGATCAATATAGGAAAGGGGATTGACGAATAAGGCTTTCAATTTTGTTCCCTTGATGATTTCCTGTACATTCCGGACAGAACAACTCCAATCGGCATCGCTCATGAACAGGTAGCTTTCGCCATTGCCCACGAGAGCCAGACTGTAATGACGGACAGAAAAGATATCTGCTCCCATGTGCCGTGTCTTGAAGAAGACAGCCCACATGGTGTCATTCAGAGGATGATAGAAGATTTCTTCATCACTGGCACCGACGGTAAACAGTTCCGTATTTCCTGCCGTCCCGACGGGCTTTGTATCTTCATAAGACCGTCCGGGCTGGCAGGGAGCTGGAACATATACATGTCCAACCTGGTTGTTTTTTATATACGCATTAACCAGCTGGCTATCAAAATGATCCTGATGGCGATGAGTAAACAGCAGATTATCAATGTTCCGGAAACTGCGCGTCTGCCCCGATGCCGCTTTCAAAAGTAATTGCGGCCGGTCATGAAAGAATTCATTGACGCCGTACAGCCCGTCGATTAAAATGGACTGTTTCTCATCGGTCAGATAAATTCCGGCATTTCCTACATTTACAATCTGCATATATCCTCACTACTTTTTCCCAACAGTAACATCCATTTTATCTTCAAAATATTTAATCATACCGGCCTGATCGATATCGATATAACCGTTATCATTCATCCAGTCCATGATACGCAACGTCACATCCGTCACTGGCAGGTCAATTCCCAGTTTGTGTGCATAGCTCTTGGCATTGAGAATATCTTTTCGATGGACAGCAATGCGGGCACCCGGTTCGTAATCGCGGGCAATGATTTTCGGTACCTTGTTGTCATACAGGGGGCCACCGGCAAAACCACGCCGCGTCGCTTCGAAAGTCGTCTGCAGGTCGATGCCGGCCTTGGCAGCAAAGGCATAGCCTTCTGTAATTGCGGCCAGATAAGCACCGGCAATAGTATTATTGACCAGTTTCGTCACGTCACCGCTGCCGGGACCGCCGGTATATACCGGTTCACCCATACATTCGAGAAGCGGTTTGACTTTTTCAAAGATATCCTTGTCGCCACCAGTCATGATAGCCAGCGTCCCATCTTTGGCCTTGGGATTGCCACCGCTTACAGGGGAGTCGAGAAAATACATCCCGGCTTCTTTTACTTTCGGGTATAATTCCAGGATAATGTGCGGTGCCGCTGAGGAAAGATCAATGATGATATTTCCCTTTTTACCGTATTTGACGGCTTGTTCGACAGAATTGATGATAATCGCATGGGTCGGCAGCATCTGCATGATGATATCGCTTGTTTTATACACATCTTCAGCACTTCCCAGCGCATGTCCGCCGAAATCGGCAAAAGCCTGCAGCTTTTCTGGAACTACATCATATCCGTACACTTCGCAACCTGATTTCCTGACGACATTTTCTGCCATCGGCAGCCCCATGACGCCCAATCCGAGGAAACCAATTTTTACGTTCTTCTGATCTTCCATTTCCGTCATCCTTTCTGCTAACTTAGCATTCGCATATTCTATTTTAAAGCATCTTGATTCCTTTAACTCATATCATGTATCATTTCTTGTTATGCATATTTTAACATGGTAACTTATATCCGTTTGTATCAGTTTATACCTTTGGGGAAAATTTTTTACTTTTGTTTTTGCGTATATCGTTTTAATTTCAAAAAAATATAATGTTATTTTTTATTTTCATCGTATTAGTGCCATTTTTCACTTAATATTTTTTCCCACTTAGATTTCCTTTTATGCCTTATTCTGTTTTGTTTTTATCGAAAATTGTGCATTAATATTCATTTAATTGGTTCATATAATTTAAATGCAACTTTAGAATGTGTATAAAGTATTACACATCAATCGTTTTAGTTGACAAGAAGTCATTTTCATTGTAAACTAAATGCAATATCTAATTGTTATGTACATCCATAATATGCAGTATATTTTTCATACAATTATCTAATACAGGAGGAGATAGAAATGACAAATAATGAATTTGTCCTATTAAATAGCAAACTCATTACTGTCTTCCGGCAATACGGCGTCCGCGAGATTTACAACCCACGGCAGATCATATTTACCAAAAACGAAGAAGCCCAGAATTTGTATTATATCCAGAGTGGCATGATACGGGTCTATATTCCCTATCCTGACGGCACAGAACGAACATTATGCTATTTCCCCCGCAACACCATCATCGGAGAAGACGCATTCAATTTTCCCCAACGGCGCATTGTCTGCACTGATACACTGAATAAATCCGTCCTGTATCGTTGTTCTGCCAAAGAATTACTGCAAAAAGCTATTCACAATCCGGATTTAACGCTGGGCATCCTGACGTTTTTCATGCGTAAAATTACGTTGCTCCACAGCTGGATTTTTTATGCCCAGTTTCAGCGTAACGAAGAAAAAATAGCCTGCCTCTTATATACCATATCGTCTACTTCCAATTCCCCGATCAAACTGACCCACGGGCAAATTGCTGAAGTAACCGGCATGAGCCGCGTAACAGCAACACGTATTCTCGATTCTCTGGCAAAGAAAAACATTATTGCCATGCAATATAAAAGCCTGGAAATACTGGATAAACAGACACTGCGTGAAATCTTCGAAAATAAAGAATTTTATTGAGTTCTTCACCAAAAAGACCTGTTGTATGATAGCAGAATCTATTCATACAACAGGTCTTTTTCATTTCATAATATTCATCATCCGGCTTCTTCAGAAGATGCATCAGGAATATCTTCCGTCTGGAGAGCCGTTGTCTTTTTCAGGGTAAGCATCAGCAGCCCGGAACAAGCCAGCGATCCCGCCAGGATAAAATAGCCCAGATCGTACGTTCCCGTATTAGTCTTGACTACACCCAGCATATATGGTCCCACATATCCGCCAAGATTGGCAATGGAATTAATCATCGCCGAGGCTCCGGCTGCAGCAGCACCGCTCAGGAACGTAGTCGGCACGGTCCACCAGATTCCCAGCTGGCCATAAACGCCAATACAAGTCAGCGTAATCAGGCCCAGGCTGATAAACGGATTGGTAAAGAACGGCGCCGCCGCCAGTCCGAAAGCAGCCAGGAACATACATCCTGCTACGTGCCAGCGTTTTTCCCGTGTCTTTGACGAATGGATTCCCCAGAAAATCTGGAAAACGAGGGCTATGGTCATGGGAATCGCAATA
The DNA here is from genome assembly GCF_003467125.1 of Megasphaera sp. AM44-1BH. Lineage (GTDB taxonomy): Bacteria > Bacillota > Negativicutes > Veillonellales > Megasphaeraceae > Megasphaera. The sequence continues at coordinate 348,444 of NZ_QSFA01000001.1, forward strand.
ATACCGCCGACCATGGAAGTAGACCAGCCGGAAAGCCCTTTCAATACCTGGGGCATCCAGAAATTAAAGCCCCAGAACCCCAAAGCCTGACCAAAATAAATGACACATAAGAGCCATACTTTCTTATCCGTAAACGCCTGCCACACAGAATAAGACTTAGCCCGGTTTTTCCGCTGTGTTTCTTCCGCAAAGGTATCGACGAGGTACCGTCTTTCATCCTCTGTCAGCCATTTTGCTTTTTCCGGCCGGTCGGGAATGCCAAAATAAAATACAAAAGTCAGGAGCAGGGCCGGTACGGCTTCCAGCAGGAACAGGCTCTGCCATCCGAGCAGGCCGAACAACTGCATTTCCAGGAGCACGCCAGCCAGTGGCGCACCAATGATAGCAGCAATCAATAGCGACGTCAGCATGAGAGATGTCGCTTTGGCCAGTTCATTTGCCATAAACCAGCGCGGAAAAAGTACGGCGTAGATAACCGGATACAGACTGGCTTCACAGGCACCCAGCAGGAACCGGAAGAGATAAAACTGGAACGGGCTCTGCATAAACGCCATGAGACCGCAGACCAGCCCCCAGGAAAACATAATACGGGCAATCCATCGGCAGGCATCGAAGCGGGCTGCCACCAGAGAGCCGGGAATTTCAAAAAAGAAATATCCAATAAAGAACATGCCAGCACCGGCACCAAAAATTTCCGGTGACAACCAGTCCAGCGTCTGGGTCATAGTCATGCCGGCATAAGCAATATTAACGCGATCCAGAAATGCTACGACAGAGACGAGGAATACGGGAAATATGATATGCCAGCCTCTTTTTTTATATAATGCACTTACGTTGACAGTTCCTGTACCATTCATTGTCATCACCTTTCTTTTTCTGTTCACTTATTTTTTACCAACAGTCACATCCATTTTGTCTTCAAAATATTTAACCATACCGGCCTGATCAATATCGATATAACCATTGTCATTCATCCAGTCCATGATGAGCAGTGTCACATCCGTCACCGGCAGGTCAATTCCCAGTTTGTGTGCATAGCTCTTGGCATTGAGAATATCTTTTCGATGGACAGCAATGCGGGCACCCGGTTCGTAATCGCGGGAAATGATTTTCGGTACCTTGTTGTCATACAGGGGGCCGCCGGCAAAACCACACCGCGTCGCTTCGAAGGTCGTCTGCAGGTCGATGCCAGCTTTCGCAGCAAAAGCATAGCCTTCCGCAATCGCAGCCAGATAGGCTCCGCCAATGGTATTATTGACCAGTTTTGTCACGTCACCGCTGCCGGGACCGCCGGTATATACCGGTTCGCCCATGCACGCAAGAAGCGGTTTGACTTTTTCAAAGATATCCTTGTCGCCGCCAGTCATGATGGCCAGCGTCCCATCTTTGGCCTTGGGATTGCCACCGCTTACAGGGGAGTCGAGAAAATACATCCCGGCTTCTTTTACTTTCGGGTATAATTCCAGGATAATGTGCGGTGCCGCTGAGGAAAGATCAATGATGATATTTCCCTTTTTACCGTATTTGACGGCTTGTTCGACAGAATTGATGATAATCGCATGAGTCGGCAGCATCTGCATAATGATGTCGCAGGTCGTGTAAACTTCTTCCGCACTGGCTGCCGCATGGCCTCCGGCCTTGGAAAATGCCTCCAGTTTTTCGGATACCACGTCATATCCATAGACCTCACACCCTGATTTTCTGATGACATTCTCCGACATGGGCAATCCCATGACACCGAGTCCCAGAAAACCAACTTTCGTTTTCACATCCCCATTCATACTGCTTTACCTCCTTTTTGAACAAAGTTCTGCTTTTTCCTATTCTTTTTAAGCATTGTTCACATGTGTTTTTATCATTAAATTATAACACTGTTTATTTTATTAGTTTGTATAATCTGATACGTTTTTATTTTTTTCGTTGCAAACACAAAAATGCCTGCAGTTTAAACTGCAGGCATTTTTGCTTTGTAGTGAGGTGTTTGCAAGAGAAGTAGAGCTGTTTGATGGTTTTATTATACCGCTCTTTCCTCTCTTTAATTGTATAAAGTGCAACAAAGATATGGCTTTTATTTATAATCTTTCTTTATGAGACCCATAATTTACTTTTTGTACACTCTACCCCATGTCTTTCTCACACATAATGGCCACTGACTGCTGCGCCGATTTTTTTACCGTACCGGGAAAAGAATCCGTGACCAGCATATAGAAAAATCCGCCCATACACAAGATAGCCAGAATAAGGCAGATTTTGCTGTAAATCCGGCGGCGTCGCATTGTTTTTGGCGTTTCCGTATACGCCAGCATTCCTGTATAATACCGATTCGACTTACGTTGTTTAGCCATGTCAGCCCCTCCTTATACCACATCAATATACATAATACAAACAACCCGCTCTTCTCTTTTGTTGCTTTTTATTATATACGATAGACCGTAAAATAAAAAGCCCTGTTCCAAAAAAAGACGCAGCCCATACGGAGACTGCGTCTTTTTTTTGACAGGAATCGTCCTGTCAGGATGTATGTTGTATCAGGCTCATGCGCTGCATCAGAAGCGGTCCAGCAGGCGATAGCCTTTCCCTTTGAGAAAGGTTTCCGTTTCCGGTTCATCTGTTTTGAGAACAGCTATCGGGGAGGATGTTTCCCGGTCAAAGGAAATATAACAATATTTGACGAATACGTTAGCCCGGCTCAGGTTGGACAGGATTTTGTTCAGTGTGCCCGGTTCGTCCGATGCCATATCGATGGCCAGTACTTTATCGATGCGGCACTGATAGCCTGCTTTGACCAGTTCATCCTGCGCCTTTTCCGAGTCATCGACAATCATGCGGAGGATGCCGAATTCTGCACTGTCATTGGCCAGCATGGTGTAAATATTGATATTGGCCCTGGCCAGCACGTCCGTAACCCGGCCCAGGGCTCCATTGGTATTCGCTGTGAAAAGAGAAATCTGTTTGAGCATAGATGGTATCTCCTTATATCTGAAATTTAGTTTAATAGTCTACGCGGTCTGCCAGTTCCAAAATCAGGGCTTCTGTCTTTTCCCATCCCAGGCAGGGATCGGTAATCGATTTACCATACACGCCATCGCTGATTTTCTGGTTTCCATCTTCAATATAGCTTTCAATCATCAGTCCTTTGACCATCTTCTTGATATCCTTATTCATATGACGGCTGTAGAGGACGTCGTTGGAAATGCGGATCTGTTCCAGATATTTCTTGCCCGAATTGGCATGGTTCACATCGATGATGACAGCCGGGTTTTCCAGTTCCCGCTTGCCGTATTCTTCAAACAGGCGCTGCAGATCTTCATAATGATAGTTGGGAAGGCTCTTGCCGAATTTATCCACATAGCCACGCAGGATGGCATGGGTCAGCGGATTCCCCATTGTCTTTACTTCCCAGCCCCGGAACAGGAATTGCTGTTCATGCTGGGCTGCAGCGATAGAATTGAGCATGACGGAAATATCGCCCGATGTCGGATTTTTCATCCCGACAGGAATACCCACGCCACTGGCAATCATGCGGTGCAGCTGGTCTTCTACCGAACGGGCTCCGATAGCCGCATAAGATAACAGATCCGATAAATACCGGTGGTTTTCCGGATAGAGGATTTCTTCGGCACAGGTAAACCCTGTTTCCCTGATGACGCGCATGTGCATATCCCGGATAGCGATGATGCCGGCCAGCATGTCTTCTTTACCCTCTGGATCCGGCTGGTGCAGCATCCCCTTATACCCTACGCCGATAGTACGTGGCTTATTGGTATATACCCGGGGAATGATGTAAATGGTGTCTTTGACCTGTTCCTGTACGCGGGCCAGACGGTGTGCATAATCCACGACAGCTTCTTCATTGTCAGCCGAACAGGGCCCGATGATGAGAAGGAATCGCGGATCTTTCCCTGTAAGGATATCTTTGATTTCTTTGTCGCGCCGGCGCTTTGTTTCATAAATAGCCGGTTCGACCGGATAATCTTCTTTCAGTTCCTGCGGCGATGGCAGTTTCCTGATGAACTCCATTTCCAGTTCCATATACTATACCCCCCAAAACTAAATGGTACGTTCAATTATATCACAGAAGGGAATCGTTCATCCAGCATTTTTCACTCATTCAGTGCACATTATGGCTTAAACTTATAGCCACCCCCCCAGATGGTAAGGAGATGGCGGGGTTTATTGGGGTCTTTTTCGATGGCTTCACGGAGCCGGTTGATATGGACCGGCACAGTCGCCGTATTCCCCAGGGAATCCATGCCCCATATTTTGTCGTAAATCGTTTCTTTGCTGAAGACCATGTCGGCATTGACCATGAGAAATTCCAATACCTGGAACTCCTTATTGGGCAGGACTTTTTCTTTGTCACCGACGAAAACACGGTGCGTGTCCGGATCGAGAGAGATATTTCCCAGGGTAATACGGGATTTTTTATGTATCTGTGTCCCTTTCAGGCGCTGATACTGGGCCAGCTGGGATTTGACCCGGGCCACAAGGACGCTCGGTGAAAAGGGCTTTTCCACATAATCATCGGCGCCGAATCCCAGGCCCCGGATTTTGTCGATATCTTCCCGCTTGGCCGTCACCATCATAATGGGGATATCCACTTTATCCCGCAGGCGGCGGCAGACTTCAAACCCATCCATGCCGGGCAGCATGACATCGAGCAGTACCAGCTGATAGGAACCGCTCAATCCTTCTTTCAGCCCGGTCAGGCCGTCGGAAGCAATCGTTATGGCATAGCCGCTCATTTCCAGGTAATCTTTCTCAATAAAAGCGATATCCTGATCATCTTCTATTATCAAAATACGTTCATTCATTTGACATCCCCCTCGGAAGGCAGTTCCATATGCACACACAATCCATGAGGATGGACCGGCAAAAAGGTCACGATACCTTTCATGAGCTGCACTCCTCTGGCAACAATAGAAAGGCCCAGTCCGCTGCCATCACCCGTCCGGCTCCGTGCCTTGTCTGTACGGTAAAACGGTTCTGCCAGCCGCATCAGTGCTTCTTCCGGTACGCCCGGGCCATCATCGGCGACTTCCAGGCAGACCATATTCTCCTGTTTCCATGAACGAATACCGATATGTACATACTCTTCTGTTTTATATTTTATACTATTGGTCACCAGATTCGTTATGATCCGCTGCCATAACTCCCGGTTTCCAAGAAGAGGCAGTGCCTCCGGAGAAGGAGTCCATACTACCAGAGCCTGACGATACTGCCATCCTTCTTTGTTTTCCTCTATTATATCAGAAATTACTTCATTTAGCTCTAGTGATTGCAGAGGCAATGCTTTTTCTCCCAGATCAATTTTAGAAAACAGGAACAACTGGTCTATCATGCGGTTCATATCCTCTGTCTTTTTCTGGATGACTTCAATATAGTGCCGGCGCCGTTCCGGCGTATCCGCTATGTTGTCAGCCAGTCCTTCGACATAGGCGCGGATAGCCGTAAGAGGCGTGCGGATGTCGTGGGACATGCTGGCAATGAGTTCCTTTCTGTTTTCTTCCTGCCTCGTCCGCTCCTGCAGGGACTGTTCCAGTTCTTCCGTCATGATATTGAACGTATCGACGACAGGCTTCACTTCATCATCATGGCCGTAGGTCAGGCGGTACGTAAGATTACCCTGCCGTACCTGATCTGATCCGGTCTGCAGCAATTTGAGAGCCTGTAAAATATAGCGCAGCACAAACCGCGTCAGGAAGAAAATAGTCCCGGCCAGAACCAGGAAAAAGGCCAGGAAGATAGCCATGAGCGTGCCCTGCGTGGCATGTTCCACGGCTTCATCTGTCCCATGAGGCATCTGCCGGCTGACAAAATACAGACGATACAGGGAGTCATGGATATATTGTTTTTCCAGATAATAAAACCGCCCCGTATCGGCGTGGACGTACGTATCCCGTTTCTGACGGGAAAACGACCGGTCCCGGATATCACTGGGAATGGCTTCCATCATACTGGCAAGGTGTCCATTGCCGTATTCATAGATGCGGCTGCCGTCTTTTTCCAGCACGACATAACTCTGTTCCGGCGACAGCATTTCGATGATCCATTTGTAGTGTTCCGGATCATCACCGCTGCTGCGCAGTGACCGGAAGACAACATGATGGACGGCTTCACTGGCCCGGTTAAACTGGGTAGAACTTTCAACGTAGACGTGATTGCCGCTCTGCGTAAAAAGCCAGATGCCGCCGGCTGCCATAAGAAACAGGACGACTGTCATGAGTATAGGCACGACGAATACGAGAATATGCGATAGAATCAGACGTTTTTTTATAGTCACAAGCATCCCTCCGGTTCTATCTTACTCTCCGGATGTGCAAGGCGCAATGGCTGAAATTTCTGTTTAATTTTTATTTAACACTTCTTATAGTTTCTTTAAGGGTCCTTACGCTTTTCATAACATTTCTTTGGTATCCTTACCCTATCTTGCAGAAAGAAGGGTAATTACATGAAATACATCGAAAAGCATCCCTATGTTTTTCTCGGTCTCTGCGCGCTCGTCCTGTTTCTGGCGGCCAATTCTTTTCTGGCCATCACCGACTCATCCGAATCGAATTACGCACTGACGGCAAAGGAAATGGTCCTCTCCGGTGACTGGCTCTCTCCCCAGATATACGGTCACTACTGGTATGACAAGCCGATCTTCTATTACTGGGAACTGGCCCTTTCCTTCTCCCTGTTCGGCTTTACCGAATTTGCGGCACGGCTTCCCTCGGCACTGATGGGAACAGCAGGCGTACTGTTTACGTACTGGTTCACTGCCCGCGTATACGGCCGGTCTCTTGCCTTTTCTGCCGCCATCATCCTCATGACCAGCGTCGAATGCTGGCTCCTGTCAAAAGCAGTCATCACCGATGCGACACTGTTTCTGTTCATGAGTGCCTGTCTGGCCTTTTTCTACCTCGGCTATACGGAAAACCGCCGCTGGTACTGGGCCGCCTATGTCATGGCCGCCCTTGCCGTTCTCACCAAAGGCCCTGTCGGCCTGGCCCTGCCCGCACTGGCAGCCCTGATTTTTCTCATCATGCGCCATGACCTGAAGGAACTGTTCCACGTTCATCTGCTGAGCGGCATGCTTCTCTTCTTCGTCATCGCCGGTCTCTGGTACGGCTTCATGTATAAAGTCCACGGATATGATTTTCTCCTGAACTTCTTCGGTGTACATAATTTTCTTCGCGCTACCGTTCCGGAACACGGCGGAAAGAATTTATGGTATTTCTATATCATTATATTCTTCGTCGGTTTCGCGCCCTGGAGCTTTACCTGGCCCTGGGCTCTCTGGAAATACAGGAAAGAACGCCGTATGCCCTTTGCAGGAAGTGACTCCTGTGCATTACTGCTCGCACTGTACGCTGCCGTAACGTTTATTTTCTTTACCATTGTCGCCACGAAATACACGACCTATACGTATCCGGCTCTCTTTTCTCTTTCCATCCTGAGCGCCGGTATGCTCCAGCACTTCCATCTGCCTGTCCGGAAAATCGCCCTGGCCGGCGGCGTCCTGTATACGGTTCTGGCCTTTACAGCGGCACCGCCCATCATGCTGCACCAGTCCGGCAAGGACATCGGCCAGACCCTGGCCCGCATGGATACAGATAATGCGGCCATCTGTTTTTACAAAGGCTATAGCACCAGCGCCGTATTTTATAGCGGCAAAACCATATATCGTGCTGTACCTTCCGACGAATTAGAAAAATTACAGCCCGGCAAAATGGACTGGAATGCCAAGAACGTCATGCCTATGGCTTCTATCGATACACTCATGCAGGAAAACCAGAGGCTGATTATCATCGACCAGAAACATGATAATACCGTAGCCAGCCGCTATTATGCACTGTATGGACAAATGCCGGATTACATTTCTCTTCCCGGCAATACGACTATCTGGTCTGCCGACCGCACCACTCCATAATGATATCCTCCTTTATATGGTATATCCCTGCAGAAACTACGACCTCTGGTTTCTGCAGGGATATTTTTCAAAAGATAAGAATTTTTCTTAGCACTCTCTTGACATAGTGGCTAATAAGACGTATAATACAAGTGTAATCGGAAGAGAGAAGATTACAAGGAAAGGTCAAAAGAACAAAAGCAATGCACAGACCTGTAAATAATGATCTCAGGCATTACCAATTACGAAAGAGGGTATTATTATGAGAGACTTATTTCCAGTATTAAACAATGATTTTGCTATTCCCAGTGTATTTGATGATTTCTTTAATGACGGCTTTTTCTCCCGCATGCCGCAGATGAGCATGCCGAAATGCGATATTGAAGACACGGGCACAGCTTATATTGTGACGACGGATCTGCCCGGCGTAAATAAAGAAGACATCAGCGTCACCTATGATAACAATGTCCTGACCATCGCCGCCCAGCATAAAGAAGACCAGCACGATGCACAGCATCAGACGAGTTATGTATGCAGAGAACGCATGAACACAGCGTTCCAGCGCCAGTTTGTCATTCACAATATTGATAAATCCGGCATTAAAGCAGCTTTCCGCAATGGTGTCCTGAAAATCGGCCTGCCGAAACTGAACCCCCAGACGCAGGAACAATCAGGCACGATTGATATTCAATAACCCCCTTTGTCCAGGGCCTGACACAATTGTGTGCCAGGCCCTTTTCTGATGCACGGGAGAGGCGGTTTCCAGACGTACACGAAATATACTTAAACAGTGGGCCGTCGTATCATGAATTTCTGTCCATGATACGACGGCCCTTTTTGTTCATTGACGAATCGGTATATGGTTCCTGCCAGTATTATCCCCGGGACGGCAGCAGCTTATGGATGATGGCACTAGCCAGCATGACCAGTATGATGACCGGAAAGGTAATCCCCCACGGCGTCTGTACATCGAGGAGTGCCCGGTACAAGGCAAACCCTGCCACCCACAGGATCAGGTTCAGCCAGCATACGCTCTGACTGCTGTGGTCCTGGCGCAGGATGAAGTAATCTGAAAGGAGAATGGCCGTCATAGGCGCAAAGACGGACCCGATCAGATAGAGGAAATCTTCAAACCGGCTGGCATCGACGGCAATAGCCAGAATCATGCCCCCGGCGCAGGCGATGAGGGCCAGGACCGTATCGGAAAGCTGTGGAAACAGGCTCCGTCCACTGACGCCAGCAGAAAAAGCATCGAGGAAGGTCGTCGTCACCGTGGAAAGAAGGATGATCAGGATGCCGATCAGTCCCATCCCGGCCTGAAGCATAATAGCGGCAATATCATCCTGTCCCGTATACAAAGCCGCCCCCATGCCGATGACAAACATCCACGTACTCGCCACAAAATAGGTACCGCAGCTGGCTGCCGTCGCCTTGATCGGTTTTTCTGCCGTGCGTGTATAATCGGAAATAATGGGCAGCCACGAAAGGGGCATGGCTACGGTCAGTTCGATGGCCTGTCCCATGGTCATGGTGCCATCTGCTTTCGGAGCTGCGCCGCCGCTGAAAATAACCGCGCTCAGGACCAGTGTCAAAATCAGGAGGGCCGCTATGACGATGACATTGACCCGACCCAGGTTCTTCAGACCCAGCACGATCCACAGTGCAATGAGGGCTGCTATGATGACACTCCAGAAGGCCGTGCCGATAGCCGCAATCGTATTGGCCGCCACGGCAGCACTGGCAATCATGACAGCGGTCCAGCCGATGAGCTGGATGACGTTCAGTCCGGCAAACAATTTAGCTCCCTGCCGGCCGAAGGAAATCTGCACTGTTTCCATGGCGCTCCGTCCCGTACGGCCGCCGATGACGCCGGCTCCGAACATGACGGCACCGCCGATGACGTGGCCGATAATGATGGCCAGGAGTCCCTTGCCAAATCCCAGCGGTGCCAGGAGCATCCCCGTCAGTATTTCTGCAATAGAAATGCCAGCACCAAACCATAAAAGTCCATTCGATAAGACCGAAGTCTTCGTTTCATTCATGAAAAAACATCCATCCTTTCTATTTCCCCTGGAGCTGCAGTTCCTGCAGCAGCCAGTGCTGCAGGACCAGGGCATGACTGTGTGCCGTGTCTTTCGCCGCATACACGAGTGTTACATTTCCCTGTTGCAAATAGACCCGGCAGTCGCTTAGGAACGAGGCTCCTGCCTCATTCATATCCAGTTCTGCCAGATAGCGCTTTGAAAACTCATCGTACAATGCTGCATCATGGCAATACCATTTCCTAAGTTCCGGTGACGGGGCTATTTCTTTGGCCCAGCGGTCCAGATGGGCTTTTTCTTTTGAAATTCCCCTTGGCCAGAGCCGGTCTACCAGAATCCGCGTTCCATCCGTATCTTCCGGCTGCTCATATATCCGTTTGATTTGTATCGTATACATCGTATCATCACTCCTCTGCTGGTGCCAGACATCCTGCTGACACACTACCCATAAAAAAGCACTGCTGCCTTCCGGCCTCAGCGCTTTTCCTATCAATCAGTCTGTACCTCTTCTACGAGATTCAGGCATTGCTCGATGGGGATTCCTTTGTAGATATCTTTCACGCCCATATTGGCAGCAATGAGATTCCGCACGCTCTCCATGGAAAGAAGGGCCGCCGTCTCCAGCGCATGACCGCGCAGTACCTGCCCGGTCAGGATGGCCGAAAAGGCATCGCCTGTACCGGGAAAGCGGACGGGAATCAGATTGTACGGCAACTGGAAATAGGTATTCCGTTCATGGTCATACCCCAGCACGACATAAGTGCCATCAGTCCGCACGCTGGTAATGAGGACCGAGCGGGGGCAGATGGCCCGGAGCGCATCGATGAGCTGCCGTGTTTCCTCTTCATCCAGGTCGCCGTCCTTACAGTCCAGGCCGGCCAGATAGGCCGCCTCCGTATAATTTGGCATGATATAATCGGCGATGCGGCACAAATCGCGCATCCGCTCTACCGTTTCTTCTCCTACGCCGTTATACAGATGGCCTTCGTCACCCATGATGGGATCGACAAAAATACGCACACCCCGGCTGGCCTGTTCCCGGCAGAAACGGGTCACAATATCCGCCTGCTCCTGGGACACAATAAACCCTGTCGTAATGGCATCAAAGGAAAAGCCCAGCTCCTCCCAGACCTTCAGAGTTTTTTTCATATATTCCGTCGTTTCCAGAATATCGAACTTTCCATAATCCAGCGTATTGGACACGACGGCCGTAGGCAGATTATATACGTCGTATTTCATGTGGGCCAGAATGGGCATCATCGCCGCCAGTGCCACTTTTCCGTAACCGGGGATATCATTAATCAGCAAAATTTTTTCATTCATGTACATTAACTCCCTGCTTTATATTTGTCAACACGATATCATTCTAGTTGCTAGTATATATTACATTGGTGCTGACTGCAAGGAAAAGAATCCATCTTTATTCTTTTTCCGATAGCTCCGCCCACGTATCATAGGCCTCGTCCAGCTTTTGTTTCGTCGTTTCATACAGCCCGGTCAGTTCCAGTGCTTTATCCGGGTTAGTCTGATTTTCCGGCTGGTTCAGCTGAAATTCATACATTTTGACCGTCGCTTCCAGTTCGGCTATCTTCATTTCTATCTGTTCCAGCTTGCGGGCCGTCCCATAGGATGGTTTTTTTTTCACTGCCGGCGGGGCATCCTTTTTATCTGGTTCTACATGCGCTTCGGAAGACATCCGTTTTTCTTCCTGTTTTTCTCCCGTTTTTTCTGCGCCCTGTTCTGCCGCTTCCTGAGCCTGAAGTTCCACTGCTTCCCGTTCTTTTTCCCGGTAATAGGTATAATTGCCCAGGAATTCTTTCAGCTTCTTGTTTTCCAGGACCAGTGTCCGCCCGGTGATCTTATCGAGGAAATACCGGTCATGGGATACGACCAGGTACGTGCCGCCAAAATCGAGCAGTGCCTGTTCCAGGATTTCCCGTGTCGGAATGTCCAGATGGTTCGTCGGTTCGTCCAGGATGAGGAAATTCGGGCCTTCGAGAAATAATTTCAATAAGGCCAGCCGTGCCTGTTCACCGCCGCTCAGGCTGTCAATGGTTTTAAACACATCGTCACCAGTAAACAGGAACCGGCCCAAGATATTGCGGGCTTCATCTTCTCCATAGCTGAAGGCATTCATGATTTCTTCCAGTACGCTCCAGGCCCCGTGCAGTTCCGTATGTTCCTGGGCAAAATAACCGATGTGGACCCGGCTTCCCAGGGTAATATGGCCACTATCCGGTTCTTTCTCTCCCATAATCATCCGCAGCAGCGTCGTCTTGCCCGTCCCGTTAGGGCCGATCAATGCTGCCGACTCACCGCGGCGCAGGAGCAGGCTCAGATGATCGAAAAGCTTTCTTCCGCCATAGCCGCCGCAGACATTATCGAGAACCAGCACTTTTTCCCCGCAGCCTTCGGCCGGGGCAAAATGGAAATGGAGTGTCGCTTCTTCCGGTGCCAGTTCGATCCGTTCCAGCCGGTCCAGCTGGGACTGGCGTCCCCGTGCCTGTTTTGCCTTGATTCCGGCCTTGTATTTGCGGATATATTCTTCCGTTTCATGGATGTGTTCCTGCTGCTTGCGGTAGGCATTTTCCAGTGCCTTGCGGCGGACGCGGCTTTGTTCCACATACCGCGTGTAATTTCCTTTATACTTCGTAACCGTGCCATGACTCAGCTCCAGAATCCCTGTAGCGACCCGGTCGAGGAAATACCGGTCATGGGATACGATGAGAATTCCTCCGCCATAGGAAAGGAGGTAACCTTCCAGCCATTCCAGCATATCCATATCGAGATGGTTCGTCGGTTCATCGAGAAACAGATAGTCCGGACGCCGTACGAGGGCTTTGGCCAGATTGATGCGCGTCTTCTGACCGCCGGAAAAACTCTGTACGGGCCGGTCCATATCGTCTTCCCCAAAGCCCAGTCCCTGGATGATTTTGCGGCTCATCGATTCGTATTCAAATCCCCCCAGCCATTCGAACCGCTCCTGCATGTGAGCGTAGCGGTTCATCAGTTCCTCATTATCGGGCTGGCTCTGCATCTGTTTTTCTACATCTTTCAACTGCCCTTCCAGGCGCAGGACATCCTGCCAGGCAGCGGTCATCGTATCCCTCAGGGTTACATCGTCTTCATAGGTGATATCCTGCTGCAGGTATCCTACGGATTCTCCTTCGGAAATGACAAAGGTTCCCCCGTCATAATCCTCATCCCCGATGAGGCATTTGAGGAGTGTCGATTTGCCTGCCCCGTTGGCCCCGATCAGCCCGAGCCGTTCTCCCCGGCGCAGCTCAAAGGATACATCGTGGAAAATATTCCGTACGCCGAACGACTTCTCTAATTTTTGTACTTTTATACTACCCAATTGTATATAATTCCTTTCTTTCTAAACGATGTCCCGGTCTTTCAGTTCCTGTATCTTTTCTTTGCTGAAGCCGAGCATAACCGAGAGGACGTCATCCGTATCGGCGCCGAGAAGAGGGGCTGCCTTGCGGACCGGTGTCTGTATTTCCGAAAAATGAGCGGGAAAACCGGGCATTTCAAAATCACCGATGACGGGATGATGCTGCGTTTCCATCATGCCCCGCTGCCGTATCTGCGGATGATGGACCAGTTCATCGATGCGCAGGAGCGGAGCCGCCGGCACGCCGGCTTTATCGAACAAGGCGACGATGTCTGCCGTCGTATGTTCCTTCATCCACGCTTCTATAATCGGCTTCAGCTCGGCATAGTTTTTGCGGCGCAGCGTATTTTCCGCAAACCGCGGGTCCGACATGATATCCAGTCCCATGGCATCCTGCATGCGGCTGAACAAGCGGTTGCTGGCCGTTGCCACAGCGATATAGTCATCTTTTGTCACATAGACATCAAAAGGAGCCGATGCAGAATGTTCATTGCCCATCCGTTCCGGCACGACACCGTTCAGAGTATACTGGATGACAAAATTTTCCAGTACGGACATGGTCGTTTCCATCATGGACACATCGATATACTGCCCTTTTCCCGTGTGTTCGCGGTAATAGAGCGCGGCCATCAGGCAGAACGCGGCATGAATGCCGGCATTGGCATCGGCAATGGATACACCCACTTTGACCGGCGCCTGGTCGGGATACCCCGTGACCCGCAGCAGCCCGCCCATAGCCTGGGCTATATTGTCATAGGCGGCTTTATGGCAGAGCGGCCCCGTCTGGCCGAATCCGGAAATGGAGGCATAGATGATGTCAGGCCGTACCTTCCGGGCTTCTTCATAGGACAGGCCCAGTTTTTTCATCGTCCCGGCAGAAAAATTTTCGATGACAATGTCACTTTGTTTCATCAGGCCGAGGGCTATTTCTTTCCCTTCCGGGGATTTCAAATCCAGGGTAATACTTTCTTTATTGCGGTTCAGGTAAGCAAAATACCCGCTTTCGTCGTTTTTAAACGGCAGGTAATGGCGCGTATCATCGCCGCTTCCCGGCCGTTCCACCTTAATAACTCTGGCACCCAGATCAGCAAAGAGCATGGTGCAGTAAGGGCCGGAATATACATGCGTAAAATCTAATATAGTCACATTCTCAAAAGGATTGTTCATGATACATTTCACCTCACGGCTTCTAGTATAACATAGATTCTTCTTTGAGCGCATCAGGGAATCTATGTTATAATAAATTATACTATTATGAAATTATGAACGGAGGAATCGTTGCATGAAAAATCTGAAAAAGCAGCTGCGGGCGGCTATCGTCCAGGCATCCCCTGTCTTATTCGACAAGAAAGCGACTATCGATAAAGTCGTGCGCCAGATCATGGAAGCCGGCCAGAACGGGGCCGAACTCATCGTCTTCCCGGAATCGCTCATCCCCTGCTATCCCTACGGACTGACCTTTGGCTTCACCGTCGGCAGCCGGAATGAAGCTGGCCGCAAGGACTGGAAAGTCTATTATGACAATGCCGTCGTCGTCCCTGACGATACCATCAGCATCGCCGCCGCTGCCAAAAAAGCCCATGCCTACGTCAGCATAGGCGTTACCGAACGGGATCCTATCAATTGCTCCTTATACTGCAGCAATCTGATCTTTTCGCCGGAAGGTGAATTGGTCTCCCTGCACCGCAAAATCAAGCCGACCGGTGCTGAACGCTATATCTGGGCCGATTCCCATGTGCCGGAAACGTATTTTCCCATGGTCGATACGGAATGGGGCCGCATGGGCAGTCTCATCTGCTGGGAAAATTACATGCCCCTGGCCCGCGTCGCCTTATATGAAAAAGGAGTGGCCCTCTATCTGGCTCCCAACACCAATGACAATCCCGAATGGCAGGATACGATCAAGCATATCGCCATTGAAGGACACTGCTACGTGTTCAATGTCGATCAGTATTTCACTAAAGACATGTATCCGTCTACGCTTCTGGAACAGGAAGAAATCAGCCGTCTGAAAGACGAAACGTGTACCGGTGGCAGCTGCATCATCGATCCGTATGGTCATTATGTGACCGAACCAGTCTGGAACAAAGAAGCCATCATCTATGCCGACCTCGACATGGACAAAGTCCCTATGAGCCGCATGGAATTTGATGCCACCGGCCACTATTCCCGTCCGGATATCTTAGAATTCTACATTAACGACGGCGATGAAGAATTTGAATAATTATACAAATCAAGCGGACGTAGGACAACTCATACGGGGTTGTCCTACTTTTTTGCAGGCTATATAGAACGATATTTTTATTATTTTTTTTACTCCCCTTTTCCATATATAATATATACATTTACGGCCTTTGACCAGATGTATTCCAATAGAACTTAATTCTAAAAATTTTCAATTTTGGGCAAAAAAGGGTTTGACAAATTCATTTTTCCATGGTAGACTTACGTCATCAACTTGATAGTGTTGCAATGAAGAGAAGAGTACATGGAAGGAAATGGCACAGAGAGCTTCCGTCTGGTGAAAGGGAGCGCAGGGAATTCCGTGGAAGATGGCCTCAGAGCAGACTGGTCGAATAATTAGACCGTCCGGTTGCACCCGTTATCGTGCTATGGTATTCAAGACTACGGTCTGCGTACCTGAAGAGGCCTGGCTTGTGAGAGTCAGGCGAAATTGGGTGGTATCACGGTGCTTCCGTCCCTTACGAGGGGACGGAAGCTTTTTTTATTACAACACGCCTTCAAGTAAAAAAATTATTTTTACATCACAGGAGGAATTCATTATGAGCACAAATTACAAATTCGAAACATTACAGCAGCATGCAGGTCAGGTTCCCGATCCGGCAACAGGCGCCCGTGCCGTTCCTATTTATCAGACGACGAGCTATGTATTTGAAAACACACAGGATGGCGAAGATCAGTTCGGCCTGAAAAAACCGGGCTTCATTTATTCCCGCCTGGCCAACCCGACCTGGGATGTACTGGAAAAACGGATTGCCGCACTGGAAGGCGGTACAGCTGCCCTGGCTACGGCTACCGGCGCTGCCGCAATTTCCCTTTCCCTCATCAACCTCGCCGGTGCCGGTGATGAAATCATCGCCGCTCCGACCTTGTACGGCGGCACCATCGAATTGTTCACCGATACATTCAGACACCTCGGCATTACCGTCAAATACGCCGATCCCGACGATCCCCAGTCTTTTGCCGTACTGATTACAGACAAGACGAAGGCCGTATATCTGGAAAGCCTGGGCAATCCGGCCATCAACATTCCTGATTTCGAAGCCATCGCTGAAATCGCCCACAAAAACGGCATCCCCGTTCTCGTAGATAACACCTTTGCCACACCGTTCCTCTTCCGCCCCTTTGAACACGGTGCCGATATCGTTCTCCATTCGGCTACTAAATTCATCGGCGGCCACGGCACGACGCTGGGTGGTCTTATCGTAGAAAAAGGCGATTTCGACTGGGAAGGCTCGGGACGGTTCGAAGAACTGGTCAAACCGGATGAATCCTACGGCGGCCTCAGCTTTGTCAAAGACGTCCCCGGTGCCAGCTTTGTAACCCGCGTCCGCGCCAAATACCTCCGCGACCTCGGCGCATCGCTCAGCCCGTTCAATGCATGGCTGCTCATCCAGGGCCTCGAATCCCTGTCCCTGCGCATTGAACGCCACGTTTCCAACGCCCAGAAAGTAGCCGATTTTCTGGAAAACCATCCGAAAGTTACGAAAGTAAACTATCCGTCCCTTCCGAGCTCTCCTTATTATAAACTGGCTCAGAAATATTTCCCGAAGGGCACCGGTTCCATCTTCTCCTTCGAACTCCAGGGCGGCCGGGAAGCAGCCCGCCGTTTCATCGACGCCGCACAGATTTTCTCCGATCTGGCCAACGTAGGCGATTCCAAATCGCTGCTCGTACATCCCGCTTCGACGACGCATCAGCAGCTGAATGATGAAGCCCTGAAGGCTGCCGGCATCACCAGCGGCACGATCCGCATTTCCGTCGGCCTGGAAAATGTCGATGACCTTCTCGATGATCTGAAACAGGCTCTGGATAAAGCATAAAATACGATAGTGACAATCGCATAATTTCGACCAATGGGGGCCGGTAATGCCTGTACACGGTGCAATTGCCGGCTCTCTTTGTATATTTTTTTTCAGGAGGTTTTATCATGTCTGCTCCCCATTCCATCCGTTTCCGCGATGTATGCATTCTGGATTTTGCCTTCTTTGCTACGTACTTTGGCGCTGGTAACCTGATTTTCCCGCCCCAGCTGGGACTGAACAGCGGGTCCGCTTACCTTTCCGGCCTTTCCGGCCTGACCCTGTCCGGTATTTTCCTGCCCATTTTTACCCTTATCGTCATCGGTCTCAATGGCGACGTACATTCCATTACCGATCATGTCGGAAAATACACATACCATATCCTGCTGGCCGCACTGATGCTGGTCTGCACTTTTGTTTCCATTCCCCGTACGTGTGCCACGGCCATCCAGCTCGGCATCCAGGGCAATATTCCATCAGCACCGTTCATTCCTCTCGTCATCGTATATTTCATCATTTCCTTTTTCTTTGCTGCTGATAAGAATAACGTCATGGACCGGATGGGCAAATATCTGACGCCTCTTCTGGCCCTCATTCTGGTCGTCATCGCCATCATAGGCGTCGCCAGCCCTATCGGGACGCCGGTCAGTCCGGCCGTCCCCAATCCGTTCGTCAATGCCTTCCTGGGCGGATACAATACAGGCGATGTGCTGGTCAGTTTCATCATGGCCGCCGTTTTTATCAGTTCCATCAACGCCAAGGGATATACGGCAGTCGCCCAGCGTAACCGCTGTCTCATTGGCTGCGGCATCATCGCCTTTGTCCTGCTGTTCATCATTTACGGTTCCCTCCTGTACATGGGGGCCTGTGTCAGCGGTGACTATCCCCAGTCCATCGGACGGGCAGAACTTCTGGTAGCGATTATCCAGCGCGTAGGCGGCGCCGTCATGATTCCCATGGGGATCGCCGTCGTGCTGGCCTGCCTGACGACGGCGATCGGACAGATTGCCGCCGTAGCCGAATTCACCAGTCAGGCCACGGGGCGCTTCTCTTATCGTCAGGTGGCCATCGGCTGCTGCATTCTGTCTGCTCTTACGGCACTCCTTGGGGTGGACGGTATCGTCACCTATATCGGCTGGATTTTTGGCGTCTGCTATCCGCCCTGCCTGGCCCTGCTGGTCCTGGGCGTTCTCGTCCGCATCATCCCCAATGACGGTGCTTACAAGGGATCGGTCTATCTGGTGACCATATACGCACTCCTCGAATCCCTGCCCGGTCTATCCAGTCTCGGCTTTGCCAAAGCCATCGTAGCCGCTACGCCGCTTTCGGCATACGGTTTCGGCTGGATTATCCCGTTTATCGCCGGCTTCATCCTCGGTTCCCTTTTCTACGCTGCCAGAGGGAAAAAAGAACCGGCAAAGGCCTGATACCTGTACGCAAAAGGACTGACTATCAGAGACATACTGTCTCCGGTAGCCAGTCCTTTTTAAATGCCACTGAACAGGTCATATATAGAAACGCTTTGTAACAAAATCAGACGATGGCATTGCCCGCAGCATACCCCAGCCAGCAGGCAGCAAAGCCGCCGATGACATTGAACCCCAGATAGAGAAGGGCAAAGGTAAATTCCCCGGTCCGGGCCATAGTCAGAAGTTCCATATTATATGTAGAGAACGTCGTAAACCCTCCGAGAACCCCCGTCACAAAGAGCAGCTTGACCAGAGGCGAAAGAGATGAATGACTGCTGAAAAAGACAAAGAGGATGCCAATCAGAAACGATCCGATGACATTAGCCAGTATCGTCCCATAGGGAAAAAAGGCCCCGCCATGCATATTGCACAATTCCGTCAGTACATACCGGCAGGCTGCCCCGATTCCGCCACCCAAAGCTACACATAGTATTTTTTCCATCGCTTATGTCCCCCTTTTGCTGAAAACACATCTATGGTAGCAGATTCCCCGCAGCCTGTCAACGTGCGGACCCGGAGAGAGGCGGCGCCACGCGGGAGCGGATGAGGATGACCAGTTCCGTTTCTTTCTTCGATGTATAGTGGTACCGGAATAATTTTCCCAGAACGGGGATTTCTGCCAGTATGGGGACTTTACGCAGGTTATTGATTTCTTCCCGGCTGATGAGACCGCCAATGAGCAGATCCCGTCCTGGCTGCATACAGACGTCCGTATCAGCCCGGCGCGTCGTGATCCGGTAGGCCTTGAGTTCCGGTACCAGGATAGGCGTTCCGACTTCTGCACGGATATGTGCTGTCACGCTGTGGTCGTCGTGAATCCGCGGCGTAAAGCTCAGCTTGATGCCGGCATCTTCATATTCTGTCGTGCGGGATACTTCTCCATCGGTCACGTGTTCGGTCAGGACAGGGATGCGGTCCCCGATGAGAATCTGCGCTTCCCTTCCATTCTGCGCCATCAGATGGGGCCGCGCCAGGACGCGGGCTTTGCCTTTGCTTTCCAGTGCCCGCAGCTGGCCGGTATACAGGAAAGCCTGATGGCCCGGGCCTCCTTCCATGACCGTCCAGTCCCAGGAAATACCCAGGTCTTTGACAGCATCGGTCTGAAGGGACAGGAATTCTATTTCCACATCGACCTGCTGCACCGGCACATCGAGGGACTGTACCAGCCGGCTTATAGCGGCTGCTGTCCGGGCCGTACCGTGGAGAACGAGGGAGTTCGTATCGCTGTGATAGCGGACAAGGCCGGACCCTGCCACGGCTTCTGCCGCCTGACGCACGCTATCCGGATCGGCATAACGGAGCTTCCAGGTATAGCAGCTCCGGGCCTGGTCATGGGCCCGTCCGGCAGTAATGACGGCAATAGGGCCTTCCTTACTGTACAGCAGATTCTGACTATCTGCCAGTACGCGGATTGCCTCTTCGGCAGATACATCCTGCAGTTCCATCGTCACGGCACCGTCTACGGTATCATCAATGATCAAATTGATGCCGGCGCTACGGGCCAGCCCCGAGAGGACCGTGCGGACCGGGGCCTCATGAACGCGGACATCGAGAGCCCCAACCGGTACCGGCCATCCGGCCAGCACCAACCCTATGATCAGGAATCCCATCTGCCGCCACAACCGGTGCATCTCAAAAATAGACTTCATGAATGACACCTTCTTTCGAAAGTCCGGCCACGCCGGGAGAAATATACACGATCTGCCAGGAATCAAAGGAATCTCCTGCCGCGCAGGCCTGTGATTTCTGTCCATTACTGAGCAGGATAAGACGCCGGCCCTTTTCTTCCATCGTGCCGCATACCTGCGGCACCCGTATAGACTGCGATGGCATCTGCCTGTCCTTACGGTTTTGTTTTTCCTGTTTTTCCGGGCCTTTTTCCTTTTTTCCTTCAGCTCCCACAGCCGGCGTACCAGCAGAGGGCTCAAATAAATCGGCCAGCGGTTTCGTCCGCCGTGTACCGGTCAGACTGTACCGGCATGTTCCTCCATTCTTTAAAGACGGACCGGTCTTTTTCTGTAAAAAAGAGGGAGGCGGAGAATCATGATGATTCTTCGTCTCCCGTATTACTGCGTTTTGTTTTGATACCGGTCCATCCCACCAAAACCAGATTCCTGTCAGACATGCCAGGATTACTCCATACGGGAGCCATGTTTTCGCGTGATGAACTAAAATGTTCCAAACAAGGTGACCATAAGCGGACAGCCTATTTCCCATCCCCGTATCCTTCCGGATGCGTGCGGTGCCAGTTCCATGCATCGGCAATGATGTGTTCCACGTCACTATGGACAGGGCGCCAGCCAGTCACAGCCTGAATTTTTTCAGAGCTTGCGATAAGCACAGCGGGATCACCGGCACGGCGCGGGGCTTCTTCTACGGCAAAATCCCGGCCTGTTACCTTTTTAGCCGTCTCAATCATCTGGCGCACACTCATGCCATGCTGGGTCCCCAGATTAAAATACTGGGACTGGCCGCCATGGACCAGATAATCCAGAACCCGCACATGGGCATCGGCAAGATCCGTTACGTGGATATAGTCGCGGATACAGGTACCATCGGCCGTCGGATAATCAGTACCAAAGATTTTGATACTCCGGCGCTGTCCCAGTGCCGTCTGCAGGATCAGCGGAATCAGGTGTGTTTCCGGCGTATGGTCTTCCCCGATCATACCGCCGGCATCGGCTCCGGCCGCATTAAAATAGCGCAAGGCTACATACCGCAGGCCATAGGCACGGCTGAACTGGGCCAGCATGTGTTCAATCATCAATTTCGTCTGGCCGTAGACATTGGTCGGCGCGTACGGCATGTCCTCCGTAATAGGCGTCTGTTCCGGTTCGCCATACACGGCTGCCGTCGATGAGAAAACCATATAGGGTACACCGGCCTGCCGGACTGCTTCCAGCAGATAATAGGACCCGACTATATTATTATCGTAATAGATAGTCGGATTGACCATGGATTCCCCCACCTGGCTATGGGCAGCAAAATGCATGACCCCTTCGATGTTCCGGTCTGTCAGGATCTGTTTTACCCGGTCCAGATGATGGATATCTTCTTCGATGAGTTCCACATCGGCCGGCACGGCCTTACGGTGTCCCCGTGACAGATTGTCCAGCACGGTCACGGAATGACCTTTTTCCAATAATGCTTTTACGGTATGGCTGCCAATATATCCGGCGCCTCCAGTAACAAGAATATTCATAAGTAATGCAACCTTTCACTACAAAAGTAAAACCAGAGCCATCGGTTGTCCTCTAAAGACATACCACGGCTGAAAAGACTTATTTTTTCATTTCTGCCAGATGCTGTCCCAGATAGCGTTTGTATATTTCTACCCCTGGCTGATTGAAGGCATCGACATCGGCATATTCCCCTTCATAGGCAATAGACCAGCAGAGGATGAACATGAGCTCACCCAGATAAAACGCATTCAGTTCGGGGAGAATGAAATTGGCACTGGGCCTTCCGTCCCCGATGAGAGCTTCTTCATTGGCCCGGCGCGCCGCCTCCAGGATCTGGCTCAGAGGCAGGCCGCTGAAGGCAGCCAGCTTGGCAAAGGAATCATATGTATGGGGAACGACAAGATCATCAGGCCATTTTTCGATAGAAACGAACTGGACGACCTTATCCTGGGGGCCTTCCTGATGTTCCTGCGTCTGAGCATGCATATCCGTCGTGCCGACAGCGACGATAGGAGTCCGGCCATAATGGACTACCTGGCCTTCTTTATTCAGCCGTTTGCCCAGCGATTCTGCCAGGAGCTGGATATACCATTCTGACAAGGATTTCAGATTATCGGCATAAGGCATGAGGACTTCCAGATTTCTTCCGTGACGGCTTCCGGCCAGGAATTTAAGGACACTGTTTAAAAGGGCCGGATTCTTCGTGATATCATCGCTCTTGGCAGCCTGATCGGCTTCGCGGGCACCGGCAAGGAAGGAACGGATGTCAAAACCGGTCAGGGCACCGACGATGAGTCCTACTTCGGAAAAAACGCTGAACCGGCCACCGATGCCGTCCGGCACATAGAAGATGGGCCATCCCGATTCGCGGGCCAGTGTGTGCAGCAGTGTTTCCTTTTCTCCGTCATGGGGATCGGTAACAGCTACGGTTTCCAGAGAAATAGCAGCATCTTCCATGGCTTTTCTGAAAATCATGTAATTTGACATGGGTTCGATGGTAGATCCCGATTTGGATATGACGACAGCCATGACCGTATAGCCCGGCTGCTGTGAACTTTCGGCACGCAAAGTCTGGATCAGGCCCGACAGCTTATGGGCATCGACGTTGTTTCCGGCAAAAAATGCCTTGGGATAACCATTCCGTTCTTCCCGGCTCCTGAGATTCCAGAATTCACCGCACTGGACATCAAACAACACCTTGCCGCCCAGATACGATCCGCCAATGCCAAAGAACACGACGGCATCGACGCGGTTCCGCACCGTCCGTCCCAGCTCTTCCAGAGCTACAATGCGTTCGGGATTGTTGATATTGCCTTCGGCAATATACGGCAGCTGCGGGAAAAGGACCGCTTCCGGTTCACCGTCTTTGGAAAGGTGGCCGGCAACCGTTCCTTTCTGGCGCAGCTCCATCATGACCCTATGGGCCTTTTGATAGACTGGCGCAAAATCCGCAACTTCCTGTTCCGTTATCAAGGCATCCGGCCCATAAAGGTGGGACATATCCAGTACAAGACCAGACGGTAAAGTAATCCGATTCATCATAATACCACAGCCTTTCGTTCGTATTGTTTACCCCTCCATTATATCATAAATACAGTAATTCGTGGGAAACAAAAAACTGCACCATATATCGGATATACAGTGCAGCTTGTATCAGAACCGCAGCATCGATTTGAGGAAGCTCTGGGTCCGTTCATTCTGTGGATGTTCAAAAATCTGTTCCGGACTCCCTTCTTCCTGGACAATACCTTCTGCCATGAACAGGACCCGGTCGGAAACTTCTTTGGCAAAGGCCATTTCATGGGTCACGATGATCATAGTCATATCTTCATCGGCCAGCTGCTTGATTGTCCGCAGTACTTCTCCGGTCAGTTCCGGGTCCAGTGCCGACGTCGGTTCGTCAAAGAGCATGATATCGGGCTGCATGGCCAGAGCCCGGGCAATAGCCACACGCTGTTTCTGGCCACCCGAAAGCTGGGACGGATAGGCGTCTTTCTTGCTCCAGAGGCCGACCCGTTTAAGAAGAGATTCGGCTACGGGCAGGATTTCATTGGTTTTCATTCCCTTTACGATTCGCGGGGCCTCGAGGATGTTATCGAGAACCGTCATATGAGGAAAGAGGTTGAAATGCTGGAATACCATGCCCATGCGGCGGCAGATAGCCCGTACCTGGGATGCTGGTTCGTAGACGGCACGTTGGCTGCCTTCCGGCGTCTTCACCATATACTGTCCATCGACGATGATTTCTCCGCGATTGATCGTTTCAAGCTGGCAGAGACACCGCAGGAAGGTACTCTTGCCGCTCCCGGAAGGCCCGATAATGGAAATGACTTCGCCCCGTTCCATATGCAGCGTCACATCTTTCAATACTTCCAGGTTCCCGAATTGTTTACGGATATGATTCATTTCAATAAAGCTCATCGTAGTGCCTCCTATTCATCGTATACGGCAAAGCGTTTTTCCAGATAACTGAATACTTTCGTAAGGATAAACGTAAAGAAGAGATAGAAGACGGCGGCTACGATAAAGGCTGTCGTATCGAAATCACGCTGTACAATCGACCGGGTGATGCGCAGGATGTCATTCATGGCCAGGATATAGACCAGAGACGTATCTTTCAGCAGGTTGATAGTTTCATTGGCTACAGGCGGCAGTACGCGCTTTACGACCTGTGGCAGGATGATGCGGCGCATAGTCTGGACATAGGTCATGCCCAGGACTTTCGCCCCTTCATACTGTCCTTTGTCAATGGACTGGATGCCGCCACGGAAAATTTCAGCGAAATACGCGGCGTAGTTAAAGACGAAGGCGATGATGGCCGCCGGAAAATCCGCCAGCTTCAGGCCGTCAATGATAAAGGGCAGCCCGTAATAGATAAACAGGATCTGCAGCATGAGCGGCGTACCGCGCATGATATAAATATAGGCTCCCATGAACTTGCTCAGTGGCTTGATTTTGGAAATACGGGCTATGGCCATGACCACCCCGAGGGGCAGGCTGAGCACGATGGTAATGATAAAAATTTTCAGCGTAACCTGAAGCCCAACGGCTACAGCAGGCACAATATGCAATAAATACTCCATACGGCACTCCCTTACTATGTACCGGTGTCAGGACAAACAAGCGGGCCGCCCAGACACAGGCGGCCCCTCCACCAGATACAGCAAAATTATACGTTATTTGACGGGAATCGTTATATCTTCCCCAAACCATTTATCGGACAACTTAGTCATTGTACCATCTTCCGTCATCTGTTTCAAGACATCGTTCAGCTTATCCTGAAGGACCTTGTCGTCCTTGCGCATGCCGACACCGAACTGTTCATCGCCCATCTTGTCATCGATGACTTTGAATTTTCCTTCTTTCTTGGTCATATAGTACCGGCCGACTACGCTATCGACGAGAACGCCGTCCGTACGGCCGATTTCCAGATCCATAAAGGCGTTGACGAAATCGCCATATTTCTTGACTTCCTGGAGGGAATCTTCGAATTCCTTATTCTTATCCAGGGCATCGATGGAACTGCTGCCTTCCTGGGTACCGATAATCTTACCGGCCAGACCGGCCCGGTCGGTAATGGGGGAATCAGCCCGTACGACGAGAAGCTGGGCGTTTTTCATATACGGCTTGGAAAAGGCAATCTTTTCTGACCGGTCTTTGGTGATGGTCAGCCCGTTCCAGAGAAGATCCACCTGTTTACTCTGCAGAGCGGCTTCTTTGCTGTCCCAGTCGATGGGTTTGAATTCCACTTCGACCCCCAGCCGTTTGGCTGCTTCTTTTGCCAGATCGATATCAAACCCGACGAGTTCACCGCCTTCGTTGCGGAATCCCATAGGCGGGAAATTGTCATCAAGACCGATGACGATTTTATCGGGCATCTTCTGGTCTGCTGCTTTTTTATCCTGTCCTCCGCAGCCGGCAACCAGTGCTGCCGTTGTAACTGCCAGCGTACCTGCCAGCATTGCTTTTTTCCAGTTCATGATTCATATCCTCCTTGTTACATCGAAATATCAATACCAAACCATTTTTCCGAAATGGCTTTGCTCGTGCCGTCATTGTGCATATCTTCCAGTACTTTATCCAGTTTCGCCTTCAGTGCCGTATCGTCTTTGCGCATGCCGACGCCGCTGGGTATATCCGGATATCCTACGTCAATGATGCGGAAGTTCGCTTTGTTCTTCTGCATGAAATACGCCGCTGTCGTCTTGGCTACGACGACGGCATCAATCCGTCCGACTTCCAGATCCATGAAGCTCGTCACATTATCCGAATATTGCTTGAGTTCTTTGAACGAATCGCGCAGCTCCGGTTCCTGATTAATTGCTTCCAGACCGGTACTGCCCTGCTGCGTTCCTACGATTTTGCCGGCCAGGTCTGCTTTTCCCTGAATGGGGGAATCAGCCCGCACGAGGAGAATCTGCGGTCCGTTTTCATAGGGCCGGGAGAAGAGGATATTCTTTTCCCGTTCCGGCGTAATAGAAAGACCATTCCAGATAGCGTCGATTTTCTTGCTGTTCAGCTCTGTTTCTTTGCTGTCCCAGTCTATAGGCTTGAATTCTACTTCAATACCCAGACGTTTGGCTGCTTCTTTTGCCATATCGATATCAAATCCGACGAGTTCCCCGCTTTCATCATGGAATCCGAAAGGCGGGAAATTGTCATCGAGGCCGATAACGATTTTATTCTTTTCTCCTGATGCGCCTTGTTCCGTTTTTTTATCACTGCCACAACCGGTCATAAGACCAGCTGCCAGTACAGCCGTCATGCCGATAGCGGCATATTTCTGCCAATTTTTCATCTGAACGCTCCCCCATATCCTGTCCAAGGACGATTTAGTAAAACATCAATGCCTATATTTTACTTTATTTTATTAAAATAATAAAGTAAAAAAGGTATACAGAATTATCATAGGTCAGGCATGAGTAGTGCAATAACACATAGTTGGACGGCAGGAACTGCTATTCCTTCTTATCATCTTTATCGTCTTTTTCCTGTTCTTTTTTGATTCGTTCCATAATCTCCTGTTTATACCGCCGGGGCAGGAATTGCAGATGGACGGGCAGTACAGCCAGGCCGCCTTCTTCCGCCGCGCCGAGCTGTATTTCCCTCCAATTATCCGAAATTTCAAAAATATCCTCATAGCGGATAAACACGAGATTTCGGTCCGGATGGAGCTGTTCATCCAAAAATTCTTCCAGGGACATGAACTGCCGCCGGACGATCAGTCCTTTCGCCGTGACATAACAAATAATATCGCGCTGCCGGTCGATGCGCCAGAGGCAGAAAATCAGGACGGCTATATTATCCAGCTTGGCCGCCAGTGTCGTTTCTGCCAGCATGAGCCAGAAAAAATAAATACCGACGCCTGTAAACAGAAGCTGCATAAAGACAGAAAACCATTTGGAATTTTCATAGGTTTGTTCCACCATACCACAGCCGAAATGCTGCGATATTTCTTCTCTGGTCATGATTCCAACCTCCCATCCCACGTTCCCCCGACGCCCCTATTATACCATAGCCGGCCTGCCCTGGATATGCCAAAAAGACAAATGTCACTGGTTAACAAACTATCGGGGGATATGCTATAATACAGATAGCTCATTAAACACAAAGGGGTTGATACAGTCATGGAATACAAAAATCAGTCCTTACAGATGCAGGTCTACCGCACGATGAAACAACGTCTTCTCGACCAGACCTACGTCAACGGCCAGATGCTCAGTGAACGCACACTGGCCGCCGAACTTCAGATCAGCCGCACACCTGTCCGCCGGGCCGCACTTCAGCTGCAGAAGGAGGGCTGGGTCCAGTACATCCCCAAACGGGGGATCCTGGTCAAGGGGCTCAGTATGCAGGATTTGAAAAATATCTTCCAGATACGCACGGCCCTGGAAATACTCGCCGTACGGCTGGCCTGCAAGCATATTTCGGCCGACCAGATGGAAGTCCTGCGCCAGACCGTACAGCAGCAGCTATTTAAGTATAAGCAGACCCAGGCCGCACCGGATTATCAGGAATTCATCCGGTCCGACACGGAGTTCCACAATACGATCATCATCGCCAGCGGGAACCTGATGCTGCGCCGACTCATTGAAGAAATGCGCGACAAAATCAAAAGGACCGGTATCAATTCGTTATACAGCCGCCGCAGCCGCTGTGCCGAAGCGGCGGAAGAACATTGGCGGATTGTCCGGGCTCTGGAAAATAAGGACACCCACGAAGCCTGCCAGGCTATGGATAGTCATCTGGGCATTTGCTATATAACGGCCCATGACTATATCCTCCGCCACACGCCGGCGCTGGCCGCCGATACTCTTCCAACAGAATCATTGCCCATGGAAGGGATGATCCTGCCGCCGGAACTGGAAGAACCTGTATCGGAAGCAGTCCATGAACACTGATTTCATAAAAGACGCCGCCCGCAGGCTCGGCCTTACCTGTACCGGCATCGCCAGTGCCCATCTGCCCGTTCCGGAAACACAGCAGCCCGTCTGCCCGCTGGCATCGGGAAAAGGAAGGGAACGCTATGACCTGACGGCTCTGCTGCCCCATTGCCAGGCGGCTGTCGTCGTCCTGTTCCCCTATTATAATCCCGATGCAGAGAAGACGAACCTGTCCCTGTACTGCCAGCTCGAAGATTACCATCTCGTCGTCCCGGCCTATCTGGAGAAACTGGCTGCCGTCCTGTCATCCTATGGCGGAACCCAGCGCTGCATTGCCGATACATCACCGCTGACGGAACGACTGCTGGCTGTGGAAGCCGGCCTTGGATTTATGGGAGACAATCAATGTCTCATCCATCCCATGTATGGCTCCTATTGCTTTATCGGCGCCGTCCTGACGACACTGCCGCTGGCTCCGGATACACCTATGGACAGGGAATGTCTCCATTGTGGTGCCTGCCGGCGTATATGTCCCGGCGGCTGTCTGACAGATGGGGCGTATGACTATCGTCTCTGCAAATCCTATCTTACCCAGAAGAAAGAAGAGCTTACCGATACGGAAAAGGCTGTCATAGCCCGTACGCCGCTCATCTTCGGCTGCGATGAATGCCAGCGTGTCTGTCCTCATAACCAGGATATTCCCATTACTCCTATACCGGAATTCCGGCAGAACCGCCTTACGATGCTGAAGAAAGACGACCTGGAACCACTTACGAACCGCCAGTTCCGCGCAGCTTATGGAAACCGGCCTTTTTCCTGGCGGGGGAAAAAGATTCTCCTGCGCAATCTGGATATCGTACATGCCAAAACGGGGCTGTAACGACATGGAAAGAACCATGTTGTTACAGCCCCGTCTGCGTATGCCAATAATAACAGAACCGGCTTATTCGTGAGTCGGATCGAGATTCAGGAACAGCGTATATTCGCCACGGAAGTACAGTTTTACCGTATCCGTAGGGCCATTGCGGTGTTTTGCCACGATGACTTCTGTAATGTGCTGGTTTTCTGTTTCTTTATCGTAATAATCTTCCCGGTAGAGAAATGCGACAATATCCGCATCCTGTTCCAGTGCCCCCGATTCACGGAGGTCGCTGAGCATAGGCCTTTTATCCTGACGGCTTTCCACGCTTCGGCTGAGCTGGGAAAGAGCGATGAGAGGAACTTTCAGTTCTCTTGCCAGTGCTTTCAGCGAACGGGAAATTTCCGATATTTCCTGCTGACGGCTTTCCGAATTCCGCCCCTGCATGAGCTGCAGATAATCGACGATAATCAGGTCCAGTCCATGTTCCGATTTCAGACGCCGCGCCTTGGAGCGCATTTCCGATACGGAAATCCCCGGCGTGTCATCGATATAAATCGGCGCCTGATATAATTTGTCACATGCATCGGTAAGCTGGGCCCAGTCTTTATCCGTATTGAGCTGGCCTGTCCGGAGTTTCTGGGAATCAATATGGGAAATCTGACAGAGCAGCCGCTGTACCAGCTGTTCCTTGCTCATTTCAAGGGAGAAAAAAGCGACTGTCTTGTGCTGGCGTACGCCGACATTCTGGGCAATATTCAGTGTAAAAGCAGTCTTACCCATACTCGGCCGGGCCGCAATGAGAATCAGGTCCGATGGCTGCAGTCCCGACGTCAGCTTATCAAGGTCCCGGAATCCCGTAGGAAGACCAGTAAGACCGGCCTTGTTTTCATAGAGCTTTGAAATTTTGTCCAGCGTGTCTTCGACGACTTTTCCGACAGGATCAAAATCGCCGCTTTTTTTATTTTCAGCCAGATGGAAAATCTTTCGTTCTGCATCGTCTATGAGTTCGTCTGCTTCTTTTTCTCCATCATAGGCCTCTGTCGTCAGATCCGTACATGTCGTAATGAGATCGCGGGTCATGGCTTTGTCTTTGACGATATTGGCATGATATTCAATATTGGCTGCCGTCGCAACCAGATTGGGCAGACTGAGTACGTATTCCAGACCGCCTGCTGCATCCAGTTTTTTCATACGGCGCAGCTCTTCCGGTAAGGTAATCAGATCGATTTCCTTATTTTCACGGTGCAGGTTTTCCATAGCCTCAAAAATAGTCCGGTGTATTTCCCGGTAAAAATCATGAGGCTGCAGGACTTCCATAGCCGTAATGACAGCATTATGGTCGAGCATCATAGCGCCGAGTACGGCCTGTTCAGCTTCGACATTCTGCGGCGGAATCCGTTGTTCCATACTATTCTCCCCTATTTTACAAGCATGATATCGAGGACTTCTTCAATGGTACGGGTACTATAAATCTGAAGATTCAGATGATGTTCCGGTATATCCCGCTGATTTTCTTCGGGGATTACCATTCCTTTCATACCCGCCTGCCGGGCTCCGTATGCTTTTTCAAACACACCGCCGACGGGCTTGACCAGTCCTTGTATAGAAATTTCACCCGTCATGGCAATGTCCTGACGGACTGCCTTCCCCGTAACTGCCGAAATCAGTGCGGTCGTGATGGCGCATCCTGCCGAAGGACCGTCGATATTGCCGCCTCCGACAAAATTGACATTGACGTCGTAATCCGATAATTCTTTACCGGTAATGCGGCGTACAACAGCTGCGGCATTGAACATGGAGTCCTTGGCCATGGAACCGGCTGTATCGTTGAAGCGGAAATACCCTTTGCCCGGCGTACGGGCCGGATAGGCAACCGCTTCTATTTCGATGGCAGAGCCAAGGAAACCGGCCACCCCCAGACCGAATACTTTGCCCACGGCCGGACGGGATGACGCTTTTTCTGTCACATACGGTACAAGGCGGCTGATCTGGGCCACCCGCTGCACCAGTTCCTTTGTCAGTACCACATGTTCGTTACTGCCGGAACGGAAGACAGCCAGACCGTATGTATCGGCCAGGATATTGACGGCTTTCCTTCCTTCAATGGTAAAGGTACTGATCAGTTCGGCTACATCGTCTTCCATAGTAACGCCCAGGGATTGTGCCGCATTGGTGACAATCTGCTGGATATCGGCCGGCACGAGAGGCTCAAAATATATTTCTGCGCACCGGGACCGGATTGCCGGATTGATTTCCGACGGGTCCCGCGTCGTCGCCCCGATGAGTACGAAATCAGCCGGCGCTCCTTCGGCAAATAACTTGCGGATATACGCCGGGATATGGGGATCAGTTTCATCATAATATGCCGATTCAAAGCGGACCCGCTTATCTTCCAGTACTTTCAGGAGTTTATTGAGAAGCATGGGGTCCATTTCGCCAATTTCATCGATAAATAAAATCCCGCCATGAGCCTCGGTCACCAGTCCCGGCTTCGGTTCGGGAATCCCCGTTTCAGCCAGATCATGCCGGGCGCCCTGATAGATAGGATCGTGGACGGATCCAATAAGCGGATTGGTCATATCCCGGGCATCCCAGCGCAACGTCGCCCCATCGGTTTCTACAAAGGGGGCATTGGGTCCGAATGGCGTAAAAGGTAGTTTCTTGGCTTCGTCCAAAACGATCCGCGCAGCCGTCGTCTTCCCCACGCCAGGAGGCCCGTAGAGGAGCAGGTGCTGGGGATATACCGATGCCAGCTTGCTTTCCATGGCCTCGACGGCCCGGTTCTGACCGACAATAGCCGAAAGCGTTTTGGGCCGGACACGCTGCATGATCGATTCTGTCAGGTGAATGGAATCGAGATGCTGCAGATCGTCCAGCTTCTTTTTCGTCTGCGGCGTTTCCACATCGTGGAGTTCCTCTTTGATGAGCTCCATCTTGATTTCCTGTACGTACTCCTGCTGCTTTTCTTCCATGCGCTGGCTGATTTTCTTTTCCAGCCGCTCTTCCACAGCCTGGCGGGCCAGCATTTCTGCCAGCACATTCTCCAGTTCGTTCAGGACATCGACGACTTCTTCATCGGAAGGCACCTTATCATAAGACGCATCTTCATAGACCAGCCGCTGCAAGCCGACGATACGGCGCCGGGGGTCTTCGGAGTGCACGTACGACAGGGCCGAATATTTGCTGGCCCGGAGGACCATCTTTTCCGGGCCGATCAGACCGGTAAATGCACCATACAGGACATTTACCTGACGGCGCAGTTCTTCCTCTGCCGTCGGTTCCAGATACTTATGACGCTGCAGCAGCTTATCCAGTAGTTCTTTCATAGGCTGACCTCAGGAATTATTCTTCTACGACATGAATTTTGATTTCACTGGAAATAGTAGGGTGGACGTGGATGATGACATCGTACGTTCCCGGAGCTTTGATCGGATTCTTGATTTCTACTTTCTTCTTGTCTAAATCGATATTGTACTGCGCTTTGGCCGCTTCGCTGATTGTTTTTCCCGTAATAGCACCGAAAATCTTTCCGCCTTCCCCGACGCGCACGGGAATGGTCAGTTCTACCTTTTTCAGCTGGCTGGCCAGGATAAGAGCTTCATCGGAAGCAACCTGTGCCTTGTGGACGGCTGCGGCCTTTTTCTGTTTGGCATCGTTGATGTTGCCCGATGTGCCCGGTGCCGCCAATTTGCGGGGCAGCAGGAAATTACGGCCATAACCTTCGGATACTTCTATAATATCGCCTTTTTTACCTAATTTTTTTACATCTTGTAATAATACTACTTTCATACAGTATCTCTCCCTTTATCGAGTACTTCATGGATGGCATCCATGACTTCATTTTGTGCTTCTATAAGCGTGCGCCCTTTGAGCTGTACACCGGCGACTGTGCGGTGGCCGCCGCCGCCAATTGCTTCCATGATGAGCTGCACGTTGATATCACCCTTGGAACGGGCGCTGACACCTATAATATTATCGGGCAATTCATAAAATGTAAAGGACGCTTCCACGTCTGTGATATTGACCAGCATATCGGCCACCTGGGCAGATATGATCTGGGCATTGGGCACGTCCTTCGGACAGCTCGTCATAGCGATGCCATCGGCAATACGCGCTTCTGACAACAGCCGCGCCTTGAGCTTGACTGAATCAAAATCGGAGCTGAACAGTTCGCGGACAATGTCCGGATCAGCACCACAACGCCGCAGGTAGGCTGCCGCATCAAAGGTACGCACGCCGGTCTGAACAGAAAAGTTCTTCGTATCGACGACGATGCCCGCATAGAGAGCCGTCGCTTCAATCTTCTGTAATTCCGGATCTTCGTCGAAATACTGCAGGAGCTCTGTTACCAGCTCACTCGTAGAAGAACTCGACGGTTCCGTATATACGAGCAGCGGTTTCTTGATGAAATCACTGCTGCGGCGATGATGATCGATGACGACGCGCCGTTCCGTTTTATCCAGGAGCTGTGGTGCTACCGTCATATCGGGCCGGTGGGTATCGACGATGAACAGCAGCGTCTGATCGTTGCAGGCTACTTCCGCCATATCGGCCGTAATGAGCAGATCGGCAAATTCCGGCACATCGCGGATTTCCTTTTCGATACGGCTGATGGCTTCGGTCTGGCGGCTGATGACGATATGTACCGGTTTGCCGCCGATTTTAGCCATCCGGGCTACGCCGATAGCCGCCCCGATGCTGTCATAATCCTCCCGTTCATGGCCCATGATAAGCACCAGGTCGCACGTTTCGATGAGTTCCCGGATAGCCTGGGAAACAACGCGGGCGCGGACGCGGGTATTCTTTTCCACGGACCGGGTCTTTCCGCCATAAAAATGGGCCGATCCATCTTCTTCATAGACGACGACCTGATCGCCGCCGCGCCCAAGGGCCAGGTCAAGACCAGAGTGGGCCTTGTCAGCCAGTTCATTGAAATTGGCTTTCCCTTTTGTGACGATATCTTCGGGAAATGCGGCTATGCCCATGCTGACCGTGACAGGAATGCGGTTGACCGTATGGATAGAACGGATCTGTTCCAGGAAAGAGAAATTATCCTCCTTCAGTGCATTCAGTGCTTCCCGGCTCAGGCAGGCAATATAGTTGTCATTGCCATAAGAACGGACAAAGGCGTTATGAGCCGTCAGGGCATCGATGAGGCAGTTATTGACATTGGTCCAGAGTGTAGCCTGCTGTACGGCTGTCATCCCTTTTCCGACTTCTTCCATGTTATCGATGGCAATGTCGCAGAAAACAGGCATCGCAGCCAGACAATTCAGTTTCTGCTGTTCTGTTTCCGTGATATCTTCAAAATACAATATGAGATAGTTATCTTCTTCTGACCCTTCTGTCTGCAGATATTTATATACGACACGATAATACCGTTTACCAATATGTTCAAAAAAATAGCCAAACTTTCCCCAGAATTTATCTATATTGAGATTCGGCATGATATAATCCAGCCGCTGATCATCTTCGATATCACCGACCCAGTCGCGGAATACGCTGTTCGCCCAGCACAGGCTCGATTCCATATCGACTATGGCGATGCCGATAGGCAGATTCTGGACAGCATAGGTCGAAGCCTGATCGACACTCTGGGAAATGGCATCGAAAAGCTGGCTGATTTCCCGGTTCCGTTCCGTATTGGTCTTGTGGGTCAGAACATAAACACCACCGATGACAATACAGGCAAGGAGCGCAATGATCCAGTTATAAAAAGCAATGATCAGGAGCAGTATCAGTACGACGCCGATAAACGTCTCTTCATTGCGGTTGGTTAGTAATTTTTTAAACATATTCCCGCCTCCTGCGGTTACATGGCTTCCCGTTTTTTGCGGTAATTGAGCAGCATATCAGCGAGCCCGAAAATAAACGCCGCTATCTGGAATATGGGGACGAAGAGTACGAGGATGACTATCATGGCCTGGGTAGCCGATTTAAGTACAAACCGGTGCTGCAGCAGGTAAAGCATGAAGGCCAGCCCTTCGATGCAGATAAAAAATGAGGCCAGCTGGTCCGCATTGACTGCCATCATATTCAGCCAGTCAATATGGCGGGACGTTCCCCAGTATTTCATGACCATAGCCAGTATATATAAGTATACCATAGCCCGTGGAATTTCCCAAAGCCGGATAGGTGGAAACGGAGGAATATCATAGCCTTTGCGTGCCAGGAGCGGCTGGGTAACACGGATCTGCAGATACACGGTCATGAGGATTCCCAGGCAGATCTGCAGCGGCACCATGACGGGAATGGCTTTTTTCAGCATTTCCACTTCCTGATGGACGGCTATAATCTGGGCAGAGGCCGGATTACTCTGTATATAATACGCCACGGCTTCATCAGCAGCCTCATTGACAATCTGCTGGAGCATATCGTACAGCGGCACCTGTCCGATGACAATCAATCCCAGACAGGAGAGCAGGGAAAGGGCAATGATGCCGCCTGTTACAAAACCAAAGATACGCACAGGCGCAACATGGCGGCTGTACCCGGCTCCTACGGCAAACGATGCGGCAGCCGGAATGCCCCACTGCAGGGCCGCCAATACAGGAGAGGCCATAAAAGCCAGGACCAGCGCAGGGCCGGCCGCCAGTATCAGTGCCACTGCAAGACCATACTGGACACATAAAACGGGCAAATAAAATATCAGAATCAAACCTCCGATAAAGGGCAGTCCCGGCACCAGCGGGGCCAGCAGCGCCATGATCAGCAGCAGAGCAGCAAAAAAAATGGCTGCTGTCCAGTAACCGGCACGTGTCTGCTCCATAGAGTTCCACTCCTTCCAGATAAAAGGGCTATCAAAACCGACAGCGGAGGCATAAACCTCCGCTGCCAGCTGTATGCAATTTAGTCTATACTTCCATGATGATAGGCAGAATCATGGGACGACGCCGCGTTTTTTCATAAAGATAACGGCTCAGTGTGTCCCGGACCTGTGATTTGATGACTGCCCATTCGCGGATATTCCCGGCTTCGCAGCGTTCCAACACAGCTGCCACCTTTTCATGGGCTTCACGCATGAGTTCTTCCGAATCCCGGACATAGACAAACCCGCGGGATACGATATCCGGGCCTGCCAAGGCATGGCTCGTACCTTTTGCCAGAGTCATGACGACGATGACGACGCCTTCCATAGCCAGCTGCTGCCGGTCCCGGATGACGATATTGCCCACATCGCCGACGCCGAGACCATCGACAAAGACGCGGCCGGCATTGACATGGCCCGTCTTGTGGCCGGAACGGTTGGAAAATTCGAAGATCTGTCCGTTATCACCGATGAGAACATGGTCTTTTGCCACGCCCATCTGTACAGCCAGTTCCCCGTGTTTCCGCAGCATGCGGTATTCGCCGTGGACCGGAATAAAGTATTTCGGCTTGATCAGGCTGAGCATAATCTTCAGTTCTTCCTGGCTGGCGTGTCCGGAGACGTGCATCTTCTTATCCCGTCCGGCAATGACCGTAGCTCCCAGCTTCATCAGGTTATCAATGGTCCTGCCCACACCGGTTTCATTGCCCGGAATTGGCGTTGCCGAAATGATGACCGTATCACCGGGCATAATGCTGACGCTGCGGTGATTATTGGAGGCCATGCGGGACAGACCGGCCATAGGTTCGCCCTGGCTGCCTGTCGTCAGGATCAACACCTGGTCCGCCGGATAGCGGTTCAGTTCATCCGGTTCGATAAGCACGCCGTCCGGTACTTCCAGGTAGCCCAGTTCGATGGCAATCTGCACGTTATTGACCATGCTGCGCCCAAGGACGGTAACTTTACGCTTAAACAGAACGGCTGTATTGATAGCCTGCTGGATACGGGAAATATTGGACGCAAATGTCGCCAGGATAATCCGGCCTTTTGCTTCACCAAAGGCCTTGCGGAACGCCACGCTGACCGTCGTTTCCGATTCGGTATACCCGGGCCGTTCGGCATTGGTGCTGTCCGACATGAGAAGAAGTACACCGCGCCGGCCCAGGTCGGCAAATTTGTGGATATCCATAGGCAGTCCGTCTACAGGTGTCAGATCCATCTTAAAATCCCCGGTATGGACGATGGTGCCTACAGGCGTCCGGAAGTAGAGAGCGCTCGCATCGGGAATGGAATGATTCGTATGAATGAACCCCACCTTCATACAGCCGATCTGCACTTCATCTCCATGATGCACTTCATTTAACTGATAATTCGTAATGTGATTTTCCTTTAATTTTCCTTCAATGAGACCGCAGACGAGTTTCGTCGCATATACAGGCGCATTGACTTCATTCAGCAGATAAGACAGACTGCCGATGTGGTCTTCATGACCATGGGTAATGACAATAGCCCGCACTTTATCTTTGTTTTCAATCAAGTAACTCATATCCGGAATGACCAGGTCGATGCCGAACATGTCATCGTCAGGAAATGCCAGACCGGCATCGATGACAATGATATCATCGCCGTACTGGATAACGGTCATGTTCTTACCGATTTCGCCCAGGCCTCCCAGAGGAATTACAAGAAGTTTTTCCTTCTTAGCCAATTTCTTACCTCCTATACATATTTGGGTTCGTGCTTTATCCGCTCAAACTACTTACTATTATTTTCTTTTATTTTGGGCTATCTGTCAATAACTAACGATTTTCTTTGACAAGAATTTTTCAAAATAACGTTAAAAAATACACTATTTACCTCACAAGAGGCATACATTATTTCTGATCGCCGACCTGAAATACGAGAATGTTACCGTCTTTATCTTCAACAGCCTGTTTTTTGACCGATTCCGGTACGCTCAAATCGATTCCCTGGGGCAGCAGCGACCAGTCGCAGTCAAAAGACACGGTACTGTTCATGGCAAACTGCTTGGCCATGGCCAGTTCCGCTTTCTTATCCGGCGCATAATCGGCTGCCTTATCGGCTATGACAGAAGCGACGGACCGCATCTGTGCCGTCAGCGGTACGGAAACATGGGTAATCCGGTGGGAGCGGGGATCGATGGTCAGCTGGGCTGATACATCGCCGCTATCCTTCAGTGCCAGAAGAACGGTTTTCAGCAATTCCCTGTCCTCTGCCTTCGTGAGTCCCTGTTTTTCCCATTCCTTTTCATCACCGTTTTTATAAATACGGGACATATCATAAACGACGTTATACCGGTCACCACCGAGAGCCGTTACCGATTTGACACCATTCAGAACGCCTTTATGCTGTTCCTGGCGGATGACTTCTACCAGAGGGCGGCTGTCTTTGAGAGGTATAGACGCTTTCTTCCATACCGTTTTAGCTGATTTATTTTTATTGCGTTCTGTCTGGGGATAATACACGACGAATCGGGCCCCGTCCTGTTCCATGTAGCCGGACACTTTTTCACTGTCCCTGCCCTGACTGCTCGTCGCCCACGTATCAAAACGGGCTTTTGCTTCTGGTTCCAGCTGGATAAAAGCCTGCTGATGGCCCGTAACGTCACCCACAAAGGGCATGACCATTTTCACCTGTGTCGTATAGGTTCCTTCCGGATGAGTACTCATCGTATTCACCGCATCGACATAGGTCTGTTGTGGCGTCGCCGCAAAGGCTGCCCCGCCGATCGTACAAACAGCTGCTGTCGCCAGAGCGGCCTTCTTCAAGGTCTTTGTAAACATAGTATCACCTCATACCGGGACTATTGCAGGCCCGCCTTTTTATATAATTCATAGAAATGATGAATCGGTCCGTGCCCCTTGCCAATAGGTTCGGCATGGGCAATTCCTTCATATACATACTGCTTGGCTTCCGCCACGGCATCGACGAGACTCATGCCATTGGCCAGATCCGAGGCAATGGCGCTCGACAGGGAACAGCCCGTGCCGTGGGTGCTCGTACTTTCTACGCGTTTCCCCTTGAAATAGTGGAGCTTCTGACCGTCAAACAAAATATCCGTCGCATCTTCCACGCGGTGTCCTCCCTTGACCAGGACGGCTTTGGCGCCCATGGCACCGATGGCTTTAGCCGCTTCTTCCATATCAGACAAATTTTCTATCGTCTTTCCCGTCAGCACTTCTGCTTCAGGAATATTGGGCGTGAGGACATCGGCCAGCGGCAGCAGGACTTCTTTCAGGGTCTGTTCGGCTTCGGGAACGAGGAGCCGGTGGCCGCTGGTAGCTACCATGACCGGGTCGATGACGACGAAGCGCGGCTGATACTGCCGGAGTTTGGACGCAATGACGCGGATTGTTTCCGGAACACTTACCATGCCGATCTTTACGGCATCGACGTCGATATCTTCGAAAACGGCATCAATCTGATCTGCAATGAGATCAGGCGTCACATCCATATAGCCACGCACGCCCTGTGTATTTTGCGAAACGACGGCCGTAATGACATTGAGAGCAAAACAGCCGTGGGCACAAAAGGTCTTGCAATCTGCCGCCGCGCCGGCACCGCCCGACGGATCCGTACCGGCAATTGATAGTACATGCTTCATATATAAAACCTCCTAAGAGTAAAAATCACATCAGTGTGTATCCCGTGCCAGGAACAATCGCGCACCGGCGGGGTGCAGATAAAAAAGCAGTTTTCCTTTTCCATAGGCTCCGTCATACGGATCATACGAAAACAATGCCAGACTGGCCGTTTTAAACCCTGCAGGGGCACCGGTCCAGGCTGCGGTCCACTGATCCAGATATGGCTGATGGCCGACAATCAGCAGCGTATCCGCATCCGGCAGAGCCCGCAGCTCTTCATACAGGCCGGAAAGGTCGCCATCTCCTATGAAGCGGTCCGTACGGATGGCGGCAGGCTGCAGGGACTGGCTCATAATTTCCGCTGTCTGGCAGGCCCGGACCAGCGGGCTCGTCCAGATGCGGGTCGTTCCATCCGGCCACCAGCGCCGGACCAGTGACGCCATATCACGGACATCCTGTATGCCCCGGCTGGTCAGCGCCCGTCCACTGTCATCCCGGTCATCCCGGTACGGTTCCGCTTTGCCATGACGCATCAGACAAACATACATAGTCGTTCCTTCTTCCTCTGTAAATGCTCATTCAGCCACATGCTCCAATCCCACTTCCAGCAGGGTATATACATGTTCATCCGCCAGGGAATAGTACACGGTCTTTCCCTGCCGCCTGTACTGGACCAGTGCCGCATCCCGGAGGACGCGCAGCTGGTGGGATACAGCAGACTGTTCCATAACCAGTTTATCCGCCAGATCACTGACACAGCACTCTCCACCCATCAGTGCCTGAAGGATGCGCAGGCGCGTCGGATCGCCCAGGACTTTAAAAATGCCCGCCAGAGGCACGATATATTCCTGTGGCACCGGAGTCTGCTGCGGTATTTCCTTTTCTGCCACGATTTCTCTCCCCTATCCCGTCTGGCATATGACTGCCACATACTATTGAATATCTTATTATATCATATACGCATGATTTCTACAGCCTTTAGTAGAAAAGTATTCTAAAAATTTATAATATATCCGCGTACTTCAGCCCTATGACCGGGCCAGTTCATCATACACGGCCCGGGTAAAATAGGAAAGGCCATAAAACAACCGGGGCTCATCGGATACGCCATCGGCCATCAGGCAGAAAATAAATGGCCTTGACGGGGCATAAATGAGGCCGCAGTCGTGATATATGCCGTCCAGTTCTCCCGTTTTGTGGTCCACCCGCACCGTATGGGGCAGCTGGGCCGGCAGGATGCAGTTGTCTTCCTGCTGGCTGAGGATATCCAACATGCGCTGGTCGCGCACGGCATCGACAGCACGTCCTTCTGAAAGAAGCGAAAAAAAGCGTCCCATATCCGATACAGTGGTCATATTTTCCCGTCCGTCACGACTGGCATTGAAATCCATCATCTTGCGCTGCATGACCGTATGAGTCAGTCCCAGACAGCGGATTTCTTCGTTGACGGCTTCCATGCCCAGACGGTCTATGAGAACATTGGTACAGGTATTATCACTTTCGACGATCATGTGAAAAATCAGCTCTGAAATCGTAGCCATGGCGCCGCCCCATTTATAATATGAACCGCCTTCTACGGGACTGGTAATCCGCAAATTTTCTGAAAAAGATACAGCCCCTTCTTTTTCCTTACGAAAAAAAGCACTCATGACAGGCAGCTTGATCAGACTGGCCGATGGCAGCACCCGTTCATGGTAAACGACCGGTTCTTCCCTGTCCAGAGGCCGGCAATATACGGACAAGTCCGTACCGGCCGGAAGATATGGCGTCAGATGTTCCTCAATCCATTGACTATTCATATTACCTTTTCCCCTCCCGTTTTTCCTTTTCCTGGCAATCGCGGCACAATCCGTACAATTCCAACCGGTGGCCTACCAGTTCAAAGCCCGTTTCCGCGGCGACCTGCTTTTCAAAAGCTGAAAGCGGGCAGGCAGAAATATCTACTTTTTTATGACATCGGATGCAGATAAGGTGATGGATATGACCAGGTACGCGCAGAGAATAGCCATAGCGGCGCACCTCAGGCAGGAAATCCTTTTCGACCAGTTTCTTCTCTTCAAATAAATCGAGCACGCGGTATACTGTGGAGACATTGACCGATGCGCCCCCGGCCAGGAGCTTCTGATAAATTTCTTCTGCCGTCACCAGCCCATCCTGCTGCAGGAGCACTTCCAGTACACGGCGCCGGGGGTGCGTATTTTTCATTCCGTATTTGTGGAGACACAGATCATATTTTTGTAATTCCGCCATCTTGTCACACTCCTTCCGGCCGTTTTTCCAGCGCGGTCCGCAACTGCCTGCCGGCAATCACCACAAGCAACAGGAACACAGAAGTAATAGCCGTCACGCCGCCAGGAGCCGCATCAAGCCAGTACGATACAAAAAGCCCGGATAAGATATCAATGAAACTGAATACGACAGACCACTGCAGTGTACGCCGGAACCCCTGCTGCAGCTGCAGTGCCGTCGCTACGGGCAGAGCAATGAGAGAACTGATGACCAGGATGCCGACGATGCGGATAGAAACAGAAATAGTCGCAGCTACGAGGATAGCAAAAATATAATTGATGGCCTTGCAGCGGATGCCTGCAATGTGAGCCCCGTCTTCATCAAAGGTAATCATGACCAGCTGTGGATACAGCCAGAGAATGGTGCCGAGGGATATGATGCTGAGGATGACTACGGACCATACATCGGCCGCTGAAACGGTAAGGATGCTGCCAAACAGGAACGACTCTACATTCGTATGGACCAGTCCGGCACTGATGATGGTAATCGCGATGCCCACAGACAGAGACAGGACAATAATCAGTACGAGTTCGGCATAACGGCGAAACATATTGCGCAGCACCTCGATGAGGACGCCAAAAAAACTGGTCAGGCAGAAGGCACTGATGATGGGGTTCACATCGATGAGGAGCCCTACGGCTACCCCGGCCAGAGAGGCATGAGCCAGTGTATCACCGATCATGGAATAGCGGCGCAGGACGAGAAACATACCAATCATTGGGCAGACGACAGAAATGAGAAGGGCCACGATAAAGGCATTCTGCATAAACGTATATTCAAACATATGATTCACTCCCTGTATTTTCAGAAACGTATTCACGGATATATTCGTCTGGCGAGCAGAGATGACCGCTGCCGCCGGCGACGTGATACATATACCGGGAATTGCGCATAGCCGCCCGCAGATTGTGTTCCACCGTGACGATGGTAATGCCATGCTCTGTATTGAGCTGCTTCAGGAACGGATATAATTCTGCCTGGGACTTGACATCAATGCCCGTTGATGGTTCATCCAGGATGAGCAGATCCGGGTGTGCCATGAGCGCCCGGGCAATAAATACTTTCTGGCACTGGCCTCCGGACAAATTGCCAATGAGCGACTGCCCATAGGCATCCATTTTCATGAGCTGAAGATAATGGCTGACCGCCTCTTTATCCTTTATATGAAGGACTTTGCGATAGGTATTCATCACTTCCCGTACGGTGATGGGAAATTGCCGGTTCAGCGTTTCAAACCGCTGCGGCACGTAACTGGTCCGTTTGAAATCATTGACCAGCGTGCCCCGGGATGGCTTTAAAAGACCCAGGAGCAGTTTCACGAAGGTACTTTTGCCGGATCCGTTTTCCCCGACAATAGAAATATAATCTCCGTTATGGATAG
Organism: Megasphaera sp. AM44-1BH; assembly: GCF_003467125.1. Classification (GTDB taxonomy): domain Bacteria; phylum Bacillota; class Negativicutes; order Veillonellales; family Megasphaeraceae; genus Megasphaera. The sequence goes on from NZ_QSFA01000001.1 coordinate 391,799, forward strand.
TCAGATTCAGATCGCGCAGTAAATAGGGCGTACCCGCTTCATACGCGTAATAAACATGGGATAAGGTAATCATAAGGCAGGCTCCTCTGTATATTGACAAGTAGTGTAATATATTATATCCTAATTCTAACTGCAAGTGCAAGTGATTTGCATTTATACATCTTTTTCATTTACAAGATAGGAAGCTGCCTGTATGAAACGTCTTTTCTATATATTCACTATCCTGTTGCTTTTCCTGCTCAGCGGATGCGCCCCGGAAACTCAAAAAACACCTCCTCCGGAAACGGGGAAACTGCTTGTTGTCGTTTCCTTCCACGCCATGGGAGAACTGGCCCGTGCCATCGGCGGGGATAAGGTCGATATCCATATGATCATCCCCGAAGGGGAAGAACCCCATGACTTCCAGCCGAAATCGTCGGATTTGACGGCATTGTCCCAGGCCCGTATCTTTATCGTCAACGGCTGCGGCCTGGAAACCTGGGCCGATAAAGCCGTAGAAGCAGCAGGGAATGACCAGCTCACGGTTGTCACGGCATCAGACGGGGCCGACATCCACTATGTAGAGATGAAACAGATCCTGCCCGGAAGGAAACCGGAAAAACAGGCCGACCCCCATGTATGGCTGAGCCTGAAAAACGCTAAAACGGAAGCCCGCAACATACGCGATGCCTTCGCGTCGGCTGACCCGGACCATGCAGACTATTATACACAGCGGTACAGGGAGTTCGTCCAGAAAACGGACAAACTGTACGCCCGGTACCAGCTGAAATTCGATACCGCCCCATCGCGTACATTCGTCACCGGTCACGCAGCCTTTGCTTATCTGGCCCGTGACTTCGGCCTTCGTCAGCTCAGTCTGACCAACGTATTTGCTTCCGGTGAACCCAGTGCCCGTCACATGACAGAACTGGCCGATGCCTGCAAAGCCGCCCACATCGGGACCATTTTTGTGGAAAATATGGAAAGTCCGAAAATAGCAGAAACGCTGGCACGGGAAACAGGAGCCAATCTGGAATCCATCGACACGCTGGAAGAAGGAGACGAAGACGAAACGTATCTTGCGGTCATGGAAGACAATCTGGAAAAGATTTATGCATCACTTCAGGAATCGCACTAAAAAAGAAAGGGAGTAACAACATGAATTTTCCCGTTCATGTTGTTACTCCCTTTTTGTACGGACTGGCCCCTTATTATCGTTTGCAAGAAGGACGCCATATGTGCTGGGCTTCGGCTGCCCGGATCAGAGACTCGCGGAAATCGGGATGAGCGATGGCAATAAGCGCTTCTGCCCGCTGCCAGGTCGTCTTTCCCACCAGTTCTGCCACGCCGTATTCCGTTACAATGGACGGGGTGACAGCCCGTGCCGTCGTGATGATATCACCATGAGAGAAATAAGGCTGTATACGGGAATGGACAATGCCCTGCCGATCCGTGTAGGTCGAAGGCATGGTCAGAAAAGCCTGACCATGGGCCGACCAGAAGGCACCATTAATAAAATCAACCTGACCTCCCGAACCGCTGATATGCCGGAGGCCGGCTGATTCCGAACAGACCTGTCCATACAGGTCCACTGCCAGACAGCCATTAATGGAAACGAACTGGTCCAATTGACGGATACGGTCCATATGATTGACAAATTCAATAGGTGCTGACAGGAGCGCCCGGTTATGATCGACGAAATCATATAAGTCCGGACTGCCGGCACAGGTTCCATATACGCCTTTCCCCGGCAGCAGTTCTTTTCTCCGGTCCGTTATTTTCCCCGATTCGTACAGTTTCAGATAGCCATCACTGAGATATTCCGTGTGCATACCCAGATCTTTCAGATCCGAATCAGCAATGAGCGTTCCCAGGGCATTGGGAATGCCGCCGACGCCGATCTGCAGCGTCATGCCATCCTTCAGGTACGGAAACAGATAGGAGGCAATCTTTTTATCCATCTCCCGCACCGGCGGATTGGGCGCCGTCAGCACAGGGGCATCGCTTTCCACGATGGCATCAACATCGGAAATATGAATAAAATCGCCGCCCAGGCCGTATGCTTCCGGCAGGTTGGGGTTCACTTCGAGGATGATCCGGTCCGCCGCATCCAGTATCCCCTGGGTAGCCGACGGGTTGCAGGCAAAACTGAAATTACCGTGACGGTCCATGGGAGAAACGGTCATCATGACGACATCGACCGGTGCCAGCCTGCGGCGGTAGTATTCAGCCAGCTGGCTGTACTGGACCGGTGTAAAATAGGCATGACCTTCATTGATATCGCGTCGGTCCACACTGCTGCTGTGCCACGTATGATAGGTAAACGACACGTTATGTGGATCTCTTTCCATTACTTCCGGCCGTTTCAGACAAAACATACAACGGATTTTTACGTCCTTCAATTCTCCTGTCCGCTCTGCCAGTGCCTGATCCAGAATCTGGGGAAAGGTTATGCCGTGAGTATAATCGACCCAGTCCCCGTCGCGGACCAGCTGCACCGCCCGCTGCGGTGTACAACACTTACTCCTGTATTCGCTCCGATAATCCATCTGCTCATCTCCCATCTGTCCGGCACTTCCTGACCGATTTCCTCTTATCGTTCTTTTATAGCCTTTACGATACGTTTCAGTCCTTCGGCAATGATGGAACGGGGCATGGCCAGATTGAGACGGATATAGCCTTTGGCATTATCGACAAAGAGCGTGTCTCCCCCTTCCAGCAGTACGCCGGCCTTATTGGCCATAAAATCAGGAATATCTTCTACGTCACCGAGGTATGGATTCATATTGACCCACGCCAGATAGGTCGCCTGAGGAATCGTGAAAGTGATATCCGGCAGGTCTTTCATAAAGGTATCTTTCACAAACTGGAAATTCCCGTCGAGATACGTCTTGAGCTGGTCCAGCCATTCACTGCCATGCTCGTAGGCCGCCTGATGGGCCGCGATGGACAGGGGATTAACGTTCATGGCATAGGCATTGGTCGTGCCGATATAGAGGTCACGCAGTCCTTTATCGCGGATAATGATTTCAGCAAACATCATGCCTGCCATATTAAAGCACTTGGAAGCCGACGTGCAGGTAATCAGTTTTCGATAATCCGGCATGATTTTGGCCATGGGTATATGGTGGACGCCCTGCCGGAGTATGTCACAATGGATTTCATCACTGATGATCCAGAGATTATATTTTTCTACGATGGCTGCTACCTTCTTCAGTTCTTCTTCCGTCCAGACACGGCCTGTCGGATTCTGAGGATTGCACCAGATGAGAAGCTTGGCCAGCGGATTGGCCGCATCCCGCTCGAGCGAGTCGAAGTCAATAGACCAGTTTCCGTCATCATCACATATCATCTTATTGTGGATGGCGTGTTTATGCCGTTCATCAACGGGATGCTGAAAATAGCCATATGCAGGTGTATTGATAATGGCATAGTCATGGTCGCCCAGAAGCAGATCTACCAACGTATACAAAGCTGGTATGATTCCCAGGGAAAAGCAGATTTCTTCCTTTGGATAGGTCCAGCCGTACATCTTTTCACTCCAGGCATTATAGGCCTGGAAAAATTCCGGTTCAAACACCTGACTGTACCCGATGATACGCTTGTCTGCCCGGTCTTTAATGGCCTGGATAATGGCCGGGCACATGGCAAATTCCATATCGGCTACCCACATGCGGATAAATTCATCATCTTTGAACGGAAAAGTCTTTTTCCCTTCGAAATCATGAAAAATATAGCCGCGGAATCCATCCGTATTGAGAGCATTCGTATGTCTTCTATCGACGATTTCATCAAAATTATACTTCATGTATACCACGCTCCTCTTATACACATTTAAACTATTTATGTATTTCTCCTGCTTTTACTATAACAGGAAACATTATTTCCGGCAAATATTTTATGTTATGTTCCAGAGATATTTTTCCTAAAAATATCTCTGCCCCAATGCATGGACAGAACAGGCGGAACAGACAGGGCCAAATTATCATCATTCAGAAATAATTCTGTGACAAAACGATGACGATAGTTTTGTATACTGGATACGCAAATTCATCGTTTTCAAAACTAAAGGAGTCTTTTTCATGTCATCTATGATTGACCTTCTGGCCAGTGAGATGGAACATGGTGGCCCGCACGTCCACTTTGCCGGTTTCATCCTGTTCATCCTCATGGGCATTGGCATGTTTCATCTGTTTTTCCGCTGTCTCATCGAACTCTTATGCCGCATCACCCGGATCAGCCGGGAAAACTGGCACCGTACCTTCCGCTTCATTCCGACACTCCTCGGTATCCAGCTTGGCATCCAGCTTACCAAACACCTTCTCAGCATCCCTGACTTTCTTCAAAATATCCTCGACTATCATTATCACAGTGTCGTCATCATTACGGTTACCTATTTTTGTGCCCATCTGGTATCGTTATTTTTAAAATCAAAGCTTTCCCAGAGCGATGACAGTTCGGCCTCTACGTCGATTCTCACAACACTCGTCGATCTGGGCGTATATATGGTCGGCATCATCATTATCCTCAGTTCCTATGGAATTTCCATTTCCCCGCTGCTCACGGCACTCGGTGCCGGCAGCCTGGCCTCGGCTCTGGCCCTGCAGGATACGTTATCCAATCTGTTCTCCGGCATTACGACGCTGGTCTCCAAACAGGTGCATATCGGCGATTACATCCGTCTGGCAAGCGGGGAAGCCGGCCGGGTCGTCGATATGAACTGGCGCAATACGACCATCCGTACCAGTACGGGAAATATGGTCATCGTTCCCAATAAAAGCATTGCCGCTTCCACCCTGACCAATTATGAACAGCCCCTGGCAGAATGTACGATTTTCATTCCTATCACCATCACCTACGGCAACGACCTGCAGCATGTAGAAGACGTGACGCTGGCTGTCGCCCGGACAATCCTGAATAAAAGCCAGTACGGCGTCACTGGGTTCCAGCCACTCGTGCGCTATAACGAACTGGGTGAATATGGCATTTCCTTCAAAGTCGTCCTGCGGATCCGGAACATTGTGGATGAAGCCGTCCTGAAGCACCAGTTCATCAAAGAAATCTATAAGACATATCATGCGGAACACATCGGACTCCTTATCCGTAAGGATTGAACTTCAATCAAAAATATCTGGCCCTGTACACATTGTACCGGGTCATTTTTTTATTTCAGAACAGACTAATTCTTTACATCCAGGAAAAGAATACGGTACAGCACGAGGAGCAGGGACTCCCTGTTCCGTGCGCATCTTCCCGGCTTCCCATTTAATTTTTTATGTATTTTTTATTTGATAATAAAAAAATGTCATCTATAGCACTTATTCCTTTCCAATATGATATGTCGTTTATTCTTGACTTTTTTAGTCCAAAATTATACCATGGTGGCAGAAAGGAAAATGATTACTAACTAATACGGAGACTCCCTCATGTTCATGAACAAAAAAACCGATTATGCCCTGCGGATCATCCGGGCATTGACCGACCAAAACCGCCATACGGCAGCTGAACTGGCCGGCAATGAACAGATACCGCTGGCTTTTACGTACAAAATTTTAAAACAATTATCCCGCGCCGGCATTATCTCGCTGGAACGGGGACCCGGAGGCGGCTGCAGCCTCCAGACTGATTTAAAACAAATCAGTCTTTATGATCTGATTCTGATCATGGAAGGAGAAGCAGACATGACCGCCTGTATGAATGGTCACTATGACTGCAGCTGGCGCAAGAGCCACGGCATCTGCAAAATTCACCTCAATCTCATGGCCGTACAGAAAGAAATCAATCAGAAACTGCAATCGAAAAGTCTCTGGGATATTATTGGAAAAACAACCTGACGCACTAAAGGAGGAATATCATATGTTATTTCAAACGACAGCTGCACACGAAGCATTGCGCAAAGAAATCCGGCAGTTTGCTGAATCAGAAATAAAACCTATCGCCTTTTCCCTCGATCAGAATAACGAATTCCCCACCGATATCGTAATGGAAATGGGCCGCCGTGGATGGCTTGGCCTGCCTTATGCCAAAGAATATGGCGGCGCCGGTCTGGACGTCATCAGCTATGCCATTGCCGTGGAGGAATTATCCCGCGTCGATGGCGGAACCGGCGTCATCGTGTCTGCCCATACCTCGCTGGGGACCTATCCCATCGCCGCCTTTGGCAATGAACAGCAGAAGAAGAAATATCTGGTCCCCCTGGCAAAAGGCGAAAAGCTCGGCGCGTTTGGCCTGACCGAAGAAAATGCCGGGTCCGACGCAGGCGGCACGGAAACGACGGCTGTCGATAAAGGCGATTACTACCTCTTAAACGGCGGCAAGATTTTCATTACCAATGCGCCCAAAGCGGATATATACGTCGTCTTCGCCGTGACGACACCTGATATTGGCACCAAAGGGATTTCTGCCTTTATCGTCGAAAAAGGCTGGAAAGGATTCAGTTTCGGTGACCATTACGATAAACTGGGCATCCGTTCTTCCTCTACGGCAGAACTTATCTTCAACGATGTGAAAGTACCGAAAGAAAACCTGCTCGGCAAAGAAGGGCAGGGATTCAAAATCGCCATGGCAACCCTTGACGGCGGCCGCATCGGGATCGCCGCCCAGGCCCTTGGCATCGCCCAGGGAGCTTATGACAATGCAGCAGACTATGCCAAAGAACGCATTCAGTTCGGACAGCCCATCGGAGTCCATCAGGGCATTTCCTTCAAGCTGGCCGACATGGCCACCAAACTGCGTGCTTCCCGGTTCCTCATCTATTCTGCAGCAGAATTGAAAGAACAACATAAACCGTACAGTATGGAAGCGGCTATGGCCAAGATGTACGCCTCCGACGCCGCCGTAGAAATTACCAACGATGCCCTGCAGGTATTCGGCGGGTCCGGTTTCCTGAAAGGAATGGATGTAGAACGCGCCTACAGAGATGCCAAAATCACAACCATTTATGAAGGAACCAATGAGATCCAGCGCGTCGTCATCGCCGCCCATATTCTGGGCCGCCTTGGCAAAAAAAGCGACAGCGGGAGCCGGTCTCTTCCTAAAAAAGCTGCTCCTGTCACGGGTATCCGCAAAAATACGATTTTCCGTGATGGCGATGCCAGAACGAATGTGGCTGAACTGGTGGCAGCGCTGAAGCATGACGGATACGATTTCTCTGTCGGTATTCCTGCCGACACGCCGATTTCCCAGGCAGAGCGCGTCGTTTCTGCAGGAAAAGGCATTGGCAGCAAAGAAAACATGAAACTCATCGAAGACCTGGCCCAGGCTGCCGGTGCTGCCATCGGCTCTTCCCGGCCTGTAGCGGAAACGCTCCGGTATGTTCCTCTGAACCGCTACGTCGGCATGTCGGGCCAAAAATTTACAGGGAATCTGTATATCGCCTGCGGCATATCTGGTGCCAAACAGCACCTCAAAGGAATAAAGGACGCTTCGACCATTGTCGCCATCAATAAAAATGGCAATGCTCCCATTTTCAAAAACTGCGATTACGGCATCGTCGGTGATGTAAGCGAAGTTCTGCCGCTCCTTGCTGATGCTCTCGGCCGCGGTGAAAAGAAAGAAGCTCCTCCCATGGTCAAGATGAAACGCCCTGTCGTTCCCAGACCAGAACCGATCGGTCCCCGTTATGTCTGCAATGGCTGCGGCTACGAATACATTCCGGAACTCGGCGATGAAGATGCCGATATCGCCCCGGGAACGCTCTTTGAGAACCTGCCCGATGACTGGGTCTGCCCGGAATGTGCCGAAGAAAAATCCCATTTTGTCAAAGCCTGACCGTGAAAGGAGTCGATAAATCATGTATTGTGTACGTGCCATTACCAACGATGTATACTGGGTCGGAGCCAATGACCACCGGCTTCACCTGTTTGAAAATATCCACCCCATTCCCCGTGGCGTATCCTATAATGCCTACGTCCTCCTCGACAAAGCCACGGTACTATTCGATACGGTAGACTGGTCCGTATGCCGTCAGTTCCTGGAAAATGTAGAACATGTGCTGAATGAACGGGATCTCGATTATCTGGTCATCAATCACATGGAACCAGACCACTGCGCCAGCATGGAAGAAATCATCCTGCGCTATCCCAAAGTCAAAATCATCAGCACGGAAAAATCGTTCATGCTCATGCGCCAGTTCGGGTTCCGTATCGATAATCAGGACCTGATTGAAGTCAAAGAAGGAGACACCCAGTGCTTCGGCAAGCATACCGTCACGTATGTGGCCGCACCTATGGTACACTGGCCGGAAGCCATGGTCACTCTGGACCTGACAGACGGAATCCTCTTTTCAGCCGATGCCTTTGGTTCTTTTATCGCCCTCGACGGCAGGCTGTTTGCCGACGAAGTCAATTTTGACCGCGACTGGATTGACGAAGCGCGGCGGTACTATACGAATATCGTCGGCAAATACGGACCGCACGTCCAGCATCTCCTGGGAAAAGCAGCAACTGTCCTGGACAAGATCAAGTACATCTGCCCCCTCCATGGACCCGTATGGCGCAGTGATTTCCCCTATCTGCTTGATAAATACACCCATTGGAGCACTTACGATCCCGAAGAAAAAGGTGTACTCATCGTCTACGCTTCCATGTACGGCAACACCGAATCGGCTGCCCAGATTCTGGCATCCCGTCTGTGTGAAAAGGGTATAACCAACATCCGTGTCTGCGACGTATCCAACACCCATGTGTCCGAACTCATCTCAGAAACATTCAAATATTCCCACCTGGTCCTGGCATCGGTGACGTATAATCTGGGTATTTATCCGGTCATGCTCGATTTTCTGGAACACATGAAAGCCCTGCACGTACAAAAACGTACCGTTGCCATCATCGAAAATGGCTCCTGGGCCGTCAAATCAGGCGACCTCATGCAAAAATTCATGGACGACAATCTGCAGGACATGACCATCCTGAATGAACGGGTCTCCATGGCATCGGCTCTTCATGAAGACAAGCAGCAGGAAATGGAACAGCTGGCCCAGGCGCTGGCAGACAGCCTCCAGAATCTGGAACAATCATAAAGCGTCCCCCTTATTTCCTATTGATACCTCTTCCTATCATCCAATACAGCGCTGGGCCCGTACCGGACTACCTCCCCGGTACGGGCCCAGCGTCTGCATCATAGATACAGAGAATCCGCAGCTCCTCATCGCAAGCATCAACGCGGAGTTTTACGAAAAAGAAAAAGAATTGTTGCTCTCCTGAAATGGCCCTGCCACGAAATTGTAACGGCCGCTGTATATACTATAGAAAATCAAAAAAAGGAGAGTGATTCATATGAAATGGACCCATATCATACGCATAGCATTAGTCCTCGTCATCACCCTTACGACCTTCAGCGGCGCCGCTCTGACTGCCCAGGCTGCTGGTCCTCGTCCGCCTCAGCGATATGAAGAACGGGATGCCCACTGGAAACAGCTGCAGAAGGAACGGGATCAGCGCCGTTGGGAGAAAGATCATAAATCCTCATCCCAGAGAGACGCAGATCAGGCCAACCGTAAAGCCAATATCGCTATCGGCGTCGCCGCCGTCGCTGCCATCATCGCCTTATCCAAATAACCAGAGAAAGTATACCTGTAACAGACAGGGCTGTAACAACACGGATCACGATTCCGTTGTTACAGCCCTTTTTCATGATTTACTGCAAGGTTCTGTTCAGTGCCTGATTCAGGTCGGCAATAATGTCTTCCGGATTTTCCAGGCCTACGGAAAGCCGGACCAGTCCTTCACTGATGCCGGCAGCTTTCAGTTCTTCAGAAGAATAGGCAGAATGAGTCATAGAAGCGGCATGTTCAATGAGCGTTTCTGCATCGCCCAGGGATACGGCCAGCGTGCACAGTCCGACATGATCCATGACGATGGCACCTGCTTCCCGTCCGCCCCGTACTTCAAAGGAAATCATGCCGCCCGGCAGTTTCATCTGCTTTCTGGCCAGCTCGTACTGGGGGAAACTCGTAAGGCCGGGATAATATACTTTCTCGACGGCTTCATGGCCTTCCAGAAATTCCGCCACTTTCTGTGCACTGGCACAATGGCGTTCCATACGGATTTCCAACGTTTTCAGCCCCCGGGCAATGAGGAAGGCATCGTGCGGACTGAGGACAGAACCGGTCGCCGTTTTCATGCCAAAGTCAGCCACTTCATGGATAAATTCCCTGGAGCCGCAGACAAATCCGGCAACTACGTCGCCATGACCATTGATATATTTCGTCGCCGAATGGAGGGCTACATCGGCTCCCAGTTTCAGCGGCTGCTGGAGATAGGGCGAGCTGAAGGTATTATCCACCATGACCAGCCGGCCCGGTTGTTCATGAGCAATAGCAGAAACACCTTCAATGTCTGTAATCTTCAGTGTGGGATTGACTGGCGTTTCTACATAGACAACCCGCGTATTGTCTTTTATCGCTGCCCGGACCTGTTCCAGATCCGTCATGTCAACGAAATCGACTTGTACGCCATACCTTGTCATACCATGAGCCAGGAGGTCAAAGGTGCCACCGTAAAGCGTATCAGCAGCGACGACATGATCACCGGCTTTGAGCGCCGTCCAGAGAGCAGCGGCAATAGCGCCCATTCCTGAACCGGCCGACAGGGCCGCCCCGGCACCTTCCAGAAATGCAACTTTTTCTTCTACCATGCGGTTCGTCGGATTGCCCAGGCGGGTATAAATGAATCCGGGGTCCTTGCCGGCAAAACGGGCTCCGCCCTGGGCCGCGTTTTCAAATACGAATGTCGAAGATTGATAAATCGGTGTCTGCAGTGCCCCGAAGGTGTTTTTCTGCGCGCCGGCATGAATCGTCTGTGTACCAAATCCCATATGTTTTAACTGTTCCATCATATATCCCCTCATATTTTCCTTAAAAATTCGAATATTATTTTTTCAGACCGGCCTGTCCATTTCTGTATTTACTATACTAAAAATGATGTAAGAAGAAAAATATATGAATCCTATTCTAAAGATAGATTAAATCTATATCCGCAAGAAATTTTATCCGTTCCCTGCTATAATAGATACATGAGCAAACATATGGTTATTCTGTATCAGGAGGAGATATTATGACACTGCTGCAGCTGAAATATGTATTGACCGTCGCCCAGACCGGAACGATCAGTGATGCCGCCAAAGAATTATTCATTGCCCAGCCCAGCCTGACCAGTGCTATCAAGGACCTGGAAACAGAACTGGGTATTGAAATATTCCACCGTACCCGCAAGGGCGTCACCGTGACTACCGAAGGCGAGGAATTTCTCTCGTATGCGCGTCAGGTCATAGAGCAAACTAATCTCATTGAAGAAAAGTACTTTCACCATGGTCCGGTGAAGCATCAATTCTGCGTTTCCTGCCAGCACTATTCCTTTACAGCCGAAGCGTTCATCGAATTGCTGAAGAACTATGACGGGGATCAGTATGATTTCCGCATCCGCGAAACGACGACGTATGAAATCATAGAGGACGTGGCCCGTCTGCGCAGTGAAATCGGGGTTCTCTACCTGAATGACTTCAACAAAGCTATCCTGAAAAAGACGCTGCGGGAAAATAATCTGAAATTCCATAGTCTGTTCATTGCCAGACCCCATGTTTTCCTGAGCAGTAACCATCCCCTGGCCGCCAAAGACCCGGTCACACTGGAAGACCTGGATCCGTATCCCCGTCTGGCTTACGAACAGGGAACGCATAATTCTTTTTATTTTTCCGAAGAAATCCTCAGCACGCGCAATTGTAAAAAAGACATCATGGTCCGCGACAGGGGGACTCTCTACAACTGTCTCATCGGTCTGAACGGATACACCATCAGCAGTGGCATCATCAGCGATCAGCTCAACGGAGTAAAAATCGTCCCCCACCGCCTCGACGTAGACGATTACATGAATATAGGCTACATCACAAATGCCAAAACCATTCCCGGTCCCTTTGCGCTACGGTACGTAAAACTATTGAAAAAATATACTAAATGATCCATAATCCCCGGTAAACAAAACAAGGACGGCAGCAAAATGACTTTAAAAGCTCATTTCGTTGCCGTCCTTGTTTCAACTCTGCCATCGTGTTATGCGTTGTAATTTTCCATCAGTCTGCGGAAGAAATTGCGTGCCCCCGGGAGTGCGGCAGCGGGAATTCGTTCGTTGACGCCGTGCATGGGGCCCCAGGAATCATCCTGTTCATAGCCGCTGAAGAGGAAGATGTGTCTGGCAATGTCCTTATAATAGCGGGAGTCTGTCGCAAACAGCATCAGTTCCGGCATGACGATGACATCGTCGCCGTATACGTCGTGGATAGTCTGTTCGACCAGGCGGAACTCTTCACTGTCCGGCGTATCTTCGTTGACCGGGTCGATGCCGGATACGCGGCGGACCTGGATGCCACCAGTAAGGTACTGCTGGATATACGCAAGGATTTCATCCCCCGTTTCCCCGGGAAGGACGCGGGCACTGATGGTAGCGCTCACATGCGCCGGGATGACATTAGGCTGATTGGCGCCCTGGGCCATGGTCACACACATGGTCGTATGGAGCAGCGCATCTAGGCGGGCATCCTGCCGGGCCAGTTCACACACTTCATCCCAGTACCGGTCGGGATCACTGAAAATCCGTTGTTTGTCCCCTGTTTCCAACTTGGCCATACCTTTCAGCTGGCCCCGGGACAAATCCGTCAGCTTATACGGACGGGGATGGTCTTCCAGTGCTACGATACAGCGGGCCAGAGCTCCCATATCCGTGCGCAGGCCCGGAACGCTGGAATGGCCGCCTGTCCCGTCTTTATAGAGCTCGTAGACAATCTGCGACTTATCTCCCAGACCGACGTGGGCAATGCGGTGCCCCTTATCGTCTGTCGTTACGCTGCCGCCTTCATCGAAGAGGACAATCTGGTGAACGCCCCGTGCAGCCAGTGCTTCCTTGAGGAGCCGGCCGCCGTCTTCCCCGCTGATAGTATAAATTTCTTCACTGTATCCCAGTGCGATATAGAGATCATAAGAAGGGCGGAATCCATCGGCAAATGCTGCTTCCACCGCTTCCATTTCAGCCAGGAAGAGGTGTTTGCAGTCAGTCGTGCCCCGTCCCCAGATGATGCCATCTTCATAGGCACCGGAAAAGGGTTCTTTCTTCCATAGTTCCAGAGCTCCCGGTTCAACCACGTCCTGATGTGCGCTGAGTACGAGCGGCGTTTTTTCCGGATGGCCCGAATCATAATGGAATAACAGGCCTGCCCGGCCGACGGGAATGACTTCAAACGTTTTATATATGACGGGATAATAAGCTTCCAGCAGGGCATGAAGTTTGGTAAATTCCCGCCAGTCCACTTTTTCCAGATTTTCATTGGAAATCGTCTGACAGGCAATAAAATGCTGCAGATGGTTTGTCAGTGTCTGTTCTTCTGTAAAAGTCATAACGCATTCCTCCTTTAGTTACCTTCACTATATACAGATTTATCTTTTACGTCAATACACACAGTAAAAGAGGAACTATCCCTGGCACAGAATCTGCCAGAAACAGCCCCTCTCTGCTTATTCGTATGTATGACAGAGGACACGGTGCAGGAATTTCTTCGTCCGTTCTTCTTTCGGATGTTCGAAAATATCTTCCGATGTCCCTTCTTCAACGATGACACCGCCATCCATAAAAATGACATGGGTCGCTACATCGCGGGCAAACTTCATTTCATGGGTTACGACGATCATCGTCGTTCCGGCCTTTGCCAGATCCCGCATGACTTTCAGTACTTCGCCGACCAGTTCCGGATCCAGCGCCGACGTCGGTTCATCGAATAAGATGACATCGGGCTTGACAGCCATGGCCCGGGCAATCCCTACGCGCTGCTGCTGCCCGCCGGAAAGCTGGGAGGGATAGTAATCCATGCGCTCTGCCATGCCGACCCGCTGCAATGCGTCGCGGGCAATGGCTTCGGCTTCTCCTTTCTTCATGCCTCTGCCCGTCGTGAGGCCGAGTGTCACGTTCTCAAGGACCGTCTTATTAGCGAAGAGGTTATATCCCTGAAATACGAAAGCTGTTTTTTTCCGTACAGCCGTGATTTCTTTTGTCGAAGGATGGCTGAGATCAATGTGCATGCCGGCAAAATCCATTTCTCCGGCATCGGCCTTTTCCAGAAAATTCAGACAGCGCAGGAATGTCGTCTTCCCCGACCCGCTGGGGCCAAGGATGACGACGACATCGCCTTTTTCAATATCCATATGCACGTCTTTCAGAACTTCCAGATTGCCAAAGCTCTTGCGGACGTGTTTGATTGACAATAACATGGAACCAATCTCCTTTCTTATGCATCGGCCCGGAAGGCACCTACGTGCTGTTCCGCAAATTTATACGCCAGCTGGATGACCGTGCATACGATGAGATATACAATAAACACATCCAGGTACGATTCAATATAGTTATAACCGTAAGAAGCGGCAATTTTCCCGATAGCCAGCACATCTTTGACAGTCATAAGGAATGCCAGCGACGTCCCTTTGATCAGGTTGACCGTAATATTGCAGACCGCCGGCAGCGCTACGACCATGGCCTGGGGAATGATGACCTTACAGTAGGTCTGAAATTCCGAAAGGCCAATAGAAACACCGGCTTCGAGCTGCCCCTTCGGTATGCTCAGCAGAGCCGAACGGAATACTTCTGCCAGAAGGGCAATGGTATTCAGGGAAAAGACGACGACTGCATACCAGAATGGATCGACACTGTCGAAGACATTGAAATCCGAACCAAGAGATTTGACCACGACGTTCAGAAAACTCGGCAGCAGACTATAGAGAAGCAGAATCTGCAGAATAATGGGGGTCCCCCGGACAAAGGAGATGTATGCCTGGGTAAGGCCGCTGCCGATGAGGTTGCCTTTAATGCGGAGAACTGCCATATAAAAGGCAACCGGAGCCGCAATGATAAGGCTGAGAGCTGTCAGGCCCAGAGTCGTTCCGATACCACCCCATACCTTATAAAAGGTTTCTATCATAAATGTATAATCCAGTTCCATACGTGCACTCCTTTTCCTAGCCCTGACGCTGAATGCGCCGCATCAGCGATGGTACATTCTTCCATACAGGCAGCATGCGGGCCTTTGCCCGTGCCGGATTCTTCGCCCGGAGGCTCTGCCCCTTGTCCAGGTGTTCTTCCAGCCGGAGGAACCCTTTGGCAATACAGGTCGTCATGATCCAGTACACAATCATGCAGGCCAGATAAATTTCCACACCATACGCCCCGAAGTTCTGGGCAATGATCAGATTTCCCTTGCCTATCATATCGATGAGTCCGATGGTATAGGCCAGGGCCCCTTCTTTCAGCAAGTTGATGACGGAATTGCCAAAGTTCGGCAGGGCAATGACCGTAGCCTGGGGCAGCATGACCTGACGGAATGCCTGGAACGGGGACAGGCCAATGCTGACCGCCGCTTCATACTGTCCTTTTGGGACGGCCTGATAGGCGGCCCGGAATACTTCCGAAATATAGGCGCCAAATAACAGAGTAAAAGTGATGATGGCAAAAACGGCACGGTTCGTATCGTTGATGTCATAATCAGTCATCGATTCTATCAGTTTGGGCAGGCCATAAAACACGATGAACAACAGGACAATAGAAGGCGTGCAGCGCATGATATAGATATAGCCGTTGGCAATCCAGCGCAGCACGCGGTGGCGGCCCGTCCTGGCCCAGGCCAGTATCATCCCCAGCAGAGAGCCGAGGAGGATACTTGTGACGGCTACGAGCAAAGTCACGTCCAGATAGGACAGAAGGTCCGGTATGACCTGTACGATCATGGACGGATCAAATACTCTCGTACTATTCACAATGCACTCCTCCTCTCACTTACTGTCCGATATACTGGGACAGGCTTTCACCAAAATATTTCTGTTCCAGTTCGGCAATCTTTCCTTCATCACGAAGTTCTTTGATAGCCTTATCGACTTCGTCTTTCAGTTTCGTTTCTTTCTTATTGATCAACGGATAAGTCGGGATGCCTTTGTAACGAATATAGGCCAGCTGATCATTGAACTGATGATACGGGGCATCGTCTTTTACAATATTGTTCTTGTAGCTCAGTTCAACTTCCAGATAGGCATCATAGCGGCCTTCCATGACCCAGCTGTAGGCATCGGCAATCTGGAATGCTTCCGACGACTTCAGGTCGATGGGCTTGTCCGGATGTTCTTTGTTATACGTATCGATGACCATGTAACGCGCATCCTGCGGGGCAATCGGCACGAGTTTGCCACTGTGCTGGGCAAAGGAATCCATGTCTTTTACTTTATCGGCTTCATCTTTGCGGATGACCAGGCCGATGACGCTGGCACCGATGTAATTATCAGTAAAGAGATATTTCTTTTCCCGGGCTGCCGTTTTCCAGATGCCCTTGGTACCAATGGTGTATTTCCCCGATTCGACGCCAATCAGAAGATCATCGTCCGAGGTTGGCGTGAATTTCCATTCATACTGTGGCAGTTTCTTGGCAACTTCTTTCATGACTGCCACTTCAAAGCCGTCGGCTTCGCCTTTGTCATTGACGAAATCATAGGGCACATAGTAATTCGTATAGGCTACATTGACGACCTTTTTCTTACCGCCATCACCAGCTGCGGCACTGTCTTTCTTGCTGCATCCGGCAAGACCGGCTGCAACGACACCAATCAGAGCGGCTGTGATGACAAATTTCCCTAATTTTTTTATATTCATGATGAAATCCCCCTATATGCTTTACCAGTTATGTAATCGATTATTTTGCAGCTTCCCGTACCCATTCAAACCGCTGCCAGTCTGTATCGCGCGGCACCGTGCAGTCTGCACCGAGGATGATGCCCTGCCGTCCGGCACGATTCAGGATACGCTTCGTTTCAGCCTGTACTTCGTCTTTCGTACCCTTGTACAGTACTTCCGTTTCCAGATTGCCAAATCCGCCGAGAGCAGCGCGGCCGCCAAAAATCTTCCGTCCTTCTTCCAGGGGAACGCCTTCGACGACAGCTGCCCAATTAATGGTTTTTACATCGTAATCGGCATACCAGGTCAGGTCATTGCGGTGGCCGGACCAGCCGCAGATATGAAGGATATTGTAATCGCTGGCACTATTGGCAGCGGCGAGGATTTGTTTTTCACCCGGTGCCAGTACCTGATCATAGACATCTTTCGTAATTCCGTCGCCGAGAAGATTCTGGAGACTGAAGTAGATGCCCGTCGCTCCGCCTTCGGTAATAATCCGTCGGGCGAGTTTTGCCAGGTCTCCGGAAATGACATCCAGCCCCTGCCGCACAGCATCGGCATCTTCCCGTACGAGGCGGCTCAGCCAGGCATCGCCCTGAGTAATATCAGGGAGCATGAACTTCACGGTCGTACCGGCGCAGAAGAGGTTATAAAACATAGCCACGTCATTGCCATACTTGCTGGTCAGTCTCCTGGCATAGGCAATCTGTGTCGTAAACCACGGATCATCATCCGAAAGAGGCTGGATCTTTTTGAAGTCAGCAGCGTCTTTTATATTGAATGCTGTTCTATTTTCATAAGGGAAAAATCCATCGGTCATGATTTTTACAAAATCCGGCTTCACCGTTTCGATGTATTTCGCCTGTCCCGCATAGAGCTGTTCTATCAATTCCGGGTGCTGGAACGAATCGGAATGAATTTCATCTCCCAGGAAATGGAACCAGAATCCCGAAGGGACCCGGTCTACGGGCTTGTTGTCCATAGCGGCCAATACTAGTTCTTTTTTACTCTGTGTCATTGTCATGTCCTCCTCCATTACTCCCATCATATTTCCTGCATTTTTGAAATATAATTCGAAACATTGGTTACATATTCTTGTTTTCCCCATTTAAAGGCAAAAAAAACACCGTCTCCTATGACAGAGACGGTGGTCCGTGGTTCCACTCTGCTTACAGCAAACGCTGTATCTCGATACCCGTAACGTGGGAAATCCGTATGTGCCTACTCCATTCGGCCCATCCGCTCGCGGAGGCATTCCAGCGCATTTGGCTTCTGCAGGAACTCTCAGCCTGGATTCCTGCTCTCTGTGTGACCGCCTGCGTGTACTTGTTCCGGTCTTGGCGTTTCCAATGTTTACGAACATAGTACACTTTCAAACAGCACTTGTCAAGTAGACTTTTAAAATTTTAGAACATAATTCGATTTAATTTTTGAAAAGTCATTATTCCCCGTATGAATATCCCGGATTCAGAGTCATGCTGCGGCCGCCGGAAATTTCAAGAGATGCCGCTGTCATATACGATGCCTGTGAACTGGCCAGAAACACGATAGGCCCGGCAATTTCTTCCGGTTCAGCGGCACGACGCAACAGGCAGGTCCTGCTCTGTTTTTCCAGATCATCGGCGGCAATCGTCGCCCGGACCAGTGGTGTCAGCGTAAACCCCGGCAGAATGGACACGACGCGGATGTGTTTCGATGCTACTTCTCCGGCAAAGGTATTGGTGAAGTTGACGACGCCGGCTTTAAACGCCCCGTAGAGTGTTGCCCGCCCGGACGTGGCACACCGTGCAGCCAGGGATGCCACATTGACGATAACTCCTCCCTGACGGGACAAATATGGCACAGCTGCCTGACTTCCCATGACGACAGATTTAAAATTGACAGCATAGGTCTGATCGATTTCTTTTCCTGTATACCACGTCCCTTTCCGGGCGATGGTCGCGCCTACATTATTGACCCACACATCGATACGGCCGAATCTGTCAAAGACACGACGGGCAAAGTCATGGACTTCCTCTTCCTTCGTCATATCGCAGGGAACGCCAAATGCCCGCGGCCCCAGGTTGGCCACAGCCTGTTCCAGGACATCTTTCCTGCGCCCGCAGACAGCTGCATATGCCCCTTCGGCAATAAAAGCCCGGGCAGCAGCAAACCCAATGCCTTCACTGCCTCCGGTAATAACGGCTACTTTATTCTGTAATCCCATATCCATACAAATCACTCCTTTTCGGTATAGTTTAGCAGACATAGTCACATATTGCAAATCAGAATAAACGTTTCCTCTTTCCAACGGATAGAAACGTGATAGAATATACGCATACTCAATCTACTTTATGACAGGAGGCACATCATGGAAACCTATCAATCCATCACACCGGAAATCATCGAAAAGCTCAAGGCCATTACGGGCCCTTCGTATGTTAAAACCGACAAGGACATCCTGGTACAGTACCAGACAGACTACGAAACGGACCCGCGCCGGTTCCATCTGCCGGAAGCGGCTGTCATCCCGGCCAATGCCGAAGAAATTTCCCAGATTGTCAAGCTGGCCAACGAATACCATTTCCCCATTACCGTCCGCAGTGGCGGCACGAGTCTGGCAGACGGCGCCATCCCCGTCTGCGGTGGCCTGGTCCTGTGTATGGAACGGCTCAACAAAATCATTGAACTCAATGAAGAAGGCATGTACATGACCGTCGAAGCCGGCGTGCGTACGGTAGACCTGCAAAAAGAAGCGAAAGCCCACGGCCTGCTCTACGCCGGGGATCCGTCCAGTGCCGAAAGCTGCATGATTGGAGCCAATCTGGCCACCAATGCTGGCGGTCTCAAAGCCGTCCGCTACGGCGTTACCCGCCATCAGGTATACTGCCTGGAAATGGTCACTCCCACAGGCGACATCGTCGAATGCGGCCGCATCCTGAAAAAATGCTCCACCGGCTACGACCTGGAACAGCTCATCATCGGCAGTGAAGGAACGCTGGGCATCATCACCAAAGTCACAGTCAAGCTCATTCCCCTGCCGCCGTACCGCTTTGACGTCCTTGCCGTATATACAGACCCGCGCAAGGCCCTGTATATGGTTCCCAAACTGCTCAAAGCCGGCATCGACCCGACGAGCGTAGAATACATGGATAACTCTTATGTCCGCAATACGGCCGATTACTGCCATTATTCGGATATGCCCCATTATGAAGACGGCATTTACGTCATCATCACCGTAGAAACATTCCGCGAAGACGAACTGGACAGCAAGATGGAAAGCGTCTGCACCATCTGTGAAGAATCGGGAGCTGTCGATGTCCTCGAAGCCGATGAACGCATCTGGAACATGCGCCGCAATGTCCAGACATCGTGCGAAATGGTCAGCAAAGTCTTCCTTACCGATGATGTCGTCGTACCGGTCCATAAAATCGCTTCAACCATCGAAAAAATCATGGAAATCGGAGAAGACTACCCGTTCCAGGTCAAAATCAATGCCCATATCGGCGACGGCAATCTGCATATCGTCCTGTGCAAGATGGATATGAGCGATGAAGAATGGGAAACGAGCGTCGAAAAATTCCATCAGCAGGTATACGCCTATGCTTACAGCGTCGGTGGCCGTCTGGCCGGTGAACACGGCATCGGAGCCAAAAAGCTCAAATACATGGAAGAATTCACTCCAAAGGGAGAACTGGCTATCATGAAAACCATCAAACGGGCCATGGATCCCAACAACATCCTCAATCCGGGAAAACTGATTGATGCGTAGAAAAAGCGGCTGTCGTCCGAAGACAGCCGCTTTTTTTGAGTATTAAGTTTGTAGTTTGTAGTTTTTAGTGAAGGCTTTTAATCTTAAAGCCACCTTCTACAAACTCCGTACTACAAACTATCTTTCCTTCAAAATTTGCAATGCCATGACCGACATGACGACCAGAAGGACCGTGACCAGCCCGAAGGAGGCATACAGGCTGAACGCCCGTCCAATGAAGCCGAGGACAGCCGGAGCCAGCAGGATGCCGACATAGCCAATGGTGCTGACAGCCGAAACGGCATCCGCCACGGGCATGACCTTCTGTGTACCCAGCAATGAATAAAAGACCGGTACCGTGTTGGCACATCCCACACCGATGAGAATGAATGCGACAAAGAGCATCAGCCCTTGTTGCAACAGGAGAATACCAAGAAACCCTGCAAAGGCAATGGGCAGGGAAACTGCCAGGATACGACGGCTGCCAAAATGCATGACAAGGGAATCGCCGGGCAGCCGCATGAGAAAGGCAGCTGCCGTAAACAGCGTCAGTCCCAGTCCGGAATGAGAGATATCCACACCCTTTTCTGTCGTCAGGAATACACCGCTCCAGTCATTGATAGACCCTTCGACAAGAAAGGAAATGGTGCAGATGATACCGATAAGCAGAATATATGGTTTAGGCCGGGTAAAATGAGAAGAACCGCTTTTTTCCTGTCTGTCCTGCATCAGCTGGGGCGCAAAGAAGACGATACACAAAGCAATGATCATGGTTGCTGCCAGAGCTACCAGTTTCCAGTACAGTCCCAATGAAAGAAGCAGGGCAAAAAAAGCAGCTCCGGAAAAATTTCCCAGAGACCACATGGCCTGCAGTCCTGACATGAGCCGCTTATGGATTTTCCGTTCCATATAAATTCCATTGATATTGACTACAACATCCGAAAGCCCAAGGGACGCTCCCAGTACGACAGCACACCCTATAGCGCCGGCATAAACTGGCATATGACATAACCCATTAAGGCAGACTATCATTCCCAGGCCCCCCAGCGTCAGCGAACGGCGGCATCCCAGCCGTGCCGCAACAGCACCGGCAAAAAACATCATGACTAAGGCCCCCGCTCCCAGCGCGAGCAGCAGAATGCCCAGATGGTCATCAGGTATTTCCAGATTGCGTTTCAAAAAGGGAATGAGGGACGCCCAGGCCGTAAAGCCAAATCCTCCGAGAAAATAAAATGCCTTTGCAGCATATATTTCCCAACGTATCTTTTTCTTATGCTGCATACATTCTGTATATCTCATCGAACTGTCACCTCCACAGACAAAAAAAGCCGGACAAGAACCGGCATACCGTCTATATCTTAGTTCGACAGATACCTGTACGCAGATATCTGTTCTCCGATATATCGTCTGCCGACATCTTATCCGGCTGCATACATTACGATTATACACCCTCCGATGAGCACATATATTATAGCACGAAAAGAAGAATCCTGACAAGGACCGGGGAACTTCCGGCGTACTCCAGGTCAGGAATTTCCCGATTGTTCAAAGAACTTTTTCGGCGACATGCCGACGTACTTCTTAAACACCTGTATGAAGTATTTATAATCAGAAAATCCGACCATATCCGCGATTTCATAGACCTTATAATCGGTTTCCTTCATTTTTTTCACGGCCTGCTGAATGCGGTAGCGGTTGAGGTAATCGTGAAAGGTATAATGCATCTCTTCCTTAAACTTTGTCTGGAGATACACGCTGGATACCCCCAGGTCCTCACAGACATCCTGCAGGAGAATTTTTTGTGAATACTGCGATTCTATGATCTGCAGCACTTTCCGCACATAGCGGTTTCCCGGTTCGGGCAGTCCATCCGGCAAATGTATCTGCACGGGCCGGGCCTGAACCTGCCGTTCAAACTGGCGCAACGTATCAATCTTCTCTTTCACCCGTATCAGCGCTTTATGAAGGGCCGTAAAGTCCACAGGCTTCAGCAGATATTCTGTTACATCCAGAGAAATAGCACGCTGGGCATATTCAAATTCATCATAGCCAGAAATGACAATAGCTGCATACGGTATGGACCGGGTCTGCTCCAGCATATCCAATCCGCTCAGGAAAGGCATCCTTACATCGGTAATAACCATATCAGGCCTTAATTTCCGGATTTTTTCAGTTCCTTCCACTCCGTCTCCGGCTTCACCGACAACGACACAATCTTCTTTTTCCCAGTCTACGAGATACATGAGCCCCTTTCGGATAATCTCTTCATCTTCTACGAGCAGAACCTTATACATCGTCACAGTGTGCCACCTCTTTTTTTACCATTGGCAGATAGAGAAAAACGCGGAACCCATGGGCATCCCCGTCGATACGGATGCCTGCGTTCCCACCGTACCGGAGACGCAATACACGGTGCACATTATACAGGCCGATATGACTGGGAGCTACCACATCGGATACCAGAAGTTTCCGTAGTTCTGCCATTTTTTCCGGATTGATACCGGCGCCATTGTCCACGACCGATAATACGAGCATATCTTCTTCTCTTTTCCCGGTAATGTTGATATGAATAGCTCTCACGTTCTCCAGGCCATGGACAATACTGTTTTCCACAACAGGCTGCAGCAGCAGCTTGGGAATCTGGCAGTCGTACAATAACGGATCCATGGCAATATCATAGGACAGGCGTTCACCAAAACGCATCTTCTGAAGAGCCAGATAGTCTTTCACATACTGAAGATCGGTCTCCAGACTGACGTCTCCTTCTCCGCGGTGAATACTATACCGCATCAGCCGGGCAAAGGAAACGGCCAGTTCCGATGCTTTTTTCGGATCAAACAGGATTTCATAGCGCAGTCCTTCCATGACATTGAAAGCAAAATGGGGATCCATCTGTCCCTCCAGATTCCGTACTTCCATAAGCCGTTTGCGTTCTGCCAGTTCTTTATTGCGTTCCATCAGCTGATGGATTTCCCGCATCATGCGGTTAAATTCCTGATAAATGACCTGAAATTCCTGCAGGCTCTGCTCCGGTTCCAGCCGGTAGTCGAGATTGCCATTTTTTCCTTCCCGCACAGCAACCAGCAGACCGTCGAGCGGTTTCAATACTTTGCAGGACAGTTTCCGCGCCACTAGGAATATAGCCAGACAGGCCGCTATGCCAATACATCCCAGAAAAAGAAGCACTGCCTGAAGCAGAGAATCCGTATGGGGAATAGCCGTAAATGCAATGACCTGCAGTTTATCCCCCCGGGCCGGCCGGCTGACATAATAACTTCGTCCCTGCACAGACTGCGCCCCCGTTACGCCCATAGAGGTCCGCAATTTTCCCATGGCATCGACAAATAAGGGGTTCGTGGAAAAAATAACATGATCCAGCGTATCCAGAATGACAATCTGTTCCGCCGGCCACTGGTCTGCCCATTCCTGAAATCCTTCCTGCCGGAAAAAAAGGAACAAAAATCCCGCTGTTTCCGCATGTCCCTGTACAGGCAGAAGCAGATAATACTGCTCCTGCTGGCCATGCTGCAGTGGCAGTACTACCGGCCCATACCGTAGCACACCTGTACTATCCGTTCCTGCACGATGGAGCATATCCTGTATATCCCGGTTTTCCAGGACCAGGCCAAGATTATCCTGATACAGACTGGTCATGACGGGTTTTCTACTCTGATCCAGGAGGAGAAAATCACCGTGGATTGTACCGCTGTTCGTAATATCATACAGATACTGTGCCAGCTCCCGGTCAGCTTTCCCCGTCTGCAAAGCCTGGATCAGAGCAGGGTTTCCCCCCAGTTCATTCATCGCACGGGCACAACGGTCCCATTCCCGGCTGACCGCCTGTTCTGCTTCTGCTGCATGAGCATCGGTGCCATCTACAATATGCACCTCATAAAAACAGGCCAGAAATGCCCCGAACAGGCATAGCAGAAACAGAATGAGCAATGCCGCCCCTTTGGTAAAAACCTGTTGTAAATACAGATGAAAACTGCGTGGTCTGCTCATGGTGGAGCTCCTTCAGGAAATAACCATCAGATACTGATATCGCGCCGTCCCGTCAGCTTGAAGAAAATCAGCAGGGACAAAATAGATGTCAGAGCCAGAATCGTAGCATAGGCAGAGGCATTGCCGTAATTGCCACGGATAACCTCCGTATAAATCGATACAGTCAGCGTCTGATTGGCCGTTGTATATAAAATGATGGAAGAACTGAGCTCACTGATGATGGTCACCCAGCTCATAATGGCTCCTGCCAGTACACCGGGCATCATCATAGGCAGGGTAATCCGGCGGAACGTCGTCAGGTCCGAAGCCCCCAGCGATATAGCCGCTTCTTCTACGTTTTTGCTGATCTGTCCCAGAGCGGCTACACTGGAACGCACGGTGTAAGGCATACGCCGGATGGCAAAGGAAATAATCATAATCAAAGCCGTGCCACTCAGAACGATAGGCGGGCTGTTGAAGGCAAACAGGAAGGAAATCCCCAGTACTGACCCGGGAATAATGAAGGGGAACATGGTCACCGTATCGAGGATGCTGTTGAGCAGATTCTTTTTCCGTACGCTCAGATAGGCAATGATGACCCCCATGACCAGTACGATGGCAATAGCGACGATTCCCAGAAAATAAGTATTCCATATGACCGTATTGTCTTTGGCAAACAAAGTCGCTTCATAACTCTGAAGGGCATATCCGCCCGTAAAGACCTGTCCGCCATTACTGCGCAGGAACGAAGTATACACGACGACGAGCTGGGGCAGAATGGCCAGCCCGGTTACTATATACACGATACCATGAGCCATGATATTGCGCAACCCCGATGCTTTTTCAGCTACGATAGGCTTCAGTGCTGTCATGGTATAGGTACTGCGGTTCGCCAGATAGCGCTGGGCAAAGAACATGACAACAGTCAGTACAATCATGATGACGCAGATAGCCGCCGCAAATCCATCATCGCCGCCGACTTCTCCCATAAAGGACGTATATACCAGTACGGGCATGGTCTTGAATCCTTCACCAATCAGCATGGGCGTACCAAAATCGGCAAAGACCCGCATAAAGACAAGCATCGAACTGGATAACAGTGTGGGAAGCAGCAGCGGCACCAGAATACGCCGCATCCGCGTGAAGCGGGAACAGCCCAGGCTTTCCGCCGCTTCGTTCAGCGAATTATCGAAGGTCTTGAGCGACCCGGACAAGAAGATATAGATCAGTGGGAAAGATTGCAGGGTAAAGACGAGAACGATACCGGAAAATCCATATACGCCATTAAACGATGTATGAAACAATTGATTGAAGAACTGGGTTATGACACCGTTGCGCCCCAGCAGCTGAATCCAGGCGTAGGCTCCGATGAATGGTGGTGATAAATAAGAAATAACGATCAGGATATTGAGAAGGGCACTCCCCTTTATCTTGATGCTCCGCATGAGATAGGCCATGGGAAGCCCCAGAAGAGCTGCCAGGATAGTAGAGACGACGGTGACCTCCATGCTGTGTACCATGGTTTCCCAATAAAAAGGCTTGGTAAAGAACCGCGTAAAATAAGCAAGCGTCGTACTGCCCGATACGGGATCCACTACGCTTTTGTATAATACGAGTACCAGCGGGTATAAGACAAAGAGAGCAAAAAAGGCAAACAGCCAGAGACTGATAACTGTCCAGAATGAGATATGGGATTTTTTAGTTTGTGCCATCATGACCACCTTCTATCATCGTTTCTGCACTGTCACTATGAAATACATTGATGCGGCTGCTTTTGAGCTGCAGACTCACAGCAGTTCCATCAGGAAGGTGACTGCCTTCTCCCTGATACTGGATGACTTCCAGATTATTCCCGTCAGCCGCTTTCATAAAATAGTGAGTCGCTATCCCCAGGAACACGCTGCTTTCGACGACTGCAGGAATTCCCATTTCACCAGCCGGCATAATAGAAAATTCTTCCGGCCGTACGGATACGATGACCTTTTCCCCATCCTTTGCCGACTCATCGAGATTATCCATGGGCACGCTATATCCATCCTTAAAATGCAGGGTAGCTGCATTCCCGTCTTTTTGCAGCTGTGCATCGAGAAAGTTGGACAATCCGATAAATCCGGCTACAAAGGTATTGAAGGGCCGTTTATATATATTCTGTGGCGTGTCAATCTGCTGGATGACACCGTTATTCATGATAGCAATGCGGTCTGATACAGCCAGTGCTTCTTCCTGGTCGTGGGTTACATACACCGTTGTAATGTGGATATGACGCTGGATTTTCTTGATGGCATTCCGCATTTCTACACGAAGTTTGGCATCCAGATTGGACAACGGTTCATCCATGAGGAGTACTGCCGGCTGGATGACAATAGCCCGCGCCAGGGCAACCCGCTGCTGCTGGCCGCCGGAAAGGGCGGCGGGCATACGGTCTTTTAAATGGTCAATTTTCACAATTTTCAGTATGTCATCTACCCGTTTTTCGATATCGGCCTTCCCGGCGCCGCGCATCTGCAGGCCGAAAGCCACATTATCCCGTACCGTCATATGGGGGAATATGGCATAGTTCTGAAACACCATGCCCATATTCCGTTTCTCTACAGGCACATCATTGATACGCTTTCCATTCAGCCGGATTTCGCCTTCTTCAATGGAATTGAATCCGATAATCATACGAAGTAATGTCGTCTTGCCGCAGCCCGATGGCCCCAGCAGTGTAAAAAACTCACCTGGCTTCACATGAAGAGACAATCCCTTTACTACCGTATTGTCCCCATAGCGTTTTACCACGTGATCAATATCAATGGATACGCTCATCTTTTCTTCCTCCCTATAAAAACGCGGCAGGACCCGCTGCACTGACACTGCGTTTCCTGCCGCAAACTGATGCAAGTAAAATGACTTATCTGTTGTTTTCGAGATGCTGGTTCCACATCGCTACAATATCCTGTTTGTGATCCGATACCCATCCTTCATCATAGTTGGGGAACAAATGAATCTGATCAATGGGCGTCATATACGAAGCCAGCTCGATATTTTTGCGAAGAGGCCGCACGGTCAGTTCTTTACCAGCCATTTCCTGAATTTTCTGGGAAATCATGTAATCGACAAATTTTTTAGCATTTTCCGGATGTTTGCATCCCTTGATGATCTGTACCGATTCACCGGGGAAAATAGCTCCTTCTTTCGGGAATACTACTTTAACCGGCGCACTGTTCCGGACGTAGGTAGCTGCCGGATCTTCCCAGGTGAGACCTACCGTATATTCTCCGTCGGCAACGCCTTTGTGGACGGCACCGGAACTGTTCAGCATTTTGCCATCGAGATTCTGGATGAATTTATCCACATAGTCCCACGCTTCCGGGCTCATAGGATCGCCATTTTTTCCTTTGGCATAGAGCATAGCCATGAGCGACTGGAATGCTGAACTGGAATTGGCCGGGTCGCCAAAGGCGATTTTCCCCTTCAGGGCCGGATTCAGCAGATCATCAAAGGTCTCAATTTTTGTATCCCCGGCCAGGTTCGTATTGACGATAAGGACGGTAGGATCGGCAAAAGCCGGTGTAAAATATCCCGTCTTATTGCGGAATGCTTCCATCATATTCTTATCTTCAGGAGAAACATATTCCATGAATAAGTCTTTCTGGGACTCCAGCATGGTCTGATCCGCTGCCCATAGGATATCACCCTGGGGATTGCCCTTTTCTGAAGAAACCCGTTTTAACAGCGGCCCTGTACCGGCCACGACAACATTGACCTTGATTCCCGTGTCCTTTTCAAAATTGGGAATGACCAGATTGTTCAGGCTTTCACTGCGTGCCGTATAAACCGTAAGCACCTTGTCATCGCTACCCGATGCGCTCTTCTGATCACCTCCGCAGCCAGCTAGTGAAACCAGTGTAGCCGCTGCAACAGCCAGTGTAATAATTCGTTTTGTTAGTTGTTTCATATTTCCGCTCCTTTCATCAATCATCCGACTCGCATAGTTTATGCTTTTATTGTACTGTATTCATTTATATTGTCTATCCGATAAAAGATAAAAAACATCTAATTTTCATAATAATCATCGCTATTTAATGTATGTAGTATATATTAATTGCTATTTGAGTGAATATATATTTCATATGGAAATGACGGATTGTATTAAAAAGCAGCATTTTATAGCCTGCATTTTTAGATATAGAAAAAAATGATGCTTGACAAGAGAAAAAAACTATGCTAACATCTGCATCATCAACTAAATACGTTTCATCAAGAGCAGTCGAGGGAATGGCCCCATGACACTGCGGCAACCGCCATAAGGTATGGTGCCAACTCCATCGGATTACATCCGGCAGATGAATCATAGGATTAGTAAAGCCGTCATCTGCATGACGGCTTTTTTGATGATACGGACTTATTTTTATTTAAACACTCAGGAGAGGGGTACGAAATATGAAATCATCTATTAAAAAAATCATTTCCGCCGGCCTCATTGCAGCCATCTGTGTATTTGCTGCCGGCTGCGGTTCCAGCAATGACAGCAAAGGCGACCAGGCAAAAAAAGAAATTAAAGTAGGGGTTACGGCTGGTCCTCATGCAGAAATCATGGACGAAGTCGTCAAAGAAGCTGCCAAACAGGGGATTACCATCAAAGTCGTCGAATTCAACGATTATGTACAGCCCGACAAAGCACTGGCTGAAAAGGATCTCGACATGAACTCCTATCAGCACCAGCCTTATCTCGACAATATCGTCAAAAAACAGGGCCTGAAACTCACGTCTATTGGCAAGACGATCCTCATGCCTATGGCCGTTTACTCCCACAAATATAAATCCCTCGATGAAGTCGCTCCGGGAAGCAAAGTCACCATCCCGAACGATCCGTCCAATGGTGCCCGTGCCCTGCTTCTCCTGCAGCAGGCTGGCCTGATCAAACTGAAGAACGGTGATTCCATCGAAGCCTCCGTTGCCGATATCACGGAAAATCCGAAAAATCTGCAGTTTGTCGAACTCGACGCTGCCCAGACACCGCGTTCCCTCGATGATACGGATATCGCCTGCGTCAACACTAACTACGCTATTCCGGCAGGACTCAATCCGAAAAAAGATTCCATCCTTGTAGAATCCATTGAATCGCCGTATGCCTGCGTATTCGCTGTCCGTCAGGGCGATGAAAACAACGAAACATACAAGAAAGTCGTTCAGATTTATCAGTCCGAAGCAATCAAGAAATTTATCAACGATAAATATCAGGGAACTATCCTGCCTGCATTCTAATAGCCGGCAAAGCGGCCTGTCACATCGATGGCAGGCCGTTTTTTTCCAATCATCTGCGTTATATTGAAATTTGATGGTATAAACAATAAATTTTGTATATTATACGTTAAAAATTTTCTCGTAAAATTTGACAAATGTGTGATATAATAGAATTGTCCCACAGACAATACAAATACAAAAGGAGTGAATCATATATGGAATACACATTTACCAATGATAATTTTAATCAGGAAGTCCTGCAATCCGATAAACCGGTTCTCGTCGATTTCTGGGCCACCTGGTGCGGTCCCTGCCGCATGGTAGCGCCGGTCGTTGAAGAAATTGCCAACGAACATCCGGAATACAAAGTCGGCAAAGTCAATGTAGATGAACAACCGGAACTGGCCCAGCAGTTCAACGTCATGAGCATCCCCACTCTTCTGGTCTTCAAAAATGGCCAGCTCTACAAGAGTTCTGTCGGTGCCCAGCCGAAAGCCAGCATCCTGGCACTCTTCGATTAATTGCGAAAGGAAGATTCCATTGCATACGTATAAACCAAGTGGCATCTGTGCCACACAGATTGATTTCGATATCAAAGACGGAAAAGTCTATGACGTCGTCTTTACAAACGGCTGTCCCGGCAATCACCTCGGCCTTTCCAGCCTTGCTGAAGGAATGCCCGTCGCAGAAGTCGTCCGCCGTCTGGAAGGCATCCGCTGCGGCGAACGCACTACGTCCTGTCCGGACCAGCTGGCACAGGCATTGAAAGCCTACGTCTGATCCGATTATCCTGCCCCTACAAAAAAGGATTGTACCAGCATGAACAACCCGCTTATGCCGGCACAATCCTTTTTTATGTCCCCAATGAATCAGATTTTGAGGTCTGCTTCCGAATACAGGACAGCATACCCGGCCATAGCAATATGGCCATCTTCTATATGGCAGTACAACTCGCCGCCGCGGCGTGACGCCTGATAGGCAATTAAATCATTCTTGCCGAGTTTCTCTGCCATGACCGGGATGACGTGGCAATGCCCGCTGCCACAAACCGGGTCTTCCGGTACGGACAATTTGGGAGCAAAGGAGCGGCTGACACAATCGTACGTTTCCCCCTTGGCCGTAATATTGCACAGCAGTCCGTCAAGGTGTTTCAGTTTTTCCATATCGGGCTGGCATTCCCGGACCTGTGTTTCGTTTTCCAGGACGCAGAGAAGGTCCCTGGCTATGTATGCTTCTACCGGGCGGACTCCCAGCGCTTCTTCCATGGCATCAGTCACAGGCACCGGCTTCATATCATAAGCGGGAAAATCCATGGAGAACAGTTCACCTTTCCGTGTCACCGTTAGCACGCCGCTTAAGGTATGGAATACAAAGGTCTGACACTGCGGTTCGACAAAATTTGCCAGGACAAAGGATGTCCCCAGCGTCGCATGGCCGCAAAGGTCGATTTCTCCGCCTGGTGTAAACCAGCGCAGCCGGTATCCGTCTTTTTCTTTTACAGTAAAAGCGGTCTCGGACAAATTATTTTCCATGGCAATGTTCTGCATCATCTCATCGGAAGGCCAGGAATCCATAACGCATACAGCGGCCGGATTTCCTTTGAATACTTCTTTCGTAAAGGCATCGACGACGTAACATTTCATGACCCATTCCTCCTCTTTCCAGACGAACCTGTTTTTGATATGTTCATCATATCACGAGGAGAACCATCACACAATCAGTTAATTGTATGGCCTACAAAATTCCCTGATTATCCAAAATCTCCCGCAGGCGCCATAAAGCCGTTTGTAATTCCTCTCTATCCCGGGGAGAGCCGACGGATAACCGTACGCCATGTTCCGGAGGCTGGGTCCCCACGGTAAAATGTTCTGCCCCAAGGACATGCACCCCCTTCTGCCGGGCCAGATTTTCAAACCGGCTGCCCGTAAGCGGTTCCGGCAATTCTAACCAGCGGCACAGGCTGCAGTCATCACCCCGGACCGTATATCCCTGCAAAACCGCATTAACGGTGCTATTGCGCATGGCAATTCTCCTGCGGCGAAGGGACATCAAATCCTGTACCCTATGGGATACGACAAGCCGGCTGGCCAGTTCCAGCAAGATTTCTGACTGGGACAGGTTCATCGCATACAACGTTTCTGCCAGAGAATCCCTGATGTGTTCCGGCACGACCAGATACGCCAGGCGCAGTGCCGGCAGTATCGTTTTGGATAAACTCAGGATATAGACAGTCTGCTCCGGCAGAAATTGCCGGACTGGCGGCAATGGCCGGGACAATAGAAAGCTCGTAATAGCATCTTCAATGACCAGAATCTGCGTTTTTTTAGCCACCCGGGCCAGCATGCGCCGTCCCTCGGTACTCATGATGTGGGTCGTAGGATTCTGAAAGTCCGGTGTAATGTAAATACCCTTGATGTGGTGATTCCGGATGGCATACCAGAGTCCTTCTTCACTCATTTCCCCACGTTCCTGCCCCACCGGCACGAGGCGGATTCCCAGCAATTTTGCTGCACTCTTCAGTCCCGGATAGACCAGAGGATCGACGCCAATGCGGTCTCCCGGCCGGAATAAACCGGCCAGAACCGCTGCAATGGCATTCTGTCCTCCGCTGGCCAGAAGAACATCGTCCCGTGCCGCTTCTATGCCTGCCTCTCGCAGTAGTGCCAGTGCCGCATCGCGATGCCAGTCCTCTCCGCCCATACTGTACTGGAAAAAATCAAACCTCCCTGGTTCATCCATCATCTGACGCAGGAGACAGGTGACTTCATCGTCAGCCAGTGTTTCCGGCATCATAGATCCCATTTCAATCATTGGGTCTGTCTGGTCCGGCACAACAGACAGGCTGGTCCGGACATCGTAGGCAACAAAGGTGCCGCTTCCGGTAACACTGGTCAGCAGCCCTTTATCCGAACAGAGCCGGAAGGCACGGGATACGGTGCTGACATTGATATCAAGGAAATCGGCAAGTTCCCGCTGAAGAGGCAGCTTCGTCCCTGGAAGCAGAATGCCATTCATTACGTCATCGGCCAGCTGCCTGGCCAGTGCCAGATACAGCGGCCGGGAATTCCTGTCCAGTACGGGTTTCCACGACATGGGATAATCGGCAAACGAATTGTACGGCATGTCCTCATCTCCTGTCTTTTCGTCTTTGTATGCCAGTTTCACCAGCCGTAACAAACTGCAGGAGCAGCATCTGCAGATGGAACCATGCATCGTCCCGTTTCCAGTGATAATGACGGTTCACGGCATAGGCGCCATACATTTCAAAAGTAAATACGGCTTCTGCTTCTTCCCGGCTCAGGCCATACTGTTGCATGAAGCCGGGAATCTTTTTCTTTTCCAGTTCATACATACGTTCCAAAATATACCCGGCCAAACTCTCATCTTCAAAGAGCGCCCTGTACTCCGGCGCATGGGCTGCCCGGTGACACGCCGGCAGCAGCTCATATCGCTCCCGCAAAGCCTGTTCATCTCCTGTACGCGCAATCCGGACCAGTTCATCCCGCCGTTTTTCATCCGTAAGCGGTGACTGCTGCTCCGCCACTTCCAGAGCATCGGCAATGGTTCATCCCGGTAGTGCAGGTAAAACGTAGCCCGCGTCACATCTGCCCTGCGGCATAAGGCTGTCACCGTTACCTTTTCAAAAGAACACTCCTGAAGCATCGCGAGGAATGTCTCTCTGATGACCTGTCTGGTATACCGTGTCCGCCGGTCACTCTTATACGGCTTCTTCTCGTTCATCCCTGACACCTCTTTCTGTGCAATTTATACGAGTTTCTCTCATTATAGGAAATCAAACTTGCCATCGTCAACACAAAAAAGCGGGAAATCACTGGCATATCCTGCTACCACTTGACAAAAATACGAATCTGTCAGGAACCGTTCCATTCCGCGCCTTTTGTCTATTGTGTTCTCCCCGATGCTGCGTATACTAAGCATATACGTGCAACAGTTCCCATCTCATGATATAGGAGGCTAACTGCTATGAACATCCAGCAAATCCGTAACGCCACTATGCGCATCACACTGGGAAATACAACATTTCTCACAGACCCCTGGCTCGCCGATAAAGGTGCTGCCGGGTCTTTCCGGGACTGGGGCGGCAATCAGCCCCTGACAGCTTCCCAGTCTGCCACTGCCATGCCCATGAAGCCACTGCCCTGCCCCAGGTCCGCCATTTTATCCCATGTCGATGCCTGCATCATCACCCATCTCCATCCGGACCATATTGATATGGACATGGCCCGTCATACGGTCGGAGCCCCACTCCCCAGGCATCTTCCCGTCTTTGTCCAGAACGAAGCCGATGCCGCAATCCTGACCCATTCTGGTTTCACCGATGTCCGCCCTCTGACCCCGGGTCCGGTCGCATTCTCGTCTGTCACGCTGCGCCGTACTCCCGGTCGCCATGGCACCGGTCAGCCCAGTGGCATTTCCAGTGGCGTCCTCTTTCAGGCTCCCGGAGAAAAAACACTCTATCTGACTGGCGATACTATCTGGTACGATGGCACAGCCCAAGTTGTATCCACCTATCAGCCCGATGTCATCATCGCAAACACCGGAGCCGCCACACTGCAGCACTGCGGGCGCCTCATCATGGACACAGGCGATCTGCTGGCCATGCATCACGCCATCCCCAAAGCCCGGATTATCGCCACACACCTGGACAGTGTTCCCCACAATCTCTTTACACGTCATATATTACAGGAACAGCTGGAACTGGCCGGACTATCCCACGCCATCAGTATTCCTGCAGATGGCGAAACACTGACATGTTAATCTAATCCGGGCCATAAAATTCCCTGTTTTTTTATGCTTCCTTTTGTGATATACTAAATCCCGTATCTCATGATAAAGGAAGGCCCGTTATGAAAAACGATGAAAAGAAAAAGAATTTCAGTTACCATCTCCAACAGCTGCTCGCCGGACAGAACCGGACAAAGAAACAAATCTGTCAGGATCTGGGGATAAAGCCGGCCACACTGTCGGCCTGGCTCAAGGAAGAAAAATTTCCCCGCAAAGACCGGTTAGAAGATGTCGCTTCCTATTTCCACACCGATATAGAAGAACTGACAGGTCCGGTTGATACGGACGACTCCACAGATGCACCATGCCTATCACCGGTACAGCCGCCGTACGAAGCAAAGCTGGTCGATACGATCCGTCTTCTTTTGGAAGTCTCTCCGGAAGAACTCTCCAGCATCGCTGACTACGCCGCTTTCATCCATCAGCGCAATCGATAAAGGTACGTAAAAAAAGATGGACCATGTCACTACGGCATGCGGCCATCTTTTACTGTCTCCATTAATAGTTTTTTGTCAGAAATTCCCGGTTAACTTCATCGCGCTGTTCCGGCGTCATGGTAAGATAATTTTTGGCGATGGCACTGACCCAGGCCCCGTACACGGGATTGGGAAAGACGATATATTTCGTCCCGAAGTCTTTTTTGTGCACATCGACAATCTGATTGCGCTCTGTCTGGCTCTTGCCACTTGTCCCGATGGGAAGGTCCCCGGCATTGTCTCCCATATACACGACGACATCATAATCGGCTGCAATGGCATCAAAGCGCAACTGTTTATTGCCACTTTTTTCCATGAGAAGGATATGTTTTTTATCTGCCTGTGGAAAATGCAGTGCTTTCAGATTGGCTTCTGTCGCCTCATAATTGACCGGCGCATACCGGTTTGACACGTAGAATATGGCCAGCCCTTTCTTATCTACCTGCTGGAGAAAATCAACGGCTCCCGGCATCGCACCTGACTTTCCTTCATGGACGACATCGCGCCACCAGATGCTCTTATACTGGCCGTTGCCATCCGCCGCTGCCTTTGCCAGGGCCATTGTATTATCCGTTACCGTTTCATCGCAGTCCAGAACAATGGCCAGCGGTTTTCCTTTTCGTGCCGGGTCACTCAGTGCCTTATCCACTTCCATCATAGCCGTATTATACCCCTGATAGCAAAGTGCCCGGTACTCTGCAGCAGACCGCATCCATAAGAGCGCCATCGTTTCCTCCTGCGCCAGCTGCTTCTGCGTCCGCCACGTATCAATGGCAGACATCCCGGATGTCACCGGCGCCGACTGACGGACCGGAACCGCCTTTACCGGTGCCACTGCCGGATTATCCGCAGCCAGCACCGTACTGCCTGCCAGTACACAGAGCATCACTAAACTTACTAATTTCTTCTTTCCTTTCAGCATGAGACATGCCCCCTAATGATAATTATGGGCAAAAGAAAAAGCTTTCCAGCCCGGGCCAGAAAGCATACTGCAACGAAGTAAAACGGGCAGACTCCTGCCCTGTCACCGTCCCGGTCCTCTTCAGATCCAGGCAGTTGTGAAAAATATAACAAATGACACTACGAAAAGTATAACTCACCAAAGGTGATATTATCTTCTGCCCTGTGCGTATAGTACCACAGGATGTCCGGGAAGGCAAGACATGGAGAGAATAAAATCAGGTTATACATACTGCCTGCCCCGGATAATAGGACAGGCAGTATTGTATCTATATAGTTACTGTTCTATAGCACCGCCGATTTGGCGCAGGTGATCACGGAAGGTGTACGACGGGGTTACGCTGTGCTGGGCCAGGTATTCTTTGAATTTCAGCTGTTCTCTCAGGCTCTTTCCTTCTTTCAGGAGTTCTGCCTGCCGTTCTTCCGCCGCCTTGATGGCTTCCCCGGCTTCGATGATTGCCGCCAGGTCATCGGATGGCAAAAAGATGACACCGTCCCGGTCAGCTGCAACGATATCGTTTTTGCCGACAATCCAGTCTCCTACGCGGGCCCAGGCCAGCGCATCGGCGGCAGGCCGGCGGTCCAGTTTGACAGGCCCTGTCGGTATATGTCCCTGAGAGAAGAAAGGCAGTCCGATTTCATGGATCTGCCACGTATCCCGGTGCAGCCCCCAGATGACGATTCCGGCCAGGCCTGCAGCCTGTACTTCGCGGGCAACCAGGTCCCCGACGCAGGCATGATCCGTACGGCCGCCGTTATCGATGACCAGTACGTCTCCCGGCTGCGCATCTTCCAAAGCTTCAAAAAAGATATCTACGCTTCCTGCATGACGGACAGGACAGACCCGGCCGGCACAATGCATATCCGCTTCCAGGGCCTGCAAAGTACTGGGTGCACAGCGTACGGGAATTCCCAGACGCATACAGGCATCGGCCAAAAGAGGTGTGCTTAATTGATACAATCGTTCTCGTTCTTCCTGTTCCATATGAACCGCTCCTTCCTGAACGCATTATCCTGAATCACTCTTTTTATTTGGCGCTCATCATTTTGGCAGTCGCTTCGGCTGCAATAGTCCCGTCTTCCTTTGTAATTTTGCCAATGGTTTCATAGAGCCGTCCCCGGTGACTGACTACGTTGCCTTCGATTTTAATTTTTTCCCCGATCCGTACGGGGTGACGGAAACGGACTTCTATACGGGCCGTATACGCCGGTATCCCCGTTTTCTGATAAATGAAATCTCCCATCACTTCATCAAGAAGGGTACTGATCAGCCCTCCATGCATGCGGTCATCATAACTTTCATGCTGTTTTTGCGGGATAAACCAGGCATAACAGCCGTTTTCCGTCAGATGCATTTCCAGATGCAGTCCATAGGGATTCTGTTTGCCGCAGACAAAACACCACGTATTCCGGTCCTCCACCGGTTTGACTGGTTCCATCACTATCACATCCTGTGTATATATTTAGATTACTTTATCATCCGGTTTATGATACAATATAATAGTACTTCTCATGACGTGCCCTGTCAAACAGTAATATGGCAGAGGCGGCATGTGACAGCAGGAGGCATGGTAATAGTGGAACATGACGCACCGATTCCTTTTAACTCCCCTTTTACAGGGATACTGCACCCGATTACGGAAGCACCGGATGAAGCCTTTGCCCAAAAAATGACTGGTGACGGTTTCTTTGTGTACCCCGAAGATAATACGGTCTATGCCCCCTGTGACAGCGACGTAACATTTGTCTTCGATACTCATCATGCCATGGGACTGACGGCATCAGACGGGACGGAATACCTGCTTCATATCGGAATTGATACAGTCCGGCTGCAGGGAGAAGGATTTACGGTCTTTGTCGAAGCAGGACAGCACGTCCAAAAAGGCGACCGGCTCCTGTCTTTCGACGAAAAGCTCATTCGTGAAAAGGCAACGTCCGATGCCTGTATCTGCCTGTTTCCGGAACTGC
Organism: Megasphaera sp. AM44-1BH; assembly: GCF_003467125.1. Taxonomy (GTDB): domain Bacteria; phylum Bacillota; class Negativicutes; order Veillonellales; family Megasphaeraceae; genus Megasphaera. The sequence continues at coordinate 429,622 of NZ_QSFA01000001.1, forward strand.
CGGAAAATTGGGAGGTACGGCTCTGTGCCGGTCCCCATATCGTGGCAGGTGAAAAAGCGGTCCGCATCAGTCCTCCGTCATCGCCAGCTCCGCAGTCTCATATTTTTTATGCGCCCTGTACGGGAACACTCCATCCTCTTGCGGAAGCCCCGGACCCGTTCTATTCCCATAAATCGACGGGAGATGGCTTTTTCATCTATCCGTCTGAACCAGTTCTGTACGCACCTTGTGACGGGTCTGTTTTTTTTATTTTTGAAGAAAAAAATGCCCTTGGCATGCACACGGCATACGGATTGGAATATATGCTGCAGGCCGGCATCGGAACGGATACATTAAATGGAGAAGGATTTACTTTCTATGTCCAAGACGGCCAGCCCGTCCAAAAAGGCGACCGGCTCCTGTCCTTCGATGCCGCGTATATCAGGGCTCACGCCCGTTCTGATGCCTGTTTCTGCATCTTTACAGATCTGCCTGCTGATACAGAAATCCATTTGAAGCATCACGGTTTTATCCAGGCCGGTCAGGAAGCCGTCTGGTTTTAGAGGAGTAAATATATGATACGAAAATGGGACGTAGTCCTCATCGTCAGCCTGCTCATCTTATCCTGTATCCCTGCTGCCTTATTCTGGGCCAGCGGCCAGGCCGCCGCTGCCAATGGCACGCATGCTGTCATCTATGTAGATGGCAAAGAGTATAAAACAGTTCCTTTATCAGAACACCACGGAACAGATACACTGACTATCCGTACGGAACATGGATACAATACTATTCTGATCCGCGATGAAGAAATCGCCATTATTGATGCCGATTGTCCCGATCAGGTATGCGTCCATGAAGGATTTTTGAAAAACCCCGGCCAGACCAGCGTCTGTCTGCCCCATAAAGTCATGGTGGAAGTCCAGGCCAATGATGCATCGGATCCCGATATCATCCGGGCCCGTTAGAGAGGTGTCTTATGAATAAAACGTTCCACCTTATTATATTGAGTCTTTTCGTCGCCCAGTCGCTCGTATTATATATCGTAGAAGGCATGCTGCCAGTCCCGTTCATCGCACCCGGTGCCAAATTGGGTCTGGCCAATCTGATTACGGTCATCGCCTTATATGCTCTTCCCAGGAAACGAGATGTCGCCCTGATTCTCCTGCTTCGCATCATTCTTTCCACTGCTTTTGGCGGAGGAATCAATGCCTTTTTCTACAGTGTATCCGGGGCTGCCCTCAGTTTCGGGAGCATGCTCGTCTTCCAGAAATGTGGCAAATTCAGTCTCATTGGCGTATCGGCTGCCGGCGGCATTTTTCATAACTTCGGCCAGGTTCTCGTGGCCTGCTTCATTGTAGAGAATATAAAAATTCTGCTGTACATGCCCGTCCTTGCCGTTGCCGGGACCGGAACAGGCATTCTCATCGGCATCACCGCCATGGTAACGCTGAAGCATCTGCAGAAACTGCCTTTGTACAAGCGCATACAGGAAACATGCTGAAAAGCTAAAAAGGGTATCACAGGAAGCAGTCAGCTTTCTGCGGTACCCTTTTCTTCTATGCTATTACTTCATTATCGTAATGGATTTCATAATATCGTCAATCGCCGGTGCATTCTTAGAATCGGCATCACAGGCGACGAGAATGACCCAGGTAGCATTTCCATGGGAGAATCCCATCAGTTGTGCCTTCATCCGTTTATCCTCTACAGTAAACGTATAGGTCTGCTTCACGGCGTGTTCCCCGGAAACACTGGCCGCTTCTTGTTGGGCTGATATGTTTTCTGCATCGATGCTGCTTAAAATAGCCTGGGAAGCCCGTTCGATATTTTCACTGAGCGTATTCCCCAGGGCCTGCCCATTGGTCAGGTGCAAGTCGCTGTACATCTGTCCCGAATCAATACTGACCGTAAAGATTCCGATATGCAGCCCCTGGTTAATTTCTCCATAAAAACGCTGTCCCTTCAGGTATCGCTGTGTCAGTGGATCCAATGTGACGGGCAGGGGCAGTTCATGGGCATTACCGGGCAGGGCAATCGTAATCTGGGAATCGATGCCATCAATGCGTTTTTCAGTCAGGTTGACTGTATGACCGCATCCGGCCAGAAACAGTGCCATGATAAAAGCCGTACATAAGAACAACCAGGTTTTCTTCAATGGTAAAATCATAAGTCACCTCTTATAAAATCAGGTAAAGGTAAGATAGCCCAGGTGGACCAGGAAGTAGAACATGGGATAAAACAGAAATATGTAAAAGGCCGTCGTCGTAATAAAGGCAGACATGGCCAGATTGACATTGAGATTATACAAGCGCACGGCAAAGAGGGAAAAGATAGCCGTCGGCATCGACATGAGAATCATGAGCGTCCCGATGAGGACAGGGTCGGTAAAGCAAAACCGGCTCAGAACGTAACAGATGGCCGGCGTCACCAGCAGCTTGATCGGCACAAGATCAAAGGTCTTCTTATAATACCGGGGAAACGCTGAAAATTCTATCATGAACCCAATCGGTACCAGTCCGGACCAGGCCCCGATATGAATCAGCCCCTGAAAGGCATAATCCAGTATCTGTGGTCTGGGAATCCCGAGAGCACAAAGTGCAATACCCAGAGCCATGCCGACGACAGGCATCTGATTCCAGTTGATAAAGACTTTACGCCAGTTCAGAGAGACCAGACTGAGATGGCCGCCCGCTTCGGCACTGTATTTATAATAGGCACCCAGCGGAAATGCAATGAAAAAAGTGATAAAGTTCTGGAATACAGCCGTCAGCTGGGCATAGGCAAAGCCCCGTTCACCATACAGGATATAGCCGCATAAACCGCCCAACGTCCCCAGATTTGTCAGGAGCGCCGCCAGGATGTAACTGCCCTGATCGGCCATAGAAGTGAATTTGCGCTGCCGGTGAAAGAGAAAAATGACCCCTACAGGTATAAATGCATTGAGTACCATGAAGACAGGCAGCAGCATGAGATGCGGTTTAATCGGAAGAACCCAGAACGTCAGCGTCGTCAGCAGTGTTGTGATGATAGTGATGTTGACGCGGATAAGGATATTACATTGTTTTTCATCCAGCCACCGTTTCTGCCGGCACGCATACCCGGCTGCCATAGGCAGGACCACATCGATAAATAAAAAAATGATACGGATACCAACTTCCCCCAAGAGTTATTTCCTTCTTTCTTCTCTCTATATCTTAATACATCTTATCGTCTGGCTTTTTTGAACGCCTCAGCCATAGAAAACGTAAGCGGTTCGGATGAGGCCGTCACTTCTATGATAGAATCCATAACTTTGCGAAATTCTTCTTTTTTCTTGGACAGCATGTATAATTTTGCCGTATTGCGGGCATCCCACAATGCGTCATGCATCTGACCATCAAAAGGTTCCCCCGTCGTTTCGATTGCCTTATCCAGAGAAATGATATTATCCAGTCCCAGCAGATTGCAGTATATCTGCTGAAAATTCTGCCAGTGCCCCAGCATCCAGGATACGCGGTCTGCCTGGGTATTGATTTTTTTCAGGCGCATTTCATTATGGAGCTGGCGCCAGTCATTTTCACTCCAGGCATACATTTCATAGTCATTTTCGCCGGTTTCATTGCACCAGTCCAGAAACCGCCGGAATACCGGTACGAACGTATCGGCCTGACGAAGCATATCCATAGTGATTCCCGTCAGCTCCTGACAGGTCTCATCCATTTCTGTCGCATATTTGGGCAGGACATATTCTTTGAAACTGCTGATTTCCTGTGCCTGTTCATCGAGTTTGACCGCACCTATTTCGATGATTTCTCCCGGGCAGATTTTTCGTATCTGCCGCCGCTCCTTGCTGATGGGATTCATTTCAAAATCCACGAATACTAATTTCATGATGGTCATCCTATCTCTCATTCACTCTAATTTAAAGGCTTATCATGTAATTATACCACAAGTCCCCGCCCTTTCACACGGTAATTCGCAAAGCAAAAACATTCTGTGACACAAGACAAAAACTCCTGCCAGATGGTGCTGGCAGGAGTTTTTGTCTTGTGATACTGAAAGAGGATAGTGATGTATCAGTCTTCCCATTTCCACTGGGATACTTCCGGTAAATCAACGCCCTTGTCATGAATGTATTGCTTGTGTTCAACGAGTTTGTCATTCATTTTCTGGAATAGGTAAGCCCCCCGGTTTCCAAGGTTCGGGAGTCGTTTCAGAGCGCTGCGGACGAGGTGGAAACGGTCAACGTTATTTTGTACGCGCACGTCGAACGGTGTCGTTATGGTACCTTCTTCGCGATAACCGCAGACATGCATGAGACGGTTATTATGACGGTGATAAGTCAGTTCATGGACCAGTTTGGGATAGCCATGGAAGTTGAAAATGACCGGTTTGTCTTTGGTAAAGAGCATATCGTATTCGACATCGGTCAGACCATGGGGATGTTCCGTCTGAGGCAGGAGTTTGAACAGGTCTACGACATTGATGAAGCGGATTTTCAATTCTGGCAGTTCTTTCCGCAGAATCGATACGGCAGCCAGTGCTTCCAGTGTCGGCGTTTCACCGGCGCAGGCAAATACGATGTCCGGGTCCTGTCCCTGGTCATTGGAAGCCCAGTCCCAGATGCCGATACCCTGGGTGCAGTGTTTGACAGCTTCTTCCATAGACAGCCATTGCGGACGGGGATGTTTGCTGGCAATGATGACATTGACAAAGTTCTGGGTGCGCAGGCATGTATCCATAGTTGCCAGGAGGCAGTTCGTATCAGGCGGCAGGAAAATGCGGACGACATCAGCGTTTTTATTGGCCATATGATCCATGAAGCCGGGATCCTGATGGGTGAATCCATTGTGGTCCTGCTGCCAGACCGTCGAACACATCATGAGGTTCAGGGAGGCAATGCTGTGTCTCCACGGAAGCTGATTGCATACTTTCAGCCATTTTGCATGCTGGGCAGCCATAGAATCGACAATACGCGAGAAGGCTTCATAGGTGTCAAAGAAGCCGTGGCGGCCCGTCAGGAGATATCCTTCCAGCCAGCCTTCACACATGTGTTCCGACAGCATGGAATCCATGACCCGGCCAGACGGAGACAGGTGGTCGTCTTCTGCCGTTGCCTGTACATTCCAGTCTCTGTTTTCTACATCAAAGACGGCCTGGAAACGGTTGGAGTTGTTTTCGTCAGGAGAGAAAATCCGGAAGTTTTTCGCATCGTCATTCAGTTTGAAAATGTCGCGGATATACGGTCCGAGATTCTGCGTATCCTGGCTGTCTTTTTCTCCGTGACTTCCAATGTCAAAAGCGTAGTCCCGGAAGTCAGGCAGGCGCAGTTCCCGGTACAGGATGCCTCCATTGGCATGGGGATTCATACCGATACGGCGGTCGCCTTCCGGAGCCAGTGCCCGCAGTTCGGGCAGCAGTTTACCTGTTTCATCAAATAATTCTTCTGCATGATAACTATGGAGCCAGTCCGAAAGGAGCTGCAGATGTTCCGGCTTGTCCATGGCAATCGGTACCTGATGGGCCAGGAAATTTCCTTCAATGCGTTTGCCATCGACTACTTTCGGGCCGGTCCATCCTTTCGGCGTGCGCAGGATGACCATAGGCCATACGGGACGTGTGGCATCGTTCTGCTGCCGGGCATGATTGTGGATTTCTTTAATCCGGGCAATGACGGTATCCATCGTATCTGCCATCAGACGGTGCATCGTCATAGGATCGTCGCCTTCGACGAAGTATGGTTCCCAGCCACAGCCATGGAAGAAATCGACTAATTCCTGGTGGGACATGCGGCCAAAGATGGTCGGATTGGCAATTTTATATCCGTTCAGATTGAGAATAGGCAGTACAACACCGTCTGTAATCGGATTGATGAATTTATTGCACTGCCAGGACGTAGCAAGCGGTCCTGTTTCGGCTTCGCCGTCACCTACGACAGTAGCGGCAATCAGGTCGGGGTTGTCAAAAATAGCGCCGCATGCATGGGCAATCGAATAGCCTAGTTCGCCGCCTTCATGGATGGAACCCGGCGTTTCCGGTGCACAGTGGCTGGGCACGCCGCCTGGGAAGGAAAACTGTTTGAACAGTTTCTGCATCCCTGCTTCATCCTGAGAAATATTCGGATAGATTTCACTATACGATCCATCCAGATAATCGTTGGCAATAAAGAAATTTCCGCCATGACCCGGCCCGGATAATAAAATCAAATCCAGGTCATACAGTTTAATCAGACGGTTCATATGGACGAATACAAAATTCTGTGCCGGTACAGTTCCCCAATGGCCGACAATTTTCTTTTTAATCATGTCCGGTGTGAGTGGCTTTTTGAGGAGCGGGTTATCCAATAAATACAGCTGGCAGGCTGACAGATAATTGGCAGCGCGCCAAAACTTGTTCATTTTTTCCAGATAGGCATTACTTGCTGGTATTTCATTCGTTACCATTTCAGTCATGTTATCCTTCCTTTCTGAATCCTCAGGTACGTCATTTCTGATTACGGCTATATTTTAACATCCTATGTTCAACATTGCAAGTAATATTTCTTGTAATAATCATAAAAAAAGGATAATCCGCTTTGCATAAAATGGTATTGGCCGTGAATCTGGCAAAAAGAAAAAAAATAATAATGGGAGCTGCCGCACGATTACGTGCGACAGCTCCCACTATCTTTCATACAGATTTAACTATTTTGACCATCAGACTTCTGTAGCCAGTCTCTTATAGAATTTATACCGCTTCATAGCAGCTGCTTCGGCTTCTGTAAAGAGCTGATCGGCTACTTCCGGGAAGGTACGTGTCAATGCAGCGTACCGTGTTTCGCCCATCAGGAATTCACGATATTTACCGTTCGGTTCTTTGGAATCGAGGCTGAACGGATTCTTGCCTTCTGCTTCCAGAGCCGGATTGTACCGGTACAGCGGCCAGTAACCACATTCGACGGCTTTCTTTTCTTCCATCTGTGCTGTGCTCATGCCCTTTACGAGGCCGTGATTGATGCACGGGCTGTAAGCCAGGACAATGGACGGGCCATCATAGGCTTCCGCTTCTTTGAGGGCTTTCAGCATCTGGGCCGGGTTGGCACCCATGGAGACAGAAGCAACATAAATGTGACCATAGCCAATCATGATACGGCCCAGGTCCTTCTTATTGGTACGGCGGCCGGCAGCAGCAAACTGTGCCACAGCACCTTTTGGCGTAGCTTTGGAGGACTGACCACCCGTATTGGCATATACTTCGTTATCGATGACGAGGACGTTGAAGTTTTCCGTCGTTGCCATGATATGATCCAGACCACCATAGCCGATATCATAAGCCCAGCCATCGCCGCCGACGATCCAGACGGTCTTCTTGCCGATATGTTCTTTGTGAGCCAGGAGATAAGCTACTTCTTCGCCAGCTTTGCCTGCAAGCTGTGCTTTTTCCAGTTCAGCAATCAGGTCTGCGCTGATCTGTTTTGTCGTTTCCCCTTCATTGTGGCAGCCATAGGAATCGAGCCATTTCTGGATAGCCGCTTTGAGCGAACCTTCATCGATGAGGCCGGCCAGTGCTTCCAGGTGATTCTTCACATCTTCACGCTGCTGATGGAGCGCCAGATACATGCCGAAACCAAATTCGCCATTATCTTCGAACAGGGAGTTCGTCCATGCAGTCCCTTTGCCATTCTTATCTTTTGTCCACGGGATGCACGGCAGTGCAGCAGCCCATGCCTGCATACAGCCAGCCGGTGTAGCAATGTAGAGACGGTCGCCATAGAGCTGGGTCAGCAGTTTGACATACGGTGTTTCACCACAGCCTGCGCATGCGCCGGAGAATTCCAGGTACGGCAGTTTGAACTGGCTGCCTTTGACGCTGAATTTATCGAGACCTGTATCTTTGATGCTGACAGTCTGGGCATAATCCCAGTTTGCCGCTTCTTTACGCTGGGAATCGAGCGGTGCAAAGGAGAGGGCCTGTACCGGGCAGGTCTTAATGCAGGAACCGCAGCTGTAGCAGTCAAGCGGAGATACCTGAACGCGGAATTCGTATTTTTCAAGGCCTTTACCAACGGCTTTCTTCGTTACAAAGCCTTCAGGAGCCGATTTTACTTCACTTTCATCGAGGAGGTACGGGCGGATGGCGGCATGCGGGCAGACCAGAGAACACTGGTTGCACTGTACGCATTTCGTAACATCCCATACAGGGACATTGGTAGCAATGCCACGTTTTTCATAAGCCGCGCTGCCTACCGGATAATCGCCGTTTGCATAAGGCAGGAATTCACTGACCGGCAGGTCGTCACCTTTCTGCAGGTTGGACGGAATGCAGATTCTCTTGACGAAATCAGGCAGATCTTTCGTCATATCTTCGACGGCTTCGTCTTTCGCCGTAGCCCATGCTTCCGGAACCTTGATTTCAACAACACCGGATACACCGCGTTCTACAGCTTCACAGTTCATGTTGACAATCTTTTCGCCTTTGGCCGAATAGGTATTGACGATGGCTTCTTTCATGTATTTGACGGCATCGTCGATAGGAATGATATTGGCCAGTTTGAAGAATGCGGCCTGCAGTACCGTATTGGTACGGTTGCCCAGACCAATTTCAGCAGCAATCTTCGTCGCATCAATGGTATAGAACTTAATATGTTTATTAGCAATCTGGCGTTTAACGCTTGCTTTCAGGTGGGTTTCCAGGGCTGCCTGATCCCAGCTGCAGTTGAGAAGGAAGATGCCGCCGTCTTTAATTTCACCAACGATATCGTAATCTTTAATATACGCTTCTTTATGACATGCTACAAAGTCAGCCGATTTGACATAATAGGTCGAACGGATCGGGCGGTTGCCAAAACGCAGATGAGACTTCGTAACGCCACCGGATTTCTTTGTATCATATTCGAAATAAGCCTGAACGTACTGGTCCGTATTATCCCCGATAATCTTGATGGAGTTCTTGTTGGCACCAACCGTACCATCGGAACCGAAGCCCCAGAACTTGCAGCTGATAATGCCGTCGGTCTTGATATCCATCGGTACGAGAGGAATGGACAGATTCGTTACGTCATCATTGATACCTACGGTGAAATGCTGTTTCGGGCTGTCGCTCATGAGATGGACAAATACAGATTTGATATGGGAAGGCGGTACGTCCTTCGAGGACAGGCCATAACGGCCGGCAATAATCATCGGATTGCGGTCCGAATTCTGGAATGCCGTACATACATCTTCATACAGCGGTTCGCCGATTGCACCCGGTTCCTTCGTGCGGTCCAGGACAGCAATGCGTTTCACTGTCTTCGGCATAGCCGCAAAGAAATGTTTCAGCGAGAACGGACGGTAGAGATGTACCTGTACATACCCTACTTTCTGGCCTTCTGCCGTCATAGCATCGATACATTCTTCAATAGCGCCCGTTACGGAGCCCATAGCTACGATAACGTATTCTGCGTCGGGAGCGCCATAGTAGTTGAACAATTTGTATGTGCGGCCTGTAAATTCGCTGATCTTATCCATGTAATCCTGAACGATATCAGGCAGTTTGTCATAGTAAGAGTTGACCGCTTCACGGTTCTGGAAGAAGATATCCGGATTGTTGACGCCGCCACGCATAGTCGGATGATCCGGGTTCAATGCTTCGTGTTTGAATTTATAGAGGGCATCGCGGTCCAGCAGTTTGTCTAATTCTTCATAGGGCATAACTTCGACTTTCTGGATTTCGTGGGATGTACGGAAACCATCGAAGAAATGCATCATCGGCAGGCTGGCTTTAATAGCAGAAAGATGTGCTACGCCGGCAAGATCCATGACTTCCTGGACACTGCCGCTGCAGAGCATGCCCCAGCCAGTATTACGGCAGCCCATGACATCAGAATGATCCCCGAAAATAGAAAGGGCATGAGACCCTACGGAGCGGGCAGCTACATGGAGTACAGCCGGTTTGCATGTTGCGGCAATACGGTGCATGACAGGAATCATGAGCATCAGGCCCTGGGAAGCCGTATAGGAAGTACCCAGAGAACCTGCTTCAACGAGGCCATGCAAGGCGCCGACAGCCCCGGCTTCAGCCTGCATTTCCATAACCCGGACCGGCTGGCCGAAGAGGTTCTTTTTACCATGAGCGGCCCATACATCCACGTGTTCCGGCATAGGGGAAGACGGAGTAATCGGGAAAATTGTTGCAACTTCTGTCAGTGCATACGATACATATGCGGCAGCTTCGTTACCATCCATTGTTTTCATCAATTTTTCTGTCACTTTAAACATCTCCTTGAGAAATAAAATGAGAAAAATAATAGTAGACAATACAAGCGCTTACAATTACAGAGGTTATTTAAACGTTTAATCTCTCTACTCTTATTATAGCAAGCTGAATTTATTTTTCAATTCATTTGCATAAATAGCACTATTCAGTATAGTCTATTGCGTTTCAAGCATGAGTATTGCATTTTGGGCATACTAAATATAAGCAAAATTCATCCTAAAATGGTATGGTTTCCCATCTGGTACATCCAGAATAAATTCACTTCATAATTAAAAATATTATCTGATTGGCCGTATACGGAAAGAAACTTCTATAAAAATGATATCATAGATAGTATAATAAAGCTATCCAAAGTTTATGTATACATAGTAAGAAAATGTAAATACCGTGTATACAGCTATGTACATTTATGAAATTTCTTATATACTATACGTAGCGTATGTGTATGAGGTGAAAAAATGAAAAAGATTCCTATAGCGGCGGCCTTATGTCTTATGGCCAGCCTGTTCATGGCCGGATGCGGAAATCAGCAGCAGCCGGCACCGTCACAGAACCAGCAGCAACAGCAACCGGTTCAGATAGATGCCGCCTCAGAGGCACTCTTTGAAAAAGGACTGTCTGCCTACCAGCAATTCCAGTACGATCAGGCCATTTCCCTGTATGACCAGGCTCTTGCCAAAGATAAAGCGAATTATAAAGCGCTCTCCGGCAAAGGGATTGCCCTGGCCATGCGCGGCAACGGCGTAAATCAAAAAGACGTCCGTCAGGGTATTTCTCTCATCCGGCAGGCATTGGAGCTGGCACCGGATTACGTCCCGTCCTTTTATGACCTGGCACTGGCCCTGAAAATCGATAAGCAATACGACGAATCGATTACCTGGTTCCAGAAAGTCATCGACAACGAACCGGATAATACGTGGAGTTATTATGGCATCGCTACCATTTACGGTGATCAGGGAAATGCAGAAAAAGCCGTTTTATATCTGAAAAAAGCCGCTGCCATCGATAAAGAAAACGTAAAAGAAGCGGCACGCAGCCAGTCTCATTTCGACCGTATACGCAGCACCCGCGCATTTCAGGATTTCATGAACCAGTAAGGAGGCTTTACGATGGAAAGAACCGATATGATGCACATCATGTATGACAAAAAAGGGCCGGCTGTCGCCAGGAACTTTGAAAAAAGAGGATTTGCCGCCTGGTACTGTCCGAACTGCAAGGAAGCCCTTGCCAAAGCCATTTCGCTGATTCCCAAAGAGGATATCGTTTCCTGGGGCGGATCCCGCTCTATCGACGATATCGGGCTTCACGCTTATGTACAGGCCCACTACAAAGTCATCGACCGCGATACGGCAAAGACACCAGAGGAACGGGTCGAACTCATGCGTAAAGCACTGTTATGTGATACCTTTCTCATGGGGACCAATGCTGCTGTCCAGGACGGGGAATTACTGAACATCGATGGTAATGGCAACCGCGTAGCAGCCCTTTCCTACGGTCCCCGTCAGGTTCTGGTCATCGCCGGCATGAACAAAGTCGTGCCGACACTGGATGCCGCCCTTGCCCGGGCCCGCTCGACAGCGTCTGCCATCAATATCAACCGTTTTGCCGGTTCAAAAACGCCCTGCTACCTGACCGGCATGTGTGCAGACTGTAAAGGACAGGATACGGTATGCCGTCAGATACTGCGTACCCGTGCCTGCAATCCTGCAGGGCGCATCAAAATTATTTTCGTAGGTGAAAACATCGGCTTTTAGCCTATGTCACAATATATATTTGAGGAGGAGTCACTATGGATCGTTCTGATATGATGCACATCATGTATGATAAGAAAGGACCGGCCGTTGCCAAAAATTTTGAAAAACGCGGGTTTGCCGCCTGGTATTGTCCCACCAAAGAAGAAGCCCTTGCCAAAGCGGTATCGCTGATTCCGGAAACGGACGTCGTTTCCTGGGGCGGTTCCACATCGATTGTCGAAATGGGATTGTATGATTACGTCAAAGCCCATAACCCGGTTCTCGACCGTGATACGGCAAAAACTCCGGAAGAACGGATGGAAATCATGCGCAAAGGCCTGACCTGCGATACATTCATCATGGGCACCAATGCCGCCACCCAGGACGGACAGCTCTATAACATAGACGGCAATGGCAACCGTACGGCCGCCCTCATATTCGGGCCGAAACAGGTCATCGTCATCGTCGGCATGAATAAAGTAGAACCGACCCTTGAAGCCGCTATCTCCCGTGCCCGCTCGACAGCAGCCACGATAAACGCCCAGCGCTTTGGCATCCCTACGCCATGCAACGCCAATGGCATGTGTGCTGACTGTCTCAGCCCGAAGAGTATCTGCAACCAGATGGTCCGGACCCGCCGCAACAGCGGACCTCAGGGCCGTATCAAAATTATCCTCGTCGGAGAAAATTTAGGGTATTGATACTGCTGATTCCCTTCGCCAGAAAAATCAGGATGTATAACAGCAAAAAAACTGGAACAAAATGACATAAAGTCATTCTGTTCCAGTTTTTTTATATACTGAGACGCGTGCATCAATACGCTTCTTCTGCAATTTCACACAGGATGTGGCCCATCATGATATGCATTTCCTGCGTACGGGCCGTCACCCTGGATGGAACGGCCAGGCAGACATCACACAGATCCGCCATTTTTCCGCCACCTATGCCGGTAAAGCCGATGACCTTCATCTGCTTCTTACGAGCCGCCTCGATAGCGGCAATGACGTTTTTGCTATTTCCCGATGTGGAAATACCGACCAGCACGTCTCCGTCATTGCCCAGTCCTTCTACCTGTCTGCTGAATACCGTATCATATCCGTAATCATTGGCTACCGCCGTAAGGACCGATGTATCCACGGTCAATGCCAGTGCAGGCAGACTGGGCCGTTCTTTCTGGAACCGGCCGACGATTTCCGCTGCCAGATGCTGGGAATCAGCTGCACTGCCGCCATTGCCACAGAATAAAATTTTGTGACCGCGAGCCAGCGCATCCCGGATGAGAATACCGGCTCTTTCTATATCGGAAGCCAGTGCTTTTGTCGCAGCCAGGACGGCTGCATGATCTGCCATACGTTGTTCAACCAGATTCATAATCTGCCTCCTCTATTTCTTTTCTCCATCAGTAATCACGAACCGGACAGCCCCTGTATCGGGATGGATGACAGCCCCATGGAAATGGATTCCACCGGGTAAATAGGGATTACGCTGCAGGTTGCGTACTGTGACCCGGACCGATTCCTCACTGTCGCAGATAGGATCTGCCCATGCCATGAGCCGCGGTTCGACATCATCGATGATGTCAGGGGCAATGCCGGCATCAAACATTTTTTTGCAAAGGCTGGCTGCCGTCGTATGGAGCATGCCGCAGTCTTCATGACCGACGACGATGATGTCCGTCACATGAAGTTCATAGACGGCCACCATCAGACTGCCAATGACACTGTCAAAGGTGCGGCCTGCCGTATTGCCGGCTACTTTAATGATTTTGGCTTCGCCTCGTTTCAATCCCATAGCAGGTTCAAGGAAATCCAGGAGACGCGTATCCATACAGGTAAGGATGGCGACGTTGCGGGACGGATATTTGCTCACTTGCGCCAGGCCGCCATCTTTATGTTCTTCTACAAATGCTGCATTTGCTTTTTCAATCTGCTGTGTCAGTTCTGACATACTGGCCTCCTTATCCTTTCTCCACTTCTTCCATCATGTGTTTAGCCCGGATATATTCGTCAATACCGGCAGCGGTACGTTTACCTTCGCGCATAGCCAGTACGACTGTTTTCGGTTTGTGTACGACATCACCGGCAGCGAATATACCACGCCGGCTGGTCATGCCGTACGGGATATTACGGGATTCAATATAGCCGTCTTCTGTCGCTTCGGCACCAAAAGCCTGGATGATGTCCATTTCTGGTTTATTGCCAATGGCAGCAATAATTTTATTTGCCGGCACAATTTCAAATTCTCCTGTCGGCACCATCGTCCCGTCTTCCAGGATTTTCTGTTTTTCTATTTTAAGCCCTTCTACATGATCTGTTCCGGTAACGGCACGGGGAGCCGAATAGAACTGGAACTGAATTCCTTCTTCTTTAGCTTCCTCATATTCCGAAGGGAGACATTTCATATTCTTTTCGCCCCGGCGGTATACGATTTTCACGTTCGCTTTCAGACGCAGAGCTGTCCGGGCCGCATCAATGGCCACATTTCCGGCGCCGACGACTAGAACCGTATCCCCCGGTTTGACCGGCAGCTTAGATAACGGTTCTTCGCCAAGCTGTACCTGTTCCACCTGATACAGGAACTGGGCTGCATCAATCACTCCGGATAAATGGTCATTTTCGACTCCCAGTTTCCAACCTTCCATAGTGCCGACGGCAATAAATACGGCGTCAAAATGCTCAGCCAGTTCATCGAGGGAAATATCTCGGCCCACTTTGGTTTCATACCGTATGGTAACGCCCAGCTGCTCCAGCCGTTCTACTTCCCGGAGAACATATTCTTTATGAAGCCGGAACGTAGGGATGCCGTAGGTGAGCGTCCCGCCCGGCTGGGTGGAACTTTCAAAAATCGTTACACCATAGTCCATGCGGGCCAGGTCCTGCGCTGCTGCCAGGCCAGCAGGGCCGCTGCCGACAATGGCAACCGTCCCATTACATTTCTTGCTGGGCACGTCATCGAGGACATGATTGTCAAGGACCAGATCGGCCACGAACCGTTCCAGTTTCCCGATTTCTATATGCTTTCCTTTTTTGCCCAGCACACAGGATCCTTCACATTGTGTTTCTCTGGGGCAGATACGGCCGCACAGTGCGGGGAAATCACTGCGGTGATAAATATATTCGGCAGCCGCGCCAAAATTTCCCTGTGCAACTTCATGAATGAACTGAGGTATTTCATTTTCTATGGGGCAGCCATTGCGGCACTGGGGCACACGGCAGTTGAGACAGCGTTTCGCTTCGGCTACGGCCTCAGACATAGTATAGTCACGGTCAGAAATAGGTTCTTCATGAAAAAAAGCCAGCGGATTCTTTTCTTTTGGGGACATGCAGACAGCCACCTTTCTGCTGAAGTTTGCTATAATACGGGTTGGATATAAAAATGGTGCGCCCAAGATGACTCGAACATCCGACACGCAGTTTAGGAAACTGCTGCTCTATCCAGCTGAGCTATGGGCGCACAGGCATGCACAGATTTTCCGTGCAAAAATATCATACCATGAAAAAGTGGGATTGTAAATTATTATCCTGAAATGGATGTATATTATCAAAACATTTGTATATAACATATCCGCTCTGCATGACATCCGGTTGCTACGATACGGCTCCTGTTTTATAATGAATACACATTTGAGAGAAAAGAGGCTCTACTATGATTGAATTAGCAGCTATCGCAACAGAACAGCGGAATCCCCGCAGCAGGCATATAGATCAGGTCTCTACGGAAGAAATGGTCCGCATCATCAACAGGGAAGACCATCTGGCAGCATCGGCCGTAGAAGCCATCATACCGGATATTGCAAAAGCAATCGACCTCATCAGCGGGCACCTGCATGACGGTGGCCGGTTATTTTACGTCGGATCCGGCACATCGGGACGGCTCGGTGTCCTCGATGCGGCGGAATGTCCGCCCACCTATTCCACCGGCCCGGATCTCGTACAGGGACTGATTGCCGGAGGGGAATCGGCCATGTTCCGCGCCCGTGAAGGTGCGGAAGACGATGAAAGTCTGGGAAAAAAAGACCTGCTCGACAAGGGCCTCACGGAAAAAGATGTCGTCGTCGGTCTCAGTGCCTCCGGCCGCACGCCCTACGTCATAGGTGCTCTTACCTTCGCCCGTCAGCGCGGTGCTGCTACGATTGCCATCGACTGTTCTCCCCATTCTCCTGTCGGAGCCTGCAGCGATATCGATCTATGCGCGATGACCGGACCGGAAGTCATTACCGGATCTACCCGAATGAAAGCCGGCACTGCCCAGAAAATGATTTTAAATATGTTGTCTACGGGAACGATGATCCGCCTCGGTAAAGTCTACGGGAATCTGATGGTCGATGTCAAAGCGACCAATCATAAACTGGAAGAAAGGGCGCGGCGTATCGTCATGACCGCTTCCGGCTGCAGCCGCGATGAAGCTATCCGTGCCCTTGGGCAAAGCAAAGGACAGGCCAAGCCGGCTATCGTCATGCTGCTCCTGCACATTTCCTATGAAGAAGCACAAAAAAGATTGCAGGCTGCCGACGGTTTTATCTCCCGCACACTTACAACGGCATCCACGGAGAAAGGAATACGATAATGGATTACAAAGAACTGGCCCGGGAAATCTACGATCTTACCGGCCCTGCCTCCAATATCATCCAGGCCTATCACTGCATGACCCGTCTGCGCCTGGTCGTAAAAGAGGAACATTTCACAAAAGAAGATATAGGCCGCCTGCGGGGAGTCATGGGTATCAATAAATCCGGTGATGAATGGCAGATTATCCTGGGACCGGGCAAGGCCCAGGAAGTGACCCGCGAGTTTCTGGAATTGCTGAAAAAAGATACGCAGTCATCATCGGTTGGCGAGCTGGCCCGCAATGCGGCTGTCGGAGACGGCCAGGCCCTGCACGAAGCCATACGCAGAAAAAATGCCACCCCGGCCAGAGAGGCCCTGAAAAAAATTGCCCAGATTTTCGTTCCCATCATCCCTGCGTTCATTGCCTGCGGCCTGATTACGGGACTGCTGAATATTGCCCTGAAAATCAATCCCGGACTATCCGCCCTGCCCGTGGTACAGATACTCGCTATTGCCGGCAATGCCGCATTTTACGGTCTCAATATCTTTGTCGGCATCAATGCGGCAAAAGTCTTTGGCGGCTCGCCCATGCTGGGTGGTGTCATGGCCGCCGTCATTACCCATCCGGGACTGGCTCATATCGTCTTTTCCGGACAGCCTCTTGTCCCGGGACGGGGCGGTATTATCGCCGTCATCCTCGTCGTCCTCTTTGCGTCCCTGCTGGAAAAGAAACTGCACCGCATCATTCCCGATATGTTCGATCTCTTTCTGACACCGCTCCTGGTCGTTCTCATTGCAACTTTTGTCGCCCTGTTCATTTGCCAGCCCGTCGGCGGATGGCTTTCAGAAGCTATCGGATACGCGGCAACAGAATCCATCGGCCGCGGCGGCGCTGTGACGGGGTTCATTCTCGGTGGTACGTTTCTCCCTATGGTCATGCTCGGCATCCATCAGGGTCTGACTCCGATCCACGCTGAACTTCTGGCACGCTACGGCGTCACCATCCTGCTTCCCATTCTGGCCATGGCCGGTGGCGGACAGGTAGGAGCCGCAGCGGCAGTATATGTCAAAACAAAAAACAGGCAGCTGCGAAAAACCATTGCTTCCGCACTGCCTGTCGGTCTCATGGGTATCGGGGAGCCCCTGATCTACGGCGTTACCCTTCCACTGGGCAAACCGTTTATCGGTGCCTGCATCGGCGGAGCCTGCGGCGGGGCCGTCCAGGCTGCCTGTATGGTTGGCGCAGCCGCTATGGGCATATCCGGCCTGCCCCTGGCAGCCAGCACAGACAATATTCCCGTGTATCTGCTCGGACTCTTCGTCTCTTATCTTGCCGGTTTTATTGCTACCTGGATCATCGGATTCGATGACCCTGCTGAGGAGGTTTGCTGACCATGAAAACAGGTGTTTCTCTTTATCCCGGTTTAGGACGCAGCTGCATCGATGAACTGGCCCTTCTGGAAGAAGCGGCATCTATGGGTATTACACGGGTATTTACGTCTCTTCACATTCCCGAATCAGATGCAGAAATCCTCTCTATGGAACTCCAGGAAATTCTGTCCGTCGCCCGCCATCATCACTTCGATGTCATAGCGGATGTATCACCAAAGACGCAGGAATTACTGAATCTGCCGTCGCTGACGCCGGAACAGCTGCTTTTCCGGGGCATTACGACCGTCCGCTTTGATTATGGATTCGATGTCCGCAAAATAGCTCTGTTCAGCCATATGATGAAGGTGCAGCTCAATGCCTCCACCCTCCGTCCAGAAGGACTGGCAGCTCTTCAGGAAGCCGGGGCTGATTTCAGCCATATAGACAGTCTGCATAATTTTTATCCCCGTCCTCATACGGGTCTGGGAGAAGACTATGTACAAAAACAGACGCAGTGGCTGCAGGGCCAGGGTATTTCTGTCGGTCTGTTCATCCCCAGCCAGGCCGGCCGCCGGCTGCCCCTCCGCGAAGGACTGCCTACACTGGAAGAGGACCGTCACCGCCCGGTGGATCTGGCAGCCCGCCATGCCCAGGCTCTCGGAGCCGATACGGTATATATCGGCGATCCTGCCCCGTCGGGAGAAGAACTGGCAGCCCTTTCCCAGGCAGGACAGGAAGAAAAAGGACGGATTGTCCTCAAAGCCCGTCTTCTCAGTCATGACCCCTTCCTGCAGGATCTGCTCAGCCAGCCTATGACGGCCCGGCTGGACCCGGCTCAGGATGCCATCCGGGCAGTAGAAAGCCGCAACCGTCTGCAGGGTCACACAATCCAAAGTGATGAAACGGCAGACCAGCCCGTATCGTACGGCGATATTACGGTAGACAACGAAGGATACGGCCGTTATATGGGAGAAGTACAGATCAGCCTGAAATCGTATCCCGGCGGTCCCAACAGCAACCGTGCGGCCTATATCCTGCCGGAAGAACAATTCCTCATTCCCTATATCACGCCGGGACGGTCCTTCCGCCTCGAATTCGTCCGCTGACTCTATTCGTCAAAGCGCAGGCGCGTGCCAGTACCCAGTTCTTTTACCGGCAATTCTCGGGCAAGGAGTGTCTTATTTTCCAGACTGACGCAATGGCAGGGATATACCAGTTCCGGCTGGCAGCCTTCTATGAAATCCAGGGTTTTCCTCATGACATCGGGATTATCCCGCAAAAGATGGAATCCTCCGATGACGGCATACACCGTATCGGTATGGCATACTTTTTTCGCATAGGCAATGGTATTGCAGACGCCGGCATGGGCGCAGGGCGTTACGATGACCAGGCCCTTATCGGAACAATAGACCATGGCCGAGTCATCATACAGATAATCATCTTCCCATACGCCGTTCCGCATCGTATGACCCAGAGGCTTTTTCGCTTCAAAATCATTGGTCCGTTCAATTTCACTGAGAAATACGAGCCGGTCTGTCAGCCAGACCGGTTCTTTTGTCGTATGGACCGGCAGGACCGCATTAAGTGAAGCTTCATCCAGAATGGAACCGATGTTTTTACCGCCCGCTTCCTTGGGCAGGAAGGTATCCGGATGGGCATACACAGGAGCTGCTATACGGGGCCGTTTTTCATAGGTCGCTTCAATATGGGCCTGTACCAGCGGCAGCAGGCCCCATGTATGGTCATAGTGACCATGGGACAAGACGATGGCATCGGCCTGGAGACAATCGATGCCACGGCGCCAGGCATTTTTCATAAACATGTCTGAGCGGCCGGCATCGAGGAGGACCGTTTTACCCCGGTCTTCAAACCAGGCCGAAAAGCCAGATTCGGCGCCGTAGCAGCCTCCGCTGATGGTGTAGTTATCGATGAGAATGGTTAATTTCATAAGAATCACCTCTGATAAATGAAAATGATAGAAATAGTTTAGTCGGCGGTTATTCTGTCTTCTGCCGGTACGCTTCTACTACCTGGCCGATGTACATGC
The DNA here is from genome assembly GCF_003467125.1 of Megasphaera sp. AM44-1BH. Taxonomy (GTDB): domain Bacteria; phylum Bacillota; class Negativicutes; order Veillonellales; family Megasphaeraceae; genus Megasphaera. Next base: position 449,514 of record NZ_QSFA01000001.1, read on the forward strand.
GGTGCCATCCTTCCTGGGTATACGAACGGAGAACACGGGAATCGGTCACCCCCTGTGGCGACAAATCCTGTACGTACAGTTTCTTGCAGACCAACGCCCATTCCGCCGTATCAATAAGCGGCGTATCCCCCATCCCGTACTGCAGGGAAAAATCACAGTCCTTGATTTTATCTGTATCGCGTCCGCTATGGATACCACAGTAAATGACTTTGTCGTGCTGCTTCATGGGAAGGACAGACAAGGAAAAATACTCATGTGTTTCCATATACTCATACGTATAGCGTTCAGGCCGGACATAGACGATGCACGTAGGGATATTCCAGGTCCGTCCCAGATTAGCCCATCCCACGGTCATGACGCGGGCATCGTCTGTATCCCCCGCCATGAGAAGTCCATTATTAGTGCCAAAAACAGAAAAAACATCCAGTTGCAGCTTATCTGCTGCTACGCGTTCAAGCATCATACCGCCTCCTGTTCTATATCTTTTATTATATGGGAAAGTACACAAAAAAAGAAGAAGAAACTGCATGGGGAATTACAGTTTCTTCTTCAACAGAAGAGGGGAATTTTACGTACCTAATGCGTGTACCAGATCGTATTCATTTTCATCGATAGTAAAGCAATACTTGTCTACCTCTGTATAAGGGGTAGCCACAATCTTATCGTGGATAGAGCCGATGACTGCATCTTTGCCGCCGGAAAGGAGATAATCGACGGCTTTCTGGGCAAACAACCCCGCCATCTTGGCATCCCGCGCCGATGGAGCACCGCCGCGCTGGAGGTAGCCCAGCACGGTCAGACTGGGATTCATTTCCGGATGATGCTGTTTCATATACGTCAGCACGTCACATCCGCTGACAGCCCCTTCGGCAACGATGACAATACTGCTCATTTTCCACTGCTTATGGGATTCTACGAGGTGATCGGCCACTTCTTTCAGGGTCACTTTCTTTTCTGGTACCAGAACGATTTCAGCCCCGCAGGCCATGCCGGATTCAAGGGCAATGAATCCGGCATGACGCCCCATGACTTCTACGATAGCCACGCGGTCATGGGAAGACGCCGTATCGCGGATACGGTTTACCGCTTCCAGTACGGTATTGACAGCTGTGTCATATCCCAGTGTGTATTCTGTACCGGGCATATCATTGTCAATTGTCCCGGGAATGGTAATCGTCGGCATGCCCAGGGCACTCAGTTTTTCGGCCCCTTTCATAGAACCGTCGCCGCCAATGACGACCAGTGCGTCAATATGGTTTTTCTGCAGCCATTCAAAGGCTTTTTTTCGTCCTTCTTCGGTCCGGAATTCTTCCGAACGGGCTGTCTTCAGCAAGGTCCCTCCGCGATGAATAATGCCACCGACAGAGCGGCGTGTCAGGGCCGTACTGTCACCATGGATCAGCCCGTCATAGCCCCGCAGGATACCTTCTACGGTCAGGCCCTTGTACATAGCGTAACGGGTAACGCCGCGGATGGCAGCGTTCATCCCCGGTGCATCCCCGCCGCTGGTCAATACTCCGATTTTCTTTATCATAGGCGTCACATCCTTACGCTGTATCACTGTCTAAAATTCCAGCAGAGTCTTTACGACCGGTTCCGGCCGCTTGTCTGTAAATTCCATGGCTTCACCGAACTGGCTGATAGGGAAACGTTTCGTAATAAATCCCGACGGTTTCATATGGCCTGCTGCTATTTCCGCCAATACCGCTTCATAATCGCTGCGGACATACATATTGGACCCGTCTGCATGCAGCTCTTTCACCTGAATGAGGTCAAACGAGGCCTTTACATCCTTATTCATGATGGCGATTTCCGAAATCGTACCGCCCGGACGGGTAATTTCGGCGGCCTGCCGTACGCAGGCATCATTGCCAAAGGCCAGGAAGGTGATATCGACACCCTTGCCATCGGTCCGCGTCATAATTTCTTTGACGACATCATCGCGCATACTGTTGAATGTAGCAACGGCTCCCATAGAGCGCGCTTTTTCCAGATTAAAATCGACGACATCGATTCCAAACAAAGCTGCCGGATGGAAACAGGCGGCGCTGAGAACAACGCCCAGCCCAATGGTACCGCAGCCGATGACAGCAACTGTTGTTGACGGCTGTACATGATGAACCCGTACGGCATGCATGCCGACAGCCAGCGGTTCGATGAGGGCGCCTTCGGCAAAGGATACTTCATCCGGCAGGGGTACAATGCATTGCTGGGGCAGAACAACATATTCGCCAAAGGACCCGCTCCATCCGGAAGCACCGAGTATCTTCTTTTCCGGGCACAGATTATACCGTCCGCTCTTACACAAATAGCAATGACCACAGCCATATTGCGGTTCGGCCGTCACTCTGTCGCCAGGCCGGCACGTCGTCACGGCACTGCCCGTTTCAACGACGACTCCCGAGAACTCATGTCCTGATACGACGGGCGGAACCCGCCAGGGATGCTTTCCATGATAAGCATGCACCTCAGAGCCGCAGATGCCTGTAGCACGGACCTGGATCTTGACATCCGTATCATGCTCCAGCTGGGGCTCTGGTGCGTCATCAATAAAATAGGCTTTCATTGGTTTTTCTATAAATCCTGCTCGCATATCCCGACCCACCTTTCGCAGAAAAGGGCGGCAGGAAGCCTTCCTGCTTTCTGCCGCTCGTCCTATACGACTTAGTCCATGTGCTGGCCGCCGTTGATATCGATTTCTTCACCGGTAATATACGAAGCTTCTTTAGATGCGAGGAATACGACCGTATCTGCCACTTCCTGCGGTTCGCCCGGACGGCCCATAGGAATGTTGTCGATAACTTTCTGGGCTTCATCTTTCGGCAGGGATTTCCAGATTTCCGTGTTGATCAGGCCCGGTGTTACACTATTGACGGTGACACCATAAGGAGAAATTTCGCGGGCCAGGTTCTTGGAGAAGCCGAGGACGGCAGCTTTGGCTGCGGAATAATGAGCGCCGCCGAAAATACCGCCGCCGCGCTTGGCTGATACGGAAGAAAGGTTTACGATACGGCCATAACCGGCTTTGACCATCGGTTTCATGCAGGCCTGGGTGCAAAGGAACAGGCCGAACATGTTGACGTTGAAAATACGTTTCATATCATCGAGAGTCATATCGGCTACGGTAACATGCTGGGAAATGCCGGCATTGTTGACGAGAACGTCGAGGCGTCCATAAGTCTTCATGATGTGATTGACCATGGCTTCGCACGATTCTTTGCTCGTAACGTCAAGTTTGATACCTTCGGCTTTGCCGCCTTCATTTTTGATGATATCGACCGTTTCCTGTACGCCGGCCATGTTGATATCCGCAATGATGAGCTGAGCGCCCTGTTTGGCGAATGTGCGGGCCATGACACGACCCATACCTTTGGGAGAACCACTGCCTGTAACGATGACTACCTGATCTGTGAAATCTAACATTTGAAAAACCTCCTTGAAATAACGCGTGTAATGTCACACGGTGTTAATACATAGAATATATGGTGTAATAGATTGTGAATACTTATTTATCAGCTGCTTCAGCCGCATTTAACTTACTATCGTCGATGGCTTTTCCTGTCTGTTTAACCAGGACCGTGACGACAAAGGCGCTGATGACCATGCAGATGGCCAGGAAAAGGACGCCGGCGTCAAAGGAACCGGTCACGGTACTGACGTAGCCCATGACGTAAGGGCCAAAGAACCCACCCAGATTACCGACGCTGTTGATGAGGGCAATACCTGCTGCGGCAGCAGATCCGGAAAGATACGCCGGCGGAATGGCCCAGAACGGAGAGTAGGCACCATAGGCACCGCTCAGTGCGACGGCAAAGACGATGAGACTGGCTATGACGTTGGACTGGGCAATGTAAACACTGGCGACAAGTCCGACGGCAGCTACTACCAGGCAGCCTGCCACGTGGTACCGCCGTTCATTGACCTTATCGGAATGACGACCGACAGCATACATGACGAATGCAGCCAGGAGATACATGAGACCGATGATCCAGCCAATGGTCGTCGTAGCAATCGTACTGGAAAGGCCATGGACCAGTGTCGGCAGGAACATGACGATGCCATAATACCCGCAGATCCAGGCAAAGTATCCCAGAGCGAGGATGAGGACATCCCGTTCTTTCAGAGCCGTAAGGAAAGATACTTTCTTTTTCTTGGCTTTTGCAGCCTGTTCTTCGGCTACAATATTCTTCAGCCATTCCCGTTCATCCGCTTCCAGCCAGTTGGCTTCTTCAATCGAATCGGTCAGGTAATAGAAGCAGGCGACACCGAGGATGAGCGACGGAATAGCTTCGAGGATAAACAGTGTCTGCCAGCCTTCGAGCCCAAAGAGGTTCAGTTCCAGCAGATATGTTGAAATAGGGGACCCGACGGCACTGGCACTGGGGATGGCGATCATAAAGCCGGCGATAGCCTTGGCATGGTTCTTCGTCTGGAACCAGTTGCTCAGATACCAGGCCATGCAGGGGAAGAAACTGGCTTCGCAAACGCCGAGGGCAAATCGTACGCAGTAAAACTGGATATCGTTCTGTACGAATGCGGTCAGGCAGGATACGAGGCCCCAGGAAACCATGATGCGGGAAATCCAGCGGCGGGCACCGAATTTGGTCATAAGAGCACTTCCCGGTACTTCCAGAAGGAAATACCCAAAGAAGAAGATGCCGGCACCAAAGCCAAAGACGGCACTGGAAAAGCCGAGATCAGCATTCATCTGAAGGGCGGCAAAGCCGATATTGACGCGGTCCAGAATGGAAATAGCAAAGCAGAAGAACAAGAATGGAATCAGCCTTCGTGTTACTTTATGCACAGTACGTTTTTCTATATCCGCAACATTGGCTGTTGCTGTTGTCATAAAACTGCACTCCCTTTCTCCCAATATATATCCAATAACCACTCAACGTTCAATGTAGGTTGTTTATTGGCAAAAGGATTTGGCCGTTTCTACGATATGATCGACAGAGACGCCGTTCTTTGCCAGGAGATGTTCATATGGAGCCGATTCACCGAACCGGTCCTGGATGCCCATCCGTTTTACTTTGCCTTTGCCCAGTTCTGCCGCTACTTCGCAGACGGCACTGCCCAGGCCGTTGATGATATTGTGATCTTCGACGGTAATGACTTTGCCGATAGTTTCCAGGCAATCTTTGACGACGTCTGTATCGAGAGGCTTGATGGTGTGCATGTCGATGACGCGTGCCGAAATGCCTTCAGCCTGCAGTTTCTTTCCGGCTTCAATAGCCAGGCGGACCGTATCGCCGTTGGCGATGATGGCAATGTCTTTGCCGTCCTGTATCTGATGAGCTTTCCCAAGCTGGAGTTCTACATCATCATCATAGAGGACTGCAATGGGATCGCGGGTAAAGCGCAGGTATACCGGGCCGTACATTTCGGCGGCAGCCTTTGTCAGTTTCTTGGCGGCTACATAGTCGGCAGGCATGCAGACCGTCATATTGGGCAGCGTCCTGAGGACGCCCATATCTTCGATGGACTGATGGCTGGCCCCGTCATTAGCCGGTGTAACACCGCCATGGGAGCAGGCAATCTTCACATTCAGATTGGGATAGCAGATTTCCTGGCGGATCATTTCACACATACGCAGGGAACCAAACACAGCATAGGTGACGACGAAAGGAATCTTGCCGCATGTAGCCAGACCAGCTGCCAGGCCGGCACCATTCTGTTCGGCAATACCGACATTGACATGCTGCTGGGGCAGGGCCTTGGAAAAAGGCGTCGTCCGGCACGATTTTGCAATATCGACATCGACTACATATATATCTTTGTTATTTTTACCAAGGCTCAGTATTTCTTCACCGAAGCCATCGCGGGTTGCTTTTGTCATATCTGCCATTTTATTTCAGGCCTCCTTCGAGTTCTTCCATCGCTTGTTTGTATTCTGCATCGTTCGGAGCGACACCATGCCAGCCGCACTGGTTTTCCATGTACGATACGCCTTTGCCCTTGACCGTATGAGCGAAGATGCAATGTGGTTTCTTATTTTTGCGCATGCGGATCATATCGAGCGTATGGACGATCTGGTGCATATCGTTGCCATCGATTTCATAGACGTCAAAACCAAAGGCTTCAAATTTTTTGCCCAGGTCGCCATTCGGCATGACTTCGTCTGTCGTGCCATCAAGCTGCAGGTTATTGTTATCGACAAAAACAATCAGGTTGTCCAGTTCATATTTGTGTGCCGTATTGGCAGCTTCCCAGATTTCCCCTTCCTGGGCTTCGCCATCTCCGACGACAACGAATACACGATAGTCTTTTTTATCCCGCTTACCTGCAAGCGCCATGCCGACACCACAGGCCAGGCCCTGGCCGAGAGATCCCGTCGAAATATCGATACCCGGGCATTTCTTCATATCCGGATGGCCCTGCAGGATAGATCCTTCTTTCCGCAGCGTGTGAAGCACATCGAGGGGGAAGTATCCCAGTGTAGCCAGTGCGGCATACTGGATAGGGCATACATGGCCTTTAGACAGGATGAACCGGTCCCGGTCTTCCCATTTCGGATTTTTCGGATCGATATTCATTTCACCAAAATAGCAGGCAGCTACAAAATCAGCGACGGAAAGCGAACCACCGGGATGACCCGACTGAGCTTCATAAATCATGGTCACGGCTTTTTTCCGCAGGTCTTTCGCAACCTCTTTCAATTCCTCTTCTGTTCGTTTCATGCAATGTCACCTCGTAAGATAAATGATAGATAAAAATATGATGTCATTTTTCATCCTCCGTTGAACGTAGGATGTTTAACTTTTGACTGTATTATACTTCCAACGTAGGATGTTGTCAATGACTTAAGACGATTTTTCCATTTCTTTTTTGTTATCGATAAGACTAACCTGATGAGTGATAAACATAAAAATGGTCCTGTCACAGTTATATCACCATGACAGGACCACGTCTTCAATAGAATGAATTCGATATAATATTATCTTTCTTTTTCATCCAGTACGTCATACTCATAGAAATAGCCCTGACGCACTATTTCATCTACGGCGGCCTGTTTCTTATCCTTTATAAATTGATACATAGAAAGATGGACATCGTACATTTCCTGTAATTTCCCCATTTCAGCCATGTTATATACAGTCTGATAACGGATTTTTTTTGTCAGAAGTCTCGTAACATAGGCAATTTTATCAAAAAGGACATTATGGGTCATATCAGCCATACATTGATGGAACCTGTCATCGGCATCACACATATCTCTGGAATTTTTGTTGTCAACGGCTTTTTGAATATCATCTAATGCCTGTTTCAACCGCCGCAGGTCGTCTTCATCGGCTTTCCGAGCCGCCTTATAAATGATGCCGATATCAATCCATTCCCGCAGTTCCTTAAGCGATTCCATCGATTCCGTATCACTCAGGATAATACCATAGAGAAGCGGGTCAATCATGGCTTCACTGAATCCCTGACAGACAAAGGTCCCTTCGGGCCGGCGGATTTCCAGGACGCCATAGGAAACGAGGATTTTGATAGCTTCCCGTACGGAGTTGCGGGACACGCCAAAAGATTCCGCCAGTTCCTGTTCCGTCGGGATTTTATCGCCGGGATGAATACGGCGATCTATAATGGCTTCGGTTACACGATCGATGACCTGCTGAACGACGGATTTGCTCTTTATCGGTTTTAAATACGTTTTTTCTCCTGCCATAGCGATTCACATCCTAATACAGATTACTTGCCCTGCCCTATTGTATACACCATACTATTCAGTAAGAATAACTCTTTTCTATTATAATACAAAATCAGATGCAGATGCAATATTAATTGTTGAACATTGGATGTTAACACTATTGTTTTTTTACATCGTGTCTTATAAAAAAATATATGCTATAATGAGGCTGCATAGAACGTGGAGTGCGAAAGGAGTGGGAATATCATGTTTATACACAGAACGAAACGGACCCTGCTGGCTGCCGCCGCAGTCCTGGGCCTCAGTTTTTGCACCATGGCGGAAACGGCCCCAGTCCAGGCCATCGATATCGGCACTATCGGTACGATTGCCCAGGCCGGCGCCTATTACGCCCAGTTGAATCAGCAGCTCAACTACCTGGATAATGAAGGCCGCGACGATTATATGAAGCAGATAAAAGCCAAATATGGCGTCAACAATGACTACCAGGCCAATGCTATGACGGAACGGGTCATGACCCGCCTCTCCAATGCCATTGCAAAAACCGATCCATCAATCCTGAAAAAGCCGTACAACTACTTCGTCAATAACGACACCAGTTTCAATGCCTTCTGCACCATCGGACACAACATGAGCGTCAATATCGGCCTCTTTGAACCATTGAATTACAACGAAAATGAAGTCGCCTTCGTCCTCGCCCATGAAATGGGACATGGACAGAAAAATCACGCTATCAGCGGCGTAAAGAAGCGCATGCCACTTGACCTCCTGGCAACGATTTACGGTTCCGGTGGCGGTGCCGCCCAGCTAGGTGCTGCGATTCTGGACCAGATAGGGTCTGCCAAACTAGTGACCAAGCCGATGGAAAAAGAAGCCGATGCCCTAGGCTTTCAGTATGCCGTAGCTGCCGGTTATAATGTCGGTGGCGGTGCCGCCCTGTGGCAGCGTTTCCTCGACAAAGAAAAAGACGTACAGACCAGTGGTATTATGGAGCTGTTCAACGATCATCCTACGACGGTAAGCCGCCGCGATACGTATAGCGCAGACATTACAAAATGGAGCAATAATGTCGTCGCAGTCAATAAGGACACGGGCATGATCACCATCCGCAAAAAGGACTTCTATCAGCCCCAGGATATTCCCAGTATGAGCGGAAAAGAACGGGCATACCTGATTGCCGGCAATCTTTCGGCAGTCTATCACAATAATGCCAAACCATCCTCTGGTGATGTCCATGTAGATGGCAATAATATCCTGTGCGTCGGCCAGCAGCAGATCATGGATTTGTCACCTGTCCAGAATCCGTCTGAAGTGACCAATACACTGAAAAAATTATTATAAATAACTCTGAAGACGTGACAAGCGGGAGCATCCTGTGGGGCAAGTTCCACTCTACGGGATAACTCCCTTTTATTTTTCATTGTTTTTACAAAAAGAGAGTCCTCCGCTTTATCTTTAGTACACTACATGATAAAATAAATCTATACAGGAGGAGCATATAGTTATGAACCAGGAAATGAAACTTGCGGTGTTGATCGATGCCGAAAATATCTCGACGAAGTATATTGATGTCATTTTATCCGAAGCCAATAATCTGGGCGATGTCATTTATAAACGGATTTATGGCAACTGGACCACACCACAGATGGCGTCATGGCGGACGACAATTCTCAATAATGCCATACAGCCTATTCAGCAATATAGTAATACGACAGGAAAAAATTCGACCGATTCGGCGTTAATCATCGACACGATGGATTTGTTATACCAAAGCAATCTCGATGGTTTCTGCATTGTCTCTTCAGACAGCGATTTTACCCGCCTGGCATCGCGGCTCAGGGAATCGCAGAAATACGTCCTCGGCATGGGCGAAAGCAAGACCCCCCGGTCTTTCATCTCGGCATGCAATAAGTTCCTGTATCTCGATGTCCTGCTGGAAGAAGCAGAAAACGAAGCCGATACAGAATCAACCGATCCGGCCAAAGCGGCAGTCACCGATGATACGCCTGTCGTCACCTGCCCCGTCACGGAAGAACCGGTCAAATCAGAAAAGACTTCGGGTAAAAATTTCCGCACAATCCGGCAGGCCCTGGTAAAAATCACGGAAGAAAATTCAGATGACAACGGCTGGATTTTTTCCGGCACGCTGGGCAATCTGCTCAATAAACAGTTTTCCGACTTCGATGTCCGTAATTTCGGATTCAAAAAATTCGTTCCCTTTATTGAATCCCTGGACATGTTCGAAGTCAATACGATTACAGATGATAAAAACAAAACAGTCAAGCATAATTATTTCAAATTAAAACCGGTTCACCGTTATCATTATGCTCATTCATCCCGCTCCAGAAAGAGGCAGAATAAGGCCTGAGCTGCCCCACATCATATACAACGATAGAATAGAAAGGATGGTATTATGGAGGAGGACGCCAAAACACAACAACTTTTACAATCCATCATGCGCCGTAAAAATAACTCGGCCATTGCCATCGCTTTCGACAAAGCCAGCAGTGACGATGCCAGCATATGCCGTATCGCTATCGCCTGGATCAGTGAATCCAAAGCTCACAGCATGTCCTGTCTGGTAAAACCGCCTACAGACGATTTCTCATGTTCCCGTAAAGTAACGGCCTCTATGGTAGCGCACAGTGCAGATTTTGCAACGGTATGGGACCGGCGGATCCTTCCCCTTCTGAAGGGCGATGTACTGGCCCTCTATGACGCTTCCCGGACACTGCATGCCCTGAAAGCCAGTTATGAAACGTCCGGCAGAGCGTTCATGCTGCCCGAGCTATACATCCGTGATCTCCGGTTCCTCGCCATCACCTACATGCCGGGACTGGGAAACGATTCATTTATTTCTATTATCCACCGCCTGCGCCTCAGCGCCGATCTGGACGATGCCGCCAGCCGGGCCAGAGCCTGCACGAGCGCCCTCGACAGACTGCAGATGATTTATCCGGCCAGCGGGTACGGCGTTCCCCTTTCGATGGTTCTGGCCGGGGCACTGAACCTTCCTGCCGATACGCTGCAGGAAGATACGGAACTGGAAAATGAAGAAGAGGAAGAAGAGCCGGCACCACTCCTGGAACGTCTGACAAATGCAACCCGTTTCAGCCTTATTCCACTGCTGGTCATCTGTCTCTGTCTGTTTGGGTACTATATGTACCGCCAGCGCCAGAACGAACCGGCGCACGTCGATTTCTCTTCGTATTCATCTACGGAAGTTCCCAAATCACAGAAAAAAGAACTCCCCCGGTTTGAAGCCGGAAAGACCTATACGATGATGCGCGGCACGTACGTCGTCATGAACGAAAAGGATATCGACCTTTTTGTTACGGCCGCCAAAGAGCATGATACGGATAAAATCCGCACGATGCTGCGGAACGGGCAGGTACTGGTATTTCAATCTGCTGTTCCCATTGAAGTAACCGGTGACCCCCATGGAAACGGATTCGTTCCCATTACCATCAAAGAGGGAGACCATGCCGGCCAGAGTGGATACGCCGCTTACAGTATGATTATAAAAAGCAAATAATGTACGGCAAATAAATAAGAGGCTGCAACAAATGAGCTTTGATATGCTCCCCTTATGAGAGACAGTAAAAAATAAAACTGTCATCATAGGGGGAGTTTTC
>NZ_QSFA01000010.1 GCF_003467125.1 Megasphaera sp. AM44-1BH
CTGGCGTTCATTCGTATGTTGCATTGTTCAGTTTTCAAAGGTCATCTTGTCGTTTTCGTTTCTGTTGTCTCCCGACGACTTGTATATTTTACCAAATCCCTTGCGTAATGTCAAGTAAAAATCCTGATTTTTTTGACATTTATTTCGATTTATTCATTATAAGGCCGTTACACGGCAAAAGAGGCCGCTGTATCATAAAGAATACAACGACCTCTTCCATTACGGGAAATTCGGATTGTGACTTTTGTTATTTATCTGTAATGCTATGCTGCCATTCCTGTAACGATAATACAGGGCTGCGGCCATGGGTAATCATGCGATGAATGCCTTCCATACTGGCTTTGGCAGCGACAATGGTCGTTACATAGGGAATATGAGCCCGGACAGCAGCCTTTCGCAGTGCGCCGTCATCATCGGCTACATCTTTACGCACAGATGGTGTATTGATTACCATCTGTACCGTTCCATCTGCAATGAGATCTTCTATATTGGGACTGCCCTCTCCCAGCTTATTGGCTCGTTTTACCGGAATGCAGGCAGCCTGCAACAATTCAAAAGTCTTATCTGTCGCATAGATAGCAAAATCATCTTCGGCAAATTCCTGTGCAATGGCTGCAATATAGGGTTTGTCAGCATCACTGACAGATATAAGTACGGCTCCTTCCAGCGGCAATGTTCCTCCTGCCGCTTCTTCAGCCTTATAAAAAGCTTCTCCTGATGTCTTTGCCAACCCCAATACTTCACCGGTAGAACGCATTTCCGGCCCCAGTACAGGATCCACTTCAGGGAACATATCGAATGGGAATACGGCTTCTTTAACTCCATAAAAAGGAACATGTCTTTCTTTTAACGAAGGAACGGGCGATGCCTTTCCCGTAAGCGGCAATGTCATAACTTCCGCCGCCACTTCCGGCAACGGGATATGGCACAGTTTGGAAACGAGCGGCATCGTGCGGGAGCCTCCCAGATTGACTTCCAGGACATATACCTGGTCATCTTCAATAGCATAGCGGATGTTCATTAATCCTGTAACATGAAAGGCTGACGCTATTTGCTTCGTATATTCCTGAATCTGATTCAGTGCTTCCCCGGCAATATGACGGCTTGGAATAACACAGGCACTATCCCCGGAATGAATTCCTGCCAGTTCAATATGTTCCATGACCGCCGGTATAAAGACCTGCCTGCCATCGCTGACAGCGTCGGCTTCACATTTCAGTGCCGTATGCAGGAAACGGTCGATGTATGCCGGCCGGTCCGGCGTAATATCTGCCTTCTGCAGTATCATTTCCAGTGTGGCCGCATCATGAACAATTTTCTTCGTAGTACCCATATGCAGCACTACCGGATACCCGATCTGTCCTGCTATGGTCAGCCCGTCTTCCGCACTCGTGGCAGAACCGGACTCCGGCATAGGAATACCCGTCTTATTCATCATGGTCTGGAACTGGTGCCAGTCTCCGGCAAGTTTCAGACTATCCGGGTTCGTTCCCAAAATATGGATGCCTTCTGCCTGTAGAGCCGGAATGAGTTTTTCTGCAGCACTGCCGCCAAACTGGGCAATAACACCGATTGGCTTTTCAAGACGGCAGATTCCCAGCACGTGTTCGACAGTCAGTGGTTCCACATACACCGTATCTGCCGCATCAGCTCCTGTAGATACAGCTGCCGGATCACAATTGACCATAATCGTTTCAAATCCCGATTTTTTGAGTGCAGCTATCGCCCGGATACATCCATAATCGGATTCCTGACTTTGGCCAATGCGTTCAGGGCCGCTGCCCAGTACGACAATTTTAGGTTTCCCCTGACGTACGGCATAATGGTTTTCTCCATTATAGGTAGAGAAACAGCCAGTCTGCCGCATAGCACTGCTGACAGCGGCGGCCTGCCATTTTTCTGTCAGGTCCAGAGACTGCCGGCGCGTGCGGATAGTATCTTCCGGTATTTCCAGAATCTGGCTCAGATAGGCATCAGCAAAGCCGTCTTTCTTTGCCTGTACCAGAACCGTATCAGCCGGCATCGTCCCCTTCGATTTTTCCAGGGCATTTTCTTCATCGGCCAGTTCTTTAAATTGTTCAATAAACCAGGGATGAATGTGTGTACTATTCTGTATTTCTTCCAGGGCAGCTCCTTTGCGCAGCGCTTCATACATCATAAAATACCGTTCTGACGAAGGCACTGCCAGCCGCTGCATCAGTTCATCGGAAGTCATTGGCAGGAATATCTTGTCCTGCCCCAGCCCATACCGGCCCTGTTCCAGAGAACGGACTGCTTTTTGCAATGATTCTTTAAAGGTTTTGCCCATGGCCATGACTTCGCCTACAGACCGCATCTGCGTTCCCAGTACGTCGTTTGCGCCATCATATTTTTCAAGATCCCAGCGTGGGAATTTCACGGCGATAGTATCCCGGTCTGGCTGATACTGGTCCATCGTCCCCCAGACAGCACATGGGATTTCACGAAGCAGCAGGCCTGCTGCCAGTCTGGCTGAAACGCTGGCAACAGGAATGCCAGTCACCTTTGAAGCCAGTACAGACGAACGGGACATACGGGGATTGAGGGAAAGGACCGCAATCCGGCCATCGTGCCGGTTCCAGGCAAATTTTATATCTGCACTGCCGATAATTCCCATATGCCCGGCAATCATGCTACCCTGACGCAAAAGCTCCTGCTGCACATCATCCGGCACAGTCATCATAGGAATAGTAGAAACAGAATCTCCCGAATGGATGCCCACCGGATCTATATTTTCAATAAAGCATACCGGTACTACTGTACGTTCCGCATCCCGCAGCAATACCAGTTCCAGCTCTTTCCATCCTGTCAGCGCTTCTTCTACCAGGACCTGATGAACCTGACCGGGCTGCAGACTGCGGGCACAAAGGGCACGAAGCGATGGTTCATCTTCCGCAATGCCGCTTCCGCTGCCGCCACAAGTGTACGCCGGCCGGAGCACGACAGGGTATCCTATTTTTTCTGCTGCCGCAGCGGCTTCTTCCGCACTGGAACAAGCAATGCTGCGGGCAGTCGTAAGGCCTGATTCATCCATGGCTTTCTTAAAAGCATTGTGGTTTTCCCCGCGTTCGACAACATCCATCGGTATGCCGATGACGCGAACCCCGTATTGTGCCAGGATGCCTTTTTTATTTAATCCGGCACATACGTGGATTGCCATATGTCCACCCATAGCAGGCAGCAGCGCATCAGGGCGTTCCTTCTCAATCACCCGGGTCAGACATTCTTCATTGAGCGATTCTATATACGTCTGATCCGCCACAGACGGGTCCGTCGCAACGGCTGCCGGGTTTGAATCGACAAGCACTACATCATACCCCAGGCTGCGCAGGGCACTGCATGCCTGAGAACACGCATAATCAAATTCAGCAGCCTGTCCGATGACTGCCGGGCCGGAGCCGATAAGTAACACTTTGTGAATATCTCTTCGTTGGGCCATATTCATCTCTCCCCACAGTTATAGCACATGATTATGTCTAATTCACATTAATGGTATCATATTCTATCCTGATAAGCAACGTTCAAACAGGCATCTCCGCCTATTTCTCGATAAGCCGTTACCGGTCCTGGGACGGATGGACACATTTCTGGAATGCAATCTTAGGACTGTTGGCAAAAATGACAACGCCACAATAGACAAATCCCATTTTTTCAATGACATGACGCATGACTTTATTGTCTTCATCCGTATCAATGCGGATATTATAGACTCCTCTTTCCCGGGCAATCCGTTCCGCTTGTGCAAACAAATGTTGTGCCAGCCCTTTGCCTTTGACAGCATTGTCCACAGCAGTCCTGTGAATGACGGCATACGGCTCCTCATTCAGCCACTGGCCGCGCAGAGACTTATAAGCCGGTTCACCGCGGAAATCAATTCCCGTATACGCTATAATTACATCATCATCAGTCAGAACATAGCCGATTCCGTCCCGGATATCTCCTTCAATATCCCTTTGTTCCGGATATCCATCCTGCCACTGATCGACGCCGTTTGCCTTTAAAAACGCCTTGGCCTGCCGGATCAGTTCCATAATACGTACCATATCGTTTTTCTCCGCTTTTCTAAATTCCATCATTCTGTCTCCTTTCTCATATCAGAAGGATTCTTGTGTTCGTGAAATAAAAGCCAGTCCGTTTCAACTGAATTCTGGACACGTTCAATAAGACCTAAAAGCAGGCGCTGTTCTTCCGCCGGCATGCCCTTGACACAGACCTCCAGCTCGCGGTTTTCTTCTGCCAGAATCTCTTTATATACCTGTCCGGCTTTTTCTGTAGGAAACAGATTCCACGCCCGTCCGTCACGGGAATCGGGTTTGCGCAGAACATATCCGGCTTCCATCAGCTTGCGTACAGCCTTGGCTGTCGTGCCTTTATCGACGCGGCACATCCGGGTCAGCTCAACCTGCTTTATGCCGGGGTGTTCACAAATACGTGTTAAAAAAATAAATTGTCCGCGCTGCAGCTGCTTATTGCGAAACCGCAGCTCCATAATAGACTGGATACTACGATATATAGCACCTATCTCCCTCAACAAAGGACTTCGTAATGATGGCATCCTGTCTCCTCCTATCTTAGTTGAAAGTTCAACTAAGTGAAGTATATAAAGAACCGGGAATTTTGTCAAGTACCATCAGAAAATAGCGAAAGCTGCAGCAGAATAAATAAAACGCTCATTCCGCTGCAGCTCTGCCTCCTATCGTCTGTATCATCAGACCCGGTTATTTTTCCATATCAATATAATGCTTAATCAGTGCCTGGGATCCTTCGTTTTCATGGCCTTTGGCAGCCAGGTCTTCAAAATCAGCCAGCACTTCCGGTACCATATCCAGCTTCAGCCCCAAGGTATCCGCTTCCTGTAAAGCCAGTTTCAAATCCTTGATAATATGCTTGATAAAAAATCCCGGCTGATAATTGCCTGCCAGAATTTTAGGACCGAGGGCAGAAAACTGGGCACTGCCGCCGGCTCCTGTGGACAGCGAATCAAACAAAACCTGCAGATCCATGCCACGGGCTTTCCCATAGGCCAGTGCTTCGCAGACTCCGCTCAGCGCACCGGCTACGAGAATCTGGTTGGCCATTTTGGCATGCTGGCCATTCCCGGCTTTGCCCTGATAATTAATGTTAGTCCCCACTGCCTGGAAAATGGGCATGCAGGCTTTATAATCTTCTTTGTCCCCGCCAACGAGCATAGACAAAATACCTTTGATTGCCCCGCTTTCACCGCCTGTGACGGGAACATCCAGGACATGGAATCCTTTTTTGCTGCCATCTTCATGGAGCCGGACTGCCAGAGACGGACTGGATGTGGTGCAGTCGATTAAATACGCTCCCGGTTCAGCAGAATCAAAGATATTATTTTTTCCATAATATACTTCTTCCACATCTTTTGGGAACCCGACCATGGTAATGACCGCGTCACATCCCTGCACGCATTCCTTAATTGAAGGATAAAAAGCAGCTCCTTCGGCTATGACGTCTTCGACTTTTTCTTTATGCCGCGCAAAAATGTGCAGAGAAAAACCGGCCTTCATGAGATTCCGTACCATTGGCTTTCCCATAATGCCGACACCGATAAAAGCAATCGTCTGAATCATATGTTCCGCCTCCCTATTTCTTATACCCCGTCTGGAAATCTACGATATTTTTCATCTTGCCGCCATAGAAATACGCTTCTAAGTTTTCACAGGCAATCTGCACAATCCGGTCATGCGTTTCTTTCAGATGATATCCGCCGGAAACGTGAGGTGTGATATAAATCCCCGGCACCTGCCACATAGGATCATCGGCCGGCAGCGGTTCCGGATCGGTCACATCCAGGGCTGCCCCTGCCAGATGCCCCGATTTCACAGCTTCAATCAGATCTTCCTGGACGACGCAGTTGCCGCGCCCGATATTGAGGAACCATGCGCCCTGTTTCATTGCCGCAAAGCGGTCTTTGTTATAGAGATGATATGTAGCCGGTGTATCAGGCAGGCTGGTGGCCACAATATCTGCCCGGGCCAGATAATCGTCCAGTTTATCCATCGTTCCCATTTCGTCCGCTTCCGGAGGTACGGCCGTACTGCGGCGGCGGATACCGGTTACATGGGCTCCCAGTGCTTTCAGGCGCTTGCCGAACTCACTGCCGATATCGCCGAACCCGATAACCAGCGCCCGGGCTCCATACACAGACGTTACAGGGCCTTCATCCTTCCACAGATTCTGCTTCTGGTTATCATAATAGGCATATAATTTCTTCATCATCGCCAGCAGCTGGGCCAGCATGTGTTCTGACAAGGCCAGTCCGTAGGCTCCGGTCGCATTGGTGAGGACTGCCCCTTCCGGCAGGACCCCTTTTTTTATGTACGCACCGGTCCCGGCACTATTCAGCTGCATCCAGCGCAGATGCGGCGCTTTTTTCACCAGTTCCGGATCCAGATTGCCAATGATGATTTCTGTATCAGACAATACATCTTCAGGCACCTGTACTCCTACTGCCGCCTGATTATCGGCAAAATAAACCGGGTAATCCCCGGCGGCTGCATTCAGCCACTTTTTATGTTCTTCCGTTACGGGCATGGCTACTACTATTTTCATAGATTATCCTCCTTGCAGGCTATACTAGTATAATGTGAAGTTATCAATTCTGACCGTGCCTCCGGTCAGATCATAGGGCCGCTTTATAAATGCGGTACATATCTTCTTCATTCAGGACTTTTGCCGATCCCTGATGACCACCGCATCCCAGGGCACACAGATGGGCCATCTGCCTTAGCTGATCATCCGTAGGACTGATACCTAATTCGTGAATAGACGTAGGCATGCCGATTGAATGATAAAACGACTCCATCTTTTCAATACCAGCAAGGGCCATCATGTCATCAGCCCCTTCAGGTACATCCATGACCTGTCTGGCAAAACGTACAAACCGGGGCAGGCAATCGCCATATACGTACCGCGCCCAGGTTCCCCAGATAGCTGCCAGCCCGGCACCATGGGTCACGTCGAACATGCCGCTCAGTTCATGTTCCAGCTTGTGACAGGAAAAATCACCGCCATCGTTGCCACATCCCGTGAGGCCATTGTGGGACAGGCTGCCGGCCCACATGATTTCCGCCCTCGCTTCATACTGATCCGGCTGCGAATGGAGAATGACCGCATATTTCATAACTGTGCGGAGCAATCCTTCGGCAATCTGGTCGGTGATTTCCATATTACCGCCCTGTGTAAAATACCGTTCCATCGTATGCATCATGATATCCGTACACCCGGCCTGGGTCTGCCAGTCTGGAAGGGTCACGGTCAGCTCCGGATTCATAATGGCAAACCGGGCCCGTGCCAGATTCGTATTGCAGGACCGCTTCAGTCCTTCGTCTTCTTTTGTGATAACCGAACTGTTGCTCATTTCACTGCCTGCTGCAGCAATCGTCAATATACAGCCTACCGGCATGCAGGCCCGGGGCTTGCGCTTTCCGCAGTAAAAATCCCAGACATCCCCATCATTTGCCAGCCCATAGGCAATGGCTTTCGCAGAATCAATGACGCTGCCCCCGCCAACAGCCAGAATGAAATCAACATGGGCCTTCCGGCATAGTTCAATGCCCTGATACACCAGCGACAAATGAGGATTGGGAACGACTCCGCCCAGTTCGACATAGGAAATGCCAGCTTCTTCCAGGGACTGCCTGACCCGCTGGATCAGACCGGAACGGACGGCACTGCCTCCGCCATAGTGAATCAATGCGGATGTTCCGCCATATTCTTTCACGAGTGCCCCCGCTTTGTTTTCCGTTCCTCTGCCGAAAACAACCCGCGTGGGAGCATAAAACTCAAAATCATACATCGACATCACTCCTTATACCGCTGTCATGGTACTCTATTCAAATAGTACCTATCCCCTGTCATTTCTGCAAGCATTTTCTAAGAAAAATGCCCCTATAACCCAAAACCATAAGTTCCGGTTTATAGAGGCACTGCCCACAAAAATTTTACCAGTCCAGTTTACCCGTAATCAGATACACGAGGAGACCTTTTTCGGCATGACGACGGTTTTCGGCTTCATCGAGAATCGTTTCCAGATGCTGTTCCATTACATCCTGGGTAATTTCATAACCCGGATGAATCGGCATATCATGGAAGACCATCGTATCTGTACCAGCCATCAGATCCGCATCAATCTGATACGGCATCATCATGCTGATAATCTTGTTTTTCTTATCCGCATAGTCGGGATTGGTGAAAAATTCCATATCGACCCAGGTATCCGTATAGACGCAATCCACATCAGCCACTACTTTCTTCAAATCTTCCTTGCTGATATTGTCCGGCAGTTCTTCATAATGACCCGTCGCCTTGAGTCCTTCGTAGAACTCATCGCCGACACCCATGACCTGGCTGAACGGAGTCAGTCCATACATCTTACCGCCCAGCATAGTGACGATTTCGCTGAGAGAGTTGTACGTATTATTTTTTGCGCCGATATACAGGACCTTGACGTCGAAATGACCTGTCTTTTCGTACAGTGTCAGCATATCGGCCAATGCCTGCGTCGGATGGAATGTATTATCGCAGCCGTTGATGACCGGGACGATGGACGCATCCATGAAACCATGGGTCGTTTCGGATTTTTTAAACCGCCCCATAATGCAGTCCACGTTGCGGCCTACGTATTTTACTTCACTGGGAAGATCACCAATCGTAAAATTACTGTCTTTCCAGAGCTGGTTATAGGACTTGCCCCCCAGTTCTTCCATTCCGATATTGAACGATAAATACGTCCGGTTCGACGTTTTTTCAAACAACGTATACAGTTTCTTCCCATCCAGTAAATGAGAAAAAGCCTGCTGGTTCTGTTTGATTTTTTCTGCCAGAAGTAATATTCCTTTTAATTCATCGGCCGTATAATCGGCAAAGCTGTTGACGTGTTTCATATATATTCACCCTCCATATGCAATCAATCCTGTATATTCTCTTGAATATGTGTATATCATAGCACACGAAAGTGTATATTTCAAGTTTTTATGCAATAAATATGCAGTAAAATTCACTAATATTTTTATTTCCCGTTTTCCGAAAAAAAAACCGGCAACCATGAGGTTACCGGTTAAAAGGTCTATATCCTGAAAGCGCTCGATTAGGCTTTAACTACGTTAGCAGCCTGCGGACCACGTGCACCATCTACGATATCAAAATCAACTTCCTGACCTTCTGTCAGGGATTTGAAGCCGTCTTCCTGAATAGCGGAAAAGTGTACGAAAACGTCGCCGCCATCTTCTCTTTCAATGAAGCCATAACCTTTTTCTGCGCTGAACCATTTTACTTTACCGTGCATAACAAAATCCTCCTAAAAAAAACAAATGCAGCTATTCTCTAGCTCTAATAGGTAGTGTATCATACCAAACATTCAATGTCAACCAATTTCTTATTTTTATCATGATACAAAAGCATAATAAAAATCCTTATTTACGCAAATAATGTACAAAAGAGAACGGATGGGCATTGCGTTCGTCTGCCCCATGGGTTTCCCGTTCGACTTCCTGCCAGCGTGTCCTGTCCAGCTCGGGAAAAAATGTATCAGCCGGAAGTTCTGCATCAATTTCCGTGAGATACAGGCTGTCAGCCCATCCCATACATTCTGTATAGAGGGAGGCGCCGCCAATGATGAAATAGTCCTCATCGTCCAGGACAGCTCCCATCATATCATCCATATCATGAAATACCGTAATGCCGCGATGCGTATCCTCGTAGCCCTTCTGTCCTGTCAGGACCCAGTGTGGCCGCCCCGGTAGCAGTCCCGGGAGACTTTCAAAGGTTTTCCGCCCCATAATCATCGTGTGCCCCATGGTCAGATTCTTAAAATGCTTTAAATCGGCAGACAAGTGACAGAGCAGGTGATTATCCTTTCCGATTCCCCGGGCCCTGTCTACGGCAGCAATCATATGCAGCATCAGACAGCCACCTCCATCGGCAGTTTCCCCAGATGCTGATACCCATCAAGGGCAATGTCGTCAATGGTAAACTGGTAGAAATCATGGATATCAGGATTGATGCAGAGGCGGGGCGCCGGAAACGCCTGACCGCGCCGTGCCAACTGCGTTTTCATGGCCTCTACATGATTTTCATAGATATGGGCATTATTGATGACATGGGTAAACAGTCCCGGCTTCAGGCCGACCGTCTGGGCAATGAGGTGAATGAGTACGGCATATTGCGTCATATTGAACGGTACTCCCAGTCCCATATCGCCGCTGCGCTGCACCAGCATGCAGTTGAGCCGTCCGTCACTGACATCCCACAACGTCTGGAAGGCGCAGGGCTGCAATGCCATATCAGGCAGATCTTCTATATTCCACAACGTGACAATCATCCTCCGGTTCTGCGGGTCGTGCCGCAGCATATCCAGCAGATGGTCCACCTGCTTGTATTTTCGTATCTGATATCCATAGGCTTTTCCGATGGTGCCATCAGGGCGCATCCATTCATCCCAGACATGGCAGTTCATCTTCTGCAGTTCCCGTACATCATTGCTCTGAAGCTGCCAGATCCAGAGGATTTCCTTGACGGCTGTTTTAAACGCAACGAACTTGGTAGTCAGAATCGGAAATTCCTTTTCCAGGTCGAATTGAAATATCTGGTGAGGAAGTTTATACGTAGGTATTCCCGTGCGGTTATTGGAATAATATCCCTGTTTTAAAATCCGTTCTACCATATCCAGATACTGTGTATCAGCTGAACTCATGTACATCACTCCTGTGTAGTTTGAAAATTCTGGACAGCCTGGCAAAAAACCCGGCCATACTTGTGCAGCTTGAACTCACCCACGCCTTTGATCCGGGCCATCGCCTCTTCGGATACGGGACGGCTGGCCGCCATTTCCCACAGCGTGGCATCAGAGAAAATGACAAAGGGCGGAATATGTTCTTTTTTGGCCAGGTCCATGCGTACCGACCGGAGAACCTCAAAGAGAGGCCGGCAGGCTTCTTCGTCAATCGATTCCGATACAGCCTTTTTCTTCCGTACCAGCCGGGCCGCCGGTTCTTTTTCTGCCGCAACGGCAATTTCCTGTATGGCCCGTTTCCGCCCTTTCAATACGTCCCGTCCATCGGCTGTCAGGGAAAGGACCGGGTATTGGCCTTCCGACTGCTGGACAAACCCGTCTTCCAGACTTTGCCGGACCATATCGCGGATTTCTCTGGCTGTATAGTTGCTGAGCATGCCAAAACTCGTACACCGCTGGAAACCATAATGACGGATCCGGGCGGTCATACTCCCTTTTAGTATATCACAGACCATGGTCATTCCAAAACGGCCTTTTACTTCATCAATACAGACGCAAATAGGTCGTACAATCTGGGTCGTATCCTCTTTAACAACTTCCTGGTCACAGTTACCGCAATTTTCACAACGGTCCCACGACGGTTTTTCGCCAAAATATTGGAGAATATACCGGCGCAGACAGTGCCGGGTCTCACAATATTCCACCATAGCGTTCAGCATCCTCAGTTCTTTTGCCTGCTGTTCTGGCGAATGGACAGAATTTTCAATAAGAAATTTCTGAATCATGATATCCCGGCGGTTATACAGCAGTATGCATTCACCGGGTGCCCCGTCCCGGCCTGCCCGGCCCGCTTCCTGATAATAACTTTCGATGTTTTTAGGCATCTGATAGTGAATGACGTAGCGGACATTGCTCTTATCGATGCCCATGCCAAAGGCATTGGTCGCAACGATAACCGGGATTTTATCAAAGGTAAACTGCTCCTGTACCTTTTTACGCGCCCCATCGGTCATGCCGGCATGATACCGGCCTACGGCATATCCGCGTGCTTTTATTTCCTTGTACAGACGATCCACTTCTTTCCGCGTAGCCGCATAAATGATGCCACTGTCCCCTTTATTGCGGGCAAGATAGGACAGGACAAAAGAATCCCGGTCCACGTCGCGGACGACGCGGAAATAGAGATTCGGCCGGTCAAATCCACCGATGAAGACACGTTCATCCTTAAGGCCCAGCAGTGTCATCATATCTTCTTTGACTTTTTGAGTCGCCGTTGCCGTAAACGCTGCCACCACAGGACGGCGGGGCAGGGCCTCAATCCAGGGACGGATAGCACAATATCCGGGCCGGAAATCATGCCCCCACTGGGATACACAGTGAGCTTCATCGATGACGACCATATCGATGGGCATCGATTGCATGAAACTCGTAAAAAACTCATTCTGCAGACGTTCCGGAGAAATATAGACGAGCCTGACCCGGCCGCTGCGGATCTCGGAAAACCGCTGTCTCGACTCTTCCAGCGTGCACTGGCTGTTAATGAATACAGCCGGTATATGCTGTGCCAGGAGTGCATCTACCTGATCTTTCATTAACGAAATGAGCGGAGAAATAACCAGCGTCAGACCGGACATGAGCAATCCTGGTATCTGGAAACAAAGTGATTTACCGGCACCAGTCGGCATAATAGCCAGACAATCGCGATGCTCCATGAGCGTAGCAATCACCTCTTTCTGGCCAGGCCGGAAAGACGAATAGCCAAAATACTGTTTCAGGACATCTAAAGGCTGCAAAACTAACTCTCCTCTCTAAAAAAAGGGCATGCCAGCGGCACGCCCTTTGTCATGAAATCTTCCAGACATTCACAGATTATTTCGATAATTCTTCTTTGAGTACTTCTCCCAGCCGTTTGATGCCTTCTACGATGCGGTCTTCCGGCATATTGGAATAATTGAGGCGGAAGTGATTGCCATTGCCGCCATTGGGATAGAAAATACCGCCCGGTACATAGGCTACATCCTTTGCCAGGCACTTCGGCATCAATTCTTTGGCATCCATGCCTTCCGGCAGGGTAACCCATGTGAAGAGGCCGCCCTGGGGATACGTAAACTTGCATTCCGCAGGGAAGTATTTTTTCATCGATTCGCACATGAGATCGCGGCGTTTGGCATACAAAGCGTTAATTTCTTTGATATGAGCATCCATATCAAACATCTGGCAGTAGTATGCGGCCTGGCGCTGGCCAAACGTCGAAGTGCCGAGATCGACGGCCTGCTTGAATTTGACGAATTTATCGATAATTTCCGGATTAGCAATTGTCCAGCCTAAGCGCAGGCCCGGCATGAAAATCTTCGAGAATGAGCCTAGGAATACGACTTTCCCCTGCGTATCCATGGACTTCAGGGACGGCAGCTTTTCGATGTCATAGCGGATTTCACCGTAAGGGTCGTCTTCGACGACTACCACATCATACTTGTTGATGACATCCATAAATGCTTTCCGGCGTTCTACCGGCCAGGTAATACCTGTCGGGTTCTGGAATTCAGGAATAACATAAATCATGCGGACGCTTTTGTCTGTAGCAAGGATTTTATCCAGTTCTTCCGGAATAATCCCCTTGTCATCCGTAGGTACTTCAATATAATTAGGTCTTACAGGATTAAAAGCCATGATAGCACCCATGTAAGACGGACTTTCCATAGCAATCGTTTCGTCTTTATTGACCAGAATCTGTGACAGGATGAACAGCCCCTGCTGTGACCCCGTCGTAATGACAATATCTTTCGGCTGGCAATCTACAAAGAAAGACTTCTTCATCCGTCTGGCAATTTCTTCACGCAGCGGGACATACCCTTCTGTCGTACCATACTGAACAGCCTTGCGGCCTTCTTTTTCATAAATTGCCTGATCGACCTGTTTCATTTCTTCAATCGGGAACAACTCTGGTGCCGGCAGCCCCCCTGCAAATGAAATCACTTCCGGTTTTTCCGTAAGTTCCAGCAGTTCCGCAATATCAGAAGCCTTTAATGTGTTTGCAAAATCAGAAAATTTTGTCATGTAAATCACCCCTATGTTAATATTACTCCCCAGTGGTCAAATTATAACACTAACATAAAGAGATTGCAAATAACAATAGTCTCCCAATGGCACAAAATTGTGCGGCATACAAAAACAGGGCAGGAATTTTCTCCTTGCCCTGCTCTCTGCGTTCAGTCCTTATTTCATCTTGGCAATTTCTTCTTTCAGTACATCGCCCAGACGTTTTACGCCTTCAATGATCTTATCTTCCGGCATGCACGAATAGTTCATGCGGAAATGGTTTTCTCCGCCGCCATTCGGATAGAAAGCGCCGCCCGGTACGTAGGCAACTTTCTTTTCCAGTACTTTCGGCATCAATTCTTTGGCATCCATGCCTTTTGGCAGTTCAACCCAGGTAAAGAGACCGCCTTCCGGATAGGTGAATTTGCATTCAGCCGGGAAGTATTCTTTCATCTTGTCGAGCATGAGGGTGCGGCGTTTGCCATAAAGGGCACAAATATCTTTGATGTGAGCATCGATATCAAACATATCGAGGAAGAAAGATACCTGGCGCTGTGCAAAGGACGACGTCTGTAAATCCGCTGCCTGTTTGTATTTGACGCATTTATCGATGATTGCCGGATCTGCTACCATCCAGGCTACACGCAGACCTGGCATCATGATCTTCGAGAACGAACCGAGGAATATAATATTGCCTTTCGTATCCATTGATTTCAGAGACGGAACTTTGTCGCCATCATAGCGGAGTTCGCCGTACGGATCATCTTCAATAACCGGGAAGTTATACTGGTTGATGAGTTCCATGAACGCTTTACGCCGTTCGATAGGCCACGTTACCCCTGTCGGATTCTGGAATTCCGGAATGACATAGGCCAGGCGGATCTTATCGCCATATTTTTTCAGGATTTTTTCTAATTCTTCCGGAATGACGCCTTTGTCATCGGTCGGAAGTTCTACAAACTTCGGTCCGCACAGTTTGAATGCATTGAGAGCGCCCAGATAGGTCGGACTTTCAACCAGCATGATGTCGCCCGGATTGATAAAAATCTGGGGGATAAAGGACAGGCCCTGCTGTGACCCTGATGTAATAAAAACTTCATCGACTCCGCAATCGACCATAAACGATTTTTTCATCCGTTCACAGATATGCTGCCGCAGTGGTACATAACCTTCAGTCGTGCCATATTGTACAGCCGCTTTCCCGTCTTTATCAATAATTTCAATGTCTACCTTCTTTAATTCTTCCAGAGGGAATAATTCCGGAGCCGGAAGACCGCCGGCAAACGAAATAATTTCTGGCTGGGCTGTCAATTTTAACAGTTCACGTATTTCCGAAGCTTTTAATCCATTTGCAAGATCTGAAAATTTGTATTCCATACTCTACCACTCCTTCGCAAAACTGAACGCAACCTTTATCTATGCTTTAATTATATCATTGTTATGCTATAAATTCAATTTAAGTCGGATGAGAATTAAATTAAAATAACATTAAAATCAGATTAAAAAAAGAGCCTGCCCTGACGGGCAGACCCGGTTATATCCGTTTCAGATAGTTCAATGTTTCTTCCTGATCCTGTATCATCTGACGCTGCAATGCTTCCGTCGTCTGAAAGGTGATTTCATGACGCAGACGCTTATAAAAGCGGACACACAAGGATCGTCCATAAACGGTCCCCTGCCAGTTAATGATATGCGTTTCTATCCGGCGGGTCTGATTGGTAAAAGTCGGATTGTCACCAATATTGGTCATAGCAGGCCGATAGGCTCCATCGACAAATACATCAGTTGCATATACACCATCAGGCGGTATGGCCATGCAGGGATCGATTTCCATGTTGGCCGTCGGAAACCCGATAGTCCGCCCCCGGTGATCTCCATCTACGACCAGACCTTCGATTTCAAAGGGCCTGCCCAACAGACCGGCCGCTGTTTCCATATGTCCCAGCAGGACTAGTTTGCGGATGACCGTGCTGCTGATAGGAGTTGCCCTGCCGGGCCGTTCCAGCAGATGCAGTACCTGGACCGGCACCCCATGGGCATCCATAAAAGCCCTCAGCGTTTCCGTATTGCCTGCTGCTTTGGCACCATAGGTAAAATTGGCCCCCACTACGACCGACCGGGGATGCAGATAATCCAGCAACTGCTGGCAGAATTCATCCGGCGATTCATCAATGAGATGACGATTCATGGGCAGAAGCACGAGACCATCCAGCCCCAGTTCTCGTATATACCGCTCTTTCTGCTGCACCGTAGCCAGACGTACCGGTTCCTTTTCCGGACACAGTACGGACAGCGGATGAGCTGCAAAGGTCACGACTACGGCTTTGGCCTGCATCTTGCGTGCCGTATCAATGGCCGTCTTCATGACCATCTGATGTCCCAGATGTACGCCATCAAACGTTCCCAGAGCCACTACCGTCGCCGTATAGTCTTGCGCTTCTTCAAAAGAATGAAATACTTGCATCGTCAATTACCTCACAATGAATCCGCAAACATTTTGTGCGGACGGATGACATGATGTTCTTTATCGAACCGGGCAATTCCCGTAAGCCCGCCCTGTTCCGTATAAATACGCAGGATTTCACCGTGCGTCATCTGCCGGCCGGCAAAGGGGACAGGCCGGCCCTGCAGCAGATACAGGCATTTTTCCCGGGGCAGCGTCACTTTTCTCACGGCTCCCATGGACGCATCGGATGGCAGGACATAGCGCAGCGGGTCACGGGTCAGTTCTTCCAGTGTCGCCGCATCCTCGATGGTGAATACGCCGGCCTGTACGCGCACCAGATACGACATACAGGCACAGGTTCCCAGGTACTCACCGAGATCACGGATCAGAGAGCGGACGTAGGTCCCTTTGGAGCAGGTCACGGCCAGGGTACCGCGGTGTCCTTGCCAGGATAAGAGCCGTATATCATGCACGGTGATATCCCGGGACGGCAGGGTAAAATCCTGATGGTTCCGGGCCAGTTTATATGCCTTCACACCATGAATGCTGATGGCAGAATACCGTGATGGCGTCTGTCTGATGGTGCCCTTGAAATGCTGCAGAGCCGCTGTCATGTCTGCAGTGCTCACAGCGGGAACGGGTTTCCGGTCTACGACCTGGCCGGTAATATCTTCTGTATCGGTCGCAATTCCCAGCAGGAATTCTGCATGATACGTTTTTGTATCGCTGTCTCCATATTCGATAAGCCGCGTTGCCTGCCCCAGATATACGGGCAGTACGCCTGCCGCCAATGGATCCAGCGTACCGGCATGACCGATTTTTTTCATCTCATAGATACGGCGCATCTGACTTACTATATCATGACTGGACATGCCAGTCGGTTTTAACACATTGACAATTCCTTGTATCATACGGTCTTTAAAATTTCCTTTATGAGCATTTTCTTTGCTTTTTCCAGAGGCGCCCCGATGGTACATCCTGCCGCGCGAACATGACCGCCGCCGCCAAAGACGGCAGCGATGGCATTGACATCGGCCTTTTTGGAACGGAGGCTGACCCTGGTTTCCTCATCGCTGATATACTTTACCGTAAAGGCTACATCTACCCCTTTGACCGTACGGGCATAATCAATATATCCGCCCGTGTGTTCTCCTGTATACTTCAGGACATCGGGAGAAAAAGTAATACCGGCTACTTTGTTATCACCGAACAATTCTATATGTTTCAGCACTTCCGACAAGGCATGAAGCTTTATCAGAGACTGGGCTTCCAGATGTTCCGAAATGACATGGGGCATAGCACCGGCGTCTACGAGAGCCGCTGCCATACGCAGGGTCTGTCCCGTCGTATTGCTGAATTTAAAGAACCCGCTGTCTGTGGCAATAGCCATATACAGGGCCATAGCCTCCGCCTGATTCAATCCGTCTCCCCAGGCAAGGAAGAGCTGTGTCAGGATTTCACCCGTCGCTGCACATTCGGGCCGGACATATTCATACCGGGCAAAATGGGCATTGGAGATATGATGGTCGATATTCAGCACGGCACCATGAATCAAGGATTCAGCAGCACCGCAGCGGTCAGCTGACGTCGCATCGAGAATAACCGTCAGCCAAGAATCATCCGTATGGACAGCAGACGGCTTTTTAAACCGGCTGACACCGGGCAGGAAGAAAAACTTGTCGTCAATGTCATCGTCTACGACCGTGACGACCTGTTTGCCCAGGCGGTCCAGATAATCCTGCATGGCAGCCAGGGAACCAATGGCATCACCATCGGGATTGACATGGGCTGTCAGCAGGATATGGCTGTAGCCTTGCAGCAGATGCCGGATTTCTTCTGGTG
The DNA here is from genome assembly GCF_003467125.1 of Megasphaera sp. AM44-1BH. Taxonomy (GTDB): domain Bacteria; phylum Bacillota; class Negativicutes; order Veillonellales; family Megasphaeraceae; genus Megasphaera. The sequence goes on from NZ_QSFA01000010.1 coordinate 18,102, forward strand.
TAATAGTCATGGACATCAGTCCTTCTTTTCTATATCGCGCAAAATCTTATCGATTTTCATTCCGTAATCCAGGGACGTATCTTCCTTGAATTCAATAGTCGGAGAATAGCGGATTCCCAGCCGTTTCCCGACCTCGGAACGGATATACCCGTTTGCGCTTTTGAGAGCTTTCAGCGTATCGGCCTTTTCGGCATCGCTGCCAAACAGGCTGACATATACCGTCGCTTCCCGCAAATCGCCCGTAATCCGTGCATCGGTTACCGTAATGAACCCGATGCGCGGATCTTTCAGCTCCCGCAAGATGATATTGGAAACTTCCTGTTTGATAAATTCCTGTATTTTACGTACTCGTAATTCTCCCATAGTTGTCTTCCCTCACTTTATTCCGGTTCGACTTCTACCATTTCGTACGCTTCGATTTCGTCGCCTTCCTTGATATCACGGTAATTTTCCAGTGTAATACCGCATTCATATCCTTCGGCGACTTCCTTGACATCATCTTTAAAGCGGCGCAGACCGTCTACTTCGCCTTCATGGACGACGATGCCATTGCGGATCAGGCGCACTTTGGACGTGCTGGTGATCTTGCCTTCTTTAATATACGAACCGGCGACAATGACCTTCGGAGTTGTAATGACTTTGCGTACTTCCGCCCGGCCGGTAATATGTTCTTCGTATTTCTTTTCCAGCATCCCTTTGATAGCCGCTTCGACATCGTTGATGGCATCATAGATGACCCGGTACGTACGCATATCGACGTTTTCATGTTCAGCAGCCTTGCGGGCCGATGCATCAGGACGGACATTGAAACCGATGATGAGGGCGTTCGATGCCGATGCCAGCATGATATCCGATTCATTGATAGCACCTACGCCGGCATGGACAATGGAAATACGGACTTCATCACTCTTGATGGCCATGAGCGACTGGCTCAGAGCTTCTACGGACCCTTGTACATCGCCTTTGACAATGAGGGACAATTCTTTCAATTCGCCCTGCTGGATCTGATTGAACAGATCATCCAGAGTAACCTTGGCATTGACGTGCAATTCAGAAGACCGTTTCTTTTCCAGTCGTTTTTCTGCCACAGAACGGGCTGTCTTTTCATCCGTTGCATCGAGGATATCCCCGGCTTCCGGTACATCATTAAGGCCCAGTATTTCAACCGGGATAGACGGTTCTGCTTTCTTGACCTGTTCTCCCCGTTCATTGGTCATGGCCCGGACCTTGCCGTAGCAGGAGCCGACGATAATCGTATCCCCTACATGGAGAGTCCCTTTCTGGATCAGTACCGAAGCTACAGGACCACGGCCTTTATCCAGTTTGGCTTCGATGACGACACCCTGGGCCGGACGGTTCGGATTGGCTTTCAGATCCAGCACTTCTGCCAGGACCAGAATATTTTCCAGCAAATCATCCAGACCGATTTTTTTATGGGCCGAAACGGGGACCATAATCGTATCGCCGCCCCATTCTTCACTGATCAGGCCATATTCTGTCAGCTGCTGCATGACCTGCTGGGGATTGGCGCTTTCTTTATCGATTTTATTGATGGCCACGATAATCGGAACTCCTGCCGATTTGGCATGGTTGATGGATTCAATCGTCTGGGGCATAACGCCATCATCGGCGGCGACGACGAGGACGGCAATATCCGTTACCTGGGCACCGCGGGCACGCATTGCCGTAAAGGCTTCATGCCCCGGCGTATCCATGAATACGATTTTCTTGCCTTCATAGCGGACCTGATACGCCCCGATATGCTGGGTAATACCGCCTGCTTCATGACTCGTAATATGACTCTGACGGATAGCGTCGAGCAGACTCGTCTTGCCGTGGTCAACGTGCCCCATAATCGTGACAACAGGGGGACGCGGCTGAAGGGATTCAGGCGGATCGATGATTTCTTCAATTTCTGTAGGATCTTCCGGCGGTGCTTCTTTCGTAACAGCCACACCAAATTCATCAGCAATCAGAGAAGCCGTATCATAATCGATTTCCTGATTGATAGTAGCCATAATACCGCCCATGAGCAGTTTTTTGATGACTTCGCTGACTTCCCGGCCCAGCCGTTCGGCAAAATCTTTGACGATAATCGTTTCCGGAAGTTCGATAGACGTAGGATAATTCTTCTTTTTCGACGGAGCTTCCTGCATGGCCGCATGCTGGCCGCCGTGCTGGTTCTTATTCCGTTTGTTCTTATTCTTGCCTTTATTCAGGACATTGGACAGGAGCGTATGAGGCCGGTTCTGGCTGCCCGACCCGTTTTTGCCATTATGACCGGCAGATCCGCCATGTTTATTGTTCTTACGGCTGTCATTACGGCCTGCATTGTTCTGCTGGCTGTGACCGAAATACTTCGTCCGTTTCGTATCCGTTTCATGGGCTGGCTGACTGCCATTCTTACCATTCCCGTTCGCTTTATGGTTCGTATTCTGATTGCCCTGATTATTCTGGTTTGCCTGCTGATTTTTCTTCATATTCTGCTGCTGGCGATTAAAATTATTGCGGGGCTGTGCTTCTTTTTTTGCATTGCCCTTTTCAGTTTCCGGCCGGTGTCCCTGATTATTCTGCGGACGGGCATTCCGGTTCTTGTTATTCTTTTCTGTCCGCTGTTCATTTTTACGGGCATTCTGACCGTTATTTTTCCCTGCCTGCATGGCCGCCTTTTTTCTTGCACCATGGGCATCTGCATGTTCCTTTTTCGGTGCATACGCCTTATCCAGTACATGCTTTGCCTGGTCATCCACACCGGAAAAATTCGTTGCTTTAATATTGTGTTCTCCCAGAGTCTTTATGATATCGCTGGCCGATACGCCCAGTTCCTTTGCCACTTCATATACTCGTTTCGTCATCTGGTTGCCCCCTTCTTCGTCGCCTTCATCACGTCATCTATCGCTTTTGCAAATCCCCGGTCCGTCAGTAGTACAACTACATTCTGAGACTTCCCGACAGTTCTGCCCAGTTCCTCTTTCGTATATATATCTACTACCACTATATTCCTGCGCGCAGCCACGCGGCGGTATTTTTCTGCATTTTCACCGCCATCACTGGCTACAAACAGAAGCGGTACGGTACGTTTCTTCAAATACGTTTCTGCAGCAAAATCGCCGCACACCGTCTTCCGTGCCCGACAGGCAAGACCCAGAAGATTGCCGATCCGTTCCTTCTCTGTCATTCCAGATCCTTGCGGAGCTCTTCATAAATATCAGGAGATACTTTCGTTTTCAAAGAGCGTTCCAGACGGTGTTCCTGGTATGCCTTTTCCAGGCAGTCCGGATTCTGGCAGATATACACGCCACGTCCCGATTTTTTCCCTGTCTTGTCGATTTCGACATTTCCTTCGGGCGTGCGTACAATACGGATCATCTCTTTCTTGCTCTTCTGTTCCTGGCAGCCGGCACAGACCCGCAACGGAATTTTTTTCTTTTTCATGGCTTCACCTACTCTTCTGTATGCTGGTCCGTTTCCACATTACCAGCTGCTGCATCTTCCGCTTCCGGAGCAGACGGCATAGCCAGATCCGCTAACAGACCATCGCCGTCCAGCTCTTCACCTGCCGGTTCATCCACTTTCTGTTCCGCCAGTTCCGCTGCCTGGCTTTCACTCTTGATATCAATCTTCCAGTTCGTCAGTTTGGCTGCCAGACGGGCATTCTGTCCGGCCTTGCCAATGGCCAGGGAAAGCTGATAATCCGGAACGACGACATTGGAAGTCTTTTCTGCTTCATCCACTGTTACCGAAACTACCGTAGCCGGACTCAGTGCATTGGCAATATAGACTGCCGGATCTTCATCCCATTTTACAATGTCTATCTTTTCATTCTGCAGTTCTGTCACGATATTCTGCACCCGTGTCCCTTTCGGTCCGACACAGGCGCCGACACAGTCTACATTCTCATCACGGGAATAGACGGCAATTTTCGACCGGCGTCCCGGTTCACGGGCGACGGATTTCAATTCTACAACGCCATCATAAATTTCCGGGACTTCCAGTTCAAACAGGCGTTTGAGCAGGCCCGGATGAGTCCGGGAAACGAGGATCTGGGCACCCTTGGTCGTCTTGCGCACTTCTACGACATAACACTTGATGCGCTGGCCAATGGCATACGTTTCCGTCGGAATCTGTTCCGAAACAGGCAGGACCGCTTCTGCTTTTCCCAAATCGACATAGACATTCCGCTGTTCGATGCGCTGGATGATCCCCGTAATGATATCATCCTGGCGGTTGGAAAATTCATCATAGACGATGCTCCGTTCGGCTTCGCGCAGCCGCTGGATCATGACCTGCTTGGCAGCCTGGGCCGCAACACGGCCAAAATTCTTCGGCGTTACATTGACGTTGATGACATCCCCTTCCGAATATTCCGGATTCAGGATTTGTGCCATAGCCAGAGAAATTTCAGAATCTTCATCTTCTACCGTTTCCACTACCGTTTTCGGAGCCAGGATTTTGTAATCGCCGGTCTGGCGGTTTAATTCGACAATGGCGTTGGGATTGGCGTCCGGTTCTTTTTTATAAGCCGTAATCAGGACCGCTTCCAGCGAATCACAGATGACATCGGCAGAAACGCCTTTTTCCTTGGACAAATAGGCAATTGCATTGAGTAATTCCTTATTCACTTTCATGTACCTCCACTAAAAATCAATATGTAACCGGATCTGGGATATATCTTTCATGTCCAGCGTTTCTTCCGTTTCATCATGGCTGACCGTCAGGACATCTCCATCGCGGCCTTTCAGTACAGCTGTCAGAAGTTTTGTTCCATTATGGGGCTTGAAGAAATGGATATCGACATCACGGCCCTGGTAACGGACAAAATCTTTTTCTTTTTTCAGGACCCGGTCCAATCCCGGGGAAGATACTTCCAGAAGATAATTGTCGCTGATGGGATCTTTTTCATCCAGTATTTTACTGAGCTTTTCGCTGACGGCCTGGCAGTCTTCCAGATCGACGCCGCCCTGTTTGTCAATAAAGACCCGCAAATACCAGTTACGTTCACGGACGTACTCCACATCAACGAGTTCCAATGCCGTACCGGCAATGATTTTCTCTACTTCCGCAGCTACCAGTTCTTCAATATGTTCGCGTCTCATAATTCACCTGTATCTTTCCCGACGAAACTATGTAAGTAAAAGTTAAGAGTGGGCTCACACCCACTCTTAGAAAAGTTTACATCTAATTAACTAAAGTATACCACCAACGGCGTTTTCTGACAATGAAAAACACTCATTCCGCCGCTTTTAAATCAGCAGCAATAGCGTCCAGTACGGACAAGAGCCGCTCCTGTAATGCCCGTTTGAGTACTTTCAGGTCACTGCTGTCAAAATCATGTACCAGATTGGGGAAATTATGGATACGCCGTTCGGCGAAAAAATCATCCCGGAGTATGTTGTACATAAGAGACAGCCCGCTGCGTGTCGCTGCATCATAATAAGCCAGGATCATGTAGGAACCGTTGATGATCCGCACGGCATCATTGGGACGGATCAGTCGTCTGAAACCAGCATATGATTCCGGCAGGAACGAATCCCAGTCCACCGTAGTGATTCCTTTGTTTTTCAAAAGGACACTGAAATTCTCTTCCCGGTCTACATAATACGTACGAATCAGTTCCGGAAGCCGGGACTCTATCATATTACGGAAGCTGTTAAAATCTTCCGTAATAAATTCAATCAGCGCAAACTCCAGCATGCCTATATCCGTACGGACAAACAATTCATTCGTTTCCGGATTGATGGTTCCCCGCACAGTCCAGCCATTATCTGCATTCGTATACAGGAAGATCAGATATTCTTTATCCTTTTCCTTCTCCCGTATCATGCGCTGTTCTGCCGTTAACTTAAAATCTCCCACCTGAAGTGGGAGACTCGAAGTGATATTCCATTGTTTGACTGTTTCAATCAATGTATCATCCATAGGGCAAAAAAATGGTGCGGTTGGTGGGAGTTGAACCCACACGATCGATGATCACTGCCGCCTGAAGACAGCGCGTCTGCCATTCCGCCACAACCGCATAAAAAAGAAATTAAAAGTTATACAGTTTTTTGTATTGCCTTTCGTTCAACAAGACTATTCTAACATACTCTCTCGTTTCTGTAAAGGGTATTTCTTCAACTTTTTCAAAGTTTTTGTCCCAGCCATATTCTTCCATCCAGGAATCGACATGACCGCGGCCAGCGTTATACGCAGCCAGAGCTAAAACCTTGTTGCCATCATACTCTTTGAGAAGATATGCCAGATACCAGGTACCCATCCTGATATTCGTCTGTACGTCGTTCAGCTGAGCCGGCTGGAAATTCTCCATCCCCATCTTTTCAGCAATCCATTTCCCGGTCTGAGGCATAATCTGCATCAGACCACTGGCGCCGCGATGAGAAGAAGCCGACTGGTCAAACTTGCTTTCCACCAGAATGACCGCCGCTACCAGCGCCGGATCAATATGGTTTTCATAGGCATACTGCCTAACCATGTAGTCGTATTGCAGAGGATATACGATTTTACGCATCACATCGTCTTTCCATCCAAAGAAATACGATGCCGAGAAACAGGCAACCAATACAGCTGCAATAATTTTTACCTTTGTATTATGTCTCCGTCTCACTGCTTACTCCCCAGATTGAATTCGTTTCATCAGTTCACGCCATTCGTACCGCACCTGTTCTTCTGTATCTTCCAAAGAACCGGTATTGTCGATGATTACCTGAGCCAATGACCGTTTTGTATCAATAGGAAGTTGAGCATGGATGCGTGCCATTGCTTCGTCTCTGGTGTAATGATTCCGGGCCATCAGCCGCGAAAGCTGTGTTGCCGGATCCACATATACGAGCCATGCTTCATCAACGTACGAATCGTATTTTATCTCAAATAGCAATGGCATGTCAAGGAAAATAACAGGATTTTCTTTTTTTGTTTTAATTATTTCAATTTTGTTATCAATTTCCCGCTGGATCAGAGGAAATAAAATACCTTCCAACTGAGCCTTTTTCTCCTTATTTCCAAACACAACGCGGCCCATATAAGCCCGGTCCATCGAACCATCTGCACACAAAACCTGCGGCCCGAATGCCTCTGCTACCTCTTTCAGCCCAAAAGATCCGGGACGCACGACATCATGGGCAAGCTGATCACAGTCGATAATCCCCGCTCCCAGCTGACGCAGCATGGCTACAACCGTGCTCTTTCCCGAAGCAATACCTCCCGTAAGCCCAATCTGTAACATACCGTCCTCCCCTTTCACCACATATTTATTATTTATGTGTCATTCCTGGCATAAATGATATTTTAATGCTTGAACTTCATTGATTACTATAACTTCTGCTTTCCAAATTTTCAAAAGAGCATGCAATCGTTTCTGCAAAGCATCTTGTACTGAATTGCACCATTCTTTCTGATGATTCTTAATAATTAAGATGAATTGAATTTTCGGGCAAGAATATAAGCACCTTTGAAGTTTTGTTCCTAATACAATATTTCCTTCCACAGCCTGTACACCACTATAAAAGCAAGCATATCTATCCCCCTAACGACCAATCTACCTCTTGCTGGTACAATCGGATGGATTCACCAATAATGGAATTATCAGGCATCCCATCGGCCATATCGTCATAAGCGGGCTTTCCATCGACTGTCAAAGATAACACAGGAACAGACAGATTATGCATTTTAGCCAAAAGGTACAATTTTTTTATGACGAAATATGAATGAGTGGCAATAAAGAACTGAACACCCGATTGAGACAATTCAAAAATCATATCCAAATAATCGGAAATTGCTTTCGGATGAAGTGCTGATTCCAATTCATCAATAAAGATAACTGCATGATTATCCAAATAACGATTAGAGAGTAAGCGATTAAAAATAGCAATCTTTTTTACGCCTTCCGAAGTCATACCAATCGTAAAACGCGCATTTCCTCGTTTATAGTACCATTCATTCTTTTGATCATCATATTCTATTTTTCCCTTGATGACCTGTTCCAGTTTTTTCCGTCCATCAGCAAATGCATCAAAATTACGTCCTCGTTGCGGGGCAATTTGCAATGCTTTAACTAAATCAAGGTATGTGTCATCAAATCCAAAGAGTGAATCTTGATCTCGCGATTTTAGGATGATATTAAATAACGATAAGACTTCTTTCGCAGGAATAAAAACAGCTTTATTCTGACGAGGTGTATCAAAGGTATTTCGAATTTTACTGATTTTCATATTCGTATCTTTGCCGAAAGTAAAACAAAATTCGGCTGAGTCCTCAATCATAGAAAAATTCAGCGCACTTTTCCCTTTTTCAACCAAGTCTCCTAGTGCTTCTACTTGAAAAGTCCAGTACAATTTCTCTGCCAAAATATCTGCCAATTCACGCTTATCATTTCCCTTGCCAAACTGTTCCAAAACCCGTAAAGCAGAATATATCGCTTTTAGTAAAATCGTCTTTCCACTACTATTTTCGCCGATTATCAAATTTATATTTTGCAATGACTGCCACTGTAATTGTTCATGTTGACAAAAATTTTCTAATATTATCTGTTGAAGCACCGTCCTCGCCTCTTTCTTCGTAACTTTATTACCATCATACCTAATTTCAGACAATACCGCAACATCCTGCGCGTAAAGAAAGGAATGTTTTGATGCAATCCCATATATCCGATATAATAGAATAACAAACATCTAAACAGGAACGAGGAGGTGGAATTACATGGGTGATATATCAATAATTGCCCGGAGGTTGCCCGATAAAGGAATCGAATATGGCTGGAGCGGAAATGGAGGATATTTCAAAAACGTCGGCATATCCGCTCTAACGTATCAGGATGATGAAGATGTAGAAAGATTATTTGCCTTAGGCGAAATAAGCCATCTGGGTATTCCAGGAAGCGAACATTTTAAAAGCTGGATCTGGAGTACGGTTCCGGCGAATTCCCCCATGAACCGGAATAAAAGTGAAAGGTGGATGTTCAGTCAAATTGCTTTTATAGACTATGGATATTTCCGTGAACCTGACGGAGATTGGTATTATGTCATCCCAAGCTCGTTTCGCGTTAAAATACCATTATTTCTGGTATACAATCATTTAGATGATGACTTATTTGAATTTGTCTATCTTTCAGCAGTCCAGCATGAAATTGGTAAATTTATTTTTGATAAATATCCAGATGCAGATCCTGATTTCCTTCCCTATTTATCAGACCTTGGGATAAACGCAGAAGAAGTAAAAAAAGCTATTTTAGACTCAGACTATCCATTACATGAATTGTACGAACTTCACAGACCTGTATTCAATTATTTTGATGATTGGATTGTCGTCGATTGTGATGAAAACTATCAAGAAATTACGAATATCTATATGAGGCCCCGGGCTCCAGAAGCGGAGCGACTGGAAACATGCGACTGGTATACACCAAACAAAAAGAACCGGCCAAATATGGACAATCTGGTTCTTACAATTGATTACACAATTGTTCAGAATTGTCTGAATAATATCCAGGAAGATAAGCTGCCAAGCGACGACGAACTGGCAAGCCGGGAAATGTTAATTCGTCATCTGGTTCGTAGCGGCAAACTGGACGAAATCAAAAAAAATGCTGCTGAAGAGGGACTAGTAGGAGAAGAAGCCGAAGGATATGTCTATAGCTTCATGACCGGGCTGATAAAAAGTCGTGAAGATGTTCTATATCGGTGTTTAAAAGAGCATTTGGAAACAGAAAGAATCATGAAGATACTAAACATAACGGAAAACTACGTCATAAAATTCGCCAGTGAAAGCCGACTAGAAATTAAAGAACACCCTTGCAAATAGCCAATAGTCTAAGATGATTGATTAATCGAGTATATGCACCTGCTGGTGATCCCGGGCCGTTCACAAGGCTAAACCATTCATGGTATAATCATTTTTAAGTAAAGAGAAACGAGGCGGGAGTATATGAAACTGACAGCACTATTAGCACAGGAACGCCGGGAAGGAATAGAACAAGGACGGGAAGAAGGGGGAAACGTCTTTTATTCTTCTTCTCTTAGATGCAAAAAAGAATCCCCACAAGCTGCTTACTAGCGGTTTGTGGGGATTTTTTGCTATTATTCCCATTCAATGGTGGAAGGTGGTTTGCTCGTAATGTCGTACACGATACGGTTGATGTGATCTACTTCATTGACGATACGGCTGGAGATTTTATCCAGTACATCATAGGGGATGCGTGCCCAGTCTGCCGTCATAAAGTCCGTCGTCGTAACGCCGCGCAGTGCCAGTGTGTAATCATAGGTACGGAAATCACCCATGACGCCGACAGAGCGGTTGTTTGTCAGTACGGCGAAATACTGGTTGATATCCCGGGACAGGCCGGCATTGGCGATTTCTTCCCGGAATATGGCATCGGCATCGCGCAGAATGCTGAGTTTTTCTTTTGTAATTTCACCCATGATGCGGATAGCAAGACCCGGACCGGGGAACGGCTGACGCCACACGAGATATTCCGGCAGGCCCAGTTCGGCTCCCAGTTCGCGGACTTCATCCTTAAAGAGATTGCGAAGGGGTTCAATGAGACCTTTAAAATCGACAACAGCCGGGAGCCCGCCTACATTGTGATGGCTCTTGATGACGGCTGCATCACCGGCACCGGATTCGATGACGTCCGGATAAATCGTTCCCTGGGCGAGGAAATCGACAGCTCCGATTTTGCGGCCTTCATCTTCAAATACACGGATGAATTCTTCACCGATGATCTTCCGCTTCCGTTCCGGATCGGTCACACCGGCCAATTTCCCCAGGAAGCGTTCAGAAGCATCGACGCGGACAAAATTCATTCCGCTGTCTTTAAAAGCCGCTTCTACTTCATCACCTTCATTTTTACGGAGCAGGCCGTGATCGACAAAGATACATGTCAGCTGGCTTCCTACGGCCTTCGAAATCAGGGCAGCAGCAACGGAACTATCGACGCCGCCAGACAAAGCCAGTACGACTTTGCCGTCGCCGACCGTTTCTTTAATGTGGGCAATCGCCGTCTTGGCATAATTGGCCATCGTCCACGAACCCGTACATCCACAGACTTCAAAGAGGAAGTTGTGAAGCATTTCCTTGCCATGTTCCGTATGCAGCACTTCAGGATGATACTGCATGGCGTACAGCTTGCGTTCTGTATTCTGCATAGCCGCAACAGGGCAGTTTTCCGAATGAGCAACGATAGAAAATCCAGCCGGCAACTTGGCTACATAATCCTGATGACTCATCCAGACGATTTCTTTTGCCGCCAGTCCCTTGAAAAGCGGCGACGATGTATCTACGTCAGTTTCCGTTTTGCCAAATTCGCGGCGGTCGGCATGACGCACTTCCCCACCCAGCGTCTGGGCCATGAACTGCATGCCATAACAAAGACCAAGTACAGGGATTCCCAGTTCAAATACATCCGCTTCTATCTTAGGAGCATTTTCTTCATACACACTAGCCGGGCCGCCTGTAAAAATAATCCCCTGCGGCTGCAGCTCCTTGATTTTTGCTACGGCTTTATGATACGGATATACTTCACAGTATACATGATTTTCACGGACACGACGTGCAATGAGCTGATTGTACTGTCCGCCAAAATCGACAACAATGACAAGTTCTTTGTTATCCATTACTTCCTCCTCTTATCTATTCATAGAAACAGCTGGAACCGTTTCTGTTTTATTATTTTTTTATTATACCATAGGTAACATATGGTGACTAGTAGTCGGACCCACGGCCGATGACTTATTTCCCCTGAATCACCAGCGTGACTATCATCTGCCGCGTCGTCGTCGGTCAACGTAGCCCCGCTACGCCTCCCTCCATCCTCCTTGCATATGACGGCCCCGCTGACGATTCAGGATGGAAACCGTCACCGGTCGTGGGTCCTGTATTGCTGGTATTGTGGCATAAAAAATAGCCGGTTCGACGAACCAGCTATCAGTATATATCGTCGGTTTGAAGCACCGTGTAGCATGGCGTCCCCGTGATAAGCAGAGAACCACATTTGAAGGAGCGTAGCAACGCGCAAATGTGTGTAGGGGCTCACGGCCGGGGAACTTCTTTTGTCTGCCTCACCGGCTATGGCATCATCTACGGCGTTGTCGTCTATCGACGTAGCACCGCTACGCCTCTTTCCTCCGCCTTGTATCTGACACCATAGCCGATGATTCCGATGCAAAGCGCCCCCGGCCGTGAGCCCTCGCTTATGCCGAAACACAGTGCCCTATTTAAGCCCCTTTTCAGAGATGTAGAAATATCGCAGTTTCGGCAGAAGGGGCTTTATATCATCTGAGTTTCAGTATCTGACTCCGAGAAGCGTTGCATGTCGGACAAGATTCTTACATTACAAACGGTCCTTTTGATGAACTACTTACAGCAAATGAACATATATACTATTCACGAACAAATCCGGGGGCTTGTTTTAATGCTGTAATCATATCTGGAGAAAGTCCTGTATACTTCGCTATTTTTTCCACAGCTACTCCGTCTTTTAACATCTCTAATGCATCTTCCAACTTTCCCTTTTGTGTTCCCTTTTCCATGCCTTCACGAAAGCCTGCTTCATGACCAATTTTACGTTCTTCTTTTAATTTCAATGTATAGGTCATATATCTCACCCTCTCCGACTCCTGCGTCTTGACGTTCCGGATGGCTTCGTCTATTTCTTGTACGAATTCATCCGGGCTCATGACTCCGTCTACGTATTCCAGGAATGCTTTTACATCTGGTTCTACGTCATCCATGGTACCTTTCGTATTCAGGAACAGTTTCACCGTTCCGTCCTGTAGTTCGATATCCTTATCTTCCGTACAGTAATTCCTGAATGTGTACATATGCCGCCCTTCATGGAACGGTTCAAAAGGACAAATAAATATGATGTACGTCGGGTTTAGTTCATCATAATCGACTCCTGCTTTCAGCAGATCCCCGTCTATCATGGACTGGTAATACCTCGTCCTCTTATACAATCCCTCATTTTCTGGCTTGCGTACCTGCATTTCGATATTGTATACGGTGTGCTTATCATCTTTGACATAGACATCGAGCCGGACACCTTTACTGTCATAACTGGCCTTCATAGACTTTTCGTCCTCGATATACACTAGATCATCAATGGAAATACGCAATATCTTTTCCAACATTTTCTTGCAGATACGTTTCCGGCTCATAATGAGTTTGAACATGTAATCGTCCTGAATGGTCAGGTCCTGTCAGTCTTTGATTTGGTACATCATTGTTTATCCTTCCTTTCTATTATACCATAGAAATAAAAGAACTCGTCCACCAGAAAAGAGAGTTCTCCCGTAGAGAATCCCCCTCTGATGAACGAGTTTGTTCTATACACGAATAGTATGAAATTAGTATAACATAGAACGTATATTCTGTCTATAGTATATTTTTATGACACGCAGGGACGGCAAAGACACTCTGTCCGTCAAACCGACCTGCGAACTGCGGCCTTCCGGCCTCGATGAACGACCTACGACGAATGAACTACGGCTCTTCCCTCCCTTTTCCCAACCAAAAAAAAGACCACTCTTTCGAGTGGTCTTTTTGATTCCGTACCGTATGGATTAGAATACGAATACGAAGTTTGCACGAGTCATTTCTTCCGGATCCGTTGCGTTATTTTTAGCTTCGGAAGCGAATGTCTGCATTACGGAGAACATAGCATTCTTAGCGAACGTGTAGTCAACGCCTACACCCCAAGATTTGACATTGTCCATATCGGAGAATCTCCACATGTTAGTGGAACCGCCGAGGAATGCATTCTGATCAGCATTGAGGTATTCAACCCAGGCATCCCAGGATTTCGGAGCTGCGAAGGAAGCTGTGCCATACTGGAGTTTGCCATACCATACTTCCGGATCATCAGCTTTGGAATCGTTAGCATTAATCTTTTCATAGTTACCAGTCAAATTCCACTTCTGGCCGAAGTTGAAGCTTGCGAAAGCGCCCCAGAGATCGTCAGCAAAGGAAGCATGTTTATCTTTGTTAGCACCAAAGAAATCGTTGTAGTAAACACCTACAGAAGAACCAGCCAGACGGCCGCCGCCGAAGAAGCCTTCTAATTCGCCATAACCGGTCTTAACGCCGAGGATACCTTCGCCACCATTAGCATAGGATTCCTGATCGTGTAAAGTATCTTTATCAGTAGACTTGAAGGTACCAGCGCCTTCTTTGAATTTACCATAGCCAGCGATAGCTTTGAATTTATCGCTCTTATACTGTAACTGAGCGCCATCGAAAGCATCACCGAACTGGTAGCCAACTTTATCACCGAGGATATAAGTATAACGGCCTACCAAGAGATCCCAGTTGTTGCCGCCGAAGTTGTAATCGACATTAGCAAGATCCGTATAGGTATCATTGCCGTCTTTACTTGCTGCATCGTTTGCCCCAAAAGAATAGGAGTTGGAGCTGATACCATAAGTTACTTTCGTGCGGTCATTAACCTGGGCATTAGCACGGAGACGAACACGATAATCCCAAGAATTATCATTTTCTCTCTTAGCGTTGTCGTCCTGATAACGATAACGGATACGAGCATCACCAGTGAGTTTTACGTTACCAACTTTGTTTTCGAGGTTGGATACGCGAACGCCGAGGCTGTTCAGTTCGTCAGCATATTCGTCAGCCAGTTTGTTGATGAGGGCACGCTGTTCAACGGAAGCTTTGTCCATGTGAGCCATAGCTTTAGCCGTCATTTCAGCTGCTTCATAACGAGTGATGTTGCGGTCGCCCTGGAAGTAGGAGCCGTCTACACCCTGGATAATGCCAGCGTCAGCGAGTTCTACTACGGATTTGTAAGCCCAGGAATCGGTCGGTACATCAACGAACGGGTTAGCTGCAAAAGCGCAGGTAGCGCCAACAGCCATGGTTGCAACTAAAGCTGCTAAAACTTTTGTTTTCATTGTGAATTACCCCTTTTCTAAAAATAAGTTTTACCACTCATTACGGTCGAGCATTGTACTTATTTCCACAAGGGGTTCATTGGCGAGTTGTCCTAGTTTCCTCTCTTTTACTACCCTGGTTTCTATAAGTTTGTATGCTCTCAATCTCGGTCACTGCCTGGGAACATTCCCACCTGCGACCTTGATGACATTATACCCCAAGATTGTTTTTTTGTCAAAATGGCGTAAAGAATGTGTCAACCATGGGCTTTACAGGCATTTTACAAGGTAAATGTAAACCCTGCGGTTAAAAATTTATTAAATTTTGTCTCAATCATTCTTAAATTTGTATCGGATTTGTAACAAAAACCGGCAGTAAAATAAACTGTTAAAAAAACGCTCTCTTTCCCACCGTTACGCCGTTCATGCCCTATGACAAAACGCTCGTTTTTCACGTACTTTTTGAACGTCCCCAATTGCTTATGCCAATTTTGCATAGATATGAATTTATATCATATCGATTTGAGGTTAAACGTATAAATTAGGACCCACGGCCGGTGACTTATTTCCCCTGCCTCGCCAGCGTGACCATCATCTACTGCGTCGTCGTCGGTCAACGTAGCCCCGCTACGCCTCCCTCCATCCTCCTTGCATATGACGGCCCCGCTGACGATTCAGGATGGAAACCGTCACCGGTCGTGGGTCCTGTGTTGCTCGTATCGTGGAATAAAAAATAGCCGGTTCGACGGACATGTAATATGGCGTCCCTGCGAAGGGAAGCTGGCGCCAACGGCGTCTGAAGGGTCCTTTTATCATTTGAGTTCCAGTATCTGAGTCCGAGGACGTTGCATATCAAACCGGCTCCAACCTCGCAAACCGGCTTCATAACCGAATGTAGAAAAGGACTCATGACATGATAAGACTCTAAATTGAAATAAGAACCCTTCCACCGCTATAGCGGTCCCCCTTCCCTTCGCAGGGACGGCAAAGACTCCCAGTCCGTCAAACAGTTATATGTGTATATCGTCGGTTTGAAGCACCGTGTAGCAGGGCGTCCCCGTGATAAGCAGAGAACCACATTTGAAGGAGCATAGCGACGCGCAAATGTGTGTGAATCGCTTATACCGAAACGCAGTGCCCTATCGAAGTCCTCTGTCAGAGAGGTAGAAATTTCGTGGTTTCGGTAAGGGAAGCTGTCAGCTTTGCTGACTGAAGGGGTTTTATATCATCTGAGTTCTAGTATCTGAGTCCGAAAGACATTGCATGTCGGACAGGGTTCCAGCATAGCAAATCGGCTTCATCACTGCACGTGGAAAAGGATTCAAAAATAGGACTCTTGATGAAAGTAAGAACCCTTCCGCCACTTCGTGGCCCTCCTTCATCTCTGCTGTCCGTTTCGGCAACCGCCTTGCGCTTCCTTTCAGTCAGCACCTTGCGGGCCGAAAAGGCCCTTCCTTTCGCAAGGACGGCAATGTTACACGGCAAACCGGCTTTTTCTGCAAACTATAAACCCGGAACTACAAACTATCCTTCCCCTTTCCCTGCGAAAAAAAAAGCCGCGCACCATTTCAGCACACGGCTTGTTCACTATTTCTTTTAGAAGAAGAAGTTGATTTCTACATCGGTAAATTCATCGGGATCGTCAGAACCATGTTTGGCTTCTGTCCCGAAGGTCTGGGCAGCTGTGAGGACTACGTTTTTAGCCAGTGTGTAGTCGATGCCTACGCCCCACGATTTCACGTTGTCGAGGACGCTGTCGTCACGCCAGGAGTTGGTCGCACCGCCAAGGAGAGCTCCTCTGTCGGAGTTGATGTATTCTACCCAGGCATCCCAGGTACCGCGGGTTTCGCTGTCGGCACTGCCATAGGTCAGTTTGCCAATCCATACTTCCGGGTCATCGGTTACGTCATTACTGATTTTTTCATAGTTTGCAAATGCATTCCATTTACCGAGATTCAGGCTGGCATAAGCTCCCCAGAGGTCATCGGCTTTAAAGCCTTTCGCGCCGCCACTGAAATCATTGTAATATACACCAACAGCCGAACCAGCTGCACGGCCACCGCCAAAGAATCCTTCTAATTCGCCATAGCCGGTCTTGACACCGAGGAGGCCATTGCCTACCACTTCTGCATCGGCATCATCAGCTGCATAGCCTTCTTTAAATTTACCATAACCAGCGGTAGCGGCAAAATGATCGCTGGTGTACTTCAGTTCAGCGCGGTCAAATACATCACCATACTGGAATCCATAGGCATTGTCACCGCCGAGAATATACGTATCGGTACGGCCGACGCTGAGATTCCAGTGGTCACCGCCAAAATTGTAATCTACTTTGGCATCATCGGTGAAGGTATCGCCATTGTCGTCATCGGCGCCCGATGCTGCACCATTATCGCCAAAATTCAGGTCACCTGTGCTGATGCCATAGGTTACGGTCGTACGGTCATTGACCTGGGCATTGGCGCGGACGCGAAAACGATAATCCCAGGAATGATCGTTACGATAATCATCATTGCCATTCTGATGCTGGAAACGGATACGGGCATCACCGGTAAGTTTGACATTGCCCACTTTCTTTTCAAGGTTGGCAACGCGGACGCCGAGGCTGTTCAGTTCGTCAGCATATTCGTCGGCCAGTTTGTTGATGAGGGCACGCTGTTCAACGGAAGCTTTGTCCATGTGAGCCATAGCTTTAGCCGTCATTTCAGCTGCTTCATAACGAGTGATGTTGCGGTCGCCCTGGAAGTAGGAGCCGTCTACACCCTGGATAATGCCAGCGTCAGCAAGTTCTACTACGGATTTGTAAGCCCAGGAATCGGTCGGTACATCGACAAACGGGTTCGCTGCAAAAGCGCAGGTAGCGCCAACAGCCATGGTTGCTACGAGAGATGCAATGATTTTCTTTTTCATTTGGTAACCTCTTTTCTAATAGAAACGTATGTCTGATGAGAATACTTCCATTGTCCAAGAGCTCATTGGCGAGTGTTCCTAGTTTCCTCTCTTTTACTGACTTAGACAGTATTGTGAGTACTCTCATCTATCCTATGTACCAAAAAGCACATAATGAGGACATACATAGTATACTATTAGATAAAGTTTGTTGTCAACGTTATTGATTTATATTATCATAATTAAATGCATGAATATAATAGCGCAGCGGCGGCCGGCCCTGTCAATAAACGACCTACGACGAACGAACTACGATTCTTTTCCTATGAACCGACGTCATCACTGCACGTGGAAGCGGATTCATAAATGGGACTCTGGATTTGAGTAAAGCCCCTTCAGACGCCTACGGCGCCAGCTTCATCTCTGCTCTCCGTTTCGGCAACCGCCTTGCACTTCCTTGCAGTCAGCACCTTGCGGGCCGAAAAGGGCCCTCACGGGGACGCCTTCTAACGCATCAAACCGGCTATGTTTGCTGTCGGTTCGAAGTGCTGTGTAGCATGGCTCCCCTGGGAAGCGGGAGCTGGCGCCGTAGGCGTCTGAGGGGTTCTTTTATAATCTAAGTCCCAGTATCTGAGTCCGAGGAACGCGGCACGTCAGACAGGTACCAACGTAGCAAGTCGCCACTTTCGATGAACGAACTACGATTCTTTTCCTATGAACCGACTTCATCACTGCACGTGGAAGCGGACTCATGATAAAACTCTGTATTTGAGTAAGGCCCCTTCCACCACTTCGTGGTCCCCCTTCCCTTCACAGGGACGGCAAAAATGCTCTGTCCGTCCATCTGCCTATCTACACAATTAATTAGTTCAAAGCACAGTGTAGCAGGGCGTCCCCGCGATAAGCAGAGAACCACATTTGAAGGAGCATAGCGACGCACAAATGTGTGTGAATCGCTTATACCGAAACGCAGTGCCCTATCGAAGTCCTCTGTCAGAGAGGTAGAAATTTCGTGGTTTCGGTAAGGGAAGCTGTCAGCTCCGCTGACTGAAGGGGCTTTATATCATCTGAGTTCTAGTATCTGAGTCCGAGGAACGTGACACGTCGGACAGGTGCCAACCTTGCAAACTGACTTTTTCTGCAAACTATCCTATCCTGGCAAACTCAATTATTTACTCCATATCACATTGTGAACTTTTTGTTTCACATATTGGTCAATGGCTGTACACACATCCAAGAAATGGTGCCGGATATCTAAATTTGTAAATCTCATGACGGATAAGTGGTACGACTGTAAGATTTTTGTTCTTCGTGCATCATCTGCTATCCCTTTTTCTTCATAGTGCTGGCTTCCGTCTATTTCTATGACTAAGCTTGCCTGCCGGCAATAGAAATCAACGATATATCGATCTATGCATTTTTGCCGATAAAATTTCACAGGATAAGTACGCAGAAAATCATACCACAGATGTCGTTCTTCTGGCGTCATGGATTTTCTCAATGTACGTGCTAAGCGTATATTTTTGTCAACATAATTCCCCGGCATATATCTCTCCTGCAAAAATAATAGGATGATGAATAAAATCCAACCTTGCAAACCGACGTCATCACTGCACGTGGAAGCGGACTCATAAATAGGACTCTGGATTTGAGTAAAGCCCCTTCAGACGCCTACGGCGCCAGCTTCCCCTCACGGGGACGCCTTCTAACGCATCAAGCCGGCTATGTTTGCTGTCGGTTCGAAGGACCGTGTAGCAAGCCACCACTGTGAAGGGGTGGCCCTTTTCGGCCCACAAGGTGCTGACTGCAAGGAAGCGCAAGGCGGCTGTCGAAAAGGCCCTTCACAGGGACGGCAAAAATGCTCTGTCCGTCCATCTGCCTATCTATACAATCAATTAGTTCAAAGCACAGTGTAGCAGGGCGTCCCCGTGAGGGGAAGCTGTCAGCTCTGCTGACTGAAGGGGCCTTTTATAATCTGAGTCCCAGTATCTGAGTCCGAGGAACGCGGCACGTTGGACAGGTGCCAACGTAGCAAGTCGCCACTTTTAATAAACGACCAACGACGAACGAACTACGATTCTTTTCCTATGAACCGACGTCATCACTGCACGTGGAAGCGGATTCATAAATATGACTCTGGATTTGAGTAAGGCCCCTTCCACCACTTCGTGGGCCCATCTCTGCTGTCCGTTTCGGCAGCCGCCTTGCGCTTCCTTTCAGTCAGCACCTTGCGGGCCGAAAAGGCCCTTCCACCTAACGGGGACGGCAAAGATACTCTGTCCGCCTATCTCCTTATTTCATAGACGGCTTCCAACGTTGCAAACTGGCCCTTTCCTGCAAACTACAAACTTCCCACTGCAAACTATCCTTACCTATCCTTTCAGTATCTGCATGAATCCTTCCGGGCCGGGCAGGCGATGCAGGAGGCGCCAGGGGTGGTGTTCTGCCAGTTGGTCGTAGGTATAGCGCCCGGTAGCGACGGAGATGGTTTTTGCCCCGATGGCTTTGCCGCACTGGATGTCGTAGGGGGTATCTCCGATGACGTACATGGTGCCTATGGTATCGCCCCAGGCTTTTTTTGCCAGTTCGTAGGCGTGGCGGGCCATGTCATCGCGATAGTAAAACTGACAGGCAAATCCGGAGTGGTCAAAGTCAAAATACCGGGACAGGTCGAAGAAATCGAGTTTCAGTCTCGCTCCATAGATACTGTTTCCTGTGAGCAGACATTGACGATATCCTTCGGTCTCTGCCAGGAAGGGCAGGAGTTCCCGGGCCGGCGGTATGACTTCGCCTTTCATTTTTTTCAGCCATTTCATAAGCTTTTTTTCGTAGTTCCGGCAGAACTGGTTTACTTCTTCATCGGTGGGCATAACGCCTGTAGCCTGATAGAGAAGCTGCTGGCAGATGTAGTTATCCGTCCGGCCGCCAGCGGCGATTTTGGGCACGGCCTGGTCATCGCCCTGCAGTTCGTGAAATACCTCATGGATGGCGTGCATGCCGGCCATTCCTGTATTGACCAGTGTCCCATCTATATCCCAATATACTATGTCCATACTGATTTCCCCCTAACGAAAAAGGAGCCGGGCAGCGGCGCAAAACAGCCAATGCTGTTTTACACTGCATGCCCAGCCCCCTCAGCCAGTTTTTATGACAGGTGCCGTGTTATTTGGAAACGAGTTCCTTCGTATCACGGGCAATCATGATTTCTTCATTTGTCGGGATGACATAGAGTTTTACCGTCGAGTCATCCGTGCTGATCATTGCATCTTTGCCGCGGACATTGTTACGGGTCGGGCAAAGTTTGGCGCCCAGGTATTCCAGGCCCTGGCAGATAGCGGCACGGTCTTCGATACCGTTTTCGCCAACGCCGGCCGTAAAGGTGATGACATCGACGCCACCCATAGCAGCAGCCAGTGCACCAATCAGTTTGCGTACCTGATAATGGAACATATCGAGAGCGAGTTTCGCCCGTTCGTTGCCTTTTTTGGCAGCTTCACCGAGATCGCGGAAGTCACTGGAAACGCCGGAAATGCCGAGTACACCCGATTTCTTGTTCATGAGTGTATCCATTTCTTTCGTGGACAGGCCTTTCTGTTCCATAACAGTCGTTACGATGGCCGGGTCGATATCGCCGCAGCGCGTACCCATGAGGCAGCCAGCAAGCGGTGTGAAGCCCATAGTCGTATCTACGCATTTGCCATATTTGATGGCAGCCAGGGAAGACCCGTTGCCGAGATGGCAGTTGATGATGCGGAGTTTTTCAACGGGAACGCCCATGACTTTGGCAATCTGGCCGGCTACATAGCGGTGGCTTGTGCCATGGAAGCCATAACGGCGGATACCGTTTTCTTTATAGAGTTCGTACGGAAGGCCATACATAAAGGCTTCCGGCGGCATGGTCTGATGGAATGCTGTATCGAAGACAGCGACCTGCGGTACGCCCGGCATGATAGCTTTGCAGGCGTTGATGCCGATGATGTTCGGCGGGTTGTGAAGGGGTGCATAGGCCGAGCATTTTTCCAGGGCTTTCATGACTTCGTCGTCAATTACCGTGGAGCTGGCAAAGGCTTCGCCGCCATGAACAACACGATGGCCTACAGCATCAATGGCATCCATGGATTTGATAACGCCGCATTCGGCATCGGTCAGAATATCGAGAACGAGTTTTACAGCGACTTTATGATCCGGAATCGACTGCTGGATTTCTTTCTTCTGGCCATTCCATTTGTGAGTCAGCTGGGAATCGGGAAGACCGATTTTTTCTACCAACCCTTTTGCCATGACTTCTTCATTGTCCATGTTTACCAACTGGTATTTCAAGGACGAGCTGCCGCAGTTTACAACCAATACGATCATGCAATTTACCCTCTTTCATGTTTACTAAATTATTTTATCTGGCCAAATACATGGTCTATGACTTCCTTGCCTACGGGATCGGCCGGATTGTACAAGTAGGTAATATCCCATATCTGACCATTATCTTCAAAGAAGAGACTCTGGCCGACCATCTGAACGGCATGACCCTGTACATTCAGGTTGAACGTACAGCGGACTTCTGTCGCCGGCCTGTCGAGGACAGTCGTTTCTGAGACCTTCGTTTGCAGATCTGAATAATGAGTCTGTTCCAGTAAGGAAATAGGCTTTTCGGCCCACTGCTGTACAGTGATTTCACTGGCCGGACGCGATTCGGCAGCCATCCACCAATGGGAGTCGTTGGCGCCATACAATACGGTTCCATCATTATTCTGGGATTTCCCCATTTCCATAGGAGACATGAGGTACACTTCGGAATTACCGCTCTTCAACTGTGTATAGCCAAAGCTATATTCTTCCAGAACCGACGTATTTCCGCAGCCAGTCATGAGTATCGTCGAAGCCGCAAGGATCGTCATCAGGAACTTTCTCATTCGTTTCATGCTATCACCTATTATACTTTCTCACAGACTGATTTCATTATAGCATATTCTCCATAAGAGAAAAAGGTTAATTTGTCAATCTCCCGGCAAATCGCCTGATTCCTTTTCTTTTTCCCATGGATACGTTATGATTAAAGTGTCAAAGAAGAAATAGCATAATATATAGGACGTATATATCCGAGGAGCATTCCATGAAACGTATTGCCGTCATTGCAGAATTTAATCCTTTTCATACAGGCCACGCCTGGCTGCTGTCCCAGGTGCGCCAGCAGGCCGGTTCCCCGTCACTGATCATGGTCATCATGAGCGGTTCCTTTGTACAGCGGGGCGAACCGGCATTATTCGATAAATGGCACCGTGCCGCCTGGGCTGTCCAGGGTGGTGCCGATATGGTCTTTGAGCTGCCCGCTGTCTACAGTCTGTCCAGTGCCGATGGATTCGCCCAGGGCGGCGTGGCACTGGCTGCCCGGCTGGGCTGCACTCATCTGGCCTGCGGTGTCGAGCGGGGTACGGCTGCCGATTTCTATGCTCTGGCCCGGGCCGCAAAGGAAGTCCGGCCCTGCACGGGCAGGGAAACGGCCGGTCGGATGCAGACGATGGCCATGGCTTCCCGGATTCCGGAAGAAACGGCATCCCTGCTGGAAGAACCCAATGCCCTGCTGGCAGCCGCCTATGTAAAAGCCATCGTGCAGCAGGACCTTTCCCTGCAGTTCTGGCCGGTCCTGCGTCAGGGCAGTCATGACGACCCGTCGCTGCTGCAGCCTTTTGCCAGCGCCTCGGCCCTGCGCCGGGAACTACTGCAGAGTGGCAGCTTGCGGCATCTCCGGCGCTATCTGACGCCTGAGGCCGTGGAAGATATAGACGCCCTCCTTTCACGGGGAGCATATGCCGATTATGACCGCTATGGCGATTTCATCCTCCTCCAGAACCGGCTGCTGACACCAGATGAGCTCCGGAATCTCCCGGCCTTCAACGAGGGACTGGAAAACCGCTGGCATCGCTGTATGCAGGAATCGGTCACGTACGAAGAGGCACTGGCTGCCATCAAGACCCGTCGCTACGCCTACAGCCGCCTGTGCCGCATGGGAGCTTATACGCTCCTTTCACCCAGCCGTCACCTCATGGACCAGTCGTATGAGCAGGGTCCCCAGTATGCCCGGCTGCTGGCCCTATCCCGGAATGCATCGCCCTATATAAAAGAAATAAAAAACCGGCTGCCAGTCATCACCCGCATCACCGCCGCCGGTTCTCTCTCCGCCCTGGGCCGGGAGCAGCTGGCACTGGATCTGCGCTGTACGGATATGCAATACTACTGCTTTTTCAGCACCCAGGCCCGCCTGTCGAGGCAGGATTACTACCAGCCACCACAAATTGTCTGACCCGTACATTCCTCCCGGAAGCCATGTTGTCAATGTGGACATTTTCTGATATGATTAAACTTGTTTTTTCTATACCAGCAAATCGATTTCACGTTGCGCAAAGGAGGAATGTTTCGTTGTCTATACAACTCAATATTTATCAGACACTGGCTGCGGCCATGGTGGTGTATTATGCCGGTGTTTTTCTGCGTATGAAAATTTCCGCTCTAAGGACATACTGCATCCCCGCCCCGGTCATCGGCGGCATCCTGTTTGCTGCCCTGAACTGCCTGCTGTATACGCAGGGCATCTGGACCTATGAACAGGACGCGGTCATGCAGAATGTCTGTATGATGCTTTTTTTTACCAGCGTCGGCTATACGGCCAGTCTGAGTCTGATCCGCCGTGGCGGCATCATGGTGTTTAAAATGGCTGTCATCACGACGGTACTCATTGTCATCCAGAACATCCTGGGCATCAGCCTGTCTTCCCTGTTCGGACTCAGTCCTTACATGGGGCTGGCGACCGGTTCTATTCCCATGGTTGGCGGCCATGCTACAGCCGCCGCCTTTGGTCCTCTCCTGGAAGAAATGGGCCTTGACAGCGGCGCTACCATTGCCGTCGCCGCCGCGACATTCGGCCTCGTAGCCGGCGGCCTCATCGGCGGCCCTGTAGGGGAACAACTGGTAAAAAAGCATCATCTCCACAGTCAGGCCGATACGGAACGTCTCGACCCGTCGGTCAGCCAGGAAGAAGTAGATAAGCTGGCTTCCATCGCCAGCAGCAAAGAAAAGGCGGCAGAAGTCATCAAGCAGGAACACATCATCGGCCAGTCCATCAACAACCATCATTTCATGAACGCCATGGCCCATTTGTTTCTCGCCATGGGGCTGGGAACACTGGTCAGCGGTTTACTGAACAGTCTGGGCCTGATTTTCCCGGCTTACATCGGCTCCATGGTGGTGGCTGCCGTCATCCGCAATATTGCCGATTTCACTCATGTATATAAAGTGTATCAGAGAGAAAGTGAAGTTCTGGGCAATCTGGGGCTCACAGTCTTCCTGACCTGCGTACTCATGAGTCTCAAATTATGGCAGCTCAGCGATCTGGCCGTCCCCATGGTCGTCATGCTCCTGAGCCAGGCCGTCATCATGGCCCTCTTTGCCTATTTCGTCGTGTTCCGTGCTATGGGCCGGGATTATGAAGCGGCCGTCATGACATCCGGTGTCTGCGGCTTTGGTCTGGGGGCCACGCCGAACGCCATCGCCAATATGACGGCCATGACGGAATTATTCGGTCCGGCACCGACAGCATTCTTCGTCATCCCCCTCATAGGCTCCCTCATCATCGACCCGGTCAATGCCTCGGTCATTACCATTTTCATCAACCTTTTCCATTAGTGTCTTCCTCAAGCTGCCTGCGCCAGTACGCGGCAGCTTTTTTGTCCTGACAAAGCCCCTGTCCCGCCTCCAGCACTCTTATATAGTTGCGGATGCCTTCGGTGTATCCCGTCCGAGCCGAGCGGGCAAACCACACGGCAGCCTTTTCCGGGTCTTCTTCGACGCCCAGGCCCTGTTCATAGAGCTGGCCCAGATTATTGGCTGCCGGCCCGTCCCCAGCTTCAGCAGCCAGCCGGTACCAATAGGCCGCTTCTGTATAATCCTGATCTACGCCTCTGCCCGTTTCATACAAATATCCCAGATTATTCTGGGCAATGGCATTATCCTGCTCTGCCGCCTGTGTATACCACATGGCGGCCTTTTTATAGTCTGCTTCCCCGGCATAGCCGAACTGGTACATGATAGCCAGGTTACACTGTCCATCGGCATCTCCATGGCGGGCAGACCGTCCATACCAGTATACGGCCAGCTCATAATTCTGCACGACGCCGCACCCCGTTTCGTAGAGATGGCCCAGATTATTTTCCGCTTCTGGCAGCTCCTGGACTGCCGCCCGGGCATACCAATACGCCGCCTTACGGATATCCGGCTCCGTTCCCAGTCCATGTTCATACTGATAGGCCAGATCGTACTGGCAGCCGGCATCGCCCGCCCGGGCACCCATTCCGTACCAGTACAGAGACCGCTGCAGCAATTCTTCTTTTTCTTCCTCATAGGCGGCAAAGAAATACTGGTCGCCCACTTCACGCTGGGCCTGTACATCACCCCGAAAAGCCCGTTTTTCCCATTGCCACAACGTCTGTTCCATCGTATCGCTCCTCTTTCTTATTCTGTTTCTGATTGTACGGACAATGGCGTTCCTTGTCAATGTACCGGGCGTTGGCGGCTGGCAGGACGCAAAAAAAAGTTCAATTTTTTCTTTTTGTCTTATTGACTTTTTGACTTTTATGGATATAATGATAATTGAACTTAGTTGTTCACTACTTTTACATGCAACTTACGCCCTACGTAAGGAGGTCTTAGTATGGGAAATGAAAAATATACGCAGAAGGTCATCGAAGCGTTCCAGACAGCACAGCAGATAGCCGCTCTGCATTACAATCAGGAAATCACGTCCGTCCACGTGCTCATGGGACTGGTAAAGGAACCGGAAGGCCTGCTGGCTACGATTTTTAAGGAATGCGGCACCGATGTGCCTATGCTCCAGGCCCGTCTGGAACAGCTTCTGAAAAAGATTCCGTCCGTCCAGGGACAGAGCCAACTGACCATGGCCGTAGAAATGGCCCGTGTCATCGGCAAGGCACAGCAGTATGCCGAATCGATGCACGATGAATACATCAGCACAGAACACCTGCTGCTGGGCATCGTCGAAGAAAGCGACAGCGACGTACAGACATTGTGCCGTGAATTCGGTCTGGCCAAGGACAAGATTATGTCCATCATCCGCACCAACCGCAAACAGAATGTCAACAGCGATAACCCGGAAAGCAATTACAAGGCACTGGAAAAATATGGCCGCGACCTGACAGCCGCTGCCCGCAAAGGCAAACTCGATCCGGTCATCGGCCGTGATGATGAAATCCGCCGTACCGTGGAAATCCTCTCCCGCCGGAGAAAAAACAACCCGGTGCTGATCGGTGAACCGGGCGTCGGCAAGACGGCTATCGTCGAAGGGCTGGCCCGCCGTATCGTCTCCGGCGACGTGCCGGAATCGCTGAAGAACAAAACTCTCTATTCTCTCGATATGGGCTCGCTCATTGCCGGTGCGAAATACCGTGGTGAATTTGAAGAAAGACTGAAATCCGTTCTCAATGAAATCGCGAAATCGGATGGTCAGATTCTGTTGTTCATCGATGAAATCCATACGGTCGTCGGCGCCGGTGCCTCCGAAGGCTCCATGGATGCCAGCAACATCCTCAAACCGATGCTCGCCCGCGGCGATCTGCGCTGCATCGGGGCAACGACACTGAATGAATATCAGAAATACATCGAAAAAGATGCCGCTCTGGAACGACGTTTCCAGCCGGTCATGGTCGATCCGCCGTCTGTAGAAGACACGATTACCATTCTCCGTGGCCTGAAATCCCGCTACGAAGCCCATCATGGCGTCCGCATCCGTGATAAAGCCCTGGTCGCGGCAGCCGTCCTCTCCGACCGCTATATTTCCGACCGGTTCCTGCCCGATAAGGCCATCGACCTGGTCGATGAAGCCGCCGCCAAACTGCGTACGGAAATCGAATCCATGCCTGCACCGATCGATGACCTGACACATAAGATCATGCAGCTGGAAATCGAAGAACAGTCCCTGAGCAAGGAAACCGATGACGCCTCGAAAGAACGTCTGGAAAAAATCACGGCCCAGAAGAATGAATTGAAAGAAAAAGAAGACGCCCTGAAAGAACAGTGGGAAAAAGAAAAGACCGCTATTACCCGGACTCAGGCATTGAAGAAAGAAATCGATGCTACCAAGAATGAAATGGAAAAGGCCGAACGGGAATACGATCTGGGCAAGGCTTCGGAATTGAAATACGGTAAACTGCCGGAACTGCAGAAACAGATGGAAGAACAGGAAAAGTTCATGGATGCCCATAAAGATTCCCAGCTCCTGAAAGAAGAAGTCGGCGAAGAAGATATTGCCGGCGTCGTCAGCCGCTGGACAGGCATCCCCGTTTCCAAGATGATGACCGGCGAACGGGAAAAACTGCTCCACCTCGACGATACCCTCCATCAGCGTGTCGTCGGCCAGGATGAAGCCGTCCGCGTCGTCAGCGATGCCATCATCCGTGCCCGTGCCGGTATCAAGGACCCCAATCGTCCTATCGGCTCGTTCATCTTCCTCGGACCTACCGGTGTCGGCAAGACCGAACTGGCAAAGACACTGGCAGAAGCCCTCTTTGACGACGAACGCAATATCATCCGTATCGATATGTCGGAATACATGGAAAAGCACACCGTATCCCGTCTGATTGGTGCGCCTCCGGGATATGTCGGCTATGATGAAGGCGGTCAGCTCACCGAAGCCGTACGCCGTCACCCCTACAGCGTCATCCTCCTCGATGAAATCGAAAAGGCTCATCCCGATATCTTCAACGTCCTGCTGCAGATTCTCGATGATGGCCGCCTGACCGATGGCAAAGGCCGGGTCGTCAACTTCAAGAATACGATCATCATCATGACCAGTAACCTCGGTTCCCATGAAATCCTGGAAACGAAAGATTTCGCCCAGGCAGAAAAAGCCGTACGGGAACTGCTCAAGAAGTACTTCCGTCCGGAATTCCTTAACCGTGTCGATGACATCATCGTCTTCAAGGCACTGGGCAAAGATCAGGTCCGCAACATCGCAACCATCCTGCTCAAACGTCTGAGCGAACGTCTGGAAAAACAGGTCAAGATCCACCTCACCTGGACAGACGAAGCGTTGCAGGCACTGGCCGACCAGGGCTATGACCCGCAGTTCGGTGCCCGTCCGCTGCGCCGCCTCATCGTCCACACCGTAGAAACGGCCCTCAGCCGCGATATCATCAGCGGCGTCGTCCGCGAAGGCGATACGGTCTCCATCAACTACGATGGACAGCAATTCACCTTCACTCCGTACAGACAGCAGAAAGAAGCCTGATGTTTGAGGTTTGAGGTTAAATGACAAAAGCGGCTGGTGCATTACGTGTGATTACGTAATGCACCAGCCGCTTTTTCTATGTCTTGTCAATCATTATATTCTTTATATAATTGCTTCAATACATTGGCCCGGGTAATCATGCCGACGACCCGTTTGTTGACGACGACGGGAATAACTTTCAGATGTTCGATGACCATAGCCGCCGCTACCTGTTCTATGTCCGTATCAGGCGTCGTGATGACTACGTCGCGGGTCATCAGTTTTTCACAGGGTTCATCCATGAGGGTCCGGAATTCCTTGGCATATTTATTGATGCGGCTGGTCATGATTTTGGACCCGATAATGGGCAGCGCCCGGGGAATGTGGGGCTTGGAACTGCGGTACATGAGGTCCGCACTGGTAATGATGCCGATGAGATGTTCTTCATCATCGACGACAGGTACAGCCAGCAGGCGGTGTTTGACGAAAAGGCGGAATAATTTGCGCACTGGCGTATCCGGCGTGACAGAGACAAACATCTTGTACATGACATCGCGGACCGGTACGACTGGCGCCTTCTTTTTTTCCTCTTCTTCCCTGCCAGGCTGTTTGTTCAGTTCTGCTTCATCCATATAGCACGCCTCCTCTACGATTCCCCATATTCCTGATACAATTCATCCAGGATGTTGCCGCGGGTAACGATGCCCACCACATGTTTATTGTCTACAATAGGGATGACTTTCAGATGTTCTGCCACCATGACGCCGGCAATCTGTTCGACCGGCGCATCGGGTGCGGCGATGATCACGTCTTTGGTCATGAGTTCTTTTGCCGTCCCGGCCATAAGTTTCTTGAATCCCCGGTTATATGCGCTGATGCCGCTGTAGTAGATGCTGGCGCCGAGGAGATTGACATAGTGCGGTACATGGGGTTTTACCTTTTTGTACAGCAGATCGGCATCGGTGACGATACCGACCAGTTCCTGGTCATCATTGATGATGGGAATGGCCGTCACCTTATTCTTCACAAACAAATTGACCAGTTCAAAGACCGACGTATCCGGACCGGCTGTCACAAAGGCTTTTTCCATGATTTCTGATGCTATATGCTGTGCCATATAAATCACTCCTTTATAAGCAGGCTTTTTCCCGTGGATGCCTGCTGGTTATGATTTTATTTCCTATTATATATAATTTGACACATAACTCCAATTTCCTGCCCGATATAGAAGAATACTTTGGTAAAATTGCGATAAAACCCCCAGACACCTTGTTCCATATACAGCAAGGCATCCGGGGGTTCTGCTTATTTCAACGGCTCTATGGCGGACATCCCGTCCACAGGGCCATTTCCGTTTATAAGTGGTACGGTTCATGGCGGGCGATTTTGATAGCCCGGTATATCTGTTCCACCAGAATGAGGCGGATCATCTGATGGGTCAGGGTAATGCGCCCGAAGGATATGCGTTCATCAGCACGGCGGCGCAGGGACTCAGAAAGGCCGAAGGGGCCGCCGATGATGAAGGTCAGTTCACTCGTACCGTAGAGGGCCAGGTCGGAGAATCGCTGTGATAATTCTTCCGAGGAAATGAGTTTCCCAGCTACATCGAGAACGAACAAATGGGAACCGGGATGCACATGAGAAAGCATCTTCTCCCCTTCCTTTTCCAGTACCTGCTCTTTCTGGGCCGGTGAAGGGTGGTCGGGCATTTTTTCTTCCGGAAGGACCGTCAGTTCCACCTGTCCGTACGGACGCAGGCGTTTCAGAAATTCCTGAATGCCCGCCGTGAGATAGGCCTCTTTGATTTTACCCGTCGCTATGATGTGGTATTTCATTGGTTATCCTCTTCATCGGCTGGTGCTTCCTGAAGGACGACATTGGCGCTCTGGCTTGAGCCATTGCGGTTGAAGGTGACCGTTACGGTATCGCCGGGTCTGGCCTTGGAGAGGGCATCCTGCAGATCCGTAAAAGCTTCAATCGTCGTATCGCCGACCTGGGTAATGACATCGCCATGACGCAGGCCTGCCTGGTCGAGGGGACCGCCGGCAATGACCTTGTACACGTAGACGCCGCTCACATCGAGCTTCATGCCAAAGCGGGCAGCCATCTTCTTATCGAGACCGTAGAAGCCGAGATAGGGGCGGGAAACTTTACCGTTCTTGATGAGCGATTCCAGGATGGGCCGGGCCGTATTGATAGGAATGGCAAATCCCAGGCCTTCTACGCCTTCCTTGGAAATCTTGGCACTGTTGATACCGATGACCTTGCCGTCGGCATCGACGAGAGCGCCGCCGGAGTTGCCGGGATTGATAGCCGCATCAGTCTGGATCAGTTTCATCCCTTCCCCTTCCACACCGATGGTCCGGTTGAGAGAACTGATGACGCCGGCCGTTACGGTTCCCTGGAATTCCAGCCCCAGGGGATTGCCGATGGCGATGGCCGTTTCACCGACCTGCAAAGAATCACTGTCACCAAATTCGGCAACGGGCAGGTTTTCTACATTGATTTTGACGACGGCCAAATCCGTCTTTTCATCGCGGCCGACGACAGTACCTTCTGTACTTTGTCCATCGGCCAGAGAAACGATGACCGTTTTCGCCGTCCCGACGACGTGGTTGTTCGTCGCAATATATCCCGATTTATCGAAGATGATGCCGGACCCGACGCCTTCGCCGACGAGGACTTTACGGTTGAAAATATCCCGGTTATATACTTTAGTCGTAATCCCGACGACAGCGGGGCCCACCTTTTTGGCGGCCTGTACGACAGCCGTATTGCGGGCGTCGGATATAGCTTCACTCTTCGCCGGTTCCTGCAGCTGGTTCAGATTGCCCGAATAGGTCTGGCCGCCAAAAAAGGTTTCATGGATTTTGAAGCCACCGGCAATACCGGCGCCAATCAGGAGAACAGCTACCAGCGCTGTCAGCCATTTTTTTCGTGTCATTATAAAGTACCTCCGTTCAAAAAGCGCACGGATCCCGTCGCTGAGGCGAGGCGCAATAAAATATCCTGCCCGATGACCAGTCCATGGCTGGTAAGGACGTCGCGCATAGTCTGCACCGTAAGCGCCGGCGTATTATTATGTTCACTGCGATGGGCCAGAAGGACTTTGATCATGCCCCGCCGCGGCAGGGAGCTGAGAAATCCCGCTGCCGTCTTGTTGGACAGATGACCCAGATTACCCAGTATGCGTTGCTGCAAGGCATAGGGATAGGGGCCGTTGCGCAGCATCGTCTCATCGTGATTGGACTCGAGAATGAGGATATCCGACCAGGAAGCGGCCGTCATGACATCGGGTGTAATACAACCCAGGTCCGTCGCCAGGGTAATCTTGCAGTCACCGTGATACAGGGAATAGCCCACAGACCGGGCCGCATCATGGCTGGTCGCAAAGGGAACAATCTGCATCTCGCCGAGAGACAGGCGGCGCGGCAGGCGGACAAAGCGGTCCATAAAAGGGAGAATTTTATTACCTATGGCCTGCCATGTCTCCTGTGTCGTATAGACGGGCATATGGGTCCGTTTCAGCAGGACAGGCAGACCGCTCACATGGTCTGTGTGTTCATGAGTAATGAGGACGGCATCGAGGTCAGATAAGGCATAGCCAAACCGGCGCAGTCCCTTTTCGATGCGCCGGCAGCTGATGCCGGCATCGATGAGCACACAGGTCCGGCCACAGCGGATAAAAGCAGCATTGCCGCTGCTGCCGCTGGCCAGGAGGCTGACCAGGCAGTCTCCCTTGTGGCTGATGGTCTGACTTTTCAGGAAATCGCCGGTCCTGCCGGCACCGGATTCCATCGCCGGCTGGCCGAAATCAGGCACCAGGGACGAGTAATTTTCCGTTTCCTCTCTGGAATCCTCCCCGGCAGCAATACGGCGCGCCCTTCCGATGGACTGGGCCAGTTGTGCCAGCCGGATTTCACTTTCCGTCATAGAGTTCTCCCTGTACGATGGCAATGCCGGCACTGGCACCGAGGCGGTCGGCACCGGCTTCTACGAGCTGCCGTGCCGAAGCATAATCGTGGATGCCGCCCGACGCCTTTATTTTGGCATTGCCGTCTACGGCCTGTTTCATGAGGGCCACATCGTGGACGGTCGCACCGCCATGGCCGAAGCCCGTCGAAGTCTTGACATAGGCTGCACCGGCTTCGACCGCCACCTGGCAGGCCTTTACCTTTTCTTCATCTGTGAGGAGCCCTGTTTCCAGGATCACCTTGACAGGACGGCTGGCTGCGCTCAGCACGACGAGGCGGATATCCTGATAAACATATTCCCAGTCGGCGGCTTTGGCCCGACCGATAGCCAGGACCATATCGATTTCATCGGCCCCGCTTGAAACGGCTTCGGCTGTTTCCATAGCCTTTGCCTTGCTGGCCATGGCCCCCAGAGGAAAGCCGACGACCGATGTCACCAGGCAGGATGTCCCGGCCAGTTCCTGTTTTGCCAGTTCTACGTAAGACGAATTGACACAGACGGCGGCAAATCCGTACGTGCGGGCTTCCTGGCAAAGCTTGCGGATATCTTCAGGAGTCGCTTCGGGTTTTAAATTCGTGTGTTCAATACAGGCTGCAATAGACATGACATGCCCTCCTTTAAACGCACCAGTAAAAATGTAAATCCTGTGATTTTTAATTATAACACAAAACAGGAAAAGTTCCATACCAAAAAAACAGGAAAAAGAGCAGAAAAAAACACCATACGGAGCGAATCTCGTACGGTGTTCTTTGTGGTGGGCCTAGGTGGACTTGAACCACCGACCTCACGCTTATCAGGCGTGCGCTCTAACCAGCTGAGCTATAGGCCCATGTCCTAGCGACTTCCTTAGTATATCACACAAAGACATCTTGTCAAGAAATTTTTCTATCCATTATGCGCCCTGTATGGTACAATGATAGTTATTGACATATATATAAATATTATCATAAAGAAGGGATTTTCATGAAAAAGCTCGATCCCCATGTCTATCTGTTTACTATGGGGCATTTCTCGGTAGACTGGGCCCAGGGCGGCATCCCGGCCCTGCTTCCCTATTTCATCACAGCCTGCCAGCTCAATTACCAGCAGGCTGCCGGCATTATTTTTGCCAACATTCTCCTGTCGTCGGTAACACAGCCACTCATCGGATACTACTCCGACCGGATTTCCAAGCCCTGGCTGGTCCCTCTCGGATCGGTCCTTTGCGGCATGTCCCTGACGGCACTGGCCTTTACGACCAATTACTGGGTCATCTTGTTCTGTTCCATGATGAGCGGCCTCGGTGGCAGCCTGTTCCATCCCGAAGCAGCCCGCATGGTCAACCGCATCGCCGGCCCGCTCAAAGGACAGGCTCTGGGCAGCTTTTCCGTCGGCGGCAATGCCGGTTTTGCCATCGGCCCCATGGTAGCCGGCTTCAGTGCCTATACCTTTGACATCCACGGTCTGGTCCTCTATGGCATAGTCAATCTGATCATCGCCGCCGTCCTCTATCACGCTATGCCCACGGTGCTCACCATGGCCGCTGCCGCCGATAAAGCTGAAGCCAAAGCCCATCCGGGAGCTTCCCATGAAAACGACTGGAAAGCCTTCAGCAAACTGACTGTCGTCATATTCGCCCGTTCCATCGGATTTACGCTCTGCAACACCTTCATCCCCATCTACTGGATTACCGTACTGGGGGCCACGCCTTCTACGGGAAGCATGGCCCTGTCCATCCTGTTTTCCATGGGCGTCGTCATTACCTTCCTCGGCGGTATCATGGCCGACCGCTTCGGTTTCATCCGGGTCATGCGCGGTTCTTTCCTCATCATGGTCCCGGCCATGTTCCTCCTGGTCAACAGCTCCCAGCTCTGGCTGGCTACGCTGCTCCTGCTGCCCGTCGCCTTTTCCCTCTTTGCTCCGTACAGTCCCATCGTCGTCCTGGGCCAGACCTACCTGGGCAAAAACGTTGGCTTTGCTTCCGGCGTCACACTGGGCCTGAGCACGACTGTAGGCGGCCTGCTCTCCCCCGTCGTAGGCTGGGGAGCCGACCTCTGGGGCGTCCAGACAGCACTGCAGATACTCTGGATTTGTGCCGCCATCGGCTGCATCTTCACCTTCCTCGTTCCTGTTCCCAGAGCATGGAAAGAGAAAGCGTGAGGCTGGTGGTTAGTGGTTAGTGGCTGGCGGCTGGCAATTTGATGTTTGATGTTTGATGTAAAAAAAACAGCTTGTCTCTAGACAAGCCGTTTTTTTTTATGCATTTCTGCAAACTATATTTCTACAAACTACAAACTATGTTTTTCCTAACTACGCTCTTACGCCGGTTCTTCTTCCGCTTCATCATGGCTGACAGCCTTCGGGCCGCGGCGGTTGCTCGTGTGGTTCTTCCAGACAACCCACAGCGATGTATCGACGCAGATAGAGCTGTAGGCCCCACTGATGAAGCCGATGAGCATGACGAGGGAGAAATTCTTTGTCGATTCCCCGCCGAAGAAATGGAGAGCACCGCAGGCAAAGAGTACCGTCGTCAGAGTGTAGATACTGCGGTGGATACTCTGGGCTATGCTATCATAGGCCAGCTTTTCATACGTGTCGGTACGGCGGTGAGTCCGCGTATTTTCACGGACACGGTCGAAGATGACGACCGCTTCGTTCATGGAATAGCCGACGACGGTCAGGATAGCGGCCAGGAAGGTCGCATCGATTTCCAGATGGAAGAAGGAGAAAAAGCCCAGTACCATGATCAAGTCATGGAGAATGGAAACCAGCGCGGAAATAGCGATTTTGTATTCGAACCGCAGGGTAATATACGCTGCCAGAGCGATAAATGCTACAGCCAGGCTCATAATCGCATTCTTCGTGACTTCCGAGCCGATGACAGCCCCGACGGATTCGGTCCGCTTCACTTCTGCCCCGCCCAGTTTGCTGCTGAGCTGGTCGGCAATCGCCTTGCTTTCATCAGACGACAGGTTGCGCATGCGGATCATGACATCCTGGGACGAATCCTGGTCGCTGACGCCGGAAAGCTGGATGACGCTGTTTTCCAGATCCATATTGGACTGGTCCACG
Source organism: Megasphaera sp. AM44-1BH (assembly GCF_003467125.1). Taxonomy (GTDB): domain Bacteria; phylum Bacillota; class Negativicutes; order Veillonellales; family Megasphaeraceae; genus Megasphaera. Next base: position 54,159 of record NZ_QSFA01000010.1, read on the forward strand.
ACGTCACGCACCTGGGCGACGGTGACGGGCTGATTGAACTGCATGTCCAGAATCGTGCCACCTGTATAGTCAATCCCAAAGTTGAATCCATTGATGAAAATGGAAATGACACTGAAAATGACCAGCACGGACGACAGGGTGAACCACCATTTTTTATGAGCTACAATGTTGAATCTCATTTGTGTCCCCCCTTATTCTTCATATGTTCCGGTACCTTGCGGTTCAGCCCGTAGAACCAGGGATTGGTAATGAGCCCCGTATTGATGAACCACGTCAGGAGCGAACGGCTGACGATGATGGCCGTAAACATGCTGACGATAATCCCCAGTGCCAGGTTGACAGCAAAGCCTTTTACGGTGCCGCTGCCCATGACGATGAGGACGATAGCCGCAATCATGACCGATACGTTGGCATCGAGAATCGTGTTGAACGCCCGTTTAAAGCCGGCCTCCATGGAGGTCCTGAGACTCTTGCCGATGAGCACTTCTTCCTTAAATCGTTCAAAAATAAGGATATTTGCATCGACGGCAAAGCCCATGGACAGGATGACCCCGGCGATGCCCGGCAGGGTCAGAGTAGCATCGAGATATTTCAGGATGGACAACAGGATGAGGACGTAGACCAGTAAAGCGATATTGGCTACTACACCGGACATCCGGTAGATGATGATCAGGAAAATCATGATGAGCACGATGCCGATGGCAAAGGCTTTTTCCGATTTCACTTTGGAGTCCTGGCCCAGGCTCGGCCCGATGGTACGGACTTCCATGACCTGGAGCTTGACTGGCAGTGCACCGGAACGGAGCAGGATGGCCAGGTTCTTGGCATCTTCCAGCGTCTTGCTGCCGGTGATGACTGCCTTGCCACCTGTAATCGGTTCATTGACGACCGGTTCCGTAAGAGGTGCCCCATCGAGGTAAATGCCGATTTTGCGGCCTACGTTGGATGCCGTGAGGTCAGCAAATTTCTTGGCCCCTTCGTCGGTAAATTCAATGGCTACGACGTTCTTCTTGCCCTGGTCGATCTGTTCTTTGGCGGTCTTCAGATCATTCCCGGTCATGCGCGTCGTGCCCGATTCGTCTTTAAATTCCAGGACAGCCGTCTTGCCAATGGTTTCAATCGCCTTTTCCGGGTTCTTTTCCCCAGGCAGTTCGACGATGATACGCCGTGCCCCTTCTTTCTGGACAATCGGTTCGGTCAGACCCATTTCATTGATACGCCGTTCGACAATGGAAACAGCCCGGTTCAGTGAGTCATCTGTAACCGGTGCTTCCGGTGTATCGACGGCTTCCAGTACGATATGGGTGCCACCCTGCAAATCCAGCCCCTGCTTGATGGAATTGGCCAGAGGATAGATAAAGGTGACAAATGCTGCCAGGATAATGATGACGGCAGCGAAAAACTTAATCATATTGCGGGTCCGCAAGAGAAGTCCCTCCCCTTAGTCTTCTTCGTCGCCGGCAATCGCGCTGATGGATTCTTTCTTCAGCTTGATTTCCACTTTATCGGCAATGCGGATGCGGACATAGTCGTCTTTGATATCCGTAATTACGCCATAGAGGCCGCCAACGGTAACAATTTTGGTGTTTTTCTTCAGATTGGAAAACATTTCCTGACGCCGTTTCTGCTGACGCTTCTGCGGACGATACAAGATAAAGTAGAATAAGATGACCATAAAGAGCAGCGGCCACATCTGACCGAGGTCACCTAAAAAACCCAGATTGTCATAGTTAGTCAGGCCATTAAAAAAATTAGCAATAGAATCCACAGTTTTTACCTCCTAGTGAATAAATATAATATATGTACATGATGTGTAGAATTACCCATCTTGATACCGTTTCCAGAAATTTTCGCGGAATGTGCGGAACGTGCCATCCAATATAGACTGACGCATCTGGCGCATAAAGTCAAGGAGAAAATACAGGTTGTGAATGCTTACCAGACGATAGGCCAGGAGTTCTTCCGCCTTGAAGAGATGGCGGATATAGGCGCGCGTATAATTACGGCACGTGTAGCACTGGCAGCCCTCTTCAATGGGATGGAAATCGTGGGCATAGCGGGCGTTGCGCACGGTCAGGCGTCCCGTATGGGTCATGGCCATGCCGTTGCGGGCGACGCGGGTAGGAAATACGCAGTCGAACATATCGACGCCGCGGGCCACCCCTTCGACGAGACAATCCGGCGTGCCGACTCCCATGAGATAGCGGGCTTTTTCCCGGGGCAGGTGCTTCGTCGTATAACCCAGCACTTCATACATTATATCCTTACTCTCGCCAACACTCAAGCCGCCGATGCCATATCCATCAAAATCCATGTCCACCAGGTCTTCACAGCTCCTGCGGCGCAGGTCTTCATACATGCCGCCCTGGACGATGCCGAACAATCCCTGGGTATCGCTGTGATGATGGTCGAGACAGCGCTGGGCCCAGCGGCTCGTCCGTTCTGTCGAAAGCTTCGTGTAATCATAGTCCGAAGGATAGGGGATGCATTCGTCAAAGGCCATGGCGATATCGGAATTGAGGGCCATCTGGATATCCATGGACACTTCCGGCGACAGGAATTTCTTCGAGCCGTCGAGGTGGCTGCGGAAGGTTACGCCTTCTTCTTTTATCTTCCGCATCTGCCCCAGGCTGAACACCTGGAAGCCGCCGCTGTCCGTGAGGATGGCCTGTTTCCAGTTCATGAATTTGTGCAGGCCGCCGGCTTCTTTTATGAGATCTTCGCCGGGACGCAGGAATAAATGATAGGTGTTGCTCAGGATGACCTGGGCTCCCATATCGTAAAGTTCTTCCGGCGTCAGCGTCTTGACCGTGGCCTGCGTGCCGACGGGCATGAACATAGGCGTCTGGAACGTGCCATGGGGAGTCCGCAGGAGACCTGCCCGGGCGCCGTCACATTCAGCCTGCAGTTCGTAGGTAATGACCATAAGGTTCCTCCTCTAGTGAATAAACATGGCATCGCCAAAACTGAAGAAACGGTATTTCTCTTTCACGGCGATTTCATAGGCATGGAGAATCTGTTCCCGCGTCGAAAGGGCACTGATGAGCATGAGCAGCGTCGATTCGGGAAGATGGAAATTGGTGACCAGGGCATCGACGATATGGAAGGTGAAGCCGGGATAGATGAAAATATTCGTCCAGCCCGACCCGGCCTTGAGCTTCCCCGTCGTACCGGCACTTTCCAGGGTGCGGATACTCGTCGTCCCTACGGCAATGATGCGCCGTCCTTCGGCTTTTGCCCGGTTGATGGCATCGGCCGCTTCGGGGGTAATGCTGTAAAATTCGCTGTGCATCTGATGGTCTTCGATATTTTCTTCTTCCACAGGACGGAATGTACCCAGGCCGACATGGAGGGTAACAAAGACTTCTTCTACCCCTTTGTCGCGGATTTTCTGCAGCAGTTCATCTGTAAAATGAAGGCCTGCCGTCGGCGCCGCTGCCGAGCCCCGTTCCCGGGCATAGACTGTCTGGTATTCATTAGGATCTTCCATTTTTTCATGGATATACGGCGGCAGGGGCATTTCACCGATTTTATCGATAATATCATCAAATACGCCGTCATAGGTAAAATGGACGACGCGGCCGCCGAAGTCGGTACGGTCCAGGACTTCTGCCTGCAGTCCTCCGGGAAATTCGATGGTCGTCCCCGGCAGGGCCTTCTTTCCCGGCTTGACCAGCACTTCCCAGCGGTCTTCCCCGACGGGCGTCAGGAGCAGGACTTCGACCTTGCCGCCTGTAGGCACCCGTTTTCCATAGAGGCGGGCGGGAATGACTTTGGAGTCGTTGAAAACGAGGACATCGCCGGCTCTGAGTTCATCGACGAGGTCATAAAAATGCTTGTGTTCCACGGCACCCGTTTTCCGGTCATACAGCATGAGGCGGGCATGATCCCGCGGTTCTGCCGGATGTTGGGCAATCAATTCTTTTGGTAATTCATATGAAAAATCAGTCAGTTTCAAAATAATCCTTCCTGTCTTAAATCAATATAATTTTTCAAGCCTGGTCCCAGTGTAATAATGGGTCAGGATCGTGCGGTAATATGTATCGGCACTGCCGTGTTCCTGGGCCATCTGATAGGCTCCGTACTGGCTCATCCCCAGCCCATGGCCCCATCCATATCCATAAATCGTGATGGGAACGCCGGCTTTGACCGTCATGGTCGCGCTTCTTCCTTTGCATCCGCTGTCCGGATCCGGTACGGCGCCGCCCTGGCTGAAATCGAAGAGGGTGCTCTTCAGGCCATAAATGGACTGGAAGGCATTGCCCGTCACGCGGACCGAACCGGCCGACCCATTGACCGTCATGGACAGTACCCGGCCGGAAACGCCCCGGTCAGAAACGGCCATAGGCCGTTTGCCCAGCGGTGACAGCGTGATAGATCTGACCTTGCCTACGCCTTTGCCGGCGGCCGTCAGATTGGCTGCCAGTTTTTCCGGCGTCGTCGTCACCGACCAGCGGTACGACGGCATGCGGCTGCTGTCATCAGACACGCCGCGCAGATAGGGGATGCGCGAGCCCCACACGTTTTCACTGTTTTCCGTCCAGCCGCCGGCTGTCGAGCAGAAAAAGGCATCGATGGGTTTGCCGCCGTACGTCAGGATTTCTCCCCGCGTCGCATCGACGGCAGCAATAACCGACGGCGATTCGCCGTTGATTCCGGCATAAATCTGGCTGGATGTATCATCGGTCATATCAAACCCGCGGCTGGCGAAATAATTCTTATGGGAAATGGCATAGGTACGCGCCGCGACGGCCTGGGCCTTCAGGGCTTCCCGATGCCACGACGGCGACATTTCCTTGCCGACGACACCGTAGAGATATTCTTCTACGGGGACGACATTCACGACGGTCAGGCCCCATCGCTGGGGCGATTTCATGACTCTTATAGCACCGCGGTAGGCGTAGCCGTCGGTAATCTTCACCGAACCGGCCGACGAAAGAGGCCGTACTTCGACGGCACCAGCAGCGGCTGCACCTCCGACGGTCACCGCATTTCCCTTCAGGGCAATCTGCAGAGGCGTGCGGGCGGGAAATTTTTTCCACAGGGATCCGTTTTTCCAGACGCCCAGGCCACTGTCACTGGTGAGGGCGACGGAACCGCGTCCTTCGCGGATACCGATGCGCACGGTCTGTCCCATGCCCGACGCGGCAGCCGTCCCGCCAAAGGAAAAGAGACAAAAGGCGGCAATGACGAGATAGACAATCTTTTTAATCCACATAGGGGAGCACCTCTCTTAATGGCGGGAAAAAAAGTTGAGGATAATAGAAAGGACGACGCTGATGACGATACAGGTCACGATGGGGAAATAAAAAGACGTACTGCCTCTGGTGAAACGGATATCTCCCGGCAGATGACCGAGGAACCGGGACAGTCCCAGCTGGTCCAGTCCCATCCAGGCCACACCGGCAATGATGAAAAAGATTCCGATGTAAATCAGTGTTTTGGCCATAATATCTCCTAAAAGAGTGACGTACTCTTGGCGTTGTCTTCCCGTCCCGGTTCGGGCAGGCCGAGATGACGATAGGCAGCAGCCGTCACGACCCGTCCCCGGGGCGTGCGGTTTAAAAATCCCTGCTGCATGAGAAACGGTTCATAGACATCTTCGACGGCATCGACGGACTCGCTGATAGCCGCCGCAATCGTATCGAGCCCGACGGGGCCGCCGCCGAACTTCTCGATGATGACCTGCAGCACCCGCCGGTCCGTCCGGTCCAGTCCGCAGCGGTCTACTTCCAGCCGGTCCAGTGCCGACGACGCAATCTCGCTGGTTATGGCCGGAGCCCCGGCTACCTGGGCAAAATCGCGGACCCGTTTCAAAAGGCGGTTGGCAATACGCGGTGTGCCCCGGCTGCGGCGGGCAATTTCCAGCGCTCCCTGTTCCTCTATTTCAATATCGAGGATCTGTGCCGTCCGGCGGATGATGAGCACCAGCTCTTCGGGCTTATAAAATTCCAGGCGGCAGATGACGCCAAAGCGGTCCCGGAGAGGCGGCGCCAGACGGCCGACCTGGGTCGTCGCCCCGACGAGGGTAAACGGCGGCAGGTCGATCCGCACCGACCGGGCACTGGGTCCCTTGCCGATGACAATATCGAGGGCATAATCTTCCATAGCCGCATAGAGCACTTCTTCTACGCTGTGGGACAGGCGGTGGATTTCATCGATGAACAACAGGTCCCGTTCCTGCAGATTGGTCAGCAGGGCTGCCAGATCGCCGGGCCGTTCGATGGCCGGGCCGGACGTAATGCGCAGATTGACGCCCAGTTCATTGGCGATGATGCCGGCCATGGTCGTCTTGCCCAGGCCCGGCGGCCCGTACAGGAGCACGTGGTCCAGTGCTTCCTTGCGGAGTTTCGCCGCCTCGATGAATACGCGCAGATTTTCCTTGGCCTTTGTCTGGCCGATATATTCCTTTAAATAATGAGGCCGCAGACTGTACTGCCAGGAATCTCCCGGCAGGTCGGCCGTCTCAATGATGCGATGTTCTTCCATTCTTACCTCCCGCTGCCCAGGCTGCGCAGAGCCGCCTTGATGAGGCTTTCTACGCTATCGCAGGCAGCAGCCTGTTTCTGGATGACCGGCAGCGCTTCCTGCTCGGAATAGCCCAGGGACTGAAGGGCGGCCAGCGCTTCGGCGGCCATGCCACTGGGCGCCGTCCCGTCTTCTACAGTAATCGCCATGACATCGCCGTCACCGGGCGTTCCTACCTTATCCTTCAGCTCCAGCACGAGACGGTTGGCCGTCTTCTTGCCGATACCCGGCAGTTTCGTCAGGACACTCATATTGCTCTGGCTGATGGCCAGCCGCATCTGATCCGGCGTGACGGCTCCCAGGGCATTCACGGCCAGCTTGGGGCCGATGCCGTTGACCGTAATGAGGAGCAGGAACAATTCATACTCGTCCTGGGTCAGGAACCCGTAGAGGGTGATATCATTTTCACTGACACTCATATACGTATAGAGCATGGTATCTTTGCCGATAGTCAGATTTCCCAGTGTCGAGCCGGATACAATCGCCCGGTAGCCGACACCGTGGACATCGATGAAGCAGGAGTTTTCAAAAATATGGGTAATGGTACCTTTCAGATAACCAATCATAACTGGACCGTCCTTTTCAAACTCAGGGAATGACGGGAATAAATCGTATAAATCGCCATAGCCAGCGCATCGGCCGCATCATCGGGCTTAATCTTCTCCCGTATGCCGAGGAGGCGCATAGTCATATCGATGACCTGCTCCTTCGTCGCCCGGCCATATCCGGTGACGCCCTGCTTGACCTGCAGCGGGGAAAATTCCAGAATCGGGATATGGGCCTGCTGGGCCGTGAGGAGAATGATTCCCCGGGCCTGGCCGACGGTAATAGCCGTCGTGACGTTGCGATTGAAAAAGAGCTGTTCCACACCGATGACATCGGGCTTGTATTTGTCGTAGAGCTCGTTCAGGCCATCGTAGAGCATAACCAGCCGTTCGGCATCGGTATACTCCGGTGTCGTCTGTACCGTGCCGTATGTCACCGGTTTCAGCCGGCTTCCCATGGCATCGACGACGCCAAAACCGCAGATAGCCGTCCCCGGATCGATTCCCATTGCCCGCATCGCTGCCGTCTCCTTTTTTTATGAAATAGCAAAAAATAGAAATAAACAGACTAACGTTCATTATAACATGAAAGAGGCCGTTGCACAAAGGGTTTCCCCTCGGCTACCGGCCTCTTTTGACTCAAAATTTACACTAAGGCAACCCGTTTTCCATAAAAGGCAACGCCGTATTTCCATACGTTCGTAATGCCCCGGGCCTTGAAATCTGTATCATAGCCTTTTTCATCAATCTGACGGCGGGCTTCCTGCGCCTTTTCCAGCAGCTCATGTGGAGAGTCTGCCACCTTGAATTCCAGAATGACGCCACACTGCCCCTTCTGAGCCGGATAAATGGCCAGGTCGTACCGGCCCAGTCCGCTTTCCCGGTTTGATTTCACTTCATATTCCGGCACCAGCAGTGTCGTCATCCCTAACAGCAGGCCATGATAGAAAGTCTCGTGGTTTGCCGTATCGTATACACTGGCCATTTTCATCAGGATTTCCTGCAGGCCGTCGGCAAAGGCCTTACTATTCCCGGCCATAAGGTTTTCCATAGTTGTCATCAGATAGGACGTCGTTCTTCCCGGATTCATGCGGCTCAGGATTTCACTGCGGTAAATGCTGCGGACTTCCCGGTTGGGAATGGCCAATACGTACACCCACGTATCGATAATCAGCCGGCGGGACACGATTTTCAGATACCCCGACAGCACCAGAACCGTATACAGCGCATCGGGATTATCCACGATTTCCGGATAAATCGTATTTTCCGTAAGGACCGCCGTCACGGTCTCACCCTGAATGAGACGCAGCAGATTATCTTCCTGGACAGAATCGGTCTGTTTCAGCAGTTCTCCCAGCAGCACATTTCCCGACGTATGGGCCCAGTACGGCTGGGGCTGGCCCTGTTCTTTGAAAAAGCACAGTACCGACCAGGGATTATACATTTCCTGATTGCCAAACTGATACCCATCATACCAGTCATGGAGAACAGGCAGGGCATCGTCCTGCTGCTGCGCATGGGCCAGAACCCGCACTTCTTCCGGTGTAAATCCGATCCAGCCGGCATAAGTCCCATTGATGACACTGCTGACTTCCAGATTATTGAGTCCGCTGAAAATACTTTCCTTGGCAATCCGCAGAACACCCGTCAATACAGCAAAATCGAGAGACGGATTCGTCTTCAGTGCGGCACTGAGGAAATTCCGCATGAAAGCGATGCAATCATCATAGAAGCCGTGCTCCCATGCCTGCTGGACCGGAATATCGTACTCATCCAGCAAGAGGACGACAGGCTGCCCATGATAGTGTTTCATCATATCCATCAGCCGTCGCAGGGCATCTTCCATCTCGATTGGCGACGCCAGTCCGTCATGGACGCGCTGAAAATACCGCCGTTCCACTTGGGAAAAGCCGGTTCCTTCCATCAAATACGTATATTGATCATAGACATCGCTGAGGAGAGAGCGGAACTTTTCCACCATATCCGGCCAGGTCCGGTGCTTGACGTCCTTCAGGGACAGGAACAGGACAGGACGCCTGCCCTGCTCCGCCATATACGATCCACCATCAGCCCGTTCAATGGCCAGGCCGTGAAAGAGGTTACGATAATCAGCTCCACGGGCGGAAGCAAGGAAATAATACAACATGGACAAGAACAAGGTCTTGCCAAAGCGGCGCGGCCGCGTGAGCAGCAGCACTTCCCCATGATTGTCGAGAAGCTCCCCGATGGCCATGGTCTTATCGACAAAGTAATAATTCCCTTCGCGGATTTTGGCAAAATCATCAATACCAACAGGCAGTCTCTGCATGACCGCTCCCTCCTTTCAAAAAATTCCATATATCCTGTCTATAGTATACGGGAAAGGGCGGACAAAGGGAAGAGTCCTTTCCCCCTCTCCTCATCAGCGGTCGGCAAGCAGCCCGAGGACGATATGTCTGCGGCACATGCGGTATACGACGGTCAGTACGACGATAGTCACGGCCCAGCTCACAGGATAGGCCAGCATGAGGGTAACGAAATCACGGTGGGCGGCAAATGCCGTGTAGAGCCAGAGGATACGGACGCCGCAGATGCCGACCAGGACGACGACAGCCGGTGGCAGGGAATAGCCGTAGCCCCGCAGGGACCCGGAAATGATGTCGATGATGCCGTTGAGATAAAACGTACCGGCAATGCAGAACAACCGCAGCGACCCGAGCTGCACGACGACGGGATCACTGTTGAACAGGGCAATGAGCGGTTTTGAAAAAAGGAGCACCGGCGTCACCACTACCAGGAGAAACGCCCCTTCTACGGCAAAGGCTACCTTGGTGATGCGGAAGCAGCGGCGCAGATTCCGTGCCCCGTAATTCTGTCCGACAAAGGTCGTCGCCGCCTGACTGAATCCATTGACGAAGCAGTACATATTATTTTCTATGATGAAGGCCGCTGTCGAAGCTGCCATAGCTTCCGTCCCCAGACTGTTGAGGGCCGACTGGATCAGCACGTTGGAGAGGGCAAAGACCATGCCCTGCAGCCCTGCCGGCAGGCCGATGCGCATGATGCGGCGCAGTTCACTGCGGGAAAAGCACATATGATGCCGCTGCAGGCGGATCCGGTCGGCGGTACGGCACAATAAGACAAATAAGATACCTGCATTGACAGCAAAAGAAAGGACCGTCGCCACGACAACGCCCGTAAGACCCAGACCGAGCACGGTGACAGAAAGCAGGTCGAGGACGATATTGATCGCATTGGCTGCCACCAGACTGTACAGTGGCGTCCGGCCATCACCGCAACTGCGGAACACGGCCGCTTCAAAATTATACAGAGAAAGGAACGGCAGACCCAGGAGGAAAATCCGCAGATACAATTCTGCCATGGGATACACGTCGTCCGGCACGGCGAGAATCATAAGTGCAGGAGACACGATGAGTTCTCCGATGACCATGAGCGCCAGTCCCATGCCCAGAGAAAGGAGAATAGCCGTCTGCACCGTTGCTTCCACTTTCTCATCCTTCCGGGCTCCCAGATACTGGGCAATGACGACATTGGCACCGAGGGAAATCCCCATGAGGAGCGTCACCAGAAGGCCGATGACAGGCATATTGTTCCCGACAGCCGCCATGGCATCTTTCCCGACAAACCGCCCGAGAATAAAGACGTCAGCACTATTGAAGAGCTGTTCAAACATGCCCATAAGCCCGACGGGCATAGCAAAGAAAAACAATTTATCGGCAATAGAACCATGAAGCATATCCATCCCCTTGCGGGCCTGTTTCCGTTTTGTCTGTTCCATAGGGCACCTCCTTTATTCCTTCCCATGATTTCAGTGTAACACGTTTTACATAGTCCCGCTATCCCGCCGGGCAGTCATCCCGTGTCAGAACAGCGCAAAAAAGAGCTGCAACAGAAATGAATCTGTCACAGCCCTCTATGCATCCTATACGCAGTAGTCCGGCCTATCAGATAGCGTGGAGGATATCCAATATAGCCAGCGCAGCCGTACAGGCCGGGCAGTCACAATACTTGGCACCTTTGGCCTGAATATCTTTGGCATGAGCCAGGAGGCCTTTGGCCCCTTCTTCGCCAAGAATCTTTTTGGCAAGATCGGAACCGGCAAAGCCAAGCAGTTCGTCAATAGTAGATACGCCGTTTTTCAGGGCATCGATATATGCCGGCGTTTCGGCATCCTTGTCAGCAGCAGCCAGCCATGCATTGGCAGCAGTTTTCAGTTTCGGATTGCAGCTCGGTGCTGCCAGTAAATCATTGGTCTTGGCCGTAACGGCTTCTATCGTTTTTGCGTCCATGAATCATTCCTCCTTGTAGTAACAAATATCGTCCTTACATCTATAAGCATATATCATTCAAGTTGTAATGTCAATAGTTACATTTTTATTTTATCGGGAAGGAGAAAGGCCGCAGGCCGGGAAGGGATAGCGGTTAGCAAGAAAGTCGGTTTGCTGCGTTGGAAGCCGTCCCCGTGAGGGGAAGGTGCCCGTCAGGGTGGAAGGGGCTTTATCAATATACTGAGTCCTATTCGTGAGTCCGTTTCCGCGTGCTGTGATGCCGCAGGTTTACTGCGTTGGAAGCCTGTCCGTCGTGCTACTCCTCGGACTCAGATACTGGAACTCAGATTATGTAAAGCCCCTTCAGACGCCGTTGGCGCCAGCTTCCCCTCACGGGGACGCCATGCTACACGGTTCTTTTAGCCAGCTGAATATGCTAACTAGCCGGTTTGCCGCGTTGGAAGCCGTCCCCGTGAGGGGAAGGTGCCCGTCAGGGTGGAAGGGGCTTTATCAATATACTGAGTCCTATTCGTGAGTCCGTTTCCGCGTGCTGTGATGCAGCCGGTTTGCTGCGTTGGAATCCTGTCCGTCGTGCTACACTGTTCTTCAAGCCGGCACAGATGCTGAACACCCCGCATCAGTTTTTTTGGGGGAGGGATTTTCTGATGCGGGGTGTTCTGTTTGTATCAATCAGATAGGATAGTTCTGTTATTTGATGCGGCTTTTCAGTTCTTCCAGTGCTTTCTTCAGCTCCTGGATTTCCTGGTCCTGCCGGGCATCGTTTGCTTTGAGCTGCTGATTTTCTGCTACCAACTGGGCCTTGCTGATTCCGGCGTAAGAGTTTCCTTTGCCGATTTTGAAGCTGATGCCGGCGTTAAACATGTTTTCGCCATTGCCGAAATTCGTGCCCAGGCTGAACATGGTGTCTTCATTGGGACGATAGAATGCGCCGAAAGCTACACTGTTGGCATTGCGGTAATTGCCATAGCCGACAGCGAAGTCCCACTTGTCATCAGGATTGAAGTCCAGCGGATGGAGTGCTGCCAGAGCAGCTGCACCGGCTCCTACTTTGTTGATGCGGTTATCCAGGTTGGATACACGGTTATTGATGTTATAAATAGATTCCGTGTTGGCCGCCAACTGATGATCCAAAGCCGTTATGTTTTGGCCAGCCGTATTGTCCTTCCTGATAAAGATTCCGTCCTTTTCGACCCGTGTTTCGTTATAGACCGTACCGGCATTGACGGCGTTCGTAGACGCCTGTTCAATCGTCGTGTTGGCTACATTCTTGATGGTCGTATCTTCCCGCAGCGTAACGGTCTTGCTTTCGTCACCGTCATAGTTGACAGCGTTCTTGGTCGCAGCCTGCAGCTGGTCTTCCGTAGCGGCCTGACCGGACGTAATGTTCTTGGCATCCCAAGTCTTGTTAGTCAATCCACCAATCGTGCCTTTATTATCCTTGTTGATGGTGACCTTGCCAATGGTAGCGGAACCTGTCACTTCGAGGTCTTTTGTTGTGATCTTATTAGCTGCTGTAACCGAATCGACGTTCAGATTTTTATTCAGGGAAATCTGATAATTTGCAGCTTCTCCTTCTTTGGCAATATTTTTAACAGAGAGGTTAGAATCTTCCGTTGATACAATAGTATGCTTGTCCGCAGCTTCGGAAGCATTCTTAATGGCTTCGTCGAGTTTTCCGATGGAAGTCGTGACACTTTCACCTTTTGTAACATACTTCGTGCTGCTGTAGTCAAGATTCCCCACTTTGTTATCTACATGATTGACAGCATCCACTACGGTCGTTTTACCTGTAGCATTTTTAATATCTGCATTTAAACTCGTGACATCGCCTACATCACTGGCTTTTGCTACATCCGTAATACGGACGGTACTAACTGTTCCCGTCTTATCTACAACGTCCATCGATACTCCCTGCACTGACTTGCCATCCTTGTCCGTAATAGTACCAACGGCATAATCTCCAGCCTTGATATGTGTATCATTGGCATCGGCTGCAACCTGTTCCATCGCTTTTTGAATCTGAGCTTCCGTAGCAGCCTTTGTGGATGTTAAATAATTTTTCGTTTTATCCCAGGTCGTATTAGACAATCCTGTAATCACATTTTTCTGACCGTCTACAGTCACAGTACCAGAAATAACGGTGGTGGCTTGCAGACTTGTAAGTCCTGTAATATTTTTTGCAAGGCGAATATTCAACGTATTGTCATCTTTTTTTACTACGCCAATGTTATTAGCGTCAACGGGATCAATCGCTCCTCCGATAATATTAAGCTGTTTATTCAGTTCTCTCGATATGACTTTGCTATTATCTAACTGTCCGTCGTCACCAGCAAATGTTAAACCGTCCGTACTTTTAGCCAAGCCGGCCGTATTTAAGTCAATCGTATATTCGATGCCCAGGCCTTTGTTTACACTCTTATTATCTACTGTAATACGACTGTTTGCAGCCGCTTTGACAGTCGCATGCTTTGCAGCCTCTGTCGCTACGGCATAAAGCTCGCTCCCATTGACAGCATCTGTACTATCGGACGTAACACGTCCGGCGGCTACGTTCGTAATAGTCCGTACCGTTTTTTTATTACCCACATTATTACCCACATTATTACCTACACTAACAATTCCGTCTGGATACCCACCACTTACACTATACCAGCTGCCAAGATTCGGAATCGTAAGAGACATAACATTGTAATCATTCAAGTTACCCGAAGCAACCGAGCCTTGGCCCAAGGCAACGGAATTTTCTACTGAAACCGTTGCCCCTGTACCTATAGCAATACTATTTGCCCCACTTACCTGACTGCTTGCACCTAAGGCCATACTATTTTCTGCGCCGGTCAAAACCTTTGCCTGATATCCCAATGCCGTTCCCTTAGACGCACCTGTGTCTACTAACGCTCCTAATCCAACAGCTGACGAGTAATCAGACAGAGCAGACGCACCTTCACCTACGGCAGTAGCGGATTCCCCATTAGCCTTGGCGAGCGAACCCAATGCGGTTGCCTGCTTTCCTGTAGCCTGTGCATTCATGCCAACAGCTGTACTGTTATTTTGCTCAGCAAGAGCATCCGTCCCCAGTGCAACATCATACCAGCCAGTTGCCTTACTGTTATAACCCAGGGCTGTCGAACGATAACCAGCCTGACTTCTATAGCCGACCGCCGTATTATCATCCTGATCATTTCCACCTTCTAAATGAGTTGTTTCAGCACGATATCCCAATGCTAATGAATGATTCCCTTTTGCTGAAACAAAAGGTCCGATAGCAATCGAGCCTTCCCCTCTAGCTCCATCATTGTTATAATTACTGTCATTGCCTTCGGCAGATTCCTGGGTTAATTTTATACTATAATAATGGATATTAGCATCTGTTGCAGGGGCCGCCGCCAGTCCCACACTGGTGACGCCGGCTGTGAGGATGAATGCAGTGAGAGCGGCGACGGCTAATCGCGACGTCCTTCCTCCGATGGACGTCCGTCCATCGGCTTTGGCCAGTTCGGACGTAACGACATAGCATTGTTTCACATGACTCCAGATGACACTGTATATTTTATTCATAGGATACCCTCCTCATAGTATAATCATTAATAATAAGACAATGTGACTTCTTGTTATTATTATACTACAAACAGTTGTTTGTAACAAATAAATTGTTATAATTATATTTTAATACATAATAATTTTAATTTTTATATCTAAATTATTGCGATATTATTTATTCCTTTTTGTTTTGTAAAACGACATGATTGTTACCGAAAGCATATTTATTACTATTATTTAAATATATTTATATATTCCAGTCGTAAAAAAAATCCATTGTAAACAATCGGGCGCAGATGATGGAAAAACGTAGGGAGGGAAGGGATAGTGGTTAGTGGTTAGTGGTTAGTGGTCAGCAAGAAAGCCGGTTTTCTGCATTGAAATTCTGTCCGTCGTGCTACGCTTCTCGGACTCGGACTCAGATACTGGAACTCAAATTATGTAAGGACCCCACCACCGCAAGCGGTCCCCCTCCCACGTCCCCGGGGAGGCATGCTACATTGTACTTCTAACCTGCTAAATATGCATATAGTCGGCTTGCTGCGTTAGAAGCCGTCCCTGCTAAGGGAAGGAGGGCCACAAAGTGGCGGAAGGGTTCTTATTTCAATACTGAGTCCTATCTTGAGTCCATTTTCCGCGTGTTGTGATGCAGCCGGTTTGCCGCGTCGGAAGCCTGTCCGTCGTGCTACTCCTCGGATTCAGATACTGGAACTCAAATTATGTAAGGACCCCACCACCGCAAGCGGTCCCCCTCCCACGTCCCCGGGGAGGCATGCTACATTGTACTTCTAACCGGCACAGATACAGAACACCCCGCATCAGAGTTTGGGGGGATTTTCTGATGCGGGGTGTTCTGTTTGTATCAATCAGATAGGATAGTTCTGTTATTTGATGCGGCTTTTCAGTTCTTCCAAGGCTTTCTTCAGTTCCTGGATTTCCTGATCCTGTTTCTGAATCTTTTGATCCTGCAGGGCATCGTTTTCTTTTAGTTGCTGGTTTTCTGCTACCAGCTGCGCTTTGCTGATTCCGGCGTAGGAGTTTCCTTTGCCGATTTTGAAGCTGACACCGGCGTTGATCATGTTTTCGCCGTTGCCGAAGTTGGTTGCCACGTTGAACATGGTATTTTCGTTAGGCTGGTAGAATGCTCCCACTGCTACGCTGTTAGCATTGCGATAGTTGCCGTATCCGACAGCAAAGTTCCATTTGTCATCAGGATTGAAGTCCAGCGGATGGAGGGCTGCCAGAGCCGCTGCACCGGCTCCGACTTTGTTGACGCGGTTATCGAGATCGGATACACGGCCATTCAGGTTGGTTACGTCTCCAGCCAGGTTGGTCACGTTGTTTTCAATCGATTCTACGTTCTTCTGGACGCGATAGAGCTGGCTGCCATTGACAGCATCTTTCGAATCGGCTGCGATTTCTCCATCGGCGACGTGAGTTACTTTCTTGCCGCCTGCATCAATACCACTCTTAGTAATCGACGGGCCTCCAGTGATAGTCAGTCCATCACTGGAAATGGTGGTATTTCCAGCCGTTACCTTATCGACAGTGATTTCCTTATTGAGGGATACTTTGTAATTAGCCGGTTTTGCCGGGTCGGTTTCGGTATTGGCAACAGTGATGTTCATTTCATCACCAACGACAGTTCCTACGCCACCATCTTTGCCGTCCTTGCCATCTTTGCCCGGTGCGCCAGTATCACCTTTTTCACCCTTCGGACCCTGGGCACCCGTATCACCCTTGTCACCTTTCGGGCCTTTGAAGTCCGGATCATCTTTCAGAGCATCTTTGTCCAACGTAACAAGTACTCGTTTGTCGCCTTCACTACCGACTTCCTGTGCTTTTAGACCATCGCCAAAGTCAAACTGCAGATTGCTGATTGTCATGTCTGTTGCAATCTGGTCGCCGTCTTTATACACATTATTTGCAAATTTACCGCCGTTATAGATGTGAACAGGCAGATTCATCACGGCCCGTAGCTGTGCCACGTTGACAGCATCGGTGTCAGCCCAACCGGCAGCTACATTAGTAAGCTGACGGGTATGAGCACTATCACCGATGGAAGCAGCTGCCCAGTTCGATTTCCATTTTATATCATCAGTTAAAGTGCTCTGATTACCTGTCAAAGGATCATATCCAGCCACCTCTTTATCAGTCGAAGCTATTGAGCCATAGCCCAGGGCTACGCCGCCATCGACAGTAGCATTGGCATTATGGCCAAGGATGGTAACCTGGGAAGCTGTTGTCGGAAGGGCACTGGCTGCCGAACCGAGGATGATGTTGTTGCTCTGGTTTTCCAAGGTGTGATTATCGCCGATGACGATATTGGAATGATTATTTTCTACACTGTCACCGGTTACCGTATTGTGGGCACCGATGAGATAATCGTTCTTGCCATTGATCAGCGTCGTGTAGAAGCCATCGACATAGTTGAGCTGCGAAGAGGTATCGTCCGCTGTGCCATCATCATTTTTCTTCTGATTTCCTTTGACCGTATTGCCAACACCTATGACCTGGGTCATGTAGGCATTGTCCACGACGTTACCGCCACCAAAGGCCATGACCTGTCCACCACTGGTAGGAACAGCAGCCTGCAAGGCTTCACCCAGTGCTTTCGGATCTTTCAAGTTGCTAGTGATGGCTCCCATTTTCGAGATATCAATATCACGGTAGGAGTTAGAAATGACGTTGCCTGCCCCATAAATAAGAGCTGCATTGGAATCCGTCGTCATATTGGCCTGACCGACGATGCTGTTGGCCACGCCGCTGAAGGCTCCGGACTTATCCGAATTATTGTTGATGTTAAAAGTACCATAAGACAAGGCCGTAGCCCCACGGAAATCTTTACTGCCCGGAGCAGCTGCCCGGTTAATGATACCAGATAGAGAACCCGTTACCGTCGAAGCAATGCCGCCGGCATAGGTCATATACCCAGCCGACAGAGCTCCCATTTCCTTGGCTCCGTCATTTGCTTCATTAGTGTATCCAGCGTAGGAGCCTAACTGAGTTTCTGTAAACGGTATCTTCTGGACACTGTAATACTTTGTCTTCGAAGCCGTAATATTATTACTAATCGTACTGCTCGCAGCCTTGAGCTGTGCCACATTGACGGCATCCGTATCCTGCGTGCCAGCTGCGACGTTAGTAATCTGGCGGGTAATGTTCTTCGAGGCATCACCGACGGAAACGGCAGCAGCTTTCGACTTCCAGGTGCCAGTGGTATCAGCCTGATGGTCACCATTTGCCGGGTCATAACCGACTTGATCCTTATCGATAACAGCTACGGAACCGGCACCGATGGCTACACCGCCATTTTTCAGTACATCCGCATTATGGCCAATCATGACAGCATCTTCGAGGTTTTCTTGATGTGTAAAACGATTTACACTTTCCTCTGTAACCAGCGTTCCATCTGTGTTATATCTCTTCTGAGTTAAATTTCCATCTTGTGATCCTAAAATGACATTATTACTACCATTCCTCATCTGATGGAAGTCACCAATGACGATATTCGATTTATTGCTGCTTACATCATCACCAGAAATGTCATTTGCCATACCAATAACATAATCATTCTTTGCATTTGTGAGCTTATTATAGAAACCATCTACATAGTTCAGTCTTGTCGCCTGTGTATTAAATGCACTATTAAAGGCCGTAATATAACGTTCATAGTTCTCCTCATCATTCTGTAGTTCTGGAGGAGTAAAAGTGATATCAGTCCCTTGTACTTTATTGCCCACACCCATCAGCTGCGTCATATAGGCTTTATCTGCTACGTTGCCACCACCAATGGCCATGACCTGTCCACCACTCTGCAAAACAGCTTCGCCGACTTTATCCATGAACGATTCCGGATTCTGATAAACATCGGGATTCATGGAAGTAACCAACATATTAATCGGTACATCGCCTCTGTACGAGTTAGTGATCTTGTTGCCAGCACCGTAAATCAAAACCCCGTTAGAATCTTTTGTCAGATTTCCCTGTCCAACAATACTGTTAGCTGTCCCACTGTACCATTTTGAAAAATCGTTAGCTGATTGAGGAGTGGTGTTTAAGTTGAAATTAAACGATCCTACAGATACAGCAGTAGCCCCTTGAGGGGATAAATCTTCATCGTCTCCATCTTTAACTTTATCATTTTGAATTACAGAATACGAGCCGATAACAGTACTTGCGTCTCCAGCCGCATATGTACCATATCCCGCAGCCATTGCATAATACGATTTTGCGCCATCATTATTTTTATTTGTATAATGTTTTTCAAACTCTTCATTGTCAAATATCGCACCTGGTGCAGAATCATTGACACTGTAATACTTCGTCTTCGAAGCATCAACGGTATTACTGATAGCTTTGAGCTGTGCTACGTTGACGGCATCAGTGTCCTGTGTGCCGGCAGCCAGGTTAGTAATCTGTCTCGTAATTGCTTTAGAAGTTACTTCTCCTGTTTTTTCATCTTTCTCTTCGGCCCGACCTACGGAAACAGCGGCGTCAGTAGATACCCACGTAGTATAATCTTTATCTGATGCGGCATGGGTTTTGCCTTTTGCGTCATAACCGGTTTTCCCGGCTTCGGTAGAGGCTATGGAATCCGAGCCAAGGGCTACACCGCCATTTTGCGTGACATCTGTATTATAGCCGACCATGACGGCATTTTCGATATCGTTTTTGTGTTCCTTGACTGGGACTTGTTCGGTGACGGTATATTCAAACGTACCATCAGGATGTTCATCCGTCATAGCCCATGCGGATTTCGACTGCTTTGTAACTTGTTTTTCCGTAGAATCCATAGAGCCGAGAATAACGTTGTGTTTCCCGTTTTCCAAGTTATGATAATCGCCGATGACAACGTTGTCTTCACCATTTCTCAGGGTGTTTCCTGTACCGACAATAGCACTCCGTTTGATATTCGTTCCGGTGTTTGCAAAACCACTCACGGTATTGTACGCACTCATGTCCGTTTCAGAGCCTTGCAATGTATTACCAGTACCAAGAATCTGCGACCGAATAGCATAATCGGCATTATTACTGTTGCCCAAGACCGATACAGCACCGCCACTGGTTTCCATATACTTCTGCCAGGAATTACGCATCTCATCAAAATAGATGTTTAAATTATTTCCTTCAGCTTCGGTGTCTGCTCCCTGTGCATAATAGCTGGCACCATAAAGTCCAGATGCAACCCAATAACCTGTTGCGCCAGGTGTATCTTCGTCTTTTCCAAGAATATCCGGCCCTTTGGCATGGGTTACCGTATTGCCGACACCCATAATCATCGTGCCTCTGGCATTCGATGTAATATTCAAGCTGCCATTGATGCTGTTTCCCACTCCATCGACATCAGCGGCACTCTCAACTGAGCCACTTGCATCTTCTATTTTATTGAAAGCACCATAAATAGATGCTATGGCCCCTGATCCTGAATATGGATCGCTGGTGTCACTGCCGATGATGGAACGAGAGCCCATTATCGTCTGATATACACCGCTTCCTTGTGAGCGATTACCAACGACTATACCTTCTCCATACCGTTTAATTTTTGTATGATAACCAATAATAATACTATTGGCTCCAACTGAATATAAGTCACCAATTTCATTTTTTTCCTTTGGTTTACCAGATGGAGACAGTTGTTGTTCAGATGGAGATAATGAGCCTATTACGATAGAGTCTTGAATTCCATCGATATTCTGATTATCACCAATGACAATACCAGCAGCCGGGCCACCAGCACTCTCGATGTTAAAATCAGCTCGATTATTATTGCCAATAACCTTCAGCGAATCCCATTCATTGCGATACGTATCTGTTGATCGAATGAAATTACCGCGGCCTATTGTCAAATCTGATACATTAGGTTCTCGTCCTTCCGGATGCTGATAATCTGTGACCGTTCCATCATCCCTGCCCATAATCGTGTTATTATCACCAACGACCTGCTGATTACGGCTGGCAGAGATAGTGTTACCCGAACCATGAATACGCGCATCGTTGCTTCTGACATATCTGACGCTACCATCTTCGCCTACTGCTTTATTGGTAACCGTATTTGTATCACCGACGATTTCTGCATTGCTGCTATCTGTGACTTTATTATTCTTGCCAGTAATATTCGCGTTAAGTTCCGTAGCTTTTTTCGAATCCGTACTGGTAATGGTATTGCCACTATTATCGGTTACAGTATCTGCCAGTCCTACGCTGGTGACGCCAGCTGTGAGGATGAAGGCGGTGAGGGCGGCGACGGCTAATCGCGAAGTTCTCCCTCTGGTGGACGTCCGGCCATGAGCTTTGACCAGTTCTGATGTGACGACATAGCATTGTTTTACATGACTCCAGATGACTTTGTATATTTTATTCATAAATAGCCTCCTGTATTATGATTATTTTGCTTACATAAAATAGTCGTGTTTTACTTAATATTATACCATCAAATGTCATTTTGTCACAATTATATTGCAATTAAACGACAATAACGGCGATATTTTATTATTTTTATGTTTATTTACTTATGATATATGTTATTTTGTTCTGATATATAAAATAGCAAAATGAGAGTGCTCTGTATATTTATATCCATCTATGTATTTATACAAATTTTATACTATGTTCACTATAACTGGACAAAATTCTGACAAACATAAAATGACACGAAATAACATAATACAGGTATCAGTCCGTCTCTATTTTACAAAAAACGCTATGTTCTCACTATTTAACGCTCTATCTGCAATCAGGACACCAGGACACTACAATCCGTTCTTTTACCTATTTCCTATAATTTCACTACGTCATTTGTTTCGTCTTACATTACACAAATTTTCGTGTTTGTATTTACGAATTATATTTTTAACCCGATACAATCCGCCTGCATTTCATGCAAAACTTTTATGGCAAGTCAGTTTACCCATAGAACCGGGTTATAAAAAAATCTGCTGCACAAAAGGTGCAACGGGAAGGGGGAAGGGATAGTGGGAAGGGATAGTGGTTAGTGGTTAGTGGTTAGTTTGATGAAAGTATACTGTACCCATAAGCCGGTTTGCTACGTTAGAAGGCGTCCCTGCGAAGGGAAGCTGTCTGCGCAGCAGACTGAAGGGTTCTTATTGCAATAGTGAGTCCTTTTCGTGAGTCCTATCTTGAGTCCGTTTCCGCATGCGGTGATGCCGCCGGTTTGCCTATCTTCTTATTGCTGGATTGTAGATTTTATGTCTGACATCAAAAATATACCATAGACAGAATATACGTTCTATGATATACTAAATTCATACTATTCGTGTATAGAACAGACTCGTTCATCAGAGGGGGATTCTCTACGGAAGAACTTTCTTTTCTGGCGGACGAGTTCTTTTATTTCTATGATATAATAGAAAGGAAGGATGAACAATGATGTACCAAATCAAAGACTGGCAGGACCTGACCATTCAGGACGATTACATGTTCAAACTCATCATGAGCCGGAAACGGACTCAGATACTAGAACTCAAATGATAAAAAGACCCCGCCACCGCAAGCGGTCCCCCACCCCTTCACAGTGGTGGCTTGCTACACAGTGCTTTGAACCGACTGTTTTTTTACCCCTAAAATCAGCAATACAGGACCCACGACCGGTGACGGTTTCCATCCTGAATCGTCAGCGGGGCCGTCATATGCAAGGAGGATGGAGGGAGGCGTAGCGGGGCTACGTTGACCGACGACGACGCAGTAGATGATGGTCACGCTGGCGAGGCAGGGGAAATAAGTCGCCGGCCGTGGGTTCGACAAGAGAGGGTGAGATATATGACCTATACATTGAAATTAAAAGAAGAACGTAAAATTGGTCATGAAACAGGATTTCGTGAAGGCATGGAAAAAGGTTTACAAAAGGGAACACAAAAGGGAAAGTTGGAAACTGCATTAAAGATGCTAAGAAATGGTATATCCATGGAAATAGTATTAAAATGTACAAACCTTCCCCCTTCTGCTATTAAAGAAGCCGCAGAAAAAAGTGGATTGCAAATCTGATAACCTGTCCGTCGTTCTACTTCCCGGACTCAAATACTGGAACTCAGATGATATAAAGCCCCTTCAGTCAGCAAAGCTGACAGCTTCCCCTCACGGGGACGCCCTGCTACACGGTGCTTCAAACCGACATTCCACAACGGGGACGCCATATTACACTGTTTGTCGAACCGGCTATTTTTACCCCAAAAATAATCAGTAACACAGAACTCACGACTGTAAGCGGTTTCTGTCCTGAATCGCTGGAAAGGGTGTCAGATGCAAGGCGGAAGAAGGAGCCATAGCGGGGCTATGGTGACTGATGACAACGAAGCAGATGGCGCTCTTTTCGGCGAGGCAGGGGAAACAAGCTTCCAGCCGTGAGTTCGTAAAGGGCTACGTTGACCGACGACGACGCAGTAGATGATGGTCACGCTGGCGAGGCAGGGAAATAAGTCGCCGGCCGTGGGTTCGACAAGAGAGGGTGAGATATATGACCTATACTTTGAAATTAAAAGAAGAACGTAAGATTGGTCATGAAGCCGGATTTCGTGAAGGAATGGAAAAAGGCATGGAAAAAGGGTTAGAAAAAGGGTTACAAAAGGGAACGCAAAAAGGAAAGTTGGAAGATGCATTAGAGATGTTAAAAGACGGAGTAGCGGTGGAAAAAATAGCGAAGTATACAGGCCTTTCTCCAGATATAATTACAGCGTTAAAGCAATAATTCGGCCTCATTTATGAATAGCATAAATTCCTGTTTACTTATTACTTAGGTTATTCGTTGAAGCCGGTTTGCAAGGTTGGAATCAGTCCGACGTGCTACGCCTCGGACTCAGATACTGGAACTCAGATTATATAAAGCCCCTTCAGTCAGCAAAGCTGACAGCTTCTCCTCACGGGGACGCCATGCTACACTGCACTTTAAACCTGCTAAATATGCATATAGCCGGTTTACCGCGTTGGAAGCCGTCCCCGTGAGGTGGAAGGGCCTTTTCGGCCCGCAAGGGGCTGACTGAAAGGAAGCGCAAGGCGGCTGCCGAAACGGACAGCAGAGATGGGACCGCGTTAGCGGTGGAAGGGGCTTTATCAATATACTGAGTCCTATTTTTGAGTCCGTTTCCGCGTGCGGTGATATAGCCGGTTTGCTATGTTGGAAGCCTGTCCGCTTCTCTATTGTTCTTCTACCCTGCTGGAATCCAAAAAAAGCGTCCCTTTCGGGACGCTTTTTATGTTAACTCTTATTCAGCTGTTGTGTTGTTGACAACCTGTTTGCCTTTATAGTAGCCGCAAGTCGGGCATACATGATGAGGCATCATTGCTTCGTGACACTGCGGGCATTCTACGTAACCCGGTGCTGTCAATTTCCAGTTTGCACGACGCATCTTCTGACGAGTCTGGGATAATCTGTTCTTTGGTACTGCCATGTTCTGCACCTCCTTAAATCACATGGTACGTGTTTCTAGTGCTTTTCTTTGGATCGTAATAACTGAGCCAGGGCTTCAAGCCTCGGGTCAATCTTGTCGGTAGGACAACTACAGGGTCCTTCATTCAGGTTTGCACCGCACTGCGGACAAAGCCCTTTGCAGTCAGGCCGGCACAACACCCTCATGGGTTCGCTGAGGATCAAGGTTTCTCTAATTGTCTCCGTCAAATCGATGTATTCCCCGTTATAGGGCAATACGTCCTCGGGAAGCTCTGCTTCCGTACCATAGACTTCAGACAGTGTTTCATTCCGATCCACCGATACCGGTGTCAGACAACGGCTGCAGGGATACATGCCCGATGTGCGAATCGTTCCTTCTACAAGGAGATGATTGCCATCGAAACAATACGTTCCTTCCACAGCTACGGTAGCATCTTTCCATGGGAAATCATCTACATCACCGAGCTCGGCAGCCGGACGTTCAAACGAAAAAGGGAAAGACTTCCCCATTTCTTTGAGTGCTTCTTCGACTTGTAGTTTCATTATTTCTACCTCGACTATACTATTATATCTATCCGCTCAGGCTTTGTCAATGATAAATTCGTATACCTTGCGGACGCCGCGCGCAGTCTGTCATTTGCCGATAAATTCCCGCAGGAGGGAGTTCATGGGGACGACGGAGGAATCTACGGGTTTGAAGGGTTTCAGGAATTTGACCAGGCGCTGGGCTTCTGCATAGTAAGGGCTGTCCTGGCCGATGGATTCCAGGAGCGGTTCGGCATAGGGCTTGAGGACGGCCAGTTCGTACGGCAGGGCCGTGTTGAATATGGTATCGGCATCTTCCTGATAGGGGTAGATATTTTTTTCTTCGCCACGGCGCACGTCGCCCCAGATTTCCATGGTCGCTTCGGGACCGCGGCCGCGGAACTGGTGATCCCGGACCATGCGGCGGATGATGCGCGTATCCGACGTGGAAATGCGGTTGTGGTCGTTGATGCGAATCTGTGTCAGGACGCCGAGGGAGATTTTTACTTTTTCATACCGGGGCAGCATATAGGTCAGGGAATCGTTCAGGGCATGGAGTCCTTCTACGACGATGGGCTGGCCCGGTTCGAGGCGCGTCGGTTTTTCATCGAAGTAGCGTTTGCCTTCGACGAATTCAAAACGGGCCAGGTGGACGTCTTTGCCCTGATTGAGGTCATCGATCTGCTGGTTGAACAGGGGCACGTCGATGGCGCGCAGTGATTCGAAATCGTAGCTGCCGTCGGGATTGCGCGGCGTATCTTCTCTATTATAGAAATAGTCGTCCAGGGAAATCCGTACCGGCCGCAGTCCATCGACGCGGAGCTGGGTGGTCAGGCGTTTGCAGAATGTCGTCTTGCCGGCCGAAGACGGGCCTGCGATGAGGACGACTTTGATTTTTGGCCGCTGGGCTACGATATAATCGGCCAGTTCAGCCAGTTTCTTTTCCTGCAGGGCTTCGGCCATATCGACGATGTCCTGGATGGTTCCGTCCTGGATATACCGGTTCAGGTCCGATACGTATTCACAGCGGACGATGCGGCCCCATTCTTCTGCTTCCAGGAAGAGGCGGGCCATTTTCGGGATTTCCTTGTACGGCGGCAGTTCATTGGGGTTTTCTACTTTCGGGTATTCCAGTATGATGCCCGGCGCATAGAGGCGCAGGTTGAAGCAGGTCAGGTATCCCATGCTGGGGAGGAGAGGTCCCATGTAGTAATCCAGTATCTGTCCGCACTGATAGGCCAGGACGTAAGGCACATCGACATGGCTCAGCAGTTCTGCTTCGTGCTTGAGGTCCCGGTTGTGGCACATGGCCAGTGCCGTTTGGGCGCTGACTTTGACCTGGGTAATGACTTCGTCCTGTTCGACGATTTCATCCATGCGGCGCTTGATGGCTTCTACATCGTGAATGGTCACGTTGTGGCCGATTTCCAGTTCACAGTAGAGAGATTTGCGCAGGGCGTGCTTGACCAGTACTTTGCCGTCGGGATAGAGTTCGGCCACAGCCCGCACGAGGAGCAGGATGGCCGTGCGTATGATGCACTGGTTGCCTTCCAGTGTATTCAGCTGGTACCATTCGACGTCTCCGTTTTCTTCTATTTTCGTCTGCAGGCCGGCCAGTTCGTTATTGTACAGGGCGGCTGCCACCGGCGGGTCGGCCTTGGGACAGCATTGCCGGCTCAGGGCGAGCAGGGTCGTTCCTTTTTCCACGGTATAGTCTGTATTGTGGGTCTTATCATGTATGGTTATCACAGTATCACTCCTCACTGTATTTGTAAAATTTTATGCCTTACTATACATAGTTCTACAAAAAAGATACGTTTCCTTTTTTAGAAATGGTATAATAATGCTAAGTTATCATGTTTTTGTCCAGCACGCAAAGAAGGAATGTATAAGAATGTATAGGAATTCGTATAGAATACCAAAACCGGATGTATCCATACTGGCAGCTATCTTCATCCTGCTCTTCTGCCTGGAAGCGGCTGTACTCAATTATGAACACGTATACAAGGCAACGCCCGATTATTCTGTCCGCATCCTTACGGAGGCCATCCAGAACGGCGATGAGGATACGGTCACGGCTCTCGTCGATGACAAGGGCATAGCCGCCGGGCTCTTCGACGGCATGGCTTCACGGAGCGGTGGCATGGATTCGCTGCCGGTGCTGCAGCTGGCCTGGGCACCGCTGCGGGATGATTTCATCCGTGACAGCAGCCGCCTGTTCCATCTGTCCATACAAAAAGGGGAAGACGACACGGACCGCGCCGGGGCAGCCGAAAATGTACGCATCCGCCTGCAGGCACTGGGATTCCCCTTCCCGGTCACAGGCTGGCACTATGTTTCTTCCCGTTACGCTCATAAGACGGACAGCAGCCATGCCCAGATGGAGGTCACGCTGTACAATGAACGGCTCGATACGAATCTGACCTGCACCATCGAGCTGACGCGCACGGGCCGGCAGCAGTGGCGCGTGACGGGCCTTGCCGATGCGTCAGCCTTCATCAATGAAATCAATGACGCCTGGAGCCAGCGTCTGGCCGCATACAACCGCCCGATCCAGCGTCAGCTGGACGGACTCATCAAAATCCGGGACGTATCGGCCTCTCTCGTCAGCGGGTCCAATCATCAGACCTTCCTGCGCATCACCTACACGCCGGTGTTTGAAGGCAGGCCGGAAGAAATCCGGGAAATCCGCGGTGTCTATGAGCTGCAGCGCGCCGGGGACCACGCCGTGCTGTATTCGGGGACCCTGCGGCTGACGCCGGCGGCGTCGGGCAAGCCGCATACCAGCCAGTTCCTGCTCAATCCCCTCATTCCCAGCCAGTACGCCCTCATGAGCCGCGAAAACCTTAATGACACGAGGAGCCAGCTCCGCATCACCAGCATCACCCGTCAGGACGGGACGACTCTGTCCCTGGCTGAAAGGCTGCCAAACTGAAAAAAAGCTGTCATTGGACAGGTTTTTTTCAATATTCCAGACTGCCGGGCTTCATGAGAAAATCAAACAGGCTGATGGTCAATATGCCGTGCTCATCGTGGAAGGGCTTCACGATGTCCCGGACAATGATGATTTTTTTGAAGGAATCGTCCAACGCCAGCAACGAAGCCTTTTCCTGCCGGATTTTTTCTTCCGTTGGCAACTGGTATGCCGACTGTATGTAATAGCGGTTGCTGCCCAGATTGGCCACGAAGTCGATTTCTAATTGCTTCGACAGCCTTTTTCCCGTATCGTCGTCATGATACCGCTGGAAAACAGAACCGACATCGACATGATACCCCCGCATCCGGAGTTCATTATACAGGATATTTTCCATGAGATGAGTTTCTTCGACCTGACGGAAATTCAGCCGGGCATTGCGCAGGCCGACGTCTTCAAAATAATATTTCATGGGCGTCCCGATATATTTGCGGCCCTTTACATCGTATCGCTTGGCTTCATGGATAAGGAAGGCATCTTCCAGATAGGAAATGTAGCGATGCACCGTATTGACACTAATCGATGATTTCAGGCGGCTGGTAAACGTTGCCTGTATCTTCGACGGATTGGTCAGCGAACCGATGGAAGAAGCCAGTACATCCAGCAAATTTTCCATTTCCGCTTCCCGTTCAATATGATTGCGTTCTTTGATATCCTTGAGATACGTTTCCTGAAAGAGATGTTCCAGATATTGGGACTTCTGCTCATCGGTCTTCATCGTAACGGTCAGCGGCAATCCTCCATACATGACATATTCGGCCCATCCATGATACATATCTCCCGGGTAGGCCTGCATGAATTCCTGAAACGACAAGGGAAATATGTGGATTTCATCGCCACGTCCCCGCAGTTCCGTCAGGACATCTTTCGATAGAAACCGGGAATTGCTTCCCGTCACGTAGAGATCTACGTTGGGTTTATGCAGTAACGAATTCAGGACTTCTTCGAAATGATCCAGCATCTGGACTTCATCGAGGAGCACATAGTACACGCCACTATCTCCCAGACGCTGCCGGATATAGGCCATGAGTGTTTCCGGATTGCGGTATTCCCGGTTTTCCAGGGTATCAAAGGCCATGCTGATGATATGGTCGGCAGGAATTCCCTGTTTGTGCAGATATTCCTGAAACAGATTGAACAGCAAATACGATTTTCCACTCCGGCGGATGCCGGTAATGACTTTGATCAGGCCATTTCCCATGCGGTCAATCAGCCGTTGTACATAGATATTTCTTTCTATCCTCATAGGATCCTCCATTGAAAAAAAGCTGTCATAGGACAGGTTTTTTTCAATATTATAGCATAGAACCGTCCCGTTTGTGGAGCAATAGTGAAAAAAAGCTGTCACTGGACAGGTTTTTTTCACTATGCTTGACCGGAATAGCGGTTTTCTCCCTGACGATACAAAAAAAGGGACTATGGCATAATCAGATATTTCATGCCATAGTCCCTTCTCTGTTGTCTTTGTTACCTTCGTTACCTGCCCTGCACGACTTCTACGATTTTCGGGCGGGCGTTGGCATCGTTTGTGATCTTGCGGTCAAACAGTTTGACTCCTACGACTCCGATGAGGAAGCCGATGATGCCGCCGGCAATTTCCAGGTTGACTACATCCATCGCCTGGGACTGGGCCACCAGACGGCCGATGAAGACACCGGCAGCGGCCACCAGGAGCGGCATGATGAAGCAGACGAATGCGCCAATGACGATATTGACTTCCCGCATTTCGAACTTGACATGCTGCCCGACTTTCGCCCCGACAGGATTCAGCGCCTGGACGACGATGTGCTGTGCCCCATCACAGGCACCGCAGGAAATACAGTCGGAATGACGGCCGACTTTGACATCGACGAGACCATTATCATTTAACCCTACAACGGTACCTTCTTCTATTTTCATACGGACTCCTTCTTTCATGCTATTAAAAGAAATAATCATTCTTTATGATTTCATCCTAAGTATAGCATGACCCTTTCCAATAATCAATACCTTAATGGTACTCTTTTTGCATGATAGCTTTGATTTTTTGACTTTATCTGATTCTTACAGCGAAAGGCTCTTCAGATAGTCCCGGAACTGGTCGCCCAGGTCAGGACGGCGCAGGGCATATTCGACGGTAGCTTTCAGGAAGCCCAGTTTATCCCCTACGTCATAGCGCTTGCCGGAGAAACAGTAGGCATAGACCGCTTCCCGGGCTGCCATGGTCTGCAGGGCATCGGTCAGCTGGATTTCGCCGCCTTTCCCCGGTTCGGTCCGGCGCAGTACTTCAAAGACGTCAGGCGTGATGATGTAGCGGCCCAGAACGGCGGTCCGGCTCGGCGCTTCGGCAACGGACGGTTTTTCAATCATGTTGACAACGCGCATGAGACGGGGGTCATCGGTGGGTACGCCTTTGACAATGCCATAGGAGGAAACTTTTTCCTGGGGCACTTCCTGACAGCCCAGGATGGTCGTGCCCAGGGAGTTATAGATATCAATCATCTGCTGCAGAGCCGGGTTGGTTTCGTTATATACGACATCATCGCCGAGGAGGACCGCAAAGGGTTCGTCGTCGATAAAGGACTGGGCGCAGAGGATGGCATCGCCCAGGCCGCGCATGTGTTTCTGCCGGATGTAATGAATATTGATTTCAGATATACTGCGTACCATGCGCAGCAAATCTGTTTTGTGATGTTCTTCCAGATTGAGTTCGAGGGCGATATTGGTATCGAAATGGTCTTCAATGGCCCGTTTGGCATGGCCGCTGATGATCAGGATTTCTTCAATACCGCTCTGGAGAGCTTCTTCTACGATGTACTGGATTGTCGGCTTATCGACGATGGGCAGCATTTCTTTCGGCGTCGCCTTCGTTGCCGGCAGGAACCGCGTCCCGTAGCCGGCTGCGGGGATGACAGCCTTACGAATCTTTTTCATGTATTATACCACCTTTTATTCAAACCAGCGGGATAAATCAAATTCCTCGCCAATCATTTCTTTTACATAGCCCTGTGCCAGGTAGAGGCCCAGGAGGGATAATGTGGAGACGCGCAGGAGTGTGCTGTCCCAGATGTCGCCCAGATCCGCCAGGATTGGCGAAATATCTTCCATGATGTCCAGTGCTTCTTCGCCGCTGAAGTTGGCCGGGCGTTTTTTTGCAAGCCGCATGAGACGGTCCTGCATTTCCCGGTCGGTAATACCGGTGACGCGGAAGAATCGCAGGGCCATGGAATCATCGACCAGAGCCAGTTTGATGAGCGGCGAGTTGAAGGAACGCACCACATATTCTCTGGGGATGCGATGGCCTTTGAGGGCTTTCCGCAGTTCTTCTTCTGTAAATCCGCGGTACCGGAACAGGAGCGGATACGAATCGGACAGGATTTCCGGGAACCGCGTTTCCTTGGCTTCCAGAGCCGTGCAGTGGAGATAATCGAGCTGCTGGTAATAGGGCCGTTCCGTCGGGAAATGGTCCAGGAAAGGCATGACATACTTGTCGATATACTGGCAGAACGTCGTCTTATCGACGTTGTGGGAGTTGCGGGAATAGAGGAACAGCAGCAGGATGGCCAGAATCTGATAATGGCCGCGGCCCAGATAAGGCATGACCTTCAGGGCATCCATGGCGACCAGATGGCGCGTCGAGGCCACAGGGCAGCGGACGATATCTTCAAAGGCGCGCAGAGCCATAGTAGCTACGTAGTCTTCCGGCTGGGCCGCATAGGTCTTCTGTACGTTCTGGAGAGCTTCCTGTACCAGAAGGGGTGCGACAGCCCGTTCCCGTTCGTCGTCAGTCCGGCAGCCCAGACGGTTGAAGGCGGCAGCGGTGATGTTTTTGACGTGCTGCTGGAAGGCGTCGCCGGCAATGCCGTACTGACCCAGGAAGTGATAGGCGCAGTCCCGCACGACCGTCGAATTGGCGGCAGCATCTTTGGCCCAGATGGATTCCTGTCCCTGTTTTGTCGAGGACGTGCCGGGCTGCAAGTCATTGCCCCAGGGGCTCTTGTTGCGGCCGCGGCTGTTTTCCTGCCGTGTATGGGCCGAAGCCGGAGCAACGGCCGGAGCCGTCCGGCCTTCCGTGTCTTTTGCCGCCGTATCGACCTGCAGCGGCTGCATGCGCCGCGTTTCATCGCCGAGGGTGCCGGGGGCCGTATCGTGCTTCTGCGTTTTGATGGGTTTCATGATCTGCGTTTTATCCGACAGGGCACTGCCTTCTCCTTCATCAGCCGGAGCCGTATGAACGGCCGCGGCGCCTTTGCGGACAGCCGCAGCCGTCCGGACCACCGTAGTCTGGTCCGTCGCAGGGGCAGCAGCAGCTGTTGCAGCTGTTGCTGCCGCCGCTGCTGTTCCGGAAGCAGCCGCCGCGGCAGCCGTTACGGCAGCGGCCGGGATGACCGTCGTCGCATCGGCATCGCCTGCCGGGGCGTTTTTGCCGGCCGGCTGGTCTTTTTCTGCCAGGTCTTTCGACACGACAGCCGCCATCTGGGCCAGGGTCGTATCTTCCGGTTCTTCATCGCTGACCAGGCGCGCGTGCTGTGCCGCAGCCGCCGCCCGGCGCTTGCGGGTCGCTTCTTCCCTCTGGCGTATCATTTCTTTTTCTGCGGCTTTGCGCTGCGCTTCTTCCTGCGTAGCTTCACGGGCCGCTTCTTCTTCTCTCTTTTTCTTGGCTTCTTCGGTTTCTGCCTTGTAGGCCGCCGCTTCTTCCTTATCTACCTTATCCATGGCTTCGATGATTTCATCGCGGGACAGGACCCGTGTGGCATCGAAGTTTTCCTTCTTCTTGCGGTTTTTCTGCGGAGCTTCTTCATAGACAATCTGCCCATTGCGCCGTACCGCTTCTCCTTTTGTCGTGACAAACGCCGTTTCATCGGGATTTTCTGCGCGTTCCCTGACCGTCACTGTAGAAATCCGTGATACCGGGGCCGTCTGCGAATGGCTCGTCCGCCGTTTCGCTTCCCGTTCATCATTGAGCGCTTCGATCTGTGCCCAGGCTGCTTTTTCTTCTGCCCGCTTCTGAGCCAGACTCTGCTGCTCTGCCTTTTCCTGTTTCTGATGATTTTTTTCCGCTTTGTTCCCGGAAAAGAGAATCATGCAAATAATGAAAAAGATTACCCCAATCCCTGCCACAATAATGTACGGCAAATAACTAGACATCTCATCCTCTCCCTCTGTGACTGAAAAAATAATTCTAGCTCCTATTCTATCATAGATAGAATTTAACTTCCAGTTTTACCTGAAAAGAGCAGAAAGAAATAGAATATGGTATAATATGGGTCGAACTTACTTAAAGGAGGCTTTGCGCCATTACGGCGGTATATATGAAACAGTATAAAGCAATCATTTTTGATATGGACGGCACCGTCCTCGATACACTGGATGAACTGACGACTTCCCTGGCCCATGTCTATGAGGCCCATCATCTGCCTGTCCGGACACGGCAGGAAGTCCGCGCCGCACTGGGATACGGCTACACCGGGCTCATCAGGCGGACGGCGCCGGATCTGGACCCGGCTCAGCAGCAGGCACTGGCAGAGGAATTCAAAAACTGGTACAGCAGCCACTGCCAGGGCCATACTCATCCCTATGACGGCATCGTTCCCCTGCTGTCGGCCCTTCAGGCCGGAGGCCGCAAGACGGCTATCGTGTCCAACAAAGGGCAGGGTGCTGTCAGTGAGCTCCACGATGAATTCTTCTCCCATCTCGTATCCTTTTCTATGGGCGAATCGCCAAAGTACCAGAAAAAGCCGGAACCCGATATGGTATGGGAAGCGCTGAAACGGCTGGGCTGTGCCAAAGAAGATGCCGTCTACATCGGCGATTCGGAAGTAGACAGCATGACGGCCCGCAATGCCGGTCTCGACGTCATTCTCGTGACCTGGGGATTCCGCGACAAAGACGAGCTGGAACGGCTCCATCCCGATTATCTCGTCCAGAACCCCGATGAACTGGCCCGCCTGCTCCTGGGGCAGTAAGCCGGGACCTTTTTCCTATCGGATTCATCGTCTTCTCTTTTGGGAAGCCAAAAACAGGTACATACAGACTGCAATGTGACCAGCCTGTATGTACCTGTTTTATTGTATTTAAGGAAAATGACGCCTGCTTACGGCTATACTTTTTGATTTTTACCGTCCTTGAAGACGTAATAACCTAAATCGCGGTAACCGAACCAGTTGGCCTTGTCGTCCCAGAAGAAGCGATAGATATGGTTTTGAACACCGTCACCGAATACAAAGAACGAAAGTTCCAGTTCGTTGTCTTTATTGACAATCAGGTTCGCATGGGGTTTGTCATACCCGGCATAATAGTTTTTTGAATTGATGTATTCCTGCCAGGTCCGTTTGACCGGGTCATAGCCAAAAGCCGTAGCGTGCCTGGACTGGGAAAACAGGTAAAAAATCCGCCCGCTGTCTTCGTCCCGGACCCGTTCCATGTGATGGATTTCATCCTCTGTCAGGAGGTCCGTGATATACACGAGTTTTTTATTCTGCTTTACCGTCATGCGGGTATAGCCATAATCGCCCGCTTTGAGGTGGATTTCCGTAGGTATTCCGTTATCGACGGATACGATTTTATAATTTTTGGCAGAATGTTGTTTATCAAAATGAACATCGTCGAGGACAACGAATTTGGCAAAGGCCAGGTTGCATACCATAAAGGTCATGGTGCAGGCTGCAATAGCAAGTTTTTTGAGCATCTTCAACTGACTTCACGTCTCCCTTCTCGTTAATTCATGGCATCGCGGATAACTGCATCGACGGCGGCATTGGTCGCTTTATCGTAGAGCGGCGAATGGGACAGGTCCTTTTCCGTATCCGCATCGGCTTTTTTCGTATCGCCCGCCGTGCCTGCCGGCTGGGGACGCATGGCCGCCGTACGCACGTCATGGATCCGCACGACGCCTTTGCCTACTCGTTCATCCAGTTTCTGTATGGTCGTATCGGCCAGGGGCCGGCGTACGATGACATCGATTTTTTCATTCTTATAGTCCGGTACGGAACCGACGTAGTTCTGCACGCCTTCTTCGGAGACGATGCAGTTGATGGCTCTCGTCATGAGCTGGTCGTAATCGACACGGGCAAAGCGGACGTGACGCAGTTCCAGTACGTCATTGCGGGTCACATCTTTTTTCAGGCGCTGCTTCAGGAACATGCGCGGCGAGCCCCTGAACCCGAGAACCAGTTTATCTCCGTCCCAGTACAGGGTCCCCTGCTGGAAAAAGGCCGGCATACTGCCGTATTCGGCATTGAGGGCCCGGATGACCTGGCTTTCCACATCGACGTGGGATACGTAGTCGGCGCCGGAATGCATCATGTGATACATCGTTTCGGCAGCGGCCGCACGAGTCATGCCTTCCTGGGGATGGAACAGATGATCTTCTGTCGTCATGAGGTCTTTTTTCTGCAGATATTCCACAGCTGTGCGGTTTTCCGGAGAAACGGCCGTAATGTCGCCGTAGGGCTGTACCTGATTTTCAATATCTTCCAGACCGCAGTATTTCAGATAACGGTAGAGAACGGCGGCAAATTCTTCCCGTGTCACCGGTTCATCGGGACGGAAGGATCCGTCTTCATAGCCTTTGAGTATGCCCTGAGCTGCTACGGCTGCCATGGCATCATTGGCCTTCGGTGTCGGCGCATCGCTGAAAACGAGCGGAGCTTCCGGCAATTTCAGAGCGACGCTGTATATGAGCTGTGCCAGGTCTCCCCGCGTCAGGATCTGCTGGGGAGCAAAGGTCTTTCCTGCGGCAAAATCCAGGCACTGGTTATCGTAGAGATAATCGATGGCGGCACGGCTCTTGAGGCTTCCCAAGTCTGTATACGGCGCTTCTGCCAGAGCCGTCACACCGGAAAACAGGCTGAAGGCAGCGAGCAGGACTGCCAGTTTCTTCTGTTTCATCATATCCCTCCTGCTACTGAATGATGATACGCAGTACACCGCCGATTTCCTTATTCAGTGCTGTCTGTGTGTCTTTGGAAATGGAGTTTACGGTGAGCAATACCTTTTCATTGAGATAATCGACATCGGTCTTGACAAAGGAGCCGGTCGGTTCGTTGGCGCGGTATACTTTTTCGGCCCGGGCCATGATATTCTTATAGTCATTATAGCTGTAGGTCGAACGCTGTACGATGACGGTGCCGCCTTCGATCTGGGAATCTTCGGCCAGAGCCTGTTCCAGCTTGTCCCGGTTGGCCTGAGTCTTGACACCTACGTGGAGTTTATTGCCCTGCCAGTACATGATGCCGTCTTTGGCAAAGTTCTTGATGGAGCCGTAGACGTCGGTGACGTCTTTGAATACCTGTGTTTCCAGGGTATTCTGTTTGGCTGAGCTGCCCTTGCCGTTGGTGAGGATGCGGTAGAGGACGTTGACGGCTTCACCGCGGGTAATTTCCGCTTTCGGCTGGAACGTATTGTTGGCCCCTTTCATGTAGCCTGCCGCAGCCAGGGTATCGACGGCTTTGCGCGCCCAGGGAGCGATGGCATTTTCATCGTCGTAGGGGACGGCCGTATCCTGGACGGTAATGCCTTTATAACTCATATAATTATAGGCGATGACGGCAAATTCTTCCCGCGTGATGTTCTGCGTCGGGCGGAAGGTATTGTCGCTGTAGCCGTTCATGATTTGTTTATCGACGAGGGAATCGATGGCCCGCTGGGACCAGCGGCCCTGGATATCTTTGAAGCTGGTCTTGGGAACGGCCGGGCTTTCATTGAGCATGTTGTTGATGATGGAGGCAATGCCTTCGCGGGTAATGGGGTCATCGGGATGGAAATATCCATTGGCACCACTGACATAGTGGTTATCGTAGAAATATTCTACGGCCTGTTTCCCCCAGTAGTTATCGATATCGCGCAGGCCGCTCGTCGTACCGGCAGCCAGGACACTGCTTCCGATGGCAGCAGCTACGGCTGCCGTTATGAGAATCTTTGTATATTTTTTCATGTTCGTCTCTCCTATCCATGTAGTATGTACAGGTAGCAATCTCACTATCTGTATTATTGTATCATATGCCATTCTATGTCACAAGCCAGCCGGTCAATACTCGCCGAACCAGCGCTGGATTTGTTCCTCATCACTCGTTTCCTGCAATGCCAGCTGCAGTAGCAGCCGCGCTTTCTGCGGTGATAAGTTATCTGCCCCTATCATATGAGGCCACAGGGGGACGGGACTGACGATACCGCCGGAGGCTCTCGTCGCCCGGACGAAGACCAGCCCTTTGAGCTGTGCTTCTTTGATGTCTGGCAGGAGATATTTCGGCAGATTGCCGTGGCCCATGCCGGCCAGAACGATGCCCTGTATGCCCCGTTCCATCGCCGTTTCGATGATAGCACCGGTCATGCCGATATGGCAGTACAGAATCCAGACAGGCGGCAGGTTGTCTTCTGACGGGCAGGTCCAGCGGGAGTCATACGTATGGCGGCGCAGTGGCTTCTGGTAGAAGACGGGCACTCCGTCCTGCATAAATCCCAGAGCCCCCAACTGGCCGTCTGTAAAGGTATGGACATGGGTCGTATCGGTCTTTTCCACGAACCGGGCCGAACAGATGGTACTGTTCATGACCTGCAGGACGCCGTACTCCCCGGCTCGGGGAGTCGCCGCCAGCCGCACCGCTTCCAACAGGTTCATGGGACCGTCGGCACTGATGGCCGTAGCCGGACGCATGGCCCCGACGAGGACGACGGGCTTATGGGTGTGGACCGTGAGATGGAGAAAATAAGCCGTTTCATCCATCGTGTCCGTGCCATGGGTGATGACGATGCCGTCTACGTCATCCCGGTCTGCCACATCCTGAACGTGGCGCGCCAACTGCAGCAGCAATTCTTCGGTCATACTGGAGCTGTCGATATTGCAGAACTGTTCCCCCCGTATGGACGCATAGTCCGTCATCTGCGGTACCGACTGGATAAGATCGTCAATAGAAACTTCTCCGGCCTGATAGCCGATGAGTTCAGACTGGGATGCGGCCCGGCCGGCAATGGTTCCGCCGCATCCGATAATATATACAGCAGGTAGCATAGTGATTTCCCCCCGTCATAAAATGATACAGAATTACTTCATTCATTATACCATATTCGCCATAGTCTTCCTATTTTTACTTTAAAGCGAGGATATACTATATAGAGAAATATATGACGGACTTTATGCTGAAAAATCCGTTATATCAACAAAAACGGAGAGGCCGCCTCACAAAGCACCGGGTGCTCTGTGGGACAGTCTCTCCGTTCCTTTTAATTCTATGATATTTCTATTGTCGTTCTACGCGCCTCCCGGCGTTTTACAGGCTTTTTATTTGGCCATCATCTGGGCGACTTTATTGGCAAAGGCCGCCGGGTCATCGGGCAGGATACCTTCCAGGAGCAGGGCCTGATCGTAGAGGAGTTTGCAGTAATCCTTGAAATCCTGGGAATCTTTGCCAGCAGCATGGAGCGTCTGGAGACGGCCAAAGAGGTCGTGGTTCGGGTTGATTTCCAGAATGCGGCGGGCTTTGAGCATGGGGTTATTGGCGGCGGCAAAGGCCTGTTCCATGGCGATGGACGGGCCGGCTGCGTCGGCGACGAGGCAGACAGCGCCGGATTTCAGGCGGTTCGACAGACGGACGTCGGCCACTTTGTCACCAATGACATCTTTGATATCCTTGAGCAGGTCTTCGTTGCTCTTGGCCAGGTCTTCGGCCTTCTTCTTTTCTTCCTTGTATTCGTCATCGTCGAGGTCGAGATCGCCCTGGCTGATGGAATGGAATTTCTTGCCGTCGTATTCACCGATGGCCTGTACGGCGAATTCATCGACCGGGTCGAGCATATAGAGGACTTCCAGATCGCGGTCGCGGAGCAGTTCCATCTGCGGCATGGCATCGATGGCAGCCTTATCCTTGCCGGTAGCAAAGTAAATCTTCTGCTGGCCGTCTTTCATGCGGCCCACGTATTCTTTCAGCGTGCAGAGCTTGCCGTCTTTGGAGCTCATGAACAGCAGCAGGTCTTTCAGTTTATCGACGTTGTTTTCACCGGTCATCATACCGCTGTATACGCCGATTTTCAGGGACTTGCCGTATTCAGCCCAGAACTTTTCGTATTTGGCCCGGTCTTTTTCCAGGGTGCGGGTCAGCGTCTTGAGGATGTTCTTTTCCAGATTGCGGCCGATGAGTTTCAGTTCCCGGCTCTGCTGGAGCAGTTCACGGGAAATATTGAGGGACAGGTCCGGCGAATCGACGAGGCCTTTGACGAAGCGCAGGTAATCGGGCAGGAGGTCCTTGCATTTATCCATGATGAAGACGTGGCGGCTGTACAGCTGCAGGCCCGCTTCATAGTCCGTATAATACAGATTGAAAGGAGCGCTGCCGGGGATGAACAGCAGTGCCGTATATTCGACGGCCCCTTCGGCTTTGGTATGGAAGATTTCCATGGGGTCTTCCCATTCGTAGAACTGGTGCTTGAAGAAATCCTTGTATTCTTCCGGCTTAATGTCCGATTTATTCCGCGTCCACAGGGGCTGCATGGAATTGAGGGTCCGCGTTTCGACTTTTTCTTCTTCCGGCGCATCTTCGATGGTCTTGCCATCAGCGTCTTTCGGCTTTTCCTTGGTCACATAATCCATGGTGATGGGATAACGGATGTAATCGGAATATTTCTTTACCAGGCCGGAAATAGTCATCTGGTCGGTGTAATTTTCTTCGCTCTTGTCACCGTAAAAATCTTT
Organism: Megasphaera sp. AM44-1BH; assembly: GCF_003467125.1. Classification (GTDB taxonomy): domain Bacteria; phylum Bacillota; class Negativicutes; order Veillonellales; family Megasphaeraceae; genus Megasphaera. The sequence goes on from NZ_QSFA01000010.1 coordinate 93,628, forward strand.
ACCCAGGTGGAGAATGATGGTCGTGCCGTGTTTCGGTTTTTCACATTCTTCCAGGCTGTATGTGCCGTCGCCGGACGATTCCCATTTGTATGCCTGTTTTTCTCCGGCTTTGCGGGTGACGACGGTCACCGTATCGGCTACCATGAAGGCCGAATAGAAACCGACGCCGAACTGGCCGATGAGGTCTTTGTCCGTCGAGTCGCTGTCCTGGGCTTCCTTCAATTTTTCCAGGAAAGCTTTCGTACCCGATTTGGCAATGGTCCCCAGATTCTGCACCAGGTCTTCTTTATTCATGCCCAGGCCATTATCGGAAATGGTCAGCGTATGGGCATCGGCATCGGGTGTCAGATGGATTTCAAAAGCTGTATCCCCTTCGAGGATATCGCGGTTGGTCAGCGATTCGTAGTGGAGCTTATCGATTGCATCGGATGCATTGGATATGAGTTCACGGAGGAAAATTTCATGATTGGTATAGATAGAATGAACCATCAGGTCCAGTAATTGTTTCGTTTCCGCTTGGAATTCAAACGTTTCTTTCGCCATAGTTATATACTCCTTTACAGAAGCTCCCGGCTTCTTTAGTTTTTTATTAGCACTCTTTTTGTAGGAGTGCTAATTCTCTTTCTTTATAATACATCAAAAAGTCAAAGTGTCAAGAGGAGAAATAGACCATTGAACGGTTTACAAATTCCGTTTATAATAAGATTGTACACTTTACGGCATACTTGTATTTCATTTTACTCATTTATTACCTATTATACATTGGGGGGATTTTGTATGGAAACATTTGGACTGGAACGTACGGGTATCATTAATCCGTCTGCCGTATACCGCAATCTGAGCCCGGCATGCCTCACGGAAGCGGCACTGCGCCGCGGCGAAGGCGTGCTCAGCGATACAGGGGCACTGGTCGTAAAAACGGGAAAATTCACAGGCCGGGCGCCAAAGGATAAATTCATCGTCGATACGCCGGGGATCCACGACCTCATCGCCTGGGGCAGCGTCAACCGCCCGATCACAAAGGACAAGTTCCGCGCCCTGAAAGACAAGATGACGGCCTATCTGCAGAACCGCGAAGTCTTTATTTTTGACGGCTTTGCCGGCGCTGACAAGAAGTGCCGCAAGAAGTTCCGCGTCGTGACGGAACTGGCCAGTGAAAACCTGTTCATCCGCAATCTGCTCATCCGGCCAAGCCAGGAAGAGCTGCTGCAGTACGGCGACCCGGATTTCACCATCATCGTCACACCGGGCTTTAAATGCAACCCTACGGCGGACGGCGTCCATTCGGAAGCGGCCATCCTCGTCGATTACGAAACGCGGTGCATACTCATTGCCGGCACGCAGTATGCCGGGGAAATCAAAAAGAGCGTCTTTTCGGTCATGAATTTCCTCCTGCCCCGTGAAGGCGTCCTGCCCATGCACTGTTCGGCCAACATGGATCCCATCACCAAGGAAACGGCTATTTTCTTCGGCCTTTCCGGCACAGGCAAGACGACTCTGTCGGCCGATCCGGACCGCAAACTCATCGGCGATGACGAACACGGCTGGTCCGACCGGGGCATTTTCAACTTCGAAGGCGGCTGCTACGCCAAGTGCATAGACCTCGACCCCGACAAGGAACCGGATATTTATCAGGCCATCCGTTCGGGCACGCTGGTAGAAAATGTCATCCTCGACCCGGACACGCGCAAGCCCAATTATTTTGACCATAAAATCACGGAAAACACCCGGGCCGGCTATCCCATCGAGTATATTCCCAATGCGGCCATCCCCGGTATCGGCGGCATCCCGACGGTGGTCATCTTCCTCACGGCAGACAGCTTCGGCGTCCTGCCACCCATTTCCCGGCTGAGCAAGGAAGCCGCCATGTACCACTTCGTCACGGGCTTTACATCCAAGGTCGCCGGCACCGAACAGGGCATCACCGAGCCGGTACCGACATTCTCGACGCTCTTCGGCGAACCGTTCATGCCGCTGGATCCGGATATTTACGCCCGCATGCTCGGCGAACGGATTGAACATCACAACACGAGCGTCTACCTGGTCAACACAGGCTGGACGGGCGGCCCCTACGGCATCGGCAGCCGCATGGAACTGAAATACACGCGGGCCATGATCACGGCAGCCCTGAACGGTACACTGAAAAAAGCGAACTTCGTCCACGATACGCGGTTCAATGTCGATATCCCCCAGTCCTGCCCGGGTGTCCCGCCACAGATCCTCAATCCCCGCGATACCTGGTCAAGTCCCGACGCCTATGATACAATGGCAAAGAAAGTGGCAAAGATGTTTTTCGACAATTTCCACGAAAAATATCCTCATATGCCGGCAGATATCATCAATGCCGGACCACAGCCATAAGTACTCCCCAAGGAGGTCTCTATGAAAAAACAACTCATTGCAGCCGTTACCGTCGCATCCCTGCTGGGCTTTGCCGGCGGCAGCGCCGTCCAGGCGTTTAATCTCGGCTCTATCCTGAAAGTCGGCGGTATTTCCGTCCTCGTGTCCAAGTACGGCGATGAAATCAACACGTTCCTGAATAAACTGCTCATGAAAAACGGCGTCGGCACCGACTATGCCACCAAAGTCGTTCCCATCCTGAGCGGCGGCACGGGAAAATACATCGGTGCCGTCCAGGTCGTCGGACCGTCCGGCCAGGTAGATAAAGTCAAGGCCGTAGCCCAGATTGAAGGCGAATTCAACAACATTGCCCGTGCCAAGGCACTCATCCCGGTGGCGACAACGGATGTGACCAACCTGAGCCGCGTGCAGGGTGTCGGCGTTTCGGCCATCATCGACTTCAAATTCTGACAGGTAGAACTCCTTTCAGCAAACCATGTATCGGTATTGAGTCTCATGACAATTTCATATAAAAGAGCAGCCCTTGTCAACCGGCCCGTCCATGGCCTGACGAGGGCTGTTGCTATGAGCAAAAGGGATTTCCCTCCAGCGTACCGGTCTTTTCCTGCCATGCCAGCATAAACGTGCTATAATAAATATAGACAAAGGGAGACGACATAACAAAGGAGTTGATCACCATGACAAAAACAGCAGCAGATATCATGGAAAAAAATGTCATTACGGCCAAAAAAGATACGACGATTTTTGATCTCGTCGATATGTTCGTCGAACACAACATAACGGCTATCCCCGTCGTAGACGATGACAACGCCGTCATCGGCATTGTCACCGATGCTGACCTCCTGTATAAAGAAGTCAAGCCCCACGTTCCGCAATACGTCAACCTCCTGGGAGCCAACATATACTATGGCAACCTCAAAAAGTACGAACAGGGATTCAAAAAACTCTTTGCCTGTACAGCCGGACAGCTCATGACCCAGAAAGTCGTCATGGCCGGACCGGATGCATCCATGGAAGACCTGGCCAGCGTCATGGTCGCCGAACACCTGAAAGCCATCCCTATCGTCAAAGACAAGAAACTCCTGGGCATGGTCGAACGGAAATGCATTTTGAAACAACTCTATACAGAATACGGAGAAGACGATCCAAAACAGCAGACCACCTGACAGGGTACGTCCCACCGCTTGAGACAGAGGCCGTCCCACGAAGCAACCGCTTCGAGGGGCGGCCTCTTGTGTGCTATGGCGGACAAGTGAAAAATGCCGGTTTGAAGCACCGTGTAGCATGGCGTCCCTATGAAGGGCCTTTTCGGCCCGCAAGGTGCTGACTGAAAGGAAGCGCAAGGCGGCCGCCGAAACGGACAGCAGAGATGAAGCTGTCAGCTCTGCTGACTGAAGGTTCCTTACATCATCCGAGTTCCAGTATCTGAGTCCGAGGATGTAGCACGTCGAACCGGCTGCATCACCATATGCGGAAAGCGGACTCATGATGGAACTCTGGATTTGAGTAAGAACCCTTCCGCCCTACCGGGCACCTTCCCTTCACAGGGACGGCAAAGATACCCTGTCCGTCGAACCGGCTTCGTCAAACTTCAAACTCTAAACTTCAAACTCCAAACTATCTTTTCCCGCCCTTCCCTCGCGCGGGCCAGTTCCTGTGACCGTGTTTGAGCGGGGGAGTCTCAAGCTCCCCGCTCTTCCCGGTCGGGACTGGCTGCCAGTTTTGAGGGGGCCAGGTGTCCACATTATATATATACCAATGTGGCCCCCTGTTTTGGACCCCTGTCATGACAGCATTTTCTAAAACTTCATATGTTGTAATTCTACTCCTACACGCTAAATTTAAATCAATTTGTATTATCTAATTTCAATATCCATACTCAAAAATGCAAAAAAATTTAGCACATCGTCATAACGAGCCGCCGCCACTCTCATGCCATGTGTGTCTCCAAATAATTCTGATACCATCATTCTGCCCTATGATGGTATCAGAATTTTTTTCTTTTTAGTATTTTTTGTTTCAATTATGTAATTACATAACATAATTATAACACGTAAAATGGAATATGTCAAAACAAGCAGTTAGTAATTCTTACTCTGCATCTCCTACAATTTTCATAGATACCTGTTCCAGATTTCCCGGTTCAATGGACGGCAGTCATGGGAAAAAGTACTGCAAAGATTGATAACATCCCTAAATCCCGATAAATTGTGTAGTAAATGTAAAGCATTATCATGCATTATGTTGCATTTTTCTTTTTTATGAATTATAATTGAATTGATAAGCGAAGAAAGAGGTGAGTTGTAATGGCTACTGCTAACATCAATGTCCGAGTAGACGAAAATCTAAAAAAAGAGGCCGAAGGATTGTTTAATGACCTAGGATTGAATATGTCTTCAGCCATCACCATGTTCTTAAAAAGTGCCGTCCGGTACGATGGAATTCCCTTTGACGTCCGTCGTAATTCATTCAATGCAGAAACCCGCAACGCTCTGGCTGAATATGATGAAATGAAAACACATCCAGAAAACTATAAACGGTATCATAGCTTCTCAGACTTAGTAAAGGATGTAGATAATGAAGCTTGATATTATTGCCTCCAACAGATTCAAAAAAGATTTAAAAGTCGCTAGAAAACGAGGTCTGAATCTGAAAAATTTAGAAACTGTTGTAGAAGCATTGGCAAACCAGATTTCTCTTGATGCCAAATACCGTGATCATGCACTTACGGAAAATTTCGTGAATGTCATATTGAACCTGACTGGATTCTGATATACCGGCAGGATTTTAACGCGTTAGAACTATTTCTTTTTCGCACAGGGTCTCATTCTGATCTATTTTAATATTTATAATTTGTTGTTCTGCTCTATACTCATCGGCTTATGGTCATCATATAATAGCCTCACTTTGAATGAAAAAAATATAGCACATATCATTTCCAAATTAAAACTGCTCACAAAGCCCATTACATCAGGCCTTGCGAGCAGTTTTTTCTGGTATTAGTCCAGATTTTGTGGTGTGGTCACCCCTAGTCCAATTTT
>NZ_QSFA01000011.1 GCF_003467125.1 Megasphaera sp. AM44-1BH
TTTTATGGCGGAGACTTTTTTGCGTTGAAATATACTATTAAGTTATATTTATAAGTTTATACTTATTTTATAAAATTTCGGTTATATTTTGCATGGCAGGTAGAAACTTAAAAATGTAAAGGGAAATAAAAAATAGGTGATAAAGAAGATGAATACGGCGATTTACGGTAAATTTACACTTAAAAAACAGGATTGTCAGGCGGGGAAATACCCCTTGATTTTAAAAAATGAAAGCAGTATTATAATGGCAGATAGGGAACAAAACACCTTATCGAAATACGTTATTATTTATATTTTATGATAATTTATTCAAAATTATCCAGGAGGATGAGTACTATGAGCGCAAATGTAAAATTACTGATTGCCGTTGGCGCACTGATGTCGTTCAGCTTCATTGCTAATCTTCTTTAATATATAGTATTACATTATTACATTACTCCACAGGAGGGTGAATCACATGAACACAAACGTAAAACTTCTGATTGCTGTAGCTGCATTGATGTCGTTCAGCTTCATTGCAAATCTTATCTGATTGCATAAAGTAAAAGAACCGCTGTTGCCTGACGGAACAGCGGTTTTTTGGTGTCTGAAATGGGTGAGTATCGGACAATTGAGCTTCTGCTCTTAATTTGTACTACATTGTATGGTTAGAACTTTTTGTGCACAAATTAGAGGTTAACTGCCATACCTTATATCAAATCGAGCCAGGCGGGAAAGAAAATTATATGAAAATGGCACGTTCAAGACTTACAGTGACGAAATAGCCCAGTGCCGCAGATGGCCAGGATATTAAAAATTAAGCCTCGGACGGTACAGGAAACCCTAATTTTATTATACCGGTAAAGGAAAAATGTCAGGAATTGCAACGAAAACGGACCGCTCCTCTTGTTCGAAGTGATGACCGTAGCTGCAGTTCAGGGCGTGTATTCCCTACGTCGTATCAGCGAACCATTCCGTATCAATATTGAATATATGTAGTTGCTGAAAAAGCAGCCGGCCTCCGACTATATGACAATGTTTGGCCGTTTCTTTTACGACTCCTGGTGGAAGAAACGGCCATTTGTTTATCCATCTTGTGTGTCAGTTGCCTTAACTTGAGTCTGTATATTTTATGGAATGGTATACTGAAGTCTGAGATGATGACAGCCGTTCATCGAGGGGAAAGCATAGATGCTATCTCTAAGAGGGTATCCCAGCGGGTGGATGTCGGAATCAGTAATGCACGACGTCTGGTCCGGACAGAGCTGAATTACGTTGAAAATCAGAGTGCCATGGACGGTATCAAAGAAGCAGGGATGAAGTATTACCGCTTTTCTGCGACACTGGACCGCCGGACGTCAGCGACCTGCCGGGGACACGATGGCCATGTTTATCCCATTGGCGAATATCAGCCAGGCAGTACGGCCCCACCACTTCACCCGAACTGCCGTTCCACAATCGCCGGCAGCCTGTACGGGCCGGATAAAAAGAAGACCGGGACACGCATTGCCAGGAATGATAAGGGCAAGACATACTATGTTCCGGCTGACATGACATACCAGCAATGGTATGATAAATATATACAGCCAAGTATGATTCCGTCGGGTAAAGGTAATTGGAAAACCGACGATGATGATAAAATCATCGTTACGCAAAGGATTCCAGCCTTATCGCATTATCGTCCTTCGCTGAAAGGTACACCAAATAGTGTCGTAGAATATACTACAATGCGAGGAACGCAAAGGAATTATGCGTTGTATGATGAAAATGGGTTTATAGCAGTCCAGATAGATTATGGCAATCATGGCAACAGTAAACAGCACCCATATGGTGCTAACGGTGAACATAAGCATCTATGGACGTGGTAAGACGGAAAGCCAAAGAGAAGTAAGACTCAGGACTTAAGCGCAAAAGAGCAACATGTGTTCAGGGGGTGATTTTATGCCAGTAAAACAGTTTATGGATACTATAGATGTGGCTGATCTTGAGTTTGAATATAAGGGGAAGTGGTATTACATTTGTCCTGTGGATAATGGCTACAGCTGTGGTGAGGCTGGCAAAGATGACACCATTTTTAAAACAAAAGAAGATATTCTCGATAGATTTCTTATAGGTGGTATCTCATTCAGAGAAGTACTCCCTGATATTAATTGGTAAACGCATAAAATATCTTAAAGCACCAAGTGAAAGCGAGGTGCTTTTTTCATGCCCAAATGGAGGTGGCAGGTATGCAGTGTGTAACGGCAGATGAAGCGGTAACGCGCATTATTGCCAATGTGCAAAGTATCCGTGGTGAGCCGGCAGAGGATGCGGTTCTTATGATGTATGCAGATAAATTTGTCGGTTTTGTCTTGGATTATTGCAACCGAGAAGATTTCCCTAAAACGCTGATCTATACAGCGACGGATTACATATCACAATGGCTGGAAGATAAAGCGAATGGCGGGCGTCAGGGTGCATTGAAGAGCCTGGAGCAGAATGATACAAAATTCCAATTTGCTGTATCAGATATGACGCAATCGGGAAGCCAGACCGATGCGGATCTGCAATCTTTTACAGCCTGTCTTGCACTCTATCGATATCCGTTAAAACGTGTATAATGTAATCATAAGGAGGTGCAGTAGGATTATGGATGGAACATTTAGTGAGAAAGCTTTATTTGAAGTAATGACCGCGGCAGAAGCCGCAGAAAAATGGGGACTGAATCCGAGATCCATACAGCAAGCCTGTACTGGGTATAAGGGTGGGAAACCTAGATTTTTGGACACAGAGGCACGGAAGGCTGGAAGAATATGGCTCGTTACAAAAACAGGCATGGAACGACTATATGGACCTGAGCCAATTAAGTAGCGAGATTAAGCGACGCTAGATATTGACATTTAGGTGAGCTCATAGAGGAATAAAAAAAGAACGCTCCCGATTTTTCGAGAACGTTCTTTTTGCATGCAACCTTATACAACCAGCTTACAGGAAAAGTGACCTGGAAAGAAATATAAAGCATAAGAGTTTGCATTAGTCTCTTTTGGTGCGCCTAGAAGGATTCGAACCTTCGCACCCGGTTCCGGAGACCGTAAAAGACAAGGATACGCCAGTTATATCTATCTTGATAGAACGGCATAAATACGGCATTTCCCTACATTTTAGCAGGAGCGTGTTTTACACTGGTTTATCTATTTAAGCGGCAGAATAAGCGGCAAAATAAGCGGCAGATTATTGACGGCTTTTTATGGCGTCTTCGACCAGCGAGTTGAGGTACATCGTTGGAGTGGCGATGCGTGATTGCAGGACTTCTGCATAATATTTAGCGGTGGTGTCGATATTGGAGTGGCGGGCGAACTGGCTGGCTTCTTTCAGGTTGACTTTCTGCATGGCGTAAGTGACGGCCATTTTCCGGAAGCCCTGGGTATTGACCTTAGGCAGGTCATGTTTCTTCAAAAAGTCATGGAGCCAGTGCGTGAATGTGGACGGCAGAATAGGGGATCCATCTACATTCGTAAAGAATTTCGTACAATGAGGCATATTGAAGTATTGTTCTTTTTGTACTCGTTCTGCGTTGTACCGCTTCAATATATCTAATGTCATAGGGGCTATATACATTGTTTGTGCGCTGGAGGCCGTTTTTGTTTCCTGACGATAGATTACCTTGCCATCTACGAAAACGCCTGTTACAGCGACGCGCAGCGTCCCTCTTGCAAAATCCACGTTTGCTTCATCCAGTCCGCATATCTCTGACCGGCGCAGCCCGTCCGTAAAAGCCAGCATAAAGAACGCCTGATATTTTAGAGGAGCTTCAGTAAGCAGCAGATACAGAAACTGGGACAAATCCTGCTCCTGCATGATGGGCTGAGGCTTTGTCCGCTGCTTTGGCGGATCTACACGGGAACAGGGATTTTCATCTATCAGTTCCCAGCGGACCGCTTTATTCATGATGGCAGAGAGAAGTTTGAAATGCATCGCAATCGTCCGGCTGGACAACGGGCCTCGTTTATCAGCCCTGGCATTCGGTCCCTGGAGGGCCTTGATGAATAGATGGATATGTTTAGGCTTTAGTTTGTTGACGTGGATATGGCCAAGTAATTTATTGATTCTGGCAATAAGCTGCAGGTTCCGCTCTTGTGTCGTCGGCGACTGCTGGCAGCCGTAATTATCCCACCAGTATTTGATGATATCGGCAACTGTCCTGTCTGTTCGTGTCCGAACTCCTGATTTCAAAAGCTTTCGTTCAAAGACCACGGCTTCCCGCATGGCGGCTGTTTTGTTTAATTCGCCAGGCAATGTTTTGGTTCGTTTCCGTTGACGACCTAATTCATCGTACCCTAAATATGCTGTAGCTTCCCAGTTTTCTCCATGTTTTCTAATAGTAGCCATAATTGTGTCCCCTTTCTAGTGCTATTAACTGTATTCATCTTTATATTTGATAGCGATATAGTAGGAACCGTGCTTTTTTGTAATCACAACACCCCTTCATTCGTGCACAATTCAGAACGATTGTTCGGCTATGATTGTGAAAATTTACCCCCGTCCCAAGTGGATGGGGGATTTTTGTTTATTTATAGAATGCATATCCCTAATTTTTATAGGTGCTTGTATACAGACTAGCTTACCAGAACATCTACAAGTTAATAGGTTGACCTCCATACCATATATCCAACTGAGCCAGGAGGGAAGGGGTATATATCTACATCGGTTTTGACATCTTGAGTATGGCCGTCAGCGAATAACACCTGCACATATGTGAAGCACCCAGAAGCATCTGGCTTTACATACATTTTAAATAAATATGCAACGGCATTAATTGAATTTGGTTGAGGTACATCCGTAACTTTTACCCATAATTCTGTATGATCAGGATATTTTTGCACTGATCCATTATCTACGTAAACATTAGCCCCATTGTTATTCCCTATCCAATACCAACTGGAAGCAAAAGATGGCATTGTTAATGACAAAAATAAACATAACAAAATGGCTATTTTCTTAGTAGCAGACGCTTTCCCCATGAAAATCATCACCTTTCTAAAACTTTCTTTGCACCTCAAAATGATGTATTTTTGAGGCAAAACATGAAATAGCTATCAAAAACGACTACTTTTTGTAATTTCATTGTCGTTTTTTGATGGTTAAAACTTCCTTTAGCACCGTGCTCCAGAACGGTACCGGATTTTTTTTTTTTAATATTTTGAGATATCTTGCGCTTTTCAAAAGATAGTTACAATTTACGACAAATTAAGCGCAACTATCTAACGCAAAAACGCACTTTTGCAATGGTTACATTATTGATAATCTTGAATGATTAAGTCTCGAATGCGATTGGCAGCATCAACACGTTCAATTACACTGGGCGACCAACTATATCTAGTTGCACGACCTTTTCCCAAAGAAAAAATGATATGATTGTCGATAAGCGTGTTCAATGCTTTGCGAACCTTATAAGCTGATAAGCCTGTGTCTGATATAATTTGCGATTTACTAACATTCTTTTTTTCATTGATGTAAGCTAATACTTTTCTTGTATCATCATCTAATTCTGGATGTGCTCCACGTGGAGTAGCAACCCATAATTTCAGCGTAGTTGAATCAGTGGTGACTTCAAGTTCAGGCATTTGATATTTGTTGGCAATTGCAAATGTAAGAATTGTTTTTCCGCCTGTGCCCGCACGGTCAGATATACCCATTCGTCTGAAAAAGGTAATCAGTGTGTTATTACGCGGCAGAGATTTTCCACCTGCAAAAAATTGGGTAACAGAAACACGCATCATTCCGGGATTGTGAAAAGTATAAAAATAATTATCAACAACAACTTTTATATCAGAAGTATTATCAAAATAATCAGCGTGGATAAGCATGTTTGCAAGAGCTTCACGTAAGGCGGTCTTTAGCTCCACGGGAGACTTACGGATGCTATTTTCATCAAGTTCAAAAGAGTCTTCGATGGTTGCATTTAATTTTTCACGAACAATTTGGAAAAATCCAAATACATTCAAGTCTTTGTAGTTAAGGTCTCCAGTAGAAACACGATCAATCCACCTGTCAGTGGCAGAAATGCCACGACGGTTTATATATTCCAGGTGAAATTGTGGCAATTTGCTACGGATTGCATCATATGTTCCTAGAAATAAAAGGCCAGCGATTGTAAGTTTAGGTCTTCTTTTATCTTTTCGATCTAATTGGAATACACCCATTTCTATCAGAAATTCCAGATTATCCATTTCCAGATAATGCATCGATGGATTTCTAGCATTAATTATATTTTTGAATGCTAAAACACTTTCAAGATTCAAATCTTCAAGAGTATATTCATCTAATAATTCACTATCTAGGTCATCAGAAGCATTTCGTATAAAACGTCGAAGCTCATCATCAGAAACAATATAATCTCCTTCGTTTTTTCGTATATAGGTATAAGCGTAATTGTTGTTAAGATAAACTGGCTTTTTCGATTGCTCTTGTTCTGGAATAAAAATCGAGATTATACATTTACCGTCGATAGTATGCTTTATCACATTTTTATTTTCTAATAGATTGTGGCTTATTTTTGATTTATTATTGGCAGTGTTAAAAAGATCTCGAATGATCTGGTCCGGATTATTTACTCCAGTGATAGAGATATGCGGCTTTTCTTTGACTCCTAAGATAATAAAACCACCATGCGTATTTGCAAAAGCAGAGTATGTTTCCCAAATGTCTTTCGGTAATTTATTTAATGATTCTTTAAATTCAAGCTCATTAGATTCTGCTTGTTCACACAAATTATTAATAATTTGCGTGAGATCTTGTTTTATAGACAAATTAACCCCTCCTGGAAAGTGTGTGAATTTTTGCGCAATAATTATGTAGCGCCATATGAAAGATATGTTGCGTAGGAATGGCAATCAGTATTTTGCGTGCGAAAATCGTGCGAGAATCGTGCGAAAATCGTGCGAAAATCAGGTGAAGGAGTGAGGGTACGATAGCTAGGAACCCTTGCAATGCAATGGATGGGAGCGATTTTCATCGTGCGATAATCGTGCGATAATCGTGCGAAAATTGTGTGTTTCATCATGGTCTTTTTCTTTCTGTATTACCTTTCTTAAAGTTTCCCTCGCAGCTCAACGACTCTGCCGAGGATACGGACGGGAAGGTTTTTTATTTCTTTGTTTGAGTAAAAGTGTGGCTCGTAAACAGATGTATTTGTTGCAATCAGTGTGATACCTTCTTCCTGTTTTTTCACACGTTTGACCGTGGCTTCGTTACCATTTACCAGGACAATGGCGACGTCCCCGGATTCTACGTCTTCCTGTTTGCGGACAATGACAACATCGCCTTCCATCATCCTCGGTTCCATCGAATGGCCACGGATTTTTAATGCAAAAAACTCTCCTGTTGCGGCAAGTTCAGGGGTGATTTCTTCGTAGTCAAGTATTTCCTCCACGGCTTCGATAGGGATGCCTGCCACGACGCGGCCCAGCACCGGGATGCGGATGCCGCGGCCTTTTGGAGATGCTGTTTTTGTCGATGGGAGTAAATTCTCTAATGGGGTATTTGTTGCAGTAGCTATTAATTGCAGAGTGGAAACACTAGGGTTATACCTATTTTTTTCTATATCACCAATATAAGAACGAGAAAGATCAGTCTTTTTAGCCAGCTCTAATTGTGTCAGTCCAGCTGATTTTCTTGCATCTTTAATTCGTTCGCCGATACTTTTCATGGGAAATCCCTCCGTATTTCTTTTTGTGCGGTTTTTCCGTCCTTAAATGATATTATAATATAAATATGACGGAAATACTATACACTTATTTTGCAAGACGGAAATACAAGTATTTTTAAGAAAGCAGGAGGTGATACAAGTGAATAAGATTGGAGATGTACTAAAATCCGCTCGTGAAAAAGCTGGATTGACTCAAATGGAACTATCTAATAAAGTCGGTGTTTCGCGTGCGTATTATGCAGACGTTGAAAGAGGCCGATACACCCCTAGTTTGAAAGTATTATCACGATTGGCCGATATTTTAGGAATCGACCTTAATTTTTTAAAATTAGATGACGGAAATACAAGTAATTAAGGAGGCTGCATATGCCACTCTCTGATTCTATTGTACCGAGAAAGGAGGGAAACAAACATGTCAGGAATTGCGACGAAAGCAGCCAACTCCGTATTCTACAAGGCACGGATGGAGGCAAAGGAAGAAAATGAGATGCTCAGCAGCCGTGAAGGCGCGGCCGAAGTCCTCGGTATCGACCGGACCCGGCTGGCCCGCATCGAATTGGGAACTCTGACACCATACCCGGAAGAAGCCGTATTGATGGCCGACGCATACAACGCGCCGAACCTGATGAACCACTTCTGCACGGCGGAATGTCCAATCGGTAAACGCATCATGATGCAGGCCGACCTGGAACAGCTGGATAAGATGGCCATAGACATACTGACCGCAGTCCACGGAGTCGCCAACGTCAGCGACGCAGTACTGACCATCGTCGCCGACGGCAGAGTCAGCGGCGAAGAAATGGCCGAACTGCAGAAGGTGTTGCAAAATATGCAACAAGTGGCCAAAGCGGCGTCAGAGTTGCAGATCTATATCTCCAAAGCGAAAGGAGGCGTAAGAAAATTATGATTTTGAATGCAAACGATGTCATCAAACAGTATTTTACTGGGGCAGATGGCAAGCCGATGTTCTCCCGGGACATGATTTACCGCATGGCCAGGAGAAAAGAAATCCCGTCTATGAAAATCGGGCGCCGTGTTTTGTTCAGTGATAAAGCGATGGATCAATGGATAGCTGAGCAAAATGAATTACCTATTCCGGAATAGAAGGAGGCACGTAAATGACGGACAAGGAAAAGAGGCCATGCGAAGACATGGAACAGAAGAAACTTGACATAAAAGCTTTTTTACATGTGAAAAAAGGGCAACCATTGCCTGATTGCCCTTTCAGATTAAAAGTAACCGGTAAAACAAATGTTGATGTGATTGTTGGGGACGAAGCTGTTACAAAGAAAGCTTAGAAGAAAGATAATCATTCGTTGCCTGTTTAAGCATATCATCCCATGAATCGAAATCGGTAGCGTGTGAAACAAATTGGTCCCATACGTCATCAGGAATAGCTTCAAAATCTTCTTGTGAATCTACTACAAAGTTTCCGGCTTTTAAGAATTCATCAAAAGAAGAACAATCAGTATGCTTTTCCATAAAAGTTTTTGTGAACAACTTATCAAAGCTGATTGTGTGGGTACCTTCAAGATCGTGTACATTCTTTTCTAGACCCTTTAATGAATCTATCAACTCATCAAAACCATTAATGTTTGTACTCATAATACTCACCTCCCTTCATGGCCATTATACCAGACCGGGAGGAGAAAGGAGGAAATCATGGATCATGACATTTACAAGGGATTGCCCCCAATTTTAATGGCAAAGGACGTGTCCGAATTCTTAAGGATTGGCATGAATCAGGCCTACGAGATCATCAATGAAATCGGGTTCAGGCATGGGCGCACAGTCCGGTGTACAAAAAATCAATTAGTTGGCTTCGTGGAAGGAGGCGGAAGAAATGAAGACGGAACTACAAGAACCGCGGCCATGGATTAATTCCCGGCATCAGGCACACGTAGACGAAGAAATACAGACCGAACCGGATATCAGCATGGAGGCCTGGGATGAGATATTCAGGCTGCAGCGTCAGGCAGACAATGCCATGGCAGGATGCCTGTTCCTGGCCGGTATCATCGTCATGACATTCATGATTGCCTATATCATGTTTGTGAACGGCCTGATTGTACATTAAAAAAGCCGCTTACCTGTTGGCGCAGGCAAACGGCACATACAAAATAACTCACGTATATTATAGCAGGAGGAACTCAAAATGTCATTATCAAGATGCGAATTAGTTTTATCCGTAAAAGATGCAGAACGAGACCACAACAGATGGCTGGAACTTCGCAACATGGGCATCGGAGGCAGTGATGCATCGGTCATCGTTGGCGATAACCCTTGGAAAAGCCCATACGCGTTATGGCTCGAAAAGACGGGTCAGCTGGTGCCGGAAGACATCAGCGACAAAGAACCGGTTTACTGGGGCACGACGCTCGAAGACGTCGTAGCAAAGGAATTTACCAAGCGGTCCGGGAAACGGGTACGCCGCTGCGGCACTATGCAGAGTGTGGAAAATTCATGGATGCTGGCGAACGTAGACCGCCTGGTCATCGGGGAAGAGGCGGGGCTGGAATGCAAGACAGCTAATTCCTTCAGTATAAAAGAATGGGAAGATGATGGACTTCCGGATCCATACTATTGGCAATGTCAGCATTACATGATGGTAACCGGCCTTCCGGTCTGGTACATCGCCGTTCTCATCGGCGGACAGCATTACGACTATAAGTGTATTCCAAGGAACGATGAAGATATTACCTACTTGTTCCAGAAAGAATATGATTTTTGGAAACGCGTAAAATCTATGACGCCGCCGCCCATTGATGGAAGTGCATCTACGACAGAGGCACTGAAAGAGCAGTACCCCGGCGGGCAAACGGATCCGGTAGATCTTCCAGAGGAAGCAGCGGATGCATTATCTATCATTGATAATGCCAAGGAAGAAAAGAAGCGACTTGATGGCATAATCACGACACAGGAGAACATCATTAAGTGCATCATGGGAGACGATGAAATCGCCACTATAGGCGAACGGAAGATTACATGGAAGCGCCAGAAAGGACGCATCACGGTCGATACGAAAAAATTAAAGAAGGAATTTCCCGACGCCTACGAAGCCTGCATGAAACAGAGCAAGCCGACACGGATATTCCGGGTATAACTAGAGAGGAGAAAAAAGAATGGCAACTACTAAAGGAGGACTGGCCACATCCAAGAAAGTGGCCCCGGCGGCAGCATCGCCGATGAAGAACATGCAGGATCTGATTATTTCCATGAAAGGGCAGATTGAAGCGGCTCTTCCATCAGTCATCACGGGAGAACGGTTCGCGCGTATGGTCCTTACGGCCATGAGCAATACGCCGCAACTGGCATCCTGCACGCCTAAGAGCTTCTTAGGGGCCATGATGCAGGCGGCTCAGCTCGGACTTGAACCGAACACGCCACTGGGGGAAGCCTACCTCATCCCGTTCCGGAACCATGGAACGCTCGAATGCCAGTTCCAGGTGGGATATAAGGGGATGATTTCCCTGGCTCATCGCAGCGGCCTGTATGTACAGGCTCATGAGGTACACGAAAACGACGAATTCGACGTTGAATACGGCTTAGATCCGAAACTGGTCCATAAGCCTGTATTCAAGGACCGGGGGAATGTCGTAGCTTACTACGGCATGTGGAAAGACAAAGACGGGAATTTCGGATTCGAGGTCATGAGCCGGGAAGATATCGAAGCCCATGCCAGGAAATACAGCCAGAGTTACGGCAAAGGATTCTCACCATGGAAAACGAATTTCGACGAGATGGCCAAGAAGACCGTCATCAAAAAGGCGCTGAAATACGCACCGCTGACTACGGAGTTCATCCGCGGTGTAACAGCCGACGGGACCATCAAGACCGAACTCAGCAAGGATATGGTCGATGTCCGGGACGAAACAAATTACACCGACATCGAGGCCGAACCGGTCCCGGATAACGTAGATTCGAAGACAGGGGAAGTACATGATACACATCTGAATCATGAAACGGAAGATGACCGGATTTTAGAAGAATCATTAAATATGTGAGACAAGGTAATAACCGGGGATGCCTAAAAAGCGTCCCCGGCATCATGGCCAAAGGAGGGGCACACATACAATGACGAATAAAGAGGAATTCATCAAGCTTGCAAAGACTCATATAAAGCGGCCAGGCATCGATTATCTTTTGAGGACGATGGCTGCCCATGATTTTTTTACCGCCCCGGCTTCGACACGGTTCCACGGATCGTATGAAGGCGGCTTGGTAGAACACAGTCTCAATGTATATGACGAACTTAACCGACTGATTAATTATTACATGATGCCGGAATATACATCGGAAACAATTGCCATCGTTTCCTTGTTCCATGATTTGTGCAAGATGGATTATTACAAGATTGATTACCGCAACCGCAAGAACGAACAAGGAAAATGGGAACGGGTACCATACTATACCTGCGATGACCAGTTCCCTCTGGGGCATGGCGAAAAATCGGTCATGATTCTGCAGCAGTATATCAACCTTACGATGACAGAAATCATGGCCATCAACTGGCATATGGGCTTCTCGGATATCCGGACCCATGAATTTTCTGGTATTAACGCGATCGGCGGCGCTATGGAAAAGTACCCGCTGGTCGTATTGATGCATATGGCCGATTTGGCTGCTACGTATTTTGACGAAGGGAGACCTGAACAACAATGAAACAGCTCAACAAGATTAAGATCGTAGGAGATAAGGAAAAAATCAATCTTTTGTTTACGGATTATACCGACGGTTCGCACATGCTGACTCATGAGATAACGGGTGACGAACTGGCCCAGCCGGAGTTATATACGGCGATGGATGCCCTGAACCGGCACGTATTACAGATTCTTGACCTTCCCGATTCGTTCATCAACCGGATTCATCCTTATTCCGTAAGTTTCCGCCGGAACGGAAAGGACGGTGACCAGATGGCAGCGGTTATCAGTGCAAAATTCGATGTACCTGCAGGCGAAACTCAGATTGCCATCAATACGCCGGTGAAGAAATATCCGGAAGACGAAGTTGATAACCAAGACCCGGTGCATTTCTTCACTCCAGATGCAGTAAAGGCCCTGAACGAACTGGAATCCCAGGCAATGGCCTATATCAACGGAAAGCGTGCCCAGATGAGTTTATTCGAAGGGCAGGACGACGAAGATGAAGAGCCTGAAACAGAAGCACGGGAAGCTGACGAAAACGATTCTATCATTCCATTCAGCGCTTCCATCTAAGATTTACCGTACGATGTAACAGCATGACGGGAGAGAATCCATATGAAAAAAGGACTGGATTATTTCTCCTTTGATGTCGATTCGCTTGACCTGTAATGGAATGTGGGAAGCGGACGCGGTTCCGTTTCCCCATCCTGCAAGGGAGGTGATGCGATGGCCAGGCCGACGAAACAGGGACTTGATTATTTTCCCCTGGATGTCGGGTTTTTGCAGAACGTGAAAGTAAGACGAATAATGAGAGCGTGCGGAATACAGTCTATCCCGGTGCTAATCAGCCTGCTGGCTAATACCTATTGTGATGAGGGGTATTTCCTACGGTGGGACAGTGATATGCCTTTTCTGATTGCCGACGAGCTTGGGGTCAGCGAGGGCGCAGTTACCGCGGTTGTCGATAAGGCGACGCAGGTAGACTTCTTTAACGCCAATATGTATCAAAAATACGGCGTGCTGACGTCGGATGGGATTCAAAAGCGATTTTTTGAAGCAACAGCCCGCAGAACGTCAGTCCGTTACGACGCGAGATTTCTGCTCATAAACGTTTCTGACTACAAAAACCTAGTTAATGTATACAAAAACTCGATTAATGATGACAGTAATGAACAAAGTAAAGTAAAGGAAAGTAAAGTAAAGAAAAGTAGTAGTACGGGCGGCGACGGACTGACAGACGTCATCAATGCCTATCGGAAAAACATCTATCCTATGCCGGGTGAAATGGATCTTGAAAAACTCAAGGCCATGACGGCAGACTTTGGCAGTGACATTGTCGTGAAGGCAATCAACAGGGCTGTAGTCAGGAATAAACGAAACCTGGCATACGTGCATGGCATATTGAAACGCTGGCAGGCTAACGGATATGACGAGGAAGATGCCAGGAAGCATGACCCACTGGAAGAGCAGTACGACAAGATTCCTTTTTAGGAGGGAAACAACATGGAAAACGTATCAAACGTGCTGACAGATACGCAGCGTAGAATAAAGGCAAAAATTGAGCGGGCCAGGATGATGGCCTATACCAGGGAGACAGCCGCACCAGAATTGGCTACACCTCCCGATGGAATCCAGTGCAACCGCTGCGGCAATACAGGATGGATCTATCAGATCAGTGACGACGGATACGAAAGCGTGACGGCCTGCCCGGACTGCTATGAACGGCGTCAGGTAGTGCGGCGGCTCAAACAGAGCGGTATCAGCCCGCAGGATTATGCACGGTTCACACTGGATACATTTGATGCATATAAGACGCCGGACAGTGCAAAGATGAAGACACTGGCCGTGCGGTATCTGAAAGAGCATGTGACGGACGGCCCGGGATTCGGGATATTCGGAAGCAGTGGCATGGGAAAGACCCATCTCTGCATTGCCGTCTGCCAGGAACTCACACGGCGGTACCATGAGCCACACTATTATTTCAGCTACCGGGCAGAAATGCCCATGCTGGTGAAATCGGCGAAAAGCTTCCAGGACGACTATGAAGCATCCATGCATAAATGGAAGACCTGCCAGAACCTGTATATCGACGATGTTTTCAAGCTGTCGGATACAGGGAACGGGAAACTGGATGCACAGGAATTGAGAGTGTTCTTCGACCTGATTAATGCCAGGTACCTGAATCATAAGACGACGCTCTTTTCGAGCGAATATACCGTGAATGAGATGGCAAGGATTGATGGTGCACTGGGAAGCAGGGTGTACGAAATGATCAAGCCATATGGATTATCTGTAAATGGCCCAAATCAACGGCTGATAGGGTAGCGCTGAAGGAGGATGATCATATGAAATGGGTACGGACTGCCGAGCAGGTGCCGGATACATCGGTGCGTGTTCTGGTAGCGATGCACGTAACGACGCCATACCCGCTTGTAACGGGCGGTACGTTCCACGGCGACTATTGGACCGTCGATATGATTACCAGGCCTGTACGGGTCCAGGAGGTGCCATTTTGGGCGCCTATCGTACGGCCACCGAGAGCATAGGAGGATACGACATGGAAAAGAACCTATGCAATGACCTCGTGGCCATGCTTCTGTCACTGTCACGGCATGCCCAGCGGCATAATCATTACTTAAAGCAGAAGTCATGGCAGCGTTCCATCCGACATACGAAACAACGGAGCCACGTAAGGCATGCGAAATATGGATATAAGGGAGGAAAATAAAATGAAATTCGGAAAATATAGTCCAGATGTATCAAGCGAGGTGAGTAGCATGTGGGAAAAAACGCCGTATTGGACATACTCACTAAATGATGAATCGTGCCTTATCTCATTTGAGTACGCATCAAAGGGGCAGGCAATTAATGCGGCAATGGAAGATGCAGAAATAGAAGGAGCGAAACGGGTATGGATCGGACGGATTAATGAATACAGGACGTTAGTAGATGCAGAATCGGTTATTAATCAAGTACAGTTTGATGGAGCTGATGCGGCGGCAGAAGAAGATGTGAGCTGGCCGTTTGAATGTCTTGATAAAGTAGCCGACGATGATTTCGACGAGCTTGAATATATGCTTACAGAAGCATACAGAAAATGGGAAGATAAACATCCTGAATACAAACCAAAGGCGTATATGATAACGGATATCGAAGAATTCCAGGCAAGTAAGACAGATAAATGAAGGTGGTTTAATTGTTAAAAATTTTGGAGTTGTTCGGCGGCATTGGAAGCCCAAGGGTAGCATTACGAAATATGGGTATTCCTGTAAAGTCAATAGATTATGTGGAAATTGATGAAAAAGCAGTACGCAGCTATAATGCCATGTTTAAGAGCAAACTTCCATATAAGCCGCAGGACGTTCGCGGCTGGAATTTAAAGCCGGACATTCTTATTCATGGCAGCCCATGTCAGGACTTCTCGATTGCGGGCCATCAAAAGGGAGCGGACCCAGGTAGCGGCACACGATCATCGCTTATGTGGGAAACATTAAACATCGTTAAAAATATGGGATTGTGGAGACCTAAAGTCATTATCTGGGAAAACGTGAAGAATGTACGGTCAAAATACATGGTACATAACCATGAGCGGTACATGACCGAATTGAAAAAGCTGGGATATACAAGCAGTTTTCACATGTTAGACGCTAGAGACTTTGGCCTACCACAGGCCAGACAGCGAATATTTACTATCTCGGTGTTGGACGGTCAAGATTTTGACTTTTATGCACTCAAACAAAAGCCTATGCAACCCATTGCCAACTATCTAGAGGACGGACAAGTAGACGATTTTTATACCGTCAAAGCGCCAAGCATGTTACGAGCAATTGGAAAAACAGGGACTATACGCCGTCTGCCGATTATCAAAGATTACTGCTACACAATCACGGAACGACCGGACAGGGCGCCGGGGAGTGGTTGCCTTTCCATAGGTAATGGCAAATACAGATACTTGACTGAAAAAGAGTGTTGGCGGTTACAGGGATACAGCGATGAAGACTTTGAAGCGGCCGCTAAAGTGAGTAGCCGCAGAACCCTTTATAGGCAAGCAGGAAATAGCATTCCCGTACCGATTTTTGAAAGTATTTTTAATGTACTGCTATAAAATCTCATGGAAATGATGCAGATGGCGTTGCACTTTGATAGCGCAATGGAAAGCAAGGAATACGTAGAAAGGATGATGAGCGATGATCGCTGAAACAAGAATAATCTACGAAAGGCTACTAAAACAATATGCCGACAGCTTTAGACAGGCCGGAAAAGATGGAAGTGAAGAAAACGTCCGACGCTTTCAGGTCATGCATGATTTAGTGCTAAAACTGCTACAAATCAAGTTCGATAAGAAACTAGCGACCCGTATTTTAGATGCAATCGCCGCACGATCGCTGAACCATCACGTGGGCTATGATGATATTGATGATAGTGTTGACGACATTCGCGCACTGGACGCCATCGATTTTTTGTGGATGTACTGCCAACAGCGGGGAACGGGCGTTAACTGTAAAGGGTGCGCGATTTTCGATTGGTGCGTCGGGATGAGGGCCAACAAATGCCCTGGCAATCTAACAACCGGAGTAATAAATGACAATGAATAATATGAATCCGCAATGGTTAATATTACGGAGGTGATAACGAATGTATCAAGTACCAACAAATGATGGTATTGGCGTTACGGTATGCACTGGATAGAAGGAGCTACATATGTTATGGAACAAAGCAACGGAATGGATACCGATACAAAGGAGGCCGGTGATGGCGAGTAAGATAAACAGCAAGAAGATCATCGTGGACGGCATCCCATTCGACAGCAAAACAGAGGCGAAATATTACTGCCGCCTGAAGAAGCTGAAAGAGGATGGTAAAATTCGTCACATCGAGTGCCATCCAAAATATGAGCTACAGCCGGCCTGCGAACGGTATGGCAGGAAATACCGGCCGATGTACTACATTGCCGACTTCCTCGTCATCCAGGATGACGGGCAGAAAATTGTCATCGATATAAAAGGATATGGCATGGAAGACGCGGCATTGAAGCGCAAACTCTTCGTCTATAAGTATCCGGATCTGGAGCTCCGATGGATCGCAGCATCGAATAAATACAGCGAAACGGGCTGGATCGATTACGATGATCTGCAAAAAATCCGGCGTAAGGCCAGGAATGCGAGGGAACGGGGCTTGTCAATGACATAAATGTAATAGATAATCCATAAGCGGACAGGCTGACAAGGTCTGTCTGCTCCTCGCGTTATAAGGAGGGGAATCATGTATCACAACGACTATACCGTATTAGTAAAAGAATATCTGAACCGCTACACCGAGTTCAAGCAATACGTGGCAAATGTGGAGGCGGAAATTGAAGATTACAAAGAGATGCTGAAGCTATCGGCCGCTCCTAATGTCCCCAACCTGTCTGCAACTGGAGGTTGTGGCGGTGGAGATGGGACAAGCCAGCAGGAGAGGGCGTATTTCAAACGGGAAGACTTAGAGAAGCGGCTTGAAGACAGTTATCATGACCTTCTGGAAATGCTGCCGAAAATCCGCAAATTGGACCGGTCCCTGGACGCACTGAAAGCGACGAATCCCGTGGACTATCGCATCATCCGCGCCCGCTATATTGATGGCTCATCATGGGAAAGCACGGCCAGCTATGCAGGCGCCAGCGTGACCTATTGCCGTAATGAAGCACGCAAGGCCCTGCGGAGGCTGACCGGGGCCATGTTCGGGGAGGAATCCATCCCAATCCAGACGCACCTGGTATTTATCGACAATGATGATGGAAATTGTGGATAACTTTTTTTTCGTGTCGTTTTTTGACAGAATCGAGCAGAAAATAAAATATTTGAATACGGAAAAAGTTGGTCGGACGTGGTACGATAATAGCGTGGGAGTTGGGGATGACGCGAGGGAGGCTAATGCCCCGTACAAGTTCATCGGCTGACCTTGCGCATCCCACACACTGTCACGATATGCCCCTTCTTGTTTTCGGACTGCGGCGCCATGATGAATAATCATTGTGCCGCTTCCCTCTCCTTTGAGGGCATATTTATCATAGGCGCGTAGCTCAATCGGTAGAGTGGTGGTCTCCAAAACCATAGGTTGAAGGTTTGAATCCTTTCGCGCCTGCCAAATTGAATATATAGGGACTTAGCTGTGCTTGTCTGCGTGAATAGACCGGACATGGCAGCGGGTCCCTTTTTTCATGCCTGAAAGAATGAAAGAGGATGGTGGTGAGCATGTGACATGGCTAAACTGACGGAGAAACAGAAACGATTTGTTGATTATTATATCGAGACCGGGAATGCCAGCGAAGCGGCAAGAAGGGCCGGGTATAGTAAGGGAAGTATCGCAACTGCAAATAAGTGGTTAATCCCCAGAAATCACCATTTTAAGCCCGATTTGGCCGCGGCTATAGATGAACGCCTGCAGGAGCTGAAAAACGAGCGTACAGCGTCTCTCAGCGAAGTTTTGGAGTTCATGACGAGTACGATGCGCGGGGAAATAGAAGAAGATGTCGTGGTGACAGAAGGAACCGGCGACGGCTGCAGTGAAGCGCGGATTATTCAAAAACAGGTATCAGCACGGGATAGGCTGGAAGCGGCGAAGGCCCTTGAAAAACGATTAGGCCGGTTCCTTGCTCTTGAGAAGGAAGAGCAGGAACTCCGTAATGAAAAGCTCAGGGCGGAGGTCGCTGAGCTGAGCGCTGAAAAAGCGGATGATGATACGGTGCAGATTATTGACGATTTGTGTAAAGCTGAAGACGAGAAATTATAATTGCAAAAAAAAGACTGCGCATCGCACTGTGCAGTCTTTTAAGAGAAAAAAGATTCTTAACCCTTTGGTGGATATGGATCGTTGCCATGGGAATCTTTTTGGCTGATTTTGCCATCTCGATTGTGAATGACCAATTCCGTTCTTTGATTTTTGGAAATTTCACGGGCTTTATCAATGGCTTCTTGTTTTGTGTTGGTTAAGATGGTTGCGCGAGAATTTCCTTCCCCTTTGACGGCCCATTTGGTTCCGCGTGGGACAACATGTTGATTTGGCATAAATAATCACCTCCTTTTACTAAATTATATCATCAGGGAGGATATATGTCACAGAAGGTAATCAATCTGTATCGATGGGAAGTAGTTACTTTTCCATGGGGCACTGCTGTGAAAGAGCAGCGTACAGGTAAATGGATAGCACTTTTTTTGAGCCCTACAGGACAGATGGTCAATGTAGAAAAAATATCAGTTAAGCTTCATGAAAATGGGATTGAATTCTTGTGATTACAAGATGAGAGGTTAGATAAATGAAAATAGTGAAACTGAGTAATATCATAGCCCCTCATTTCTGGGAACTGCATCGGGATATCCGGAGTCATGGCCATACGTATTACTGGCTGGAAGGCGGGCGCGGATCCACGAAGTCATCTGATATCAGTATTGAGATACCGCCGCTCATGATCAAGAATCCGGAGTGTCATGCTGTTGTGCTCCGGAAAGTCGGCAACACTATCAAAAACAGCGTTTATCCGCAGATGCAGTGGGGCATTGATGCCCTGGGGCTGACGGATAAGTTCCGCTTCAAAACGTCGCCTCATGAGATTACGTATAAGAAGACCGGCCAGAAGATTCTGTTCTTTGGTGTCGATGACCCACAGAAAATCAAGTCCATCAAACTGCCGTTCGGTTATGTCGGGATCTGCTGGATAGAAGAACTGGACCAGTTCAGTGGTATGGAAGAGATCCGCAACCTCAACCAGTCACTGCTTCGTGGTGGTCCAATTTTCTGGGAGTTCTGTTCATTCAATCCGCCGAAGTCACAAAACAACTGGGTCAATGAAGAGAAACTCTTTGATGATCCGGACAGACTGGTCCATCATTCGACGTATCTGGGCGTGCCCCGGAAATGGCTGGGAGAACGGTTCTTTGAAGACGCGGAAAAGCTCAAAATCAAGAATGAAATGGCTTACCGTCATGAGTACCTGGGTGAAGTCACAGGCACAGGCGGGGCTGTCTTCGAGAACGTCGAAGATATGGACATGAGTGACAAATTTGTCGGAAATTTTGACAGGTTGTACTACGGCCTGGACTTCGGTTTTGCCGTAGATCCATTAGCTTATGTCGCTATGTACTACGATGCGAAACGAGAAGATCTGTATATTTTCGATGAAATCTATCAGCAGAAACTGACGAACAGCCAGGCGGCTGGATGGATAGCACAGCGAACCGGCGACAGGCTGATTATTGCTGATAGTGCAGAACCGAAATCTATCAAAGAAATGAAAGATTACGGACTACACATTACAGGTGCACGTAAAGGGCCGGACAGCGTAGAGCATGGAATCAAGTGGCTGCAGGACCGAGCGCATATTTATATCGATAAACGGCGATGCCCGAATACATTCCGTGAATTTATCAGTTATGAATACGAGCGGAATCGGGAAGGGCAGTTCATCAGTGCCTACCCGGACAAAAACAACCATGCTATTGATGCAGTACGATACGGCATGGGACCGGCAATGCCGCGGGCAGGTATCCATATTTTGAGGTGATTACATGGATTTAGAGACAGCAAAAAAGGTAATCAAACGATACATGGCAGGGCATGGAGAGTTCCAGGCACATGCGTGGACCGCAGAACGGTATTATCGTGTGCAGAATGATATCTTATTCCCTCCGTCAAAAAAAGAAAAGGAAGAAAAAGAAAATCCGCTCCGCCATGCAGATAACCGTCTGCCACACAGCTTCTATAAGCTACTGGTCAATCAGAAAGTAGCGTATATGTTTACGATACCGCCTACATTCGATGTAAAGAACGATGACCAGAACCAGCTGATTACGCAGTCATTGGGGGATTATTATGGAAAACGTTGTAAGGATTTGGCCGTCAATGCATCCAACGCAGGGATAGCATGGGTACATTACTGGATGGACAGCGAAAACGGTTTCACCTGGGGCGTCGTCCCCTCGGGAGAAGTGATTCCGGTCTGGTCTCCTAAACTGGATCATCAGCTTTTGGCTGTGCTCAGAGTATATCGCGATTTTGATGACAACGGGGATGTATACGACGTTTATGAATACTGGAATGATACAGAGTGCCAGGCATTCCGTAAGCGGGCCAGTGACGATATTGCTACAGGTTTGATGCCATGGCCATGTTTTACGGAATTTTATGATGCCGGTATATCGTCTGCAGCCAACCAGTTTATTCATCAGTTAGGAGACGTCCCTTTTATCCCGTTCTGCAATAATAATCTGACAAGCAGTGATCTGGACGACGTGAAGCCACTGATTGATGCATATGACAAAACCTATAGCGGATTCATGAATGACCTGGAAGATGTGCAGGAGGTTATTTTCGTCCTTACCAACTATGGCAGCGAAGACCTGGCGCCTTTCCTGAAGAACCTGAAATATTACAAGGCAATCAATATTGAGAACAATGGCAATGGTGATGCTTCCGGTGTTTCCACGCTGACTATCGAAATACCTGTCGAGGCGCGGGATAAAATGCTGGAACTGACCCGGAAATCTATTTTCGATATGGGACAGGGAATAGATCCACAGCAGCAGGGACTGGATAAGACGTCCGGAGAAGCGATGAAATTCCTGTATGCTCTGTTGGAACTCAAAGCGGGGATGATGGAAACGGAATTCCGGTTGGGATTCAACAAGCTGATACGGGCTATTTTACGTGTCCATGGACAGCAGTGCCAGAACATCATACAGACCTGGACCCGTACCAGTATCCGAAATGACGCAGAACTGGTTGATATGTGTAGTAAATCCAATGGTATTATCAGCCGTAAAACCATTCTCAAGAATCATCCTTTTGTCGAAAACGTAGATGATGAAGAAAAAGAGCTGGATGAGGAAGAAAAGAATCAAGCTGATAAAGACGATATCTATGGCGATTTGGACGGCAAGGGAGGTGATGGCGATGTATAAATGGCTCAAACGATATGCAGAGCAGTTCAGCGAAGATTTCCCGTTTAAATCTGTGATGGATAAGACGGAATATGAAATCTGCCGGATCATTCAGGAATGCTGTGAAAGAAATACAAAGTATGGGGCATCCGGGACTGGCTCCACAGGAACGACTACGTAAATAGGCTGGTATTACTTTGGCGCGGGTCGGTAACCGCGGTAAAAACCGGAAAGGAGATATAAAATGACGATTGAAGAATTAATCCAGAAATTGGGGATTGCTGATGATAAAAGAGAAGAAGCTTCCAAAACTCTTCATGATTATCTGGATGGCAATTATGTAACAAAATCTCGTTTCAATGAGGTCAACGAGGAAAAGAAGACCCTGAAGACAACAGTTGCAGAACGAGACAAGCAACTGGAAACCCTGAAGAATAGCAAAGGCGATACAGAAGCCTTGAAAGCGCAAATCAAACAGCTTCAGACGGAAAATAATCAGGCAAAAGAAAAATATGAAGACCAGATGAAGAATCTGAAACTGACTACGGCCATTCAACTGGCTATAGGTGATAGTGCGCAGGATGTCGGGATTGTTTCCGGATTATTTGACAGGGATAAGCTCATCCTTGGTGAAGATGGAAAAGTCACTGGCCTTGATGAACAGCTTAAGGCACTCAAGGAAAGTAAACCATTTTTGTTTAAAGCAGCACCTGGTAATCCGCCGAAATACAGCCCTAATGGTGGCGGCGGAAATAATTTGAAGAATCCCTTTGCTAAAGAGACATTCAATATGACAGAACAGGGCAAGCTGTTGCGTGAAAATCCAGAACAGGCCAAAGCCTTTGCAGCGGCCGTTGGAGTCACACTCAATGTATAGGAGGTAATGAATCATGGCAGGAACAACTTTGACAGACGTCATTGTACCGGAACTCTTTAATCCGTATGTCATCCAGCGGACAATGGAAAAATCGGCATTTTTCAGTAGCGGTATCATTACACGGAATGCAGCTTTCGATGCATTAGCCAGTGAAGCGGCCCGTACACATAATATGCCTTTCTTTGAAGATCTTTCTGGTGATGCCCAGAATATCGTAGAAGGAAAGTCAATCGAATTCCAGAAAATCACGTCTAATAAAGACGTATCGACAACTATCATGCGTCAGCAGAAATGGAGTGCTACCTCTCTTTCGGCGGCACTGGCAGGTAGTGACCCGATGCGTGCCATCGGAGACCTGGTTGCTGATTACTGGGCCCGTCAGTATCAGAAAGAACTGATTAATATTTTGACTGGCGTCTTTGGAGCCGATACGATGGCGGACCATGTGCTGGATATTTCTAAAAAGACAGGCAATGCCGCTAATATCAGTGCGTCTGCCGTCATTGATACTCTGCAGCTTCTGGGTGACGCTCAGGATCAGCTGACAGCGGTTGTTATGCATTCCGCAACCAAAGCATACCTTAAAAAACAGAATCTCATTACGACGGAACGGGATAGCACTTCCGTGGAATTCGATACGTATCAGGGACGCCGCGTCATTGTAGACGATGGATGCCCGGCCGCTGATGGTGTTTATACGACGTACTTCTTCGGATCGGGAGCAGTAGCTTATGGTGAAGGGAACCCGGTAGGTTTCGTGCAGACAGAAACGAAACGCGACCCGGACCTTGGCGCCGGTATCAACATGCTTTACAACCGTCGCTGCTTCATCATGCACCCCCGTGGAATCGCATGGCAGAATGCTGTACGTGCCAACGTAGAATCTCCATCCAGAGAAGAACTGGCAACGGCAACGAACTGGAAACGCGTGTATGAACCGAAAGCCATCCGTATCGTAGCATTGAAACATAAAGTAGGCTGATAAGGTCAGGTGATGGATGTGGACAGCGAAGAGTATTGGGCACAGAGAGCCATAGAGCGGGAAAAAGAATGGCACAAGAAATGCCAGGAAACCATTGAAAAGGAACTGGCCCGGTACTATCTTGCATCGCTGGGCCATATCCAGACCGATATAGCGGCACTGTATGGCCGGTTTGCCAAAGATAATGCACTGTCAGTCGAAGAAGCGCGCAGGCTGATTACGGGAAGTGAATACCGGCAGTGGCGTATGACGATTGAGGAATATATCAGGCAGATAAAGGAAAACGGGGACAAAGGTCTTGAACGGGAACTGAATGTCCTGGCCATGCGCAGCCGTATCAGCCGGCTGGATAAGCTGTACAGTGAAACCTTGATGGAACTGGATGCGTTAGGACATAAGGTTTCTGAGACTATGACGGATTTCCTCACAGATGCATACAAAGACAATTATTATCATGGGCTGTTTGATATTGGGAAGGAAATCGGATTGCCGGCCTCCTTTGCTAAAGTCAACCGTGATGATCTGACGCAGGTGCTCCGGAATCGATGGAGCGGGATGAATTACAGCCAGCGAATCTGGAAAAATCAGCGGCTGCTGGTACGAACACTAAAGTCTGAGATGATGACAGCCGTTCATCGAGGGGAAAGCATAGATGCTATCTCTAAGAGGGTATCCCAGCGGGTGGATGTCGGAATCAGTAATGCACGACGTCTGGTCCGGACAGAGCTGAATTACGTTGAAAATCAGAGTGCCATGGACGGTATCAAAGAAGCAGGGATGAAGTATTACCGCTTTTCTGCGACACTGGACCGCCGGACGTCAGCGACCTGCCGGGGACACGATGGCCATGTTTATCCCATTGGCGAATATCAGCCAGGCAGTACGGCCCCACCACTTCACCCGAACTGCCGTTCCACAATCGCCGGCAGCCTGTACGGGCCGGATAAAAAGAAGACCGGGACACGCATTGCCAGGAATGACAAGGGCAAGACGTATTATGTGCCAGCTGACATGACGTATGAAGAATGGTATAATAAACATATCGAATCAACTATTATACCAACTGGCAATGCAAACTGGAAAACTAATGAACAAGGATATGTTATTGTCACGAAGCAAATTCCCAAGATTATTAAACATTACCGGACTGCCACACATGCAGAACCTAATTCTGTAGTTATGCATTATGGAAAACCCGGACCACATGAGCAAATGGACTATGATTTTTATGATGAGAATGGGTATTTGGCAATGCAGATTCATTGTGGAAATCATCTTATGCCAAGAAAACATAAATTCGGTGAGTTTGGTGAACATGCAGCACATTGGGAATGGACGCAAAAAGAGGGGAAGTGGAAAGGGCACCCATTACCAAATACTGAATTAACAGAGAAGGAAAGGAGGCTGGTACATGATGGTATTGAGTTTAAACGAACTCAGAGATGAAATGGAAAATTGGACCGCTTATGAAAATTCTTTTGTTTATAAGGGCGTTGAATATGGACTACTCCATAATGCAAAAGATGGCAGTTATTATTTTGGACTGTGCAATACTCTGGATGATCATGGCCAGACTTTTCCCGATTTTGACTCTGCAGTAAATGCTTTGCTTGTAGATGGCCATTCTATTGCGGAGTTAATGCCGCAACTCAATTGGACTTAAGCCCAGTTGAATACTTAGCACTCACGATGTGGGTGCTTTTTTCATGCCCAAATGGAGGTGGCAGGTATGCAGTGTGTAACGGCAGATGAAGCGGTAACGCGCATTATTGCCAATGTGCAAAGTATCCGTGGTGAGCCGGCAGAGGATGCATCTCTTACGATGTATGCAAATAAATTTGTCGGTTTTGTCCTGGATTATTGCAACCGGGAAGATTTCCCTAAAACGCTGATCTATACAGCAACGGATTATATATCCAAATGGCTGGAAGACAAAGCGAATGGCGGGCGTCAGGGTGCATTGAAGAGCCTGGAGCAGAATGATACAAAATTCCAATTTGCCGTATCAGATATGACGCAATCGGGAAGCCAGACCGATGCAGATCTGCAATCTTTTACAGCCTGTCTTGCACCGTATCGAAAAGTCAGGTGGCCCGTATGACGATGCCATGGAACCGATGTAAGAATCTGCTCATGAAGTACATGTATAAAGACAGCGTCACCGTGTACCGGCAGCAGCCAGTAAAAGACGACGAAAGTGCCGATGATTATACGACGCAAGCCATCTATCAGGATATTCCGTGCCACCTGACACAATATGGAAAGGAACTGCAGAGCGGACAGAATCCGCGGGAATTCTTCACGAAGACGGACCTGCGCATCTGCCTGGATCCAGAATACGACATTTTGCCGAACGATGTCCTAGTCATCGTGCATGTCGGCCAAACCTTTACGCTTAATGCCGCGAAGGCTTTCAAGTATCCGGACCATCAGGAAATCAGCGTCCGCAGAGAGGATGAGGCGTAATGGGAATGCATTTTGGTGGCTTCGACGCCTTCGATGAGCGATTAGCCAAAATCGAGGAACAGGGAGCCAGAAAGATGAATCAGTTCGTCGCCCAGGAAGCAGAAGTAATCCGAGGGAAAGTCCAGAACAATACTCCTGTAAGAAAGGTTAACGGCGGCCGACTGAAAGGCGGCTGGAAACGGTCACGGGCCGTGCAGGGTAAAGCTGTGGTCTATAATAACGTTGAATATGCTGCCCATGTCGAGTATGGGCACCGGACGCGTGGTGGCAAAGGCTTCGTGAAGGGAAGTAAGATGCTCCATCGCGGGATGCTGCAGGCGGAAAAGACGTTCCGGGATGATGCCGATACTATCATAAAGGCGGTGCTTGATGAATGATTACACTGCGTGAAATCAAAGCGGCCATCGTAAACGTACTGAAAACAAAATACCCGGAATGCAGGGTGCACTTCGATAATGTAGAAAAATCGGATGCGCCTTATTTTTATGTCGAACTGATGCCGACAGCGACAACAGTCGATGATGTATATAGTGACCGGCTGGTACAGGTGGATATTACCTACATCCACCCGAAAGACGCCATGGGCCGGGTTAACCGCACAGCTGTTTATGATGTAGCAGATACTCTTGACAGGACAATCCGGCCGGTGCTGGCCATTATGGACCGGCACATCACTATTTTGGATGCAGAGATGACTGTCGTGGATGACATCCTGCATTATATTTTTAATCTTGATTTCCGTGACGCCTGGACCGATGAAGAAGCCGGCCGTGTCCAGTATGAACTGATGCAGTCGATGCAGTTGCAGGTGAACGGGACTGATCTGACAGAGGAGGAATAGACTATGCCAGCACAGGAACAGGAATTATTCGGTCTGCCGCAGGTACTGATTAATTTCCGTACGAAAGGCACGACAGCAATCAAACGGAGTGCCATGGGGATCGTTGCGATGATTCTCCACAATGAATCGAAAGATGAAATCCATAACTATACGATCCGGGATGTATCGGATATCCCGGAAACGGGTCTTACCGATGAAAACGTAGACCTTATAAAGAAATGTCTGCTCGGGACGCCGCTCCGGGTCCTGGTATATACACTGCCCCTTTCCACTGTAGAAGGAGCGACTAAGACACAGGCCAACGTCCTCAAGATGCTGGCCAATATCAAATGGAACTGGCTCTGTGCCCCGACATCCACGACGCAGGAACAGAATGACCTGGCATCTTGGATTAAGACGCAGCGCACGACGAAACGGAAAACTTTCAAGGCCGTATTGTCTGAACAGGCCGCCGACCATGAAGGTGTTGTCAACTTCTGCACGAACGATATCAAGGTGCAGACTGACACCGACAGCTCTGGCAATCCTGTCTATACAACGTATACGTCGTTACAGTATACAGCCCGAATTGCTGGTATTTTGGCAGGACTGTCTCTGGACCGCAGCGCTACGTACTTTAAGCTGACGGAAGTCGAAAGCGTAGAGGTCTACGAAGATATCGATACACTGATTGATAAAGGCGAACTGCTCCTGATTGATGAACAGGACGGCGATGGCGTCAAGATTGCCCGCGCCTGCAATTCCCTTACGACCTTCACCACGGACAAAGGTGAAGAATTCCGTAAGATTAAAATCATTGAAGGCATGGACATGATTACCGATGATATCCGGGATACGTTCAAGAAATATTACGTCGGCAAGGTCATCAACGACTACAACCATAAGATGCTGTTCATTTCGGCCATCCTGGTCTATTTCTCAGAAATCAAAGGGAACGTACTGGATGCCGATGCAGATAATACAGTTGACATCAACGAACAGTATCAGAGCAATTATGCCAAGCTTCACGGCGATGATCCGACAACGATGTCGGTCATGGAAATCCGCCAGTACAATACCGGTGATACGGTTGCTCTGGTCGGCAATATCCGTCTCGTAGATGCTATGGAAAATCTGACGATTGATTTTACCCTGTAAGGAGGTCTTATAAATGGCAAGAAGCCCATTTGATGTGCAGTATCGAGGTTGTAGACGCTGGAACGGGTCCCACGGCAAGGTATGGTGGGACAATGAATTGCTTTTTGAAATCGAAAAGTTTGAGGTAAACGTAGAGCCACAGCGTGAAGATGTGCTGATCGGTAACAGCGTAGACAGCAAAATCGTATCACTGAAAGGCACCGGGACGATTACAATCAAGAGCGTCATTAACCGCAATCTGAATAAATTCCTCGAAGAATGGAAAGCCGGGCACGATCCGCGGACGACACTGGTAGGTCTGCTGGAGGATCCAGATATGATTGATGCCCAAAAAGAACGCGTCTCAATCGATAATGTCTGGTTCAACAAATTGGATCTGATGAGTTTTGAAAAAGGCAAGGTAGTTGAAAAAGAATATCCCTTCGGCTTCACGCCGGAAGATACAGCTTATGTAGAAACCGTAGAATAGGAGGAGTGTTACATGGCAGTCAGTGTGCAGGATCTGATTAATCAGAAAGAAAAAATCGAGCAGAAGAAACAGGAAACATTTGATATCACTACCAGCGTCGGGGTAATGACCGTAAAGAAAATGTCTGGGAGCCTGATGGCCGACATTATCGATATGTCGGATGGCGGGGATGAATACTGCATCCTCAACAGCGTCGTAGCTCCGAATCTGAAAGACGCGGCACTGCAGCAGGCGTATGGCTGTGCAGAACCGACGGATATTGTCGATAAGCTCTTTGACGCCGGGGAAGTACCGGCTATTGCAAGAAAAATAGCCAGCCTGTCCGGATACGGAGAAAACATCGAAGCAAAGGTACATGAAGAAGTAAAAAACTGATTGAGGAGAACTGGGAAGCGGCTACGGCCGCTTTTCTGGTTCTCAGGGGTCATACACTGGACTGGTTCTTCCATCTGGATCCAGTGGAAAAGATATTCTGCTATCAGGCCATGATGCATGAACAGGAACGGCAGGAGCGGCTGATACTGCTGCCATTAAAAGTGAGAGGAGACCGGATGCTATGAGCAATTACATACTGAGCGCTACACTGGAACTCAAGGACCAGTTTACGGCGCAGGTCAATAAAGCAAGGTCCGGCTTCAAGGGCTTGACGGAAACCCTGAAAAACACAGGGAGCGCTTCGGATGCGGCCGCCGCCGGAATGGGAAAAGCCGGCACAGCGGCTGTCAAAGCAGCCGGCCAGGCGGACCGTGCCAAACGGGCCTTCCAGGGCATCCGCGGCATCTACGAAGCGACTATCCGCGCCAAGGATGACGCCACGGCGAAGATTCAGAGGGTCAAGACGGAGCTGAACGGACTCAAGGGGAAAACATACACAGTTGCCCTTAATATCAAACAGAATGGCGGTCTAAACGGGTTGAAAGACAAAGCTGGCAGTGTGGCCAACGGCATGTTGCTAGGAACGAGCGCTCAGATGTTGGCCGGTGCTGGTATCGGCTTCGGTATTTATGACACATTGAAAACCAGTATGGATTTCAGTGCAGCACTTTCTGGAGTAAAAGCCTTAGTGCCTGCAGGTGAAGATGCCGAAGCTGTAATGGATGCCGTTAAGAACAAAGCTATGGAATTGGGGCAAGCCACTGCGTTCGGGGACGTGGATGTTGCAAATGGCATGGCTGAGCTTTTAAAAGCGGGCCTTAGCCTGCAAGAGGTCTTAAATGGCGCAACGAAAGCTGCACTTGACCTTGTAACAGCTGGGGATTTGAGCCTGCCAGAAGCCGCAAAGACTATGTCAATTATGATGAATGTCTTTGATTTAAACGATGCATCCCACGCAGCCGACATCCTTACCGGCGCGGCTAATGCCTCGGCAACCAATGTACATGAAATGTCATATGCTATGGCCGAAGCTGCAGCCGGGGCCAAGTCGATGGGGGTGTCCTTTGAGGATACAAATGCGACGTTGGCACTATTTGCTAAAAATGGGTTGCTTGGCTCTGACGCTGGTACTTCTTTAAAAACGATGCTTTCTCGTCTGGTCCCTCAAACAGATCAGGCAGCTAAAGATTTCCAACGGTTAGGGCTTATGTCAGAAGATGGCTCAAACAAGTTCTTTGATGCTACGGGCAAGTTAAAGCCTATGAGAGAAGTGGCTGAAACCCTGAAAAAATCCTTGCAAGGCATGACTGCCGAGCAGAAACAAGCGGCATTATATACTATATTTGGGTCCGATGCCATTCGGGCAGCTACTTTCTTAGCCCAAGATGGTGCTGAAGGTATTGATAAAATGACGGCTGCCATGAAGCGTTTTACTGCATCTGGTGTGGCCGAAACCAAGATGGCTAACCTGCGTGGCGACATTGAGCAGCTGTCTGGGTCTTGGGAGAATCTTCAGATACTGATTATGGACGGCAAAGGGGAGAACGGCCTGCGGAGCTTCGTCCAAGAAGCAGATAAGCTCTTGAGCCACTTTAGCGGGAACGTAGAAAAGAATGGCCTTGGTATACGCTCTATCTTGTCCCTAATTGGGGAGGGCATCAAGGATTTGAAAGATAAATTCCTGGCCTTTGACGGTATCGGGTCTGTACTGGCAGGAGGTGCCCTGGCATTCGGGCTGAAGAAACTATATGACTTAGCACAAAAAGTACGCAGTTCCGTCCAGGGGCTGATAACGAAATCATCGAAGCCGCCTGCAGGACCAGAATCAAGTACGACAGGCGTAAAAGATATGATGGTATCAGCCAGGACCGTCATTGTAAATGGGAAGGAATCGCCATCGAATACGCCTTCCACTCAAGTACCGGGAACTCCAGGGACAAAGACACCATCTAAAACGAAGACGCCGTCATCGTCCCGTATCGGAGGTGTAATGAGGCGTCTTCCTGTATTGGGTGGATTGACGTATCTGGCTGGATCTGCGCTGAATGTTGCGTATGCCCCGGAAGAAGAACGGGGCGCAGCGATAAGCGGTGCTGTTGGTGGTGGGCTGGGATGGCTCGGCGGTGCGAAATTAGGAGCTATGGCCGGCGGTTTGGCTGGGCCTGTCGGCGCTGCTATAGGCGGTTTAGCTGGTGGGATAGGCGGTGGCCTTTTGGGCGAAAAACTAGGTGATGCGTTCGCGCGGATTGACTGGAACCGGATGAAGCAGCCATTCTCCCGTGCCCTGTCTGAAATGAAAGCCGATTTTGCTAACATGGGACCACGGTTTGATGCTGATGTACAGGACATGGCACAGAAAATGGGCCAGGCATGGGAGGATATGAAGACATCGGCAGGGCAAAAACTGGACAGCCTGAATGACTGGGCCAGTGATACCTGGGACGATATCCAGCAGGGAGCTGAATACACTGGGCAGGGAATCGTGAATAGTTTTTCCGAAGCCTGCGCAAATGCAGAAAATGCCTGGGCTGATTTCTGTAGCTGGTTTGATAGCAATGTTTGCCAGCCTTTGGCAGGGCTGGCCAGTTCCGCTGCAGATAAACTGACGGAATTAGGCTCTGCAGCGGCATCCGTCCCTACGTTTGGTGGTTCGGGACCGTTAGACAGTGCGTTTTCATCTATTTTCCCGCTCGGGCACAACGCATCCGGCTCGTCCTATTATTCCGGTGGCTGGACAGAAATCAATGAACGGGGCGGCGAAATCGTAGACCTGCCGCAGGGAAGCCGTATCTATCCACATGCTACGACTGAACGCATGATTCAGAATGAACTGGATGGCAGCATGCCGGCAGGCGGCCCGGTCGTCGTCAAAGGCAATACCTTCTATGTCCGGGAGGAAGCCGATATAGACCGCATCGCCTATAAACTAGCTAAACTGATTTCCCAGGGACATGTCAATTACGGAGGTGGTTACTGATGAGGATGGGCACGTTAGGCAATACGATTCAGGTCCTTTCGGCCATCTTCTCCAGTGGCGGAGTAAGCGGAAGACGGCAGATCATCATTGAAGGTCCTACAGGGCGCCTGGTCATACCGGTAACGCCGGCAAAGTATACTGTCGGAGATGGCCAAAAGAATAAAGTCGTCGATATTACACAGGTTGGGGAAGCTACAGTGTTTGGGATGCCCAAAGCCCGGACACTGTCATTTTCCTGCTTCTTCCCGTCTACTGTGCATGATTATCCGTTCGTCGTAGGTGATTACACAGACCCGACTGCTTGTGTTGAGAAGCTGACAGAATGGAAAGCGTCCCGGAAGCCGGTACGTGTCATCATTACAGATTCTCCAGTAAACATGCAGATGGCCATCATGGAGTTCTCCTACTGGGAGCAGGACGGCAGCCGGGATATCTACTATACGCTCAATTTCATGGAGTACAAAGAACTCAATGTCCCGGCGGCCAATAATGATAAGCCGATTGATGACGCGACAGGGCTTAAAGTGCGGCCGGTTGACCTGGATGCCAAAATCAAGGAAGAGCAGGCCAATGTCTCTAAAGGGAAAGCGTTGTTCCAAAAAGGATGCGACGTAATGGATATCGCTAAGAAGGCCTACGGGGATTATACCCATTGGCGTCGCGTTATCAAGAGTAATAACCTGAAGAGTCTGGTCATCAATAACGCCGGGCAAATCCGGAAGTGGGTGATTAAGAATTGATCATCAAACATAAGC
Organism: Megasphaera sp. AM44-1BH; assembly: GCF_003467125.1. GTDB lineage: Bacteria > Bacillota > Negativicutes > Veillonellales > Megasphaeraceae > Megasphaera. The sequence continues at coordinate 33,103 of NZ_QSFA01000011.1, forward strand.
AGGTTGTCACTGAAACAACAAAAGACGCAAGCGGACGGGAGACAACGACTCAGAAAGACGTGCTGAATGACATATCACGTCTGACAGTTGGTAAGATTACATGGGAAGGCTCGCGATTGCAGGTGGCCCGGAAACTGACATTTTCTTATGTCCAGGACGCCCGGGACCCGAACCTTCCGAACTATGTCATCAACTGTGGTGAGACGGTCTATGGTTATGATGAAGACGGGAACCTACAGTTCCAGGGCAATGTGTACAGTGTCGAAAAAAATGTACAGCAGTCTACCGTCACAGTCATGGCCTACGATAATCTGTTCATACTTTGCCGGTCTAAAACGACGCGGAAATTCACGAATATGCTGGCTGAGGACATTGCAAAAGCGGTCTGTAGTGAACTGGGTATCAAAGTCGGGAAACTGGCTGAAACAGGCAAGAAAGTCTCGTTTATTGCCCAGGAGAAAACAGGTTATCAGATCATCATGATTGCCTATACAGATGCAGCCAATCAAATCAACACCCAGAAGGAAAACAAGGATGATCCGGACGTTCTCTTCCATCCGGTCATGCGCGGCGATGAACTGGATGTCATCAAAAAAGGCGAACTCATCGAAGGGCTGGATGCCAATCAATACGTAAATATTGAGAACAGCCAGTATAAAGAATCCATCGAAAGCATGGTCAACAGCGTCATGATCACCGACCAGCAGGGCAACGTCACGGGCTACCAGACAAAAGATGAATGGATCCAGAAGTATTCCATGGTCCAGGACGTCTATAAGACGAATCCGAACGACAATGCCCAGGCAGAAATCAACAAGCTGTTCAAAGGGCCGGAACGGTCCGGGGTATTAGAAATGATTGGGGATTATGCCGCAAAGTCTTCCTACTCCATCCAGATTAGGGATATCCTGACGGAATTGTGCGGGAAATTCTGGATTAAATCTGATACGCATACATTTGAAAACGGTATCCATGAAATGCAATTGGAAATCGAGTTCGAAAACATTATGAACAAAGAAGAAAAGCCGAAAGAGATACAGACGAAGACAGGCCGCACATCGTCTGCGATTGGCAGTGCGAATTTGGCAGCGTCTGAAGGTGTACAGGCCGGTTTTGCCGCCTGGGAAGGAGCTACCATGCCAGACGGGCCGAATGGCTGTGTCGAAGCGGCTACACGTATTGGCAGCTATTACAGTCCTTTCCTGAAGCAGGAATGTGACAATGGTGTTGCCTCGGTCCCGACCTTGATGTCTGATGCCGGCGACGCCGTCATTCCTTTCGATGAATCGAACCTGGAAGTCGGGGACTGTGTTGTGTTCGATGGTGATGCGCACGTGGTTGTCTATGCAGGGGACGGCACGTATGTAGGAAATAACTCCAGTGGGAATGGAGGTGCTGGAGCTGTTGGTACTGGCGGTATCTATAATATTGGCATGACCCCGACGTCTATTATCAAGACGAGCCGGATGTAAGGAGATGATATTATGCCGGAACATATTCCATCTGCATCTCAATCAGCATCAGCCATTGTAGATATCATGCATACAGTAGCCCGGGGCGAACTGCCAAGAGGCGCCCAGGTCGGCATCGTCGAAGCCCCGCCTCCTGATATCGTTGTCCGGATGAATAATATACCATTGACGAAGAAGGACCTGTATATTTCAAGGTATCTGATGCCGGATTATACCCGTCATATGGTCGGGCAGACCAGTAACCGGGCTGGTGGTTCCGGAGACGCAGCGTATGAAAGTCATAACCATCCCATCGATAACGATGAGACGTGGACGGATACACTGAAACCGGGGACGCTGGTCCTCCTGATACCAATTTACGGCCAGAATGAGCAATTATACTGGCTGGCAGACAGTGGGGTGAAGTTATGAGTGCAGAATACCCCTTTACTGGGGCTGTATCGGTCAATACTTATACGTCAGATCTGCCAGTCCCTAAGGAATATGCCTGGGACTTCGATAAGGACTGTTTTTTGTATGACAAAATAGGCAGGCACGTCGTCGTTGAAAAGGACGAGGCCATCAAGGTATGGATCTACAAAGCCCTCAGCACGGAGCGTTTCCGCTACCTGGCATACAGCTGGCAGTATGGCATTGAACTCAGGCCGTTCATAGGCAAGGTCATGGGGGTACAGCAGAGATACAGTGAAATCAAACGGATTATCATTGAATGCCTGATGGTAAATCCGTACATCAGGAGTATTGACAATGTAGATATATCACATGATGGAGACAAAGTTTCTATTGCTATTACGATTACGACGATTTATGGGGAGGTGAGCGTCGATGTATGAAGCCAGAGAGCAGGATGAGATTTTAAAAGAACTGCAGGAAAACTCGAGTTCAACTGTATCGAGTTTTGAAGGCACCTTTACGTATGATTCGTTTGCTGCCAATAGTATCGAGTTCGCCAAACAGGAAGTTGAACGGGAACAAGCCTATAAAGCCATGTTTGCCCGGACCAGCTGGGGCGAATACCTTGAAATGAGGGCGGAGGAACATGGCATTTTCCGGCGACAGGCCGTCAAGGCCAAAGGAACGGCCACGGTATCCGGCAATGGGACTGTGCCACAAGGAAGTGTATTCCAGACGGCCACAGGTGTTGCTTTCTACACGACGAAAGCCGTCACAATTACCCGGTCCGGTGATGTACCTATTGAGTGCAGTACTGCGGGGGCAACTGGAAATGTAAAAGCTGGTACGATTACCGTCATCCCTATGTCTATCCCAGGTATCAGCTCCGTGACGAATGCCGACGCTACCTATGACGGATTTGATGAAGAGGACGACGCCACCTTATACAACCGGTTGATTTTTAAAGTACGGCAACCAGCTACTTCCGGGAATGTGAATGATTATATCGAGTGGGCGACATCTATAGCTGGTGTTGGTCATGTGACAGTCGTTCCACTCTGGAACGGTAACGGCACGGTAAAAGTCATCATTACAGACTCTAGCGGAAATCCGGCGTCATCGAATCTGTTGACACAAGTGGCCACCGCTATTGAAGCAAAACACCCTATCGGGGCTACAGTGTCTGTGGTCGCGCCGGCTATTTTAGAATTGCATATTGCGCTGACACCTACTGAGGGCAAAGGCGATGCCAACGCTATCAAAACGCTGTTGAACAATTACTTCGCGTCAAAAAATTTCGGTGGCGAGAAAGTTTCTTATGCGGTTGTAGGTAAAATGATTATCGACGATGAATCGACAAATGTCACAGATTATGATTCTCTCACTATCAACGGCGATACGAAAAACATTTCCTTAACAGACAAGCAGATACCGAAAGTAACGGAGGTGGTGCTGAATGGCTGATACTCCGGATTTTCAATTCTTACGGAATACAAAGGTTGACTTAAGCCGATATCTTCCGGCCTTCCTGTTCCGCGATGCCGTTTTTTCCAATACGTTGAATACCTTATCCTATGAGCATGAATTGCAACGGCTGACACTAACAGACGCTGCCAAGCAGGCATTTGTCCAGACCGCAACCTGGGGTCTGGATGACTGGGAAGAATTTGTAGGACTAGAACATGCCCAGGTAGATACAGTACAGACTAGAAGAAATAAGATCCTGATGAAGCTGACAGGCGTTGAGTCTGTGACGGTACCATTTCTTGAGGCTCTTATTAATCAATATATCGATGATAAAAGCGGCACCGTAACAGACCATCCTGAAACGTATAGCGCAGATTTCAACATCCCGCTTGTTGATAAAGCGAGTCTGCTTGGTATTGCCAAAGACGTGCGTACATATATTCCAGCTCATATCGGACAGGTGTATAAAGCGCACGCAGATACAAACGTAGAGAACCACATTGCCTTGCTGAAATCCACGGTAAAAACCATTGATGTTTATCCAGCAGCCATCGAAAAAATCGCCCCAGAATCGACATTCTACGTTGCTATGGCGATGACAACGACAGAAAGACTTACTTTGTATATAGGAGGTATTTGATGGCAACTTACAACCAATTTGTAGTGACAGATGCCGGGCGCGCCCTGCTGGCTAAAGCGGTCGCGAATAAAGGCACGTTCACGGTATCGTCTATCAAGACGAGCTCACATACGTATACGCAGAGCGCGATTGCAGCGCTCACATCGCTCGACGATATAAGACAGAGCTTCCCACTGGCATCAGCCACTACAGTAGACAGTACAACTATCAAACTCGAATTCAATGTTACCAATGTCGGCCTGTCCGCGTCGTATACGCTGGCCACGCTAGGCGTCTACGCGACGTACAATAACTCCGAGACGCTTTTTGCCGTCAGCACGGCGAATAACCCTGACGTGATGAATGCCGAGCAGGCAGGCGCGCTGGTACGCAATATCTTGACCACGGTCTACATCAAGACCTCGAATGCATCGAGTATCAGCATCGCCGTCGCAATGGACACGTACGTTACAAAAGCGATGCTCGACGCCGCAGAGACAAAAGCCCTGGATCGCGCACACCCGATTGGCAGCGTTTATTTGAATATCGGTGGTACAGATCCCGCAACGGCTTTTGGCGGCACCTGGAAGAAAATTGAAGGGTCGTACCTGCTGGCGTCGGGAAGCTATGCCGGAAAGACGCTTACAGCTGGCAAGACGGTCGGCGAGGAAATGCATAATATTACTATCACAGAGATGCCAATGCATAGCCACGGAGGCACGACAGATACGGGTGGTAAGCATAGACACTGGACGAATGGCGCGCTACCGCGCGATTTACAATGGGATGCGTGTGAAGGAAATGATAACGAGCCGGCAATAGGCTACGGCGACGGTTGCTGGCGGGGCCATCGAGTGGATGGCCATACGTCTTCGGACGGCGACCACACACACGAATTCACAACAAACGACGCAGGCGGCGGCGCGGGGATGTTGATTATGCCGCTCGCCACCGTCGTTGATGCATGGTATCGCACAGCATGAGGAGGTGAAACAGCATGTCAAATTTTTCGAGTGGCTACGCGCTGACGAATGCCGGAGCAAAGCTCATGGCAGATGTCGAAGCTGGCAAGCTCACGCTCAAGCTGACAAAGATGCAGCTCGGCAGCGGGCTGGCAAATACCGTCGATGATTATGCCGCACGATCGGCGCTCTTTGCACCGCAGAATACGATGGTCATCACGAGCATCACGACAGAGGACGTCGGCGATGTGCGCACGTGCTTACTCACTGCATCCCTGACAAGCGAAGCAGTAAACTCTGGCTATGAAGCGACAGAGCTAGGCGTTTTCGCGCAAGACAGTACTGACAAAGAAATCCTTTACGGGGTTTGCTATGACAGCATGCCTGGCTACATTGCATGTAAGACTGACGGTAATAATGTACAGATGGTTTTCCATGTGCGCATCGTCACGACGAGTAAAGCAATTGTCGAATTGGTACTACCAAAGACCGCCGAAGAGCTTGTTGCGCTGACACAGGAAAATTCCGCCAAAGCCATTGACTTCGCTACCGCTGCGGCAAAAAGCGCAGCTGATGCATCTACAAGCGATAGCTACGCTCAGGCCGCGATGAGTAGTGCGGCAGATTATGCCAGCAAAGCAAAAAGCAGCGCTACAGACGCAGCCTTGAGTGCCACCACCGCATCTAATCAGGCCGCCGCGGCTGCCGCATCGCATTCCGCGATAGCTGACGTGCAGGTCAGCGTAGAAAGGATGTATCGCGCCATGCGCTACGACATCGTAGGACCGCCGCCGGAGTACATGACGATTGCGAATTTCATTGTCGGCGCAGGCCCGGCGGCCATGGCATCGAGATAAAGGAGGTGAGGACACATGGCAGATACAACAACGGAAGGAACCGGCGGCTACTCTCGCATACAGCACTCCATCGCAACCGCAGCAGAATGGGAGAAATACAACCCGGCCATACGCCCGGGCGAATTGCTCTTTGTCAAAAAGCCCGACGGAAAGACAAGCGTCAAAGTAAACACCGGAGACAGCGACGCCCGATATGAGGACATCGACACTGTGTGGGACCAGGGTGTAGCAGAGCAGCTACAAACCAACCTGGCTGACACAAAAGCGGCATCCAGCGCGGCAGTAGACGCAAAGAACGCGGCCCAGACATACGCCCAGCAAGCGGAAGCGACAGCGAATGCTATCAAAGAAAAGGAGATTCTGGCCATCACGGACAGCGTGAGTCTAGCAATTAACACCGAGGATGGCGGCCTGGATCTCGTCATTACGACACAGTAAGGAGGATGAAACATGGCAACAGATATTGTAAATTTTCCGCGGCGCGAAGACTACACGCGCATCGCCGCGGCCATTGAATCACAAAACGATATTTTTAGGAATCATTTTAAAACAGCTGGAGAATCGGCAGTAAGGTCATGGGAGGGATTCCGCAACCTTTGCCGTGCCGGCGGCATCCGCACATACTACAGTGTAGGCGACCAGCTCCAATGCAAAAAAGGAGACACGACATTAACATGGGATATCGTGCATATCGGCGATGTCGAAGAGACGGGCGGCAACTACGTCATCTTGCAGACGCACGACTGCTTGCCAATGGACACAATGGAGTTTGACTCGCGTGAGGCGATTTTCTGCACGAAGACAGAACTTCCGGCAGGCACGTACCATTTTACGACGTCCACGTCCGGCATTACGGACCCGAATTGGACAGACTCTAGCAAATCTGGCTGGACAAAGAGCTGGCAGTTTACGACGACAAAAGCTGTGCCAGCTGGCGGCCAAATCAATTTTGCAAAAGGGATGGACTGGAATACGAGCCTTGCTCCGCTCGGCATCGCGACATACTCGACGCCGGCGGACACGACAGCGCTTGAGACGGTCACGCTTACAGAGGGCACCAATGGCACAGACCTTGCGACACTTGGCACGGTCAATCATGCGCAGCGCGTCTGCTATGGCTACAACCGCTGGAGCCAGTCTGGACTCAGACAATGGCTCAACAGCAAAGCAGGCGCGGGTGCATGGTGGAGCCCGCGCAATGATTTTGACCGACCTGAGCATTATGCGACATGGGCGGGCTTTATGAATGACCTCGATGCCGATTTCCTCGCCGTCGTCGCAAAGTCGAACCTCATCACGGACATCAATAAAATCAGTGACGCCGGCGGTCACGAAACGACACAGGACTACTTCTTCTTGCCGGCGATGGTCAATCTCAATGGTGGCAATAACTTCTACTCTAATCCCGGCTCGGCCGTGCAGGACATCGAAGATACGGTCGTCTGGGATTACTACACGAAATTCCGCCGCGATGGCAAAACAGGAACAAATGCCGAACAAGACGATAACCGCCGCAAGTACAAACAGGGGACCTCAACGGAATGGTCCTGGTGGGAACGGTCGCCGCACTGCGATCTTGCGTACTGCGTGCGCGTCACCGATGGCGGTCGCACCTGGTGGTTCAACAGCGCGTACAGCTGGAACGGCGTCGCCCCGGCTTGCCGCATCGAATAATCAATAAATCCGCCGCCCCTCGGCGGCGGATGGATAGAGGAGAAGAGAAATGGCTATACCGAAATCAAAGCGCACGACCACGCCGCTCAGCGTGCTTGTCGAAGCCGATACACTCGCATGCTACACGATACTAATTTGCACCGACGAAAGACGCTTTCCAAAGCGCTACCGCTGGTGTCTGACACAGCAGATTATTGATGTAGCCGTGCAAGCAAAGATGCATATCGCAAAAGCGAACTCAGTCTACGTCAATGACCGCGAGAGCGCGACACTCCGGCGCACGTATCAGCAGAAAGCCGTTGCTGACATTGCGGCACTCAGCGCCGCGATGGATACCGCTTTCAAGCTTTTCAGTGGCTTGCGTCACATCGACACGACGAGCAAGCCGAAGAAACGCATCAATATTGCGACGTGGACGGCGCAGCTCGATAAAGTCAAATCACTGCTCCTCGCGTGGAAGAAATCAGATACCGATTACAACTGCACCCGAAGAAGTGCCGTGTCGTGCCTGTGTCACGCGGCTTCAAATGGCTCGGTTTCCGGATGCGCGTCAAGCCGTCTGGCAAGATACTCGTCACGCTGAATAAGGACAAAATCTATCACGAGCGCAGAAAGCTCAAGAAGATGGTCAAGCTCATCAAAGCTGGCAAGCTGCCACGCGATACAGCCGAGGTAAGCCTGCGATGTTGGGCCGCTCATGCCGAGCATGGCAACAATTATAACGTCATCAAAAAGATGTATGAATATTATAGAAATCTATGGAGGGATGAAGATGTTTAAAGCAATCACAATGGAAGAGCGCTTACAGAAGGCGGAAACAACAAACCGAGCCCTGCGCTCTCAGCTCGATCAGAGCGTAGCACAAACGGCGTATGTCGCAATGATGAGCGGCGTAGACCTGCCGACAACAGAAACGACAAATATGGCGGAAGGAGGCGAAAACGATGAGTAAATGGTACGCAAAAATCAAGGGCTGGTATGAAGCCGGATGGTGGACGAAAAAAATGGTCAAGAATGCAGTCGTGAAAGAAAAAATTACGGCTGACGAATATAAGACGATTACGAGCGAAGACTATGTCGCTGATTGAAATTATTGACGTGCAGTGCGAAATCATCAAGATGCAGAGCAAACTAATAAAAAATATGGCCATTGAAATTGGTCAGGAAAATATCTTTGCAGAAGAGATGAGCCGCATTAATGCACTGAAAGAAAGAATCGAGGCGCAGAATGAATGAAAGCGAATTGGCAGTAAAATTAGATCGAATCGAGCAGCAGTTAACAGAGCTAAACAGAGAAGTCGTGCAAGCGATTGAATCCGGCAAATCGGCACATCATCGAATCGATGACTTAAAACGTGACATCTGCTGGACACTAGGCACAAGTGTGACAGTAGTTGGGATTTTTGCGTCAGTACTTACGTCGGTGCTGTCGCGTATGTAGGTGATGCCTATGATTGATAAAATCAATATCGTGGATTTAACGGTCATCATCGGTCTCGTCGTAGCGCTGGTGCTGGCCATTTTTTATGATCAAAATGAACTGGCTATGAGCATTGCCAGCGGGCTACTCGGCTATATCGGTGGCAATATCAAGACCGCCGCTACGACGAATAGGAGGAATGACGATGAAAGTGTACATTAATCCCGGCCACGATTTAGAGTATGACAGCGGCGCCGTACATACTGCCACGGATGGTACGGTAGACCTCAGAGAGTGTGACGTAGCCGCAAAAATCGGGGCAAAAGTAAAAGAATACCTCGAAGCGGCCGGATGTGAATGCCGGCTCCTGCAGTCCGATAATCTTTACTATGACAGCGACCACGACGACCGCCCCGTTGCTGTTTGCGCAGATGCCAACGACTGGGGAGCAGACGTTTTCGTGAGCATCCATTGCAATGCCGCTAATACGCTTGCACAAGGCACGGAAGTAGAATGCTATAAACGTCTGTCTGACGGAGGAGCATTGGCCGTCTTCATCCAGCGCCAGATTGTAAATGCCCTGGGCACGGTAGACCGTGGCGTCAAAGAGATGCCCCAGCTTATCGTGCTCAAACATACGGATATGCCTGCAGTACTCGTAGAGACGGCGTTTATTGACAATGACGATGATGCAGATCTGCTGGCTACCCGGTCGGATGAATTAGCTGCAGCCATTGCAAGAGGAATTACAGATTATCAGTGCAGTTTATGTTAATACTGGGAGGTGATCATTATCTGTCACTCTGAAAGGTGGTGATTGTCTCGGTATTTAAAATGCTATATATTATTGTGTTTATTGTATATATGGAGGAATGAATCATGAGCAAATGGACAGAAGTACGTGATGGATTAGTGTCTGCATTAGATGTTAATGAAGTGGCTGAAGCGGCAAAAGACCAGCTGACAGCCAGCTTAATCAATGATGGTATGCCGGCAATCGAAGCGGTAGCGGATAAATTTGTAGAGCAGGTACAGGCACAGGCCGCGTCTGAAACCGGCTGGAATGCGATTCGTGATAAATTTGTGTTGCCGCTGTTAATCAACGGCATGATTTGGCTGGCAAAATTGGTGCTGAACAAGAGCACTACAACAAAAACTGAATGACAGCTAAAATAAAGAAATCCCGTCAAGTCAGTATGCACTGGTTTGATGGGATTTCTTTGTTTGTTCTACATTACTATTTACATGCAATTATATTTATTTTTACGTAGTTTCAATGTAATAAGCGGCAAAAATAAGCGGCAAAGTAAAAAACAAGCGGCATCACATCGCTGTGAAACCGCTTGTTTACTGTGGTGCGCCTAGAAGGATTCGAACCTTCGCACCCGGTTCCGGAGACCGGTGCTCTATCCCCTGAGCTATAGGCGCATGTCATATAACGTACTTTCATATAATATCACGAATTAAAAATTATTTCAAGCCCGGACTGGCAGGTTCTTGTCATATTTTTACTGGCAACGTGTATCTATATATGGTATTATATACAATAGGCTAAAAATGGAGTTGACGCGATGATGGAACGTATCTATCTGGATCATGCAGCGGCAACTCCTCTGGATCAGAGGGTGCTGACTGCCATGATGCCGTATCTGACAAGTCAATATGGAAATCCGTCCAGCCTGCATTATTTTGGGCAGCAGGCCCGTGCGGCTGTACAGCTGGCACGACGACAGCTTGCTCATTGCCTGGGCGTTGCAGCCGGTGATGTGGTATTTACCAGCGGCGGCACGGAAGCAGATAATCTGGCCATACAAGGTTACCTGCGGGCCAATCATCCCCATGGTGGTCACTTGATTACGTCTGCTGTGGAGCATCAGGCTGTGCTGAATACGTTCAGGGCATTGGAGGCAGAAGGATATTCCCTGACCGTGCTTCCCGTTGATTCTGATGGCCGCGTCTGTCCGGAAACGTTACGACAGGCAATCCGTCCCGATACGGTACTCATTTCCATCATGTATGCCAATAATGAGACCGGCACGGTACAGCCTGTACAGAAACTAGGGGCTATAGCCAGGGAACATGATATCGTGTTTCACGTCGATGCCGTCCAGGCCTTTGGCTATCTGCCGGTACATCCTATAGAGGACGGCATTGATCTGCTGACTGTGTGCAGCCATAAAATATATGGACCAAAAGGAATGGGCGCTTTGTATATCCGCAAGGGAATACAGCTGGCTTCAGAGGCCCATGGGGGACCGCAGGAGCACCGGCTGCGTGCGGGAACCGAAAATGTAGCCGGCATCGTCGGATTTGGTATGGCTGCAGCCCTGCTTGAAGCGGAACGGCCGGAACGAATCGAAAAAGTCCGTATGTTAAAAAATCTGGTGTATCACGAGATGATTGAAGGTAACGGGATATTGCATCTCAATGGCACGTTATCCGGATCTTTGCCCAACATCATTGATTTCAGTGTAGACGGTATGGAAAGTCCGGTCCTTTTGATTGCCCTGGACCGGCAGGGAATTGCCGTGTCGGCCGGCTCGGCCTGCGAAGCCGGTGCTGTTGAGCCTTCCCATGTGCTGATGGCTATGGGAACTGATGATAAATGGCTCCGCAGTAGTATCCGCATGTCCTTTGGTCCGGAAAATACAGTCGAAGAGGTCAGGAAGACTATACAAGCCATCCGGGATATTACCAGACCTCTTAGAAAAGGAGTATAGATTATGACGAAATGTGTCGCCGTGGCTATGAGCGGCGGTGTCGATAGTTCTGTAACGGCAGCGCTCCTGAAGGAACAGGGCTACGATGTCATTGGCATTACGCTGCGTTTATGGGAAGAAGATCCATCCTGCCCGGCAGTCGAAAATGTTCATTCCTGCTGTTCTCTGTCTGCCGTTGATGATGCCAAGGCAGTGGCTTCTGTCATTGGCATTCCCCATTATACCCTGGATTATAGAGAATTATTCCATAACGATGTCATCGATTATTTTGTCCAGTCCTATGTAAAAGGACAGACCCCCAATCCATGCATCGCCTGCAATAAATGTATTAAATTCGGCCTGCTCTGGCAGCAGGCGCAGCAATTTGGCGCCCAATACCTGGCAACGGGCCATTATGCCCGCATTGTGTATAATGAAGCGCGTGGCATTTATGAACTGCTGCGGGGAACGGACCGGCGCAAAGATCAGTCATACGTCCTGTATCAGTTGACACAGGATTTGCTGCCACATATTGTATTTCCCATGGCAGAACTGGAAAAAGTACAGACGCGGGAACTGGCAAAACAATTCGGGCTTCCTGTTTTCAATAAGCCGGAAAGCCAGGATATATGCTTTATTCCCGATAATGATTATAAAGGTTTTTTAAAGAAGCGGGTCCCGCAATGCTTTAAACCGGGGAATTTCGTTGATGTACACGGCCATGTTGTCGGACGTCATCAGGGCATTCCCTGTTATACTATCGGCCAGCGCCGTGGCCTGCATCTCGGCGGTCCCGGAGGTCCGTATTATGTCGTCGCACTCGATGTGAAACGCAACCAGGTCATCGTCGGTTCAGAAACGGATTTGTTCCGTACAGAAGTCCGGGCCCGGGACCTCTCGTGGGTGGAAGGCCGGCCGCAGGGGACGTTTGCAGCATTGGGAAAGATACGTTATGCTGCCAAAGAATCTCCTTGTACGGTGTATCCCGGCAAGGATACGATGCGCGTCGTATTTGACACGCCGCAGCGGGCTGTGACGGCCGGACAGGCACTGGTATTGTATGACCGGGAAACGGGAGAACGGGTTCTCGGCGGTGGTGTCATTATTTAATGCTAGAGGAGTAATGAACGTGGCAACTAAATATATCCGTAATTTTTCAATTATTGCACACATTGACCATGGCAAATCGACGCTGGCAGACCGGCTTCTGGAAATGACCGGTACCGTTTCCAAAAGAGAAATGGAAGACCAGCTCCTGGATACGATGGATCTGGAACGGGAACGGGGCATAACGATCAAAGCCCAGTCGGCCCGCCTGATTTATGATGCCAAAGACGGTCATCAGTATACGCTGAATCTGATTGATACGCCGGGGCATGTTGACTTTAATTATGAAGTATCCCGCAGCCTGGCTGCCTGTGACGGGGCACTCCTGATCGTCGATGCGACCCAGGGCGTAGAAGCACAGACGCTGGCCAACGTATACCTGGCTCTGGAACATGACCTGGAAATCATCCCGATCATCAATAAAATCGACCTTCCCAGTGCAGACCCCGAACGGGTGCGCAAAGAGATAGAAGATGTCATCGGCCTCGATGCCAGTGATGCTATTGAAGTCAGTGCCAAAACAGGGCTTGGTGTCGATAAGGTGCTCGAAGCCATCGTACAGCGGATTCCGGCACCAGAAGATGCACCGGATAAGCCGCTGCGGGCCCTGATTTTCGATTCACATTTTGATTCGTACAAAGGAGCCATTGCCAATATCCGCATCATGGAAGGTAGTCTCAAAACAGGGGACCGGATCCGCATGATGTCCAGCGGGATGGAATTTGAAGTGACAGAAACAGGCGTCTTTATTCCCCAGATGCACCCCGTCGCGTCCCTTGAATGCGGCAGTGTCGGCTATCTGGCGGCGAGCATGAAAAATGTCCGCGATTGCCGCGTCGGTGATACGGTCACGCTGGCGGACCGTCCGGCAGCAGAACCACTGCCGGGATACCGCAAGGCGACGCCTATGGTATATTGCGGGCTTTACCCTGTAGAAACCAATGATTATGATAATCTGCGGGATGCCCTGGAAAAACTGCATCTCAATGATGCGGCCCTGTTATTTGAACCGGAAACATCGACGGCTCTGGGATTCGGGTTCCGCTGCGGCTTCCTGGGACTTCTCCATATGGACGTCGTCAAGGAACGGCTGGAACGGGAGTATGGTCTGTCTCTGATTACGACGGCTCCGTCGGTTATTTATCATGTATATTGCACAGATGGCACGATGGTCGCCGTCGATAATCCATCTCTTATGCCGGATATGACGAAAATTGATCATATCGAAGAACCCTTTGTCAAGACGACCATCATCATCCCGAAAGATATGGTAGGGACGGTCATGGAAATTTCCCAGAACCGGCGCGGTCAGTATCTGACCATGGATTATCTCGATGAAACCCGGGTTTCCGTCGTGTATAATCTGCCGTTGTGTGAAATACTGTATGATTATTTTGATACGTTGAAATCTTCGACGCGGGGATATGCTTCTCTGGATTATGAGCTCAATGGGTATCAAGCATCACCTATGGTGAAGATGGATATCCTGATCAACGGGGAAGTGGTCGATGCGCTGAGCGTCATCGTACATAAAGAATTTGCAGCCCGCCGTGGCCGGGCTCTGGTAGAAAAACTCCGCAGCCTCATCCCGCGGCAGCTTTTCCAGATTCCTATCCAGGCTGCTATCGGCAATAAAATCATTGCCCGGGAAAATGTAGCGGCTTTGCGCAAAGACGTACTGGCCAAATGTTATGGCGGTGATATTTCCCGTAAGCGCAAACTTCTGGAAAAACAGAAGGAAGGGAAGAAACGCATGAAGCAGGTTGGCAGTGTTGAAATCCCTCAGGAAGCCTTTATGGCCGTATTACAGGTAGATGAAAAATAATGACAGGTCTGTATATTCATATTCCGTTCTGCCGTCATAAGTGCCGATATTGCGATTTTCCCTCTTATGGCGGAGTAGAATCGTATATACCGGCTTATACGGAGGCCCTCTGCCGGGAAATCAGCACTTCTCCCCGGGAGGGCCTCGCTGTCGATACGATTTATTTTGGCGGCGGCACACCGTCGCTATTGACCATTCCTCAGATTGCATCCGTTCTGCAGGCGGTGACACAGCATTTTGTCGTCGATTCCCATGCGGAGATCACACTGGAAGGCAATCCGGACAGTCTGGACGGAGACTATCTGAAACAACTGCGCAGGCTGGGGATCAACCGGCTGAGCATGGGTATACAGAGTTTCCAGCCGCAGCTTCTGCACTCTCTGGGACGGATTCATTCACGCCGTCAGGCTGTAGAGGCAGTGGAATATGCAGTGCGGGCTGGTTTTGACAATCTGTCTGCCGATCTGATGTATGGCCTGCCCGGACAGACTCTGCAGATGGTATCCGATGATTTGGAGCAGCTTTTTCAGCTTCCCCTGTGTCATACCTCCGTATACAGCCTGATTCTGGAACAGGGCACCTGCCTGCATCATGATGTGACAACCGGTGCAGTATCGTTGCCGCCGGATGAACAGGTAGATGCCATGGCGTCTTTAGTCCATCAGGCTTTTGATGCGCATGGTTTTGACCATTATGAGATTTCTAGCTATGCCCGTCCGGGACGGCGGTCCCGTCATAATGTCAAGTATTGGACTTATGTACCCTACCTGGGATTCGGCGTTTCGGCTCATTCATTTGATGGCAGTGTACGGACAGCGCACATTGCCAATATTCCTCAGTATATCCGTGACGCCGGCAGACAATCTGTACTGGCGGAATCCGTCATTATTGATACAAAACGGGCACAGGAAGATTATTGTTTTCTCGCATTGCGTATGCGTGATGGCATCCTATATGATGACTTTGCCCGCCGTTTCGGCGTCTCGGTGGAATCAGAGTTTGGCAAAGTGGTGGAACGGCTGATGGCACAAGGGCTGCTGGAACAGACAGAGCGTGGCTGTCGTCTCACCAGCCTGGGACTGGCCTATGGAAATTATGTATTCAGCCAGTTTATCCGCTGATCCGGGGGAAGCGGCAGATATGGAAGGGAGTGTACCCATATGGTAGCAGATATTATCATCAATATAACGGCCAAACAAGTACAACAGACGTTTTCCTACGTCATTCCCGATGGTCTTCCCGTACGTACCGGATCCCGTGTTCTCGTCCCTTTCGGTCCGCGCCGGGAAGAAGGGATTGTACTGGCTGTACGGGAAGAACGGGATAGTGACCGTCAGTATCAGCTGAAGCCTGTCCTTTCTCTGTTATCATCACAGGCCGGGTTCCGGGACGAAATGATTCAGACCGCCTTGTGGATCAGCCAGTATTATCTTTGCGGGCTGGCAGATGCGCTGCGGCTTTTCATGATTGAAAAAAAGGGCATTACCCGGCGGGTTTATGTCCGCCCGGGCCCTGAACCGGCCGTGACAGAGGAAGAGAAGAGCATAGCAGCCTATGTGAAGGACCATAGTCCGGCAGAAAAAAAGCAGGTGTGCCGCCGGTTTGCTCCTGATTGTGTGGAGCAAATGATCCGGCAGAACCAGCTGGTCCAGGAGGATTATCTCCAGAATCAGATTGCCGATAAAACGGAAAAATGGCTGGCCTTCCAGTCCGACGATACGGCGGGTATCCTGAAACGGCGCCCCAGGCAGGCGGCTTTGCTGGAAGAACTGAAACGTGTCCGATCCGCTCCTTTCTCATACTGGATCCGCAAGGGGTATTCGCGGGATGTTCTGCTGCACCTGTGCCAGAGTGGATGTGCTGTGATGGAAGAAAAGCTGAGTCAGACCAGGGACCTGACACATCCGCTCAAAGGAGATGTTCCGTTTACGCTTACGGAAGAACAGCAGCGGGCTGTTGATGCGGTGCGGAACGACAGGGACGGATGCACCTATGTCCTTCACGGCGTCACGGGCAGTGGCAAGACGGAAGTGTATATGCAGCTGACAGAAGATGTACTCCAAAAAGGGGAACAGGTACTGGTCCTCGTTCCGGAAATCGCCCTGACCGGGCAGATTGTACGCCGGTTTATCCGCCGCTTTGGCAATGATGTCGTTGTCATGCACAGTCAGTTGTCTAAAGGGGAACGGCGGAATAACTGGCTGCGTATGGCAAATGGGGAGAGCCATATCTGTATCGGCGCCCGTTCGGCCGTCTTTACGGCAGTCCGCTCCCTGGGACTGGTCATCGTCGATGAAGAACACGACAGCTCCTATAAACAGGAAGAGTCACCGCGGTATCATGCTGTCGAAGTGGCGCGCAGGCGGGCTGCGTATTATGGCTGCCCCGTCCTGCTGGGAAGCGCTACCCCGTCTATTGCCGATTATTACCGGACACAGACCGGTCAGTACGTACTCCTGGAATTGACGCAGCGCGTGCTCAACCGGCCGCTGCCGTCGGTGCAGGTCGTTGATATGCGGGAAGAACTGGCCCGCGGCAACCGGCGCGTCATATCAGATGCCATGACAGACCTCTTGCAGGAAACGCTGCAGCAGAAGCAGCAGGCGATTATCTTGTTGAATCGTCGTGGATTTTCTACGTTTGTCATGTGCCGTAAATGCGGCTACGTTGTCAAGTGTGACACCTGTGATGTCGCTATGGTCTACCATAAACAGCAGGACCGGCTGCGCTGTCATTACTGTGATGCGGAAAAGCCGGTTCCCCTGCGGTGTCCGGCCTGTGGTAGCAAATATATCAAATTTTTCGGAACGGGTACGGAAAAAGTAGAAGAACAGCTTCGGGAACAATTTCCCCATGCCCGGATTGTCCGCCTTGATCAGGATACAACGGCCCGTAAGAATAGTGGTGACCATATTATTGAAGCCTTCCGGCGTCATGAATATGATATTTTACTGGGAACCCAGATGGTCGCCAAGGGGCATGATTTTGCCGATGTCAGTGCCGTGGGGATACTGGCTGCGGACAGTCTGCTCAATCTGCCGGCCTACTGGGCGGGGGAACGGACATTCCAGCTGCTGACCCAGGCTGCCGGCCGTGCCGGGCGCGGCACGATTCCCGGACGGGTCGTCATGCAGACCTATGCGCCGGAACATTATGTCATTCAATGTGCACAGCGGCAGGACTATGCGGCCTTTTATGCACAGGAAATACAGTACCGGAAGGAACTGTTGTATCCGCCATTTCATCAGATATTGAAAATCGTCATTACTGATGAGAATGAAAAAGCCTTGTGGGATACGGGAAATACACTGTCCCTCCTGCTGCAGAACTGGCATAGTGAAAGTGGCAGTGACACGGCCGTCATCGGTCCCTTTGTCGATATCATCAAAAAAGTGCGGAATAAATACCGCATTGTTATTTTATTGAAAGGACCGGATCTGGCATCAGTGAAAGAGTTTATCCGCACGAAACGGGAATTCTGGCGTCCCGGTGTTATCCTCGATGTAGACAGCATGGGCTGAAAGACCTGTTCCTTTCAAAAGAAAGCTGTTATAATGAATATGAATAGTTTTTATGAGCAACAGAATTGTATTATTACTATGTATTGAGGTGGGTATTATGGCACTCTTAAAAATTGTCAAAGCAGGTGCGCCGATTTTAAAAGAAACGGCTGCTCCGGTCAAGACTATTACGAAAAATACAAAACGATTACTGAATGATATGGCAGAAACCATGTATGAAGCAGAAGGCGTCGGGCTGGCAGCTCCGCAGATTGGCAAATCTCTGCAGATGATTGTCCTCGATGACGGTAATGGCCTCATCGAACTGATCAACCCGGAATTATTGGAAGCATCAGAAGAATTGCAGGATGGTCCTGAAGGCTGTCTCAGCGTTCCCGGATATTACGGCGACGTAAAGCGGAGCCAGCGTATCAAGGTACGGGCCCTGAACCGTCATGGCAAAGTTATCGTATATGAACCAGAAGGATTTCTGGCCCGGATTTTCCAGCATGAAATGGATCATCTCGTGGGAACCCTGTTTATTGAAAAAGCAACGAACTTGCGGAAAGTAGAAGAATAATGGAACCATTACAAATCGTCTTTATGGGTACGCCTGATTTTTCTGTCCCGTCGCTGAAAGCGATTCATGCTGCCGGTTTTACGATCCGGGCTGTTTACACGCAGCCGGACAAGCAGCGGGGACGGGGCAAAAAAGTATCGGCTTCTCCTGTCAAAGAATGTGCGGAAAAGCTGGGAATCCCTGTGTTTCAGCCACAAACTCTGAAAGACCCCGATATCATTGCAGGGCTGGCTGACCTGAAACCTGATGTCATCGTCGTCATTGCGTATGGCAAAATTCTTCCAAAGGCAATCCTCGATATTCCCCGGTATGGATGCCTGAATGTACATGGCTCGCTCCTGCCGGCATACAGGGGGGCAGCTCCTATACAGTATGCCATCAAGGATGGGGTACGGACCAGCGGCGTCACGATTATGATGCTGGACGAAGGTATGGACACGGGGAAAATGCTGAAAAAGGCAGAAATCGTCCTCGATGCCAAGGAAACGACGGGCACGTTATTTGATAAACTGGCTATTGTCGGTGCTGAAACGCTGATTCCAGTACTGAAAGACCTGCCTGCCTATGAAGCGGCAGCACAGAGCCAGGACGAATCGAAAGCGACCTATACGGCAAAAATTACAAAAGAAATGACTCATATCGATTTTTCCCAGCCGGCTGTCGTCATTGAACGGCTTATACGCACACTGGACCCTCATCCGGGTGCCTATATCCTTCATGAAGGACACCGCCTGAAACTATGGGCAGCCGATGTCGTTCCAGGTACGGAAGCCGAACCGGGGACGATTATTGAAGTCACGAAAACCTATATTACCGTACAGACCGGCTGCGATGCCCTGCGTATTCGGGAAGTACAGCCGGAAAGCCGTAAACGTATGGCGACGGCACAATTCCTGCAGGGGTGCCATCTGACCGTTGGCAGCATGTTATAAGGAGAGATGTGCCATATGGCCAAAGAGATGAATTTCTTCCTCGGCTATGCCGCACTGGCCGCCGGTGTTACGGCTGTCTGTTTATGGCTGGTATGGGCTGTGATGAAACCGGGGCTGGCGTATTACATATCCGATATGGCACTGGCAGTGGATATCTTCTTTGGACTCCTCCTATGCGGAACGGGATTGTTGTTTCTGCTGCTTCTGATGCTTGGTTTCACGTCGTGGGAACAGCCTGTACGGATCCGGCAGATTCTCCTGCAGTACATTGGATTTCTTTATCCGGTGATGCGGAAGCTTGCCTGGACGGATACGCGGAAAGAGATGCTGGCCCGCTCTTATATACAATTTTTAAACGGACTGGTCCTGAAACAGAATCTGCGTATTCCTGCAGAACAGGTACTGATTCTGGCACCTCATTGCCTGCAATGGGATCAGTGTCCCCATAAAATAACGCGCTGTGTAGATAACTGCCGGCAGTGCGGTCATTGTACGATTGGCAGTCTGCTGGCTGTTTCCCGCAGTCTGGGCGCCCATCTGGCCGTTGCGTCCGGCGGGACCCAGGCCAGACAGCTCGTTGGCACATTGCGCCCCAGGGCCATCGTGGCTATTGCCTGTGAGCGGGATCTCATCAGCGGCATGGAAGACGTCCTTCCGCTTCCCGTCTTAGGCCTTTTAAATGAAAGACCCTATGGTCCATGTTTTAATACTCAAGTAGATGTACCGGTCCTGTGCCGGCTTTTAGAACGACTGACAGGAGAAGATTATGAACGTACGCGAAACAGCATTTCACAGTTTACTCACCATATGTAAAGATGATGGATATAGCAATATCGTCGTCTCCAGGACGATTCAGAAAGACCATATGACGGACAGGGACCGCCGTTTTTATACGGAACTGGTTTATGGAACCATCCGCTATCTGAATTATCTGGACTGGATCATTGAAAAGCTGAGTTCCCGTACCATCAAAAAGCTTGACCCTGTGTGTCTGGTCATTTTACGCATGGGATTATATCAGATATTTGGTATGTCCAAAATACCCGAATCGGCGGCTTGCAATGAAGCGGTCAAGATGGCACGGCGTTTTGGCAACCGCGGTATGGCTGGCTTTGTCAATGCCCTGTTACGGAATAGTATCCGCCGCCGCTTGGAATTCCAGATTCCCGGTCTTGCTGAAGATGCTCCGCTTCATCTGTCTCTGACGTATCATCAGCCCCTGTGGCTGGTCAAAAAATGGATTCATGAGTATGGTACAGATGACTCGGTACGTATTTGCCAGTACTTCGATTCTATTCCCGACCTGTGTCTGAGGACGAACACACAGCGTATCAGCCGTGATGAACTGTTGCAGCGGTTTTCCCAGCGGGGACTAGAGGCTGTGGCGGCCTCTTTTGCGCCGGAAGGAATTTATCTTAAGGATAATCCGGGCATTCAGGATTTGCAGGAAATCCATGACGGACTGGCCATGATACAGGATGAACCGTCCCAGCTCGTCGCCCATGCACTGGATCCGCAGCCTCATGAACTCATTTTTGACGTCTGCGCGGCCCCAGGAGGCAAGACGACCCATATAGCGGCCCTGGCCGGCCCGGATACTACCGTCTATGGCTGTGATATCTATGAACATAAACTGAAACTCATTGAAAGCAATGCCCGTACGTTGCACCTTGCCAATGTACGGACCTTGTTGCAGGATGCCTGTACCATCGGCGAAAAGTATAGAGGAAAGGCCGACCGGGTACTGGTAGACGCACCCTGCTCCGGTCTTGGTGTCCTTAGGCGCAAACTGGATCTGCGCTGGCGGAAACGGGCAGAGGACTTGCAGAAACTGCCTGCACTGCAGAGCCGTATTCTGGAAAGCGCAGCTGCCTGCGTCCGGCCAGGTGGTGTTCTTGTCTATAGTACCTGCACGATGAATGATGGGGAAAACAGTCAGGTTGTCCAGAATTTCCTGCAGAATCATCAGGAATACAAGGCAGAAAACATCGGTACTCTCTGCGGACTCAATAAGTCCGGTCCATTCATCCAGCTCCTGCCGCAGGATGATGGGATGGATGGTTTCTTTATCGCACGTCTGAGAAAGGAAGAACATTGTGACTGATATTTTGAGCATGACAGAAAAGGAATTGCGTCATTTTCTGGAAACGAATGGCATGAAGCAGTTCCGGGCCAGTCAGATTTTTCATTACTTGTATAAGGATAATATCTGGCAATGGCAGGATATGCGCCTGCTTCCGCAAAAAGACAGAGAGTATCTCCAGGAGAAAGCACCGCTCTATATTCCTGATGTCGTGTCCCGGCTGGATGCGCCTGATGGGACCGTCAAGTTGCTGTTGAGGCTTTTTGATGGCAACACCGTGGAAACTGTACTCATGCGCCATCCCTACGGCAATTCGATCTGTCTGTCATCCCAGGTAGGCTGTGCCGTAAATTGTGCTTTCTGTGCATCAGCTAAAAATGGTTTTGTCCGCAATCTGACAACGGGAGAAATGATATCCCAGCTCCTGGCATTCCGGAAATATGTGACGGCAGACCTCCATTCCATCGTGCTCATGGGAACTGGTGAACCGCTGCTGAATTATGATGCTGTCATCAAATTTATGCGGCTGATTCACGAAAAGGATACTTTTTATCTTGGATATCGCAATATGACTCTTTCTACGTCAGGTATTGTTCCCCGCATGTACGATCTGGCAGCGGAACAGATGCCCATTACGCTGGCTGTTTCCCTCCATGCGCCGACAGATGAACTGCGCAGGCAGATTATGCCTATTGCACAGCAGTATCCTCTGGAAAAGGTACTGGAAGCAGCAGACCATTATTTCCAGGAAACAGGGCGGAAGGTCACCTTTGAATATATCCTGATCAAAGATGTGAACTGTAATTCTGCCTGTGCCCGCGGTCTCATTGATTTACTGGGAGGCAAGAATGTATTAGTCAATGCCATCCCTATTAATGATAACTATGATGTAGGATTATACCGGCCCGGTCATAAAGCTATACAGGATTTTGTGGAAACACTGCAGCGCCATGGTCTGTCGGTCACACTGCGCCGGGAAATGGGCAGTAAAATCCAGGCTGCCTGCGGACAGTTGCGCATAAAGCATCTGAATCCGTAAGAAGCAATTGACAGCATTCTTCAGATATGCTATGTATTATAGGAGTATAGAGTATACGCACCGTCGAGAGGACGTGAGAATTTGGGAACATATGGTGAATCTAAAATAGGCCTGGTGCGCAAAGTCAATGAAGATTCATACTATATCAGTGCTGATCAGGATGTATTGGCCGTTGCCGATGGCATGGGCGGATACGTTGGTGGCGAAATAGCCAGCAAGACAGCTGTTAAAGCGATTGCCTATTATTTTGATAATTACACATTTACAGCTCCCGTACAATTGGAAAAAGCCGTTCAATATGCCAATTCCTGCATTCTCAGCAAGACGATGATTGATCCGTCGCTGAAGGGGATGGGAACGACTGTATCGTTAGTGACCTTATCGGGCGAACGGGCTTTCTGGGCACATGTCGGCGACAGCCGGATTTATCTGTATCATGATCATGAATTGCAGCAAATCTCGAAAGACCATACGATTGTACAGGTCCTGATGGAAAAAGGAAAAATCACAGAAGAAGAAGCCAAGGATCATCCGAAGCGGCATGTTCTTACCCGTGCCGTCGGCGTTGACCGCAATTTATTAGTAGACAGCGGAATTTTCCAGATACATCATGGTGACCGGCTGCTCCTTTGTTCTGACGGATTAACCTCTTTTGTCAGCCAGGAAGAATTATGTGAGGCACTGGGGAATACAGCACTCAGTGAACGGGAAATCATTAATACGTTATTTGACCGTGTGTATGAAAATGGTGCAAAAGATAATGTGACAGCTGTACTTAAAACCGTTGAGTGAACAGATACCTGCTATGAAAGTGGTGGAAATCAGAAATGATTGGTCATATCTTAGACAATCGATATAAGATATTGGAAAAAGTGGGTAGCGGCGGCATGGCCAGCGTGTACAAGGCACAGGATATCCTCCTGGACCGTATTGTCGCGGTCAAGGTCCTGCATAGCAAATATGCCAGTGATCACGATTTCGTCGTGCGCTTCCGTCAGGAAGCCCAGGCTGCGGCCAAATTGTCCCATCCCAATATTGTAAATATATATGACGTCGGTTACGACGAAAATGCGCATTATATCGTTATGGAATATGTGCGCGGCGAAACACTGAAGGAATATATTGAAAAACATGGACATCTGCCAATCAATACGTCTATCCAGATTACTTTTGATATTGGCGAAGCATTGGAACACGCCCATGCGAACGGGATTGTCCATTGTGATATCAAACCGCACAATATCCTGGTGACAGAAACCGGGCGGATCAAAGTGGCCGATTTTGGCATTGCCAGAGCCATTAATTCCAGTGCGACTAATAAAGGGGATAACTCTGTTCTTGGATCGGTTCATTATTTTTCACCGGAACAGGCCAGCGGTGGTAAAATCGATGAACGGACGGATATTTATTCCCTCGGCGTCGTCATGTATGAAATGATGACCGGCGTCGTCCCCTTTGAAGGAGATACGGCTATCAGTGTGGCCCTGCAGCATGTGCAGGACGATATCCCCCTGCCGAGCAAGTACAACCGCCGGATCCCGCAGCTGGTAGAACGATGCATACTGAAGGCCATGGCCAAGAATCCGGACGACCGGTTCCAGTCTGTTACAGAAATGATGTCGGAACTGCGAATGGCCCAGGGATTTGTCAATACTAATAAGGCCAAGGGCGCACCGCCGATTATCAAAAATAATTTTAATACGCAGAAACTGCAGCCGCTGAAAGAACGGCAGGAACCCAGAAAGAAGGGCATTATTGCCCGTTTTGTCGATTCAATCAGCAATCATTCCAAAAAATCTATTATTATCGGGATGATGCTGGTATTTGTAGCGACTTTTGCCTGGGCCTTTTTCTCCTTCGGTAACTTCTGGAGTACAGAAAATATCACCGTACCCGATGTGACGGGAAAACAGGTGGAAATCGCCAAGAGTATATTGAAGAAGAAAAATCTCGATGTGTCTGTCAAAGAAGTGGAAAGCTCCGATGTGCCAATTGGTGAAGTCATCAGTCAGACTCCGTCAGGTGGTGCTGTCGTCAAAGCACAGCGGACGATCCATCTGACAGTCAGCAAGGGCAATAAGGGAGAAGAAGTGCTGATCCCGGATCTGAAAGGGCTGACGATGGATGAGGCAGAAAAAATCCTGAAAGAAATAGGCCTTTCCATTGGTAAGGTCAAGTATGAAGCCAGTGATTCTGTCGAAAATGGACATATCATCAGTCAGAGCCCCAAATCGCCTAATAAAGTAGAAAAGGGTACGAAAATCAACCTCGTGGTCTGCCGAAAGAGCAGCGATGAAACGAAACAGACCAAGGCACTGCCGGATACATCGGGCATGAGCCTTGACGCGGCAATTAAAGCCCTGCAGGATGCAGGTTATAATGTCGGAAATATTTCCAATCTCGACAGCTCCAAAGACCAGAGCCAGGCGAAAGTTACGGGTCAGTCCCAGCAGGGCGATTCCGTCGATTTGTCTGTTGAATACCCGGCAGCAGCGCCGGCAGCCGATCCCAACGCCAATAATCAGGAACAGGCCGGTACGACTCATACGGGTATGGTCAATATCAGCGTTCCGTCTGGTGCTTCCAGCCAGCATGTCCAGATTGTCGTCAGCGATGATAATGGGTCCCGTGTCGTCTATGACCGGAATCAGTCTGGCGGGGACAGTATCAGCAAGAGCGTCAGTGGGACAGGCCGTACGAGAGTCAAAGTATATATCAATAATTCACTGGTTCAGGACCAGTACATTTAATACGCCCCAGGGCAGAGGAGGATTATGACAACAGGCCGGGTCATCAAGAATTACAATGGTTTTTATTACGTCGATACAGGAAAACAGGAGCTGGTGGAATGCCGGCGCAGAGGTAAATTGAAAGCAAAGATTCTCGTAGGGGACCAGTTATCCCTGACGATGGTGGATAACCACAAGGGCGTTATCGAGGCCGTCCTGCCACGGACGAATGCGCTCCGGCGCCCGGCGGTGGCCAATATCGACCAGATGTTCATCATCATGGCCGCCCAGTCACCGGACCCCAACCAGTTCCTGGTGGATAAAATGCTCATGACGTGTGAATACGCCGGCATCCATCCAAAGCTCTGCTTTAATAAGTGTGACCTGGACCGGGATACGGCAGAACAGTACCAGGCTTTTTATCAGGACTGCGGATATGACGTGTATCTCGTATCGGCCCGGACAGGGGAAGGGATAGATGCGCTTCTGCGGCTTCTGCCGCAGAAGATGACAGCCTTCGGCGGTCCGTCCGGCGTAGGAAAGTCCAGCTTGTTGTCGCGGATTCTGGGACGGGATTTGTCTGTCGGCCAGGTCAGTGAGAAAATCAAACGGGGCCGTCATACGACACGGCATTCAGAGATACTCCGCGTAGATGATCACACCTATGTGGTTGATACGCCGGGATTCAGCTCCCTGGAATTTGAAAACCTGGAACCGAGAGAACTGATACAATTGTTCCCTGACATGATGCCGTATACCGGTACCTGCCGGTTTAATTCGTGTCTTCATTATCATGAACCGGACTGCAGTGTCAAACAGGCTGTCACAGAAGGGGCGATAAAGGAAGAACGCTATATGACGTATTGCAAAATTTTGGAGTCTATTCTGGAAAGGAAACGATTTGCATGGTAACTATCTGTCCGTCTATTTTATCAGCCGATTTTGCCCGCCTGGCCGATGAAGTCAAAGACGTTGAAAAAGGCGGCGCTGATTATATTCACCTCGATCTGATGGATGGACATTTCGTGCCCAATCTGACCTTTGGTGTGCCCGTGATTGCCAGTCTGCGCAAGTATACGGCAGTTCCTTTTGATGCCCATCTCATGGTAGAACACCCGGAAACGTATATCGACGGGCTGAAGGCGGCTGGCGTCACCTATGTGACGGTCCATCAGGAAGCCTGTACTCATCTGGACCGGGTCATCCAGCAGATCCACGAAGCCGGTATGAAAGCAGGTGTCGCGCTCAACCCGGCAACCCCGGTCTCTTCCCTGGAATGTGTGGCCGGAATCGTCGATATGATCCTTATCATGAGTGTCAACCCCGGCTTTGGCGGTCAGACATTCATCTCTTATGCGCTGGATAAAATCCGTGCAGCCCGGTCTCTCCTGACGAAGTGCGGCAATACGACGGCTGTCATTGAAGTCGATGGCGGTGTCAATGGCAAGACCGTCCAGGCTGTGAAAGATGCGGGAGCGGATTTCCTCGTAGCCGGCAGTGCCGTCTTTGGCGCGGCGGACAGGACCGCAGCTATTGCAGCTCTGCGCTGAGGATATGCGGCGCTTGTATTTCTTTTTTTCTTATGGTAAAATACTTTTTGTATGAAAGAACTGAATAGAAATAGTCTTTGGGGCAAGGTGAGAAAGCAGGGCTTTCAATTCCTGACCGGCGGTAGAGTCCGCTAACTCCTTATCAGGAGCTGAACCGATGGGATTTCGGTACCGACAGTATAGTCTGGATGGGAAAAGACGGCACGGACGTGTGTGTTTAGTGTGCTCAAAAAGGCTATTGGTATGGGTATGTACCGATGGCCTTTTTTATTTCTTTGGCAGGAAAGGAAGGACAATCTTGGAACCGATAGAATATATGCAGGAAGCCCTGTCTCTGGCCAGACTGGCACTGGGATATACGTCACCCAATCCGGCTGTCGGGTGTGTCATCGTAAAAGATGGCCGGATCGTAGGACGGGGCTATCACCGCAAGGCCGGTACACCTCATGCAGAAGTATGGGCACTGCGGGAAGCGGGAGATCAGGCTGAAGGCGCGACGGTATACGTTACATTAGAACCGTGTGCCCATTATGGACGGACGCCACCCTGCGCCCGGACACTGGTAGAAAAGAAAGTGGGAAAGGTCGTCATGGCCATGCTTGATCCCAACCCCCTCGTAGCCGGGAAAGGGGCTGCTATTTTGCGGCAGGCCGGTATTCCCGTGGAAGTAGGCCTTCTTTCCCGCGAAGCAGCCCAGCTCAATGAAGTATTTATCAAAAATATGATGGTTGAAAAGCCATTTATTGCCGCTAAACTGGCTCAGAGTCTCGACGGCCGTATTGCGTCAAGAACTGGCAAATCCCAGTGGATTACTAATGAAGAAGCACGGAAGGAAGGTCATTATCTGCGCTCCATATATGATGGCATCCTCGTAGGCATCAATACGATTCTGACGGATAATCCCCTCCTGACCTGCCGGATAGAACGGAAAGAGCAGGATGCACCGCATCAGCCGGTACGCATTGTCCTGGATACCCATGGCCGCATACCGGAAACGGCACTGGTTATTACTGATAAGACGACTGACACGATAGTCGTTACGACGACTTTGTGCCATACAGATAAGATGCGCCGTTTGAAAGAACTAGGGGTCCGCGTTGTTCTGGCCCCGCTGACAGGGGACGGTCATATCGATCTGGTACAGGCACTGGATCTGTTATGGAACGAAGGCATACGCAGTATCCTCGTGGAAGGCGGCAGTACCGTGCAGGGCAGCTTTTTTGATCACAAGCTCGTCGATAAGATATATGCTTTCGTTGGCAATAAAGTAATCGGCGGTTCACAATCGCTGCCATCTGTTGGAGGAAAAGGCGTTGATGATCTGGCCGAATGTATGCCTCTTTCTTATGACAGTGTTAAAATGGTCGGCGATAATCTGCTGATTACCGCCTATAATACAGAAAGGGAGGGTGCCTATGTTCACTGGCATCATTGAGGAACTGGGGACAATCCGTGCTATGGACCGGCGTACGGACTCCATTGTCCTCACCATAGAAGCCCATACGGTGCTGGAAGGTACCCGCATCGGCGATAGTATTGCCGTCAACGGCGTCTGCCTGACGGTGACATCCCTGACTGATACATCGTTTACGGCAGATGTCATGCATGAAACGATGCGCCGGACGTCATTCTGCGAGCTTCGTACAGGATCATCGGTCAATCTGGAACGGGCAATGCAGGTCGGCGGTCGTTTGGGCGGGCACATCGTCAGTGGCCATATTGACGGTACGGGTCATGTATCGCGTGTAGAAAATGACGGGATTGCCCGGGTCATCACCATTTCTATTCCCAGAGATATAGCCCCCTTTATCGTAGAAAAAGGCTCTATTACCATTGATGGAATCAGCCTGACCGTCGTCTCTGCCGGCAGCAGTCAGTTTTCCGTATCCATCATTCCCCATACGATGAGCCATACGACGTTGATGGATAAGCATCCCGGTGCCATCGTGAATCTGGAGACGGATATTGTCGGTAAATACATTCATCGCTTCATGGAAACAGGTCCTGCAGAAAGCCGGAAAGGCGTCACTATGGAAATGCTGTTGGAAAATGGATTTTAACATATCCCAAAGTTTACTATATTAATCATTAGGAGAGTGGTACGAATGGTACAAGTAAAAGAAGGTAAATTAATAGGTTCTGGTATTAAAGTAGGGATTGTCGTTGCCCGTTTCAATGAATTCATCTGCAGCCGTCTTCTCGGCGGCGCCTATGATGCGCTGAAACGTCACGGCGTGGCTGATGATGACATTACGACAGCCTGGGTTCCCGGTTCCTTTGAAATTCCCCTCATTGCCCAGAAGATGGCAGAATCGGGCAAATACGATGCCGTCATCTGCCTGGGAGCCGTCATCCGCGGGGCAACCAGCCATTATGACTTGGTATGCAACGAAGCAGCCAAAGGGATTGCCCAGGCAAGCCTCAAGACAGGCGTTCCTGTCCTGTTTGGCGTCATTACGACAGAAAATATCGAACAGGCCATCGAACGGGCTGGTACGAAGGCTGGTAATAAAGGCTTTGACGTGGCAACCAGCGCCATTGAAATGGTCAACCTCATTAAAGAATTATAAGCACAGAAACGCTGCACGCCAGATGATGGTGTGCAGCGTTTTACGTAGCAGTTTTTCTATAGAGTGGTATCCTCGTTCAGTCCGTATCGTCTTCAATATCCGGCTCCGGACTGGTCGTAAAACCGATAACCCGGCGTGGTTCTTCCGGATTGCTGCGTTTGACTGCGACGAGTAGCAGGTTCAGCTGGGACAGGTGCTGGACCAGTTCGACGCGGGAACCGTCTTCCAGTTCTCCGTAAAACACGATCATATTCGGATCCCAATAGCCAACATCCTGGATAGAAAAGGTGATATTGCCGGCCGATACGAGGCGGCCGCCGGCCTGCAGATCGTCTGGCAGGTCTTCTTCAAATTTATTGATTAATGTGACTACCCGTTTGTACATATCCGAAGCCAGATAAGGAGTTTCCGGATCTTCCTCCTCATCGGTCGTCCCGGCGGGATTGACCAGGACCAGCTTGGTATCTTCGTCTTCCGCCTTTGCCGTATTCTTCAGGACCGGATCTGCTGCCACAGGTTCTGTAGCTGTTTTCGGTTTTTCTGTCATATAGAGTCCTCCTCTCTGCATTTTGTTTATATATCTTATTTCGACGACACACAGTCTGATTCCTGCTATAGGAGATGACTAGTATTTTCCGTACCGGAATAGTATAATATAAAGTACCTTATTACGGAGAAAGGATACATTATTTATGCACATAGAAGATAAAATTATACATTATACATCAGACGAACTGATTCGTGTTTCTGTGGCAGTGACGCGCACGATTACACAGAAAGCCCGGACCTGCCACAACTTGTCTCCTGTGGCGGCAGCAGCCCTGGGCCGGGCCATGACCGGGTCGGTCCTGCTCGCCGGAGATTATAAGAACCATGAAGGCGTATCGCTGAAATTTAACGGTGACGGCCCGCTGGGAGCCGTTCATGCCGACTGCTTCGATTCCCGTTATGTCAGAGGATACGTGGATCATCCGCAACTGGATATTCCACTCAAGCCGAATGGAAAACTCGACGTCAGCGGAGCCGTGGGACAGCATGGGCAGCTTTCAGTGACACGGTTTACACCGGAAAAAATGACCTATACCAGTCAGGCCGAACTCGTATCGGGAGAAATTGCCGAAGACCTGGCCTATTATCTCCTTACGTCAGAACAGGTCCCCTCGACAATCAGCCTGGGCGTGCTCGTAGCGCGGGATTATTCCATTGCTGCGTCGGGCGGATTCCTGGTGCAGGCTCTTCCCGGGGCAAAGGATGAAGATCTGGCACGGGTAGAAGCCAATATCACCTGTATAGGGCCGATTACGTCGTACCTTAGCAATCATCCCGACGGAGAAGAACTGGCCGGCATTATTCTGGGCGGCATGCATTATAAAGAATTGTACCGGCAACCTTTGTCGTGGCGCTGTACCTGCTCTCGGGACCGAATTAAAAATGTGCTCATGTCGTTGCGCCCGGCCGATAAAGAAGAATTGCTGAAGGATCCGCAGGTAGAGATGACCTGTCAGTACTGCGGTGCCAGATATGTCATCAGCCATGACGAGCTGGCGGCGATGTTCAAACAGAAAGAGACGTGATATTTTATGGGACATATTGCTATTATCGGGGGGACAGGCATTTGTGACCCGACGATGCTGGACCATGTAACGTCGGGGCAGATGGAAAATTATTATGGCACGATCCGCTATACGCGGGGGACGTACAAAGGGAAAGAAATCATCTTCCTGGCACGCCATGGCAAATACCATTCCATTCCTCCCCATCTCATCAATTACAGGGCCAATATCCTGGGGTTAAAGAAATTGGGCGTGACGACCATTTTGTCAACGACTGCCGTAGGGGCCATCAACCGGGACTACGAGCCCGATGAATTTGTCCTTCCCGATCAGTTTATTGATTTTACCAGTCACTCCCGTCATGGTTCGTTTTTTGATGGCGGCAGCAATGGCGTCGTCCATGTCGATATGACCGAGCCGTACTGTCCGTCTCTGCGGGAGACGGTTGTACAGGCGGCCCAGGACCTGTCGTATGCGCTTCATCCGGCAGGCACCTATGTCTGTACGGAAGGTCCGCGGTTTGAAACGCCGGCTGAAATCAAGATGTTTGATAAATTAGGCGGCGATATCGTGGGCATGACAAATGTGCCGGAAGTGTGTCTGGCACGGGAAGCAGAAATGTGTTATGCGACTATTTCTATGGTCACTAATTACGCCGCCGGGATTTCCCCGGTTCCGCTGACCCACGCAGAAGTAGTCGAAAAAATGGTGCAGAATTCGAAGCGCCTGCGCAAACTGGTCATGCATACCGTAGATTTGTACGATGACCGTGATTGTTCGTGCCGTCATACGTTGAAAGATTATGGAGGTTTTTCAGTCTGATGAAAACGTTAGCTTGGAAAAACCATACCCTGCAGCTTCTTGACCAGACACGGCTGCCGGGAGAAAAACGGTATCTTTGCTGTACCCGCTGGCAGGAAGTACGCGACGCCATCCGCGTCCTGGCTGTCCGGGGAGCTCCCGCTATAGGAGTAGCAGCCGCTTATGGGATGGTACTGGCTGCCCGTGACATCGCATCAGCCGGTCCGGATAAACGGCAGTTTGAAGTGCAGCTGGAAGAAGCCGGACGGGGACTGGACGGGGCAAGGCCGACAGCAGTCAATCTCCACTGGGCAGTACAGAAGCAGATGAACCTGGCCAGAAAGACATTATCCTCCCACACAGTGGCAGAAACGGCAGATGTACTGGAACAATCAGCTTGTGCCACTGAGCAGGATGATGCGGAAATGGACCGCCACATGGGACAATTCGGAGCAGCAGAACTGGGAAGGAGCCGGCATCCTCTGACCATCCTGACCCATTGCAATGCAGGAGCGCTGGCTACAGCCGGTATCGGAACAGCACTGGGCGTTATCCGGACTCTCCATGAAGAGGGACTCATCCACCGCGTCTATGCCGATGAAACGAGGCCGCTGCTCCAGGGGGCACGCCTCACGGTGACAGAACTTATGGAAGACCAGATCCCGGTGACACTCATTACCGATAATATGGCTGCCTGGGTCATGAAGACGAAAGGCATAAACGCTGTGATTGTCGGAGCGGACCGCATCGCTGCCAACGGTGATACGGCCAATAAAATCGGCACCTATGGCGTCGCGGTCCTGGCCCGTGCCCACGGCATCCCTTTTTATGTGGCAGCACCGGCTTCTACCTTTGATCTGACCCTGTCCGATGGGACGGCAATCCCGATAGAGGAACGAAATCATGATGAAGTGCGCCGTCTGAGCGGAATCCTGACGACCCGGCCCGATGTAGACGTGTTCAATCCCGCCTTTGACGTAACGCCTCATGACTATATTACAGGCATTATTACAGAAAGAGGCATCATCCATCATCCCGATGCCGCCAGTCTGACAGCATTTTTTAGAAAAGAGGGTTAATAATTATGGAATCTATTATTCGCGACATCTCACTTGCTAAAAGCGGTCATGAAAAAATCAGCTGGGTAGACCGGCACATGCCGGCATTAAATGCCATTGGCGACCAACTGAAGAAAGACCAGACCTTTAAAGGGAAGACCATCTGCGTCAGCGTCCATCTGGAAGCCAAGACGGCCTATCTGGCTGAAGTACTGCACCGGGCCGGAGCCAACGTCATCGTTACGGGCAGCAATCCTCTGTCCACACAGGATGATGTAGCGGCAGCTCTGGTAGAAGATGGTCTGACCGTTTATGCCTGGTATGGTGCGACGGATGAAGAATATTTTGGCTTCCTCAATAAGTCTCTGGACCATCATCCCGATATCATCATTGATGATGGCGGAGATCAGGTCCATCTCCTGCACACGACACGGGCTGATGCCATGGAAAACCTTCTGGGTGGCACGGAAGAAACGACGACCGGGGTTAACCGTCTCCATGGACTGGATAAAGCAGGGGCGTTGAAGTTCCCCATGATAGCGGCGAACGATTCGTACTGCAAATACCTCTTTGATAACCGCTATGGTACAGGTCAGTCTACGTGGGATGGAATCATGCGTACGACCAATCTGACCGTCGTGGGCAAGCGCGTCGTCGTCGCCGGCTATGGCTGGTGCGGCAAAGGTTGTGCCATGCGAGCCAAAGGCCTGGGAGCTCATGTCATAGTCACCGAAGTAGACCCTATCAAAGCGATTGAAGCCGTCTTTGACGGATTTGAAGTCATGCCTATGGCAGAAGCGGCTAAAGTAGGGGATATTTTTGTTACCCTGACGGGTGATAAAGATGTCATCCGTGGAGAACATATGAAGAACATGAAAGATGGCGTCGTCCTGGCCAATGCCGGTCATTTTGATGTCGAAATCAACAAACCGGAACTGGAAGCCCTGGCAGTACGCCATTTTGAAGCCCGCCACAATATCGAAGGATACGAACTTCCCAATGGACACGTTATCAATCTTCTGGCTGAAGGGCGCCTGGTCAATCTGGCTGCTGGCGATGGTCATCCTGCAGAAATCATGGATTTGTCCTTTGCCGTGCAGGCCCTGGCTGCCAAATACATTCTGGAACATCACGCCGAACTGGGAAATCACGTATACGTCCTGCCTCATGAAATCGACACGGAAATCGCCAAGATTAAATTAGCCTCTATGGGATATGCCATCGATACGTTGTCAGAAGAACAGCGCAAATACCTCAATCTGGACTAAGGGGGCCGTGACAGGGATGAAAAAGACGCTGATTAAAAATGTCGGTATATATCAAAACCATACGGTGACGGAACATCAGAACATTGAAATCACCGATGATAAAATCACGGGATTTCCCAAAGATAAGGACGTATTATTCTGTGCCTATGATGAAGTGCTCGACGGTCACAACATGCTGGCTCTGCCCGGGTTTGTCAATGCCCACAATCATATTGCCATGACGGTATTCCGCAGTTATGCCGACGATATGGATCTTATGGACTGGCTGCAGAATAAAATATGGCCTGCCGAAGATCACCTCGACGGCGATGTCGTCTATGCCCAGACCATGCTGGGAATTGCAGAAATGATCCGTTGTGGCACGACGAGTTTTGCCGATATGTATTTCTTTATGGACGATACGGCCCGGGCCGTAGAAGAATCGGGTATCCGGGCATGCCTGTCCCGGGGTATGACGGGCATCACGCCCAGCGCAGAAACGGCACTTAAAGAAAGTAAACAGTTATTCCTGGACTGGCACAAGAAAGGGGATGGCCGCATTACGGTCATGCTCGGGCCTCATGCCCCTTATACCAACACGCCGGAATATCTGCACCGGGTAGTCGATCTGGCTCATGAACTGGGTGCGGAAATCCATACCCATCTTTCGGAAACGAAAGGGGAAGTGGAAAATATCAAAAAACAGTATGGCAAATCGCCCATTGCCTGGTTCGATGAACTGGGATTGTTTGATACGGGATGCCTGGCTGCCCATTGCGTCTGGGTTGACGATGATGATCTGGATATCATGGCCAGAAAACATGTACGCGTGGCCCATAATCCGGGAAGCAATCTGAAACTGGCCAGTGGCTTTGCCCCTATTCACAAGATGCTGGATAAAGGCATTGTCGTCGGTCTCGGGACAGATGGTGCATCGAGCAACAACAATCTGGATATTATGGAAGAAATGCGACTGGCTGTGCTGGTCCATAAAGCTAATACGCTGGACCCGCTGGTCATTCCCGCGGAAACGGCGGTCAATATGCTGACCGAAGGCGGCGCCAGAGCACTGGGATATAGTGACATAGGACGGCTGGAAACGGGGTATAAAGCCGATATCACCCTCATAGACCGCAGCGGCCTTCACTGGTATCCTCATCATGATACGCTGTCCCTTCTGGCCTATGCTGCCAATAGCATGGATGTCGATACGGTCCTGGTCAACGGTAATATCTTGTTGCGCCATAAAGAATTTACGACTCTCGATATTGAAAAAATCAAATCCGAAGCGGAACGGACAAAAAATAAATTATTTGCTTCGTTATAACATATTATCGGAGACAGAGGCAGGTAAGCGGCCCGGAAAATTCCTGGCCGCTTTTTTCTGTATGACACTGGTTCATAGACAGGGTTTGTGATAAAATATATGGATGACTGTAGCAATGAAATATAACACATACCCATAGGGTGTGCAGCGAAAGGAAATGACATGGGGTCGATGTTTTCACCATTAACGAAAAATATTGGGATAGATTTGGGAACCTGTACGACACAGGTATTCGTAGAAGGACGGGGCATTGTCATGTCGGAGCCGTCCATTTTGGCGACAGACGAACGCAACCGCAAAACGATTGCCGTCGGTCATGCAGCAGAACAGCTGCTTGCCAAGTCGCCGGAGACGGTCAAAATCCACAGGCCCCTTTTAAACGGCGTCATCGCCGATTATAATGTAACGCGTACGATGCTGGGATATCTCCTGAGCAAATGCGTCCGCAGTGTACAGCGGCTTCGTATTATGGTCGGCGTACCGGCAGCTGCTTCCAACGTCGAAAAAAGGGCTGTCATGGAAGCTATTTTCCAGGCCGGGGCCAAAGAAGCCTATCTGATTGAAACGGCCGCTGCCGCAGCTATCGGTGCCGGACTGCCTGTCTATGATCCTGTAGGGAATATGGTCATCGACATCGGCGGTGGTACGACTAATATTGCCATCATTTCATTAGGGGGCATTGTCATTTCCCGTTCTGTCCAT
Organism: Megasphaera sp. AM44-1BH; assembly: GCF_003467125.1. Lineage (GTDB taxonomy): Bacteria > Bacillota > Negativicutes > Veillonellales > Megasphaeraceae > Megasphaera. The sequence continues at coordinate 69,269 of NZ_QSFA01000011.1, forward strand.
CTGGGAAGTCTCGATTTTGATGATGCCATTAAAGAGTATATCCGCCAGCAATATGCCATTGTCACAGAAGATACGACACTGGAAGAAATGAAAATACATAATGGATCAGCTGTACTGCCGCTGGAAGACCGGGGATATTATTTCACGGGCCGTGGCATCGACGATGGCCTGCAGCAGGAAGTGGGCGTCAAATCCAGCGAAATCTACCGGGTCATCGGTAAGCCGCTGGTCAAGATTCTGGACCTGGCCCAGGATGTCCTGAGAGAAACACCTCCGGAACTGTCGGCAGATATCATGGAACACGGTATTGTCCTGACCGGGGGAGGTTCTATGCTTCATGGCATGGACCAGCTCTTTTCCCAGGAACTGGGCGTGCCTGTCGTAGTGGCTGCAGAACCGGAACTGGCCGTTGCCCGCGGGACAGGCAAGGCTCTCCATGACAGAGAAAAATTAGGTGCCCTCATCGAAGGGGCAGAACGTATTTACAGAAGGAGATTTTAACATTGTATTCGTTCGGTAAAAAGAGTATCCTTGTCGTACTCGTATTATTCATTATTATAGCTGTTGTCGGCTGGGCCTGGCGCCAGCGGGATTCCCTGCCTTTTATCACAAAACCGCTGCAGATTGTGGCAGCACCGTTTGAATATGGTGCCAGCCGTATTATGGACACATTGTCTTCCACATTCCATATCGTAGATATCAGCCTGAAAAACCGCATTGAATGGGAATCTCTGGAAAAAGAAAATGCTGAATTGAAAGAACGCAGCGTCGATTATGATGAAATCCTGGCTGAAAATAAACGGTACCGCGAACTTCTCGATTTTAAAGCTGCCCATCGTCAGTTCAATGTGCGGGCCGGCTCTGTTATTTCGCGGGATTATGGCACGTGGAGCAATACCATGGTCATCGATATTGGCAGCGAAGATGGCATCGAAGAAAATATGGCTGTTGTGACTCCGGCCGGTGTCGTAGGATTTATCAGCGATGTATACCCTCATTCCTCACGGGTCCAGCTCCTGACCGATCCCCGGACGAGTATCGGGGCTATCGTACAGCGTCCTGAATCGCGCGTATCTTCCGTCGTCCGTGGAAATGGCAATGTCCCGACAGAACCGCAGTTTGTCAATATTGCCAAGGATGCCGATATTCTGGAAGGCGATACGCTGGTAACATCGGGATTTGGATCTATTTATCCGAAGGGATTGTACATCGGAACCATCGTGTCTATCCACCAGGACGACAATGATTTCGTCAAGTATGCCGTCATCCGTCCCGGCGTCGATTTTTCGAAACTGGAAGAAGTGTTTGTCATCACTCATTCGACGGATACGACGTCGTATGAAAAACCGGATGTTTCACCGAAGCTCGTGCCACAGACCCAGCGTGACAAAGTAGAAGGCGTCAAAGGAGCTGCTGCATTATGAGAAAGTTAGCCTGCCTGGTTACGGCTTTTGTCGTATTCATACTGCAGGGATCGGTGCTTCCTTTTCTTTTTAGCGGCGTGACCCAGCCGAATCTGATTTTTCTGTTCGTCGCTCTCATGTCGCTCCACCATGGGAAAAAGGTAGCTATTTATACGGCACTCCTGGGCGGTTTTGCCCAGGATGTCGTCCTTGGCAATTTCTTTGGCATCCACCTGCTGCCGTATCTGATCATTGCCTGCATTGCCAGTTATATCGGCCAGTACATTGAAGAAGAACAATGGCTGCTGACGCTGCTCATCGTGCTGGCTGCAACCTTCCTGGACCTGGTCCTGACCTGCCTTGTCCTGTTCGTTTCCGGGCAATACATCAATATCATCGCCTATCTTGTTGAATTCAGTGTGCCCATGCTTATCTATCACGGGATTCTGGCACTGCCGGTTGACCATCTGGTGTGGAAACTGCGCCGTAAGGAAATGTATTATAATTTTGCCGATTTCCGCTGACAGGCCTGAAGCACAAGGAGTGTAATACATGCTAGAAGCTTTAATGAAAAAAAAGAACCAGGACGGACGGTTCCGCTATCTGTACTGGATTGTCATTTTTATCTTTGCTGCCCTGATTTGCCGCCTGGTCTATCTGCAGCTGTTTGAAGGCAGCTATTACCACGGGCTGGCAGAAGGAAACCGCCTGCGTGCTATTCCCATAGCGGCTATGCGTGGCGTCATGTACGACCGCAATGGCCAGATTCTCGTCGGTTCCCGTCCCATCTTTATGGTTACTTATGTCCCGACGAAAAAGGGCATATCCGATGCCGAACTGGATTCCCTGGCAAAACTGCTCAATGTACCGAAAGAGAAGCTGCAGGAAAAAATCGACAAGGGAAAAAATTCCTTTGAACCGACCATCCTGGCCCAGGATCTGACCCAGGATATCGTCACACGGGTAGAAGAACGGCGCAATGACCTGCCCGGTGTATCTGTCGATGTCCAGCCAATCCGCTATTACCCGTATAATTCTATGGCTGCACAGGTATTCGGCTATGTCGGGCAGATCGACGAAGAAGATATGAAACGACTGCAGGGGCAGGAAGGTGTTTCCAGTATCACCCAGATTGGCCGGGCTGGGCTGGAAGCCTATTATGATGATCTGCTGCGCGGTAAAGACGGTGGCCGTCAGGTTGAAGTCGATGCCAGCGGTACTCCCGTCAAGGAAATGGAACGCAAAAACCCCGTACCGGGACATAATTTCCATCTGACTATCGATCTCAATCTGCAGAAAGCGACAGAAGATGCCCTGGACCGCCAGATTGCCAACGGCATCGGTACCCATGGGATTGCTGCCGTGGCTATTGATCCCAACACAGGGGCTGTCCTGGCAATGGCCAGCCGGCCTTCGTATAACCCGAACTGGTTCACCCGGGGGATTACCGAAAAAGAATGGGCTCAGATCAACAATAATCCCGCCCATCCCATGGAAAACCGCGTTATTGCCGGCGAATATCCTCCCGGATCAACATTTAAACTGATTACTGGCACGGCAGCTCTGGAATTGAAGAAGGTCACGCCTGACGAAATGATTTTCGATAGCGGCCGTCACTGGCTGGTCGATATGCGCAATGCCGGCGGCGAAGCGCTGGGCTGGCTGAATTTTACAGAAGCACTGGCCAAATCGGATAACGTGTATTTCTACGAACTGGGACGTCGTGTCGGTATCGATAAACTGGCTGAATATGCCCGCATGTTCGGTATGGGCAAAAAGACGGGCATCGCTCTGCGCGGTGAAGCGACCGGGCTGGTTGCCAGTGAAGAGTATAAAAAGAAGAATTTTAATCAGGACTGGTACCTGGGCGATACGTTCAACTCGGCTATCGGACAGGGGTTCCAGCTGGTCACGCCGCTGCAGGCAGCCATGATTGTCAGCGAAGTTGCCAACGGCGGCATCCAGTATAAGCCATTCCTGGTCAGCCGTATTGATAATCTCGATGGTACACCGTATAAGATTTTTGCTCCCGAACAGGTAGGGACTCTGCCTGTTTCCAAGTCCACACTGGATCTGGTCCGGGAAGGGATGCGTAACGTTGCCGAAGAATCTGGTACAGCCGGTTCGCTTTTCGCCGGATTCCCTATCCAGGTAGCCGGTAAGACCGGGACTGCGGAAAACTTTGGCGGCGCTGATCATGCCTGGTTCGTGGCCTATGCTCCCTTTGATCATCCCCGCATTGTCATCGCTGTCCTGACGGAACAAGGCGGTTTTGGCGCCCTGGCTTCCGGACCGGTTGCAAAGAGCATGCTGGAAGAATTCTTCCAGGTCGGAGCTTATGCTGATGGCAAGAGCCCGGCTCATGATGCAAAAGATAAAAAGAATTGATAGAGAAAGGAGTTTTCTTCCCATGTCTTATATTATTGCTGTCGCCTCAGGAAAAGGCGGTGTTGGCAAGACCCTGGTTACGGCCACGCTGGCTGTCTCATTAGCAAAAAAAGGATATTCGGTCCTGGCAGCCGATGCGGACATGGGGCTGCGTGATCTGGATCTGCTGTTCGGTGTACAGGATGAGGTCCTGTATGATGCCGTCGATGTCATGAAGCAGCGCTGTACCGCAGAAGAAGCGATTATACCTGTCATGCCGCAGCTTGATTTTCTGGCGGCCAGTCAGAAACATACATGGGAAAAAGTAGATGCTCCGACGTTTCAGTATACACTGGAGTCCCTGGCTCCGGACTATGACTATATTCTCATCGATTGTCCGCCCGGGCGGGGGAGAGCTTATAAGGACGCCGTAGCCATTGCCGATGAAATCCTCTTTGTCGTTGAACCGTCCTGGTCTTCCATCCGTGACGCATCGCGGGTCATGCAGTTCTGCAATAAGCATAAACAGTTCCATTATGCGGCACTACTCAATAATTTTTATGATAGTGCCGACGGTTTTGTACCGGTGAAGGAAGCCCTGGAATCGCTGCCAGCAGAACATGTGGCCGGTGTGCTTCCTCATGACAGTACAGTCAACCGGCTGGCCCAGGAAGGGGATATCGTCCATCTGGATGAAAAAATTCCTTTTTATCAGGCAATGGAACAGACCGTCGCGTATCTTACCGGGCACGTGCCTGTTTCTATCCCGGACCTTGTGAAATTCCTGCCTCTGGAGGAACAGCCGGCCCACGTTTCGAAAGGAACCGAAGAGGAACGGACGTGCGAAACAAATGCTGCTGCAGACGAAGCGATTCCAGCTGGCGCCATGGAAGAACTGGTAAAAGCGGCAGCTCACGTGATTCCCGGTTCTATGGAAACTACGGATGAACCGGAGGCCATCGTACAGGAACAGGCAGACGCAATGGCTGAAAACGTTGGCTCTTCTACAGAACCGGGCAGTGATAGTCAGTCTGTTTCTTCTCTGATGCGCGTATCTTTGAAGCAGCGGCGCAACCAGTCCCGCATGTGGCGTCAGTACCGCCGATAGGAGTCAGTAAGAATGTTTAAAAGAGAATGGAAAAATTTAGATAAAGTCATGTTGTTTTCGACGATTCTGATTGTCTGCTGCAGTCTCTGTATCATTGGCAGTGCGACTCACATCAACAAAGGAGTCATCAATTACGATTTCGTAGCTAAGCAGGGTGGGGCTTTTGTGCTGAATCTCCTGATCGTCCTGTTTTTTAGCCGCTTCGATTATACGCGGCTGAAGCATTTTGCCAAACCACTCTATGTGTTGAATCTGCTTTTTCTGCTGGCGGTCATGTTCGTCGGCACATCTGCTCTGGGGGCACAGCGCTGGATCCAGGTCGGACCAATTACTATCCAGCCTTCGGAATTTTCCAAACTGATCATGATTATCTGCACGGCGGCCCTGTTATCCGATAAAGTAGACAAACTGAATTCCTTTAAGAGCCTGCTCCCTGTCGGCCTGTTTGTAGGGATTCCCTTCTTGCTCGTACTGAAGCAGCCGGACCTGGGGACCAGTCTCGTATTTCTGGCGATTACCCTTGGCATGCTCTTTGTAGCCAATATCAAACTGTCCCTGTTGCGCAATATCTTTGCAGCCGGCGTCGTCCTGGCGCCTATTGGATGGCATTTCATGAAAGATTATCAGAAGTCCCGTATTCTCGTATTTCTCGACCCAAATGCCGATCCCTTCGGTGCCGGGTACCATATCATCCAGTCCAAAATTGCCATCGGTTCCGGTGAACTATTTGGCAAGGGACTCTTTCAGGGAACCCAGAGCCAGTTGAATTTCCTGCCGGAAAATCATACGGACTTTATTTTCTCGGTCATCGGGGAAGAGTTGGGCTTTATGGGCTGTATCGTCATTTTATTCTTGTATTTTCTGCTCATCTACCGGGGCCTTGTCACGGCTAAAGAATGTAAGGATCCCTTTGGCATGCTCCTGGCAACGGGCATCGTTTCCATGTGGGCGTTCCAGGTTCTGGTAAATGTCGGCATGACCTGCGGTATCATGCCGGTTACGGGGATTCCGCTGCCCTTTATGAGTTATGGTGTCAGTGCCCTGACGACGAATATGCTGGCTATGGGCCTGTTGATGAGTATTTACATGCGGCAGCAGACGATGATTTTCTGATGCTGGTCTGCAACCTGATAGGAGGTTTCTCTTTGTCACGAACTGTTGTAATCGATCCTGTCCTGCTGAGCAAAGTCAGTAAGCCCGCCCGCTACGTGGGGGGAGAATGGAACAGTGTCGTAAAAAATCATGAAGATGTCAAACTGACCGTTGCCTATTGTTTCCCCGACGTATATGAAGTGGCCATGAGCCATCTGGGCCTGCGCATTCTCTATGCGCTGCTCAATGAACGGAAGGACGTGGCAGCGGAACGGGTCTATGCGCCCTGGCCGGATATGGAAGAGCTCATGCGTAGTAAAGGATATCCGCTCTTTTCTCTGGAAACGAGGACGCCGGTCATCGATTTTGACTTTGTCGGATTTACGCTGCAGTATGAAATGAGCTTTACCAATATCCTGAATATGCTCGACCTGGCAGGGATTCCTTTATTTTCCCGGGACCGGGGAGAAGATATGCCTCTCGTCGTAGCCGGTGGCCCTTGCGCCTATAATGCAGAACCGTTGGCCGACTATATTGACCTGTTCTGCCTGGGCGAATCGGAAGAATCGGTACAGCTCCTGGCAGACACGATCATTGCCTGGAAAGAAGCCGGGAAACCGGGCGGTAAGAAAGGGCTGTTGAAACAACTGGCCGGCCAGCAGGGAAATTACGTTCCTGCCTTTTATGGACCCCGGTATGATGAAGATGGGCAGTATCAGGGCCTCACGATCCTCGAAGAAGGCGCTCCGGCCCAGATTGAAAAGTGTGTCGTATCGGACGTGGAGCACGTATATTTTCCGACGAAGCCTATCGTACCCAATATCGACATCGTTCATAACCGGGCTGTATTGGAATTGTTCCGCGGCTGCAGCCGGGGATGCCGGTTCTGTCAGGCCGGGATGCTCTATCGACCGGTGCGGGAAAAATCGCCGCAGCGGCTGGTGCAACTGGCTAAGGATATCATAAAAAATTCCGGCTACAACGAAATATCTCTCATGAGCCTGAGTTCCGCTGACTACTCCTGTCTTCCCGAATTGGTCGATCAGTTGCTCGATGCCTTTAAAGATCAGAAGGTCAGCGTCAGTCTGCCGTCTCTGCGCATTGACAGTTTTTCCATCGATATCGCCAAAAAAGTACAGCAGGTCCGCAAAAGTGGTCTGACACTGGCACCGGAAGCGGGCACGCAGCGGCTGCGCGACGTCATCAATAAAGGTGTCACGGAAGAAAATCTCATGCAGGCCTGTGAAAATGCCTTCAAAAATGGATGGTCTACTGTCAAATTGTATTTCATGATGGGCCTTCCTACGGAGACCGATGAAGATCTGGCCGGTATTGCCGACCTGGCCTACAAAGTATTGAATCTGTACCGCCAGATTACTCACAAAAATAACGGAAAAGTGACGGTTTCTGTGTCTAGTTTTGTTCCCAAGTCTCATACGGCATTCCAGTGGTTCGGCCAGCTGCCCATCGAGGAAATCCAGCGCAAACAGCAGTATATCAAGAGTCTGATCAGGGACAAGCATATATCGTATCACTACCATGATGCCAAAACGGGCCGCATGGAAGCAGCTTTTGCCCGGGGAGACCGCCGTATGGGCCGGGTGCTGTATGAAGCGTGGAAACTGGGTTGTAAATTTGATGGCTGGACAGAACTCTTCGATTACGAAAAGTGGATGCAGGCCTTCCGGAATGCCGGCGTCAATCCCGATTATTATGCTGCCCGTACGCGGCCTACGGAAGAAGTGCTCCCGTGGGACCATCTTTCCAACGGGGCGTCCAAGGCCTTCCTCAAGAGAGAGTGGCAGAAAGCACTGGATGGCAGCTTGACCCACGACTGCCGTCATCTGAGCTGTACCGGCTGTGGCGTCTGTCCTTCGCTGGGCGTTCATGTCAAAGACTATAAGGAAGGAGACAGCCATGGAAAGATTACGTTTAGCTGTTAAAAAAGAGGGAGCGCTGCAATTCCTTTCCCATCTGGATTTTGCCCGTTGTGTCCGGTATGTTATTATCCGTGCCAGACTGCCCATTTTGTATTCCGAAGGGTTCAATCCCCATATGAAGCTGAGTTTTGCTTCAGCCCTCGGCGTCGGTGTCGGTGCTGACGTGGAATATCTCGACATGGAACTGGCAGAGCTGGTACCTGTCGCAGATGTGATAGGACGGATGAACGCTGTATCGCCTGATGGCTTTTCTGTCCAGGACGGCAAGTATATCGATGCCAAAGCTCCCAAACTCATGGCCGTCGCAAACTACGCCGTGTATGACATCAAAGGCCCTGTTACCCGGCCTATAAGCCAGGACGAACTGGACGGCATCCTGAAGGCATTCAATGAAAAGCCCGATGTGGCCTATGAAAAGGTATCGGTCAAAAAGGGCCATAAAGTACGTCTCATCGCCGTAAAAAATCATGTCATCGAACCCGTGTCCGGTATAGTAAAAAAAGATACGGTATGTCTTCACGCAGGGATTCTGGAAACGGAGGACGGGGCCATCAAACCGCAGCAGGTGTGGGACGTCCTCAGGACACAGTTCGGGCTCCCTGTGCAGGCAGATCTCGTGCTGGCCTGGCGGCGGGGCATTTATGTCCGCCGCGATGGGATGAATTATTCGCTGTTTGACGGCGTATAGGAACTACGGAAGGCAGCGTCGCTATAAAGGCAGGTGAAGACCTATGAAGACAATTATTGGCAATATCATGCCCGAAGAAACGCGGATAGCTATCCTAGATGAGGGGATACTGCGTGATTTTTCTGTAGAACGGAATGACGAGAATCATATTGTCAATCATATATACAAGGGGACCATACAAAATATTCTGCCGGCCATGCAGGCTGCCTTTGTCAATATAGGACGCAGAAAGAATGCCTTTTTGTTCCTTGGCGATCTCTTTCCCCGGGCAGCGACGAAGGAACAAATCCAACAGACCCGCATTTCTATCGGCCAGAGCGTACTCGTCCAGGTCGTAAAGGAAGAACAGGGGAGCAAAGGCCCTAAAGTAACGGCCAATATCAGTCTGCCCGGCCGGTATGCCGTGCTGATGCCGACAGTAGATTATATAGGCGTTTCCAAGAAAATCCGGGATGAACAGGAACGGGACCGTCTGCGTGCCATCGCAAGCCGGCTGAAACCGGAGGGCATGGGAATCATTATCCGGACCGTTGCCAATGGTATAGCAGAAGCAGAGCTTATAGCGGATATTACCTATCTGCTCCATACGTGGCAGAGTGTACTGCGTCGGTATGAACTGGCCCGTAAACCCAAATTGCTGTATCGGGAAGCAGACCTGGTCATGCGGACTATCCGTGATTATTGTACAGACGATGTCAAAAAAATCGTCGTCGATGATAAAGAAACGTATGAGCGGATTTGTCAGGTCCTGCCGGATGACAGCTGGAGACAACGGGTCAGCCTGTATCAGGGTGATGAACCTGTATTTGAATTATATCATCTGGAAGAGCAGCTGCGCAGTCTGGTAGCGCGGGAAGTCCCCCTTCCATCGGGAGGCAACCTCATATTCGACCGGACCGAGGCATTGACCGTCATCGACGTTAATAGCAGCCGGTATACGGGCAGCAGCACTCTTCAGGATACGATTTTCCACGTCAATAAAGAGGCGGCTGTAGAAATTGCCCGCCAGCTGCGCCTCCGCGACATTGGTGGCATCATCATTATTGATTTCATCGATATGGCCCAGCCGAACCGGCGGAAGGAAATCCTGGACATACTGGAGAAGGAAACGGCCCAGGACTGCACCAAGACCCATGTTATGGGTATGACGGCCCTGAATCTGGTAGAAATTACCCGTAAGAAATCGCGGCAGGGACTGCATCAGGTCCAGTTCAGTCCCTGTAATGTCTGTGGCGGTTCGGGATATCTCTATTCTCCTGAAACGGTGGCTATCCAGATCATCCGCCGACTGCGCCATATGGTGCAGGTACGCCACGTGAAAGGAGATCTTCTGATTTGTGCCCATCAGGACGTAGTCGATTTCCTCAAGGAACGCAAGCGGCGGGAACGGCTGGAACGGGAATTATCGCGGACTCTTCACTTTGAAGTATCGGACCATCCGAACCGGGAAGTTTTTTCTATCTTGTCGTGGCATCCATAAAAGGAGGCGTCTCATATGAATCAAATGGTAAAGGCAGTGATGAGCTGCCTTTTTTTTGCAGGTATGTGTTCCAGCGTGCTGGCAGCGGATGTCCAAAGCGGGTATCTGCAGTCCAAAGTCCGGTATGAAGCGGCCATGGCATCGCTGGCATCATATGACGACAAACCGGGCAGACTGGCCCGGCAGGAATACAGGGAAGAAGGCTGGCAGATCGAAAACCTTACGGGAATCAGCAAGTCTTCACAGGCCGAATTTATCTTGTTGCACAAACAAGCTGTCGAAGAACATCCGGCCCGCTACATCCTGGCTATTTCGGGAACGGTGGATAAAAAAGATATTAAGAGCGACCTGAGGACCCGGTCCGTCCCTTTCCACCAGGAGGATAGAAAGGAACCGGGACGGGAAGTGCCTTCTGTACACAAAGGGTTCGATGACTATGCCCGGACGATCCTCAATACGAGAATGGGGAAGGGAACCGTTGCAGATACAATGTCTTCCATCATTTCCAACAGGGAAGCAGATCTGCTTGTGACGGGTCACAGTCTGGGCGGCGCGGCGGCATCACTTATCGGTGCCCGCATGGCAGACCAGGGATTTTCTCCTGGGGATATACGGATTATCACCTTTGGTGCGCCCGCCGTGGGAAACCAGGCCTTCGCCGATGCCTATGGACAGGCTATGAATCTGGAACGGGTCGTCATCGAAGGAGATCCGGTCCAGCATGTCCTGCAGACGTTTCGTATGCCGTACAATCAATTTGGAACGAAAATTGTCTGGAAGGACAGTCCCGATTCGTATCATTTTCGTCACCACATGATTGTCTATGCCGATGCGGCACTGCGCCAGTACTATGATAACTTGTGGGCCTATGAGCAAAAGACCGGACAGACCGTCTTTAGAGACCGTCATCCCGTGGTACATTCCGATATATATGTAGCACCTCCTGTATTCCGTCTCGATGAGGACCTCAGCGATGATACGCCGTATATGCGGGCTGTCATTCATCACACGTTGTATCGTTCCATCGATGGGGCAGCTTTTTCGCCGTCCTATGAGGAAACTATGGCTGAATCGTGTCAGGCTGCTGCGCGTCTCCATAAGCCGTATATCATGCAGGAGTATATTACCGGGCAGAAACTGAAAGAAGAGGAGCATGTCTATCGTATCAGCGTAGCCAGACACATATATGATCAGCAGGGCCGGTTCCTGTCGGCAGAGGAGTATACGACCGATACAAGCCTGTTTACGCCCATCCTGGCAGTGCTATATTGTCAGAAACAGATAAAAATATAGAGTTATAAAGAGCTAATAACTGTTATTTACTCTTTATAACAGTTAAAAAATCGCTGCATTATACCAATTGATAGGAAATAGAGATGGCATGTACAGCAAAAAAACGGGGCGGCAACAAAATGAACGATGAAAATCATTTTGTTGCCGCCTCGTTTTGTATGTGCTGCGCTGTTCTTACTGGATGTAGAATGTCATGCTGACCGTTTCGCTCAACGTGTTGGTACCGGCTTCTACGGGTGCCATATCGGCAGCTTCTACTTTCATCAGACGGGCATTCATAGCACCGGCATATGCCCTGCTATAGGAAGGCGTGCGGCCGCTGATGTTGATTTCTTTTACTTTGCCGAGTTGTCCGCCTGCAGCCATTGCGGCAGCTTCAGCGGCACTGCGTCCGTTATGGACGGCTTCTTTTATCAGATTGTTTTTGATGGTGTCGGCGTGTTCATTGGTAAACGTCATTCCCATGACGCGGTTGGCACCGGCCTGTCCTGCTTTTTCGATGATCCGCGGAATGAGATCAAAATCAGAAACGCGGATGCGCAGGTTATTTGTCACGGTATAAGAGACAATCTTTCTGCCATTGGTATCATAATTCGGCGTCATATTGAAGTCTGTCGTCCGAAGATCATCCTTGGTAACTCCCAGCGCTTTAACGGCATTGGTGACCTGATTCATGACCAGGTTATTTTCGCTGCGGGCCTTCTGGACATCATTGGCAGTGCTTTCCATGCCAATCGTGATATAGGCCGTGTCTGGTGCGACCTCCTGTTCGGCATATCCCGTTACATTGATGACGGACGGCGTTTGTTCCGCTGCATTTGCGACAGCAGGAACCGTGACGCTTGCCGTGGCTAGCAGTACTGTAAGTGTCAGAGCTTTTAAGAAACGATGTTTCATGGGTAAAATACCTCCTTATGACTTATTTACTATATCCTTCTTATTGGATTCTGATACGAGTATTATACAGCAAAATGTCTCTCCTGAAAATGCTACAGAGCGTTTGAACCGCCGTCAGTGCTAAATTGTAAATAAACTGTGATATTTACTTCAATCATCTTTTTTATCTCCCAATGTAAATTATGACTTGTATTTGTTAACAGAGTGTACTATAATAAGCGAAGGATAAAAAGCTAGGGGCGCCGCAAGGCTGAGAATGACCCTTGAACCTGATTCGGGTAATACCGACGTAGGGAAGCTGTTACCGGATATGATAGCTCACCCTGCGGGTTGAGCTTTTTTTATTGTGTTTTTTTGAATTTTTTTGGGATATGTTTAGGAGGATGTGTCATGAACTACACCACACAGATGGATGCCGCCCGTAAAGGTATCGTTACGCCGCAGATGGAAATCGTCGCCAAAAAGGAACAGATGCCCGTAGAAAAACTGATGGAACTCGTTGCCAGCGGTAAAGTCGCTATTCCTGCCAACAAGCTTCATACGGCACTCAGCCCGGAAGGCATTGGCAAAAACTGCCGTACGAAAATCAATGTCAATCTCGGCGTCTCACCGGAACACAACAATCATGAAGAAGAACTGCAGAAAGTCCAGAGTGCTATCGACATGAAAGCCGAAGCCATCATGGACCTTTCCAACTTCGGAAAGACACGGGATTTCCGCCGCAAACTCGTCGGCATGTCTACCGCCATGATTGGTACTGTTCCTATGTATGATGCCGTCGGTATGCTGGATAAAGATCTAAAGGATATTACGGTAGAAGAATTTTTCTCCGTCGTCGAACAACATGCTGAAGATGGCGTAGACTTCATGACTATCCATTGTGGCATGAATCAGAAAACGGCAGAACGGATCAAACGCAATCCCCGTCTGACCAATGTCGTATCCCGTGGCGGCTCCCTGCTCTTTGCCTGGATGGAAATGAACAAGCAGGAAAATCCGTTCTATGAATACTATGACCGCCTCCTCGACATCTGCGAAAAATACGACGTCACTCTGAGCCTGGGCGATGCCTGCCGTCCCGGTTGTACCCATGACTCGACCGATGCAGCCCAGATTGAAGAACTGATTACTCTCGGCGAATTGACGAAACGGGCCTGGGACCACAATGTACAGGTCATGATAGAAGGCCCGGGCCATATGGTCCTCACGGAAATCGCTGCCAATATGAAGATTGAAAAGCGCCTCTGCCACGAAGCCCCGTTCTATGTACTGGGACCTCTGGTTACCGATATTGCACCGGGCTATGACCACATCACCAGCGCAATCGGCGGTGCCATTGCTGGTTCGTGCGGTGCCGATTTCCTCTGCTATGTCACACCGGCCGAACATCTGCGCCTGCCGTCCGTAGAAGACGTCAAAGAAGGCATCATCGCTACACGCCTGGCAGCCCATGCCGCTGACCTTGCAAAAGGTATCCCGGGAGCACAGGAATGGGACGACGCCATGAGTAAAGCCCGCGTCGATGTAGATTTTGAAAAGATGATTTCCCTGGCAATCGATCCCGTCAAGGCCAGAGCTTATTATGAATCGAGCAAACCGGAATGTGAAGGGACCTGCTCCATGTGCGGCCGTATGTGCCCGGCCCGGACGATGAAGAAAATCCTCGCCGGTGAAGACGTATCCCTTCTTGAAAACTGCTGATAGTGGCAGCAACATAATTCTTTCTCATAGATATGCCAGAAAGCGTCTCTCCCACGTAGTTGTGGGACAGGCGCTTTTGGCATATCTGTAGCGGATTCTGTCTATTTCCAGACCAGGAGCAGCGTTGCGCCAAATTCTTTCTTGAACTGGCTCAGAAGCTGTTTCATTTCGTAATCGGCGGCATTATAAGTGGCCCCTGGCGTCACCGTGAGAATGAGGACGACGACGTTTTCGGCGTGGGCCACTTCGATGCTTTCTACGAGCTGTTCGTACGTCAGGTCCGATGCTTCTGCCAGTGCCAGCAATATGGACAGGCGGCGGATCATGATCCAGTCCTCTTCAGAAGGCATGTGGGCATAGCGGTAGGAACGCAGGATTTTCCGGCTGATACCGTGATGGAACCCGGCAATGAACGAGGCGATGATTTGTTCCATCTGGGTCAGGCCGTACAGAGAGGCATGACCGATCATAAATGCTGAGTGCCGGGCATGATCATAATAATTGATGATTTTACCTACATCGTGAAGACGTGCCGCCGTCAGGAGAAGACGGCGTTCTCTCGGCCCATAGCCATGGAGTGGCTGTAGCTGGTCGAAGAGCATGGACGCGACACGTACGACCTGGTTGATATGCTGATAATTCGTGTTAGGCAGGGTCTTGAGAAAATTACTGATACTTTGGTCGAGGATATCGTCGAAGCGGGGTTTTTCCATACCCGTATATGCCGCATAATATTCGAAAAACAGTCCGTCACGAAGCCCGCAGCCACTGATGATCATTTCCTGGCTGCCGGTCACGCGGAATAACGTATCAATGACTTCGGCACCGGCAACGATGAGATCGGCCCGGTCGGCAGACAGGCCAGACAATTTTTTCCGGTTTGCCGCCGTGCGGCTGATGATTTCCGTATAGAGATTGAGAAAATTGTCGTAAGGCAGGATATAGTTATGAATTTTGGAAAAATCATATCCTATGGCCCGCTGATCCATCTTGGCAAAGGTACGGGCCGTACCGCCGACCCCGATAAGGGGAAGCCCTGTATTGGCAATGAACGGTACGTCTTTCAGCTTTTCAGCGATATATTCCTGACAGGCAGTAAGGGAAGCAGTATCGGGATTGCCCTGGGTTGCAAATTTTTCGGTCAGTGTCACGGCACCGATGGGTACGGAGACGGACTTTTCAATTTCCCCGTTGCGGACAAGGGATAATTCCACGCTGGCCCCGCCCAGATCGAAGAGAACAAAATCGCGTTCGTTGATCGTATTAATGACGCCGAGATACCCAAGGTATGCTTCCCGTTCGCCGGTGATGACATTCATGGTAATGCCTGTTTCCTTATTGATCCGGCGCAGGAATTCATCGCCGTTCGACGCATTGCGGACGGCTGCTGTAGCGACGGCGATGCAGTTTTCAATGTGGCCGACATCCATCATGTGTTTATAGACTTTCAGGCAGGTCATGGCCCGTTCCATGCCTTTATCGCGGAGCAGGCTGGTCTGGCTGAGGCCTCTGCCCAGGCGGATGGGTTCTTTTTCCTGATACATAAATGAATAGGCACCGTTATCGGCTATCTGCAGGGCAACAAAACGGATCGAATTGGAGCCCATATCGATGATGGCTAATTTTTCCATATCTTACCTCTCTCTACTGTGTTGATGATAGTATTTCAACAATATTCCCTTTAAATCATCATTATACCAGAAATATGGTCCGGTGGGGGACGGATTATGGGAATAGAAGAAAAATTTTTACACGAATTATACATAAAAAGAAAGTATGGTCCGTGAAAATCATGTATAATAAAGATATTGAATTTTGGACAAGTGAGGGTGGATTATGGAAAATTCTATGCGGCACTATGCCGGTATCATCCATATTGGTACGGTGAATATGGCCATGAAAATCATCTCGTATACGTCAATGGAGGATATGGAAGTCATTGAAAATGTATCCCAGGAGGTTATGTATGGGGAGGAAGTATTCAAGACCCATCACGTCAGTTTCCGGTCTCTGAATGAAATCTGCCGTATCCTCAATGGGTTCAAACAACTGCTGTGCGATTATGATATCCACGATGTACGAGTTATTACGACGACGGCAATCCGCGAAGCCGATAATATGCTCAACGCACTGGATCAAATCCGGGTGCGCACCGGCTTTGATGTCGATGTCATCCATATGACCAAAGAAATCTATTATAAATTCTTTGGGCTTTACTATCATGTCCTGGAAGGGACCTTTAATTTTGCCGGACATGCTGTCCTGCTCGTCGATATCACATCCGGCGGCATGGGGCTGACATGCTGGCAGAATGACCAGCTTCTGTTCCAGCAGAACGTGTACCTGGGGTCGTTGCGGATCCTGGAAAATTTCACCCGGAAACAGCGGGAAGACATATCCTTTCCTACGGCGGCCCGGGAATTCATCCACGGCAGCCTGTCACCGCTCTGGGCCAGCGTCCATGAACACGATATCCGCTATGTCGTCCTCTCGGGCAAAAGTGCCACCCTGCTGGGCCGCCTCATGCAGATTGTGCCACAGCAGGGCGTCACGCTCATTGAACCGCAGCGGTTCCGCGACTTTGTCCATTCCTTCCACGGACTGACCCCGTTTAAACTGATGCAGCGGTTCGGCCTTTCTGAAAGCGTTGCCAACGTCCTCATGCCGACGATTATGCTGTATTACGAACTGTTCCGCACCATCGATGTGGATATGGTCGTCCTCATGGGCACGACATTCACTGAAGGCTATTCCATGCATTACGTTGCAGAAAAGACCAACGATTCCTATATGGAACACCAGCGCCGTCTCCTTTTGGGACTGGCCCGGACTATAGCCGGGAGATATCTGTACAATCCCGACCATTCGTCCCGGGTGGAATCGTATTCCGTCGAAATATTCCGCGCTCTCTATGCCCGCTGCGGCCTGGAATACCGGACGGGATATCTGCTGCAGCTGGCGGCGATCCTCCATGAGACAGGGAAGTTCATCAACATGCGCAAGCACCGTGTCTGTTCCTATGAATTAATCCGGCAGACCGACTTATTCAGCCTGTCTGATGAAGAAAAAGAAATCGTAGCCAGTGTCGCGTCGTACATCAATCCCGATATGCCGTCGGACCATGCCGACTGGATCAACCGGGCGCTGCGGCCGGGACTGGAAGTGCTGGTAGCTAAATTACAGGCTATTTTCTCGCTGGCCGACGCAATCGACAAGAGCCACCGGGGTAAGATTCCGTCCATCCGGGCGGTCCTGGGTGATAAAGAACTCCGCCTGTACTGTCAGACGGAGGTAGATATATCACTGGAACGCTGGTCTTTTATACAGGCTGGCAAAAATTTTGAAGAAATTTTTGGTATCACTCCCAGATTATTGAAAGAGAAGGTGTAACGAGTGGACTTTTTAGACCCCCAATACTATTTGAACCGGGAATGCACATGGATTAAATTCAATGAACGGGTGTTGCGCGAATCGGTGGTACCATCCAACCCGCTTCTGGAACAGCTTAATTTTGTAGCCATCAGTGCTTCCAATCTCGATGAATTCTTTATGATCCGCGTAGCTGGTGTCAAGCATCTCATCGAAAGCGGCGTGCCGCACCATGATATCGCCGGCATGACGCCGCAGGAACAGTTTTCTGCCATTGAAACGATGGTCCATAAACAGGTGGGCCAGCAGTACGCCTATCTCAATGATATCCGGGACCGCCTGCGCGGGGAAGGGCTGCGGTTTGTCAAACCGTCGGAGCTGACGGAAGAACAGCATATCTGGCTGGAACAGTATTTTGAACGGGAAATCTATCCGGTCGTCACGCCCATGGCTGTAGACCCCAGCCATCCTTTCCCGTTCCTGAGCAGTCTGAGCCTCAACCTGGCCGTTCTCCTACGGCGCCGGGAAGGGGACAGCAGCGTCAAGACGGCCATCCTCCCTGTCCCGTCTTCTGTACTGGACCGGATAATCAAAGTGCCGGGAACGGGGGACGAAAAACAGTTCCTGTTTCTGGAAGATGTACTCAGTACGTTTGCCGAACGGTTTTTCCTGGGTTGTGAAATCCTGGAAGCTACGCCATTCCGCGTGACCCGCGATGCCGACCTCGATATTGACGATGATGCCGAAGACCTTCTGGCAGAGGTCGTCAAATCACTGAAAAAAAGGAAAAAAGGTGCCGCTGTCCGGCTGGAACTGGCCGTTTCTGCCAGCCGCATGGTGAAGACCCTGCTCATGACGGAGCTGGCTCTGGAAGAACGCGATGTGTATATGATTCCCGGACCACTGGACTGCAAGGTATTTTTCTCCTTTACCGGCATCGAAGGGTACGACCACCTGCGCTATGCGCCAGCGTTCCCCCAGCCGTCGTGGGAACTGGAAAAGCTTCATGCCCCCGACATGTGGCAGGCCATTTCCCAGCAGGATATCATGGTCCATCATCCCTATGAAACTTTTGAAACCGTTGAAAAATTCGTCCGCCTTGCCGCAACGGACCCGGATGTGCTGGCCATCAAGCAGACCTTGTACCGCGTGAGCAGCAAATCGCCGATTATTGCTGCCCTGGCCCAGGCTGCCGAAAATGGCAAACAGGTCACGGTACTCATGGAAGTCAAGGCCCGGTTTGATGAAGAAAATAATATCCACATGGCGGCCAAGCTGGAAAAGGCCGGCTGTCACGTCATTTATGGGATCATGGGCCTGAAGACACATTCTAAGATTACCCTCGTCGTGCGCCGCGAAGAAGAAGGCATCCAGCGCTATGTCCATGTAGCGACGGGAAATTATAACGGCAAGACGGCTCGTATCTATACAGATGTGGGTATACTGACGTCCAACACGCTCATCGGTATCGACGCCTCGGCCTTTTTCAATCTTCTGTCGGGATATTCCGATCCTCCCCAGTGGAATAAACTGGCCGTAGCACCACTCAATCTGCGGCAGCGTATTTATGAAGAAATCGACCAGGAAATCGATTGGGCCCGGAAAGGGAAGAAGGCTCTGATCATTGCCAAGATGAATTCCCTCCTCGATAAAAAAGTCATTGCCCGCCTGTATGAAGCTTCCCAGGCCGGCGTCCGGATCCAGCTCATCGTCCGCGGTATCTGTGTGCTGCGGCCTGGTGTTCCCGGACTTAGCGAACATATCGAAGTCCACAGCATCGTAGGCCGGTATCTGGAACACAGCCGTCTCTTCTATTTCTATAATAATGGCAAAGAAGATGTCTTTATTTCCTCGGCAGACTGGATGCCGCGCAATCTGAACGAACGGGTCGAACTCATGATTCCTGTCGAATACCCGCCTCATAAAGAACGGGTCAAGGGCATCCTGAACCTGTATTTCCATGATAACGTCAAAGCCTATGCCATGAACGGCGACGGGACATACCGCTATCTGGCCGATACGCGCAGGGGGGAACCCATTCATGCCCAGGCGATGCTGCAGAAAGAGGCAGAAGACCATACGCGGCAGCTGAAGAAAAAGGACATCAAAACCAGGGTGCTGACCCGGACTTCTGGGGATGAATGACACATTTTAGTTACAAATCCGGCCTTATTTTGACAGATACCCCCACTTTCTGCTAAAATCTATAGGATAGTGGTGTATTTGAAATAAGGAGGATATGGATGAGAAAACGTATTTCCCAGGGCTTTACGCGTATGTATGTGACTCTGATCGCTTTGCTGGTACTGGTCTCCCTGACGGGTTTTGTGGACCGGGGCAGGGCTGTGACCATAGAAGCAGATGGCAGAACCCATACGGTCTATACCCATGCAATCAATGCGGAAGCGCTCCTGCGTGAAAACAATATTTCCCTGGGCCATCACGATGAAGTAGAACTTTCGACAGACACACTGAAAGAAGGTACGACGGCGACAGTACGCCGGGCCGTGCCGGTGACAATAGAGTATAAGAACCAGAAGAAGACCATCCGGACTGCGAAAAAGACCGTGCAGGAAGCGGTCGAACAGGCCGGATATGATGTGGAAAACTACCGGGCCTATGGCGACGTATCGGCCCCTGTAAAGGAGAATATGACCATAAAAGTGGGCGTGTTGTCCCGCAAGGAAATTACGGAAGATGAAGTGGTTCCGTACGCCATCGAAAGTATCCCTGATGAAACGCTGGGGCAGGGCGAAGAACAGGTCCTGCAGCAAGGCGTCAACGGTCGCAAGACGGTCCGCAATTATCTTGTCAGCCTCGATGGGCAGATTATTGGAAAGGAGCACATTTCTACGACGCTGGTTGCGGAAATGCAGCCTCTCATCCGCCATGTTGGCACAAAGGAAACGGTAGAAATCAATACGGGTACCATATCCAAGTATAAAGCCGTATATACCATGGTCGCCACGGCCTATCTGCCTACTGATGGCAATGGCGAAGGCATTACAAAGATGGGGACGCGGGCCCGGTATGGTGAAATTGCCGTCGATCCTAACGTCATCCCTCTGGGTACGACCGTCTATATTCCAGGCTATGGCGTTGCCCGGGCAGAAGATACGGGCAGTGATATCCTCGGCAACCGGGTAGATCTGTGTATGCTCGACTATAACCAGTGCATGCAGTTCGGACGCCGGACCGTGCTGGTCTACATATTGGAATAACCGGAGGAGTCCTTGTAACGTAAAAGAGGCGCTGCATGATTTTATATGGAAATCATGCAACGCCATTTTTGCGTCTCTTTATGTGGTTTTCTGTCAGTCTTTCCGGGAAGCGGCCGGATCCGTTCCCAGCAGGGGCTGGAATGCTTCTGGTTCTGTTTCTTTGATGGATTCGTATTGTTCTTCTGCCATCTTCAGGTCTATCGGCGTGTGGACGTCGAAGAAGATAGCATCTTCCTGCTTATCCTTGCGGACCGGTATCTGCACCAGATCAATCTGGGGGAAGAAGGAATGGAGCAGGTTATTCCCTTCGGCGATTTTCTTCCGCATGAGAGGCATGAGACGGCGGTTATACACGGCATGGAGACAGATGTCGGTTCCATCCTGGACAGGAACGACGGCATCGGCCGCCTGGATGTGGAAGGACATCTTTTCAATCATGGGAACGGAAATGAACGGCATGTTGACGCCAATGACGAAGATATTTTCCGCGTCCGTGTACTGGAATGCCGTCGCCACAGCTCCCAGCGTTTTTGCGCCTCTATAGACATCTTCTACGAGCAGGGCGTCTTTGAGACAGTCGATATCCTTAAAAATAGCCTTGTCGTTGGTTACGACCATCGGGGATTTGTCGAAAATAAAATCGAGCAGGGTGTAAATCGTTTCAATTAGTGTCGTCCCTTCAAACGAAGCCAGCGCTTTGTTATATCCCATACGGGAGTCGTCGCCGCCGGCAAGGATGACAGGTTGCAGGGTATCCATTTGTTCAAACATGAGCCGTACCTCCTTAAATTAGTTCATTATGTGGCCTCACTACTATGTCTTCACGGCAAGGGTATAGCTCCGTATGTGACGTTTGTACCCAGAAGACAATATAATATTATCTTACCATATTATAATTTTTTTATCTACCCAAACTGATAGGAGAAGTCGTGAAAAAAAGGCTTGTGACCCTATACGTCTTGTGATATAATATGAAAGGTTCAAAATACACACGCACCGTCGAGCTTGTAACTGTGCCGTTTGCGCGGTTTTCACAGGCGATGACCGGGCGGAGGAAAAAACAGGAGGAATCACAATTATGGCAGTAGTATCAATGAAACAATTATTAGAAGCAGGCGTACATTTTGGTCATCAGACCCGCCGCTGGAACCCGAAGATGGCACGCTTCATTTTTACGGAACGCAATGGCATTTATATCATCGACCTGCAGAAGACCGTCAAGAAAATGGATGAAGCTTACAATTTCGTCCGTGACCTGGCAGCCGAAGGCGGTAAAGTCCTTTTCGTAGGCACGAAAAAACAGGCTCAGGAATCCATTAAGAACGAAGCAGAACGTTGCAACCAGTTCTATGTCAACGAACGCTGGCTCGGAGGTATGCTCACCAACTTCCAGACTATCGAAAAACGGGTAAAACGCCTGAAAGCACTGGAAAAAATGGCAGAAGACGGTACATTCGAAGTACTGCCGAAAAAAGAAGTTACCCTGCTCAAACACGAAATGGATAAACTTCAGAAATACCTCGGCGGTATTAAAGATATGAAGAAGCTGCCTGATGCTCTTTTCATCATCGATCCGAAGAAAGAAGAAATCGCTGTAAAAGAAGCACGTAAACTGAATATCCCCATTATCGCAACGGTAGACACGAACTGCGATCCCGATGTCATCGATTATCCGATTCCGGCTAACGATGATGCAATCCGTGCCGTCAAACTCCTGACAGGCAAAGTCGCTGATGCTGTTCTTGAAGGCAACCAGGGCGAACAGACCGAAGAAGGCGCTGAAGCCGAAGCTCCGGCAGAAGAAGCAGAAGAAACAGCTGAAGAAAACTAATACCCAGGACAGTCCTGCGTGGTATGCTGAAAGGAGCTGTCGCACAAGGCAGCTCCTTTTTTAGACCGTATCGCAGAATGCCCGGGATAGTACACGGTACTATATCGAAAACTATATTCTCATTATATTTCAGGTTTAGGAGGAATACTCATGGCTATTACAGCAGCAATGGTAAAAGAATTAAGAACAAAAACGGGTGCAGGCATGATGGACTGCAAAAAGGCACTGACCGAAAGCAACGGTGATATGGACAAGGCAATCGACTTGCTTCGTGAACATGGCCTGGCTGCAGCAGCTAAAAAAGCAAGCCGTATCGCTGCTGAAGGGTTGGTTTATTCTTATATCCATGGCAATGGCCGTATCGGCGTTCTCGTCGAAGTAAACTGCGAAACGGACTTCGTTGCCCAGACAGACAACTTCAAAGCTCTCTGCAAAGATATCGCTATGCAGATTGCCGCAGCCAAACCGGCTTATCTCAAGAGAGAAGAAGTACCGGCAGATGTCCTCGAACATGAAAAAGAAGTTCTCCGTCAGCAGGCTCTGAACGAAGGCAAACCGGAAAAGATTGTCGAAAAGATGATTGTCGGCCGGATTGAAAAATTCTATAAAGAAAACTGCCTCCTCGATCAGGAATTCATTAAAGATTCCGATAAGACGGTCCAGCAGGTCGTCAACGAAGCCATTGCAAAAATCGGTGAAAAAATTGATATCCGCCGCTATGCCCGCTATGAACTCGGTGAAGGCCTCCAGAAGCGCAGCGATGATTTCGTTTCTGAAGTAATGGCACAGGTAAAATAAGTTTAATACGATTCCTATAAGAGAACACCGGTTTTCAGTGTTCTCTTATTTTCTAACAGGAGGAGCCATTATGGACAGAAAATATAAGCGTGTAGTTCTTAAATTGAGCGGGGAAGCTCTTGCCGGATCACAGGGATACGGCATTGATCCGGTTACGGTAGATGTCATTTCCAAACAGGTCGTCGAAGTAGCCAAGAAGGGAATCCAGGTAGCCATCGTCGTAGGCGGCGGCAATATCTGGCGCGGCCTGTCAGGCAAAGCCAAGGGCATGGACCGCGTATCGGCCGACTATATGGGCATGCTGGCAACGGTCATGAATGCCCTGGCTCTGCAGGATGCCATCGAAAAGAACGGCGTCGTTACGCGCGTACAGACAGCCATTACTATGCAGCAGGTAGCAGAACCGTATATCCGCCGCCGGGCTATCCGTCATATGGAAAAAGGCCGGGTCGTCATATTCGGGGCTGGTACGGGGAATCCCTATTTTTCGACGGACACGACAGCTGCCCTGCGCGCGGCAGAAATCGATGCGGACGCCATCCTCATGGCCAAAAATGGCGTAGATGGCGTATATGACAGCGATCCCAAGGTCAATCCCGATGCCAGGATGTATACGCACCTTTCCTTCCTCGACGTCATCCAGAAACAGCTGGGTGTCATGGATGCGACGGCTACGACGCTGTGCATGAACAACAATATACCTATTGTTGTGTTCAATATCGATACGAAAGGAAATATCGTCGCTGCCTGCAGCGGGGAAGAAATCGGTACGCTCGTCGATAAAGAAGGATAATCGTTCCTGCGTAGACAAAAAGGCATAAAAGCTGTATGATATAATTAACGAAAAATATGATGAGGAAGTGATTTTCATGGATGTACAGAATACATTGACACAACACGAAGAAAAGATGAACAAATGCATAGAAGCCTTGAAGCGTGACCTAGCTTCTATCCGCACCGGCCGTGCCAGTACGTCTCTCCTGGACCGGGTCATGGTCGATTATTACGGTTCCCAGACACCGGTCAAACAGGTGGCCAACGTATCGGCACCGGAACCGCGGCTGATCACCATTGTTCCCTGGGAACGGAGCATGCTGAAAGAAATCGAAAAAGCCATCCTCAAATCCGATCTGGGCCTCAACCCGAACAATGATGGTACTATGATCCGCCTGGAAATCCCGCAGCTGACAGAAGAACGGCGTAAGGAATTCGGCAAAAAGGTAAGCAAGCACGCCGAAGAAGCCAAAGTCGCTATCCGAAACCTGCGCCGGGACTGCAATGATCTGTTCAAAAAAGCGGAAAAGAAAAAAGAAATAACCGAAGATGAAAGTAAAGAAGCACAGACCAAAATCCAGAAAATGACAGATCAGAAAATCAAAGATATTGACGCTCTGAAGGATAAAAAGACTAAAGAAGTCATGGAAGTATGATGGATATACGGATTCTCATTGGCATGCCTTTATGGTATGCCAAATCTGTATTAGAGGGTAAAAACATTCCCTATGTCCTGGAACAGACGGTTTCGCGGAGTCATTTCTTTACGTGTGACGATCAGGAAATCTATGTCATCCGGGCCGTGGAAACAGATGGCGTTGTCCATCTGTTGTACAATTACAGCCTGAAAGCAAGCGACAGCGTGCAGCAGGCTCTTCATAATGGAGAATAGGATATGTTTGATACACTTTTTAAAAATACAGGCCGCCAGCCTGCTTCTGAAGAAACATCTTCCCTGGAAGAACAGCTGGACCGCCAGAATATTCCCCACCATGTAGCCATCATCATGGATGGCAACGGCCGCTGGGCGAAACGGCAGGGGAAACCCCGTACGTACGGTCATCATGCCGGTGCCGATACACTCAAGCGCATCGTCGTTGCTGCCGGTGAACTGGGAATCCAGGTCCTGACCGTATATGCTTTTTCAACGGAAAACTGGAAGCGTCCGGAGACAGAAGTTTCCTATATCATGAAGCTCATGAATGAATATCTGAGCAAAAATCTCTTGGAACTGGACGAACATAATGTGCGCCTTCATTTCCTCGGCGATATGAGCCGTCTTCATCCGGTACTCCAGGATTCCTTCCGCAAGGCCGAAGAAGAAATGAAGGATAATACGGGCCTTACGCTCAATGTAGCCGTCAATTATGGCGGACGCATGGAACTGGCACGGGCAGCGCGCCTTTTGGCAGAAGACGTACAGAAAGGCCGTATCAGTCCGTCGGATATTACCGAGGACACGCTGGCTGGCTACTTGTATACGGCTCCGGAAAATGATGTGGATCTCCTGATTCGTCCCGGTTCGGACAAGCGGGTCAGCAATTTTCTGCTCTGGCAGATGGCCTATGCCGAGTTCTGGTATACAGACCTGTGCTGGCCTGACTTTACAAAGGACACTCTCATAGAAGCCATCTTATCTTTCCAGGGCCGGGAACGCCGGTTTGGCGGCTTGAAATAAGGAAGGTAAACAGACAATGTTGGCTAAACGAATCATTACAGGTATCGTAGGCGGAGGCCTGACGATATTCATCATTTACGAAGGGAACTGGCTCTTTTTTATCATGATGACTCTGCTGGCCCTCCTGGGCTGGCGTGAATACGTGCGCATGCTTCATGCCGTCAAGGCCAATCTGACCGAATATGCCGGCTACGTATGGCTCGTTGCCGTATTTGGTTCCTGGTGGTTTGCCGGGATCAAGCTGTTGTTTTTGCTCTGCGTCATCATGATGAGCTGGATCCTTCTGCGTACGGTGGCCCGCCATAAGAGCGTAACTCTTTCGGACAGTGCCTATTCGCTGTATGGACTATTATATATTGGCGGAGGATTTCTTGCCATGCTGGCCCTCCGGAACGGCATGCTGGCATCGTATCTGACCGGTGCGTTCCAGAATGTCATGCTCGAGCCGGCCCGCTTTTTTGTATTTCTCCTCGTCTTTTCCACCTGGGCGAGTGATACTTTTGCCTTTGTGGCAGGGAAGACCATGGGGAAGAACAAGCTCTGCCCCACTATCAGCCCGGGAAAGACCAGAGAAGGCGCATTGGGCGGATTTATCGGCACCATCGTCGTGGCATTGATTTTCTCTTTGATTTTTAAATTTTCACTTCTTCACGGCCTGGCTATCGGATTGATCATTGCCATCATGGCTCCTCTGGGAGATCTGGTAGAATCGGTTCTCAAACGGACATGCGGCATCAAAGACTCGGGGAATATCATCCCCGGTCATGGCGGTATTCTCGACCGTTTTGACAGCCTGCTTTTTGCCGCACCGGCTGTGTATGCGTATCTTATGCTTGTAGCATAAGCGTCAGGACAGAGTTCCTGCCGTGAACGAAAGGTGTTTGAAGTTTGGGTATTACTATCGCAGCAACGATTTTTGTTTTCAGCCTCATCGTGTTTGTCCATGAATTCGGCCATTTTATCACGGCTAAATTATCGGGCATGCAGGTAGATGAATTTGCTATCGGATTCGGCCCTAAAATCTATAGCTATCAATACGGTTCCACCCTGTATTCTCTGCGGGCCGTTCCTCTGGGCGGGTTCAACCGGATCCAGGGAATGACAGAACAGGAAGAATTAAATGAGAAATCCTTCCTCAATAAGAAAGTCCGCTATCGTCTGATTGTCATCGCTGCCGGGGCATTCATGAATTTTGTCCTGGCCATTGTCATCATATGGGGCGTCATGTTTACCGTGGGCACCCATGAAGTTTCGACCGAACCAGTCGTCGGCTCTGTCATGGAAAATTCGGCAGCTGCCCAGAGCGGTATGGAAACAGGGGACCGCATCGTCACCATCAGTGGCGTGCCAATCCGGGAGTGGAAAGACATTTCGAAGGCTGTCAATGATCACAGCAGGGACGTCCTTTCTGTCGTCGTCAACCGGAATGGTGAGGATGTGGATCTGACTATGGTTCCTACGTATGATACCCAGTCCAAGCGGGCGCTTATCGGAGTCGTTCCTGTCGTTACGCGCAAGCAGCACGGCTTTTTTGAGTCGTCATACATGGCAGTGGAGCGGACAGGGCAGATCTGCTATGCTATGGTGGCGGGCATGTATGGCATGATCCGCGGCACGGAAAAGGCGGACCTGGCCGGTCCTCTGGGTGTAGCACAGCTGGCAGGGCAGGTAGCGTCTGTCGGATTTGTCAATCTGCTCATGTTTACGGCATTCCTCAGCATTAATCTGGGTATCCTCAATCTGCTCCCCATTCCGCTTCTGGACGGGGGCTATATCATCATGCTGATCATTGAAGGAATCACAGGACACCGGCTTCCCAAGCGGGCCTTGTACTATATCCAGATTGCCGGTATCATCATACTGGGATCGTTGTTTTTGTTTGCCATGATACAGGATATTAGTCGTTTTAGCATATAGGGGTAGTATACAATGATTACACGAAGAACATCACGGCCCGTGACGCTGGGAGCAGTGACGGTCGGCGGTGCGGCGCCTGTTTCGGTGCAGACCATGTCTACTATCAATCCTGCCGATACCAGCCGGGCTATTGCAGACGTACAGCGTCTTTCTCGTCTGGGAGCAGAAATCATCCGCTTTGCCGTACCGGATAAAGCGGCGGCGCTGGCTTTGAAAGATGTCGTTGCGGCATCTCCTGTGCCCCTGGTAGCCGACATCCACTTTGACTATCAACTGGCACTTTTGTCGGTAGACAGCGGAGTACAGGCCCTGCGGATCAACCCGGGCAATATCGGTTCTGATGAGCACGTAGTCAGAGTCGTAGAAAAAGTACGACCATCGGGGATTCCCATCCGCATCGGCATCAATAGCGGCTCTCTTCCGGAAGACATCCTGAAAGAGTATGGAGGCCATCCTACTGCTGACGGCATGGTAGAAGGGGCATTGCGCCATATACGCATTCTGGAAAACATGGATTACCGGAACATGGTGATTTCACTCAAATCGTCCCAGGTTCCGCTCATGATCGAAGCCTATGAAAAATTGGCAGCCAAGGTACCTTATGCCCTTCATCTGGGCGTCACCGAGGCAGGGCTGGCCAGTACGGGAACGATAAAATCAGCTATCGGCATCGGGACGCTTCTCTATGAAGGAATCGGAGATACAATCCGTGTATCCCTTACCGATGATCCGGCCAAAGAAATCAAGGCTGGTCAGGATATCCTGAGTGCTCTCGGTCTGCGCCAGTTCGGGCCGGTCCTTATTTCCTGTCCTACGTGCGGACGGACACAGGTTCATCTCATCGAGCTGGCAAAAGAAGTCGAAGCGGCTCTGCAGGGGATTACGGCTCCACTAAAGATTGCCGTCATGGGCTGCGTCGTCAATGGCCCGGGTGAAGCCCGTGAGGCTGATTTTGGCATTGCCGGCGGCAATGGCAAGGGAATCATCTTTTCCCACGGACAGGTACTGCGGACCGTGACAGAAGATAAGCTGGTGGACTCACTGCTGGAAGAAATAAAAAAATCCATATCGTAGTAAATGTAGTAAATGAAGAAATGCACTGACAGACAGAATATATTCGTTTGCCAGTGCTTTTTTTGGGTCTAGTCCAACTTTTGTGGTTGGGCTAGACCTTTTTT
>NZ_QSFA01000012.1 GCF_003467125.1 Megasphaera sp. AM44-1BH
TTTTATTTTAAAAGTGTCAAAGATGGGATTATACAAGAAGCGGATACAAATTCAAATATTTTAATCAGCTTCTCCTTTATTTATAAAAGCCCCAGCATCCTTGAGCTTGGTCATGCTGCCGTTCACGAGGTACAGATTGCCGCCTTCTTCATCCGGCACGGGATTCATGTCTTCCAGTTCCCGGATGTCGTTGGCGGACAGCCAGCCATTCTGCCGGCCGATGCTGTAACCGGTCATGCGGCTCTCATAATCGCCGCGCATCAGGCCGTTGACGTTGAACTTGAGGAAATACTGCTTCTTCTCTTCCGGCAGGAACAGGGCTTTCTGCATGGCCTGCTCCCAGCGGATGACCCACGGGTCTAGCGTATATTTCACAAATTCCATGGACTGCTGCTCAATATTATTGAAGGAACTTTTCTCCAGGTCCCCGATCATGTGCGGCGGGATGCGGTAGAGCCTTGCGATTTCGTTGAGCTGGAATTTCCGCGTTTCCAGGAACTGTGCTTCTTCCGGCGGGATGCCGATTTGCTGGTACTTCATGCCTTCTTCCAGCACAGCCACCTTATGGGCATTGGCACTCCCCCGATAGACGGCATTCCAGGAGTCCCGGACTTTGGCCGGGTCCTTCAGAACGCCCGGATGCTCCAGCACCCCGCTGGGGCTGGCCCCGTTGGCAAAGAAAGAGGCACCGTATTCCTCGCAGGCCATAGTCATGCCCACGGCATTGCGTGCCATGGCAATCGGCGAATAACCGACCAGGCCGTCAAATCCCAGGCCGGGGATATGCAGCACTTCTTCCTTCTGGAGTGCCACTTGCCCATACGGCTTGATGTTCGGATTCTCGTCTCCTGTCTTGGTATACAGATAGAAAATCTTTCCCCGTTCATCCCGGCAGACGGTCATCTTGTCCGGCCTGAGCGGGTATAGTCCCTGCACCCGCCCCAGGCGGTCACGGATGATCTGGGCGTAGGCATTGCCCCAGATGAGCAGATGGCTCATGAGCGTTTCCCGGAAGATGAACGAGGTCATCTCCGGGTTCGGCTCATCATGGAGCAGATGGTACAGCGGATGGTCATAGACCCGCTCCTTGCCGCCAGGCGTGTAACGGTACAGCTGGAGCGGCAGGGCTGCCAGGGTTTCCGCCAGGATGCGGACGCAGGCATAGACTGCCGTTGTCTGCATGGCTGTGAACTCATTGACCTGCTTACCACTGGATGAACGTCCAAACAGGTAATGCATATCCGTCCCGGTGTAATAGTTTTGTGGCTTATCCCTGGTATGAAACAGTTTGGAAAAGATGCTCATAATCCACTCCTTCCTAATAAACCAAGTGATTGTTATAATAGATTCGTCGGATATCTGATTTTTCAAAAATGAAAAGTTTCCCATAGTGACGGAGGGTGATCAAATATGACAAAGGAAGAATTATTAGAGTTTAAATACACGTATGGCTATTTCAAGATTGATGATCTTACCTATGGTTATATGACAATTCTTTTCTTTCAGCCGCCGTGTACTTATACAAAAGTTTCCTTTGATGAATGTCTGGAGGATAGTTGTTCCAAGCATGGTTCAAACATACAATGCACTAAGACACCACAAACCGTACGATTTTTTCATTGAAGCAGGAACTGAAAAGTTTTCCATCAAAATCAGCGACTATAGTAATGAAAACTTAGATGATTCGGTACTCTTTACCGTAAAGATTTCAAATTGGAATAGCGGCTTACAGTATGGTACAGAGCTACATCAGGAAATGCCCGTTGCCTACTTAATGTATGTATTTGAAAAATTTTTCAGTGAATTACTTCATCATCCGGATTTTCCTTTCCAATATCCATGCTTTTCAGAAATAGCCAGCCCGCAAGGTATAGCCGTAGAAGCTGAGTTTGAGAAAAAATATGAAAACATGAATCTTTCTAACGCGAAATACATTAAGTTAGATAAGCAATTCATGCGGGAGCACATAACAGAATTCACAAAGTGCGGCGAAACACTAAAAAATGAATTTATAACTATGCTGACTGAGTATAAAGTTCCTGATGGATGGACAATCTTAAGAGAATCGGGTCCTGAAACAAAGCACGATATTTTCTAGATCTATTAACCTTTATGCCTTAAACTGAAAATCATGGCTTTATGACGAGTGAAACTACTCTAAAATGCAATAATCCCTCGTTCGTCATAAATACTGTTCCCGCCCATTCCATTACGGATGGCCCGATCCAGTGCCATGATGGACGCCACGATTCCGTCGATCTTTTCGACGGATTTTTCTTTGTCCGGTTTGATGTTCCCCGCAGGGTCCTGGCGCATGACGACGTTGCCAGCCATCCATTTGAGGACGGGATTGCCGCCATGGTTGATATTCCCTTCCATCAGAAGCTTGAACAGCTCCTTCGACGGCGGCGACATATCCTTGAACCCCTGGCCGAAAGGCACCATGGTAAAGCCCATGTCCTCAAGATTCTGCACCATCTGGGTGGCGTTCCAGCGGTCATAGGCGATTTCCCGGATGTAGTACGTTTCCCCCAGGCGTTCGATGAACTTCTCGATAAAGCCGTAATGGATGACGTTTCCTTCCGTCGTCTGGATGAAACCCTGCTTCTGCCAGACGTCGTAGAGGACATGGTCACGTCGGCAGCGAAGTTCCAGTGTGTCTTCCGGCAGCCAGAAGAATGGCAGCAGGATATATTTTTCCTCTTCCGTCCGGGGCGGGAAGGCCAGTACCAGGGCCGTGATATCCGATGTGCTGGACAAGTCCAGCCCGCCGTAGCACATCCGCCCCCGCAGGGAATCCAGGTCAATGGGGAGATTCCCCTTATCGTAGACCTGTTCCGGTATCCAGCGGATGCTGGCCGAAGTCCAGATATTCAATCTGAGTTGTTTGAACACATTCTCCTCGGCCGGATTCTCGATAGCGTTCTGGTACGCTTCCCGGACGCGGTCGATCTGGATGGTGTGGCCAAGGGAAGGATTCGATTTGTACCAGTTGGCTTCATCTGTCCAGTCCGCTTCCCCTTCCAGGCCATAGACAACGGGGTAAAAGGTGTAGTCTTTCTTTCGGCCCGCCATCAAGTCAAGGGCCTTTGTGTGCAGCTCATAGCAGATACTGTTCTTGTCGTTGCCCGCCGTCGTGATGATGAAGAAGAGCGGCTGCTCCCGGGCATCGCCGGAGCCCTTGGTCAGGACATCATAGAGCTTGCGGTTCGGCTGGGCGTGGATTTCGTCAAAGACCAGGCCCGACACATTGAGTCCGTGTTTGGTCCCGGTTTCCGCCGACAGCACCTGGTAGAACCCGGCGTTGCGATAATTGATGATGCGCTTGCCCGCCGTCCGTATCTTGGAGCGGCGCATCAGGGCCGGACTCATCTCGACCATCTGCCGTGCCACATCAAAGACAATGGAAGCCTGGTTGCGGTCACAGGCCGCACCATACACTTCGGCACTCGGCTCGTTATCGGCATAAAGAAGGTACAGGGCGATGGCTGCAGCCAGCTCGCTTTTCCCGTTCTTCTTTGGAATCTCTATATAGGCCGTCAGGAACTGCCGTTTCCCGTTTTCCTTGACGATGCCGAAGAGATCACGCACAATCTGTTCCTGCCACGGCAGGAGCAAGAACGGCTGCCCGGCCCATTTGCCTTTGGTATGACAGAGATGCTCGATGAAGGCAACCGCCCTGTCGGCCTTGTCCTTGTCGTAATGGGAATCCGGCAGCATGAACGCTGACGGCTTATATACAAATGCCAAACTTGTCACCCCCTTAACAGCAGTTCCATTTCATCCGTTTCTTTTTCTGCCCCGTTTTCTTCCCCAATCATGCGGCTCCGGGCTGACGGGGTCAGGCCAAACTGCTCACAGAATTTCAGCATGATCTTGAGGTTCGTCTGGGCAATTGATACCTGCGGTACCTGCTGCAGGTAGCCGTTCGGCGTCCGCACCATATCCCCATGCTGGGTGATGAACTCTTCCGCTCCTTTCCATCGGGCATATGCCTGGCAGTACCCGGCAAAGGCCATCATATCCAGATTGGTCAGCATCCCCATCTCAGCGAGGACTTTCCCCAGCCGCTTCCATTCTTTCTTGGCATCGTATTCCAGCCAGTCCGGGCAGCGAGGGAGCCGTCCCTTTGGCATGGGTTCCTTCTTATTGAGGGGACGATGGCCGGGATTGCCTTCCAGCACCTTGAGCGCCGTCGGCTTCGGTTTTCTTCCTCGTACAGCCAATGGCGCTCACCTCCCAATAAAAAAGCCCTTGCGGGCTGTACGACAGAGGGGACCGCATCTGCGTTCCCCTCTGGTTCTCTTTTTTAATTCTTCATGACCCATTCGATGGCGTGGCCATTGTCTTCGAACAGTTCGACGCTGACTGCCTATCCGATATTTATGCATCTTATTCGATGACTTCCCATTCATCAGCTCCGGGTATCAGCCCGAGACTGCTGCCCGTATCCCACTGTACATGGATGGTCCCGGCATCATCGACGAACTGGACGGTGCCTTCTGTTCCCCTGGGCGGGGCCTGCCTGTCATCCATGGAGATAAGTCGCACCCGCGTTTCTTCCATCCGTTCCCGGCTGTGCCGCAGCCCGGCCCGCAGGACGGACAGGTCGAAACCGAATTTGCGGTAATCCCGCTCCATGTTCTGGTAGTACCAGTCTTCCGGGATGCCGAACCGCCGGTCTTCGTGCATGATGTACACAAGGCCGCTGAGGATGCCTTCATCTGTTTCCACATCCACTTCTTTTTTGTAGTAGAACCGCGGGAAACCTTCATAGGCATCGAGCCGCCGTTCATCCGCCGGAGAAATGCACCAGAAAACAACCGGCACGAAGGCATCCGCCTTCTTCTCGATCGTGGCGTAACATCCTGTCAAGGAACCTTTGAAGAGGAGTTCATAGCCCCGGATTCGGCCCGTCCCTGAAAGAACGGCGTCAGGACACCGTCTTGCCATCTGTACTTCACTCATGTTGCTGCCGTAGGCAATGTAGATTCTTTGTTTCATCGCTCTCATCCTTTCTGAAGGGATTGCCCTTCTACTACCCCAAGGGCAGCCGAAGCTGCCCCTAAGGCTATCCCCTTCAAGCGGCGGCATTGCGCCATGCGGAATTGCCCGTGAGGTGTTTGAGGAAGTGGAGGCGGCAGGTCTTGAATTCGTCGCCGATGAGTCCGAGCCGGAGCATCCAGCATCGGAAGGCGTATTTCTCATTGTCCGTTTCGGTTTTCCGTGCCGAGGCTTTCTTCTGCGCGAGGGCCTGATGGACGACGGCCAGGCAGAACTGTATGTATGCCTTGATTTCTCCGGCGTGGAGTGTCCCATTGAAAAGCCGGAACTCGACGGTCCCTTTGGTGAAGGTGGCGTGCAGGTTCAGCCCGTGGTAGCGGGTGCTGTTGTAATGATGATTCCGTCCGTAGGGTACTTCCTGATACCAGAGGTCGGCGATGCCGTCCAGGGTGTCCGGCTTTTTCCGATTGAGGTCCTTCAGGAAAGTGGAGTTTGTCTTCCGGCAGTACCGGCTTTCCCGTGAGGGGTTGATCTGGAGGGCGCGGTAAATCATCTCTTCCTTACTCGCCATGATGTTCACCAGGTTCCGCAGGGTCTTGGCGGTGAACCGTTCGGCCCCGACATGGATGTGGATGCCGCAGGACTTGTTGGCAAAGGCACCGGCCTTGCGGAGCATCCGCACCAGTTCCTGCAGCTTCGGGATGTCTTCGTAGGAAAGGATGGGGCTGACCACTTCTGTACGGTAGAAACTGGAAGCATCTGTAATATTGCCGTTCACCTTCTTCTGAGGAATCAGGCTGGAGTCGTTCATAGCCTTCCATTTCCGCCCCTGTTCATCCCTTGCGGTGTAGGTATCGTAGGCTCCGCCTTCGTGCCGGCTTTCCGTTCCGAAGAAGTGGGCCATGAGGCTGGCAGCCCGGCTTCTCGTAATCCCAGTCATTTCCATTTCGATTCCAAAGTGCAGTGTTTTCATAATCATCTCTGTCCTTTCTATGTGTGCGTGTGTTCTTTCGGTACACTATATATCACTCTAAAGGCACACAATAGCAAGTAATATTGAGAATAATTATGAATTAAATCGAAAGTTTACAGGTTCGGATGCCGGCGTTCCTTCTGCTTTTTGGCATGAGCCATGGCTTCTTCTTCCGTGCGGAAGGCGCTCCATCCGTTCAGGCCTTTCAGCAGGGCCATGCGCGATTCGTGGCTGGCTTTGGTTCCCATTCCGATGCGCAGGAGCCACATCCGCAGGTAGTACTTCTCGTTTTCCGGCTTCCGTGTGGCGGACTGGACCCGTTTCGCCTTTTTCGCTGCGCTGACCATGAAGGCCGCCAGTTCAATCAGGGCGCGGTTCTTCACGGCATTGCCCGTAGCGGCAATGCAGAACGTCACCGTATCTACGGCAATCAGGAAACCCCGTCCTTCCTTGCTGTAGTTCTGATAGATGGCAAAGAAGGACGTCCTGTCTGTACCGGGTTCTTCTTTCAGGTCTTCCACCAACCTGTCCGGCACATGGATGTTTTCGTGCCCCGCGGCCCGGTTCAGCAGGTACTGCTGGGCATGAAGCATGAAGACCAGGTTGCGTAGCTGCGCACCGTCCATGCCATCAAGGGAAACCTTAATTTCCATCATATCCGGCTCCGTTTCCGTCTGCGGCAGTGCTTCCAATCCTGGCGTTTCATCCTGCTGCAATCGCTCTTGCGACACTTCGGTTCCCGTTCCTTCTGCCGGCTCCGGCTGCGGAAGAATGCCTGCTTCCTGCAGGAAAGCTGTGATAGCGGCTTCTGTCTTTTCATCATCGCATTCGATATCGCCGCTGCGAAGGATGCGGAAGCCCTGCCCTTCGTAGGCAAAGGCCGGCGTCCCGGTGTAATGAAGCTTTTCGTTATGGTTGAAAGGAATCAGCTTTCTGGCCAGTTCCTTGCGGTCGTTCAGGTTCGTCTGGATTGTCATGGTCTATGTACCTCCTTGTTTTGCTAGTACATATATCACTCTGAACGCCAATAATAGCAAGTTATTTCTGCACTTTATCATAAGGAATTTTCTCATTTTCACGCAGTACAAACACACCTTCATCCCCGCACTCGCTGATATACCGCTTCACGATAACATCGACGAACTTCTCGTCCAGCTCGATGCCATAACAGATGCGGTCCGTCTGCTGGCAGGCCATGAGCGTGGAGCCGGATCCGAGGAACGGGTCCAGGACGATGCAGTGGCTCATGGACGAGTTCTGTATAGGATAGGCCATGAGCGCCACGGGCTTCATGGTCGGATGTTCCTTGCTGGCTTTCGGACGGTCATATTCCCAGATGGTTGTCTGTTTGCGGTCGGAATACCACTGGTGTTTCCCGTTCAGCTTCCAGCCGAACAGGCACGGCTCGTGCTGCCACTGGTACGGACTGCGGCCCAGGACCAGGGCGTTCTTCTTCCAGATGCAGCAACCGGACAGGTAGAAGCCTGCGTCCTTGAAGGCCTTGCGGAAGTTCAGCCCCTGCGTATCGGCGTGGAACACATAGATGGATGCATCCCGTTCCATGTTCTGCTCCATGTTGACGAAGGCGCTGAACAGGAACTGATAAAATTTATCGTCCGGCATATTGTCGTTCTTGATTTTCCCGGCCGTTTCTTCCACATCCACATTGTACGGAGGATCCGTCAGCACCAGATTTGCTTTCTTGCCGTCCATCAGCTGTGTGTAGGTCTCCGGCAGCGTAGCATCGCCGCAGATGACGCGGTGTTCCCCCAGGAGCCATATATCTCCTGCCTTGGCCATAGCCGGCTGTTCCAGTTCTCCGTCCACATCGAAGTCATCTTCTCTCACTTTCTTGTTGTGGACTTTGGAAAAGAGCTGCTCCACTTCTGGTGCCTCGAAACCCGTCAGGTCTACATTGAAATCGACGCTCTGCAAATCCACGATGAGGTCGGCCAGGAGCTGTTCGTTCCAGGCGCCGGTGATTTTATTGAGCGCGATATTGAGGGCCTTGACCTTGTATTCGTCTTCGATATGGACGACCACGCACTGGACTTCTTCATAATCCAGTTCTTTCAGCACTGTCAGGCGCTGATGTCCGCCGATGACGGTCATGTCGTAGTTGACAATGACGGGTTCCACATAGCCGAACTCCTGGATGGAGTTCTTGATCTTCTCATATTCCTTGTCACCGGGCTTCAGCTGCTTCCTGGGGTTATATGCCGCAGGCTTCAGCTGCCCGATGGGCAGGACTTTCCATTCCATATCCGATGTCTTCATACACTGTTTCCTTTCTGGATGCCGCAGCGATGGCGGCTCCGTATCCGTTCAGATGATGCCAGCGGCAATAATTCCGCACGCTGTCCCGTGACAGCTTCGTTTCCCGGGCGATGGCCTTGTACCCCATCCCCTGTCTCCGCATGGTTTCAATCTGCCTGCGCTGGCAGTCATTCATGAAGTTTCCCTTCTTCCTAGCAATAAAAAATCCCCGAGCCATAAGCCTGGAGCTGCCTGATATTCGGTTGAAGACCGTCCTTATATCCCCCCTTATGAATTTCGCGGTTTTTTCCGTTTGAGGGGGCGGCGGTCATGGACGGAAGGGCTGCAGAGATTTGCATACCCCTCGGGCTTTCCTTTATCAAAACATTCATGTTATTATAAGATAAAATAATATACATTGAATATAAATTACTATTTGAAGAGTGGCGCATTAAATATATTGTTTGTTATCTATGCTACTAGTATTTATTGCAAAATTTTGTCATATATAGGAGGCGAACTAAAAATGAAAAAGATTTTTTTATCATTGATATTTATCTTCTGTTTAGCATCACCGTGCTTTGCTTCAAACTGGCTTTATTTAGGTAAAACATCAGATAATTCCCAATATTATATTGATAAGGATAGTATAAAAACTCTATCCGATTTCGGGGTTTTATGGTCAAAAGTCTTACATGCTAATGGAAACTATGATGTTAACTATTTGTTATTAAACCGAAATCATAAAACTTTTGCAATTCGAATCTATTCAATTTATGACAAAAACGGTAAATTGATAAAAACTAGAAATGTTACTAATTATCCTTGGATTCCTATTCCCAAAAATTCGATGATTGAAAGTGTATATAAATTTATTTGGTGGCATTAATATTTGTATTTCCAATATCTATCTTCGGTCATCGTCTTGTGGTCATGGCAACTCTTGCACAAAGGCTGCCAGTTCTTCTCATCCCAGAACAAATCCGGGTCGCCGCGATGTGGCTGGATATGATCCACGACGGTTGCCGGGACGAGCCGTCCTTTCTCTTTGCATCGGACACACCAGGGGTGACGCTTCAGGAAGAACTTCCTGGCTTTCTGCCACTCTCTCCCGTAGCCACGCAGCATCGCGTTCTTCCGTTCGCCCTGGCATTGCTGTTCATGTTCGTCACAATATTTTTTCCCATACGGCACCAGCCTTGGGCATCCTGGATACTTGCACGGTGTCTGCGGTCTTCTTGGCATAGGGTATTCTTCCTTCCTCTGCACAAACCTGTTATACTAAGATTACAAGAACAGTCTGGCTTGCTAGTGACAGGAGTACTCCCACAGCAAATCCCGTGTTCTTCAGGCAAAGGATATGTTGACGGCGGGAGTGCCGAGGGCTGCTGCAGAAGATTCTGGTTCCTGAGATACCAGCATAGCCTTTGCCGCCAAGAGAGAACCTGTCTATGGCCAGAATGCCGCCGCTGTTTTCAGCAGCTTGCGCTGGAGTTACTGATAGGTTCTTTCTTTTATTTTCCTGCATCAAAAAAGGACCGATGGCGTTCAAGCCTCGGTCCTTCATTCTTTTTTTGCTGATTATAGTATATCTTACAGAAGCCAGTGACATCAAGTGCTGCTTTAGTGACATTCAGTGACATTCGCCAGAAATCTCGATGTGTTTCAGGGCTTCGTCATGCAGGCGGTACACCTGGCGGATATGAAGCCCGAGGGCATCGGCAATGGATGCCCAGTCTTTGAAGGCCAGGTAGCGGAGTTCCAGGACGACCCGTTCCCGGTCGTCCGGCACCCGGCTGATAGCCTTCATGATGTCTGCCTTGAGTTCCACCAGACGGTCGATGTCCTCATCCACTTCATGCTCCATATCCATCATGCGGGTGATGGTCTTTTCCAGCCGGTGCGGGTCTGGCGTCCCGCTCGGCGGCACCGGGCTGAGTGTCGATGACGCCTTGATAGCCAGCTGCCGCAAGGCGGATACCTGCTCCAGCTTGCTGTCTATCTGGATATTGATATTTCGTGCCTGTTCCAGATACGCTTTTGCTTCCATACGCTTCTCTTCTCCTTCTGTTTCCCGCTTCATAGTATACCCCCGTTTCCTGGTTCCGTCATCCCCAGGTCAGCTTTCACCGCGTCAATCAGTGCGGCCTGGGTTCCGTCTTTGTGTTCCAATACTTTCAGGATGCGCTCATCAATCGTGCCCTTGGCCACGATGTGCTGTATGATGACCGTACGGCTCTTCTGCCCCTGCCTCCAAAGCCGAGCGTCGGTTTGCTGATACAATTCCAGGCTCCAGGTCAGGCCGAACCATATCAGGATAGAGCCGCCCTGCTGCAGGTTCAGCCCATGTCCGGCAGAGGCCGGATGAATCAGGGCCACGGGAATCCTGCCGGCATTCCAGTCGGCAAAGTCCTGCGATTCCTTCAGCTCTCTGGCCTCCATGCGCTTCTGGATGCGTTCCTTATCGTGCTTGAACCAGTACACCACCAGGACTGGCTGCCCGTTAGCGCTTTCCACCAGATCTTCCAGGGCATCCAGCTTCCGGTCATGGATATTCACGACATTCTTGTCATCTGTGTAAATGGCGCCATTCGCCATCTGCGAAAGTTTCATAGTAAGCGACGCGGCATTGGCGACTGTGACTTCGCCGCCTGGAAGCTCCAATACCAGGGACTGCTTCAGTTCGTCGTAACGTTTCTTTTCCATTTCGTTCAGCTTGACCTCTTTCGCTACGCTCACCAGCTCCGGCATCTTCAGATAATCGTTCGCTTTCATGGACACGGTGATATCTGAAATCTGATGATAAATGACTTCTTCCGCTCCCAGCAGAGGTTTGTAGGAAAATACCACCATGCCGTTGCGCTTGTCTGGTTTGAAATACAGGTTCCTGTACTGGCTGATATACTGCCCGAGCCTTTTCCCCATGTCCAGCAGCCGGAACTCGGCCCAGAGATCCATCAGCCCGTTGCCGCTGGGCGTACCTGTAAGGCCGACGATGCGCTTCACTTTAGGGCGCATAGCTTTCATGGCCTTGAACCGTTTGGACTGGGCGTTTTTGAAACTCGACAGCTCGTCCAGGACGACCATATCGAAATCCAGGCGGCTGTTCTGATACAGCCAGGCCAGGTTCTCCCGGTTCACGATATAGATATCCGCTTCCTGCTGCAAGGCCCGCCGCCGTTCTGCCACGGTTCCCACAACCACACTGCAGGTAAGTTCTTTCAGATGGTCCCATTTTCGGATTTCTTCCGGCCAGGTATCTCTCGCCACCCGAAGTGGCGCCACGACCAGTACATGTTTGATTTCGAAGGAATCGTACATCAAATCGCGGATGGCTGTCAGCGTCGTTACCGTCTTGCCAAGGCCCATGTCCAGGAACAGGGCCGTAACTGGATGGGACTTGATGTATTCAATGGCGTATTTCTGATAATCATGCGGCAGAAACTTCATCTGGCACCGCCTCCTTTCCTTTCCTTCATGTGTGCCAATCCATCCAGCATCCCAGGAATATTCTCTGGATTGTCCAGGACGAAAACCGGGAACCCCATTTTACGAAGCATGGCATGGCGGCTATTTTGCAGAGGCCTTGGCTTCCGCCCCGGTGCTTTCACTTCTACAAAAGCCATTATTCCATCCGGCAAAAGTACTAACCGGTCAGGCATGCCGCTGTATGACGGCGAAATAAACTTCAATGCCATGCCCCCACGTTTCCTGGTTTCCA
Source organism: Megasphaera sp. AM44-1BH (assembly GCF_003467125.1). Taxonomy (GTDB): domain Bacteria; phylum Bacillota; class Negativicutes; order Veillonellales; family Megasphaeraceae; genus Megasphaera. Next base: position 11,955 of record NZ_QSFA01000012.1, read on the forward strand.
TCACTAATTTGATTTCTGTTGTGCGTTCCCGCATGAATTTCTCCTTTCTGTGACGGACGGTGACGCCCCAAACCTAAACTTTTCTATATGTGTTTTTTCTCTAAAAAACAGCCTTAAAAGGGGTTTTATATTTGGGTGTCACCGTCCGTCACACCACTCATTCCAAAAAGTCTGAAATCTTAAGCCTGATGCCGATTATGAACCGTCCGTCCCGCTTTTTCACCCGTTCAAATCCTCTCTGCTCCAAAGTTCTGGTAAACTCTGTGGAATTACGGACAAAGTCGCCCGTCCGAATACAGAAACTCCGGTAAGATTCATATAATTTCCCAGATTGTTCGTGCGTGCCAGGATCTATCTCGCAACATTCTTCCAGGAAATGCGTCATCCAGTCATTATCTGCCCTGTATTTTTGAATGGCCTCCTTCACGCACATCGGTTGATGGAAATGGAACTGGCAGTCGATGGCCTTCTTGGCCCCTTCCATCACCCACTTCAACACGTAGGGTGCCGCATGGTCTAAGAGGTATTTTGAATAATTCTTGATATCCATCTTCCGCGTAATGGTTGCCGTAAAAGGAATGACGATAAGCCGTCTCCAGATGCCGGTGTCCATGGCACCGACGCGTGGCAAATGATTCGTATACAAGACGAGCGTATGGGAAGGCATAAAACTGGACGGGTCTTTATACTTCTTTTCTGCTGAAATTCGGTCTGTGGAGCAAAGCTGTTTTACCACTGAAGTTGAAAGGCGCATGCCTTCTTCCAATTCTGCGGCAATAAGGAGTCTCTTCCCCTTAGCTTCAGCCAGTTCAGGCTTTACGTTCCGCTTGCAGTTGGCCGTTAAAGCATCCGCAGAAATAGTACCGCTATAGCTCCCCAAAACACTGGCAATCGTATTCCAGAACGTAGATTTTCCGTTGGAACCTTCCCCATATGAAATAATCAAGGCTTCCAGCTCCACCTGTCCGATAACCGCCAAGCCCGCAATTCGTTGCACGTAATCAATCAATTCTACGTTTCCCTGGAATGTCCGCCCGACTGAATCCAACCAGAGTGCTTTTCCATCATCACCTGGAGAAACCGATGTAATCTTGGTAATGAAATCCATACTGTTATGTAACTGCCGCGATGATGCCCCTTGGTTCAAGTCATAGGTACCGTCTGGGCAATTCAGCAAGAACGGGTTCTGATCCAGATCATCATAGCTGATTTCAAGCATAGGCTTTGCCGCCTGGAGCGCTGAAACCACATATTTCATATCTCGCCGTTTCATAACAAATTTCTTATAAGCGAGGGCAGACAGATAGGCATGATAGGCCTCGACCTGTTTTTCGCTTATCTGTTTTTCAAGTGACTTTCCTCCGCTGCGGATTTCTTCTTCTGATATTCCACTTTCTTTAAGCGTGTTTATGGTATTAGCTAAGGTATCCAGAGCGTCCGCCAATTGCAGGTCAAGAAATTCTTCCATTGCACCCACAGCCCGCTGCTTCGATTCCACCCAGTGCGTTCCGTCATAGCGCAAATAGTCCGTGGCAGCAGTATATTTCAGCTCACTGCCATACTCCCGTACCAACATCTTCGCCTGCCCGATATCCGAATAGTCTCCTGGCTTCAGTGACTTTCCCGTGCCAAAATCATTGTTGTACTGTTCAGGGCTGATATAGCCTTCCTGCTTAGCCACCTTTTCCCCGAACCGGACGGCGCTTTGCCAGATTTTATTGAGTTCGGCATCTTCCAAAGGCGGATCACATTTTTCGGCTTCCTCAAGGAATATGGAATATGCCCGTTCTGTTGCCCCATACCGTTTGATGACACGCCCTGCAAACCGACTCATTGTATTGTTGCGCTGCCCCTGTGGGATAGAATCATTGCTCTTCGTGTCGCAAAATAAATCAGCAATGGTTCTAGCCCCATCCTGCCAAAGGACTGATTCTGCCTGGCTTCCGTAAAGGAACCTGGCAGAATCTAGTGCAGCTCCATCAAAAAACGGAAACTGCTTTTGTACGGCTCGTTTGAGTGCTGTATAAGCATCTCCGTCTGTCATTTTGGGAATCATGAAATAAGCATGAAAACGTGGTCTAGCACTTTTTCCATCTTTCTCCTTCATGTTATTGCGAGATGGGACAATAGCCACAGCCACATCGGGTAACAGGGTAATAAGTTTTTTTCCGGTCACCCATTCGTCAGGATTGTCCGTATCTCCATTGTCACAATCCATGACCGCCACATCAGATACCAGAAAGTTATCCCGGTTCCGGTAGTTGTCCTTATACACCGCACATACGTGGTCAAAGGCGGCTGCAGTTTTCAATTCCTCGCCGTTCGAAATAACTGCCTTGTTTGGATATACAGCATTGTGTTCGTTGCCAGTGCAGTCAGCAGTGTAAATCGTAAAAATCATCTTTCTACCTCCTCGAGGTCATTAGTAAAAAATCTCAGCCTGTAATTTTTCCACCGGGCTCTCCTGATTTCCGCATCCATGCCAGGGGAAATGATATCGCCGAACACCCACACTTCCCGGCATAGGCTCATCAGTACATTGCCAAAATGCATCCCCATTTCCCGTTCCATCGGATTATCGTCATCCAAAAACTGTGTGAACAACAGATGCGGTGCAATGGGGATACGGCCCTGTTCGAAAGCAAATCTGGAATATCGGCGAGCATTTTCAGTGTTTTTCAAGGTATCTCCTGAATAAGGAGAACACACATAAACCAGAGGTCGATATGTTTTCATTGCCTTTTTCTCTGCTTCAATAGTGGATAATGCTTGCTGTGGCGTAGGATCTAAATAGTGCTCATCATTGAATTTATTCATCTCAAATTCTCCTTCCTAAAAGCTCTTTCTACTTTCCTATGGAGAAGGAAATCCATTTTGAGCAAAAACATTAATCTTTTTGATAAAATTCACATTCATATCCATCGGCTCGCAGAATAAGTCCTTCAGCCCACGGCGGCGTCCGCCCCATCTGCTCACAGATGGCGTCAACGCTGACATCCCTGTCGCATTCGATGATAAGTTCATCGTGGACATGGCCAACAATATCACTGCATCGAAGAGTTTGCATGGCATAGCAGAGGATGTCACGGCTGATGCCCTGGACGATGTTTTCCACGAATTTCGGGCCGTAGCTTTCCAGCCGCTCCCACTTCTTCGTTGTGCCGATTCCTTCATAGGTGACGGATTCCCCGCCGAAGCGGTTCTCGCCTATCCGGGGTTTCACATAAGAAAGCCGCCGTCCGCTGGGAAGCTGGATGAACAGCATGCCGCTCTGGTACAAGAAGCGGATGCAGCCTGCCCGCATAGGGACATGTTCCTTGATGGCTGTCTTTACGGCGGCATCCACCTGCCACCAGAAATCGACGATATGCGGATTGGCCGACCGCCAGGACTGGACCAGAGGATACAGTTCATCTTCCGAAAGTCCCATTTCCAGTGCGCCCATCGCCTTCAGCGCACCGACAGAACCGCCATAGCCACAGGCCAATTCTGCGATTTTGCCTTTCTGCCTCAAGTGGCCATTTATCCCATGCTTCACCACAGGTACACCAAACATCTGACTGGCTGTCGTGCAATAGATGTCCTGCCCGGCCGCAAAGGCATCTGATTTCCACTTCTCCCCGGCAAGCCAAGAAATGGCCCGTGCTTCAATTGCCGAAAAGTCCGATACCACAAATTTCATTCCCTTACGTGGCACAAAGGCGGTGCGGATCAGTTGGGAAAGAACATCAGGTACGGAGTCGTACAGAAGTTCCAGGGCTTCATAATTTCCCTGGCGCACCAGTCCCCGGGCTTCCGAAAGATCCGGCAGATGATTCTGGGGAAGATTTTGTAATTGAATGTGCCGCCCAGCAAAACGCCCGGTCCGGTTGGCCCCATAGAACTGGAACATACCCCTGGCCCGGCTGTCATTACAGGCCGTCAGTTCCATAGCCTGGTATTTCTTGACCGAAGACTTTGCCAGCTTCTGCCGGAGAAGCAGTACACTGCGCAGCGGTTCCTCTGCCGTCTTCAGCAGTTCCTGTACCTGCTTCTTGCTCAAAGAATCAGTCTTCATCCCGTGCTGTTCCAGCCAGGCAATCATCTGTATGACGGAATTCGGATTTTTCAACCCCGTCTTTTTCTTTAACTCGTCCATCAATGATTCCCGGCACCGGGCATCCATGGCCACGGCTTGGCCGACCAACGTCTGGTCAATGGCAATGCCTCTGTCGTTGATTTCCTGATCCAGATGGTATTCGTCCCATACCTGTTCCGGTACTGGGTAGTGCTTCAGCCGCTCCTGGATGGCCATTTCCACTTCTACGTCTCGTTTGTTATAAGACTTGAACAGGGTCCATTTATCCGGGGCATGATGAGGTAGATTTCTCGTCCTGCCACCATTCGTTTTAGTTTCCTTGCATGGTACACAGAAGTAACGAATCAGTTCCTTGCCTTCCTTCATCTTCTGGTTATCCAGTTTTAGAACGGCGCCGACGCCTTCCAGTGAAAGGGGCAGCCCCATGTAGGCCGACCAGATCATGGAGCATTTCCATCCCGCCGGATTGAGGAACCTTGCACAGTTCTGGGAAAGAGGGTGATGGTCATGGAACGGGTCCAGGCTTATCCCCAAATCACTCAGATATCGCGACAGGCAGATTCGTTCGAAACTGGCATTGAAGGCCCACTTGGTGACTGCTTCATCGGTTAAGGCTTCCAGAATATCTTCAGGGATAGTTTCTCCCTGGGCCAGGTCAACGACCTGTACTTCGTCGCCATCCACGGCATATCCGAAAAGGAGAATTTCAAAGGCCGGCGATTCAGCATATTTGTACACACCGCATTTAGCTAGATTTATGTTACTGAACGTTTCAATATCAATGCTGATGGTTTTCATATGTTTCACCTCAAGAAAAGCGGCGAGACACAAGGTCCCGCCACCACCATTTACCAATACTTATTTCCGAAAAGATTCCATCTGTTTGCGGTGATATTCCGCTTCCCGTTCTTCCCGGTGCCGTGCTATTTCTTCGTCACGTTGATCTTTCTTGAGGTCTGTATAAATTAAGGCCACAAAAAAACCGCTTGCAGCCAGTGCCACCAGGCAATACATCAGCTCTAAAATCATTTGCATCGTAGTTTCCATTGAAATTCTCCTTCCTTATGCCAAGAAATCGTCATCGTCAGCTGTAGCGAAGTCATCTTCAGCACGTGGTTTGCCACCGAGGGGTTCGCCGTCACGGATTTTCTGCAGGTTGTTCAGGCCGCAAGCAATGCCCTTATTGCCATTGCTGTTAAAAGCGTAGAAGCTGATGGAAGCACGGCCATAGACGCCAGAGTAGACTTCAGAGCGTTCCAGGATGTGCTGGCAGTCGGCATCGACAATGCCAGGCTTCGTAGTAGAATTGGCATTGATGAAGAAACTGTCCTTATAGGCATCATCACCCGGACGTTCTAAATCACCGTCACGGAGTGGGATTTTGATAGCTTCGAGGGCAGGAACTACACGGTTGTTGCCTTTGAGTTTACCCTGACCTTCTTCGTAAGCAGCTTTGATAGCGGCGCGAATCTTTTCTACCGTTTTGGTATCGGACTTGGGGATGATCAGGCTGACGCTGTACTTCGGCGTACCGCCATTGATGGACTTTGGTTCCCAAACATTAGCGTAAGACCAACGAGTGTTGACGCCAGTAATTACTTTGCACGGATTTACATAATTTTTAGACATAATTTTTTCCTCCTTAAAATTTAACATTAAAATCGTCTGTCGCAGTGTGCATAGCCGGGCGTTTGTCCGATTCCGGTACCAGGACCGGCTTGCCCTGCGGCTTTTCCACTAAATCTGACAGCAGTTCTTCGAACCGCTTCTTGCCGAGCTGTTTCGTCATGGCTGTAATGCCGAGCAGCTTCTTTTCGTATGGGTCAAAGCCCGCATCTTCCACTTTGGCAGCGACTGCTTCTTCACTTACGTAGCGGCGGTTTGACCGGCCTTCGACCAGTTTCCATCCGTCCCACTGCTTGCCGGACAGGGCCTGCTGCAAAGCGTATTCTTTGACATCTCCAGCCCAATTCACCAGTTCATCGGCTTTAGCCAGGACGGCTTCGATTTCTTCATCTTGAAGCGTGGACGGGACGGCGAAATCATACTGGGCCAGTTCCAAGTTGTACTCGGCCCGTTTGCGGCAGGTCGCCTTGATTTTGCAGAAGCGGCAGTGGTCGCCAGCTTTATACTCTCCTTCTCCCTTTGCCGCCAGTTCTGCCGCTGGCTTCAATACGGTTTCAGCCCACTGGAGCAATTCTTCTTTGGGCATGGTGTAGGTGCTGACGTTATCACGGCGGGGCTGGAAAATGGTCATCGATATCCGACGAATATCATAGATGCCATCGAACAGGTTCAGCGCGCCGAGGGCGTAGCACATCATCTGCGGATTCTTCTCGGCGCCTACGAGGACCCCAAGTCCATGTTTGTAGTCAATAACGGTCAAGGTATCATCGGCTACGATGAGGCAGTCGCCGGTACCAAAGCCGCCAGGCACCCACTTCGAGAAGTCCAGTCGCTGTTCCACCATGATGAGCGGATCCTTGCAGGATGCTTTGGCAGTTGCTAGACATTCCATAACGAACTGTGAGTATTCATCAGTACATTCAGCCATTTCTTCATCGAAGTACGTCAGAGACTTCGTCGGATCTTCCAATTTCTGTCCCAGTGCCATCTTTACTTTGAATTCACAGAGTGTATGGGCATTGGTGCCTTGGCGAGCGAATTCACTAGTCGTATCTGGCAGCCTGGCACATTCCTTCGCAGACGGCGGGCAAGCCAACCAACGGTAGCAGGATGAAGCGGACAGCACCGCGTGTTTATCCGGCATGACCAATCGCCTCCAATTCTTTCAAGAGGGTGCTGTACTGTGCCGCATCAACACTGGACAGATTGTTGGCGCCGTGTTTCTGAATGAGGCTGCGGACTTCGTCCGTAAATCCCTGGCGTGACCTGTCGGCGGCGACTTTGCGGACATCTTCCAGAGTCGGTTGAGGACCCTGTTTATTTCCGTTCGCCTTGACTTCTTGGCCATTTTCCATTTCCGCTATTTGAGCTACCTTGTCTGCTGCTTGATTGATAGCGTCTGCCGCTATGCGTAGTAATTGTGCAACTTGTCTTGCTGTTTCTTCATTTGTCATGAATTGTCTCTCCTTCCATCGTAGAATGATGCACGGCAAAGAGTAGTAAGTTCCTTGCCATTCTGGCAGATACTTGACTGATAGCACTTAGGACTTGGATTTCTTCAGCCACATTACACACAGCTATGTCGGTATCTGGATAGTTTGTATTCATCACTTTTCTCTCCTTTCCAGAGGCCTTATCACACCTCCTACTTTCTTTTGGAGAAGGAATCCGATTTTGAGCAAACTTTTTTATTTTTTGCTCCCCACCCAAATCGCTCTCCTACTTTCTAATGGAGATAAGATTTATAATTGAGCAAAAAAGCCGCAGGTCTTTCCCGCTAAGGAAAGCCTACGGCTTTTTAATTGAAATATATGAATTTTCTGTGCTCAAAGAGTTCTGCTTTCTCCATAAGAAAGTAGAGGTGAGATTATGAACAAGTCAGTTGAAAATACACTTAATTCTTACTACACTGCAGAACGCATTCAGAGCGAATTATTCTTCCATATGGCTCAACGCATCGCCAAGGACATGTTAGAGGATAAGCTCATTGGTCAGAAAGAGTTTTACATCCTCTCCGACATCAATCGTGAAACATTTCCTCCGTTATTTGCGGAAATATCGCCAAAAACACTTGAAATATTATGATGACAGAGTGATATATAGACATGGAAAGGAGATGTCTACTTGAAGAAGGTAACAAAAATTGAAAAATCTCAAAATGTAGAGAACAAAAAGGAGAAAATTAGGGTCGCCGCTTACTGTCGTGTCTCCACCAGTTCAGATGCCCAGCTTGAAAGCCTTGAAGCACAAAAAGTCCATTATGAAAACTATATCAACAGCCGTGACGATTGGCAATTTGCCGGCATCTATTACGATGAAGGCATCACTGGGACAAAGAAAGACAAACGCCCAGAATTATTAAGACTCATGGATGATTGCAAAGCAGGCAAGATCGATTTTATTGTGACTAAATCCATCAGCCGATTCAGCAGGAATACGATGGATTGCCTGGAATTAGTCCGCGATTTACAGGCCCTGCATATTCCCCTTTATTTTGAAAAAGAAAACATCAATACGGGATCTATGAAAAGCGAACTTTTTTTATCACTGCTCTCCACGCTAGCCGAAAACGAATCCGTATCTATTTCAGAAAACAGTAAATGGTCCATACAAAAGCGATTTGAGAATGGCACATTTAAAATATCTTACCCACCTTACGGTTATGTTTGGGACGGTGAGCAAATGGTTATCAATCCAGAACAAGCAACGGTTGTTCAAAAAATCTTCGCGATGCTTTTATCGGGGAAAAGCACCCAGACTATAGCTGATGATTTAAATCAAAGAGGTGTTGCATCTAAACGAAGTGGACACTGGACTGCAACAACCATCCGCGACATGATATCTAATGAAAAATACGTTGGTGACTGCCTATTCCAAAAAACATACTCAGATTCAAATTTTGTTCGTCATAATAACCATGGTGAAGTGACACAATATCTGGTTAAAGATCATCACGCAGCTATTATCAGCCGTGAAGACTTCACGACGGCTCAAAGGCTAATTCGTCAACGGGCCATAGAAAAAGGAATTATTCAAGGGAGCGAAAAATATCAGAATAGTTATGCGTTTTCCGGTAAAGTGATTTGTGGCGAATGTGGCAACACTTTTAAACGGCGAATGCACGGTTACGCTGGGTATAAATATGTTGCCTGGTGTTGCAGCACACATCTCCGGAACAAAAATAAATGCCACATGCTCTTTATCCGTGATGAAACGTTAAAGCAAGCTTTTATTATCATGATGAATAAGTTGAAGTGTTTCCGTCAAATCATCTTAACCCCATATGTACAATCTTTAAAAACAGATCCTGCTAATAATTCAATGAAAAAAATCCAGAAACTCCATACGCTGTTAGCCCATAACAGTGAAAAGAGAGAAACATTAACAAAACTTCTGTCTCAAGGTATTATTGACTCTATCATTTATAATAAGGAAACAAATGAACTCCTCTTTCAAGCCGATGCCTATCAAAAAAATATTGAGTCCTTAAAGCACACCGTTTCTGACAGTATGGCCATCATAACAGAGGCAATAAATCTTTTACGCTTCGTTGAAAAAGCACCTGCTGTGACGGCATTTGATCCAATGCTCTTTGAAAAATTTGTAGACCACATTCTCATTCGCTCACGTAATGAGATTTGCTTTATATTAAAATGTGGTCTCGCACTTACAGAAAGAAGGTAACGGTATGGGACATACTCCTTATGGATATATCATAAAAAATGGCAAAGCCATCATTGACATAAAACAGGCCAATAAAATCAAAAAGCTTTATGAAAATTATCTATCTGGGATGTCACTGGCAAAAGCCGCCGTTGAAGCTGGAATTGAAACATATCATGGTACAGCTAAACGCCTGATGGAAAACAAGCACTACCTGGGAGATAACTTCTACCCTGCCATTATAGACAAAAATACGTTTGATAGAGCTTCGAAAGAATGCCTTCGACGTGCCACTGTGTTGGGAAGATTGCATCGCAAAACAGCCGTAAATCCTGCATTGCTACCGACCTCTTTCCGATTGTCCAAGGCGAGTAAACATTATAAAAATCCCAAGTTACAGGCCGAATATCTTTATAGCCTAATTGAAAGTGAGGTAATATAATGGGAACTGTTATGATCATTCCGGCAAAAAAGCGAATGGGAAACACCATAAAAAAGTCGGAACAGAAAAAGTTACGCGTTGCTGCCTACTGCCGCGTTAGTACCGATTCAGACGAACAGGAAACAAGCTATGAAGCACAAGTTTCCCACTATACCGAATACATCCATAATCATCCAGAATGGAGTCTTGCCGGTATCTTTGCCGACGATGGCATTTCAGGTACAAACACCAAAAAGCGTGAAGAGTTTAATCGCATGATAGACGAATGTATGGCTGGAAATATTGATATGGTGATTACAAAATCCATCAGCCGGTTCGCACGTAACACGCTAGATTGTTTAAAATACATACGAAAGCTGAAGGATAAAAATATTCCTGTTTTCTTCGAAAAAGAAGCTATTAATACGATGGATGCCAAAGGTGAAGTACTGATTACCATCATGGCCAGTCTTGCACAACAAGAATCTCAATCACTTTCTCAAAATGTAAAACTCGGCCTTCAGTATCGATATCAACAAGGTAAAGTACAAATCAATCACAATTATTTTCTGGGCTATACAAAAGATAAAAACGGCCATCTTATAATTGATCCAGAACAAGCAGAAGTGGTCAAACGAATCTATCGCGAATACCTGGAAGGGTACAGCATGGCAAAGATTGCCCGTCATTTGGAAAAAGACGGCATTCGTACTGGGGCGGGCAAAACTAGATGGCACAGCAGTACCATTAACAAAATTCTGAGAAATGAAAAATACATGGGAGATGCACTACTGCAAAAAACATATACAACTGATTTTTTGACAAAAACACGCGTCAAGAATAACGGAATTGTTCCCCAATACTATGTCGAGAATGATCACGAAGCCATTATTCCCAAGGAAATCTTTATGCAGGTACAGGCCGAACTAGTTCGTCGCCGCGTTGTTCATGTCAGCCCTTCCGGGAAAAAGCGTAATTTTTCCAGTAACAACTGTTTTTCTCAGATTGTTCGCTGCGGTGAATGCGGAGATCTTTACCGGCGCGTTCATTGGAATAATCATGGCCACAAATCTATCGTTTGGCGTTGTATTACAAGGTTGGAACCTACTGCTGCAGATACAAACTGCACGAATCGAACAGTAAATGAAGAACTCCTCAAGGACATCTCACTAAAAGCTATGAATCAGATTTTGCTAGGCAGTGATTCTTTTATTCAACAATTGCAGGAAAATCTTGCAAAAGCCATCACGAAATCCGACACGCTTTCACCAGACGGGATACAGAAACGCCTGGAAGAATTACAGCAAGAGCTTATCACAAAGGCAAACAATCGTCAGGCTTATGATGCCATTGCCGATGAAATTTTCCGCCTACGGGATCAAAAGGAAAAAGCCGAAAATAATCTGCGCAGCCAGAAAGAAGTAGCTGAACGCATTAAAACTTTGCAAGAATTCATAAAAAGACAACCTTCAAACCTTACGGCATTTGATGAATCATTAGTTCATAAGCTTATTGAAAGAATTACGGTGTTTCCAAAGCACTTCACTGTTGAATTTAAATCCGGCATAAGCGTAGACATAAATGAATAAGAGCAGGCACTCACCATAAAAAGGGAGCACCTGCTCTTTTTTTCTAATTCATTTTTCTGGCATCTACCTGGCGCACTCGACATATAAAATCATCTATGTTGAGTTCTCGACCCCTACTATGCCATCAAATTCAAAGTTCCGTAAAACAAATATCTATGTTGTTTTACGCATTCATTTCGAACACTGGCAATTCAATACTTCAGTAAAAATCCAGACCTTGTGATGAAATAATTTTGCCACAGCCTCAACCTATCTAGTGGCGTTAATTCAAGGTTTTTGGAATATATAGTAGAGTGAAAATTTACATAACACTACATCTTGCGTGACATCAATGCTACCGACTCAACGTGATGAGTCCGGGGGAACATGTCTACGGGCTGTACTTTGACGGTCTGGTATCCGTATTGTTCCAGGTAGGCCAGGTCGCGGGCCAGGGTGGCCGGGTTGCACGAGACGTAGACGACGCGTGTTGGTTTGCTCCGGGCAATGGCCTGGAGAACCGGTTCGCCACAGCCGGCCCGGGGCGGGTCGAGGACGATGACGCCGGGGCGGACGCCTTCCCGGATGAGTTCCGGCAGTTTATAGACGGCATCGCCGAGGATGAACTGTGCATTCCGTATGTGATTGTCCCGGGCGTTGCGGACGGCGTCGCGGATGGCCGGGGCAACGATTTCGATACCGTAGACTTGTTTTGCTTTCTGGGCCAGGAACAATGTAATGGTCCCGGTGCCACAGTAGACGTCGGCAACGGTTTCCTTTCCTTTCAGGTCAGCAAAAGCCAGTGCCTGTTCGTAAAGCCGCTGGGCCTGTTCGCTGTTGACCTGGAAGAAGGACTGGGCCGAAATATGGAAGGTCAGCGGCCCGATGGAATCGTGAATCGTATCTTTGCCATATATGGTGCGGGTCCTGGGCCCCAGTATGACGTTGGTATGACGGGTATTGATATTCTGGACGACGCTGGTCAGTCCCGGTATTTCACGGCGCAGGCGTTGTACCAGGTCTTTCATGTGCGGCACCACATCGCCGGCCGTTACCAGGCAGACCATGATTTCTCCCGTATGGACGCCGACACGGCCCATGACGTGGCGTACGATGCCTGTCCGGGCGTCTTCGTCATAGGCTGGTATCTTGAAGTCTTTCATCCACTGACGGACCACGCGGATAATGGTATTGTTGTCTTCTTTCTGGATGGCGCAATCGGCCACATCGATGACTTTGTGAGTGGCAGCGGCAAAGCAGCCGATGGCGACCTTTCCCCTGCCGGCTGCCGCAACGGGAAACTGCATTTTATTGCGATAGTGCCAGGGTGAGGAAGCGCCCAGTACGGGAAGTACGGGGACGTGATTCAGGTGGCCGATACGGACCATGGCGTCTTCTACCTGCTGCCGTTTTTCTTTCAGTTCTCCTTCATAAGTCATGTGCTGGAGCTGACAGCCGCCACACTGGTCGTAGACAGGGCAGTGCGGCTCGATACGGTCTGGCGAGGGCGTAACGATTCCGGCCAGTTCCGCTATGGCATAGTTTTTTTTGATCAGCTGGATCCGTGCCCGGACGGTTTCTCCCGGCAGTGCACCGGAGATGAATATGGTAAAATTTTCATATCGCCCGACACCTTCCCCGCTGGTGCCCAGCCGCATCACGGGTATTTCATAGATTTTCCCTTTTTGTACGGGAATCGCATGTTTTTCCTTCATATGGGTCCTTTCCTGGATATACGAAAGCCTCTCCGCAGGTAACGGTATGCTCTATCCTTGCCGGAGAGGCTTTTGTTACATAATAATTTCTGAAACGACGGGTTTCTGTACGGGAGCCGGTCCGTCTGATATGATAATCTGCTCTGCCGCCTGCTGCGCCAGTTCTTCCATGGGCGCGTGAGAGTTGCCGTAGAGCGTAAACAACGGTTCCCCCGCCCGGACCGGATCATACAATTCTTTGAACAGACGTATGCCGACCATCGGGTCGATGGCATCTTCCTTACGGGCCCGGCCGGCTCCCATGCGCATGGCCAGTTCTCCCAGAGCCCGTCCATGAACGGCCGTGATATAGCCCGTTTCGGTCGATACGGCGGTGTACATCTGCGGAGCCCTGGTAAGGGGTTTCTTTCCAATCCAGGACGCACTGCCGTGCTGGGCACGGACGAACTGGCGGAATTTTTTCAGGCCTTCCCCGTTCTGCACCAGGTGGCGTATGCAGGCTCTGGCCTCGTCTTCGTCCGCTGCCTTGCCGCCCAGGATGAGCATCTGGCTGCCGATGGCTTCAACGACTTCCATGAGCCGGCGGCCGCCCTTTCCCGACAGGGCCTCTACGGCTTCATCGACTTCCAGGCTGTTGCCGATAGCCGTTCCCAGGGGAGCTTCCATGGAAGTCAGAACAGCCCTCGTCGGCCGGCCGGCCAGTCTGCCGATATCGACCATGGTCCGTGCCAGCTGGCGGGCCCGTTCTTTTGTCTTCATGAACGCTCCGTCACCGTATTTGACATCGAGGACGATGGCGTCGGCTCCGGAGGCGATTTTCTTGCTCATGATGGAGCTGGCAATGAGCGGAATGCTTTCGACGGTCGCCGTCGCATCGCGCAGGGCATAGAGCAGTTTATCTGCCGGAGCGATTTCACCGGACTGGCTGATAACGGCCATTCCCATGTCCTGCACCTGCTGGAGGAAGGCATCTTCTGAAAGTTCCGTCTGAAAACCGGGAATCGACTGGAGCTTGTCGATGGTTCCTCCCGTAAATCCCAGTCCCCGGCCGCTCATCTTGGCTACAGGCACACCGGCAGCGGCGACCAGCGGCGCTACGATGAGCGTCGTCGTATCGGCGATGCCCCCTGTACTGTGTTTATCTACTTTGATTCCCGGGATAGAGGACAGATCGACGAGATCGCCGCTTTCTGCCATGGCCTTGGTCAGAGCCGTCGTTTCCCTTGCATCCATACCCTTTAGATACACGGCCATGCACCAGGCAGCGGCCTGATAGTCCGTCACCCGGCCCGCCGTATAGTCCCCGATGAAGCGGGTAATTTCTTCATCGGAAAGCACCCGGCCATCCCGTTTATGAGCAATGCAGTCTATAGGCCACATAGGCGTCACCTCAGTTCCGAAAGAAATCCCGTTCCTGCCGGAAGCTGCCCCAGGGAGAAGTTATCCATGATGGTCTGTCCCAGGTCAGCATAGGTCTTGCGGATGCCCAGGTTGACCGGTTCCGTAAGGGCCGGGCTATAGACGACGAGGGGCACCCGTTCCCGCGTATGGTCTGTTCCTTTCCAGGTCGGGTCATTGCCGTGATCTGCCGTGATCATGAGCAGTTCATCGGGCTGGACCAGGGGCAGGAAATGGCCCAGCATATCATCAAAGGCTTCGATGCAGGCGGCATAGCCCTCTACATTGCGGCGATGGCCATACTGGCTGTCGAAATCGACAAAATTGGCCATGAGCAGGCCTTCCCGGTCCCGGTGGGCCAGCAATTGTTCCGTCAGGGCCTTCATATCTGCCGGATTGTCCCCAGTATGGTATGATTCGGTGAGGCCGATATGGGCGTAAATATCGCCGATTTTCCCTACGCCTGCGACAAAACGTCCTGATCCGGAAAGATAGGAAAAGACCATTTTTTTCTTGGGAAGGCGGCTGTAGTCCCGGCGGTCTCCCGTACGGACGAAATGGCCCTGTGTACCGATAAACGGCCGGGCAATGATGCGCCCTACTTCATAGGGGCCGACGCAGACTTCCTTCCGCGTGATGTCACAGATGCGGTACAATTCGTCAAGTGGAATGACGTCGTTGTGGGCGGCAATCTGAAAGACGCTGTCCGCCGATGTATAGATGATGGGAAGGCCCGTGCGGAAATGGTCCGGCCCCAGCCGTTCGATGATTTCCGTACCCGACGCAATTTCATTGCCGATATAGCCATACCCTGTTTTTTCCGTAAACGCGTTCAGCAGGTCCGGGGGAAAGGCATGGGGAAAGGTAGGGAAAGGCGTTTCCACAATATTACCCATAAATTCCCAGTGGCCGCTGGTCGTATCCTTGCCGGCCGACTGTTCTTCCATCAGGCCATAAGAGCCGATGACTTCCGCCGGTTCCTGATGAATATGGGCTATATTCCCCCAGCCCAGGCGGCGCAGATTGGGCACGCGCAACGGCACCCGGGCATCGATATGTCCGATCGTATCGGCCCCGGCATCACCAAACGCAGCCGCATCGGGCGCATCGCCGGCACCAACGCTATCCATGACGATGACAATAATTCGTTTAAATTTCATATAGGTCACCCCTTTGGGAAATAGTTTTTCTTTTATTATACCATAGGGTTGTTCCGGGCGTATGGAAAAGAGCGGCCTCAGCGAAGATATTTTTTCGCTTTCTGGAAATTGGCGATGGTCTTGGCATCGACGATTTCATTAGTATCGATCAAGTGTTCCACTTCTTCCGGCGTATAGTATTCAAGGTTCATGAATTCGTCTTCATCGAGGTGCTGATGGCCTTTTTTCAGGTTTTTGGCAAGATAAAGGTATATCCGTTCATTGCAGAATCCCGGCGACGTATAGACGTAGCCCAGGGGCTGGATATCGTCGGAAGAAAATCCCGTTTCTTCTTCCAGTTCCCGGTGCGCGCATTCCGCCGGATTTTCCCCGTCGTGTTCAATCTTGCCGGCCGGTACTTCCAGCATAGGCTGGGCGGCTGCGTAGCGGTACTGACGGACAAGGATGATTTTGCCATCATCGGTCACGGGTAAAATAGCGCAGGCGCCAAAATGCCATACGGCTTCCCGTGTGGCCGTCTTCGGTTTTCCGCCCTGTCCGTCATCGATTTCTACGGTATCTACGGTAACATGGAGGACGCGGCCATGTAAAATTTCTTTTCTTGCAATCATGCGTTCTGTACTGATACTCATTGTGATTCCTCCCCTTTTTTAGTGGTTAGTGGCCAGTGGTTAGTGGATGGTCCATTTTATGCCAAAAAGGCTGTCGCATGATGGCGGAACCCTTCGTGCGACAGCCTCTCGTTATATCTGACATCAAAGGTCAGTCCTTATTGGCCCGTACTGCCTATGCCGCCCATGCGGATGCCTGATGCATCGTCATCGTCGGTGGTCAGGTATTTCATAAATATCCCCTGGGCGATGCGTTCCCCTTTTTTTATCGTGTAGGAAACGTCCTTGGTATTGTAATAGGCAATCATGATATGGCCTTCGTTATCGGGATTATTGTAATAATCGCAGTCAATGATTCCCGTGCTGTTGGCCAGCATAAGGCCTTTTTTGAACGCCAGGCTGGAACGGATGAAAATGGAAAGGTATTCATTCAGTTCCATATATGCCTTGAGTCCCGTCGGCACGACCGTCACGGCATGGGGAGCCAGGACGGTATCGGCTGCGGCTTCCAGGTCATACCCGGCGCTTTTTGCTGTTTTCCGCTGCGGCACGTGAATATCTTTCCCTTCATATGCCGTAACGATTTCAAATCCCCGGTGCCTCATTTCTGCACCTTTTTGTTGTCATTCTGACGTCCATGGCTATTGCGCGGTCCGTGACTGCGGTGTGCCTGCCCGTCACCGCCACCGAGCAGGGCTTTGCGCGACAGGTTGATACGGCCTTTGTCATCGATTTCCACGCATTTGACCATGATTTCATCGCCGATATTGACGACATCTTCTACTTTTTCTACCCGTTCTTTAGCCAGCTGGGAAATATGGACCAGGCCTTCTTTGCCCGGCAGGATTTCCACAAAGGCGCCAAAGTTCATGATACGCGTGACTTTGCCGAGGTAGGTTTCCCCTACTTCCACGTCTTTTGTCAGGTTTTCGATCCATTCCTTCGCCTTTTCACCGCCAGCGGCATCGACAGAGGCGATATAGACCAGGCCGGAGTCATCGATATCGATTTTGGCTCCCGTTTCTTCCGTGATCTGTTTGATTACCTTGCCGCCCGGCCCGATGACATCGCGGATCTTGTCGGGGTCGATATGCATGGTGATAATACGCGGTGCATAGGGAGACAGTTCCTTGCGCGGTTCGCTGATGCATTCCAGCATCTTGCCCATGATGAAGATACGGCCTTCATGAGCCTGTTTCAGGGCCTTGTCGAGGATTTCCCGGCTCAGACCTTTGATCTTGATATCCATCTGGATAGCCGTGACGCCTTTCATGGTACCGGCTACTTTGAAGTCCATATCGCCCAGGGCATCTTCCATCCCCTGAATATCGGTCAGGATGGTGAAGTCATCGCCTTTCGTTACCAGACCCATGGCTACGCCGGCTACAGGGGCTTTGATAGGCACGCCGGCATCCATCAGGGCCAGTGTGCTGCCACAGGTACTGCCCATGGAGCTGGAGCCGTTCGATTCGAGGACTTCCGATACGACGCGGATAGCATAGGGGAATTCTTCTTCGCTCGGCATGACCTGGGTCAGTGCCCGTTCTGCCAGTTTGCCATGGCCGATTTCACGGCGGCCCGGGCCACGGGACGATTTAGTTTCGCCGACGCAGAAGCTCGGGAAATTATAATGATGCATATAACGGCGGTCCGTTTCCAGGCCGACGCCATCGATATGCTGGCATTCAGAAAGCGGCGCCAGGGTGCAGAAACTCAGTACCTGTGTCTGTCCGCGGGTAAACAGGCCCGTGCCATGAGTGCGCTTGAACAGGCCGACTTCGCAGCTGACCGGACGGACTTCATCGACGCGGCGGCCATCGGGACGGATCTTATCGACGGCAATCATGTGACGGACGATTTCCTTGATCATCTTCTGGGTGATTTCGGCGACATCGTCCTGATTGTCCGGATAAATATCGGCAAAGTGTTCGTAGATGTCCGTTTCGACGGCATTCATCTTTTCTTCACGGGAAATCTTATCGGCGTTGCAGATAGCTTCTTTCATGGCGGCTTCGCCATAAGCATGAACGGCTTCTACAATATCTGCCGGCGGTTCTTTTTCTACGAATTCCTGTTTGGGCACGCTGATCTGAGGCAGGAATCCCAGCTGGAATTCGACAACTTTTTTGATTTCTTCATGGGCAAACATGATGGCATCGAGGATATCTGCTTCCGGTACCTGTTTGGCGCCCCCTTCTACCATGAGGATGGCATCTTTGGTCCCTGCTACGACGATATCCATATCGCTGGCTTCGCTCTGGGCCACCGTCGGGTTTACGACGAACTGGCCATCGACACGGCCTACGCGGACACCGGCAATCGGGCCGGCAAAGGGGATATGGGACATGCACAGCGATACGGAAGCACCGATCATGGCAGCGATTTCCGGCGCGTTGTCATGGTCTACGCAGAAGTCATAGGCTACGACGTGGACGTCATGACGGTATGTCTTGGGGAACAGCGGGCGGATCGGGCGGTCGATCAGGCGGGCAAAAAGAGTCGCCGATTCGGGCGGTTTGCCTTCCCGTTTAATAAAGCCGCCGGGAATCTTCCCTACAGAGTACATTTTTTCTTCATAATCGACGGTCAGTGGGAAGAAATCTGCATCTTCCCGTGCTTCTTTCGATCCCGTAGCCGTAACAAAGACGGCCGTATCACCATAGCGGACCAAGGCTGCGCCACTTGCCTGTTTGGCGAGCTGTCCTACTTCAATGACCAGGGGACGACCGGCAAAATCCATCTGGAATACCTGTTTTTCCATTCGTTTTCCTCCTTAATGAAAGAGTCCTAAGAGAAATTCAGACAGGCTGTAGGTCATAGGTCAGTATCGCCGAAAAGCGGTACTGACCTATAACCTACCAACCTGTAACATACACTATGTTCTGAAAAAAGAGGCTGATGCGTACACATCAGCCTCACACAACGCGATTATTTACGCAGGTTCAGTTTTTCAAGAATAGCACGATAACGGCCAAGATCATGTTTCTGAAGATATGCCAGCAGGTTACGGCGCTGACCAACTAATTTGAGCAGGCCGCGGCGGGATGCATGGTCTTTCTTGTTGCTGCGGAGATGTTCCGTCAGATAGACGATGCGGGCCGTAAGGAGCGCAATCTGCACTTCCGGGGATCCTGTGTCGTTTTCATTTGCGCCGTATTTGGCGACGATAGCTTTCTTTTCTTCTACACTTAACATAGTTCGTTCCTCCATTTGTAAAAATAATCTATTCGCAAAGTGCTACGTGATCGTCGGAGATTCGAGACACCTGGCACCCGTACGACATCACATATTATACTATATCCCTGCCATGCTGTAAAGGCTTAGAACGCCTTGCCTGTCAGGAGTTCATAGGCTTCTTTGTATTTTTCAATGGTCTTGTCGATGACATCCTGGGGCAGGAGGTAGTCGCTGTCGGGATTGGCTTTCAGCCAGTCGCGGACAAACTGCTTGTCATAGGACGGCTGGGATTTGCCTGCTTCATAGCCTTCAAGGGGCCAGAAGCGGGAGCTGTCCGGCGTCAGCATTTCATCGCCAAGGACGATATTGCCTTTGTCATCGAGGCCGAATTCAAACTTCGTATCGGCAATGATGATGCCCCGGGAGAGTGCATAATCGGCACATTTCTTATACAGAGCAATGGTATAATCGCGGATGGCTTCAGCATATTCTTTGCCTTTTCCCGGGAAGGTTTTGTCGAGGAATGCCGCCCCTTCTTCCAGGGACACGTTCATATCGTGTTCGCCCAGTTCGGCTTTGGTAGACGGGGTAAAAATCGGTTCCGGCAGTTTTTCCGATTCCTTGAGACCAGCCGGCAGTTTGATGCCGCAGACGGTGCCGTTTTCTTTATAGCTTTCCCAGCCGCTGCCGGTGATATAGCCGCGGACGATGCATTCCATGGGAATCATGGTCAGTTTCTGGCACTTCATGCTGTTGCCGTCGAACTGGGGCTGCTGGAAAAATTCCGGCATGTCTTTCACATCGACAGAAATCATATGATTGGGAATGATATCTTTCGTAAAATCGAACCAGAAGCGGGACATCTGTGTCAGGACGGCACCTTTCTGGGTAATCTTATTCTTGAGGATATGGTCAAAAGCAGAGATGCGGTCCGTGGCTACCATGACGATGCTATCGCCAATATCATATACTTCGCGGACTTTGCCCGATTTAAACGGTTTATATTCTTTCATGCTGCGCCTCCATCACCAAATAGTAAGTAATATGTAAATTGGAACACACTTATGATACCATAAAGAATTTTATCCTGCCAGTATCAGTTTGTATTTTTGGATTGTCTCTCTACTTCACGCCTGCCAGTTTGGCCGGGTCCATATGGGCATCGAACTGTTCCGCCGTGACCCATCCGCTCTGAAGGGCGGCTTCCCGCAGGGTCAGTCCTTCTTTGGCTGCTTTTTTGGCAATGAGGCAGGCTTTGTCATAGCCTACGACCGGGACCAGGCCCGTAACGAGGATCAGCGACTGGTGAAGGTTATAGTCGATTCTGGCCAGATTGGGGCGGATGCCGGTAACGCAGTGGCTGCGGAAGGAATCCATGACGTCGCCAAGAAGGCGGATAGACTGGATGAGATTGTACGCAATGACCGGCATGAAGACATTCAGTTCGAAATTTCCCTGGCTGGCGGCAAATCCCATGGCTGCATCATTGCCCATGACCTGGACGGCCACCATGGTGACGGCTTCGCACTGGGTCGGATTTACCTTGCTGGGCATGATGGAGCTGCCCGGTTCGTTTTCCGGTATGAAGAGTTCCCCGATGCCACAGCGCGGGCCAGAAGACAGCCAGCGGACGTCGTTGGCGATTTTCATGAGGTCGCAGGCCAGGGCCTTCAGCATGCCGTGGACGACGACCAGTTCATCTTTGCTCGTAAGGGACTGGAATTTGTTCGGTGCCGTATGGAAGGCCGTGCCAGTCAGCTGGCTGACGATTTCCGCAAAGCGCACGTCATAGCCTTCGGGGCAGTTGATGCCCGTTCCGACGGCAGTCCCGCCCATAGCCAGGTCGCGCAGGAAATCGACGCCCTTTGTCAGCATTTCTTTGTCGCGCTGGATCATACGGGTCCAGCCGCTGAATTCCTGTCCCAGCGTGAGCGGTGTCGCATCCTGAAGATGCGTACGGCCAATCTTGACGATATCCTTAAATTCCACTTCTTTATCATGAAGTGCCCCGTACAGCCGGTCCATAGCGGGAAAGAGATGCCCTTCGATGAGCAGGACGCCTGCCATGTGCAGTCCCGTCGGGAATGTGTCATTGGAACTCTGGGAATGATTGACATGGTCATTGGGATGGACCGTTTCGTCTATGCCCTGTTCCTTCAGGATCTGAACAGCCCGGTGAGCTACGACTTCATTGATGTTCATATTGAACTGTGTCCCACTTCCCGTCATCCAGACCGACAGCGGGAAATTGCCGTCCAGTTTTCCGGCAAGGATGTCATCACAGGCCTGTACGATGGCATCAGCCCGTTCGGGCGTAACGACCCCCAGTTCCTTATTGGTCAGAGCGGCGGCTTTTTTCAGATAGGCAAAGACCGTCACCATTTCCGATGGGATTTTTTCCGTCCCGATACGGAAATTTTCAAAACTGCGCTGTGTCTGGGCTCCCCACAATTTGTCGGCGGGAACCTTAATTTCTCCCATTGAATCTTTTTCTATACGATATTCCATACAGTATCTCCCCTGTCATGCAGACAGAAAAAACCCAGGACCCTCGTGGATCCCGGGCCTCATTGCCTGGTATCTAGTATTATGTTAAATGGCGCAACCCTTTGGCGCCGATATCCGAGCGGACCTGCTGTCCATCAAAGGAAATCCGGCGGACATTGGCATAGGCTTTGTCAATCGCCGCTTTCAGGTCCTCTCCCAAAGCCGTCACGCCGAGGACGCGGCCGCCATGGGTCTGATATACTCCATCCACTTTCTTCGTTCCCGAATGGAACACGACGACATCGTCATCTACAGCGTCGAGGCCGGAAATGACATCGCCTTTATGGCTGGATGCCGGGTACCCCTTGCTGGCCATGATGACGCAGCAGGCAGAGCCTGGTTTCCAGTGGACCATATCGCTGCGCAGCGTTCCCTGGGTGCAGGCATACATGATCTGTGCCAGGTCACCGTCGAGGAGCGGCAGGACAGCCTGGGTTTCCGGATCGCCGAAACGGCAGTTGAATTCCACGACTTTCGGGCCATCGGCGGTAATCATCAGTCCGGCATACAAACAGCCCTGATAGGTAATGCCTTCTTTTGCAAGGCCCTGGACGACAGGAACGAGAATTGTATCGTATACGGTCTGGACCAGTTCCGGTGTCAGTACCGGTGCCGGGGCATAGGCACCCATGCCGCCCGTGTTGGGGCCTTCGTCGTTATCGAAGATGCGCTTGTGGTCCTGGGCCGGGATCATGGGCACAATGGTCTTGCCATCGACAAATGCCAGGAGGCTGGCTTCTTCGCCGACCATGCATTCTTCAATGACGATACGGCCGCCGGACGCGCCAAAGATATGGTCTTCCATCATGGCGTTCACCGCATCTACGGCTTCTTCTACAGTCTGTGCCACGACGACGCCTTTGCCGGCTGCCAGGCCATCGGCCTTGACGACGATAGGAGCTCCCATTTTATGGATATACTCTTTTGCCGCATTGCCATCAGTGAAAGACGCATAGGCCGCCGTCGGCACATGGTACTTCTTCATGAGATTCTTGGCGAATACCTTGGAGCCTTCCATCTGGGCCGCTGCCTTGTTGGGGCCAAAGACGGCAATGCCCTTTTTCTGGCACACGTCGGCAATGCCTTCCGTCAGTGGGACTTCCGGCCCGACGACGATCATGTCTATGCCTTTTTCTGCGGCAAAATCAGCAATGCGGTCCAGTTCTTCTACTCCGATGGGCACACATTCCGCCACGTCTGCCATGGCATCACTGCCGGGCAGGGCATACAACTTTTCTACGCTCGGGCTCTGGGCTAATTTCCAGGCCAGGGTATGTTCACGGCCACCGCCGCCGATTACGGCTACGTTCATCAGTCAGCCGCCCCCTTTTCTACTTGTTCCGACAAGTAGGCAGCAATAGCGGTATCATACTGTGCCGTATGCTGGAAGGCTTCCCGTGCCAGTTCCAGACGGTAGGTATCGGTAAATTCGCCATCTTTTTTCAGGATATCGATGATTTCGCCATACTTGGCCGGATTGGTAACGATAGCGACGTATTTATTGTTTTTAGCCGAAGCACGGACCATGCAGGGGCCACCAATATCGATATTTTCAATAGCTTCTGCCAGTGTGACGCCCGGTTTGGCAATCGTCTGCTGGAAAGGATACAGGTTGACTACGACCAGATCGATGGGGGTAATGCCATGATCTTTCATATCCTGGACGTGGGACGGATTGTCACGGACGGCCAGAATGGCACCGTGGATTTTCGGATGAAGCGTCTTGACACGGCCATCCATCATTTCTGGAAAGCCCGTTACATCCTGCACAGCCATGACAGGAACACCAGCTTCTTTTAAAGTCCGCATGGTACCGCCTGTCGAAATAATTTCAATACCGAGATCAGCCAGAGCTTTGCCCAGTTCAACAATTCCCGTCTTATCGGATACACTGAGAAGCGCGCGTTTTACCTTCATGATATTTCCTCCTTAACCCTGAGTGCCACGGACGACATTGCCGTCTATAGTCAATTTATCATCGCAGAAAAGCTGTACGGCCCGGACATAGGTCGGATGTTCCTTCGTCAGGATCCGGGCTGCCAGCGTATCTTCCGTATCGTCTTCCAGAACAGGGACAGCTGACTGCAGGATAATCGGGCCGGCATCCATGTCGGGAACGACGAAGTGGACCGTGCATCCTGCAATTTTTACACCCGCTGCGACAGCCTGTCCCTGGGCGTGAAGGCCACGGAAACTGGGCAGCAATGCCGGGTGGATATTGATGATTTTATGTTCATAGTGGGAAATGAAATCACTGCTTAGAAGGCGCATGAACCCTGCCAGGCAGATGACATCGGCCGCATACGGCGCAATGGCATCGAGGATATACTGTTCGAATGCCTGTTTGCTGGCAAAGGACTTGCGGTCGGCTACGATGACCGGCACGCCCCAGGATTTTGCCTTGTCGATGCAGGCTGCCCCGGGGATATCCGTTACGAGCGCCTTGATTTCCGCATTGATCGTGCCATTTTCTACGGCTTCGTGGAGCGCTTCCGCGTTGGAACCGCGTCCGGAAGCAAAAATGACCATCCGTTTTTTAGTCATCAAAAGCGCCTCCCTTGAGGGTTACACGGACATCACTCTGAACGGCCTTGCCGATGACATAGGCCTTTTCGCCGCGGCTGGACAGATTTTCCAGTACGGCATCGGCTTCATCAGGAGAAACGATCATAATCATGCCGATGCCCATATTGAAGGTACGGTACATTTCTTCTTTTGCCACGTCGCCCCACTTCTGCAGCAGGCCGAAAATCGGGAGCTGCGGCCACGACGTCACATCGATTTCTACGCCGATTCCCTTCGGCAGGACGCGGGGGATATTTTCATAGAAGCCGCCACCGGTGATGTGTACCATGCCCTTGACGTTGAAATTGCGGATAATCGGCAGGCACGGACGGGGATAGAGGCGGGTCGGCGTGAGCAGGCATTCCCCGATGGTCATACCCAGTTCATCAATGTACTGATCCAGTTTCATATTCTGCCGTTCAAAAACGATTTTGCGTACCAGTGAGAAGCCGTTGGAATGGACGCCTGTAGATGGAAGGCCAATGAGCACGTCGCCATCCTGTATGGTTTCCCCGGTGATTACCTTGTCCCGGTCTACGATGCCGACGCCAAATCCGGCCAGATCATAGTCGTCTTTGGCATAAAAGCCGGCCATTTCAGCGGTTTCACCGCCGAGGAGCGCACAGCCCGATTCTTCGCAGGCATGGGCAACGCCCTTGACGATGGTAGCGACCTGGACGGGATCCAGTTTGCCGACGGCAATGTAATCGAGGAAAAACAGAGGTTCCGCACCCTGTACGAGCACGTCGTTGATGGACATGGCAACGCAGTCCTGACCGACTGTATCATGCTTGTTCATCATGATAGCCAGGCGCAGTTTCGTCCCAACCCCGTCGGTACCGCTGACGAGAATCGGTTTCTTTATCTTGCTGTCCATAAGGGAAAAGAGTCCGCCAAATCCGCCGAGGTCACCGAGTACTTCCGGGCGGTACGTCGCCTTTACAGAATCTTTCATGAGTTCTACGGCTTTGTTGCCGGCATCGATATCTACGCCAGCGTCTGCATAGGTCAAACCTTTTTTATTCGAGAGCATATTTTTCTCCTTCCTCATTGGTCACAGGAATGTCTGTCGGATAGTCATTATTGAAGCAGGCCAGGCACAGGTCTTCTTTCGGAATACCCGGGATGGCCCGGCACAGGCCGTCGATAGAAATGAAATGCAGTTTATCGACACCGATGTATTTGCGGATTTCTTCCACGCTCAGGGCGGAGGCGATGAGTTCCTTGCGCACAGACGTGTCGATGCCGTAGAAGCAGGAATACATGATGGGCGGTGCCGAGACGCACATGTATACTTCTTTGGCACCGGCTTCGCGGAGCATCTTGCAGATGATGCCGCTGGTCGTGCCACGGACGATCGAGTCATCTACCATGACGATACGCTTGCCCTGTACGACCGATTTGACTACGTTGAGCTTCATCCGTACGGCCAGTTCCCGTTCTTTCTGGTTCGGCTTGATGAAGGTACGGCCCATGTAGCGGTTCTTGATGAGGCCATGATTGAAGGGGATGCCCGATGCCATGGAATAGCCGATAGCTGCCGTATTGCCGCTGTCGGGGACGGAAATGACCAAGTCCGCATCATACTGGGTTTCATTCCACATTTCTTTCCCCATATTGAGGCGCGCCTGATAAATATCCTGTCCATCGATGACGCTGTCCGGACGGGCAAAATAGATATATTCAAAGGAACATATCTGCTTGCGGTCCGCCTTGCCATAGAAATAGGATTTGACGCCATCTTCACTGATTTCCACGACTTCACCGGGCTGTACGTCACGGACGAACGTGGCTCCCAGTGCATCGAGGCCGCACGTTTCCGAGGCAATGACCCAGCCGCCGGTCGTCGTCCGACCAATACAGAGGGGCCGGAATCCGTAGGCATCGCGGATACCATAGAGGCGGTCTTTGGTCATGGCAACGATGGAAAACGCTCCCTGGATGCGGTTCATGCTTTCCTTGATGCGTTCTACGATAGTCGTCTGGCGGCTGCGGCTGATGAGGTTGACGATCAGTTCCGTATCCATCGTCGTCTGGAAGGTGACGCCGCTGGCATCGAGTTCTTCCCGCAGTTCCCGCGTATTGGTCAGGTTGCCGTTATGGGCCAGCGCAATCTGGCCGAAGGAAGAATAGACGGCAAGTGGCTGGATATTGCGGGGATTATTCGAGCCCGTCGTCGAATACCGGACGTGGCCGATGCCGATGTGGCCGCCCAGATCTTCGGGGACGCCTTTTTCAAAGACCGTACTGATCAGGCCCATACCGCGGTAAGTATGAATGTCATGTCCATCGGTCAATGCAATGCCGCCACTTTCCTGACCGCGGTGCTGGAGAGCAAATAAGCCCCAGTACAAATATCGCGGTATATCCAGCGTTTTGTCAAAAATACCGATAACACCGCACTCTTCGTGCTGTTTGTCCCAAATCGAATCGTACATTATGAGGGAACCTCCTGTATGTGAAAATCTATCTATGGTAATAAGGGTCGTTCACTATTTTTTAAATGCCTGCAGTACCTGGCCGGCTGCGTTGTTCAGCTTCGTCTTGACGGTATCACTGGTCTTGAGCATCTGCTGCAGTTTGTCGTTCTTTTCCATGACCTGGCGGGTCATTTTTTCCCGATATGCCTTATATCTCGCTGCCAGTTCGGGATCGCTGACGGCGCCGATCTGGATGGCAAAGAGCGCCGCGTTCTTTGCCCCGTTGATAGCCATGGTGGCCACGGGCATCCCCGACGGCATCTGTACGATAGCCAGGAGCGCGTCCATCCCTTTCAGGCTGCCGCTTTCCAGCGGTACCCCGATGACCGGGAGGGTCGTATAGCTGGCAATGACTCCGGGAAGGTGCGCAGCCATGCCGGCGCCGGCAATGATGCAGCTCAGTCCCCTGTCCTGCGCTGTAGAAGCAAACTCCCTGACTTCGGCTGGTGTACGATGGGCTGAAGCCAGCAGTACTTCACATTCCACACCAAAATCATTAAACAAATCAAAAGCCTTTTTCATTACGGGAATATCGGAATCGCTTCCCAGGACCAAACCGACTTTCATTCTAACCCCTCCTCAGAAAACACAAAACCCAAAGGAGACATAATATCACCTTTGGGTTTATTCACTTAGACATACAGATAGCATGATACATGTACAAACCGTTTAGAACCAGCCCATAAACCTGTATACATGCTGCATCTCCTTATTAATATTGATAACATCGAATACAGTTTCATTCTAACAAAAAGGGCGGGACGTGTCAATGAAAATGCTATAACTAATGCATAATCCGGCATGCCGTAGATGTATTTACAAAATCTTGGATAAAAATTCTTTTGTCCGTTCTTCTTTGGGATGGAAAAACAGGTCATCGGGCTTTCCTTCTTCCAGGATATACCCGCCATCGACAAAGAGGACGCGGTCGGCCACTTCACGGGCAAACCCCATTTCATGGGTAACGATGGCCATGGCCATGCCGTCCCGTGCCAGGTCTTTGATGACGTCCAGGACTTCACGGACCATTTCCGGGTCCAGGGCAGACGTCGGTTCGTCAAAGAGCATGAATTTCGGTTTCATAGCCAGAGCCCGGGCAATGGCGACACGCTGCTGCTGCCCGCCGGACAGCGTTTCCGGATAGGCATCTTTCTTGTCTTCCAGCCCTACCTTACGAAGCAGATTGATGGCCGTTTCCTGTGCTTCTTTTTTGGAGACATGGCGCGTCTTCATAGGGGAAAGCATAATATTCTGCAGTACCGTCATGTGCGGGAAGAGATTGAACCGCTGGAATACCATGCCGACTTCCTTGCGGATATCGTTGATACTCTTGGCATCATTCATACTGATGCCATCGACGATGATTTCTCCTGCCGTCGGCTGTTCCAGATAATTGATGCAGCGGAGAATCGTGCTCTTGCCGGATCCGGACGGCCCGATGATGACGACAACTTCCTTATCCTTGATTGTCAGATCGATTCCTTTCAGGACTTCATGGGTCCCAAAGCTTTTTTTCAGGCCTTTAATTTCTATCATCTGTAGCAAACCTCTTTTCCAAGTAGCTGACCAGGCGTGCAATACCCAGGGTCATAATCAGGTAAATAGCGGCGACGGTCATCCAGATTTCAAAAGAGCCATAGGTCTTGGCAATAATCAACTGGCCGCGCCGTGTCAGTTCTTCAAAGCCGATAACAGAGACCAGTGACGTTTCCTTGGTCATGGAAATGAATTCGTTGCCCAGTGGCGGGATGACGTGTTTGAATGCCTGCGGCAGGATGACATAGCGCATCGTCTGCCCCCACGAAAGGCCGAGAGACCGTCCGGCTTCCATCTGTCCCCGGTCTACGGACTGGATACCTGCACGGAAAATTTCCGATACATAGGCCCCGCTGTTAATGGAGCAGGCCGCAACCGCCGCGACAAAGGGGTTGATCCGTTCCCCGATGACCATAGGCAGGGCAAAATAAATGAGGAAGATCTGCACCAGCATAGGCGTACCGCGGATGACATTGACATAGCATACAGCGAGGATATTCAAGGCTTTCATATGGGAAAGGCGGCAGATACTGGTAATGAGGCCCAATACCAGGCCGATGCCGACTGCCATAGCCGTAATTTCAATCGTAACAGCCGCGCCCTGCAGCAGCAGGGGTATGGAGTCCAGAATTAACTGAAAATCAAACTTCATGCCAAACACTCCTTCAAAAGAGGCAATAGAATAGTAAAAATAAACACTGTTCCTATTATAATTGCATTAATATACGTTGTCAATCTCTTTTTATTCTTGTTTACAAAATTCTGTAACAAACGGACATTGTTCCTGTTCTAACGGAAAAAAAGGCGCCATCCCCATGAGGATAACGCCTTTTTGTCTATTACATACAGATATATATTAATTTATCGCCCTTATGCGTCCTGTGCTGCTTTGGAAAGGATATCTCTCATATGGCGGACGGCCGCACCGATGTCAGGCTGTGAAATAATGGCGCTGATCATGGCAAAGGAACGGAATCCTTCTTTATAGAGGCGGGCCATATTGGCCGGACCCACGCCGCCGATACAGGTCAGGGGCATGTCTTTCTGAGAGAGAGCATAGCGGATGGCTTCGGCACTGACTACCTCGTTGGCATCCTTTTTCGACTGGGTCGGATACATCGGTCCGAATCCGACATAATCTGCCCCGTCGGCAATAGCGCCCTTGATTTCATCGATCGTATTGGTGGAAACGCCGATAAGGACATCGGGGCCAGCCATCTTGCGTACGAAGGAATAGGGCGCATCGTCCTGACCGACATGTATGCCGTCGGCACCGCAGGCGATAGCCAGATCGACCGAATCGTTCATGATGAACGTCACGCCAGCGTCATGGCACATGGCTGCAATCTGGCTGGCTTCTGCATACTTTTCCCGCCAGGACTTATGCTTTTCCCGGTATTGGATTACTTTGACACCGGCATCGATGACCTGCCGTGCCGTTTCTATATTTCCCCGGCCCAGGCACAATGCTTCACCTAAAATACAATAGATGGGTTCTGTCAAGAACTGATGCAGACTTTCTTCTCGTTTCATGCTTTCATTACTCCTCTCTCAACAATGGCCAAAAATATCTTTCGTCGTCGGATCCGTCAGGAAAGCCACCTGCCAGCCCCGTTCTTTTGCGGCATTCTGCAGGCGCTGGGCCAGGACCGGCACAGAAATGACTTCCGTGCCATAGTGGCCGCCGTCGGCAATGACCATCCCGCGCTTCACGGCGTCCTGTGCTTCATGGTATTTTACGTCGCCGGTCAGGTACAACTGGGCTCCCGCAGCAGCGGCTTCCCCGATAAAAGAGGCACCGGCACCGCCGCAAAGGGCTACTTTTTCTACGACTATATCCTCCGGACCGGCATAGGTAAGAATCTGGATTCCCAGGGCCCGTTTGATTTTCCGCAGCACCATGCGTGCCGGTTCCGGTTGGGCCAGTTTTCCGATCCGCCCGATATAACAGGATTTCCCTTTATTGACCAGAGGATAGATATCAAAAGCCGGTTCTTCATAGGGATGGGCCATCCGCACGGCAGATAAAAGGAGATTCAGCCGGCTGGCAGGAATAATCGTTTCAATCCGGATTTCCTTCGTCTGTTCCAGTTTTCCTATATTACCAATAAAGGGATGGGTCCCGGCCAGGGGCTTGAACTGACCTTCCCCATCTGTACTGAACATACAATGGCTGTAATTTCCGATAAATCCGGCCCCGGCGTCCCCCAGAGCTTTGCGCACGGCTTCGGCGTAGCTTTCGGGAACATATACAGCAAACTTATACAACGGATCTGTATGAACGGGAACGAGGCCCTGTATGTCCGTCAGTCCGATTTTTCGTGCCAGGATATCATTGACGCCGTGTTCGGCACTGTCCCAGTTCGTATGAGCGCTGTAGACGGAAATATGATGGCTCAGCAGTTTCTCATACATGAGCCCGTCATAAGTGTCCGTGCGCAGGGATGACAATTTCTGAAAAATAACCGGATGATGGCTGATGATCAGATTTACTTTATTTTTTATGGCATAATCCACCGTATCCATGGTCACGTCCAGTGTCACCACTGCGCTTTGGATTTCTTCCCGGGGACTTCCGATGAGCAGTCCCGGATTATCCCATTTCTCTGCCAGATACGGCGGAGCAAAGGATTCCATGATGTTGATTATTTTACTGAGTTGTATCGACATAAGAGCGCCTCCATTGTCTGAATATGTGCCCGGAGCGTTTCCTGCCTGCTGTTCTGGTCCTGCTGGCTCTTTTGAAGCCCCTGACAGATAGTCCTGTCTTTTTCGATGATCTGGCGGATCAATAGCGGAAGGAGCGGATCTTTGCTTTGCCAGTTGCACGGTCCGACATCATACATCCATTCCTCTTGGATTTCTCCTCTGCCCGGTTCCGCTTTCATCATTTCATACAGCCGGCCGTCCTCCTGTATGAGCCGTTCAGCTGTAATATGCCAGCCGTGGCTGTACAGGTACTGCCGCAGCCGGGATGCCTGGCTCTGGGGCTGCAGGATGAGGAAAGAAAATGACCGGACCACGTCCGGTGACTGTTCCAGCAGATGTTCTATGAGGGGGCCGCCCATACCGCAGAAAACGGCACCATCGGCTTCCCCGGGCCGGATGCGCAGCAGGCCGTCACTCTGACGGCATTCGATGCAGGATGCCAGTCCTGCCCCCTGCACATGGGAACGGGCCGCGCTGAGGGGGCCTTCAGCAATATCGGCAGCAATGGCCGACGGACACCATCCGCTGGCACAAAGGGCAACCGGCAGATAGGCATGATCGGTACCGATATCGGCAATGCGGGCTCCTTTGGGAACCAGTCCGGCAGCTGCCTGCAGACGTTTCGTAAGATGTATCACTACGTAACACTCCTTTATCGTATTCGCATTGATTACATTTTACCACATTCATCCCTATTTTTCTGTATTCATCTCCCATAAGGGGAAAAATTGTATCAGTTCTATGACATTTCGCCCAATAGGTGTGACAGAAAAGCCATATCCCTTTATAATAGGGGGTGTGAAATGTTTTTGATAAAAGGAGGTATATTCTCCATGAAACCGAAAAAGCTTATCTGCCGTACAGTCTTCTGGCTCTCTTTGCTGGCAGGATGCAGTGGTGTCGTGATGGCATCACCGGCAGCAGTCACTGCTACACCTGCTGCAGCATCCACTGTGGCAGACAAAGGAACCGCCGTGGCAGCGGATACCCGTACAGCCGTTGACCCGCTGGCCGGACGCAGCCCGGAACTCATAAAGAAATATTATCTCACCAGCGGCAAGACCTATGACCGGGCGACGACGCTGATCAACAGCCTGAACCCGGCCCTGACCGGCCTTGACAGCAAGCAAAGCAGTTACTATCTGCGTATAGATAAAGAGCTGACAGATAACTATTTCCGCCATGTCCGGGCGTATCGCACGGATACACAGGAACTGACTGGTGACTATCTGGTTGCCAAAGACCAGTCGTCTGTCTGGCGGGTAGATGGCAGCCAGCCCGGCATGATTTATGGCAGTGCCGAAAAGCTGCTGAAAAAGAGCCGTCTTATCGTATATCCCCGCTATCTGGCTCTGGGCAGCAAGGGTGTCGTCCGTATGCAGATCCCGGGAAATGTCCCCTATACGCTGACTGCCAGGAGTCTGAATGATACCATTGCCAGAGTAACCGATTCACGCGTCATCGAAACGGTTTCAACAGGCAAAGCCGACATCATGGCAGACTATACGGTCGGAGACCAGAAAGGCACGGTAGTACGGGAAATCCGTGTCGTAACGAAAGAAGATCTGGAACGCATGGCCTATGCCGCATACCTGAATGAATTGTATTTTGATACGATGTGGGCCTATGATCCATGGCCATATGGGTGGGGATACTACGGTCACCATCATCACCACCGCCCGGGGCCTCCCCCGCCACCGCCACGTGGACACCGTCCTCCACCGCCACGCCGGTAATCTGCCTGAGACGGCAATGGGGCCGGACGGTATGGAATATAAATGATATGTCTGTCCGCACAATACATAAACCGGACCGGCCTGTGAATGGTTCCCTACTCACAGGCCGGCCCGGTTTTCTTTTCATTTTTTATGCCGTATGTGGCAGACGATGCACATACCGGTAGTATAATATGCCAAGCAGTACAGCCGTCACGATCCAGCTGACGGGATAACTTGCCATGAGCGTAGCAAAGGTATGGGACGAGGGAAAAACGGCATACACCCAGGCAATGCGCACGCCGCAGATGCCAATGAGGGTCAGGATGGCCGGCGGGAGGGAAAAACCATATCCTCTCATGGCCCCGGACAAAATTTCTATGAGAATATTGATAAACTGGGTATACACGACATACATAATACGGGTATTCCCCAACTCAATGACCAGAGGATCGCTGCTGAAAAAGCCGAGCATAGGAATAGCCTGCCAGTAAATGAATAAGGCCATCAGTCCCATGAAAAAGGCATTGAGGCCGAGGCACCACCACATGACACTCCGGCAGCGCCGGATATTGCGGGCACCGTAATTCTGGCTGACAAAGGTCGTCGCCGCCTGTCCGAATGAGTTGATAATGCAATATACGTTGATTTCAATGGTAAAGGCTGCGGCAGAAGCAGCCATAGCATCGGCGCCGAGGCTGTTGATTGCCGACTGGATGATGATATTGGAAATACAGAACACCATTCCCTGCAGGCCGGCGGGCAGACCGATCCGCAGAATCGGATCCAGATACACCCGCCGCAGAGACAGAGCATGCAGATGCAGTTCCAGAACATCGCCGCTGTGCAATAAAGAAACGAACAGAATAGCTGCCCCCACACCATAGGAGAGGACCGTAGCGATGGCCACTCCGGCTACCCCGCCGTGAAAGAGGCCTGTAAATAACAGATTGAGCACAATATTCAGGCCGCTGGCCACAGCCAGCGCTATGAGCGGAGTACGTGTATCTCCCCGGCTGCGGAAAATAGCTGCCTGGAAATTATAAAAGCTGATGAAAGGCAGTCCCAGCATATAGATCCGCAAATACAGTTCTGCCGCCGGCATGACTGCATCAGGAACACCGAGATGGGACAATATGATTCCCGCCGTTATCTCTCCCAGGATCATGAGCAATATGCCAGCCAGCAGAGCCAGCACAAACGTAGTATGAACGGCCTCGCTGGCCTGCTCCGGACAGCGTGCCCCCAGATAGCGGGCAATGACGACATTGGCTCCCAGGGATAATCCAAGGAACAGCGTGACAAAAAGGGAAATAACCGGCGTATTATTGCCGACGGCTGCCATGGCATGGGTTCCTACAAATTGTCCCAGAACAGCCACATCAGCTGCATTGAACAATTGCTGGAGCACCCCGGTCAGCGCAAGGGGCAGGGCAAAAATAATCAGTTTATTCCACAGAGAACCATGCAGCATATCGAGCTGCCTTTTTTTATGTTCGTGCCTTTTTGTTCGTTGTTTGTGGTCCATAACGTCTCCTTTCCCGATCAGACCCTGTATCCTGAAATAATGCCGTTGTTGTTTTATTATAGCAAAAAGAAAGCACGGCAGAAAGACGGGATTTTTCTTTTCTGCAGTGCTTTCATTCTGGTACAGACAGATAAATTTTCAGCCCATGGCCGGCAGGCAATCCAGCATCAGTCCCACAGGCAGTCCTTTACGGGGGCCACGGCGATTCGTTTTGTCATCATCTTTATTTTTTTCGGATTTTTTCCAGATTGCGTAATTGCGGCTTAAAATTTTTTCCATTCCCATGATATACATACGCGGATTCTCCTATTCTTCACAAGCGAGTGAAACGGCGCGGAAAATTGCTGATAATAGCGTATTCTATGCGCTTTTCAGGGTAGTTCCCCTGTCCGCTATGCATTATAAAATAAAACAATAAAAAAGGCCAATACTCCTTCTGCATAGAGTTTTCCCTATAGCGGGTATTAAATTTTTCGGATTGATATTAAAATTTTAAACCGCTCAAAAGTAGCTCGTCCTGCTTAAAAAACAAAAAATATTTCCATTACAAAATTAAGGTTATACAACAGATTTTCTATACTCAAAATGCATAAAAAAAAGATGCCGTCCCGCGCCTCTGCAGCGCAGAACAACATCTTCTTTCAACCTTCATTCGTATTATTTTGTTCCCGATGATTCCAGTACAGCGGCCTGTTCCGCTTCCGGTGTGCCGAGGCCGGGACGATGCTTGTCCGTGCCACCCCACCACCAGCCACAGGCCTTGCAGACGACAAAGCAGGCAATCGTCAGGGCAAGATAGAGGCCGGCAAAGAGCCAGTGCTGTCCCTGCATGAGCATGATGGGACCAAACGACCAGGCAAACATTTCAAACGGCGTATTGAGAGAACCGACAATGGCCGTATCATTCAGCGTTTTGGACTTGTTGTCGGGATCGACGATACGCAGCAGGACGAACCCGATGGCAAAGACGCCCGTCGAATAGCCGTACACGAAGAGAGACCGTTCAAACCAGCTTTCGTTATTCATCTGCGGGCCGACGGTCCAGAGCATATACGTAACGATGATCATGCCCACAATGAGCAGCATGAGCAGCGGAACAGCGTACTCGATGACGACAGGGATCTTGATGGAGGCGATGCCGAAAAAGACAAGATAGTCCGTAGCCGTGCAGGAAATGCGGCTGATTACCCGGTTGTCAATGTAATCGTAAGCCGGCGTCCGTTTCAGGATGAGGAACAGCCCGACCCCGAGTAGGAAGGCGAACAAGTAGCTCGGCAGGTCCAGACCAGTGCTTTTATAGATGAAATCCATGATGAACCACCCGGCGCCAGAGCAGGTCAGCAGCAGAGACAGATGGAAAGCCAGCGTGTCCAGTGTCGTGGAGGAAATAGTTTCATCCCCCATGGACTGACGGTTTTCCTTGGAAATCAGGCCGGTTCGCAAATCGCCGGAAATGTAAGAGA
Organism: Megasphaera sp. AM44-1BH; assembly: GCF_003467125.1. Taxonomy (GTDB): domain Bacteria; phylum Bacillota; class Negativicutes; order Veillonellales; family Megasphaeraceae; genus Megasphaera. The sequence goes on from NZ_QSFA01000012.1 coordinate 47,915, forward strand.
AATCCTTGATATACGCCGTATATCCTCTGCGGGCTGCCATTTTCGTATAGATAAGGCCGCCGAAGATGCCGGCCAGCAGCCCTACGGTAGCGCAGGTCATGCCAATGTCTTTGGCATCTTCAAATCCCAGCTGTGCCAGGGAAGAACCGACAGCAGCTGCCGTGCCATGGCCACCGGAAAATCCCGATGCCAGCAGGAGCCCGAAGGCATAGTTAATATCGGGAAATAACTGGGAAATGACAAGAATAGAAAAAATAACAGGAAGGCTGAACTGGATTGCCTGGGCCAGTGTCTTGTAACAAAAATAAGAACCAAGGCGGGCGACTTCCTTTTTCATGTCATTTTTACGGATCGTAAATCCCTGAAGGCCGATAGCTGCAAAAATGAGAATGATCAGCGTGCCGGGATAACTGCCAATCCCCTTGGAAAACGGCAGGATTCCCGTATACCGGACAGCCAGTGCCAGAATGCCTGCCACCATGGCAGACGGCATGAAAAATCTCTGGATGAATCCCACTTTGGCACGAAGCAGCTGCCCGATGAGAATAAACACAGAGGCTATAAAAAAATCAATCAGAAAATTAGTAACGGTCACAAACGTATCCCCCTGTCATGACGTGTGATTGCATAATTATAATTTAATGAAATTGGTCGATTTAGAAACGGTCGCTGCCGGAGCCGGGTCCAGAGCCTGATCTTTGATGCCGAGGATGACTTCTGGCTGGATCCAGGGTTTGTCCTGAATGGCACTCGTTTCTTCGTGTGTCAGATATCCTTTATAGGTCACCATGGAACGGCGCAGGAAGCCATCTTTGGCACAGGCAGCGGCTACTCCGTTTTTGATGATGCTCAGGAAATGAGGCAGAACGGAAGCGGCGTATGCAATGGAAGTAGACTGGCCACAGGCTGCCGGAATATTGCTGACGCAGTAGTGCACCACGCCTTCTTCCACATAGGTCGGATGGGAATGGGTCGTTTCGTGGAATGTTTCGATAGCGCCATAGTCATTGCTGATATCGACGATGACCGAGCCCTTTTCCATGGAAGCCACCATCTTGCGGTCGATCATGAATTCTTTCGCATCTTTCGGCCAACGGACACAATTGTAAACGACATCGACCGTCGGCAGGATTTTCGTCAGGTTATAGTGATTGGAAATCATCGTATCCACGCTTTCATGGAACTGCTGGCCAATCATGCGCAATACGCCGATATTGACATCCATGACCGTAACCCGGGCACCGAGCTGCTGCAGGACGCCGACACAGGCACGACCTACCGTACCGGCACCGATAACCAGCGCATGGACGCCGGGAGCGCCGCCGAAGCCATTGACAAATTTGCCTTTGCCGCCATTGCAGGACAGGAGGCTGTTCAGGCCCATCATAGCGCCGATTTTGCCAGCCGCTTCACAGTTTGGCGAACCATACCGATGGGAATCTTCTGCTGCAAACGACACGGCTTTGTGAGCCAGCAGGGCATCGACTTCTGCCGGATGAGCTGCCGGATGAATGCAGGTAAAGATAATCTGATTTTCCCGGATGAGGTCAAATTCCCGTTCTTCCAGTTCTTTTACTTTTGCCACAAAATCACAGTTGGCATAAATTTCTTCCATCGTATCGACGATTTTGGCACCTTCTGCGGCATAGGCTTCATCGGAAAAACCAGCCCCCTTGCCAGCATCCTTCTGAACCCATACTTCCGCACCGGTACGGGCAATCATGGCGACTTCGGCCGGAGTAGCAATGACGCGGTATTCATCGGCTTTAATGTCTTTCAATACACCAAATTTCATGAATAATTCCTCCTTAAAACTATATATGTATAAGTAATGTTGGTATAATAACAACGCTTCAATTATATTTTATATATTTGAGTACTGTCAATATATAAGAACTCACATTTTTTGTATACATTATTTTTTTGTGTACATTTGTCCATTGTAAATAGACTTGATGTTAAAAACATACGGCTGGTTACTACTATATTTAGTTCCCATGTACGGGATACACAATCCGTATAGTTTAAATTCATAGGGGAAATCTTAAAAACCGTTCATCAGTAAAACGTTTTTCCTGTAAACTTAAACGTTTACCTGAAAATTTTTAATATTTTTTTCGTAGATTTCCTTGACAGTCTCCCATGTGCGTGCTATGATTGCACCATCAAACGTCACACAAACGCGATGAAGCAAACTAGTACACTTACCTGAATCGTTACAGAGAGCTGCCGGCTGGTGCGAGGCAGTGCGGACGAGAAGTCGAACTCATTGCCGAGCGGAAAGGCTGAACCGAGTAGGCCGCTACGGGAACTCCCGTTACAGAGCATGGATATCGCGAAAATGCCGTATCCGAGAGGGCGCCTGATTGCCAGGCGAAGCAGAGTGGTACCGCGGAAGGATATATACGCCTTTCGTCTCTTAGCAAACACGCAGAGAGACGAAAGGCGTTTTCGTTTCTCTCACGAGGGATATTTGTTATACTAGGGGGAATTATCATGCAAACACCATCCACGATTAAAACCGCATCGCTGAGCCTGTGCTTTTCAGTTGGTGCCGTATTATTCAGTTCTCATGCCGGCGGCGGCTTCGCCACAGGCAATCAGGAAAATGTCTACTTCGTCAGCCTGGGCTGGCTCGGACCGATTACCGCTATCATTACGATGCTGCTCTTCACACTGACTATCAAAGAAGCCATGAATATGTATAATTCCCGGCACCTGCGCAGTTATAAGCAGCTGTTCCAGAATTTGTACAGCCCCTTCAAAGGCATCGAAGTATTATTTGAAGCGTTCTTCTATATCATGGTCATCATGGCCGTTTCCGCGACCGTTTCCGGTGCCGCTTCTGCTCTGGCCGCACAGACGGGCATCAGCTATTATGCCGGTATCGGCGTCGTCGGCACAATTATTTTCTTCCTGACTATTTTTGGTGCCGGTCTTGTCCGCCGGGCTACGACGTATATGGGCATTGCCATTCTGGCCATGGTCATTGCCATCTTCTCCGTCGGTATCTATATGGGCGGCACAGCAGAAGGAACCATGTTCTTCACGCAGGCAATGGCACAGGATTTCGCCGTAAACGGCTTTTCCAAATTGCCGACAGCCATTCTGCACGCCTTCACCTACTCTGGTTTCCAGTGCGTCGTCATTCCGACCATGATTGTCGTCGGCATGCCGTTAGTTACCCGTAAAAATTGTGCTACCTCCATGTGGTTCTCGTTCGCTATGAACGCCATTGCCCTGACCTTAGCCGTATGCATGCTCTTAGGCTGGACCGGCATCTATGGTAAATCTCCACTGCCGACCCTGACCAGCCTGAAATCCATGGGGATGACCTGGCTGACTATTGCTTACAGTATTTTCCTGATGTTATGCCTGATTTCGACGGGCGTCACAACCGTCTTTGGCTTTACAGCCCGTTTCTCTGAAATCCATATGCTGAAGAAAATCAGCAAGAGTGCCGTTATCCGTTCTGCTATTGTCACCTTCTTCATCATTGCTTTGTCCATGACCGTTTCCATCGTGGGGCTGACCAATATCATCAAATACGGCTATGGCTACTGCGGCTATCTGGCCATTGCCATCATCATCGTTCCCTTCCTGACCATAGGACGTTACAAAAACATCCGCTATGCCAAGGATAAAGCCTATCGTGCCCGTATCGACGCTATGAATGCAGATCCCGATTCTTTCGAAGACGCACCAGTTATGAGCACGGCAAAGGAAAATGCATAATTTGCAGATGCCTTAAATAAAAAACATTTACGTCAACTATCAAACTCAAAAGAGAGGCAGTCACATCAAACGTGATGTGACTGCCTCTCTTTTTATACCCTGATTCAGGCTCTGAGCTCACTGATAAGGGTAGATCCCAGAATGAGGACAGCACCAATTATCGTGCTGACAGCCAGCGGTTCCTGTAAAAACAAGGCCGACAGAAATACAGCGACAATCGGGTCAATATAGGTCAGGATAGCTACGGTCTGTGCTTTTAAATATCCCATAGCGCCAAAAAATAAGGAGTAGGCAAAGCCTGTAACAAACAGACTCAGTACGAGAAGCAGGAATAACTGGAAAGGCGTACAGGACAAGGCAGACCAGTTTTCCGTAATAAGCGTATAGGGCAGCAGGACTACGGCAGCTGCAGCCAGCTGGATAATGGTTTTATCATAAGCCGAAATAGGAGAAAATTTCTTATTGCACACGATAACAGAAGCATAAAATACCGCTGCACCAAGCGCAAAAAAGACTCCTGACAAGTCCGTAATGTCCGATAACCCGTTTTCAAAAATACCGCTGACGAACATCATCCCCAGAAGGGCCAGCAGCACACAAACAACCTTTCGTGCCGTAAGGGTTTCGTGTAGCAGCACAGGAGATACGAGAATCACGAATACCGGTGCCATATAATAGCAGATAGAGGCAATGGCCAACGTCGTGTGACGGAACGCCTCAAATAGTAAAATCCAGTTAATACCGATACAAATGCCGGAAATAATCAGCAATTTCAGGTTATCGCGGATCTGCTCCTTTGACATGGGCATATGACGGAACCGGACCAATAAAAATAAGAACGCCGCCCCTAATGAAGCCCGGCTGAGTGCTATAATGCTGGATGGCAGGGGAATATAATGAACGAACAATCCCACTGTCCCAAAGGCAAACATAGAAAAAATAAGATACCCTCTGGCATGTGATTCCAATGAATACACCTTCCCCACCCCTTCTTGAACCAGAACGATTCGCGCTCGATTCTTTAAAAACTATATTAATTATATAATTAAAAAACGCCCTTCTGACCGGCAGGATTGCCCATATCCTGTCAGCCAGAAGGGAAACACCGATTGTACTGTACATACGGTGCCGTCACGATACCTGTTCTTACTTATCCATTCCATCCGGTATCTGCTGTTCCATCACCTTGGTCGTCTGATGCCAGGCACGGAAAAAATAGGTCTGGGGAATCAGGCTTTTTGGCAGATATATGGCCAGTATCACAAAGGTAAGGAAGAAAATCAGAACACTGGCATTTCGCTTGAGTGTCGGAAGAGAAATAAAAATCTTTGCATTAAACTTAAAAATAAAATATCCCAGGAAATAGTAAAAGACGACTATCCCCACGACCATAGGCCATCCTAAATCCGTACATACTTGTTGTACATACGCTCCCAATGATTCAGTACGTAATGTAAGGATTGCCTGTTCGGTTATACAAGTCCCATAGAGGGAAAAATGTATGACCTGACATAAGGGAATAAACATCAGGAGTTGTGATAATATGGTCGTGCAGGACTGAAAAAGACGGCAATGCCTGCGTCCGGCAGTCAGCTGCTGCGCTGACATCAGAAACAGTGCAGCATAGCAGCCAAACAATATATCCGCCATGGGATCCAGTCTGGGAGCACCCTCACGCTGGAGATACATCAGCAGTGGCGTAGTCAGGGCCCAGCTCATGCCCGTAAGGAATTGTGTCAGCCAGAGCCGGGAAAGAAGGGTCTTGCCGCTGATCTGCTGTACGACATAAAACAGCAGCATCGGAGGTATCAGCTGTCTCGTAGCCAGGCTCACATCATGGATATCCTGCCCTGTCGATGTGCCATAATACAAAAGGAAACAGGCGGCATACAAGAGCAGGCATTGTGCAATAAAGCGTATATTCTGGTTGCGTGAAGTACGTGGTGTATTGTCAGGTATGTTCTCAGTCATGTACATTGATGTTCCTTTAAAAACTACATAGTATAGGCTTATTATACCATGACAAAAGCATAATGAAAATATGCAGACCATAAAATAAACTTGACGATATAAATAATTCATGTTATACTACATTAGTATTGCATGTTAAGTATTACATGGAGCGGTATCGAAGTGGTCATAACGGGGCTGACTCGAAATCAGTTAGGCCGAAAGGTCTCGTGGGTTCGAATCCCACCCGCTCCGCCAGATAAAAAGCGCACTCATAAGCCATTAACGAAGCTTATGGGTGCGCTTTTTCTATGTCCGGAATACGGAGTTACTTTTATCCCATTCTTCTGTATTCTTTGTTTCTATCTTTTATTTCATTACATTTAATAGTATGATAGACATAGATATTGTCAGGAGGGATTACTATGAATACTGATATGGTGACCCAATTAATTCCCGGACATGGGTTGAAACTAAAAGGCCGGGAATTACAAAATTATATCACAGCTGAAGTAAAGCGGATGCGGGCCGGGGAAAAAGATTACCACTTGACCATCCCTACAGGATGGGAAAAGTCGGAACGTACGATTAACGATATCGTAGTTGAAGAATTCCGTACAACATCCCGGTCCAATCTCGTTCTGCTGCAGTTCCATGGTGGCGGTTATACCGGTGCCATGCACGATAAGTGGCGAGTCAGCGCGATTCTGCAAGCATCCCTTGTTAATGCCAAAGTTGCTTATTGTGTAAATTACCGGCTGGCACCAACTTATGTATATCCGGCTGCATTAGAGGATGCTCTTGCTGTTTATAATTATATTTTAGAACAGGGGACAGATGCAAAGGACATCATCCTTATTGGCGATTCTGCCGGTGCCAACCTGGCCATTGAAACAGTGATGTTTCTTCGGGATCACAATATTAGTCTTCCCCGTGTTTTGCTTCTGCAGTCTCCCTGGGTGGATTTAGGTACCAGCCAGGCATCGCGAACGAGTAATAGAGAAAAAGATCAGATTTTAGGCCGTACTGCTCCACTGTATCCGGAAATACTGAAACCATCTTATGCCGGCAGCCTTTCAGTAGATGATCCACACCTTTCCCCCATCAACGGTAATCTGGCCGGTCTGCCACCCATGCTCATCCAGACCGGGGGCAATGAAATATTTCTCAGCGAAGATGAAGAATTTGCCCATAAAGCCGCCCATGCAGGCGTGCATGTTACACTAAGCATATATCCCGGGATGCCACATAATTTCGGTATCTGTTTACCTGAATTAGAAGAATCCGTACAATCAGAATACGAAATCAGAGATTTTGTCCGTCATTATACAGAGAATAACTGACACCAACGCCAAAAAAGCACCTTTCAACCTGTCACGTCCGATTGCCCAGGGAACGGGCGGCGCATCGTTTTAGTGTTTTAGCTTCGTCCGCAGCGATATGATAGTCCGTATAGGGTATAACCTTCTCTTGGATAAATGTCTCTGATTGCGCCAGTAATTTTTCTGGTTGCAGCTGGGGAGCCAGTTCTTCCAGTCCGGGGTAGGCGTCGCCTTGATTCCAATCATGCTGCCGGTTATAGGGACAAATGTCCTGACAACTGTCACACCCACAGATCCAGGTGCCGCAGTTCTTATCATCCAGCCCGGGTGAGAGTTCCCCTTTGGCAAAAGTAGTAATAAAAGAGACGCATTCCAGTGGGCTCATGGTAAACGGTCCTTTCAGGGCTCCGCTGGGGCAATGCGCTTGACATAAATGACAGCTTTCGGCACATGGCCGTATATCCGGTACATGATGACACCAGGCCTTCTGGTCTGTCACATACCCCACCAGCTCCACAAAAGAGCCTTTTTTCGTATAGAAAAAATTATTTTTACGAATAATCCCCAGGCCCGCCATCATGGCCGCATACCGCAAGGGACCAATGCTGCGATGTCCAAATTGACTACCTCCTTCACAGCGGATTCCCTGCTCCTTAAACCACGTTTCAAAGTCTCTACGCGCAGCGAGACTCTCTTTACAGACACCATTACTGGGTGACAGGAAAAAAGCTTTACCATATTTTCCCCGCAACGAAGCGGGAAAGCGGTACTTGCCTAACCAATACGTACCAATGATTACCGATTTAGCCCAAGGGAACCGTTTCTTAATATTCGCAAAATCTCCCATTCTCTGATAAAAAAAGGCGCTGGACGGAACTTTCTCTTCCCGTTCTTGTAACCGCTGTTGAAATCCATCCATATCATCTATCGGAATGATTCCACAATCATCAAAGCCACAGGCCAATGCCTTATCGTAAATGACCTGCCCTAATTTATCCGTGTCCATGTTTATCTCTCCTTCTCTTCTTGTATCGTGTATATACACGAAAAATAAAAAATATATCTATTCCATTAGCTGGGCTAATAAATCTTCTAATTGGCTCATTTTCTTTTTCCCTAAGCGGGATTCCAATTGCTGCTGCGCTTGTTGCCAATATCCATAGGCCTGCGCAAACACGGCTTGTCCCTGCGCTGTCAGTTGAACGAGTCTTCGCCGCCCTGTAGAAGGGAGCGTTTCCATCAATCCTCGTTTCGTAAGCAGCGTAATATTCCGGGAAAGAGTCGTCCGGTCCAAATTCATGGTTAAGGCTAATTCTGTAATTGATAAAGGGCCTAATTCTTTACTATGCCAGAGAATAGAATACTGTTGCACCGTAATCCCTGCTTCTTGCAAATACTTGTCGTATAAAGCCGTAACGGCCAAGGTAACTTGCCGTAAATTGAAGCAATGACATTGCCGTAAATGAAATTTCTTATTGGCATTACATTCTTGATTCATGTTCTATCCTCTCATCGTGTATATGCACTATATTATCATCAGTCACCGATTTCGTCAAGAACCGGCCGGTTCTTTTTGCTATCTTTCATTTCGCCTTTTCCGTGTATCAGAAAAAATACAACAGGGAATCCTGCTTTTTCCACTTAGATTCTCTGCCGTAATCCTTTTTCCTGCCTATGCCCTGATTTCCGTGCCGTTCTTGAAGTTCACCCGGATGTCCCGGGTTTACCAACACAAAACACACCTGCCTCTTATCTATTCATCCATATAGCTCTCTGAGTGTGATATAATAAATGCATAAAAAATTCTGCATAGGGCAGTAAATCATCGAGGCATTCCTTATGAAATCGTATTATACAATAGGTGAAACGGCAAAACTACTAGGAGTGACAACACAGACCCTGCGGCATTATGAAAAAATCGGTATTTTACAACCCCGTAAAATAGATTCACATACGGGATACCGCTATTACTCATTTGATCAGTTCCATATCATTGACCGGGTAAAATATCTTCAGGGATTAGGCCTGCATCTGAACGATATCGGCCAAATCATCAAAAAAGGGACCGTTGCCGGCCTTCTGCCTGCCCTGGAAAAAGAATGGCAGAAATCCTATCAGGAACTGGAACAGATTCAGAACCGCATCAAAGATATCGAATGGTACATCGAATATTTTACCTATCTCAGTAAAATAGATGATTCCAGCATTTTGTATCATCTCCATCTGCCGGAACGCCATATCATCCAGGTACCCTGCTACGATACAGACGCCCTGGCCGATATGGAAATCCGCCTGGCGAAAGCCAAAGGTTCTTCCCGTCTCCATCACTTACCTTACCGGAGACAATATGGATATATTCTTTCTATTTCTGATTTGTTCGCCAGCCGTTTTCATCCTACACAGTATTTTATTTATCTGAAACACCGCCCGGATCAGTATCTTCCAGAATATAAAAAGCTGCCTGCCGGCGAATACATCTGTTTTCGCACCCAGATTCTAAAAGAACATTGGGATACGACACTGCTGCATAACTTTTTCTCTGATATGAATCGGCCGGAGCTTGCCCTGGCCCTGGAATTCGAAGATAATCTGGTTGAATATGAGGATGCCCAGTACGAAGTACAAATATATTCTCCTGAACAAAATCAAACTTTATAGCAGGAATAAGGTTGTATGATATATCTTCTCCCTGATGCATACATTTTCTTTTGTAAAAGAGCTAAAAAGCATATTATCGATGAAACAATTGCAAGAATAGGCTGAGAATTTCCTCAGCCTATTCTTTTTTTGCAACAAAAAATGATTTGACTTGTTTCTTACCAGAAGGTTTATGCTCTACTCATAGCAAAAACATCGTTTTGCAAGTACTACTATTATTTTTAGGAGGATACCATCATGAACCCATCTGTATCAAGAGAAACTCAAATTCTGTACGTCGGCAGTGAACCACAATTACCAGTAGAACATCCGGAAACGCCGCCTATCTATCCTTCGACGGCCAATATCATTCAGGACATGGATGATTACGACCGTGCTAACAAAGGAGAAAAGTATTATTATTGCCGCACAGCCAATCCAAACCGCGACGGCGTAGCCCAGGCCGTATCGTATCTTGAACATGGTGAACAGTCTCTGGTCTGCTCATCCGGCATGGCTGCTATTTCAACAACCATCCTGTCGCTAGTCAAAGCTGGCGACCATATTATCACCAGCAATGCCATCTATGGGGAAACGATTGAATTATTTGATCGTATTGTAAAAAAATTTGGTGTTGAGGTGACTTATGTTGACCTGACCGATTCCGATGCCGTAGAACAGGCCATACAGAAAAATACGCGTCTCATCTATACAGAAATCATTACCAATCCGCTGATCCGCATCATCGATATCGATGCCATTACCCGTATCGCCCACAAAGCAGGGGCTCTTGTCGTCGTTGACAGCACATTTACGACACCATTTGCTATCTGTCCTCTCGAGCACGGTGCCGATATTGTCGTACACAGCATGACAAAATACTTCGGTGGTCACAGCGATATTACGGCCGGCTGCATTACCGGACCCAAAAAATTGATGAAAAAAATCTATTCCGACTATCTTCTCTTCGGTGGCTGTCTGGATCCACAAAATTCCTGGCTTCTCCTTCGCAGTATCCGCACCATGGAAATGCGTGTCACCCGCCAGTTTGCCAATGCTCAGGCACTGGCTGAAGCCCTGCAAGCCGACCCGCATGTCCGCTATGTCAATTATCCGACTCTTCCCAACCACCCTCAGCATAAGTTGGCTGAAACATTACTGCCCCATGGCTGCGGTGCCATGCTCAGTTTCCGAGTGGAAGATGACCGGCAGAAAGTCAATGAATTCATGCACCGCTTGAAAGTAGTCAAATATCTGGGAACACTGGGCGGCTATCGGACGACCATCGCCCATCCTGCTACGGCATTCCGCTTTGACTTTACCCCGCAGCAGCTTCGAGATATGGGTATGGAAGAAGGTCTGATCCGTATTTCATCGGGCATAGAATCAACAGAAGACCTGATTGCTGATTTCAAACAGGCGTTATCCGTATTTGATACCGTAAGATAAGGCGGTGATACCTATGCTAAAAAACATCAATCTGCCCATCGCACTGTTAGCCGTCGGCTTGTTGTTTGCTCTGGTCATACCAATGGTTCTGGCACCGGAAGGAACAGCATATGTCATCAGTATTTTCTATAATATTATGACCATAGACTTTCCCTGGGCACTCATGCTCATTGCCTTCTTAAGCGCCGTCTTTGCCATCTTCATCATGTTTTCCAAATACGGAGATATCCGCCTCGGTGGAAATGGTGCCAAGCCACATTATAAGACATTCTCCTGGGCAGCCATGAATATGTGTTCAGCTGCAGGTGCCGGTATTTTCATCTTTGGTATGGTCGAATGGATGTATTATGTCAAAACTCCGCCTTTTGGAGTCATTCCCGATTCAGTACAAGCCTACGAATATGCTTCAGCTTACGGTATGTTCCACTGGGGATTTTCCGCATGGGCCATTTATCTTCCCGTCTCACTGGCACTCGGTTACATGTTCTGGAATAAAAAAGTAGACTCACTCAATTTGTCTGATTTATGCAAATCCGTATTAAAAGGCGATAGTCTTCCAGTCCGTATCATCCGCAAAATTATCGACGGGCTCGTCGCTTTTGGATATATTGGTGGCCTCGTCTGCACAGTCGGGTTGGGCACATCGATTCTGGCAGAACTGGCCAGATACCTGCTGGGTTTTGAAGTCACCTTTACACTGCGCATCGCCGTTATCCTCATCTTCTGCCTCTTCTTCATACTTTCCACATCCAAGAGTATTGCCAAAGGGATCAGTATTATCAGTGACTTCAATGTCAAACTGGCACTGGGATTCTTCATCTTTATTCTTCTCGTCGGCCCTACTTCATTTATTCTCAACAATTTCACTATGGCTGTCGGGACCAATATCCGGGAATTCGTGCACATGAGTTTTAATACCGACGCCATTGCCCAGACAGGGTTTGTCCAGCAGTGGACTGTATTTTACTGGGCCTGGTATCTGGGCTGTACGATTTCTGACGGCTTATGGCTGGCCCGTGTTTCCTATGGCCGCACGTTCCGGGAAATCGCAATCGTCCGCTGCATCTGGACGACACTGGCCTGCTGGCTTGCCTTTGCCATTCTGGGAAATTACGGAATGCATCAGGAATTGACAGGAGTGCTCTCGTTGTCACAGCTCGTCATTGACAGTGGCAATAATGCGGCCGTCCTGGCAGTACTCAAAACATTGCCTCTTTCGTCATTGGCAATCGTCGTGTACATGGCCGTCGTCTTCATCACACTGGCCTGCGGTGCTACAGCGGCTTCTACGGTCGTTGCGACACTCACTTCTAAGAATTTGAAAAATGATGAAGAACCTGCAAGCTGGTATAAAGTATTCTGGGCATTTCTCGTACTGCTTTTGCCCGTCGGTATTCTGTTTTTGGAACACATGGTGCCCGGGCTCAATGTTCTTACTACCATCCAGTCCGTTACGACGATTATGGCTATACCACTTTCTGCCGTTATCGTGCTTCTGCTGGTTACATTTTATAAGACCTTGCGAAAAGACATCCGTAAAAAAGAATTATATGTTGATGACATCAATAAAGATAAGTGGAATTCTGTATAAGCGCTGATGAAAACACGGACTCTCACCTGATATAACTATAAAAACAGGGACATCACATGAATACCTGATAAATTCATATGATGTCCCTGTTTTCGTTTTTGCTTTATATACTTCTAACCGTTACATTCCTGTTTAGCGGCTATGATTTTGGCAGCCCGGTCTACAATGATTTCAGCCAAGGCAAATTTGCTCATTTTTTCCAGTTTTTCGACACGGCCGTCTGCATAGAGCAGCGTGCCGATATTGGTCGTTCCCTGGAATCCGGCGCCTTTGGCACTGACATCGTTAGCAACGAGCATATCGAGATGTTTCTTTTTCAATTTGGCAGTTCCGTATTCGATGACATTGGTCGTTTCTGCGGCAAAGCCAATGAGTACCTGATGCGTTTTGCGCTGTCCCAGTCCATAAAGGATATCAGGGTTCTTTTCCAGCTTCAGATTCAGTACGTCATCATCTTTCTTGATTTTGTTCTTAGCCGGGGCTGCTGACCGGTAATCGGCTACGGCAGCTGCCTTGATGACCAGGTCACAGTCATCGTAATAGGCATCGACAGCCGCTTTCATATCCCGTGTACTGCCTACATCGATGCGTCGGCTGACGCCGGGCGGCGTTTTCAGATGATCATTGGATCCTGCAATAAGAGTCACATCGGCTCCGGCCAGTACGGCTGCTTTTGCCAAGGCAAATCCCATGCGTCCACTGGAGTGATTGCCAATAAACCGTACCGGATCAATCGGTTCCCGTGTGCCGCCAGCAGTGACAATGACTTTTTTACCCACCAGAGTATTCGTGCGACAGACGGTCAGTTCAATGCGATCCACGATTTCTTCCGGTTCCGGCAGCCTGCCGATGCCAATGATACCACAGGCGAGATGTCCACTGGCCGGTTCCATGATTTCATAGCCAAAGCGTTTCAACTTAGCCATGTTGTCCTGTACGACCGGATTCAGATACATGTTGCTGTTCATAGCCGGTGCAAAAAGTACCGGGGCTTTCGTAGCCATGATTGTTGTCGATAACATGTCATCGGCTATGCCGCTGGCAACTTTGCCGATAATATTGGCCGTCGCCGGGGCGATGACAAAGATATCGGCCCAGCGGGCCAAAGCAATATGTTCCACATTAAATTCCGGTGTATCGTCAAACATGGACACTGCTACCGGGTTGCCACTGATTTCACGCATGGTCAGCGGGGTAATCAGTTTCGTGGCATGTTCTGTCATGATGCATTTTACTTCAGCACCGCGCTGGCGCAGCAGGCTGGCGATGTGGGCCGCCTTAAAAGCTGCTATACCGCCACAGATGCCCAGTACGACGTGTTTATTTTCCAACAGCATAGGATGCCTCCTTATTTTATGCCGGCCTTGGGAGCTTCATAGGTAATCTTACCCTGGTCGATTTCTTCCATAGCGATGGATACGACTTTTGTCGTGTCTACATCGACAAGGGGCTTGTCGCCATCGGTAAGCTGGCGGGCCCGTTTTGCCGCCAGTGTAACCAGTGTGTACTTGCTATCTACCCGTTTCATCAACGATTCCAGTGTCGGTTTAATTAACATGATGCATCTCTCCTATTTCTTGTACAAATCTCTAATAGCAGCAATCTTACAGGTATTGCGTGATGTCTTCATTTCTTCTGCCGTAAGAATAGCGGCCGCTTCATCTATGGAAGAAGCCAGGTCGTCATTGACAATGAGATAGTCATACTGTTCTATCCACTGCAACTCATCACTGGCCTTGGAAAGGCGCCCGGCAATGACCTCTTCCGTATCGGTCTTCCTGTCCCTGAGGCGCCGGGCCAGTACGTCCATGCTGGGCGGCACGATATAAATGAATACCCCCTGGGGATACTTCTGTTTGACCTGCATAGCCCCCTGGATATCAATTTCCAGCATGACATGCTTTCCTTCGTTCAACATGCGGAATACATAGTCTTTCGGCGTACCATAATAATGGTCATACACTTTGGCATGTTCCAGGAACGCATCCTGTGCCAGCAGTTCTTCAAAATGGGCATTATCGGAAAAGAAATAATTGATGCCGTCCTGCTCGCCCGGCCGGGGACTGCGGGTCGTCATAGAAATAGAATAATTGATATTGGGGAACCGCTTGCGCAGGGCATCACAGATGGTGCCTTTACCGGCTCCGGATGGGCCCGAAACAACAATGAGCAAGCCCGGATCTTTCATGTTCATTACTTCCTTTCTCATTCTTCAGGCTCTGTATCATCAGCCTCGTCTTCGCCAACGTGGAGTATACGGTGGGAAATCGTTTCCGGCTGCAATGCAGACAGTATGACTTGTCCATTGTCCATCATCAGTACAGACCGGGTCTTACGGCCGAAGGTGGCGTCAATCAGAGAATTCCCTTCCCTGGCTTCCTGAACCAGCCGTTTAATCGGAGCCGATTCGGGACTGATAATCGCCACAACCTTATTTCCCATTACCATGTTGCCAAAGCCTATATTCAATAAATTGAAATTCATCTCGTCTCCATCATTCAATATTCTGCACTTGTTCTCGAATCTTTTCAATTTCATTCTTCAGGCGCAGTACCTGTTCCGTTACCTGCAAGTCCTGAGCCTTGGAGCCGATGGTGTTCGTTTCCCTGTTCATTTCCTGAATCAGGAAATCGAGTTTGCGTCCTGTATCGCCACTGGCTTCCAGAAGTCCTTTTAATTGTAACACATGACTGCGGAAGCGGACAACTTCTTCTGTAAAATCCACTTTATCCGCATACACAGCTACTTCCTGCAACAGCCGGTCCTTCTCCGGCTGGACCTGCAGCTTCTCCAGTATGGCAGTCATCTTTTTTTGTAATCGTTCTTCATAAAGCTGAATGATCTGCGGTCTGCGTTCCGCAATGGATTCGATAATATCAGACATCGTATCGGTCCGCCGCAGAAGATCTGCCTGTATATTGGCCCCTTCCCGTTCCCGCATGGTCGTCATTCCCTGCAGGGCCTGGTCCAGACTCTGACAGAATACGGGACGGCAGGCATCGGCATCGATAATGGGAGGTTCCTGGCTGAACCAATCCGTATTCAGGGATATAATATCGGAAAGTGTAACAGGCGCCCCGTCAAACAGCTTATTCTTGGCCTCTGTCAGAGCGTCCCGGCAGGCTGTCAGTGATGCGTAATCGATCTGTACCCGTGGCATTTCCGGCGCCAGATCCTGAACGGTTACAAAGACATCGACCTTGCCGCGGTGCAGCTGTTCTTTAATGCCGTTGCGGATGGTGTCTTCCAGTGCCAGATAGGCATGGGGCATCCGTATATTTAATTCCAGGAACCGCTGATTCACGGCTCTCATTTCAATGGTGACTGATATCCGCCCGTCGCTGGCCGTACCAGTACCAAATCCGGTCATACTGCGCAATATTCACGCCCTCCTTCATACATCCTGTTCAAAGCTTCATTATAGTCCATTTTTCATCATTTTACCAGATGATACAAGGGTTCATTGACAGGATACGTCCTGCTTTTGTATCAGCCGTGTCCAGGCATCGGAAACAGCGGCAAATTCATCGAGGGAAAATGTTTCTCCCCGGCGGCTGCCATCGATTCCGCTTGCTGCAAGGATCTGCTGGATATCGTCCTTGCTGACACCGGCGCCTTTAAGCGTATTGGAAAAGGTCTTGCGGCGCTGGGAAAAGGCGGCTTTGACGACCTGAAAGAAACGCTTTTCTTCCAGCACTGTCACCGGTGGCTGCTTGCGCACGTCCATGGTGACGACTGCCGATGTGACTTCCGGTGCCGGCATGAATGCCCGCGGCGGGATTTCAAAGAGAATTTCCGGTTCCGTATAATACTGGACCGATACAGAAAGGGCTCCGTAAATTTTACTTCCTGGCCGGGCCGTCATCCGTTCCGCTACTTCCTTCTGCACCATGACGACAATCCGTTCGATGGGCAGTTTCTGTTCCAGCAGTTTCATGATGATCGGCGTCGTAATATAGTACGGCAGATTAGCACAGACGGTAAAAGGTCTGTGTCCCATCGTTTCTTCTATATCAATTTTCATGATATCCCCATGGACAATGCGGACATTGGGATAGTGCTCCAGCGTTTTGTCCAGTACGGGCAAAAGGCGCGTATCCAGTTCCACTGCCGTGACAGCGGCTCCCGTTTCGGCCAGAGCCTGCGTCAGCGTCCCGATGCCGGGGCCGATTTCCAGTACGGGGCTTCCCGGTTCTAAGCCGGCCGCATTGGCAATATCGGCGACGACACTATGACGGATGAGAAAGTTCTGTCCCAGTTTTTTACTCATATGGAGGCCGAACCGCTTGACAATATAATGGACGACTTCCGGTTTGGCTAAATCAACGTCTTTCATGTTCTGTCTCCTCTTCTATCTGCTGCAGGGCATCGAACCATTCTTCCCGGCTGACACCGTAGTGATTCAGACGCCGCAAAAACTGCTTGGCATTACCGTACCCTATTCCCAGGACAGCACCCACAGCTGCCCGGCGTTCTGCCGCATCAGGTCTGCCATTGAGGCCCGCTGCCATGATATCTGCCATAGTAAAGATGTTTTCCGGCGTAAAGGTGGCACATCGTGTTTTGGAAAGAGCCAGACGGATGGCCTCAGGAGATGCCTGTTCGACTCCCAGGTCGTCATTGGCGATAGCGTCTTTCCGCGGGATGAATGCGTGTTTTGCCTTGGGGAACCGCTGACTCAGATAGCGGCGGATCCGTTCCCCGGCCTGATCCGGATCGGTTAGGATGATGATTCCCCGCTTTTCGTATGCACAGGCAATCTGCCGCAGCGTATCAGGGCGCAGGGAAAAACCATCGGTAGTAATCATATCGGCATCAATATGACTGGCACGGATACGTGCTACATCGCTGCGTCCTTCGACGATAAGAACTTCTTTTATCATACTTCCGTTCTCCTATTTATTTTCCAGAATATATCTGGCGGCGCTCAGGACAGCCAGGACATTGTGTTCAAATACGATACCTCCCTGCAGATAAATCATATACGGTTCACGGATAGGACCATCGGCTGACAATTCAATTGATGACCCCTGTACGAAATCGCCCGCTGCCATAATGATTTTATCCGCATACCCGGGCATATCGTCGGGGATAGGCGTAACATGGGCATCGACCGGCGAGAACGTCTGGATTCCCTGGGCAAAAAGGCACATGTTTTTTTCATTTTCCAGATAAATAGTCTGAATCAGGTCAGACCGCGGTTCATCAAAAGCCGGCGATACATGGAACCCGATACGGTCAAAGACAGCCGCTGCAAAGACTGCGCCTTTTATAGCCTGGGCCGTCACATGGGGAGCCATAAAGAAGCCCTGGAAAAATAAACGGTACCCATAGGCATAGGAACCGAGTTCTCCTCCCAGACCGGGAGCGGTCAGATAATCGGCAGCAGCATCGACAAGATCAGCCCGGCCTGCAATATATCCGCCTGTCGGAGCAATACCGCCGCCCGGATTTTTGATAAGAGAACCGGCCATGATATCTGCGCCAGCTTCAATCGGTTCTTCTTCCGCGGCAAATTCACCGTAACAATTATCGACAAAACAGATAGTATCGGGACTGACCGCCTTTACCGTCTTGATAATGGTCCGGATATCGGGAATCGTCAAGGTAGCCCGGGAGCTGTATCCCCGTGAACGCTGGATGAGGACCAGCCGCGGTTGTTTTTCCTGACAGGCTGTCCGGATGCCTTCCAGATCATACGCATTCTGCTTCAGCGGCACTTCTTCATATAATACGCCTTTTTCTTTGAGAGAATGAGGCGTGTAACGGGCATAGCCGATAACCCCCTGCATCGTATCATAGGGCGCGCCGATGAGGGAAATCATGCGATCGCCCTTCTGGAGCAGTGCACAAAGAACCGTAGCCAGTGTATGCGTACCGGAAACAAAGTGAGGCCGTACCAGTGCTTTTTCAGCCTTAAAGACCGTAGCAAAGACTTCATCCAGCTTTTCCCGGCCCATATCGCTATATCCATATCCCGATGTACCGGCAAACTGGTATGAAGAAATCTGTGCTTTTTTATAAGCATCGAGTACCTTCTGTGTATTGTGGAGCGCAATCGTATCGATGCGTTCAAACTGGGTGGCACAGGCGGCCATCGCTTCTTTACGTATCGTTTCCAAATCGAAAGACAACATGTCAAATCCTTTCCTGCAATGAAAAAATAAAGAAATTTATACAATAGGATGATCAGACAGCCAGTTATCCGTATCCCGGATAACGGTCGCCGCCAGTTCGTTTTCCGAGGCGTAGTCCTCTTTGGCGTACCAGTGTATGTACGGCATGCGTTTAAACCAAGTAATCTGCCGTTTGGCAAAGCGGCGCGTGCGTTTCTTGATTTCATCGGCAGCATCTGCCAGACTGATTTTCCCCCGGACGTACAATGCCAGTTCTTCATAGCCAATGGCCTTCATAGCCTGCGATTGAGGTGAAACTCCTTCATGAAGCAGACGCGCGACTTCCTCAGGCCAGCCGGCATCCAGCATCATATCGACCCGTTTTTCGATGCGGTCGTATAACACCTCTCTGGGGAGGCTGAGCCCGATGACATAGGCATCATACTGCACCTTATGTCCGTGACCGGCCCGTACAAAAGCAGGGCCTTCTCCTTTATCGATCGCCACCATCAGGCGCACCAGGCGGTGTGTATTCGCCAGCAGTTCATGCCAGTCAGGTGGCTGCCACCGGGTCTGCTCTTCAATATAACTCCGCAATTCTCCTTCTGTCATTGTCCGGATATGTTTGCGGGCCCGTTCCCGTTCGTCTTCCGTAACAGCCGACCCTTCGAAATCAAACCCTTCAAGCAACGCCTGTACATACAGGCCCGTCCCGCCAACCAGGATGGGGACTTTATGTCGTTCATTCAGGCTGCGGGCGACCTTTGCCGCCATGTCACAAAAACGGGCCGCCGAATAGGGTTCGTCCGGTCCGGCAATATCGATGAGATGATGACGGAACCGGGACAATTCATCTGCCGTCGGTTTGGCCGTACCGATATCCATTCCCTTATATATCTGATAGGCATCCCCAGAAATGAGCTCTGTACGGTAATGATCTGCCAGGTAAAAACTGAGAGCCGTCTTACCTACCGCCGTCGGGCCGGCTATTGCAATAATCTTATCCATGAATTTTCCCTTCTAAGACTGCATAACGGACGCGGCTATACCGGCCGCCCATAATCCGGGCCGATGGGAATACCTGCAGGAGAGGCTGCAGGTACCGGCCTTTGACCACGACCCGCTTCGATATATGCATCGCCCGTTCCAGTGACTCCATTGTCAGTTCTTCATGGTCCATGATAGCCCGGACCGGCTGAAACTGACAACTGGCCTGTACGGGCTGGCTGAACATAGGATCAAAATAAATGATATCATATGGTTTCTGACAATTCGCCAGATAAGTACGATAATTTTGATTGTACAACGTAATACGGCGCAATGCCTGTGTCACATCGCACGTTTCATGTACGAAATGAGAAAAGCCCCATCCGGTCACAGCAGCCATCTGAGGCACCGTTTCTAATGCGGTGACAGCAGAGCCTGCCGGCAGCCCGAATGATGCCACTATGGCATCGGCACCAAAGCCACAGGTCGCATCCAGGACTGACACAGGCCGGTCAGCGCCAAAGGCCTCCAGCAAATGATCCGGTTTTCCCTTGCGCAGCTGCTGGATCCGCAATTCGGCCATGTTCAGACTAAAAAAGTGTTTACCTTCATCCCGTTCAATGACCGGGCCCCGGCTGGTATAAATAAGCAGGTGCTCCGTCCCGTAACGCCGTCGCAGCTGCTCTACGCTCTGGCCGCGTCGTGGCACAAAGACAGCACCTATAGACGCAGCCCATGACTCTGCTTCCCCGATGAGAGTACCTTTTGCCTTGAGGGACGGCACTACATATAATCCCATCATCATGTCCGTTTGAATAATTTAGCCAGGTCGTCGGGCGTAAACCGCACAATGATAGGCCGTCCATGGGGGCATACATAAGGCTTTTCCGTATGGAATAAATCTTCTATGAGCTGCTTCATCTGCCTGATATTGAGCCGGTCCCCTGCCTTGACTGCCCCGTGGCAGGATAAATATGCCAGAGAACGGTGACGCAGCACGGCCTTGTCTGCCACGTCATTTTCATGGAGCAGGCGGCAGATATCCTGCAGCGAATCGGCAATATCACTCGTTTTTAAATCGCAGGGAACTTCTTCGACGCGGAGTGTCGTTGGACCGGCCACCGAATAGATATATCCCAGATCGGTAAAGACATCCTGCCGTTCTGTAAGGAGAATCATGTCTTCCGGATCGGCTTCTACAAATTCCGCCGTCAGCAGCTGCTGGCTTGGCATGTGTTCTACGCGATGGCAAAATGTATCATACCGTATCCGTTCATGGGCAGCATGCTGGTCGATGATATACAGATCCTGCCCCTTCTTGGCTACGATAAAGCAGTCCGCTACCTCTCCCAGAGGGATGAACACATCATCGTCTCCCTCAAAGGTAATCCGCGGCTGTACCGGATGATTCTCTGTTGCATCAGACTGTCCGCCTTCGTGTAATGCTTTTGAAAACTGCTGTTCTTCACCAGTATCAGGCAGGCGGGACGGTTTCCAGCCGTTAGAACCGGCAGATGTATGTTCATGGAGCATCCCCGATGGGGACGCCATATTCTTTTGTTCTGCAGCAGGACCTTCCACAGGTTTATTCAACGGAGAGATGGCCGCAGAACTGCTCTGTTCTTCCCGGGAAGGGCCGGTTTCAGAGAGCGTAGCCCGGTCCTGGGCCATTCCCATCGGAAAGACCTGTTGCATCCTGTCTTCCTGCGACGGAGCATGAGATTCCTCTTCTTTTGCAGCAAATAAGGGCGCATCGGAAAAAGGATTTTCCCGCACCACTTCCGGTTTCTTCGCTACAGAAGCCGGAGCCGCAATCTGCTCCGGTTTTTCCTGATCGATGAGGGCCGTTATGATACTGTGATACAGCGCCCGGTAAATCTGCTGTTCGTCGGAAAACTTGATTTCTGTTTTTGCCGGATGAACATTCACATCAATACTGGCCGGATCTACATGAAGATGCAGCATCGCAAAGGGGTACCCCGATTTGGGCAGCATCGCATGATACGCATTGTCAACAGCTTTGAACATGAGCGGGTTGTGAACGATGCGCTGGTTGACAATGCATGTCTGCCACGAACGGGAACTCTTAAGGACCGATGGCTTTCCTACGTATCCCTCAATCTGTATATTATCATGGTCGTAGGTGACAGGGAAAATTTCCCGTGCCACGCCGGCACCATAAATATTGGCAATCGTTTCTTTCAGATTGCCAAGGCCGCCTGTATGCAGTGTCGTCCGTCCATTATTGATGAATGTAAATTCAATTCCCGGCTGGGCCAGAGCCAGTTTGGTAATCATTTCACTGATTTTTGAACTTTCCGTCCGTTCGCTTTTCAAAAATTTCTTCCGCGCCGGCGTATTGTAAAAAAGATCACTGACTTCCATCGTCGTACCAGCCGCTGCTCCAGCCTGGTCTTCCGACGTAATGACGCCTCCATCGAGGACGAGGTGCACGGCAAATTCATCTTCCGGCCGCCGTGTCGTAATCTGCATATGTGAGACGGCAGCAATACTGGGAACGGCTTCGCCACGAAAGCCAAGAGAGGTAATGGCGAATATATCCTCGACCGAACTGATCTTGCTCGTGGCATGACGGATAATGCATTTGTGCGCATCTTCCCGGCTCATGCCACATCCGTTATCGGTGACGCGGATGTAGGATGCCCCGCCTGCGGCGATTTCCACCTCAATGGCACTGGCACCGGCATCGATAGCGTTTTCCACCAGTTCTTTCACGCACGAGGAAGGCCGTTCCACGACTTCCCCGGCAGCGATTTTATTGCGCGTCGCTTCGTCCAGAATATTGATGATCGAATTCAATTCCTGCCACTTCCTTCCTTAGCCTCTTTCTGCAGCGTATACAAAAAGGAAATTGCTTCAATAGGGGTCATACTCGTCACATCGACAGATAACAGATGATCGATGACCGGGCTGGTAAACAGGCTGTCTTCCACGGGAGCCTGAGTCGCAGACTGCGGGACTGCCGGAACAGAGGGCTGGACAGCTCCTTCCGCTTCCAGACCCGTCAGGATGACATCGGCCCGTTTCAGCAGCTTTTCTGGCAATCCTGCCAGCCGTGCGACGTGAAGGCCATAGCTCTTGTCCGCCCCGCCCGGTACGATACGGCGCAGGAATTTGATGCTGCGGCCCCGTTCTTTGACGGCGACGGTATAATTTTTTATTTTTTCTGATTCATCCGCCATAGCGATGAGTTCATGATAATGGGTGGCAAACAACGTCAGTGCATGAATCTGCTGCAGGCAGTATTCGATGACGGCCTGGGCAATGGACATGCCGTCAAAGGTACTCGTCCCCCGGCCGATTTCATCGAGGATCAGCAGGCTGCGGGATGTAGCATGCTTTAAAATATACGATACTTCCTTCATTTCCATCATGAATGTACTCTGACCTGTCAGAATATCATCACTGGCACCGATACGCGTAAAAATCCGGTCTACCGGGCAGATGGACGCCTCCCGGGCCGGTATAAAGGAGCCGGCCTGGGCCATGAGCACGAGAATGGCCACCTGGCGCATATACGTCGATTTGCCAGCCATATTAGGGCCGGTAATAATCAGGACTTCATGATCCCTGTGGTTGAGTGTCACATCATTGGGCACAAATAATTCATCTTTCAGATATTTTTCGATGATGGGGTGACGGCCATCGCGTATCGTGACAGACTGATCCCGGTTCAGGCCGGGACGGATATAATGATTTTCATGGGCCGCTCTGGCCAGGCTGTACAGGCAGTCGATTCGGGCAATAGCCCGGGCTGTCTGCTGCATATCCGGAATATACTTCCCGATCTGCTGCCGGATCTGGCCAAATAACTGATATTCCAGGGTCAGCATGCGTTCCTGACTGGTCAGGACTTTGACTTCAAATTCTTTTAATTCCGGCGTGATATACCGTTCGGCATTGACCAGAGTCTGTTTGCGCACATAATAATCCGGTACGGGCTTCGTATTGGCATGAGAAATTTCAAAATAATACCCAAACACCTTGGTGTAGCCGATTTTCATTTTAATGCCCGTTTTTTCTTTTTCTTTTTCTTCCAGCTCCTGCAAAAAGGCATGACTGTTGGCGGCAATGGAACGGATTTCATCCAGTTCTTCAGAAAATCCATCGCGGATGACACCACCATTACGAATGACCACACCTGGGTCATCTTTTATACCCCGGCATAATAAGTCATACACTTCCCGATGCTCTGCCACCTGGTTATTGAGGCGTTTCAATAACTCACTGCCAGCGTCATCGAGGATGTGTTTCAGCTGGGGTATGACCGACAGCGATTCCCGCAGGGCTACCATATCTTTAGGGCTGGCTGTCCCCGTTTCCACGCGGGTCAGGATCCGTTCGAAATCATAAATCCTGTCCAGTGTATCGGATAAATCCTGCCGCATGATTTCGTGACTCACCAGTTCTTCCACCGCGTCCTGACGAAGGAGGATGTCGGAGATACGCAAGAGAGGTGCTTCCAGCCATTTCCGCAGCAACCTGCCACCCATAGCCGTGTGAGTCTTATCGAGGACATCGAGAAGTGTTCCCTTCCGCCCTCCGTCGCGTACATTCTGTGTGATTTCCAGATGGCGGATGCTTGCCGCATCAATGACCAGACGCCGTTCATTATCGATACGTTCCAGGTGATTGATATGAGAAATATCAGACTGCATGACTTCGCTGACATAGGATAACAGCATGCCGATGCAGGCTGCCGCATCATGGGCGGCATCGAAATCTTCTTTTTTAAAATACGAGGCAGCCTTTTCTCCATAATCGCAGTCAGCATCTGCCTCAAAAGGCGTAACCGTGCACTGGGACATGTGGCTTTTCAAATACTGCAGCACCGTATCAATCTGCGTTCCCAGATGATAATAAATCAATTCACTGGGTTCATAGACAGAGAGGATATCAAACAAGTTATCTTCCATCGCCGTCACGGCGCATACCGACCAGAGGCATTCTCCCGTCGTCACATCCATGAGGGCAATAGACAGGAGGTCATCTTTTTCTGTCAGGCAGGCAATATAATTATTCTTTTTGGAAGCTACGGCATGTTCCAGCGTAATCGTCCCCGGCGTGATGACCTTGATGATTTTCCGCTTGACAATGCCCTTGGCCAGCTTCGGGTCTTCCATCTGTTCGCAAATGGCTACTTTATATCCTTTATGGACCAGCCGTTCTATATAAGTATCCGCCGAATGGAACGGCACACCGCACATGGGCACCCGTTCTTTATTGCCGCCGGCCCGCCCCGTCAGAGTCAGATCCAGCTCCCGTGATGCCGTCAGGGCATCGTCAAAAAACATTTCATAAAAATCGCCAAGACGGAAAAATAGTATTTTATCTTTGCATTGTTCTTTGACTTCGAGATACTGTTTCATCATCGGAGTCAGTTTTGGCGTATCAGGCAAAATATACCTCCCTTACACATTGGATTCGTGTACTATGTGGCCTTTGAGTACCCATGTCTGTCCTTTATCGACCATGACGGGTACCGTATCGCCAATGGCCGCTGAACCATCATTTTCCCAGATAATCATCTTATTACCCGTCGTACGGCCGAACCAGTGATTCATATCATTTTTCGTCGGCCCCTCTACGATGACATCATAAACGTGGTGTTCCATGGCCTGATTCTTTTTCAGACTGTACACGTTTTGCACGTCCATGAGCCGCTGCAGACGACTGCTCTTCACTTCCTGGGGAATCTGGTCTTCCATGGAGGCCGCCGGCGTACCTGTCCGCGGAGAATACATAAATGTATAAGCCATATCATACTGGCAGCGTTTCAGGAATTGGAGCGTATCCATAAACATCTCTTCTGTCTCGCCGGGGAAACCGACAATGATGTCTGTCGTCAGCACCAGATCCGGAATGCGTTTGCGGGCATACTCCACCAGATCCATATAATGATCCACTGTATAGCCGCGGTTCATTTTTTTGAGCAGGCCATCGTTTCCACACTGGATGGGAAGGTGCATATGATTGACCACTTTATGGCATTCAGCGATGGCATCGATGGCATCGTAATTCATGTCCTTGGGATGACTCGTCATATACCGGATCCGTTCGATGCCTTCTACTTCATCGACAGCCCGAAGCAGGCTGGCAAAATCGTCATGGCTGGACAGGTCTTTCCCATAGGAATTGACATTCTGGCCCAACAGAGTAATTTCTTTGTATCCTGCATCGGCAACGCGCCGGACTTCTTCCACGACAGCCTGGACCGGACGGCTGACTTCCCGGCCCCGTACGTAAGGAACGATGCAATAGGTACAGAAATTATTGCACCCGTTCATGATGGGGATCCAGGCGAAAAATTTCTGGAACCGTTTAGCCGGAAGTTCATGAAATGCCGGCTCATGCATATCTGACGCCAGATAATGTTCTTTTTTCTGTTGCCGTTCTTTAATGAGGTCGATGAGAGTGTGGATATTATGCGTCCCGATGACCAGGTCAATATGGGGAGCCCGTTTGAAAAGGCGGTCCTGCCATTCCTGTGCCATGCAGCCCGTAACGGCGATGATAAGGTCCGGATTCTGATCTTTCAAATGCTTCAGTTCACCGATTTTTCCCAGCGTCTTATCCTCAGCCGCTTCACGGACACAGCACGTATTCAATAAAATCACATCCGCCATCGAAAGCTCGTCCGTCTGATGATAGCCCAGTTCTTCCAGCTGTCCTGCATAATGTTCGGAATCGCTCTGATTCATCTGGCAGCCGTAGGTCTGGATAAAATAAAATTTCTCATTCTGCATCATACTATATTCCTCAGTTTCTTCGTATTGGATAGGGTATCTTGGATTTTTACTTTTACATTTCATAATACCACATATCAAAGACTCTGAACAGAGAAGAAAAAAATTACCGGCCCCGCTATTCTGTACTCACGGTGAAACATTCTGGGCAGGGCAGCGCACATACAGTCCCGGCAGGAGTTCTTCCGCCAGATTATGTAAGATCAGGTTGACCAGTATACAACTGATATCTGCCGCAGAAAGGCCGGTATGCATGACCAGCTGTTCCACAGGCAGTGCCTGCGATTCCTGAAGCGCTTCATAGACCTGCCGTTCCCTGTCTGGCAGCACGCAGGCTGGCTTACCTTCCTCTTTTTTCACATTCTGCCAGCCATATTCATCCAGGACATCGGCCGCACGGGTCAGAATGATAGCCCCGTTCCGCAAAAGTCCGTTCGTTCCCTGGCTCATAGTGGAAAAAATGCTGCCCGGCACGGCAAAGACATCACGGCCTTCCTCCAGGGCAAAATCAGATGTAATCAATGCCCCGCTCCGGGCAGCCGCCTCGACGACGATGACACAGCGGGCCATGCCGGCAATGATACGGTTGCGGGCCGGAAAATTACAGGCCAGCGGCTCCACGCCAAAGGAAAATTCACTGACGATGGCACCGCCGGCATCACAGATTTCCTCGAACAGGCGCCGGTTCTCCGGAGGATACGTCCTGTCAAGGCCGTTGGCAACGACAGCAATAGTCCGGCCGCCACCGCGGAGTGCACCCGTATGGGCCCGCGTATCAATGCCCCTGGCGCCGCCGCTGATAATAAAAACACCCTGCCGGGCTAATTGCTCCGACAGGGTATGGGCGGCATTCAGCCCATAAGGAGTAGCTTTACGGGCTCCGACGATGGCTGCTGTCTTGTCGTTTTCAGGCAGTATCCCCTGATAAAACAACACCGCTGGCGCGTTATATGTCTGCTTCAGTAATTCCGGATACGCCTCTTCCTGAAAGGTCACCAGCTGTACCTTCCGGGACCGGAGCAGTTTTTCCTGTCCTTCCCAGTCAAACTGGTTCCGGGCCGCGTTGATATGGCCGGCCTTCTGCACTCCCAGACCGGCAGCTTCTGCCACAGCTTCTCCGTCAGCCTGCCAGGCGTTCTGTGCGCTTCCAAACCGGGAGACGAGGCTCCGTATCCGTCTGGCTCCCATGCCTTTTATGGATTTCCAGGCTGCCATGTACCGCCGTTCTTTCATCAAATCTTCTGTCTCCACTGTATTCACATCCTTTGCAGTTTATTTCTGTAACTCAGCGCTTCGGCTACATGCTCCTGACCGATTTCGTCTGCTCCTTGCAGGTCAGCTATGGTACGGGATACTTTGATGATCCGGTCGTAACTGCGAGCACTGAGTTTGAACTTATCAAACACTTCCTGCAGGAGCTTCCGTGCCTCTTTTGTCACGATACACGTTTCCCGGATAGCCCTGTGTCCCATATGGGCATTGCAGAACATACCAAAAGGCCGTAGCCGTTCTATCTGCCGTTTCCGGGCTGCAATGACACGGCTCCGGATAACAGCAGACCCTTCCTGTGCCTTGTCGGAAACAAGCTCACGGTACAAGGGCCGTTCGACACGGACATGAAGATCAATACGGTCCAGCAAGGGGCCGGAAATCTTCCGTACGTACCGCCGGATTTCTCCCGGCGTACAGGTACAAAGCTGATCGGACCCGTAATTGCCACAGGGGCAGGGATTCATGGCAGCTACAAGCATATATTGTGCCGGGTACGTCAGTGAAGCGTGAACGCGGGCAATATGTACGACGCCGTCTTCCAGTGGCTGGCGCATGACTTCCAGTACGGAACGGGGAAATTCCGGCAGTTCATCGAGAAAAAGGACGCCGTTATGGGCCAGCGTCACTTCTCCCGGCCGCGGAATCGTGCCGCCTCCGATAAGGCCATTGACAGAAATTGTATGATGAGGACTGCGGAAAGGCCGCTCGGTAATCATGCGGTCCTGATGAAACAGTCCGGCTACGGAGTAAATTTTCGTTACCTCCAGCGACTCTTCTGTATTCATGGGAGGCAGTATGGTCGGCAGCCGTTTAGCCAGCATAGTCTTACCGGCGCCTGGCGGACCGATCATAAGTACGTTGTGTCCGCCGGCAGCAGCAATTTCCAAAGCCCTCTTGGCCAGGAACTGCCCCTGTACTTCCGAAAAGTCTATCGTATAGACCGGCCTTATTTCCTGCTGGTCCTGTGGTGGGACGGCTTCTTCCAGCCGTTTTATATCGTTCAGATGCTGTATTACCTCCCGCAGTGTGTGAACGGCATAAACAGTCAGTTTATTACATAACAGGGCTTCTGCCGCATTTTCCTCGCTGATAAATACGGTATGGAATCCCGCGGAAGCTCCTTTTAAAATCATAGAGAGCAGCCCTTTTACCGGCCGGATATGCCCATCGAGGGATAGTTCGCCGATAAACAGGCATCCTGCTGTCTTCTCTGCCCGTATCTGCCCGCTGGATACCATGATTCCGACGGCTATGGCTACGTCCAGACCAGTACTGTCTTTTTTCAGTTCTGCCGGTGCCAGATTCATGGTAATCCGCCGCATGGGAAATTCATATCCGCTGTTCTTCATAGCCGAGCGGACCCGCTCTTTCGATTCCTTGACAGACGTCGCTGCCATCCCGACGATTTCAAATCCGGGAAGTCCGTTGGCAATGTCCGTTTCTACGGTAATAATATTGCCTACCAGTCCCAGCGTCGTCGCTCCATATACACTTGCAAACATATACTCCTCACATCCCCGGCCAGAACGCATGCCGGATATGATGCAGCCGCAGCGTCCCTCCGGGCCCTGGCATGACTTCGATGACATCAAACCGGCATGGCACGTCCCATAGCTGATACCGTGCCATATAGGACTGGGCCGTTATTTTTAATTTAAACTGCTTGTGCTGTGCTACGGCTTCTGCCGGATATCCATAATACAACGAACGTCTCGTCTTCACTTCGACAAACACAATCGTATCGCGATCACGGGCAATGATATCGATTTCTCCCAGCCGCGTCCGGTAATTCCGTTCCAGAATACGATATCCGCACCGGCGCCGCAGGTAAAGAGCCGCCTGTGCTTCTCCTGCCTTTCCCAGTTCTTTTTCCGGATCACTCATAATGATATATCTCCTTTATCCATCAGTTAGTTATAGGATAGCAAAGAAAGATTAACGTCATATGAAAATACGATGAGTTGCAGATTAGAAAAAAATGGCTTTATTAAAAGCAGATTAGAATTTCACCATTATTGTTGCTTTTTTTATTATTTATGCTCTTCCCTCTGCATAAGTATATGTATCTGTGATACAATGTCTCATATCTGAAAAAAAGGAGTCTTATCCCATGATAAAAGGCATCAACGTGTACTACATATACTTCATGCTCAGTCAGGTCATCTGGGGCGTCCTGCCGGCATTCTGGATTCTGCTGCGCGACTTGTCCCCGTTGTATACGCTGGCATCGCGTATCGTCTGGTCTTCCGTTTTCTGTTTTATCCTGATTATGCAGAAACACCTGCTGCCCAGTCTGACAGGTCTTTGCCATCAGCGACAGCAATGGCCCTATATAGGCGGAGCCTGTCTGCTCGTTACACTCAACTGGGGCGCATTTATCTATGCCATGACCCGCGGCTTTATCCTCCAGGCCAGTCTGGCCTATTTCATCAATCCCATTGTCGTCATATTTTTTGGTGGCCTTATCTTTCATGAAACCATCAGTCTGATGCAGAAATTGTCCATGTTCCTGGCTGCTTCCGGGCTGGTGCTGGCATTCTGCCTGTATGGGCAGATTCCCTATCTTTCATTCATCATCTGCCTGTCCTGGGCATCATACAGTCTCCTGAAGAAAAAAATCGTCCTCGACAGCCAGGTTTCCGTCTTTATTGAATCCTTTTCCATGGTACCCCTGTCCCTGTTATTTATTGGGTTCAGTGAATTTCACGGTGCCGGCGCAGTCGGGACATTTCACGGTCTGCAATGGCTCCTGCTGCCGGCTACAGGTATCGTGACGGCCATTCCTATGATGCTTTTTACGGCCGGTGTCAAGGGCGTGCCCATTACGGTTTCGGGCATCCTCATGTACTGTTCGCCCAGTATCACCCTGGTAATCGGCCTGCTGAGTGGTGAAGTCATGACCCGTCCCATGCTGGTCGCTTTCATATTCGCCTGGATAGCTGTCGCCATCTACATCACCGGGATATACCGGGCGATGAAGCAGATACAGAACCGGAACGGAATGCACGATTCCCGTCCTCATACGCAGAGTATACATAAATAATACAATTGCCATCCCACCTTCTCATATCAGAATTCTTTGTTTTATGATATACTAAATACTAGAATGGTAAGCAATCCTCCCTGGAGAGGGACAAAAAAATACTACATTATCTATCGAGGGTGATATTATGTTTAATCTGCATGTACCTACGCGTGTTCTCTTTGGCTGCGGCCAGCTCAATGAACTCCATGCACAGCCTATGCCCGGCAAAAAAGCCATGATTGTCGTATCCAACGGCAAATCCGTAAAGGTCAATGGTTATCTGGCCCGCACGGAAGAACAGCTCCACCAGGCCGGTATAGAAACCGTCCTCTATGACAAAATTGAAGCCAACCCACTGCGCCAGACCGTAACGGCAGGCGGGCAGATGGCTGCAGCCTCCGGTGCCGATTTTCTCGTCGCCCTCGGTGGTGGCAGCGTCATCGACGCATCAAAAGGCATCGCTGTCGTAGCTGCAAATGGCGGCGACGTCTGGGACTATATTACCAACGGTACCGGCAAGGGAATGCCTATCGAAAAAACACCGCTTCCCATCATCGCCATTACGACAACAGCCGGTACGGGATCGGAAACTGACATGGGCGGCGTCATTACCAATCAGGAAACGAAAGAAAAAACGCCTATCAAAGGACCCCAGCTTTTCCCGCAGCTCGCTATTATCGACCCGGAACTCATGGCATCCGTACCACCCCGTTTTACAGCCTATCAGGGATTCGATGCCCTGTTCCACAACATTGAAGGATATATTGCCAATAAATCCAGCCTCATGAGTGAAATGATTGCCCTTACCGCAATCGAGGCAATCAGCCAGTATCTTCCCATTGCCGTCAAGGATGGGAAAAATCTGACAGCCCGTGAAAAGGTCGCATTTGGCAGTTATCTGGGGGGCCTGGAAATGGTCGTATGCTCTACCGTAAGCGAACATTCCATGGAACATTCTCTCAGCGCTTTTCATCAGGAACTGCCTCATGGGGCCGGCCTGATTATGCTCAGCGAATCCTATTTTACGTACTTTATCGAACATCACGTCTGCGATGGCCGTTTCGTCCGCCTGGCCCAGGCCCTGGGTATGACGGAAGCGACGGAACCAAAAGATTTCATCACAGCTCTGCTGCAGCTGCAGAAAGACTGTGGTGTAGCCGATCTGAAAATGTCCGATTATGGCATCACGCCGGATGAATTCCCCCAGATGGCCCGCATCGCCAAATCGGCCATGGCGTTCCTGTTCAAGAGCGACCGCATCGACTTATCCGAAGACGATGTCGTAGAAATTTATCAGAAAGCGTATAAATGATTATGTACAGAAAAGAGGAGCGTCCCGGCGTTCCTCTTTTTTCATTGTATGCTCTCTAAACTCCTTCTTGACGTAAAGCGGTCAGTCGTATTATAATATTTTGGTGAGGTTTCCCTGTGAAATCTCATTATACGGGCCTATAGCTCAGCGGTAGAGCCCCCGGCTCATAACCGGTTGGTCCTTGGTTCGAATCCAAGTAGGCCCACCATCTTATATACAAAGTCCCTGTAATCCTGTGATTACAGGGACTTTGTATATACCAGTATAACCAGTTTTCTTCATCAGTCAGCTGATAGCAAAAATATCTTATAAAAGCCGCCTTCCCTGATCATATGTACGAGATACAGGGAGGGCGGTTTATTGTTACATCACTTTTTTTCATATTGTGCCCGTTACTTTTGCAATTGCTCGTACAGATGGAACACTTCTGGTAAAATGATTTTTTCCATGCCCACTTTGATGAGTCTCGGTAATCCGGGCAGGCAGAATATCAGGCACTGACGGCAGACACCGGCACTGGAACGATACGCCAGAGACTGTACACCATAGTCATTGCGGTATGCCATGGCGGTCATGAGTCCGGCAAATCCCGGAATCGGTTTGTCAAAGAGAGGTTCCACTGTTTCCAAAGTCACGTCCCGTTTTGCCAGTCCCGTACCACCGCTGGTAATGACGACATCGACACTGCAAACCCATTCGTGAAGATGTTTCAGTATTTCTTCCCGGTCGTCGCGAACAATCTGATAATCGACTACCTGATGCCCGCCCTGGGTAAGAGCGGACTGTATCATTAACCCATTCGTATCATTGGAAAATGTCCGGCTGCTGCTGATTGTCAGTATAGCAGCCCGTAAAGGATGTTCTTCTGTCATTGTTTTGGTCAAAATAATACCTCCTCATTTCATAAAATCCACTTGTCTTCTATAGCTGCATCATGTTCCTGCTTGTAATGCCTCTTCCAGCGTCGCGCCGTGCAATAGCGATTGGAGAAAAACAGGCATTTTTTCTTCGCTTGCTATAGTACCATGATATACTTTTTCTTTCATTCCGACAACATGAATCTGTGCTCCATCAAAAGCCATGCTCAGCCGGCAATTCCCCTCACAGGGGAACGGTTCTGCGCCTCTGTGCCAGATAATATGCGCCTCGTGCTGCCAGGGGACTGGTTCTGTCACGCCGCACAAATCGGCCGCAACAAAAAGACCATTGTCTGCGCCTGCCCGGGCCGCCTGACCTGCAAACTGCTGATACATGGCGTCAGAACAGGCCGCTCCCGGTGAAATATACAATAGCATATAATCTTCCCAGAAAACATGGTCTTCCAGGAATTCTTCATCAGGCAGCGCATTTTCAGAAACAAATGAATCATCCCATCCGTAATGACGGCATATACGCCGGCTTCCGGTACCACCATTAACCGGTACCAGAGGCAGACCGGCCCGTTGAAAGGCAGCAATCTGTTTCTCCTCATTCCGTCTCAACGCCACGTTTGTTTCCCAAAGGGAAAAAGGCAGACCAATATATAATACGAACACAATATCACTCCCAATTTTTCTTTATATAGTATATAATTCGACTTCAATCGGCAAACTCCTGTTTGCCAGCCATTACGTATATTTATCTTTAATCTGATTCAATATCTGCTATAATATATGGTATCTGAATTACACATTCAAAGGAGAAGATCGACATGTTTAAAAAAATAGCGTCTGCCCTTATGGTGGCTGCTGCCTGTGGCTGTACCATGGTTTCAGCCATGTTTTTTGATGACAATCCCCGTTATATCCAGGTAGGTCATGATGAAATGACCGAATCGTACATTGACATGAACTCCATCAATTCCATCCGTTATGACCCTCCCTATTACGTCATTCAGGCCACGGTCCTGACCTATGATTATTCTACGAACACGGCTACGGGATACCAGAATAATTTCTTCTATAATTTCAACGCCCAGACAGTCCGGACACAGACATTGTCTACGACGACCTACGATACGTTGAAAGGTACCCCGTCGGCACAGACCATCAACCCGGATCCGGAAGTTGCGACGACCGATCGCTATTCGGTCAACGGCAAAGCCGCGGATAATGCGTTCTTCAACTGCTATAATATGACGTTCTACCACACCTTCGATAAAAAGAAAGATGCGAAAAACAGCGAAAGGAACTGATCTCCATGGATATGAACACGTTACTTCATTACGGCGGTATGATTGTCACCTTTCTTTTTGTCGCTGCCGTCCTCTACTCTATGATCATGGCGATCCGCCGGCGCAGCCGTAAGCAAAAAGCAAAGGAAGCCGTGGAAAAACGCACTCATATTAAAATCAAAAACCTCCATCAATTCGATATCAAACCGGACGATGGGTATT
Source organism: Megasphaera sp. AM44-1BH (assembly GCF_003467125.1). Lineage (GTDB taxonomy): Bacteria > Bacillota > Negativicutes > Veillonellales > Megasphaeraceae > Megasphaera. The sequence goes on from NZ_QSFA01000012.1 coordinate 82,452, forward strand.
ATAAGTACCCTATCGGTCCCGTCGAATATACACGGCGCAAACCCCAGCGGTTCACGGCTGTCTCGGTCGAACTGGCTTCCCAGCAGCCCTACTCCATCTGTCTCATAGGGTTTGCCGAATTTGCCGGAGGAGAATTAAAGGACCAGCATTACTTTTATATCCAGCCGCCGGAAAAAGATCTGCGCGAACTAAAAAATCCCGATGTAACCTGGGATCTTCTGAGTAAAGCCGACGAATTCGGCGAATACTGGAATGCCGGCATGAAAGATTATTTCATCAATCATACCCTGGTCTGCCATAATGCGCCTTACGTTATTGGCTGCATCACCCATGCCCTTACCGTATTCGGCATCAAACCCCCGGAATTTCGTTTTATCGATACGCTGGAAATAGCAAAAAAACTGTATACCTTCGATTCCAACAAACTGGATGCCACCTGCGATGAAATGAATATCGACCTGGATATGCACAACAGCCTGAGTGAAGCCCGGGCCATCGGCCAGTTTTTCTATAAATCCTGCAAAGAATTTCCCATGTATCTTCCTCGCATTTACTACGCCAACGGCAAGCCGTCTAAAGAAGAACAGCAGGCCAGTGTCATTGCCGTCGTAGAACGGGAAGAAGCGCGCCCGGAAGACATGTTCGCTCCCCGGCCCGTCGATGATGACATGCTGAAAGAACTGCTGGATAAAAAATATCTCGAACCGGGCAAAGAAGAAGGGACGTATTACGCAACCGACGAAGGCCTGGATTTTTCAGAAAGCCTTCCCTGATCATCACGCAAAAAACGGTATCATATTTAACTCTGAGTCTGCAGAGAATAAACGAAACGACCTGTTACATGATATAGGAAGAACATCATGCAACAGGTCGTTTTTTACAATACATCGGAAAGCCAGTCTACAGCATCGCCCATCATATTCGTCGTAACGAAATGCTTCAGTCCCGGATAGGTAATAAAACGGCTTCGTACACCGGCCAGAGTGTACAGTTTGTCCATATAGTAGGACTGGGCCATGGGATGCACCGTATCGTCGTTACCGGCAGTCAGAGCCAGTACCGAACGGCCTTCCAGATTCTCTGTATGCGTGTACGGGTCCCACCGGCTTATTTCCTGGCGCAGGTCGGGCAGGAAATCCATCGGTTTCAGCGGCAGTCCTGCACGGAAGCGGCGGTCCGATTCATCCCACCACCCGGAACCATTCATGGCTACGGCTGCCTGTACGTCCCGGTTCCACGTCAGGACTCCCAGAGCCGTAAAACCGCCCATGGAATGACCCATGACGGTCAGCGGCACATCGTCGTGCCATGTTCTGGCATAGGCGATGACCTGCGGTGCTTCACAAAGATTCTGGAATATAGTCTGCCAGAATTTCAGATACGCATCCGGATTGTCTTCATAATCGATGATTCCCCGTTCTCCATGATGGACAGCTTCGGGAATCAGGACATCATAGCCGTACGCCGCCAGAATATGGCCGCGCAGAGATTGCAGTTCTTTTGTCGATGTCCAACCATGATAAAAAATAACCATGCCTTTCACGTCTTCATGACACGAGATTTTCAGACAGGGAATATCCCCAATATATATTTTTTCTTCTGTAATCATATGGTTTACCTCAATGGAAACACGGCCGCCAGCAATCTGCCGGTGGCCGTATCGTTATTTTCTATCCCGCAGGGAAACAGGTTTTTGCAGTAGTTCGGACCAGACGAGTCCTGCATAGATATCGCGTGCCTCGCCGGAAAGCCCGCTCCAGGCCGGAGGCTGGATATACGAATATACGACGGCAGGAGCAGTGGGAACGGATGCCGGTTCCGGCACCGTCCCGATTGCAGCAGCTGCCGGGCGGGAAACCTGCCCGGCCCGTCCTGTATCCTCCGGCACAGGAGCCCCCTTGGCCGGTCTGGCCGTACGCGGTTTTTCTGGTACCCGTCTTTTGGCCTGTCCCTGCTGCGGTGCTCTCTTAGGAGCTGGTCCCTGCTTCGTACGCTGCCCTGGTTTCGTCGTATCCATAGGGCTGCTGCGGCGTTTTCCCCGGTGCGGATAGCGCCTTTTGTGACGCAACGCATCGGGCAGAGCAAATAACAGCATGAGCAGTATCACGCCGATAATATATTCCATACCATCACCTACTTATCGGCCGGCGGTTCCGGAGACGCGGATCCGGTCTGTCCCGGTACGGCAGATGGCTGTGCCTTGGCTTTCGGTATGCCCGCCTTCGCTACGGCATCGCGCATCTTGGTATCAGCCATGACGTTGCGCATCGTGTAATAATCCATGACGCCCAGATTCCCTTCGCGGAATGCCTGGGCAATGGCCAGTGGTACTTCGGCCTGGGCTTCTACGACCTTAGCCTGCATTTCCTGCGTATAGGCCTGCATTTCCTGTTCTTTTGCCACGGCCATGGCCCGCCGTTCTTCGGCTTTTGCCTGGGCAATCTGTTTATCGGCTTCAGCCTGATCGGTCTGCAGACGGGCACCGATGTTACGGCCTACATCGACATCGGCAATATCAATGGACAGGATTTCAAACGCCGTTCCCGCATCCAGGCCTTTACTGAGGACAGTCTTACTGATTTCATCGGGGTTTTCCAAAACCTGTGAATGATCCGCTGCCGAACCGACACTGGTAACGATACCTTCCCCGACACGGGCGATGACCGTCGCTTCACCGGCACCGCCGACGAGACGGTCTATATTAGCCCGCACCGTGACCCGGGCCCGTACTTTGAGTTCGATGCCATTCTGGGCCACTGCGGAAATAAACGGCGTTTCAATGACCTTCGGATTGACACTCATCTGTACGGCTTCCAGAACATCCCGGCCGGCCAGATCGATAGCGCAGGCCCGTTCAAAGGTCAGGGACATGGTCGCCCTGTGAGCAGCAATCAAGGCATCGACAACGCGGTCTACATCACCGCCGGCCAGATAATGAGCTTCCAGCTGATTGACATTGACATCGAGACCGGCCTTATTCGCTTTGACCAGAGGCAGGATAATCTTGGACGGAACGACGCGGCGCAGACGCATGCCAATGAGATTGACAATGCCCACGGAAACGCCGGCTGCCATCGCCGAAATCCACAGTCCCAGTGGTACGAAATGGAGAAACAGGGAAATAACAATGATCGCAGCGATAATAATGAACAGCGGCGCTGCCAGAAGAGATAACATAGATATAGACATAGACTGCCTCCTTATGGATTCGACGGCACCGGTTCGACGACGACCCGGCCACCTTCGACTTTAATAACGCGCACGGCTACATCCCGGTCTATAAACGCTCCGCTTGAAACGGCATCGACCCGTTCTTTGCCAATACGGATGGTACCGGCCGGGCGCAGGATGGTAATCGTCGTACCGCGCTGAAACAGATACTTGCTCTTATCTTCCTGGGATGTATACCCTTTTTCTTTCGTAGACCGCGTGGTCAGGGCTACTCTGGCAAACAGCCGGCTTTTCGGCAGATGCCTGCCCAGGATATAAAACAGGATGACAGCAATGACGATGCCGCCAGCCAGAATATACACTGCCTGTACGGTTGCTCCCAGCATCCAGAACAGACTGCCAAACAAAAGGAGGATACCGGCTACGCCAAAGATACCGATTCCCGGTGTGACCAGTTCCAGGGCAATGAGGACCAGACCGCCTATAAACGCTCCGATGACTTTCAGATCATCAGCCAGTGTGCCATCACCAGATATGAGCATGACGCCGCCCAGCAGGCATGCTGTCACCAGCCCGACGCCGATGCCGGCCGTTTTGATTTCGATGAGGACTGCCGCCAGGATAAGGCCGACAAAAAGCATGCGGACGTATTCATTCTGGAGCAGCCCCAGCACGTCATCCTTCCAGCCTTTATCTTCATAATACACCGCTGCATCATCCATACTGAACAAATGCAGGGCTTCTTCTGCCGTATCAGCCGTTCCTTCCGACAGGTTCAGCTCCCGGGCCTGCACGTCCGTAAGCGCAAGGATTTCACCGGCATCGGCATATCCGGGCAGGCCGTCTTTTTTATCGACCATCGCCTCGGCGATGCGGGGATTGTGGCCGTTATTAGCGGCAGTCGTACTGAATTCCGATTTCAGGGCTGCAATATTCTTTTCCGTTGCCGGTATGGGCTCAGCCGCCCCTATGCTGCTGCCCGGTGCCATGACAATATGGCGGCAGGCAATGGCAATCAGCGCTCCCGCCGACCAGGCACGTGATGTAACCAGGGCAATCGTAGGAATAGACGTTTCCTGCAAAAGATCACGGATGCGCAGTGCGCTGTCCACACGGCCACCTTGGGTATTGATGCGCACGACGATAGCCTTATCCCCGTTTTCTTCAGCCTGGCTGATACCGCGCTGCACCAGTGCTACCTGGCTGCCATCGATTTCTCCGGAAATGGAAATGACCCGGGCCGATTCTTTTTCCTGGGCCCATACAGCAGGCCCTGTCACTGCAGCTGCCAGACAAAAACATACGACACAGACAAAAAAACGCATGGCTACAGCAAACTTCATGAGTTCACCTCCACTAACTTACTCATTCGTGGTTCTGGGTGGAACGGACTTGAAATACCCGGCAGCCTGCATCTCTGCCAGCTCGGCATCGGACAAGGTACGCGCCACATGACGTTCGGCTTCTTCCACCGGCTGGGAGCGGACAATTTCGATTTTATCGAGAACGGCATTATACACATCGGCAGGCTTGTTTTCTTTCAGCCATTCCAGCATATGCTCCACCCACTGCCGGCAGGACCAGGAACCTTCGCCGTGATTGTGTCCGCGCAGGATCTGTACCTGCACCTTTTCAGGAATCTTGGCAATCAGCCAGTTCCACATTTCGTAATGGATTAAATACGTATATTTGGCATCGATCTCGCGCAGGTTCTTCTCATGAAGTTCCAGTTCATAGCGGGACCAGAATAAGCCAAGTGTCATTCCAATTACCTCCCAACAAGGATGTTTTATGGTAAAGAAGTCCTTGCCTGTGCAAGTACTTCCTTATACAATTCTATACATTTTCCCAAAATCCTGCAACTACAGAAAAAATACCACAAAAAGAAGGCTGTAACAGACGATTGGGATTCTGTTATCAACCTTCTCCGGCATTTCCGTCATAAACGGAACAACGTTTCTGTATTTTTCTTGGCATGTGCCATCAGTTCCTGGACCGGCACATGCATATAGGACGCCAGTGTCTGCGCCACATAGACAATATTATTGGGGACATTGGTCCGGGGCAGATGAAATCCCCGCGGTGTCAGATACGGCGCATCTGTCTCCAGCAGCACTCTGTCAAGGGGAAGAACTGACACGGCATCGCGCAGGTCATCGGCACGCCGTTCATCGCAGATCCATCCGGTAATGCCAATATAAAATCCCATACTGAGCAGCGTCTCCAGCGTCTTTTTGTCACCGGTATAACAGTGGACGACGGACCGGGAGCATATGTCTTCATGGCCGGTGAAACAGGAAATGAAATCATCGGCAGCATCCCGTTCATGAAGAAACATGGGTTTATCCAGCTCTTCCGCCAGAGCAATGAGCTCCTTGAAATAATGGAGCTGGTTTTCTTTCGTCGAATACATGCGGTCGTAATCAAGCCCCGTTTCCCCTACGGCGACTACTCTGGGATTAGTCGTTACGATGCGCCGGATTTCCTCTATATCCTCTTTCCTGGCTTCATCTGCCGCATGAGGATGGATGCCTGCCGTCCCATAGGCATCGTGATCTTTGACAAACGCATCGACTTTGCGGTTTTCCCGGTCTTCTGACCCGGTGAGGATACAGCAGATGCCATCGGCTGCCGCATCAGCGAGGATGCGTTCCGGCCGGGGAAAAGAACGGGTAAACAGATTGAGACCAATATCATAATAGGTAATATCCATATCACACCTCACGCTGGTCAGGATTCTGTATTCATATCATCAAGAGACAACAGAAAGCTCGGCGCATAGTCGCGGAGAAAATGCTGTACTTCCGGCATTCCCAGATTCTGCAGCCGGGTTCCAATTGTTTCATAGGCTTCGTTAAATTCGCTGTTGCCGGCATGTTTTTCCTGCAGGCATTTCAAATACGCACTCAGCGTATCAGCCGCCTTGACAAAGGGCCATACAGGATCTTCCTCAGCATGGCAGATCAGCGGTTCATAGTCCGGCTGCAAATCTTCCGGCAGCGTTTCTACCAGCCGTTTCTGTGCCAGCTCTTCTACTTCGCCGTAGGTCCTGCGCATGACCGGACTGAAATACTTGACCGGTGTCGGCATGTCACCGGTAAAGACTTCACTGGCATCGTGATACAACGCCAGCAGGACAGCCCGGCCGGCATCCACCGTGCCGCCATCCGCGTAGTATCTATTGTGCAGCAGGCAGAGATGATAGGCAATCATCGCCGTCTGCAGCGTATGCTCCTGCACGTTTTCTTCGATGGTATTGCGCATCAGGCTCCAGCGGCGGATAAATTTCATGCGCGATAAGATGGCAAAGAAATGACTCATATGAACTCCTTATTTGCGATACAGCCCCATAGCCCGGCAGGCTTTGACGTAGGTAACATTGGCCTTGGCATGGGCTTTCTTGGCGCCTTCGTCGAGGATAGTATCCAGCTCGGGATCGCCGACAAGCTGCTGATAGCGCTGCTGGATCGGTTCCAATACGGAAATGACCGCATCAGCCACATCTTTCTTGAAGGCCCCGTAGCCTTTGCCTTCGTAGGCTTTTTCAATATCTTCATGGCTCTGGTCAGTCACAGCCGAGAGGATTTCAATCAGGTTGGAAATGCCGGGCTGGCAATCCGTATCATACCGTACAGTATTCAGGCTGTCCGTCTGGGCCCGTTTAATTTTCTTTTCAATATCCTTGGGATCATCGAGAAGATAAATGGTAGCCGTCGTATTGGAATCGGACTTACTCATTTTTTTCGTCGGTTCCTGCAGGCTCATAACCCGGGTACCGTCATGGCCGAGCAGGATCTGAGGCAGTTTAAATACTTCCCCATACAACCGGTTGAACCGCTGTGCCAGATCGCGGGTGATTTCCATATGCTGTTTCTGGTCATCACCGACGGGAACATAGTCGGCCTGATACAGAAGGATATCTGCCGCCATCAGGGGCGGATAGGTCAAAAGGCCGGCCGGGATGGAATCGCCCCGCTTGGAAGCTTTGTCCTTGTACTGGGTCATCCGTTCCAGTTCGCCTACATAGGAAGACGTAATCATGATCCAGCCGAGCTGTACGTGTTCCGGTACTTCCGACTGTACGAACAGTGTCGCTTTCTGCGGGTCCAGGCCGGCAGCGATATAAATAGCTGCCAGCTGACGGGTCCGTTCATGGAGAAGCTGCGGATCCTGTGGCACCGTAATAGCATGCTGGTTGACAATGCAGTAATAACATTCATTGGCATCCTGCAATTTCGTAAAATTACGCAGTGCGCCAAGATAATTTCCTAATGTAAGATTGCCACTCGGCTGAATACCTGAAAAGATAATAGACATAATGTTTTCTCCTCCTGCCAATAAAAAAACCTTCCATCCCTTATTATAGGGACGAAAGGAAAGTGTTTCCGCGGTACCACCCTGGTTGGCATAAAGCCCGGCTCTTACATGCACATCATAATGCACTCTTTCATGGTAACGGTGAAAGTTCCGGCCCGTCATACTGACTTCTGACGGCCCCTCCCGGGCCCATTCCTTCTTTCTCCTCCTGCCGGACTTACACCATCACCGGCTCGCTGAAAGGGGTGTAAAAGAACTACTTGCTCCCGCTCATCGGGTTTCTTTATATATATTGGTATTGTAGCCCCGAATACAGGCCCTGTCAAGGACGATCTTACAAAAAAAGCCTTGACTTAAACCTTACTCCATGTGCTAAAATAAGCCATCACAGGAGGAATTTACATGAAATTGACACGAAAAAAAATCATACTGACTGCCCTTCCACTGGTGGCAGCCGCTCTCATAGGAGCTTATTTTTTCATTCCCGGTTCCAAAGCCGTCGCCCGTCAGGGCATACAGGTCACTAAAGCGGCCGCAGCCCATTACGATCTGACCAGCGATGTCGATGCATCCAATGTACGACAGGTCATCACCCGGGACAGCACGACGAGCCGCACTATTATGTGGCAGTCTGATTTCTCAGAAGAACCGGCCCTGGTCGAATACCGCATAAAAGGCTCTGATGGCGATGTATTCCAGCAGCAGGCGACGAATGAAGCCTTTACGGACGATGATACGACGACCTATATCCACAGCGCATTGCTGCAGGACCTCACACCGGGAACAACATATGAATATCGCGTTGGCTACGGGGAAAAACGGACAGAATGGCAGGAATTCCAGACCGCCCGGGGAAATGATTTCAAAGCCCTCATTTTCCCAGATTCCCAATCGAGTGACTACAGCGTCTGGGCTGCTACGGTCCAGCCGGCCTGGCAGCGCAACAGCGATGCACAGTTTTTCATCAATATGGGCGATCTCGTGGATAACGGGCAGGACCACTATCAGTGGAATGCCTGGTTCGATGTCGTCGGCCCCATGATCCGCCGCATCCCCGTGGCCCCGCTCATGGGGAATCACGAAACGTACAACCGCGACTGGAAGGTGCGGATGCCCGAAGCATACCTCCATCTCTTCTCCCTGCCCGGCGGTGTTCCCGGATCGTATCAGAACCAATTCTATTCCTTTGATTACGGCGATGTTCATTTTGTCGTCCTCAATACGCAGGCGTCAGAACTGGCCGACTGGCAGCCCCGGCTCAACGAAGAACAGGCAGCCTGGTTCCGGCAGGATATGGCAAAGACGACCAAAAAATGGAAAGTCGTCCTCATGCACAAGGATCCGCTGCAGTATGGCTTTGCCAACCGGCCCCAGCCACGGGAAGAAGGATTTTCTCCAGAAGGCACATTCTGGATGCCCCTATTCGATGAAGCAGGCGTAGACGTCGTCCTGTCTGCCCATCTGCACACCTACCGCGACCGGGGACATATCCGGAATTTCCAGCGCGATCCGTCGGGCCCCCTCTATATCATCACCGGCGTGGCCGGCAATGTCCAGTATCCCGGCCTCTGGAAACAGCACAGCCTGGATGAATACGTGGCCCCTCAGCCGGAAACAGATAATTATATGACCATGGAAGCTACAGAAAATCAACTGACATTCCAGAGTTTCCTGCCCGACGGCACACTGCTGGAACGCACGGCTGTAGAAAAATAACAAGTACTATAGATAAAGATAAAACGGAGCAGTCCGACAGACCCAGATGAGTCTGTCAGACTGCTCCGTTTATTTACGTACGTTCTATTTTCTGTCTTTGACGCGGACACGCTGTACCGTCGGCTGTCCGTTATCGTCACGATGAATCGTGTCAATCCGGATGTACTGGAGTTCTGGTGAAAATTCTTTGACCAGTTTACTCAATTCCGGATCCATGCTTCCTGCACCGCTTTCGACAATGCGGTATACGATGGCTGCAAATTCATAGCGGGTCATCATGCGGTCCCCTTTGAATTCTCCATCAGGGTAGCCTTCCAGAAGGCCTTTCTTGGCCAGAGCCGTCACGTACTGGTAAGCCCAGTGGTTTTCTGCCACATCGGGGAATAGGACACTCTTTTCCGGCCCTTCTGCCATGCCGTGCATGCTTTCTAATTTGGCAATAAGGGCATCCTGTTCGGCCATATGACGGCGCATAGCTTCCATTTCCTTCGCCATGGCGACGCGGGATGTCGATATGTGATTGCCCTGTCCCAGTTTGATGCTGACGCCGGCATTGAACATATTTTCTCCGCCGCCGAAGGAGCCGCCGATGCTGAACATGGTGTCTTCATTGGGACGGTAATACGCACCGACAGCTGCCGCATTGGCTCCCCGGTAATGGCCATATCCTGCAGCAAAGTCCCACTTGTCGTCCGGGTCGAAGTCCAGCGGATGGAGGGCTGCCAAAGCCGCCGAACCGGCACCGACGCGGTCTACGCGGGTTCCCAGCTTATTCACGGCTCCGCCCAGATTGGAAATGGCCTGGCCTGCGGCGTACAACTGACTGCCATTGACGGC
>NZ_QSFA01000013.1 GCF_003467125.1 Megasphaera sp. AM44-1BH
CTAGTTTTGTCAACTTCCGAGGCAGCGTAAAAGTTGTAAAGTGCTGTAATGAAACTGAACACATAAAAAGATCCATAGCGAATACCTTCATGTTATGATTTATAATGGGCCCCTTGTCTAGACCACAGTAAAAATTTTTAAGCTTATTACGCGACTTCTGTTAACGACTGAGAAAAATGTGAATAATATACGGCATCCGGTGTTACATAATCAAGTGCAGCATGTGGGCGAAGCGTATTGTATTCTGTAACATACTCGCTAATTCGTTTACGAAGATCTCTTGGAGATGAAAATTCGTTGGGATAGATCAGCTCTGTCTTGAGCGAGCGGAACCAACGCTCAATCATGATGTTGTCTGCCCAACGACTCTTTCCATCCATGCTTTGGCGAATCCCAAATGCCTTTAACACATTCTTGTATTCGAGACTTGTGAATTGAGATCCTTGATCTGAATTGATGATTGCCGGCACGCCATGTTGAGAAATGGCCTCTTTGACAGCCAAGATGACTGATGATGCGTCCAGCGTATCCGACAAATAGTGTCCAACAATTTTACGACTATGCCAATCAATAATGGCTGTTAAATACATATGGCTGCGATTCATCGGTAAGTAGATAATATCGATGGACCATACCTGATTAGGAAACCGAGCATCGTAATTGCGAAGCAAATACGGCACCACAGCCTCTTTGCTGTTTCGCTTGGACAAATTAGGCTTTGGATAAATTGCGTAGATTCCCATCTTTTGCATGAGACGCCGTACAGTCTTACGACAAATATTGTACCCATTTTCCTTGAGTTTGATAACGATCTTTCGTGATCCCATATAAGGAAACTGCGTATGGATTTTGTCTATTTGCTTCATCAGATCTTCTTGCAGGGCTTGGTATGTTGTATTTTGTGGCCTTTCTTGATAATACAGGCTCGATCGATTGATACCCAGTAGCTGACATTGCCGACGCACAGATAGGTCATGATTCTTTTTGATCATAGTCTGGGATGGGTGGAATGGGTGGAATGGGTGCTCCAGCTTGGCGAAAGCAGTCCTGAAGAAAATCACGTTCCAGGGTAAGCTGTCCAATGGTTTTCAGCATCTGATCGTTCTTTTTCTTCAGATCTTCCTCCTTCCTCTGAGCCGTTTTTCGCTCAGTGTTTGTCCCAAAGGCAAGATAGGCATTTGCCAAAAAGTCCTGTTTCCATTTTCTGACCATCATGGGATTTAGAACATGTTCTGCACTAATTTGGTTGATATCTTTTTCGCCTTGTAATACGGTCAAGACAATTTTGCTTTTGAATTCAGATGTGTATTTTCTTTTTGGCATGATGTGTTCCTCCATATTTAATTGGATTATATCATACACTTAAAAATAAATTTACTGGTCTGAATTCATGGGTCCATTATATTGTTTAGGAAGTAAAATGATGTTAAAATAAGAAAAAATGCACCGTATAAAGTTTAACTAATCTATTAAAGGTGCTGAGTGTTATTTTATGCTATTTTTAATATAAAGGAGGCGATTAGATTGAATAGAATTTACAAGGTTATATTCAATCACGCAAAAGGGCAGTACCAGGTTGTTTCAGAATTAGCAAAAAATGGCGGGAAAACATCGGGCAATTCTTTATTAAGAACAATTATTAAATCGGGGGGGGGGTACTGACTAGTACCGTATTAACAGCTGTGCTTGTATTTGGAAGTGCACTTTATGGTAGCGCTGAAGTTGTTCATGACGGTGATATTTTGAATGCCGGAACTAACATTTCTGTAACTAAAAATGACACAACAAAGACAATCACAATATCCACTGATGGGGTCGCAACCAGTGCAGAAGTGGATGCAGTAAAAACAGACGTACAAAATAACCAAACAGCTATTGCTGCCAATACGGACAAAATTGCGGATAACAGCACAGAGATCGCTAACAATAAGGTCGGAATCAGCCAAAATTCCAATGACATCCAGAAAAACAAGACGGATATTGCGGCGAATAAAAATGCGATTACAGCCAATACAGGAAAAATCGACAATAATACGGCCGATATTACAGAACTAAAAAATGTGAATTCTGCTTTAGGCTTGGATAAAACAAAACCGGGAATGAAGTATTTCCGTGCCAATTCCACAGGAGAGGACGCTGCAGCGGTGGGGAAAGATGCTGTTGCCATCGGTGTCAGTGCAAAAGCAAACGGCAAAGATTCTGTGGCGCTGGGCGATGCTGCTCGTTCTGCTTCATCTGCTGATAACAGTATTGCCATTGGCCGAAAAGCTGTCAGCGGATCTTTTAACGGTATGACGGCTGATGGCGACAGTTCTACTGTGGTTATAGGCGGAGGCAAAGCAAGCATATCCATCGGTGATGCAGCCAATGCTCGGGGAAACTCTTCGATTGCCCTGGGAGATGGAGCGACGGTCTATAATGATGGGACCAATGCTCAGCTCAACGATAACAGCATGGCAATTGGAACGAAGGCCCGTACGGTTGCTTCGAATCATGCGATTGCGATGGGCAACAATGCTGCTGTGACGCAAAACAGTCATAGTGCTGCAGCGATTGGAGACAGCGCAAAGGCTGAGGCGGAAGGCGCACTGGCTCTAGGCAAAAGTGCGGCTGCTTCTGGAGCTGACAGCATTGCGGTTGGAACAGAGGCAGTCGCCAGTGGAGTAGATGCCTTGGCTATGGGTAAGAGTGCGCAAGCCAGTGGAGCAGATGCTGTTGCTCTTGGGAACGGAGCTGTTGCTGGGAGCAGTGCTTCTGTGGTTTTGGGCAAAGATGCCAGTGCCAATGCCGTCCGGTCTGTCGTACTTGGCCCTAATGCAGGGGTAGGTATGGTAGGGGATGTATTAGGGGCGAAGGGATCCCATGTAGTCATCGGAGACGGTGCTGGCAACAATATTGACGGACAACAGAACATTGCAATTGGCTACAAAACGGGAAATGATGTCAAAAGCGATCATAATGTTGCCATTGGTTCTGAAGCTGGGACCAATATCGGAGCAGGCGGAAACACATCGGAAGGGAAAAATGTTTCCATTGGATATCATGCTAATAAAAACGATTCTGCTGTATCGCGGATCCAGTCTACGGCTTTAGGCAGTGAGACGAAAGCTGCTGATGATGCCGTTGCAGTCGGGTATCAGGCACAGGCGAATGGAAATGGATCTACGGCAGTCGGGTTTAACGCCCAGGCTGCAGATGCGGCCAGTGTAGCTTTAGGTCAGGGCGCACAGGCTTCAGGCGGCAATGTTGCTATTGGCAATGACTCCGTGGCTAACGCCGCTATGATCAGTGGGACTGGGTATCTGACAGGACAGGCGGCTCCCAAGACTGCCGTTTCCGTCGGCAATGCATCGGCGCTGCGCCGTATTACCAATGTAGCTGACGGGGCACTAGATCAGGATGCCGTGACAGTGGCACAGCTCAAAAAATCAATCGATGCTACGGTAGCCCAGGTCAATGCCAATGTTTCTTCGGCAACGGCAAGCGGAGTTTATTATGATACGGTCACTTCCGGAGATGGAGACAGTATTACTCTCCGTAATAATGACAATAAGGGAACGAAAATCCATAATGTCGCCGCAGGGACATTGGGGACCGATGCAGCCAATGTAGCCCAGGTCAAAGAACTTGTAGATACGGCAAAGACTCATTACTATTCTGTGAAATCCACGAATCAGAATAACTATGACAACGATCTGGCCACGGGTGAGGATTCCATGGCGGCCGGCGTGAGCGCCAAAGCTTTAGGGGACAGGAGTGTTGCGCTGGGGAATAATACAGAAGCGCAGAGCCTTGGCAGTATTACAGTGGGAGCCGGTTATGAAGATCCGGCTAACCCGGGCAGCCTGAAACAGACGTTAGCCATCAGCGGTTATCAATATAACACGGCAATCGGGGCTGGCGCTCAGGCAGCCGGAAATCATTCTCTGGCTATAGGGACTTTGGCAACATCCTCTATAAAAAATGGTGGAAGCAGCGTAGATAAAGCTGTTGCCATTGGCTATTCTGCTGGCGTTTCTGATGACAAAGCCATCGCCATCGGCAGTGATGCCAAAAGCAACAGCAAAAGTGCTTCCGCTATTGGTGATACGGCTCAGGCACTGGCAGAAAATGCTCTCGCAGTGGGGACGAATGCACAGGCAGAAGGTGTTTCTTCCGGGGCAATCGGTACCCAAAACCGGGTCACTGGGGCAAATACATATGTTTTGGGCAGCCAGAACAGTACGGCTGCAACAGGTACAGCTGCTGATGTAAGTGCTTCGAATTCGGGGATCTTTGGGAATGAAAACCGAATGGAAGGGGACAGCAATCGTATTGTAGGGAATCAAAACGTGCTGAAAATGGAATCCCTTTCCAATAATTCTGCCAACCTGAAAGCCTTTGGTAATATTTTTGTAACGGGCAATCAGAATATGGTTACCGGGGATCCGGATACAAGTACAGCAGGCGATGCGGGTATTGTATCTGATATCGCTATTACCGGTTCGAAAAACACCATCCGAGCCAAAAATCAGAAAAACAAGGATTTGACGGATATCCAAATCATTGGCAACCAGAATACCCTTGATGCCACGGCGCAGAATACGGATTTGTCCAATACCCAGATATTGGGCAGCCATGTAACAGCCACTTTGGGGAATTCCGTCTATCTGGGCAGTAACTCTGCTTATGTTGCATCAAGAGCCACTACGAAAGGGATGGATGCTTACAGCAGCAACGGAACCTATCAATACGCTGGGGGGACCCCTGCTGGTATTGTAACGGTGGGCTCCGTGGGGAAAGAACGGCGCATCCAGAACGTTGCGGCCGGTCTGGTCAGCGCAAAGAGTACGGATGCTGTGAATGGAAGCCAGCTTTACACCATGACGCGGCCTCTGCGGTTTGCTGGAGATAATTCGACCATTGGCAATACTTCAGAAGCAGATGTCAATGTGCTCCATCGCGGTTCCGACCAGGCTATGTCCCTTTTGGGCGGTGCTAACAGCAACAATTTAAGCGATAATAATATCGGGGTGGTTGCCAATTCAGCCAATAATACGATGACCGTAAAATTGGCAAAAGATGTGACTGGGCTGAACAGTATTACGTCAAAAACCATAAACGCTGAGACGGTAAAGGCCGGCGATACCACCGTCAATAATCAGGGAGTGACCATAGCTGGAGGACCTTCTGTGACCAAAGAAGAAATCAATGCGAACGGTACGAAAATTACCAACGTAGCTGCTGGTACAGCGGATACAGATGCTGTCAACGTCAGTCAGTTGACGAAACAGTCTGCTGATTTAACGGAAAAAGGGTTCGGATTAAAGGATCAGGATGGAAATATCGTCCACAAATCCCTGGGAGAGGATATTGAAGTTACCGGGGACGGCAAAAATATTTCTACGAAAGTGGAAAACGGAACGATGAAAGTGGTCCTGAACGATGATCTGAACGTGAACAGTGTGACGACCACCGACGATAAAGGAAATAAGACCGTGACCAAGGGAAGCGGCATGACCATCACGGATAAAGATGGGAATGAGACAACGATTGGTGCTGGGGGTATTACGATCACGCCGAAAAATCCGGCACCAGGGACTTCTCCCGTTTCTTTGACAGAAAAGGGGCTGGACAATGGCGGCAATCAGATCCACAATGTGGCTGTCGGCACTGCCGGAACGGATGCGGTGAATGTCAGCCAGCTGAAAGATGAAATTGCCAAGAATGCCACCAAATTGGTAGACGGAAAAAATACGACAGTTACAGGCACAGGCACAAAGGAAGATCCCTACAAGGTCAATGTCAATGACAATCTGCATCTGGGTGAAAAAGGCGAAAATGGTATAGACGGTTCCATCGGTGTGGCGGGCAAAGATGGCTCAGCTGTTACCATCAATGGGAAAGATGGCTCTATCGGAATGAATGGAAAAGACGGGAAAGATGGGCTTACCATGAAATCTGCGAAAGGTCAGGATGGCGTGGATGGTTCCAATGGTGCCAATGGTATGACCCGTATTGTTTACGAAGATGATGGGCATGCCACCCATGAAGTTGCCACATTAGATGATGGACTGAAGTTTGCTGGAAATACAGGATCTGTGGCCAAAAAACTGAACAGCACCATGACCATCAAAGGGAATGGTACGAAAGCGGACGCGGAATATGATGCTTCCAACATCAAGACTGTAGTGGATGCAAATGGAGATCTGGTCATCGGACTGGACAAGAATCTGAAGGCAGATACTGTTACCGTGGGCGGCCAGGGCAAAGACGGCGCTGATGGCATCAATGGGGCTATTGGTGTAAAAGGTGCCGATGGCAAAGATGGGGTTACCATTTCTTCTATAGGTAAAGACGGAACCAATGGTACCGATGGTCATATTGGCATCAATGGCAAGGATGGTGCCTCTGCTGACATCCATGTTGTAAAAGGTGTGAATGGAGTAGACGGCACGGATGGCTATAATGGCACGGATGGTATTGATCGGATCGTCTATGAAGATCACAATGGGAATACCCAGACGGTCGCTACTATGAACGACGGAATGAAATATGGCGGCGACGTCGGGAATGTAATCAGTAAAAAACTCAATGGGCAAGTGAATGTAGTTGGGGGCATTACGGATTCTTCTAAACTGTCTACGGAAGACAATATCGGAGTGGTATCTGATGGAAGTGATAACCTGAAAGTGCGGCTTTCAAAAGATTTGAAAGGACTGGATTCGGTTACTACGAAGACTGTTACAGCAGACACTGGGAATATCACGACGGTAAATGCCAGCACTGTCAACGTTGGAGACACCACCATAACGACGGGAGGGATGACAATCCAAAACGGTTCCGCAGGTCAGGATGTTACGCTCAATAAAGATGGGTTGAATAATGGTGGAAATAAGATCACCAACGTAGCTCCTGGAGATATTTCATCGACCAGTACGGATGCCGTAAATGGAAGCCAGCTGTACCGTGCGGAAAACAGGATCAGCCGATTGGGAGATCGAGTGAATCGTGTTGGAGCAGGTGCCGCGGCACTGGCAGGATTGCACCCCTTGGATTTCGATCCAGATGACAAATGGGATTTTGCTGCAGGGTATGGGAATTATAAAGATGCTCATGCAGTCGCTATCGGAGCGTATTATCGTCCTAACGAAGATACGATGTTCAGTGTGGGAGGTTCCTTTAGCGGAGGCGAAAATATGGTGAATGTTGGTGTCAGCTGGAAATTTGGGCAGAAGAGCCACATCTCCCGTTCACGTGTTTCCATGGCTAAAGATATGTTGGCTATGAAGAATCAGATTGAAACGCTGACAAAAAAATTGGCAGCCTATGAATCGGGTCAGCCTGCAAAATTGGTTCCTACAGCAACCGGAACTATGATCTTCCCAGATGTACCGGAAAATCATTGGGCTTATGAGTATGTTAAGAACTTAGCGGAACGAGGTTATCTGAAAGGATATCCGGATGGAGAATTTAAAGGCGATAGAGCGATGACACGTTATGAATACGCAGCCATTATTTACAGGGCTTTACAAAATGGAGCGCCTTCGGATGGTAACATGACCCGTTCTGTAGATGACTTTGGTCCTGAATTGGTTAAAGTGCAGAATATCGATCGTTTCCGCGTAGACCGAATTTCCGGTAAAGATAATGATCGGCATAAGGTGGAACGTGTACGGGTAAATGATAAAGATGATAAAACCCAAAATGTGTACCGTGATGTTTACGGAAACCATATTCAAAAGTAGGGCACGGTAGATAAGAAGTATAAAAGCGCCAGTTGCTCGAAAGGAGTGACTGACGCTTTTATATTAGTGTTGAATATAAAGTTGGGCTTGAAGATGGGTTACCAGTAGAAGTGTATAAGTATATAAAATATAGTTTTTTATGATAGTGTTGATAGATGATATCTGGGAAAATTTTAAATTCTGATTGCAGTTTGACTTTTTTATTCATCATCACTTGGTTAATTTAATAGTTGGTGCATATTACAATTATAAGCCACCAACACGGGTTAGAATATATTGGTCATTATTTTTGATTAAATTATAGAACTCAGATTTGCTATTTACCCATAGGCCTTCATTTTTTCCATTACCTGCAATCCAAGCCGGAGCTATGGTTTTTACTGAATATGATACATCATAATAGTGATTGTCTGTCTTACTGGTATCGTTTATTGGGCCATTAATTCGATTAATTTTATAATCGAAAATTTGATTTTTAGTGAATAATCTCTCGGATTTATAATAGTCAAATTCTTGGATTAGTATTTTGTTAACAATTTCTTTTTCTGATAATCCCTCTACGTCTGATATTGCTATGTGATTATATTGAACCTTTTCGGATGGTATGGATTCATACGAATAGAATAATAAATATACAACTCCTATTAGTATAATCACTATAGTTTTTGTTTCTATTTTCTTAGCCTTAATGCATTTATAGATGGTAATAATTATCACAAGAAAAGTGACGATATATAATAAAAACAAAGAATCACTTATAAACATAATCATTTTTAATATCACCTATTTTCGAAAAGCACAATAGAATTAAAGATTAAAATAAAAAACGCAAGTTTTTAGAAAACAGTGGAATAGATGAGCTATTTTTTACATCGATAAATATTAACTTAAGTGTAACGAAGATACGCCAATACAATCAAATTATATCATGAATTGTATATAGATGATAGATGTGAGTAAAATTGGGGCTTAAATATGTTTTATAGTGCCAAGGACAAATTTAGGGTTATGTTGTAGGCCTGTTCAGTTGGCAAACTTCCGTCCTTTTCAATTCAGAATTTTTATGAAATTAATAAAGTTAACTGCAATATTTTCAAAATTGAGATTTGTCGTAATTTGAAGAATTATAAATTAATTCTTCAAATCGACTTTTAACTATTGCGGATCTGGGCAACTTCATTGCAATTAATAAAGAAATTCCTAGTGAGAAAGGAGTTAGAAAAAATAAGAGGGTTAAAATTAGTATCCACCTATTTTTTTTAACATGCACACGGGGTGTTCAAAATTCTGACTATCGTTCGATTGTATCAAATACGGACACCTTTGAGATGACATTTACACAACCGGCGCGACCCTTGAAGCCTGCGCCCGGGCATTAAAGAGAAAAGGCGCCGCCAGGGTGACAGGTCTTGTCATCGCCAGCGGTACACCGTAATCATACTATAAGAATTAAAAACGGACAGGTAACGATGTGTGTATCGCTATCTGTCCGTTTTGGTTCAGCGTTATCATTTCAATATGTTTTTAGCCCAGCGTTTCAATAAAAGCTTTAACGATTTCCGGATCGAAAAGAAGGCCAGAAGCACTAAACAATTCCCGGACAGCCTGAGTTTTGGTTTTAGCCCAGAATTCTGTACTGGGATTGATAATCGTGTCATAGTAATCGGCTACAGCTATAATACGGGCTCCCAGAGGAATATTGGCACCACGCAGATGTTTGGGAAAACCGGAACCGTCCCACCGTTCGTGGTGATATACGATGTATGGGATGATGTCCTGGCAGCAGGGGATATTTTCTATCATGTTGCCACCTGCTGCTGCATGACGTTTATACATTGCTTTTTCACTGCGGTTCAGATACGGAATCTTAGCCAGAAGCGTGTTGGATACAAACAGCAACCCTACATCATGTAGCAAAGCAGCGTGTTTTATTTGTTCTATTTCGCTCTTTGGTAGTGCTAATTTGGCTGCTACACTGACACTGTAATTTGCGACCTGCAGAGAATGCATATACAGCCTGTGGCTCTTTAGTTGTATAAACTGCAACAAATCAGCGGTAATAGCGTCCAGAGATTCACGTTCTTCAGACCCGATACCGGCAGATTGGTTTAGTGACATCATAAACATAGAGACAAACCCTTCCGTAAAACTTATTTCTTTCGCTTCTGATAGCTGCGTATACGCCGGGACCGCTTAGGATGGCGGAGGATAGAAAACATCTTGGCACTGGTGCGCTTGATGCGTGCCCCTGTGTTTTTCATCCTTCGTACAGTGGTAATCTTATTTTTGCGCTTTGGACGCATGTCCCGGATAGAACCAAAATCACCACGGCGGATACTTGTCGCTTTGATGCGGTCTGACTTTAAGATGATCTTCAGGGCACTCATGATTTTACTTGCCTGAAGGTCTGTATTAAAACTATAGATATCGACAGCGGCATAAGAAAGATCAGGATAGGTATGTATGCAAAGATGAGCATTACCGGAAACAGCAATACAGGTCAGTTCATTGTCAAGATGATAGAAACTGGCTCCGTCTAAGGTTGCACCAACGAGTTCGAAAGCGCGTTCCACTAAAGGCTGTAAATCTTCAGGATCTGTAAACACAGCCTTGCAATTATAAAAATCAATCAGTAAATGTTTTCCTAATGTATTGTTCATAGAGTCCACCCATCGTTTAGTTACAGTTCATTATATAATTTTTTACCATCCTTGTAAATGTGCTTTCTGAATTCGTAAGCTATTTGTAAAACTATACTCATTTTATATGCTGAAATCAGAAAAAGGATTTGACAATATTTTTACAGACGTTCTAAATATAAAAGGGCTGCCGCACGTCATTGCGTGTGGCAGTCCTTGGCAGTTAATTACAGTCAGTTTCCTAATTTCCATGTATTTTCCAATACGCGGAAGTGCAGGTCGTGCCATTTTTTGTTCAGGTCTTCCATAGATTCATACGTAGAATAGAGAAGGTTATTATGTTTCTGACTCGCCTGCTCCAACTGGGTGAGCCGGGTCTGCTGTGTATGTAGTTCTTCTTTTAGAAGGACAATCTGATATTGTAAGGCTGCAATCCAGAAGAACTGGATGACAACGAGGATTACAGCTGCTGATACGGACAGGACCAGACATTTTTCCAGTCCGGACAAAGACTGGTACCGCTTTTTTACTATGCGCTTTTGCCGGTCGTATTCTTCTTCCGGGCGAACGCCGCTGGTATCGGTCTTTGACTGGGAAAGAGAAACGATGCGGCGTTTTAACGAACTGGGCAGACTCAAAATGGCACACCTTCCTGCTTAGTATGGTTACATGCATCAGATATTGGATATGGTACGTGTCTTATTACGGACAAAATCGAGCCAGAGCTGTGCTGCATGGGACAGATAGTGACCGCGTTTCCAGATGACATAGAGGACATGCATGATTTCCGGTTCCACGAGGGGACGGACGACGACTTGTTCCGCTACGCGGGGATTGGATTCCTTGTTCGGGCAGATGCGGCTGGGCAGTAATGCGACACCCAGGTTGGCAACGACTGTCTGGATCATCAGATCGCGCTGGCTCGTTTCAAAGACGATTTTAGGCTGGAAACCGATTTTTTTGCAATCCTGGATGATTTCGTCGTGGAGATTAAAATCATCACGATACAAAACGAGAGATTCATTGGCCAGTTTCTTTAAGGGGATGGTCTTTTCTTTGGAAAGGATATTGTCCCTGTGAATGATTACGTTCATGGGATCCTGAGTCAGGAAGAACGATTCGAAATCCTTTTCTTTCGGCTGGGTGCAGATAATACCCAGGTCAATCAAGCCTTCCTGGACACTGATTTCTACTTTTTTGGAGCCGTGTTCGTACAAATCCAGTTCAATCTGGGGATATTCTTGTTTGAACGCTCCCAGGAGATTTGCGAAAATAGGAGCTCCCGTAATAGGCGGCAGCCCGATGAGGACTGTACCTTGTTCCAGTTTGAACTCGTTTTCGAAATCGGTTTTCAGATGTTCAAACATGAAGACGACACGTTTGGCATGGGAAAGGAATATAGTACCAGCGTCGGTCAGTTCGACCGCTTTTGCGTTACGCATAAAGAGTACGACGCCTAATTCTTCTTCCAGTGCCTTGATTGTGCGGCTGATAGCCGACTGGGAGATGTGCAGTGTACGTGCTGCTTTGCTGAAAGATTTTTTGTCTGCTACTTCGACAAAATACTTAAGATGATGAAAGTCCATAGTGTTACCTCCTGTTAATGAACACTGAAAGAGTATATGTTTACATATAGGAACATGAGAATATTAAAAATAGCATACATTTTAGTATTGAATTGTAAAGGTCAAAAGCCTATAATTACCTTGTAAGGAAAAGTTACAAGTACGTTCGGCATACGATGACTAAAGAAGAGTTCATCATTCAGATTGCTTTGCAATTGTGTAATACTACATTTATAGTATTACATATTAAGAATAATGGCAATACTTTTTGAAGAATCTTTATAACTTTTTTATATGATTTGTTTATTTTTGTGCCATAAATGCGCCAATGTATACAAAATACATTGCAAAAGACGCATAGACAAATCAAAATGGTTCTTCCTCCCTCCTCTTTGTAGGGCGTATGTTATTTTCGGAACATACTAAACTTTGCTTGTCAATGTAAGATACGTATGCTGCTGCTATAATAATGTATCTTATATTGGTTTATACATCTATATTTTTATTAAGGAGCGTGTATTATCTATGAGTAAGTTCAAAACCATGGATGGCAACGAAGCTGCTGCATGGGTCTCCTATGCATTTACTGAAGTTGCCGCAATTTATCCTATCACGCCGTCTTCACCTATGGCTGAACACGTCGATGATTGGTCCGCTGCCGGTCAGAAGAACCTTTTCGGTAACACCGTAAAAGTTATTGAAATGGAATCTGAAGCTGGTGCGGCTGGTGCGTTCCACGGTTCTTTACAGGCTGGCGCTTTGACAACGACATATACGGCTTCCCAGGGCTTTTTGCTCATGATTCCGAATATGTACAAAGTTGCTGGTGAATTACTCCCTGGTGTATTCCACGTAGCTGCCCGTGCGCTGGCTAACCATGCACTGAGCATTTTCGGCGATCATCAGGACGTTATGTCTGCTCGTGCTACTGGCTGCTGTCTCTTAGCTGAATCCAATGTCCAGGAAGTTATGGACCTTGGTGGCGTTGCTCACCTGGCAGCTCTGAAAGGCTCGCTTCCGTTTATCAATTTCTTTGATGGTTTCCGTACATCTCATGAAATTCAGAAAGTCGAAGTTATGGATTATGATAATTTCCGCAAACTGATTGACTGGGATGCTGTCAAAGCTTTCCGTAAACGTGCTCTGAATCCGGACAAACCGGAAATCCGTGGCACTGCTGAAAACCCGGATGTATACTTCCAGCACACAGAAGCCAGCAACCGCTTCTATGACGCTATGCCGGATATCGTTGCTGACTACATGGCTAAGATTTCTGAAATCACAGGCCGTACATACAAACCGTTTAACTACTACGGCGCAGAAGATGCTGAATCGGTTATCGTTTCCATGGGTTCTCTCTCTGACGTGGTTAAACAGGCTGTTGATTATCTGAACGGCAAAGGTGAAAAAGTTGGTTCCATCAACGTTCATCTGTATCGTCCGTTCTCTGCTAAATATCTGTCTGCTGTACTGCCGAAGACGGTTAAGAAAATCGCTGTCATCGACCGTACAAAAGAACCGGGTTCTCTTGGCGAACCGCTGTATCTGGATATTGTTGACTTTGTTAAAGAACAGGGCCTCGATATCGACGTTATCGGCGGCCGTGCCGGCCTTGGCTCCAAAGACGTTGTTCCGGAAGATATCCTCCCGGTATTTGAAGAAGTCAAGAAAGAACATCCGCTCAATGGTTTCACCATCGGCATCGTTGATGATGTAACCAACCTCTCCCTGCCGCGTGCTCCGAAGATGCCGCTCAACACGGAAGGCCTTACATCCTGCAAATTCTGGGGTTTCGGTTCCGACGGTACTGTTGGCGCCAACAAATCCGCCATCAAGATCATCGGTGACCACACTGACATGTATGCTCAGGCATATTTTGCTTATGACTCCAAGAAATCCGGCGGCGTAACGATTTCTCACCTGCGTTTCGGTAAAAACCCGATCGATATGCCGTATCTGATCGATGCTGCTGATTACATTGCATGTCATCGCCAGTCCTATGTTAAACGGTTCGACATTCTCCGCGGTATTAAAGATGGCGGTACATTCATGCTGAACTGCACATGGACTGATGAAGAACTCGACAAAGAACTGCCGGCCAAGATTAAACGCGATATTGCTAAGAACCACGTTAAATTCTACACGCTGAACGGCGATGCTATCGGCCAGAAACTGGGCCTCGGCACACGTATCAACATGGTTATGCAGGCTGCATTCTTTGCTCTCGCCAAGATCATTCCTGTTGAAGACGCTGTTAAATATCTGAAAGACTCCATCATCAAAAACTATGGCAAGAAAGGCCAGAAAGTCATTGACATGAACAATGGCGCTGTTGATGCTGGTATTAAAGAATTCCACGAAGTAAATTATCCGGCTTCCTGGGCTGATGCAAAAGACGAAGTCACCGAAGGCCGTCCGGTTCCGGAATACTTCGCTAAAGTTGCTGCTCCGATGCTCGGCCAGGTTGGCGACGACCTGAAAGTATCCGATTTTGTTGGCCGCGAAGATGGCACGATGCCTTCCGGTACTGCAAAATTTGAAAAAGCCGGCCCGGCTCTGCACGTTCCTGCCTGGGATGCAGAAAAATGCGTTGGTTGCATGCAGTGCTCCTTCGTCTGCCCGCATGCTACGATCCGTCCGGTCCTGACAACTGCTGAAGAACTGGCAGCTGCTCCGGAAGGCTTCAAAGCTGCTCCTAAAGCCAAGAGCGGCAAAGAATACAATGTTACCATTGTCGTAGACCAGCTCGACTGCCTCGAATGCGGTTCGTGCGTCAACGTCTGCCCGGCCAAAGCTCTGACTATGGTTCCGAACGACGACAAAGAACGCGCTAAGATGGATTTCTGGTACTATGCACAGGATAAGGTAACTCCGAAAGTTAACCCGCAGAACAAGAAGACGGTTATCGGCAGCCAGTTCGAACAGCCGCTGCTCGAATTCTCCGGTGCCTGCGCAGGCTGCGGCGAAACACCGTATGTCAAACTGCTCACACAGCTCTTTGGCGATCGCATGATGATTGCTAATGCTACAGGCTGCTCCTCTATCTGGGGTGCTTCTGCTCCTGTATCCCCGTACACCACGAACGCTAAAGGTCATGGTCCTTCCTGGGCTAACAGCCTCTTCGAAGATGCTGCTGAATTTGGCCTCGGCATGTTCATGGGCGTAGATAAAGTACGTAAAGACCTGGCTGGTGAAGTAGAAGCAGCTAAAGC
Source organism: Megasphaera sp. AM44-1BH (assembly GCF_003467125.1). GTDB lineage: Bacteria > Bacillota > Negativicutes > Veillonellales > Megasphaeraceae > Megasphaera. The sequence continues at coordinate 15,144 of NZ_QSFA01000013.1, forward strand.
TGTTGCTTCTGACGAACTCCAGGCTGCTCTCAGTGACTGGGCTGCCAACATGTATGAAGGCGAAGGTTCCCGTGAACGCGCCGACAAAGTAGTTGCTCTCCTTGAAAAAGAAGCAGCTGGCAAACCGGTTCTGGAAGATATCCTCGAAAAGAAACAGTACCTCGTTAAACGGTCCCACTGGATCATCGGTGGTGATGGCTGGTCCTACGATATCGGTTACGGCGGTGTTGACCACGTACTCGCACAGGATCAGGATGTAAACGTTCTCGTACTCGATACAGAAGTTTACTCCAACACAGGCGGCCAGTCCTCTAAAGCTACTCCGTCTGCAGCTGTTGCCCAGTTTGCCGCTTCTGGTAAACGCACGAAGAAGAAAGACCTCGGCATGATGGCTATTTCCTATGGCTATGTATATGTAGCCCAGGTAGCTATGGGTGCTGATAAGAACCAGCTCCTCAAAGCTATGACAGAAGCTGAAGCTTATCATGGTCCGTCTCTCGTCATCTGCTACGCTCCCTGCATCAACCATGGTATCCGCAAAGGCATGGGCAAGAGCCAGACAGAAGAACAGCTCGCCGTACAGTGCGGTTATTGGGATCTGTTCCGTTACAATCCGGATCTCAAAGAAGCTGGCAAGAATCCGTTCAGCCTTGACTCCAAAGAACCGGACTACAGCAAATTCCAGGAATTCTTACAGGGCGAAGTTCGTTATGCTTCCCTTAAGAAAGGCTTCCCGGAACAGGCCGAAGCTCTCTATGCTAAGACAGAAGCTGATGCTAAAGCACGTCGTCAGTCCTATGTACGCTTCCAGAAAGGCTTCGAAGCCTAAGATGCAGCTTATATGTGCATAACATATTAACTATGAGCAAGCCCCGCTACAGCGGGGCTTGTTTTATTATTATCATTTTCAATAACGAAATCTGTCAGGGAATTTCCATAATTTTATTAAATACAACCTTTATTTTGAGAATGTAGTGTGATAAAATAGGTATATGGTTTTGAAAGTGATTATTTTTTGAGAATGCGTTGTGATAGTATGGAAAAGCGATGGCGTATACAGCATACAGAGGACACCTGTATGAAGAATCTGGCTGATGGAGTCGGTATTTCCTCCATATTGGCACAGGTTTTATGTAATCGTGGCATAACGACAACAGAAGAAGCTAAGCATTATCTTTTTGATGGAATGGATGATCTGTACGACCCGTTCCTGATGAAGGGCATGAAAAAGGCGGTAGAACGTATCAGCCGTGCTATTGATGAACAGGAAAAGATTGTCATTTACGGTGATTATGATGTCGATGGCATCACCTCGACGGCGTTAGTGTATTCTGTTCTGCGCGACCTGGGCAGTCATCCTTCTTTTTATATTCCTGAACGGCAGAGCGAAGGATACGGGCTCAATGCTGATGCTCTGCGTGTATTGCAGAAGGAAGGAACGTATGTCCTTATTACTGTAGACTGTGGCATTTCATCGCATGATCTGATTGAACAATTCAATCGATCCATGGATATTATCGTAACGGACCACCATACGCCGCCACCACTGATTCCTGATGCCTGTGCTGTCATTAATCCAAAGCAGGAAGGGTGTCCCTATCCTTTCAAGGACTTAGCTGGTGCCGGGGTTGCGTTTAAGTTGTGCCAGGCACTCTGGCAGGAACGAAATGGAGAATCCCTTCCCGGTTATGTGGAACTCTGTGCGCTGGGAACGATTGCTGATTTAGTACCCTTGCGGGGAGAAAACCGTATTCTTGTAAAAGAAGGCCTGAAGCGGATGAAAGAAGGCCTGAATACGGGGGTACAGGCGCTGCTTACCAGTTCCGGCCTGACGCCGGAAACGATTACGGCAGGCCGTATTGCCTTTACGGCGGCACCGCGGCTCAATGCAGCGGGACGTATCAGCCACGCGACAAGGGGTGTAGAAGTATTACTGGAGAGCGATGCGGAAAAGGCGGGTATCCTGGCAGATGAATTATCCGAATTGAATAAGGAACGACAGGATATTGAACACACCATCGCTGAGCAGGCTGTTGCCCAGATAGAGAGTAAAGGGCAAGGCCAGGATGGCGTGCTGGTTGCCTTTGGGAGAAACTGGCATGCCGGAGTCATAGGTATCGCTGCGTCGCGTCTGGTGGAAACGTTTTACCGGCCATCTCTTGTCATCAGTATCCATGATGATATTGGCAAAGGATCATGCCGCAGCATTCCTGGCTTCAACATGTATGAAGCCCTGCAGTCAGCCGATGATCTGCTGATACAGTATGGCGGTCATACGATGGCGGCCGGCTTTTCCATCGAAGCAGATAAGATAGAGGCATTCCGCCAGCGACTGTTATCCTATGCGGCTGCACATATGACGAAGGAATCGTATATTCCAGAAATCGTTATTGATAATGTGCTGCAGGCCGGTGATATCAGTCTGGAACTGGTCAACGAACTGGGCGCTTTGGAGCCGTATGGTATGGGAAATAGCCGCCCTGTGTTTGCCATAAAAGAAGCTGTCCTTTCTGAATGCCGGCCTATTGGCAAAAATAAACAGCATCTGCGCCTTTCCGTAGAAACAGGAAACAAGAAACGCCTGGGAGCTGTAGGGTGGTCTATGGCTTCCTATTGTGCAAACTTACTGGAAGGGGACAAGGCAGATCTGGCATTTACCCTGGAAGTCAATGAATATAACGGGAGAGTTTCTCCTCAGATGGTGCTGCAGGATATTCATTGCCTGCCGCAGGCTGTCCATCTTGACCGCAAGGTTATGGTAGATATATATATGGCACTTAAGCACTGCATCCCCGAACAGGGACTTCCTGTCTGGCAGGCACGGCAGCGTCTTATCAGTGCCGTTCATTCCGCTTACGGGGCGCATACTGCCTGTGCCGCTATGTTAGTCTTACGGGAAATAGGAGTTCTCGATGTCAGAGAATTACCGGACGGGCCCGCGTATTATTTCCCTGCTCTTACAGGAAAGATGCATCTGGAAGCATCTTCTACCTATGAAAAGTATTATCGGGCGGAAGGGGGAAGATAAATGGAATTTGCAAAACCGGAAAAAGAATTCCAACGGTTATTGGATACGATTCACAGTTATCAGCCGAAAAATACCTGTGAAGATGTAAAAAAAGCCTATGCCATTGCAAATGAGGCTCATAAAGATCAGCACCGGGTCAGTGGTGAACCGTATATTATCCACCCGCTGGCAGTGGCGCAGATACTGGCAGAAATGAAAATCGATACGACGACCATTACGGCTTCACTTCTTCATGATGTAGTGGAAGACACGGCTCTGACGCTGGATGATATCAAAGCTCAGTTCGGCAAGGAAGTCGCATTTCTGGTCGATGGCGTAACGAAACTGAGCCGGCTTGATTATCGTACAAAAGAAGACCAGCAGCTCAACAGCATGCGTAAAATGTTCCTGGCTATGGCAAAAGATGTCCGCGTCGTCGTCATAAAACTGGCAGACCGGCTTCATAATATGAGGACGCTCCGCTACATGAGAAGCGACAAACAGAAGCGGATTGCCCAGGAAACACTGGAAATATTTGCCCCTCTGGCGCATCGCCTGGGCATATTCAACATCAAGTGGGAACTGGAAGATTTGTCTTTCCGTTACCTTGAACCGGATAAGTATTATGATCTTGTCGATCAGATGAAACAGAAACGCCACGTGCGGGAAGAAATTGTCAATGAAGCCATTGAAGTGCTGCGCAAGGCGCTAGAAGAATCACACATAAAATTTGAAATCAATGGCCGGCCCAAACATTTTTACAGCATTTATAAAAAAATGAAAAAAGATAACCGGGACCTCAGTCAGGTATACGACCTATATGCCATCCGTGTCATTGTCGATACGGTCCAGGACTGCTATGGTGTCCTCGGCATCGTGCACAGTCTGTGGAAGCCGCTGCCATATCGTTTCAAAGATTACATTGCCATGCCGAAACCCAATAATTACCAGTCTTTGCATACGACGGTCATCGGGACCCGCGGGCAGCCTGTGGAAATACAGATACGTACATGGGAGATGCATCGCGTAGCCGAATACGGTGTCGCTGCACACTGGCGGTACAAGGAAGGCAATGCCAATGCCGGAAAGAATGAATTTGATGAAAAAATGGGGTGGTTGCGCAATCTTCTGGAATGGCAGGATACGAGTAATCCCAAAGAATTTGTCAATGCCCTGAAACTCGACGCATTTTCTGATGAAGTCTTTGTCTTCTCTCCGCGGGGTGATGTCATCGACCTTCCCCAGGGATCGATTCCCATTGATTTTGCTTACCGCATTCATACGGAAGTCGGCCATCATTGTGTGGGGGCCAAGATTAATGGCAAAATCGTACCGCTCGATTATGAACTCAAAAACGGTGATATTGTCGAAATCATCACGTCCAAAACAGGGAAACCCAGCCTGGACTGGCTGAAAATCGTTGGCAGTTCGGAAAGCCGCTCGAAAATACGCAGCTGGTTTAAAAAGGAAAACCGGGAAGAAAATATCCTGAAAGGCTCGGATGCACTGGAACGGGAATGCAAACGTCTGGGGCATGACTGGAAGGAACTGAATAAGACCAGCCGCCTGGCCCGCGTAGCCAAACAGATGAATGCCGGATCGGAAGACGACCTGCTGGCTGCTGTCGGCTATGGAGGATTTGCCGTCAATACAGTCCTTATTAAGCTTCTGGAACTGCATAAGAAAGACGTGCAGAAAGAAGAAAAGGATCACCTGGCTGTTCTCGATAAGCTGAAAACCCATAAGCCGTCCAAAAGTGGCGGATCGGGTATCCTGGTCAAGGGAGAGTCGGGACTTATGGTACGGCTGGCAAAATGCTGCAGTCCTGTACCGGGCGACCCGATTATCGGCTTTATCACGCGGGGACGCGGCGTATCGGTACATCGTGCGGACTGTCCGAATGTAACGCATAACCAGAATGATCTGGACCGTCTCATCGATGTCGAATGGGATTATGACGGACAGGAAAAATTTGATGTACATATTGAAGTCACGGCATATGACCGTACCGGGGGCATTGCGGAAATCATGGCAGCCCTGGCAGAAATGAAGGTATCTATTACGAGTATGAATGCCCGTGTGAACGATACGAAAACGGTTACGCTGCACATGGGGCTGAGCATCAAAGACCTGGCCCAGCTGGAATTTATTTCAACAAAAATACGCCGCTTGAAGGATGTATATTCTGTAGAGCGCTTTACAGGAGGAAGCAGTCAGTGAGAGCTGTCGTACAACGCACAAACTATGCCTATGTTACATCGGAAGGAAAGGAAAGCGGCCGCACCGGTCCGGGCCTCATGGTCCTTTTAGGGGTAAGCCGCGATGATACAGAGGCTGATGCACAATATATGGCAGATAAAATCTGTCATCTCCGGATTTTTGAGGATGAAGGAGGTAAACTGAACCGGTCATTGCTGGATATAAGCGGTGAAATGCTCGTCGTTTCCCAGTTTACGCTGTATGGCGATGTCCGCCATGGCCGCCGTCCGGGGTTTACGGAAGCGGCAGCGCCAGACCAGGCCAATGGCCTGTATGAACAATTTGTCGCTCTCGTACGACAAATGGGAATTCACACGGAAACGGGTGTTTTCCGTACGGAAATGGTCGTTACGCTGGCCAATGACGGGCCCGTCACGATTTTGGTAGATAGTAAAAAAACATTTTAGGAGGCTGTGCGTATGGCAATGAAATATATATCCCTTGTGTTAGGCCCTATAGAAACGAATTGCTACATCGTATACGATGATAAGACAAGAGATGCCATGGTAGTAGACCCTGCGTGGGATTATGAACAGATACATAAAAAACTGGAAACAAACAACCTTACGCTGAAACTGATATTTCTGACCCATGGTCATGCCGACCATATCGGGGCGTTGCAGGAACTGCGCCAGCGTGAAAATGTTCCTGTATATGTAGGAGCCGGTGATGCCAGTCTGATTTCGAATTCGAAAAATAATTTGTCCATGTTTATGGGCCGGCCTATTGAATGTACGTCACCGGACTGCATTGTTCATGACGGAGATGAAATTCATCTGGGGAGCCTGACTTTCCACGTACTGGAAACGCCGGGGCATACGCCCGGAGGACTGAGCCTGTACGGGGAAGGCGTCGTCTTTTCCGGAGATACGCTGTTTTTGTATTCTGTAGGACGGACTGATCTTTATGGCGGGTCTATGGCAGAATTACTTACGAGCCTGAAAACAAAACTTATGACACTGCCAGATGTTACGGTTGTGCTTCCCGGCCACGGCCCGGCTACCCAGATTGGCCGGGAGCGTCAGAATAATCCCTACCTTGATGGGGGCTGGTAATTATGTCCATGTATAAAGAGTCACAATTCTGGCTGCGGGTCGTACTGGCCGTGCTGGCCACTATCCTGTTTTTTTCTGTACACAACGTGTACTGGCCAGTGATTGTGTCTCTGATCATTACGTTCATCCTGATTCCGGTCCGGGATCTGGTTCAAAAAGGATTGTCGCGGCTGACAAAGCGGAATATACCAATTGACATATCCATCATCATCTCTTTTGCTATCCTGATTTTTGTACTGTCCGTACTGACCAACATCATCCTCCGCCCTCTGGTAGAGCAGGTGAATCTGCTGGCAGTCAATTTCAATACTTTGTGGGATAAGAGCGTGGCTATTATCATGCAGATTGAAAATGAACAGACCCAGTTTTATATTCCCGATCAGGTAAAAAGTGTCATCAACGATGCCTTTACAAAAGTGGGAAATTATGGGGTAGAAGGAATCAGCAATTTCGTCAAATCCCTGTTTGCCATTGCCGGTACGGTCGTGCAGTTCTTCGTGGTTCCGATTATTACTTTCTATTTTATGAAAGACGGCGGCCGGATGGTACGTTCGTTTATCTGCCTGTATCCGGTAGAGTACCGCCTGCAGCTCGACGTGCTGTTTAATGAAATACAGCATGTACTGAGTTCCTATATCCGTGGCCAGCTGACCATGAGCTGTATTATAGCGACGCTTACCTTTTGCGGCATGTGGATCATGGGGGTTCCCTATCCTATGGTCATCGGCTTGTTGGCAGCTGTGACGGAATGGATACCTATCGTGGGTCCTATCGTAGGGGCGATTCCGGCGATTCTCCTCGGTGCGACAGTCAGTCTGCCTCTGGCGGTAAAAGTGCTGATTTTTTATATCGTCATTCAACAGATTGATAGTCATATTATTATGCCTCAGGTCATGGGGGCAGTCATCAGTCTGCACCCCGTGGTGATTATTATTGCACTGCTCATAGGCGGTACGCTGTTTGGTATCGCCGGTATGGTCCTGACCGTTCCCGTTACGGCAGTGCTTCAGATTTTATGCAGACATTTGTGGTTTTACAATACTTATAAGACAAAGGCGATGAATACCTATGGAAAGAACTAAAGAACAATTGATGGATCTCATGATGAAACGGATGAAAGAACAAATCAAGAATAAGAAATACAAAATGACTTCACAGAGACAAGTCGTACTGCGGGCCTTCGTAGAAAGTGATTCCCGTCATCTCAGTGCCGATGATGTCTTTGAAATCGTAAAGAAACAGGCTCCGGAAATCGGACTGGCGACGGTATATCGTACGCTGGATCTGTTTACAGAAATGGATCTCCTGAAGAAGCTTGATTTTGATGATGGCTGCAGCCGGTATGAATTGAATGATCACGATGAAGAAGGCCATTATCATCATCATTTAATCTGCCTGGGATGTGGTAAAGTATGGGAATGCAAGGATGATTTGCTGGAAACACTGGAAACCATCCTGCAGAAACAGTTCCATTTCCAGACGGTAGATCATCAGCTCAAAGTATATGGGTATTGTGAAGACTGCCAGAAGAAACGGGCTGCTGCGGCGCAAAAAGAAGCGGAAGAAGCAGAAAAAGCAACAGAAACGACGGCACAATGATTCCCAATCTGCAGGCATATCAGTATGACGGGCCGGAAGAATTTCATGCTGTTGTCGGACAGATCATGGCCTATCTCGGCTATGCCGGAGGCCATGAACCGCTGCCCGTCGGGGCCCAAATCGTGTTGCGGAATGTGGCAGGCCGGTATATATTAGAAGGATGGTTTGGCTGTGACGAAAAGCGGTGGCATTCGGCAGCCTCTTTATGGAACGATGCTGAGCCCGGGCAGGTCATAAAAAATCTGATCCTGCACTGGCATCAGCGCTGTTACGGTACACCCGTCAGCCGTTGGGGCACATTGACCGGAGTCAGGCCTACCAAGCTGGTGCACCATCTGCGGGATCAGGAACGTGATGAGAACAAAATTATGGACATACTGGTATCCCGGTACCACGTCCAACCGGATACGGCACGATATCTCATAACCATGACCGGGCTGCAGCGTCCGTATATCGAGCGTCCGGATCATGAGGCTGCTCTCTACATAGGCATACCGTATTGTCCCAGCCACTGTCTGTACTGCTCCTTCCCATCCCGCCTGTCAGGGTCTGAGTCACCGTCTTTTATGGACCAGTTTATTGTGTCGGTAGTCCGGGATATCCAGGATATTGCTGCCTTATGCCGGCAATATGATATACAGATCCGTTCTGTATATATCGGTGGCGGTACGCCTACGTGTCTGCCCATAGCCGGACAGGAGACAATTTTGCAGGCTGTAGCCGGGAATTTCAGGGAGATTGAGGAATGGACAGTCGAGGCAGGACGGCCCGATACGGCAGGTGAAGAGGTCCTGGCGCTGCTGCGTCGATATGGCGTCAACCGTATCAGTGTCAATCCGCAGACTATGCAGCAGCGTCTCCTGGATCTCCTGGGGCGCCGGCATCGGGTCGAAGATGTGTTTGACATGTTTTCCCGCTGCCGGAAAATGGGCTTTTCTGTCATCAATATGGATTTCATAGCAGGACTTCCGGAACAGACTCAGGCGGATATGCAGGAAAATATGGAAATTGTTTGCCAACTGCACCCGGAAAATGTTACAATTCATACGTTAGCATTAAAGAAAAGGGCACCTCTATTTCATCATCCGCTGCGTCAGCAGATTCCTCCGGCCCGGGAAGTATCCAGCATGTTGCAATCCTGTGAGGATGTACTGAAGGATCATGGATATATACCCTACTACATGTATCGTCAGAAATATATGGCAGGCAGTTTCGCCAATGTAGGGTATGCACAGCGCGGTACTATCAGCCGGTACAATATCCAGATGATGGAAGAAAGACAGACTATCCTGTCAGCCGGACCGGGAAGTACGACGAAATTCCTGTCCCGCGACGGGCACAGTCTGAAAAAAATATATATGCCCAAAGATCCTGAGGCGTATGTGCAGGCACTGTCTGAAAGAATCCGGCAGCGCCGGCATTTATGTGCTATGATATATGGAGGAGACGATACGTAATGGCAATTACTGCACCAAGAGGTACGCAGGATTTCCTGCCGGAACAGACGGCAGACTGGCAGATACTGGAAGCAAAGATACGCCAGATCTGTTCGCTTTATGGGTTCGGTGAAATCCGCACGCCTATGTTTGAAAGCACAGAATTGTTTTTGCGCGGCATCGGTGAAACGACGGATGTCGTGACGAAAGAAATGTATACGTTTAATGACCGTGGCGGCCGCAGCATGACACTGAGACCGGAAAATACGGCTTCTGTTGTACGGGCTTTTCTGGAACATAAGCTGTATGGCGAACAGAAAGTCCACAAATTTTATTATATGGGTCCCATGTTCCGCCATGACCGCCCGCAGGCCGGACGGTACCGCCAGTTTACCCAGTTCGGGGTAGAAGAAATCGGATCGAAAGATCCCGCTGTTGATGCGGAAATCATTGCCATGGCGTTCCAGTTATTCCGTGAACTGGGCCTTACGGATCTTGTCCTGCACCTGAATTCCGTCGGGTGTCCCAAATGCCGGCCCGTATACCGTCAGAAACTGCTGGATTTCTTTGCTGATAAACGGGACCAGCTCTGTGAAGACTGCAATGAACGGTTGGAAAAAAATCCACTCCGCGTGCTGGACTGCAAGGAAGATGGCGAAAAAATGATGCAGATGGGCGTCCCTCTCATTACGGATAATCTCTGTGATGACTGCAAAGACCATTTCCAGAAAGTTCAGTCTTATCTGACCAGCATCGGGATCCCCTTTGAGTTGGATCCACGCCTGGTCCGGGGGCTTGATTATTATACGAATACAGCTTTTGAAATCATGTACGCTCCTCTGGGAGCCCAGAGTACCGTTTGCGGAGGCGGGCGGTATGATGGTCTCATAGAAGAAGTAGGCGGCCCTTCGACTCCGGGAATCGGATTTGCCATCGGGATGGAACGTCTGCTTTTGACGTTGAAAGAACAGGGACTGCTGCCACCAGTAGAAAAGAAACAACCGGTATTTATCGTAGCCCTGGGGGATGAAGCCAGAGCAAAGGCATTCTGCATCCAGCAGGAACTGCGTGCCAGGGGCCTGTATGCAGAAATCGACCTTATGGGACGCAGCATGAAAGGACAGATGAAATCCGCCAATAAGATGGATGCAGATTATACCGTCATTATCGGTGAAGACGAACTGGCCAGTCAGACGGCACAGGTCCGGAATATGGCCACTAAAGAACAGATCAGCGTTCCCTTAGATGGGATTGTTGCATATATGGAAACACATAAGAAGGGATGAGTTACTAATGGATACAATGGAAGGTTTACGACGTTCCCAGTATTGCGCTGAAGTTTCTGAAGCAGATACGGGAAAAGAAGTCATTTTATGCGGCTGGGTTGAACGGCGCCGTGATCATGGCGGATTGATTTTTATTGATTTGCGCGATCGCACTGGTATCGTTCAGGTCGTAGCATCACCGGATTACGAAAAGACATCGTTTGAAAAAGCGGAACAGGTCCGTACAGAATATGTTCTGGCTGTCCGCGGTATTGTACGTATGCGGGATGCCGATACAGTCAACCCTAAAATGAAGACCGGGACCGTAGAAATCCGCTGCGAAGAACTGCGTATCCTCAATTCGTCAAAGACGCCACCGTTCTATATTGAAGATAATATCGACGTTGATGAAAAAATCCGTCTGAAATACCGCTATCTTGATCTGCGTCGTCCGGAAATGCAGAATAACCTTATCATGCGGCATAAGGTAAAACATGCTATGCGTACATTCCTCAATGAACATGGATTCATTGATATTGAAACGCCGGAATTGTGCAAGAGCACACCGGAAGGGGCGCGTGACTATCTGGTACCGAGCCGGGTTAATGAAGGCAAGTTCTATGCTCTGCCCCAGTCCCCGCAGATTTTTAAACAGCTTTTGATGATTTCCGGTATGGACCGGTATTATCAGATTGCCCGCTGCTTCCGTGATGAAGATTTGCGTGCAGACCGTCAGCCGGAATTTACCCAGCTGGATATGGAAATGAGCTTCATGAGCCAGGAAGAAATCCTTACACTGGTAGAAAATATGGTTCATTATATTTTCAAGGAAACGCTGGGACATGATGTCAAATTGCCGATTCATCGCATGACCTGGGACTATGCCATGGAAAATTATGGTTCGGATAAACCGGATCTCCGCTTTGACATGAAGTTTACTGATGTGACGGAACTTGTAAAAGATACGGACTTTAAAGTATTCCGCACGGTCATTGACAACGGCGGACAGGTGAAGGCCATTAACGTCAAGGGTGATGCCGACATTCCCCGCCGGGAACTGGATGGTCTCGTTGAATACGTAAGCCATTATGGAGCCAAAGGTCTGGCATGGATCGGATTCTTGGAAGATGGTACATTAAAATCCCAGATTAAGAAATTCTTTGGCGAAGATAAGCTCCGTGAAATCGGTAAAGCCTGTGGCGCTGAAACAGGGGATTTAGTCCTCATGATTGCCGATAAGCCGAAAATCGTAGCGGCTGCTCTCGGTGAACTGCGTAAGGAAATGGCCCGCCGCATGAATCTTATCGACGAAAATGAATTTGCTTTTACCTGGGTTGTCGATTTCCCCATGTTTGAATACAGTGAAGAAGAACATCGCTATGTTGCCATGCATCATCCGTTCACGGCTATGCGGGATGAAGACCTGGATAAACTGGAAACTGACCCGGCTCATGTATATGCTAAGGCGTATGACCTGGTACTTAATGGTATTGAACTGGGTGGCGGTTCTCTTCGTATTTATCAGCCTGATATCCAGCAGCGCGTGTTCAAGGCGATTGGCCTGACACCGGAAGAAGTAGAACAGAAATTCGGCTTCCTCGTCCGTGCCTTTGAATACGGTGCTCCGCCCCACGGAGGACTGGCTTTCGGTCTGGACCGCATGATCATGCTCATGCTCAAACGCAAGTCGATCCGCGATGTCATAGCATTCCCGAAGACACAGAATGCGATTGATCCCATGAGCGAAGCTCCTTCGCCTGTTACGAAAAAGCAGCTCCACGAACTGCATATTCAGGTAGAAGAAGATCTGGTAAGCAAATAAGATTATATGACAAATAAAGAGAGGCTGCAGTAAAATGAACGTTTGTATTCATTTTGCTACAGCCTCTCTTTGTTTGGTGTCAGCAGATGTCTGCTCTGGGTTAAAACGCGGATCCTATACCTGGTTCCGTGTGCTGGTGATATCAAATGATCGTGTAGCGGCCATCCTTGCGGCGGGGCATAGACGGCGACTGTGCGGCATATCCCAGGGTAATCATCGCTACGAGCTCGCCTTTATCTGGTGCAAACATATCATGTACTTCCTGTCCGACACCTCCGGCAAGAGGAGCCGTAAGCCAGCAGCTGCCCAGCCCTTTGTCGGTGGCTGTCAGAAGCATGTTTTCAATGGCAGCGGCAACACTCTGGATGGCCGGAATGGGCATTTCATATTCTGTCCGGAGAAGAAAGGCCAGGATACAGACGGGAGCGTCGCCGAGAAAACGGACAAAGTCAGCCGTTTCTGTAATGACCTGGGGATATTTGGCAAACCGGCGGTGCCAGTATGGCATAAGATTTTTAGTGGCTTCGGCCATTAATTTTTTTAATGCTTCCATCTTTTCAGGACTTCTGATAACGATAAAATACCATGGCTGCAGATTACTGGCTGAAGGGGCCATGACGGCTGCTTCCAGTATGTCCTTTAAGTCTGTATCGGATACAGGCTGATTGGTATATTTCCGTATGCTGCGGCGCCTGGTAATGGCGGATACTGTTTCCATATGATGGACCTCCTTATGCATGATTGTGTGTTATTTTTATGGTAATGTAAAATCTGGGTGACGTCAATCTTTCTTAAGAAACAAGTATGTGTCGAAATTTATCCGACTTTCATATATACCCTGTTCAAATAGTCGCGATGTGTTATAATAAACTGTATGTAAATTATCCGGTCCGTCCGGGTAGAGAATGGACCATCATTGAGGTGTAAACATGACAGAGGAAATCCATTATGTGAAAGCCGACCCCAGTGGCAATACGACGATTCTCGTATTAGATGCCGTTCCTAAACAGGAACATGCTTCGCTGGCAGCCAGACTGCTGCAGCCTGAGTGTGTCGGCGCAGAGCAAGTAGGTTTTCTGACCTGGCCTGATAAAGAAGCAGATGTACGTCTGGATATGATGGGTGGTGAATTTTGTGGCAATGCTTCACGCTCTGCTGCAGCGTATTTACTGTCCCGGTCTGGACAGGATCATGGCGAGTACCGTATTTCCTGTTCTGGGTGTAATAAGATATTGAAAGCCGTTGTAGTCCGTGATGAAGGCGAATTGTACGATGCTTCCATCGAAGTACCGCTGCCCCGGAAAATGGATATTGTCAGTCTGGCAGACAATGATATAACGTATCGATTTTATCAGATTGAATTGCCCGGGATTATGCATTTCGTTCATTTTACTCCTTCTATAAAGACGATAGATAAGAATGCGTTATGGCGGGCTGTATATCAGTATGCCAGCACCCGACATTATGAAGCCTTTGGCATGAATCTGGTAGACCGGAAAACGCTTACGATGATACCTGCTGTGTATGTGGCGGGCACGGATACGTTGTATTGGGAAAAAAGCTGTGGTTCCGGATCGGCTGCCACGGCAGCAGCACTGGCTCATCTGTGCGGTCATAATATTGCCTGTGAAATACGCCAGCCTGGTGGCAGCATTACGATTGAAGCGTCTTATGCAGACCAGTCGGTTAAACACATCAGTATAGGAGGTCCCGTGCGGATAGAAACGGAACAAAGTGTTTGCATTGACAAGGAGATACCAGGCAAGGTATAATAGCTACGTAGTCATGTGACTGACGGAAGTGGACTAACCACATGGAGCATGATCTGAAGAAGCCGACCGTCTGGGCAAATAGTCCGGATGGCCGGCTATTTTTATCGGTGCACACAGAGAACAGGAGCTGATTTTTATTATGGCTAACGTATTAAGCGATATCGAAATTGCACAGCAGACTCACCTGGAACCCATCGTAAAGATTGCAGAAAAGGTTGGTCTTACCGAAGATGACCTGGAATTATATGGCAAATATAAAGCAAAAATTTCTTTTGATGCGATTAAACGGCTGTCCAAAAATGAAGACGGGAAGCTCGTGCTGGTAACGGCTATTACCCCGACACCTGCCGGAGAAGGCAAGACGCTTACGACAATCGGCCTGGCCCAGGCTCTGAACCAGCTGGGTCATAAGACGATGACGGCACTGCGCGAACCGTCTCTGGGACCTGTATTTGGTATCAAAGGGGGAGCTGCTGGCGGCGGCTATTCCCAGGTTCTCCCCATGGAAGATATTAATCTTCACTTTACGGGCGATATGCATGCTATTACGGCAGCCAACAACCTGCTGGCTGCTGCCATCGACAATCATGTACATCAGGGAAATGCCCTTCGCATCGACGTGCGCCGCATCGTATGGAAACGCGTCATGGATATGAATGACCGGGCATTGCGTGATATCGTCGTAGGTCTCGGAGGCAAGGTCAATGGATTCCCGCGGGAAGACCATTTCATGATTACCGTAGCTTCGGAAATCATGGCTATTCTCTGCCTGGCCAGTGATCTCATGGATTTGAAGAAACGGATGGGAGATATCATCGTTGCCTATGACCTTGATGGCAATCCGGTCCGGGCACGTCAGCTCGGTGTAGAAGGGGCTATGGCTATTCTCATGAAAGATGCCATCAAACCCAATATTGTCCAGACGACGGAAAATACACCGGCCCTGGTTCACGGCGGTCCCTTTGCCAATATTGCCCATGGATGCAATTCCGTAGTCGCTACCAAACTGGCTCTCAAAATGGGAGAAATCACGGTAACGGAAGCCGGATTCGGTGCCGATCTGGGCGCCGAAAAGTTCATGGATATCAAATGCCGTTTTGCCGGTATCAAGCCAGATGCCGTCGTCATTGTTGCCACTATCCGGGCACTTAAGATGCATGGGGGAGTAGACAAGAAAAATCTCCAGCCGGAAAATCTGGAAGCACTGGAAAAAGGCTTTGCCAATCTGAAGAAACATATCGAAAATATGCGCAAATATGATGTTCCCGTCGTAGTTGGCATCAACCGCTTCCTGACGGATACAGATGCTGAAATTGCATTGCTCACCCGTCTCTGCCAGAATTATGGTGTCGATGTGGCTCTGAACAACTGCTGGGCAGAAGGCGGCAAGGGCGGACTGGAACTGGGACGGAAAGTCCTTCAGCTCCTGCAGCAGCCCAAAACTCCATATAAACCGCTGTATGATGTCAATGACACGATTCTCCATAAATTGGAAATCCTGACAAAAGAAATTTACGGTGGCGATGGTGTTATCCTGGAAGGCAAAGCTCCGAAACAGATTGCCGAACTGGAAAAGCTGGGCCTTGATAAAATGCCGGTCTGTGTTGCCAAGACACAATATTCTCTTTCGGATAATCCGGCCTTACTGGGAGCACCGGAACATTTCAAGATTACTGTCAAAGACGTCCGCGTCTGCACTGGTGCCGGATTCATCGTCTGCCAGACCAGTAATATCATGGTCATGCCCGGCCTTCCAAAAGTACCGGCTGCCAACCGCATGGATATTGATGAAAATGGCGTCATCACTGGTCTGTTCTGATCATTTCTGGATAGTTACACAAAAGGCGGCTTTATGGCCGTCTTTTGCCGTATACAGGCAATTAAAATAAAATGTATAAGTGAGGATACGGATGTGAGCGAGAAAAAATTATGCAGTATGCCAGCAGAGGAGCTGCTGGCAGCTACTGCTTCGAAAGCCCCCGTGCCAGGAGGTGGCGGGATTGCGGCCCTTACGGCAGCTTCGGCGGCCGCTCTGGTTGAAATGGTGGCCAATCTTACTATAGGCAAAAAAGGATATGAAAAGGTAGAACCGATGATGCAGGAGATACGCAGTCAGGCTGAAGTCTTGCGGCTCCGCTATCAGGCCGGCATCGATGAAGACGCCCGGGCTTTTGAAGGCGTCATACGGGCCGTCCGGCTTCCCAAAGATACGCCGGACCGTACTGCCGTGGTACAACAGGCTTTTAAAGACGCGGCAGCCATTCCTTTTGCATTGGGAAAAGATATTTTTGTACTTCTCCAGCTGAGTGAACAGGTGGTACGTTATGGCAATGCCTGGGTCATTACGGATGGGGCTATTGCTGCCATGAATGCCAGAGCCGCTATGCGCTCGGCTTTTTATAGCGTACGTATCAATCTGAAATCTATTACGGATAAGGAGTATGTTCATTGCATGACCGGGGCTATGGTCGATATTGAACAAAAAGCGGCCCGTATCGAAGAAACGGTGGAAAAAGAATACCAGAGTCGTTAGAGCCTGTGCAATTCCTGTCATTGTATGACATGCGGCTGTCATGAGAAACGGGCTGTCTTGCCTGGAAGGAGGGTGTCTTATGTCTTTTCATATTGTTCATAATGATATTGTCAGGATGAAGACGGATGCTATTGTTAATGCAGCCAATCCGGCATTATTGGCGGGAAGTGGTGTATGTGGCGCCATTTTCCATGCTGCCGGGTATGACGAACTGTCTGCCGAATGCAGGCAAAAGGCTCCCTGTCCTACGGGCCAGTCGGTACTGACGTCTGCCTATCGTCTGCCGGCCCGTTATATTATCCATACCGTTGGTCCTGTGTGGCAGGGCGGTGAGGCCGGGGAAAAGGAACATCTGGCATCTTGTTATTCTACAGCTCTGGAAACGGCTATGAAAGCGGGATGCAAGTCTATTTCCTTTCCTCTCATTTCTTCGGGCATTTTTGGCTATCCCGCACAGGAAGCCTTAGATGTTGCCTGCCAGGCCATACGGACATTTTTACAATGCCACGATATGGATGTTTATCTCGTTGTTCTTGACCGTTCGGCTATTCAGCTCAGCCGTCATCTGACTGATGAATTGAAGCGGTATCTAAATCACTCCTTTGATGAAGCGGAACGGGAAGAACCCGGTGAAATATGCGCTTGTCATCTTGAACAGGATGCCCGTGCAGATTCGTGTTATGGAACAGACCACTTCGCCCGGCCAGAAAAAATGGGAATGGGAAGACATTCGCTGGAACAGATGATTCAAAATCTGGATGAGACCTTTTCCCACATGCTATTGCGCCTCATCGATGAAAAAGGCTACAGTGATGTGGAAGTATACAAACGGGCCAATATGGACCGGAAGCTGTTTTCTAAAATCAGGAGCCATGAAGAGTATCTGCCAAAGAAAAAGACTGTCCTGGCTCTGGCTGTGGGACTGAAACTTTCTGTAGCGGAAACGGAGGAATTGCTGGATAAAGCAGGTTATTCGCTGTCAGGAAGCCAGAAGAGAGATGTCATCGTACGGTATTTTCTGGATCACGGTGAATACGATATTTATACGATTGATAAAGCGTTATTTTATTTCGGGGAACCAGAACTGTAAATAGAGCGGATTTGTCGCTTTGTAAGCGACCACGTCATGCCTTATCTCTGTTACACTGTTTATATCAGATATGAAGTGACAGGGAGGAATCAGTATGAAGAGTACATCAATGCTTACAGAAATGGTATTTATCCTGGACCGCAGTGGTTCGATGACAGGACTGGAAGATGATACGATTGGCGGATTCAATTCGTTGATTCAAAGACAAAAAAAAGAAGATGGCGATGCGGTAGTGACTACGGTATTATTTGACACGGCATCAGATGTCGTATATGACCGGGTGCCATTGGATGAAGTACCCCGCATGACGGAATACGTGTACCGGACAGGCGGCTGTACTGCGCTGTTGGATACTTTGGGGAAAACGATAGAACGGATCCGTATCATTCAAAACCATCTACCAGCGGAATACAGACCGGACAAAACGATAGTCGTGGTTATTACAGACGGGAAGGAAAATACCAGCCGGCTGTATGACCAGCATACGGTGCGGCAGATGATTGAACGGCAGCAAAAGAAAGACGGATGGGAATTTTTGTTTCTCGGTGCAAATATGGATGCTGTGACGGAAGCTGGCCATTTGGGAATCCGGCCAGAACGTGCCGTAGAGTATGTGTGTGATGAAGAAGGGACTGCTATGAATTTCAGAGCCGTATCTCATTTTATGAGCTGTGCCCGCTGCATGGATCCTTTAGGAGTGCTGTCTGAAACGGATGACGAATGGAAAAAAGATATTGAACAATATGCCCGTTCACAAAAAAAGGGAAATCGTAATGGTTAATTTAAACGCCCGCCTGTATGTCCTGAGATATACAGGCGGGCGCTGGTTTTATCTGATTAAAATTCATATTCTGTTCCGGGCGGAACAATGTGAACGGGAACAGAATAGGTTTCTTCTGTCATTTTTTTATAAAAGGCAGGATCTGCATTTACGACAGGCCAGGTGCCATAATGGATGGGTATCACCATTTTAGGCTGTATCCATGATGCGGCTAAGGCTGCGTCTTCCATTCCCATGGTGAAATTATCTCCGATAGGCAGGAATGCCACATCAATGGGACCAAAACGGCTATGAAGCTTCATGTCGGAATACAGCCCCGTATCGCCGGCATAATAGATGCGTTTGCCAGCGAATTCCAGCAGACAGCCGCAGGCCATCCCGCCGGCTATGCCGGATCCGTGCAGGGCCGGTGTCAGACGTATGGAGCCGAAAGGGAAATCCGCTTTGCCACCGATGTGCATGGCGTGGGCGTTGCAGCCTGCCATACGGGCTTTACCTGCTACTTCTGCCGTACTGATGATCAGGGCGTCGTTGGCTTTTGCAATTTCTTCGGCATCCCCGTAGTGGTCGCCATGGGCATGAGAAATAAAGATATACTGACAGGTGATAGACGATGGGCTGACCGTTGTCCAGGGATTATCCGTAATAAACGGATCAAACAGGATAGTCGTATTTTCCGCCGATAGTGAAAAGGCCGAATGGCCGTAATACATACATTTCATGAGACTTTGCCCCTTTCTGGATATACGATATGCGATAGGAGTACCGTTATGTTCTATTATAATAGAAAACAGGAGAAAAAGGAAAGTCTCTTGTACTTCCCGGGGAAATCTTGTACAATATCCCATGGAGAGTGATGTAACGATGCATATAGTCATGGTAGAACCGGAAATTCCAGGCAATACGGGGAATATTGCCCGTCTCTGTGCGGCCAATCATATTACCCTGCACCTTGTCAAACCGCTGGGCTTTTCCCTTGAAGATAAATATCTGAAACGGGCCGGACTCGATTACTGGCCACTGGTCGATGTACAGGTACATGAAAATTTTGCGGAAGTCCAGGAAAAATATAAGGGACATCATTTTTATTTTCTGACAACGAAATCGGAACAGTGCTATGCTGACATCCGTTTTACCCAGGATGATCTGCTGGTATTTGGCAAAGAAACGAAAGGATTGCCAGAAAGCCTGTTGAAGCAGTATCCGCAGCAATGTTTCCGTATTCCTATGGTGGATAAAGCCCGGAGCCTCAATCTTTCCAATTCGGTTGCCATCGTTTCGTATGAAGCAATGCGGCAGCTGGGGTTCCCGGACATGGCAAAGAGTGGCATTGGCATACATAATTTAAAATAAGTACATGAGGAGTGAAATCATGAGCGTATACGATAAAGCGAATGAACTGGCACAGGCTATCCAGGAAGATGAAGATTACAAGGCATTGCTGGAAGCGGGGAAGAAGCTGGCTGAAGATGAAAAAACGAGGAAGCATGTCCAGGATTTCCTGACATTGCAGGCACAACTGGCTTATGCACAGGCTGCTGGCGACAAGCCTGTACGGAAAAAAATTGAACAACTGCAGAAGTTGCAGGAAATCGTTGAAAACCGTCCTCTGGCGGTAGAATATCTGGAAAAGTATATGAAATGGAATCAGATTGGCGGCCAGATTCTTGGCACCATTCAGCAGGCGATGGCAGAAGGACTGAGTATTCTTGATAAATAAATATGCAATGGCGAGCATGGTTTCGCAATTAACTCAACTTATACCCGCACAGCAGGTGCTTCTGGACGAACCGATGGGCCTGCATACAACTTTTGCAATCGGAGGCCCGGCCGATGTACTGGTCCTTCCCCATACGGTAAAGGAAATGTCCCAGACGATACGCCTGGCCCGGCAGCTGGAACTGCCAGTTACTGTCATTGGCGGAGGATCGAATGTGCTCGTCCTGGATGGCGGCATCCGTGGCGTTGTCATTCAATTGAATGAAATGAACAAATACCTTTCCTGCCACGATACGAAGATTCTGGCAAGTTCAGGGTTCATGCTGAAGGATGTCTGCCAGTTTGCCCAGCAGAACAGCCTGACAGGTATGGAATTTGCCTGTGGCATACCGGGAACTCTGGGCGGGGCCGTATTCATGAATGCCGGTGCGTATGGCGGTGAAATGAGCCATATCGTTTCCCGTGTACGCACGGTAAACCGCAATGGCAGCGTGCACACGTATAAAGCGGCTGATTTTGAATTTGGATACCGGAAAAGCGTTTTTCAGCGTCTTCAGGAGTTTGTCGTTGAAGTAGAGTTGCAGCTGAAGCTGGGAAATAAGGCGGAAATCCAGGCGGCTATGGATGATCTCATGGAACGGCGGCGCAGCAAACAGCCACTCGAAATGCACAGCGCAGGCAGTACATTCAAGCGTCCGCCAGGCTATTATGCCGGTACGCTGATTGACCAGACCGGCCTGAAAGGGCTGTCCTGTGGCGATGCCCAGGTATCGACCAAGCATGCCGGGTTTGTTGTCAATACCGGTCATGCCACGGCCAGGGATGTCCTGGCTGTGATCCATGAAGTACAAAAAAGAGTAGAGGCTGCCCACGGCGTGCATTTAGAACCGGAAGTACGCATTTTAGGTGAAGAACAGAACCAGATAAAAAAACAGCCGGATTGATATAGTCAATCCGGCTGTTTTGTGATATACTAACACAGTTACAGAAAATTAAACTATTTTATATTGCTACAAATAGGAGAGGACGCAGATGGAACGTAAGGATATACGTAATATTGCAATTATTGCTCATGTTGACCATGGTAAAACGACTTTGGTTGATGCTATGCTCAAACAGAGCCATGTTTTCCGTTCAAACGAAAAAGTGGCTGAACGGGTCATGGACTCTGGTGATATCGAACGTGAACGCGGTATCACGATTTTATCCAAAAATACTTCTGTCATGCACGATGGCGTAAAAATCAACATAGTCGATACTCCGGGGCATGCTGATTTCGGTGGCGAAGTAGAACGTGTCCTCAACATGGTTGATGGCGTTTTGCTTCTGGTAGATGCTTTTGAAGGCCCGATGCCGCAGACGAAATATGTACTGCGCAAGGCTTTGGAACAGAAACTGAAGCCGATTGTCGTCATCAATAAAATTGATAAACCCGATGCCCGCGTTTCCGAAGTAGAAGATGAAGTACTGGAATTGTTCATGGAACTGGAAGCTGACGATGACCAGCTGGATTTCCCTGTCATCTATGCAAATGGCCGCGATGGGATTGCTAAAAATTCTATGGACGATGACAGCGATAACCTGGAACCGCTCTTTAAATGCATTATTGAAAATTGCCCGTGCCCGAAAGGCGATGCCGATGGCCCTCTCCAGTTCATGGTTACGACCCTGGACTATGATGACTATGTAGGTAAAATCGCCGTCGGCCGTATTGTCCGTGGCCGTATGCGCCCGAACCAGCAGGTCGTCATTACCGATGGTGAAAGCCAGCGTAAGGCAAAAATTGGCCGCGTATATACTTATGAAGGACTGAAACGGGTCGAAACAGACGAAGCGTCTATGGGAGATATTGCCTGCATCATCGGCATCCCCGATCTTAAAATCGGGGAAACCGTTGCTGACCCGGAAAATCCGGAAGCACTGCCGAAAATCAATATCGACGAACCGACCCTGTCTATGATATTCTATGTCAACGACAGCCCGTTTGCCGGACAGGATGGCGAATTTGTAACGAGCCGTCATTTGCGGGACCGTCTGTTCCGGGAAGTACAGACCAATGTATCTCTCCGTGTGGAAGAAACAGACAGTGCCGACGCATTCAAAGTTTCCGGCCGTGGCGAACTGCATATTGCCGTACTCATCGAAGAAATGCGTCGTGAAGGCTATGAACTCCAGGTAGGCAAACCGAGCGTCATTACGAAAGAAATCAATGGCAAGAAATGTGAACCGCTGGAAGCCCTGACGATTGATGTACCGCAGGAATTCATGGGCACAGTCATGGAAAAACTGGGCACACGCAAAGCGGAAATGGTCAATATGGTGGACCTGAAAGGGTATACCCGGCTCGAATTCATTATCCCTGCCCGCGGGCTTATCGGCTTCCGCAGCGAATTCCTGACAGCTACTAAGGGCAATGGTATCATGTATCATGTCTTCCACGGCTATGCTCCCTGGAAAGGCGATATTCCCGGCCGTACACGGGGCAGTCTGGTGGCCTTTGAATCGGGAACGACAACAGGATATGGTATTTTCAACCTCCAGGACCGGGGTGTCATGTTCATCAATCCCGGTGAAGAAATTTATCTGGGGCAGGTCATCGGGGAAAGCAACCGCGATGTAGACATCGATGTCAATCCCTGCAAGAAGAAACACCTGACCAATACCCGTTCGTCTGCTTCCGATGAAGCATTGCGCCTCATTCCGCCTCGTCAGATGGGATTAGAAAAGTCCCTGGAATGGATCAATGAAGATGAACTGGTAGAAGTGACACCGCATAATATCCGCATCCGCAAGGCTATTCTTGATAAACACGATAGAAAGAAAGCTATGCGTAAATCACAACAGTAATTACAAAAAAGCATGGATGGCACAGTCCTTTTCGAATTTGGAAAGAGCCTGTGCCATTTTCTTTATAAAAGCACTGGAAATCCATTCAAATTTGTGGTACATTATGGGTAATGCATATGCAAATACGAATCAGCACGTATATGCGTATACACAGTTAGCAGTACGGATTGTGAAAATCTGTACGTAGAACCTTGCTTGTGATGTTATTTTACTATCTCAATAACCAAAGAAAGGGACGAAAGTGATTATGAAAAAAAACTATGTAGTAATGGATGGTAACACGGCTGCTGCATATGCTTCCTATGCATTCACAGAAGTTGCTGCTATCTTCCCGATCACACCTTCTTCTGTTATGGCAGAAAAGGTTGACGAATGGGCTGCAAAAGGAAAGAAGAATATCTTCGGCAATACCGTCGATGTAATCCAGATGCAGTCTGAAGCTGGTGCTGCTGGCACATGCCATGGCTCCCTGCAGGCTGGTGCGCTGACCACCACCTATACGGCTGCCCAGGGCCTGCTCCTCATGATTCCCCCCATGTTCAAAATTGGCGGTGAATTCCTGCCGGGCGTATTCCACATTGCAGCCCGTACTATCAGCGCTCATGCACTTTCCATTTTCGGCGATCATTCTGACGTTATGGCATGTCGTACGACTGGCTTCGGCATGATTATGTCTTCCTCCCCGCAGGAAGCTATGGATCTCGGCTGCGTAGCCCATCTGTCTGCTATTGGCGGCCGCTATGCTTTCATGCATGTATTCGACGGGTTCCGTACATCCCACGAAATGCAGCGTATCGAAGCCCTTGATTATGATGATCTTGCAAAACTCGTTGATTATAAACAGCTGGCAGCTTTCCGTAAGAACAGCCTGAACCCGGAACATCCGTACACCCGTGGCACGACTGTCAATCCGGATATCTTCTTCCAGACAAAAGAAGGCGCCAACGAAAAAGTTGCAACCATTCCTGATGTCGTTCAGCACTACATGGACGAAATCAACAAACTGACCGGCCGTGACTACAAACTCTTCAACTACTATGGTGCTGAAGATGCAGAAGAATTGATCGTCATCATGTGTTCTGCTGCTGAAACCGTCCGTGATACTGTCGATTACCTCAATGCCCATGGCAAAAAAGTCGGCATGATCCAGGTTCATCTCTATCGTCCGTTCTCTGTTAAACATTTTGTCGATGCTATCCCTGCAACGGTTAAGAAAATCGCTGTTATGGACCGCACGAAAGAATCTGGTTCCGTTGGTGAACCGCTGTACCTCGATGTTCAGACGGCACTTATCCAGTCCGGCCGTACGGATATCACCGTCGTAGGTGGCCGCTATGGTCTGTCCTCCAAAGATACAACTCCTGGCCAGATTGCTGCTGTATACAAAAACCTCGATCAGGATACACCGAAGAACAACTTCACTATCGGCATCGTCGATGATGTTACATTTACATCCCTGCCGACAGAAAAATTCCACATCGATTATCCCGGCCAGATTTCTGCAAAAATCTGGGGTCGTGGCGGCGATGGTACAGTCGGTGCCAATAAGAACGCCATCACCATTATCGGTCTCGATGCTGATAAATACGCACAGGCATACTTTGCTTATGACTCCATGAAGACCGGTGGCCTTACCCAGTCCCATCTCCGTTTTGGTGACAAACCGATTCATGCGACCTATCTCGTAGGCTCTGCTGATTTTGTTGGCTGTCATGCTCCTACATATGTCAAGAAATATGACACGACAACGGACCTGAAAGATGGCGGTGTATACCTCCTCAACTGCCCGTGGAGTGTCGAAGAACTGGATAAAGAACTTCCGGCTCAGATGAAGAAAGACCTCTATAACAAACATGCCCAGTTCTACATCATCGATGCTACGAAACTGGCTGGCGAAATCGGCCTCGGTGACCGTGTAAACTCCATCCTCCAGGCTGCTTTCTTCAAACTTACAAACGTTATTCCTATCGACGAAGCTGTCGCTGCCATGAAGAGAGGAAACTATAATTCCTACTTCAAGAAGGGCGGTCAGGAAATCGTAGATAAGAACAACAAAGCTGTCGATATGGGCATTTCCGGCCTCACGAAAGTAGAAATCCCTGCTTCCTGGGCTGATGCAGTAGATGCTCCGGAACCGCAGAAAGATATGCCTGACTTTGTCCGTGACCTCGTCATCCCCGTTGATCGTCAGCATGGCGATGAACTCCCTGTTTCTATCTTCAAGAAATATGGTGTATTCGATGGCACATGGCAGAACGGTACGACGGCTTATCTGAAACGTGGCGTAGCCATCAACGTTCCTCATTGGAATGCTGAAGTTTGTGCACAGTGCAACAGCTGCTCCATGGCCTGCCCGCACGCAGCTATCCGCCCGGTTCTGGTAACAGACGCTGAAAAAGCTGATGCTCCGGCTAACTTCGTAACAGTTCCCGCTAAGGGCAAAGGTCTGGAAAACTACAACTACCGTATGCAGCTTTCCCCGTATGACTGCCTCGGCTGCGGCGTTTGCACGACTGTTTGCCCGATGAAAGAAAAAGGCGCTCTTACGATGGTTCCGATGCAGGACGAAATCGATCAGCAGGATAACTTCAATGAATATGCAATGAAAGAAAAATATCTCAAGAAAGAAGTTATCAGTGACGCAAACGTCAAATCTGCCCAGTTTGCCAAACCGTACTTCGAATTCTCCCCGGCCTGCGCTGGCTGTGCTGAAACGACGTACATCAAGATGGTTACACAGCTCTTCGGTTCCCGCATGTACATTGCCAATGCTTCCGGCTGCTCCTCCGCTTATGGTGGTTCCCTGCCGATGACTCCGTACTGCAAAGACGAACGCGGCTTCGGTCCCTGCTGGGAACAGTCCCTGTTCGAAGACAATGCTGAATTTGCTTATGGCTACTTCCATGCTCAGGACGCTATTCAGAAAGAAATCATTATCCGCCTGAACAGCCTGAAAGAACAGGGTGTATGCGTACCGGAAATCGATGCATATCTCGCTAACTACAAAGATGGCAAGAAATCCCGTGAAGTATCCGATGCTCTCCTCGCTGCTCTGGAAAAAGCAGAACAGACGGAAGAAGTCAAGTTCGTCCTTCAGAACCGTGAATTCGTTTCCAAGAAGTCCGTATGGGCTATCGGTGGTGACGGCTGGGCTTACGATATCGGCTTCGGCGGCGTAGACCAGGTTATTGCCCAGAACCGCGACGTCAATATCCTCGTCGTAGATACAGAAGTTTACTCCAATACAGGCGGCCAGTCTTCCAAATCTACCCAGACTTCTGCTGTAGCGAAATTCGCTGCCGGCGGTAAAGTCATTAAGAAGAAAGACCTCGGTGCCATTGCCATGACATACGGCTATGTCTATGTTGCCCAGGTTGCTATGGGTTACAGCCAGGCTCAGACACTCCGTGCTATCCGCGAAGCAGAATCGTATGATGGCCCGTCCATCGTCATCTGCTACTGCCCGTGCCTCGAACATGGCATCCGTGCTGGTATGGGTACGACACAGCTGGAAATGAAGAAAGCTGTCGAATGCGGTTACTGGCATCTCTATCGTTTCGATCCGCGTCTGGCTGCACAGGGCAAGAACCCGTTCCAGCTTGATTCTCCGGAACCGGATACAGATAAGATCATGGATTACCTCAACGGTGAAAACCGTTACAGAAGACTTAAGATCAACTTCCCTGAACGTGCCGATGCACTGTATAAGAAGGAAGTACAGGATCTTAAAGATCGTTACAAATACTATGCCAAGATGGCAGGCAGAGAATAATATCCCTGCTTTTAGAAAAAAGGATTCAGGCTGCGGCCTGAATCCTTTTTTTCTGGATTACCCGATGTTGTATGATATAATGATTATTATCAGGAGGTGAGTTCATGATTATCATGACAGTAGTAGACGATCATGGCGGACTTTGTTTCAATCAGCGCCGTCAGAGCCAGGACCGGAAACTGCGGCAGAGGATGCTGGAGATTGCCGGCGCCCGAGGTATCTGGATGGATTCGTATTCGGCATCAATGTTTACGGAAGAAACAGACCGGATCCATACGGCCGATGATTTTCTCGAACAGGCAGGCTGCGGTGATTTCTGCTTTGTCGAAGATAAGGCGGTGCTTCCCTATGCAGACCGTATCGAACAGATTATCTTATTCCGCTGGAACAGGGCATATCCGGCTGATATGTATTTTGACATTACTCTGGATAGCCCCTGGAAATTGCAGGAAAGTCATGATTTTTCCGGATTTTCCCATGATACTATTACAGAAGAGGTATATGTAAAATGAAACATCTGACCAAGCTACTGCTGGCCCTGCTGACAGCATTCTGTCTCCTTCTCACGGCCTGCGGATCAGCACAAACGGCATCATCAGGCCAGAAAACGGTACAAAACCAGGCTACACAAACAAAGGGGAATAAGGGAGAATCGTTCGACCTTTCCAATATTCCTGCATTTTCAGGAAAGCCTTATGTCGTCATTCATGATAATGTACCGGATTTTCCTGACAAGGACAAGACGAAGAAATCCTTTGAAAGGTACAGTGATCTGGATTCACTGGGCCGCTGCGGCCCGGCCTATGCCAATATAGGAAAAGATCTCATGCCTACCAAAAAAAGAGGAGCCATAGGCAGTGTCAAGCCGAGTGGATGGCATCTGGCCAAGTATGACAATGTTGATGGAAAATATCTGTACAACCGGTGTCACCTCATCGGATATCAGCTGACGGCTGAAAATGCCAATCCTAAAAATTTGATTACCGGTACGCGGTATCTCAACGTCGAGGGCATGCTTCCCTTTGAAAATATGGTAGCCGATTATGTTAAGGAAACAAATCATCATGTACTGTACCGTGTAACCCCGATTTTTTCAGGCAATGATCTCGTTGCCCGCGGCGTACAGATGGAGGCCTGGTCTGTAGAAGATAAAGGCGCTGGTATTCAGTTTAATGTCTTTGTCTATAATAACCAGCCGGGAATTACGATTGATTATAAAACAGGAGATAGTAAGAAACAATGAAACACGGGGCTGTCACACCAGGATATTCCTGATGTGGCAGCTTTTTACTGTAAAATCAGATTTGTACGTTTTGGTGCATGTGGCCAGACAGAGTATACGTGCGGCAACATGTATGGTTGATATATTAGTATACTAAGATACTGATTCTTTCTGGACAAACGGGCTGAATATATTATAATAGCAGATGTGATTTCAGAAATTTTCATGGGAGGAAGCAAATCGTATGGCCTTTGCAGCGTCTTTAGAAAGTATCATTCCTATACTGCTTATTATTCTGACCGGGTATGTTCTGGAAAAGAAGCGGTATCTGTCCGATTCCTTTGGCGATGACATTTCAAAGATTATCATGAATATTGCATTGCCTGCCGCTGTCTTTGTATCGATGATGAAATATATGTCCCTTGATATGGTGCGCCAATTGTCAGAAGGGTTTACACTGGTTGCTGTCGGTGTGATTGCCTGGTATGTCATGGGCTGGGTCTGGGCCCGCCTGACTCATGTCCCGGCTGGCCGGCATGGCAGTTTTGTTGCAGCTGTAGCAAATACGAATACGCTGTTTATCGGCTGGCCTCTCAACATGGCCCTCTTTGGTGAAGAAGCGATGCCGTACTTTCTGGCTTATTTCCTCTTTTGCAATACGTCATGCTGGACCATCGGTGCATTCCTCGTGGCCGATGACCCGTCCAATCCGGTTGCGACGGGAAAACGGCATTTCAATCTGAAAAAGCTCTGTCCGCCGCCTCTTACAAGTTGCCTTCTGGCATTTGTTTTTCTGCTTATGGATTTATCCGTTCCTGTACCTGTCATGACGGCGGCCGGGTATATTGGCAGTCTGGTTACGCCCTTGTCCTTGCTTTATATCGGACTTGCCCTGGCTAAAGCCGGGGTGGGCAACATTTCTTTTGACAGGGATACGATTGCCGGGTTTACTGGCCGCCTGATTCTGGCTCCAGCTGTTATGGCCGTTGTGCTCATAGCCGGCCAGACTGTTTTAGGCCCCATGCCGGCATTGGAATTTGATACCTATATCGTCCAGTCGTCGTTGCCTATTATGGCAGTCCTGCCAATTCTTGCCAACGAAGCCCATGGTGATGTGCGGTATGCTACGGGAATTGTAACGGCCAGCACGGTGTTGTTTGCAGCCGTCATACCGGTCATCGTGTATGCACTGGGCGTGTAACGTATGAGATACGACGGGAGCCACCCATGAAAACCCCGGTTTTCATGGGTGGCTCCCGTTTGTATGTAACTCAGCTATGATCAGACTTCATCTGGTACGGTTTCAGGCTTCTTGAGGATGGCAGCTGCTATCAGGCCTGCGATGAATCCCGTGAGGGCGAAGATGATCCAGCCAAGGCCGATGGCCTGGAAAGGAACATATGTGTTCATCACATCGGATAAGGCACCAAGGGGGACGCCGGCTGTTTCCAGTCCGCTGATGAGTGCGGAGAAACAGGTGAAACCTATGGTAGAAATATAGACGATACGATTTCCATTAAATACGTTGTGCATGAATGTCAGGAATATGGTTGCGACCGTAAGAGGATAGAGGAACATCAGGACCGGGATTGCGGTTTTGATGATTGTCAGCAGACCGAAAGTACCAATCAGGAACGATACAATGGTAAATCCCCGCAGATAAGCCGTGTAACTGATGCGGTCGTAAATTTCATTGAAAAAGGTAGCACATGATGTGAGAAGGCCGATACTGGTCGATAAGCAGGCGAGCAATACGATGACGGCCAGAAGGAGGGCACCGGCACTGCCAAAGAGGATTTGTGCGCTGTTTGCAAGGACAGGAGCCCCTGTTTCCAGGATTCCCAGTGCCTGCACACTGGTAGCACCCAGGTCAGCAATGAATACGTAGACAAATCCCAGACATGCTGCTGCAAGGAGACCGGCTTTGAAAACATCCCGGGTTACTTTCTGTGGTGTATCGGCACCGTTTTCTTTGACAAATTTTATAACCAGAATGGCGAATACGAAGGACCCCATGGCATCCATCGTACCATACCCGTCAATAAACCCCTGGACAGCGGCCATGCTGGCTGTAGCATAATGTGCCGTTGGAGCCTGAGGAACGCCCATCGGGGTGAGATAGGATTTTAAAATCAGCATGACGATGGTCAGAAGCAGGCATGGCGTCAGAATTTTGCCGATACGGTCTACCAGCTTGGACGGATTGGCAGAAAGCCAGTAGGAAATGATAAAGAACAATACCAGGAAGGCCATCATTTCCATATCGGATCCGCCACTGTTCAGGAAAGGCCGTACGGCGATTTCGTATGATACGCTGCCCGTACGGGGAATACAGAACCAGGGGCCGATAGTCAGATAGACTACAACGGAGAACACAAGGCCATATTTGAGTCCTACGCGGCTTGCCAGCTGGCGCAGGTCTTCACAGCCTGAATATCCCATGGCCAATACCCCGGCCAGCGGCAGGCCTACGCCGCTGATGATAAAGCCCAGGACGGACCACCAGACATTATACCCTGCATTTTGCCCCATGGATGAGGGGAAAATCAGGTTGCCGGCACCAAAGAATAATGCAAATAGCATAAGACCAATTGCAATGACTCTCGAACTCTGACTGTTACCTTTACTCATACATCATACCTCCCATCGGATGCGAAGAATGAAAATACGTTCCCTGTGACGGGTATCCTGTATTGTCGGAATCACACATGAGTGAAATGAACGGCACACATATAGGCCCAAACTATATATGTGTATTTTCTGCAGATATTTCTCCGGCAGATGTAAAACAATACATGGTACGTAATTTATTTTCCGCTGTTGTAAATTTTAATCTGTCCATAAAATTTACTTTTTATGGCCTAAGTATACCACAAAGAAGAAAAAAATCAACGTCATAAAATTAAAAATATTAATAACAAGAATGTTAAAAATTAAAATTTGATGAGTAAATGGACGGCTTGTAATGGCTTTGACTGCCTATGATATAATATATACAAGCTCTATTTAGTAGTTCTATGACAGAATCGTATATTTATATGAAAAGGAGTTTCCATATATGAAAATTAAAAATATTGCTATTCCTATCGTCATCAGCGTATTTTGTCTGACGGCAGCGCCCGTATTTACCCATACGGATACAGTCTGGGCTGCTAAGGGCGGAATTTCTGTAAGGTCAGCTCCCCGTACGGCACCGGCAATGACGAAACCGGCAGGTAATACAGGGAATGCATCACGGCAGACACCGAAACCGGAAGCAGGCACCACCAATACCAGGCAGCAGGCCAGAACGAATACAAACGGAGCTGGCACGGCAGCAACATCACAGACTTCCCGGTGGGGGAATACTCTGCGCAATATAGGTTTTCTGGCAGGAGGCATGTTCCTGGGCAGCATGCTGGCAGGTCTCTTAGGCTGGGGCAGCATGGGAATTTTATCTACCATCCTGGGCCTGTTTATGAATCTCCTCCTGTTTATGGCATTGATTGCCGCTGTGCGCTGGTTGTGGCGTAAGATACGCGGGACAAATAGTTCAGCCGATGCGTCCTACCGTCGTGGTTATGAGGCGGCTATGCGTGATAAAAATAACAGGCATTCTTATACGATTGACGTGACACCTATGGACGATACAGAAAATAAGAAGCATGATAAAAAATCATAGGAACCGGTATAAAATGCAGCTAACGAAATAAATATTCGTAATTATACGATTAACTTACGACCTATACGCATTAAAATTCATTCTTATTTTGAATTGGGAATGATTACTCATTTACAAATCAAAAGGACAGGCCTATCATATACGTATAGAGATTTGTGAACTCTGTAACATATTTTCTGTGAGAAAAGAGGAATTTGTCATGAGTATCAAAAAAAGAATCGTTGGTGTTGTCGGATTAGGCCATGTCGGCGCTCATGTTGCGTATAATCTGGGTATGATGGGTGTTGCTGATGAAGTCAAACTGTGCGATAAAAATGCAGATAAAGTAGCCAGTGAATGCAATGACCTGATGGATGCGGCTTATTTCATGCCTCACCGTGTCGTATATAAAGTAGTGGATTATGCCGGTCTGGCAGATTGTGATGTCATCGTCAATGCCGTTGGCAAAATTGAATTACTGGCAACGTTGAATCGCGACAGCGAAATGGAAAATTCTGTCAAAGAAGTAGCCAGCTTTGTGGATAAAATCATGGCTGGCGGGTTCGATGGCATTTTTGTCAATATTACGAATCCCTGTGACGTCATTACCGATCTGGTACAGAAACTGAGCGGATTGCCGCGCAACCGCGTATTTGGTACCGGTACCGGCCTTGATTCGTCCCGCCTCATCAGTGCTATTTCCCAGCAGACAAATCTGGAACATCACTCTTTTACGGCTTTCATGATGGGCGAACACGGCAATGCCCAGATGGTTCCCTGGTCGCTGATTTCCTTCCATGGCAAACCGCTTTCCGAACTGAAAGGCGATCCGCGTTTTGATTTTGATCATGAAGAAATGACGAAACGCGTCATCAACGGTGCTTGGACTACCTTTAAAGGGAAAAAATGCACGGAATATGGTGTAGCCGCTACGGGTGCTACCGTAGTCCGTTCCATTTTGCATGATGAAAAGAAGATTATGCCTGTCAGTGCTTATCTCGACGGCGAATATGGTGAAACAGGCATTTATTGCGGTATTCCTGCTGTCGTCGGTGCCAATGGGGTAGAACAGGTCATGGAATACACACTGACAGATGATGAAAAAGCAGAATTCAAACGTTGCTGCGATGCTATCCGTGGCAATATTGCCAAAGCGGAACAGTTCTGGAAGAAATAAATCGTTCCCTGGATAAAAAGTGAATATGACCAGCCGGCTGTCCTGTCTCTTTTTAAGATGACGGACAGCTGGTTTTGTTTTACTTGACTTTGAGCAGGCTCCATGTGATATGATAATGATGTTGTAATATAGTTATGATGTGTATTGTATGACAGGAGGGCAATATGGAAAAAGCAAAAGTATATTTTACAGATTTCCGCTGTAAAGTAGGTACCAATAATCTGATGAAGCTGCAGAAACTCTGCCGTCGTGCCGGCATTGGCAATATTGACATGGAGGGAAAATTCGTT
This sequence comes from Megasphaera sp. AM44-1BH, assembly GCF_003467125.1. Taxonomy (GTDB): domain Bacteria; phylum Bacillota; class Negativicutes; order Veillonellales; family Megasphaeraceae; genus Megasphaera. The sequence continues at coordinate 48,430 of NZ_QSFA01000013.1, forward strand.
GCTATCAAGATGCATTTCGGCGAACTGGGCTGTCTGGCATCTATCCGTCCCCAGTATGTCAAGGCTGTAGCAGATCTGGTGAAAGAATTGGGAGGTAAGCCATTTCTTACGGACTGTAACACGCTCTATCCGGGCAGCCGCAAGCACGCACTGGAACATATGGACTGTGCCAATCTCAACGGGTATAATACGGTGACGACGGGCTGTCAGATTATCATCGCGGATGGGCTGCGTGGTACCGATGAAGTAGAAGTTCCCGTGAAAAACGGACAATACGTACAGAATGCCAAAATCGGACGGGCCGTCATGGATGCCGATGTCTTTATCAGCCTGGCTCATTTCAAGGGACATGAATCGACCGGGTTTGGCGGTGCTATAAAAAATATCGGCATGGGCTGTGGCAGCCGGGCCGGTAAGATGGAACAGCATTCGTCGGGCAAACCGAAGGTTATTGAAGAAAATTGCCGCAACTGTCACCGCTGTGCCAAAGAATGCGGATCCGATGCCATTACATACGAAAATGATGTAGCTCATATCAATGAAGAACTCTGCAAAGGTTGTGGACGCTGCATCGGGGCCTGTGCTTTTGATGCCATCCAGGCAGTACAGTGGGATGCCAATGATAAATTGGACCGTAAGATGGCAGAATATGCCCAGGCTGTCTGCCAGGACCGGCCATGTTTCCATATCAATCTTGTCATGGATATTTCACCGAACTGCGACTGCCATGCTGAAAATGATGCTCCTATCCTGCCGGACATCGGCATGTTTGCTTCCTTTGATCCGGTAGCACTGGATCAGGCCTGTGTCGATGCCTGCCAGAAGCAACAGCCTCTTCCCAATAGCCAGTTATCGGATAATCTGGCTAAACCAGACTGGCATCATCATCACGATCATTTCCTTGACAGCAATCCCCGTGTCAATTGGAATGAAACGCTGGTACACGCAGAAGAAATTGGTCTCGGTACGCGTCAGTATGAATTAGTCGTCGTAAAATAAGACGTTTCTGAAACTACATAGGTGCAAGAGGGTTGTGACAAAATGGGTAATATACTCATGGGCCGCAGCCCTCTTTTTCATGTCCCTTATACTGGATAACCATTCTCAAATATGATATTATATATAAGATATGTGAAAAGTAATACGTCATAGCAGGAGGAGAGACATGTTCAGACATGTATTGTTTGATTTAGATGGGACACTGACTGATTCAAAAGAAGGAATCATAAAGTCTGTAGAGTACGCTCTGCTGAAACTGGGGGAATCCACAGAAGGACGGCTGGACCAGCATATTGTCGTCGGTCCGCCCATGATGACGACATTCACCCAGGTGTATGGGTTTTCTGAAGAAAAGGCAAGGCATCTGTATAATACATTCCAGGAACGGTATGGAACCAAAGGCCGTTTTGAAAATCATCCGTTTCCGGGAATCCTGACTCTGCTGGATCAATTGAAGGAAGCCGGTATCAAGTCGTATGTCGCTACGTCCAAACCGACCGTACATGCCAGGGCTATATGTGAAAAATTCGGCATCAGCCAGCGGGTGGAGCTCGTTGCCGGCAGTACGCTGGGTGGCAGTGAAACCAAAGCCGATGTCATCCAACAGGTTCTCGATACGATAGGGCCACAGGCAGAAGGACAAGCGGTCATGGTAGGTGACCGGAAGTATGATGTCATCGGCGCCAGAGAAAAACATCTGCCGGTTATTCTGGTCGGGTTCGGGTATGGAAGCAAGGCTGAACAGGAAGCCTATCCGCCTGATTACTTTGCTCCTGATGTGGCAGCACTGGGCAATATTATTCTTCATACACATTCGTAATAGGAGGTCTTTTTATGACGCTGCAAATACAAGATATGATCCACGGGTTCCGTATAGACCGGTCCGTTTACGTCAAGGAGCTGGACAGTCAGGCTTATGAAATGACTCATGTCCAGTCCGGGGCGCGCGTTCTGTACATCAAGAATACAGATGACAATAAGGTATTTTCCATTTCGTTTCGTACAACGCCTTCAGACAGTACGGGTGTGCCCCATATCTGCGAACATTCCACGTTGTGCGGCTCCCGGAAATTTCCTTTGAAGGAACCGTTTGTAGAACTGGTCAAGGGATCACTCAACACATTTCTCAATGCCATGACATTCCCTGATAAGACTATGTATCCTGTGGCCAGCCGCAATGCCAAAGATTTCCATAATCTCATGGACGTATATCTGGATGCCGTCTTTTTCCCAAATATGCTGAACGATGACCAGGTACTGATGCAGGAAGGATGGCATTATGAAATGGATAGTCCGGAAGCTCCTCTGACCTATAGCGGCGTCGTGTACAATGAAATGAAAGGTGTGTTTTCTTCTCCTGACTCGCTTCTGGAACGGCATGTCATGGAAAACCTGTTTCCTGATACGACTTATGGCGTCGAATCTGGCGGAGATCCCGACGATATCCCGAATCTGACACAGGCGGCGTTTACTGCCTTTCATAAGGCTTACTATCATCCGTCCAACAGCTACATTTTTCTTTATGGGGACATGGATATCGACAGTACGCTGGATTTTATTGATGGTGAGTACCTCAGCAAATTTCATGCGGCACATATCGATTCGGCAATAAAAAGACAACCCTGCCCGGGCAGCTGCGTCCGGACCTATCCGTATGGCATTGCTTCAGAAGAAAAGACACAGCAGAAGACCCTGCACAGCCTGACCTATGTCATTGATGATGCATTAGATACGACGCTGGCACTGGCTTTCAAGGTGCTGACATATGTTCTGCTCCAGTCTCCGGCAGCCCCCCTGAAAAAGGCTCTCGTTGATGCTGGTACCGGCCGCGATGTATCCGGTGATTTCCAGGATGGCATCCTGCAGCCGTTATGGGGGATTTCTATCAATGGTTCAGACCCGGATAAGCAGGATAAAATCCTGCCGGTAGTCCGCAAGGTCCTTACGGAAATGGTCCATAATGGGATAGACAAAACGCTCCTGACCGGTGCGCTGAACCGCATTGAGTTCACACTGCGGGAAGCCGATTTTTCCGGCCGCCCCAAAGGATTGATTTATGGCATCCGCTGCATGGATACCTGGCTGTATGACAAGGACCCGCTGGCTTCCCTGCAATATGAAGACGCATTGCAGGTCCTCCGGAAAGGTATTGACAATGGGTATTATGAATCTCTTATCCAGAAGTATATACTGGATAATCCCTATTATGCGCTTATCACGCTGGTCCCTGAACCGGGCCTGACGGAAAAACATGACCAGGCTGTGGCAGACAGGCTGGCAGCCTATAAAAAGACCTTATCTGCCGAAGAGATACAGCATATCGTTGAGGCTTCCAGAGCATTGAAAAAAAGACAGGCGACGCCCGATTCTCCCGAAGCGTTACTGACCATTCCTACGCTTTCCCGGGATGATCTGGAACATAAGGCAGAAGAAGTAGAAATGCACATTGCACAGGAAGATGGCATTACCGTATGCCATGTACCAGATCATACGAATGGCATCACCTATGTCAATGCGTATTTTGATCTTCATGGTTTGACACAGGAAGAAATTTCCTATGTATATCTTCTCAGTGATCTTCTGGGAGACATGGATACGAAAAAACATACGTATGGTGAACTGGCTTCTCTTATCGATTTATATACCGGTGGCATCGATTACGCCGTATCCGCTTTTTCCGATTGTGAAGATAATACAAGCTACATGCCTGTCTTTAAAATGACGGCAAAAGTACTGAGTCAGAATCTGTCTGAACTGATCCGTCTGTTGCGGGAAATTACGACAGATACACAGTTTACCAATGGCGACCGTCTCATTGAACTGGTGGAAGAAGCCAAAGCGGGATGGGATATGGATGCTTTCCGCCGGGGACATACGCTGGTCATGCACCGCGTTTTGTCTTATGTATCCCCTGTAGAAGGATTCTGCGATGCCGGTGAATTTTCTTATTATGAATTTATCAGCCGGATTGCCGCCCGGATCAGAACGGAAACGGCTGATACGGCTGCTAAGCTTCAGCATGTCATGAAAAAGGTCTTTACCCGTGCAGCCATGACTCTTGAAATAACCGGCAATACGGAAGATTATCAGCATGTCGTGCGATTGTTGCCCGACTGGACACAGGAACTGCCCCAGGGAGAAAAAAGGACGGACCTCTGCAGCCTGGGCGGACAGCGCAAAAATGAAGGTATCATGACAAGCGGAAAAGTACAGTATGTAGCCAAAGGTGGGAATTTCCGCCGTCATGGCTTTGCGTATACTGGTTCTATGATGGTTCTGGATACTATTTTACAGTATGGATATCTCTGGACAAAGATTCGTGTCCAGGGCGGCGCTTATGGAGCCTTTACCCATTTTTATGGGAATGGCGATATGGTGTTCTGCTCGTATCGTGACCCCAATCTGGAAAGCAGTGTCAAAGCGTATGATGATCTGGCAGATTATCTGGAACAGTTCGATGTTCCGGACCGGGAAATGACGAAGTATGTCATCGGAACGCTGAGCCGTATTGATATCCCCCTGACACCGTCTCTCCGGGGGGATAAAGCAATGAACCGCTATTTTTCCCACACAACGCAGGCATTGGTCCAGCAGCGCCGGGATCAGCTCCTGCAGACATCGGCTGCTGATATCCGGGCTCTGGCACCGCTGGTGCGTGCTGTCATGAATGATAATTGTCTGTGCGTGATGGGTGGAGAAGGAAAAATCAAGGAAGCGGCTGCCTTGTTTGACAACCTCGTTTCCTTACCGGATTAGGATGTGAATTATATGCGGGGACGTTTTGCACCCAGTCCGACTGGCTATATCCATCTGGGGAATGTATGGACGGCGTTCCTGGCCTGGCTTCAGGTCCGGCAACAGAAAGGGACCCTGATCCTGCGCATAGAAGATATTGATGAACAGCGGTCTAAACCTGAATATACACAGGCGCTGCTGGAAGATCTGGCCTGGCTGGGGCTTGACTGGGATGAAGGTCCCGGAAAAGGCGGCCCGTATGGCCCCTATATCCAGCAGGAACGGTATTCTTTATATGAAAAAGCATTGCAGGAACTGCAGGCAAAACATCTTCTTTACCCCTGTTATTGCAGCCGTGCCAGACTGCAGGCTATAGGTGCGCCCCATGAAGGGGAGCATCATCTGTATGATGGCCATTGTTATGGTATGCCGGAAGAACAACGGCGGCAGATGGACCGGAAACCATCGTGGCGCGTTCATGTCCCGCATGTTTCCGTTTCCTTTACCGATGGCAGCTATGGGCCTTTTTCTGATTATCTTCCCCGTGTCTGCGGAGACTTTGTCGTCCGGCGTGCCGATGGCTTATATGCCTATCAGCTGGCCGTTGCCGTCGATGATGGCTCCATGGGCATCACCCATGTTTTACGAGGCCGGGATTTGTTATCCTCGACGGCCCAGCAGATATGGCTGATGGAAGTACTGGGATATACGCCTCCTTCCTATACCCATGTTCCCATGCTGATAGATGCGTCGGGCAACCGTCTGTCCAAGAGGCAGCAGGGAATCACTGTACGCAGTCTGCGTGACCGCGGTGTCCAGGCAGATGCCATTTTATCAGCTCTGGCCCTTGCCGGCGGACTGGTTTCAGAAAGGCGCCTGTACCACAAAGGAGAATTACTTCGTCTGTGCAATTTTCAAACGATGACGACCCATGATATTGTTCTCGGAGATACCTGGCTGGATGAGCTGATACACGCGTAGTCAGAATACGACATAACTCGTTATATAGCATCACACATACCGTAAAAAGAAACATCAATACGTCTTGTTTCTTTTTACGGTATTTTTTTATCTTTTTTTATAGATTTCCATCAGATTTGGCAATGTTATTGTCATCAGGTGTGAAAATGTGGTAAAATGTGGTGAAAAGTGATAGTTCGTACAGAAAGGGGGCGCTGCTATGTTCATGGGAGAATATTCGCATTCTATTGACACGAAAGGCCGTGTTATTATGCCGGCAAAATTTCGCGAAGAATTGGGAACCCATTGCATCGTTACCCGCGGACTGGAAGGCTGCCTTTCTGTATATACACAGGATGCCTGGGGAAATCTGGCTGATAAAATGAAAAAGCTTAAGACCAGCAAAGAAAAAGTCCGGGCTTTTAAACGATTCCTTTTCGGCAGCGCCGCTGAAGTCGAATTTGACCGTACAGGCCGTATCCTTATTCCCGGAACGCTTCGCGAATATGCCGGCCTTAAAAAGGAAGTCACGGTCCTCGGTACGGGCGATAGCATTGAAATCTGGGATAAACAGGCCTATGATGAATATGCGGCAAAAACTGTGCCGGCTATGGAAGAAATTGCTGAAGATCTGGAAGATCTGGATCTGGATATATAGGAGCACTCATGGAATTTCATCACGTTAGTGTATTACGAAATGAAACAATTGATCATCTTATAGGCGACCCTCATGGTATATATGTGGATTGCACACTGGGAGGCGGCGGCCATTCCCGTGTATTGGCAGAGCGTCTGGCCGATGATGCAACACTGATCGGACTTGATCAGGATCAGGATGCGATTGCAGCGGCTACGGCTCATATGAAAGGGACAGCCTGCCATTTTACCCCGGTACAGCAGAATTTCCGGAATCTGGGACAGGTTCTGGACGAGCTGCATATAGACGCGGTTGACGGCGTTATGTTTGACCTGGGGGTGTCGAGTTATCAGCTGGATACGCCTGAACGGGGGTTTTCGTATATGCAGGACGGACCGCTCGATATGCGGATGGATCAGTCTGCCGGGAAAAGTGCTTACGATGTGATCAATACGTATAGTGAAGCTGAATTGTACCGTGTCATCAAAGACTATGGGGAAGAGCGGTGGGCCAGCCGTATTGCTGAATTTATCGTCAGGGAACGGCAGCAGAAGCCTATCAGCCACACGGCTGAACTGGTATCGGTCATCAAAAAGGCCATACCTGCAGGAGCCCGTAAGGATGGACCTCATCCGGCAAAGCGGACGTTCCAGGCAATCCGGATTGAAGTCAATGATGAACTGGTAATTCTCCATGACGCGATTGAAACGGCTGCACAGCGGTTAAAACCAGGCGGCCATATCTGCGTTATTACCTTTCACTCTCTGGAAGACCGTATTGTCAAGCAGACGCTGAAACGGCTGGCAACGGACTGCATCTGTCCGCCCGATATGCCGGTCTGTACTTGTCACCATCATGCTATCCTGACGATACAGCGCCACGCTATTACGCCGGGAAAAGAAGAACTGGAACAAAATCCCCGTGCCAGAAGTGCTAAATTACGTGTTGGGACTCATAAGTAACTGTTATGCGGGGAATTTTTGTTTTTAATATTTGATTGGATGTGTTATAATATGCTGGCCAGAAAAGCTGGATACATTCACTATGAAGCGTCACGTTCTGTGGGACATCGGGCCGGTGCGGATGAAAAGAAATTCGCCAGGCTGCTCGCACAGACTATATCTGTTTTACTGCTGGTATGCTTTTTTCTGCTGGCGTACATTGCTCTTTCTGCAGTAAAGACTAATTTCAGCTATGCACTGATGCAGAAGAAGCTCCATGCACAGCAGCTGCAGAGAGAAAATGAAATGCTCCGCGTTGACATAGCCAAGTTGGAAACGCCGGAACGAATCTATACGTCGGCGCAGAAACTCGGTATGACGGTCCCTGTGACCGTGCTGTATGGCCAGTCTCATGATAAGACCGGAACAGAGGACAGCAGCCGGTAAAGCGAGTATGAGCAGCCTTAATTTAAGGCTGCTATTGTTGTTTCCTGTTCTGTTGTCATAGGTATTTACCCGTATAGGAGGAAATGAAATGAAATCAGTCAATGAACTTTGTAAACAAATTAAAGGAATATATAATGTGGATGGCAATGCCAATACGATGATTACAGGTATTTCGTCAGATTCCCGGACCATTGAAAAGGGGGACCTGTTTGTCTGCTTCAGTGGTGTTCATACCGATGGGGCTGTTTACGCATCCCAGGCTGTGGAAAAAGGCGCTGTTGCCGTACTCACGACCAAACATCTGGATCTTCCCGGTAGCGCCGTCCAAATCATGGTACCGGATGTACATCATGCCGTAGAGGATATGGTACCGTATTTTTACGATTATCCGGGAAAGAAAATGCGGATGATCGGCGTTACAGGAACCAACGGCAAAACGACGACGAGCCATATCATTTATCACATCCTGCGGGCTGCCGGACATCGTGTGGGACTTCTGGGAACCATCCATGCTCTCATTGATGATGAAGAACTTCCCATTCACAATACGACGCCTGATGTTGTCGATCTGCAGCGTTTCCTGGCGCTTATGTATGACCGCGGCGTCACACATGTCGTCATGGAAGTATCGAGTCATGCGCTGGCGTTAAACCGCGTAGCCGGCATTGAATACGATACGGCGGTATTTACGAACCTGACACAGGATCACCTCGATTTCCACAAGACGATGGAAAATTATCTGGCGGCCAAATGCAAATTGTTCCAGAATATCAGTCTCGATGAACACGTAAAGGATAATAAGACCGCCGTTGTCAATATCGATGATCCTTATGCAGAAGGAATCCTCAAAGCCTGCCATTGCAAGGTACTGACTTATGGTGTAGAAAAAGAAGCCGATTTAAAAGCTGCTAATTTATCTGTTCAGCTGAAAAGCTCCGCTTTTGATGTTACAGGACCTTTTGTAAATGTCCATCTGAATATGCATATTACAGGCTTGTTCAACGTCTATAATACGCTGGCAGCAATTGGAGCTGCTCATGCCGAAGGCGTGGATGAACAGACGATTGACAAGGCTATCCAGTCTTTCCATTCTGTACCGGGCCGCTTTGAACTCGTAGAAGCCGGACAGGATTTTGCCATTGTCGTCGATTATTCCCATACGCCGGACAGCCTGGAAAAGGCTTTGACGACAGCCCGTGCCATGAATCCGGCACGCATACTCTGCGTATTCGGCTGCGGTGGCGACCGCGATCGTACGAAACGCCCGATTATGGGACGCATTGCGGCAGAACATGCCGATATTCCTATTGTCACTTCTGATAACCCGCGGTCTGAAGACCCGGAAGCTATTGTTCAGGAAGTGGAAGCCGGCGTAAAAGAAGGATTGAAGCCCGGCCAGCATCATGAAGTAATCGTCAACCGCCGTGATGCAATTTTCCGTGCTGTAGAACTGGCGCAAAGCGGAGATATTGTACTGATTGCTGGTAAGGGACATGAAGACTATCAGATATTAAAGACCGGTACCATCCATTTCGACGACCGTGAGGTTGCAAGAGATGCCGTGCTGGCTGCAAAGGGGAGATAAACATGGCGGCGTTCACGTTACAGGAAGTAGAAAAAGCTACTGGCGGCAGGCTGCTGTATCCCGTTGTGGACGATGCTGTATTTTCTCAGGTAGAGACAGATACGCGGGCTATTACAGCAGGTGCGCTCTTTGTTGCCCTCAGAGGAGAAACCTTTGATGGTCACGACTATGTACTGCAGGCAGAAAAGCAGGGCGCGTCCGGTGCTATAGTAGCCGAAGACCGTCCGGAATACAGGAAAGGTGGATTTGCTGTCATTATCGTTCCCGATACACGCAAAGCGTATCAGGACCTGGCACGTTTTCACCGCCGCCGTTTTTCGATTCCGGTCATCGCTGTTACCGGCTCTGTAGGAAAGACATCTACGCGCAGTATGATTGCCGCTGTATTGTCACAGAAATATCGTGTCCTCCAGACAGAAAAAAATTTTAATAATGAAATCGGTCTGCCAAAGACACTACTGCAGCTCACGCCGGAACATGAAGCCTGCGTTGTAGAAATGGGGATGCGCGGCCTTGGCCAGATAGCCGAACTGGCGGCTATTGCAGAACCGGACATAGGCGTGGTTACGAACGTCGGCAAGAGCCACATTGAGCTGCTTGGTTCCCAGGAAAATATTGCCCGCGCGAAAAGCGAACTCGTACAGACCTTATCGGCAGACGGTATTGCCATACTGAACCAGGATGATTCGTACGTAGCGGCCATGGCAGATTTATGCCGGGGCAAGGTCGTCGGATACGGTATTACCAGTAATGCTGCTATCCGGGCCAGCCGTGTCGTCTGCAGTGAAAAAGGGCTGCGGTTCGCCTGCCGGTGTTTCGATCAGGTCATGGATATCCACATGCCGCTCATTGGCAGCCACAATGTTTATAATGCCCTGGCTGCTATTGCAGCCGGACGGGTCCTGGGATTAACGGAACATCAGCTGCAAAGAGGATTGTCGGAATACCGCGGGATGCCGATGCGTCAGGAATTGATCCATCTCGGCGAATATACCTTTATCAATGATGCATACAATGCCAATCCGGCTTCAATGAGTGAAGCACTGAAATCCTTGTCTTTACTGACAAAGGGACGGAAGATAGCTGTCCTCGGCGGTATGCTGGAATTGGGAGACTGGACTGTACGGGAACATGAAAAAATAGGCGCCGAGGCAGCGGACCTGGGACTGGATGCACTCATTACCATGGGTGAACCGGCGTCCTATATTGCAGATGCTGCCAGAAAAAACGGCCTCGATGCTGTATATACAACAGAGGACCATGCCGGAGCGGCTGATTGCCTGCGGCATATTCTTCGTCCCGGAGATACGGTTCTGCTTAAAGGCTCCAGAGGATTTGCCATGGAAAAGATACTGCCATATTTTGAAAGGAAGTAATGTGAATGTTAAATACACTGCTCTTTGGTTTTGCTGTCAGTCTGATCATTGCCCTGGCTCTGGGGCCTCTGGTCATCCGGGAACTGAAGAAATTTCATGCCCGTCAGTCCGAACGGGAAGAAGGGCCAGAGAGTCATAAATACAAGGCTGGCACGCCTACCATGGGCGGTATCCTGATCCTGACAGCTCTCGTCGTTTCCTGCCTGATTTTTAATCCCATGGATTTGCGTAAAGGACTGGCATTGTTCCTGACACTGGGACACGGCGTCATTGGCTTTCTTGATGATTCCATCAAGGCGGTCAAACACCGCAATCTGGGCCTTACAGCCAGGCAGAAGCTGGCTGGCCAGTTCGTTATGGCTGCTGTATTCTGCTTCATTTTGAAAGAATACCTGAATTTCCCGACGACGGTCTGGATTCCCTTTACGACTTGGAATATTGATTTCGGCATGGCGTATTATGCATTTGTCTTTATCATGATTGTCGGCACGAGTAATGCTGTCAATCTGACCGATGGACTGGACGGTCTGGCAGCAGGCTCCTGTGCCATTACGTCCGTTGCCTATGTCGTCATTTCTGTCGCCCTTGGATATGTCAATTTTGCCGTATTCAGTGCCGCTCTTACCGGTGCCTGCCTGGGATTCCTCTTTTATAACCAGCATCCGGCTAAAATGTTTATGGGCGATACAGGTTCTCTGGCTTTAGGTGGTGCTCTGGCAGCTATGGCGATTCTGACTAAAACGGAATTGCTGCTTATCATTGCAGGCGGCCTGTACGTGATTGAAGCGTTATCCGTCATCATTCAGGTCGTATCGTTTAAGACCCGCGGGGTACGGGTATTTAAAATGAGCCCCATTCATCATCATTTTGAACTTTCGGGCTGGAGCGAAGTCAAAGTTGTTACTGTTTTCTGGAGTTTTTCGGCTATCATGGCCATCCTTTCCATTTTTGTAGTTCTGGCATGCAAATAGGCTGCCATACATAAATCTGATAAAAGCGGGTGTAGAGCATGAGCATAATGGATTTTTCAGGGAAACACATTTTGGTTATCGGTGCGGGTATCAGTGGCCGTGCTGCTTCTGAAGCACTGGCCAGCCATGGCGCTTCTGTTATTCTGAACGATGTAAAAACAATTGATACACATCACGAGCCATGGCCGGAATTGAAAGCCGATGGAATCCGCCTCGTGTTTGGTCACCAGGAAGCAGCTCTGCTGGACGGGATGGATCTTGTCGTTCCGTCACCGGTCATTTCCCCGGAAATCCCCATTATGAAGGAAGCGGCTGCCCGTCATATTCCAATCTGGAGTGAAGTAGAAGTCGCATACAGGCTGACCGATGCCGAAATACTGGCTGTTACGGGCACGAATGGCAAAACGACGACGACGACTCTTCTGGGTGATATCATGAAAGCTGCAGGCCGCGAAACGGTCATAGGCGGCAATATCGGGTACGGTCTTTCGGAACAGGCGGAAGATCTGCCGAAAGAAGATGTAGTCGTAGCTGAACTTTCCAGTTTTCAGCTGGAATTTACGCAGACGATGAAGGCAAAGGCTGCGGTCATCCTGAATATCACTCCGGACCATCTGGACCGGCATCATACAATGGAAGCCTATGCGGCTGCAAAAGAACGGATTTTCCATAATCAGGATACATCCGACTATGCACTGCTGAACTACGATGATGCCCGTATAAAGGCGATGGAACCGGATATGACCGGGACTGTATTGTGGTTTTCTACAGAACAGGAAGTTCCTGCAGGTGCCTTTGCCAAAGACGGGCGGCTGATTTTGCGCATGGATGGCTGTGATACAGAAATCTGCCAGGAAAACGAGTTGAAATTGTTCGGTAAACATAATGTACAAAACTGCCTGGCCGCGGCACTTATGGCATATGTGGCAGGTGCTCCTCTTCCCGTTATCCAGCATGTTCTCAAAACGTTCAAAGGGGTAGAACACCGTATTGAACCGGTACGGACCATTAACGGCGTGCCCTATTATAATGATTCCAAAGGTACCAATACAGACGCTTCCATTAAAGCGCTGGAAGCTTTTTCCGGTCATCTGATACTTATTGCCGGCGGCCATGATAAGATGACACCGCTCGACGATTTCATGAATCTGGCTGCAAAAAAAGTAGATACGATGATTCTTATTGGTGATGCGGCAGACCGTTTTGAAAAGGCGGCGGAAAAAGCCGGTGTAAAAGACATCCGAAAAGCCGGGTACAGTATGGAACGGGCCATTATGATGGCTCGTAAGATTGCAGCACCGCCGCAGGTCGTACTTTTATCTCCGGCCTGCTCCAGCTATGATATGTATGATAATTATGAACAGCGCGGACGTGTGTTCAAAGGCATAGTAAACGCAATTTAATTGATGAATTTAAACGCAGGGGAGGAAACAGAACATGCGCCGAGTGATTATATCGGGTGGTGGCACAGGGGGACATATTTATCCGGCCATTACCATAGCCCGGGCCATTGCCGATATTGAACCGACAGAGTTTTTATATGTAGGTTCTAAAATCGGATTGGAAAATACCTTGATTCCCAATGAAGGTATTCCCTTTGTCACTATTGATGTGCGGGGGCTGGAACGCAAGATTTCATTCCGCAATCTGGTGACGTTGGGAAAGACAGCGGGCAGCCTGCTCAGGGCGGAACAGATTATTCATAAATTCAAACCGGACGTCGTGATTGGTACGGGCGGATTCGTCTGCGGACCTGTTCTCCTGGCTGCCAGTCTGAGCGGGATTCCGACGCTGGTACAGGAGCAGAATGTCATTCCAGGCGTAACGAATACGATATTAAGCCGGTTTGTCAAATGCGTCGCTCTGGGATATGAAGAAGCAGCGGACCGGTTTAAGAGAAAAGATATCCTGGTTTATACAGGCAATCCTGTACGCAAGGATATCCTGACTGGAACGAGAGACCACGGGCGTGCTTTGCTGGGACTGGATCCGGATAAGTTTACCCTGCTCGTAGCAGGAGGAAGCCGGGGTGCCCGTTCTATCAATAATGCTATGATTGAAGTTCACCGGTATTTCCGGGACAGCAGGGATATCCAGATCCTCCACGTCACTGGCGATCATGAATATGACCGCGTCGTAGGGCAGCTGGAAGGTATCGACGGCAAAGGACGGTATGGTGAAGGAAGCCATATTATCCCGTATCTCCATCACATGCCGGAAGCATTGGCTGCAGCGGACCTGGCGGTGTACCGTGCTGGTGCCGTAGGGCTGGCCGAACTGACTGTACGTGGACTTCCTGCCATATTGATTCCCTATCCGTATGCAGCAGAAGATCATCAGCGGTATAATGCGCAGGCTCTGGTCATGTGCGGCGCCGCAAAAATGATTCTCGATAAAATGTTGACAGGCCGTGAGCTTCTGGAAGAAATCGTTCATTTGAAAAACGACCCGGAAGCACTGAAACGCATGGCCCGGGCAAGCAAATCCAAGGGGCGTCCCCAGGCCGCCCACGATATTGCCGAACTGGCTTTATCTATTGCCAAAGGCACGAAATACCGTCCCCGCAAACAGAAGGATGTGACTGATAATGATCAATCTAAATAATATACAGCGCGTTCACTTCATTGGAATTGCCGGTGCGGGAATGCGTGCGATTGCAAATATCTTTATTGAAAAAGGCTATACCGTTTCCGGATCGGACCTGCGCACATCTCCGACTACGGACCGGTTTGAAAAAATGGGTGCCCGCATCTGCATCGGGCAGCGTCCGGAAAATCTGCAGGATGCCCAGGTGGTCGTAATTTCATCAGCTATCAGAGAAACCAATCCGGAATTGCAGGAGGCACGACGCCGTGGTATACCTGTGATTCATCGCTCTGATGCGCTTGTACATATTATGTCCTGGGGAAAGAGCATTGCCGTTGCAGGTGCTCATGGAAAAACGACGACGTCTTCCATGCTTGGTCAGGTCTTTTATGAAAGCGGTACGGATCCGACACTGGTCATCGGTGGTGAAGTAGATTATCTTCATTGTAATTCTATTCTCGGTAAAGGAGAGTATGTCATTGCCGAAGCGGATGAAAGTGACGGATCATTCCTGAAAGAACATCCTTATATTGCGGTCATCACTAATATTGATGCAGATCATATGGATCACTACGGGTCACTGGAAAATATCATCCGTGCCTTCAGACAATTCATCGGGCAGGTTCATCCGGAAGGATTTGCCGTCCTCTGCTTTGAAAATGACAAGATCCGGTCATTGGCAGAAACACTGGACAGAGCATATCTTTCGTATGGCATAGAAACACCGGCTGATTATAATGCCCGCAATATACGGTATATTGAAGGGCGGCTTCATTATGAGGTATGGCATGACGGGAAGGAACTGGGAACCATCAACCTTTCTGTTCCCGGCCGCCACAATGTGTTGAATTCACTGGCAACTACGGCCGTTGCCCTGCGGTGTGGCATTCCCTTCGGGAAAATCGCCCAGGCTCTGTCTCATTTTCATGGAGCCAAGCGGCGGTTTCAGACGAAAGGGTTTGTCGGTGACGTGTGGGTCGTCGATGATTACGCCCATCATCCGACGGAAATCAATGCTACCCTGACGGCTGCCCGTGATATGGGGACTCATCGTGTAGTCTGCCTGTTTCAGCCGCATCGTTATACGCGGACGAAGCTTTTACTCGATAAATTCGGAGGTGCATTTACGGGCGCTGATAAATTGATTGTGACTGATGTATATAGTGCCGGTGAAGATCCGATTCCCGGTGTCAGTGGCAAACTGATTGCGGATAAGGTCCGGGAAACGACGGGGCAGGATGTGACTTATATTGCGGATAAGAATGAACTCGTTCCGTATCTGCTCAAAAATGCCCGGCCGAAGGATCTGGTCATTACAATGGGGGCCGGCGATATTTATACCATAGGGGAACGTTACATTGAAGAATCCAGGAGGGGAAAGTAACCATGAACACACTGCAGGATAAACACATTGCCGTTATCGTAGGCGGGCCATCGACGGAAGCCGAAGTATCGCTCCGTACAGGAGCCGCTATTGCCGGAGCGCTGCAGGAAAAGGGGTATCACGCAGAACTTCTGGAATTGGTGCCGGACAAGCTTGCCAGCCAATTGAAGGAAAAAAATATTGATATCGTTTTTAATGCTCTCCATGGTCATTATGGGGAAGACGGCGTTTTGCAGGGACTGTGTGAAATGATGGGTATTCCTTATACAGGGCCGGGCGTCATGGCCAGTGCCGTTGGCATGAACAAGGTCATGAGCAAGTGTGCGTTCCAGGGTGCCGGCATTGCAACGGCACCGTTTGCCTATTACTTTGATACACAGGATGAAAAGGCTATTGCAGAGGATATTACCCGACGGTTCTCACTACCTGTCGTCATCAAGTCAGCAGGGCAGGGATCCAGTATTGGTACTGTGATTGTCCATTCGGAAGATGAAATAAAAAGCGCATTGAAAGAAGCTTTTAAATATAGCAATTCCATCGTGGCCGAAGCGTTTATTGACGGAGATGAGTTTACAGTAGCTGTCATGGATGACATGGCTTTTCCGGTCATTCAGATTGTTTCTAGTACAGGTAAATATGATTATTACTCTAAATATGCTCCCGGAGTAGCTAAGCATCTGTGCCCGGCGCCTATTTCGCCGGAGCTCACAAAGAAAATGCAGGATCTGGCTCTGGACGTATTCCATCTTTGCCATTGTAGTGGCATTTCCCGCGTCGATATTATGACGGACAAGCAGGGAAATCCTTTTGTACTGGAAATCAATACGGTTCCTGGCATGACGGCCACCAGCCTGGTTCCCGATGCAGCCCGCGCAGCAGGAATTGAATTCCCTGACTTATGCGAACGCATTCTGCAGGAAGCGGCTGTTGGAAAATTTTAAGTTATGCACAGTTGATAGTTGATACATGATATACAAGGTTAGATTATGACAATGGATAAAAAGGGGACCTATTCCCCGGCCTCTGATACAACTTCATATCAAAGCGAAAATGATCCATATGGCATTGAACGCCGCACCCATGATGTGTTTGTGCCGCCACAGCTGGAAGATACGTCGTATGTTCCTCATCAGGATGTGAAGGAAGCACAGGGCGAAACACAGAAGCGCATTGCCCGCCGCCGGGCCAGAAGTAAGCGGAAGAAACTTGCCAGGCAGAGACAACTGCGGCGGCGGAACCGCAGACTGGCGGCAGCAGCAGGCGTTGTTTTTATCTTTCTGGTGTGGCTGATTCTCCGTTTTTTTCCTATTCCTTTCGGAACGATTATCATCGACGGAAATGACCGCATGTCTTTTGATGATGTGTACCAGTCCTGTGGTATACAGAACGGAATCATCAATGTGATACAATTATCACCAGACCGGATGCGTGAACGGATGGAAAAGGATTTACGGGTAGCCAGTGCGGATATCAGCCGTGAATTTCCGGCAACCATCCATATCCGGATGCAGGAGCGGCAGACCGTTGCGGTCATTACGACTATGTACGGCTTTGCTTATGTAGATGATACGGGAATGGTCATTGAGACAGCTCCGCAAATCAAAGGAGTATCGGCCCCTTTGATTACTGGTAAAAAAGTAGATACACTGCTTCTGGGGGATACAATCCATGATCAGCCTATCCGCTCCTCCCTTTCGTATTTGAAAAGTCTGGCACCTGAACTGCGGAAAGATATTACAGAAATCAACGTAGGAAATCCGGATAATATTATTGCCTATACAAGCGAATCCCTTCCGGTCCATCTGGGCAGTGCCGATGATCCGGCAGGACGGGCGGAAATGACAAAAGAGCTTTTACAGGAGGTAAAACGGAATCAGCTCTCCGTCCAATACATCGATACAGATCCCAGGGCTCCGCTCGTTAAAAGCAATTGATGGGAAAGAATTTTCAAATAGCTGTAGATTAATTCCTGAATATAGTGTAAAATAATAAAGAAATCCTATCAGTACAAGAGTGTATACTTTTTTGAAGGAGGAACTAGTAAGATGGCAGATAATGCAAACATAAAAGTAATAGGTGTCGGTGGCGGCGGAAATAATGCTGTCAACCGTATGATAGAAGCAGGCTTGCAGGGTGTACAGTTTATTTCTGTCAATACAGAAGATCAGGTGCTGGAAATCTCCAAGGCGGATGTCAAAATCCAGATTGGTGAAAAACTGACCCGTGGCCTTGGCGCTGGTGCCAATCCTCAGATTGGCGAACAGGCTGCTCTGGAAAGCAAGGAAGAAATCATCAAAGCCCTGCAGGGAGCCGATATGGTATTCGTTACGGCCGGTATGGGCGGCGGTACGGGGACCGGAGCTGCTCCTATTGTAGCAGAATGTGCCAAGGACCTGGGTGCCCTTACGGTAGCTGTTGTTACGAAGCCGTTTACGTTTGAAGGAAAACGTCGCCGTGAACAGGCGGAAAAAGGAACGGCGTATCTGAAGGAAAAGGTCGATACCATCATCACCATTCCGAATGATAAACTGTTACAGATGATTGACAAAAAAACGCCTCTTAAAGACGCATTCCTGAAAGCCGACGATGTGTTGCGCCAGGGCGTACAGGGGATTTCTGACCTGATTACGACGACAGGCCTTATCAACCTCGATTTCGCTGATGTAAAGACGGTCATGTCCGATCAGGGCGAAGCTATCATGGGGATTGGCCTGGGGACTGGCGAAAACCGCGCCCTCGATGCCGTAGATGCTGCTATCCACAGTCCGCTGCTTGAAACAGGGATTGACGGGGCACAGAGTATCCTCCTCAACGTTACAGGCGGTCCCGATGTCAGCTTGTATGAAATCAATGAAGCGGCAGAAAAAATTGCAGAAGCAGTTGACCCGGATGCCAATATCATTTTTGGCCAGGTTATCGATCCGGATATGGAAGAAGATTCTATCCGCATTACTGTTGTTGCGACAGGCTTTGGCAAAGAACCGTCCACGATTCCGTCTTTTGGCCAGGATGGTGGTAAAGCCGATAAAGCTGATCTCGGCGGCGTAGAAATCCCGTCGTGGATGAAATAATAGAGCAAATCAAAAAGCGGATCCTGGTGGACCCGCTTTTTTTCAATCAGTCGTTATATATTCCGGGGAGGAACGAATTATGAGATGTCCATTCTGCAAAGGTGATGATACTAAAGTAACGGATTCGCGGGCTACTGATGATGGAAATGCTATCCGCCGCCGACGGGAGTGTCTGAAATGCGGCCGTCGTTTTACGACGTATGAAATGGTAGAAGAAGTACCGTTGATTGTGATAAAGAAAAATGGTAGCCGTGAATTATTTGACCGCAGCAAAATATTGAATGGTCTGCTCCGGGCCTGCAATAAACGAATGGTTACGCGGCAGCAGCTGGAAGATATCGTCAACCGTGTGGAACGGAAAATACGTAATTCTCTCGTTCAGGAAGTTTCGAGTGTACGGATTGGTGAACTCGTACTCAATGAATTGAAGAATGTTGATGAAGTCGCATATATCCGGTTCGCTTCCGTATATCGCCAGTTTGCTGATCTGGACAGTTTTATGGCAGAATTAAAACGGCTGATGGGTTCCGATAAGAAGAAAGCGTAGCCATAAAAGGAGACATTATGACAGATCACTATATCGATACTTTTTTAAATGATGTACTGCCTCATTTACGGATTGCTGTAATTGGAGATATTATGGTAGACCGTTATGTATTTGGCAAGGTGGAACGTATATCACCAGAAGCTCCGGTACCAGTGAACCGTGTTGACCATATTAAATCGGTCCTGGGCGGGGCTGCCAATGTGGCATCGAATCTGGCTAATCTGGATTGCAATGTGTATCTTGCCGGCCTGATTGGCGATGATGACAATGCACGCCTTCTGAGAGGCCTTCTTGATGAAGCGGGAATTGACGGATCCGGCATGGTGGCCCGCAGCCATCATGCAACGACAACAAAAATGCGTATCCTTGGAGCACGTCAGCAGATGGTGCGTCTCGATTTTGAAGAAATAGCACCTCTCGATGACCTGGAAGCGGCAGAACTTGCCACCTGGCTTGATATCTGCATTCGTTCCGGTCTGGATGGTGTCATTTTGTCGGATTATCATAAAGGCGTTCTGACGGATAAAGTAGCCAGACAAATCATTCATACCGTAAAAGCTGCGGGTATCCCCATCCTTGTCGATCCCAAGGGAAAAGACTGGTCCAAATATGACGGTGCTGACTTTGTTACGCCCAATATGAAGGAATTGTCTGAATGTGCCGGATATGAAGTGGCCAATGAAGGCAGCGAAGTCGTAAAAGCAGCTATGGAACTGCATAAAAAATATAATTTTGCCAATCTTATGGTTACCCGCTCAGAAAAAGGGATAACTGTCATCAGTCATGACGGACGCGTCTGGAACAATCCGGCTACGGCGCAGGAAGTATTTGATGTATCCGGTGCCGGAGATACGGTTGCGGCAGCATTCCTGGCGGCTGTTGCCGGACATCTTTCTATCCGTACCGGCCTTCAGCTGGCAAACGCCGCTGCAGGCATCGTTGTGAGAAAAGTCGGTACATATCCGGTCCATCGCAGTGAATTAATTCAGCTATGGACACAATGGCAGCCTGTGCGCTGGTCTCCCTACACGGCACTGGATTGGGACCAGACTGCCCAGAAAATCAGGAACTGGCAGGAAAAAGGAGAGACTGTCGTTTTTACAAACGGCTGCTTCGATATCCTGCATCGCGGCCATATTCTGTATCTGCAGCAGGCGGCAATGCTGGGACAGCATCTGATTGTAGGGTTAAATTCTGATGATTCGGTACGACGGCTGAAAGGGCCGGCACGGCCCCTGGTACGGCAGGAAGACAGAGCCATTTTGCTGAATGCACTCAGCTGCGTCGATGATGTAGTCATTTTCAATGAAGATACTCCGCATGACCTGCTTTCTGTCCTGAGACCGGATATCCTTGTCAAAGGCGGCGATTATAAGGCAGAAGACGTAGTCGGCCGGGAATTTGTCAAACGGGTAGAAATCATTTCTTTCGAAGAAGGGTACTCGACGACCGGACTGGTTAATAAAATTGCTGATTTAGTAAAGAAGGGGATTTTATGAAAATTGTAACAGGCGGCGCCGGCTTTATCGGCAGCAATATTGTAAAACAACTGAATAATCGTGGAATTGATGACATTCTTATCGTTGATGACCTGACAGATGGCCGTAAATGCCGCAATCTTCAGGGGCTGGCCTTTTATGATTATATGGATTATGAAGATTTTGCCCAGGAAATGGCTGATGATACCTTTGATTGCGGATACATCGATGTCGTATTCCATGAAGGGGCCTGCTCCGATACGATGAATTATGATGGCCGCTACATGATGAAAAATAATTATGAAGGCAGCAAAAATCTGCTCCGGTACTGCATGCAGCGTAAGATACCCTTTTTGTATGCATCGTCTGCATCTACCTATGGCAGTGGCAAACATGGCTTCCGTGAAGTTCCGGAATGTGAACAGGCTCTGAATCCGTATGCCTACTCTAAACTCCAGTTCGACCGGTTTGTACGCCGCATGCTGCCATTATCGAAGGGACAGATTGTAGGATTCCGTTATTTTAACGTATTTGGCCCTCAGGAGAACCATAAGGACCGTATGGCATCTCTTATCTATCAAAAGTATCATGAACTGCAGAAAACAGGAAAGATCACGCTTTTTGAAGGTACAGGCGGTTTTGGCAATGGAGAACAGGTACGCGATTTCATCTATGTCAATGATGTAGTCAATGTCATCTTTTATTTCTGGGAACATCCGGAACTTTCCGGTATCTATAACTGCGGTACCGGAACAGGACATACATTCAATGATTTCGTTCACGGCATCATCGAATATTGTGGCAAAGGGACGATTGAATATGTTCCTTTCCCGGAAATACTCAAGGGAAAATATCAGAGCTATACCCAGGCAGATACGACAAAACTGATGGCTGCCGGTTATGACCGGGGATTCACACTGCTCCATGAAGCGGTAAAAGAATATTGCAGCATATTGGAAAAAAGCGACGGCTATTACGAATGAGACGGGCTGTTTTTCTGGACCGCGATGGCGTCCTGAATGTAGATACCCATTATCTGCACCGTATTGCCGATGTCATCTGGGTACCAGGCGCAAAAGAAGCGGTGGCATTGCTGACCCGTCTTGAATATGATCTGTTTATTGTCACGAATCAAAGCGGTGTTGCCCGCGGATATTATACAGAAGAGGATGTCCAGCTATTGCACGAATGGATGTGTCAGCAGCTGGCCGGGGCCGGTGGAAAGATTACAGCAGTCTACTATTGTCCATTTCTGGAAGGTGCGCCTGTCGAGAAATATAATAAAAAGAGCAGCTGGCGTAAGCCGGCTCCCGGGATGATATTGCAGGCTGCCAGAGATTATCCTGTTGATTTATCCCGTTCCTTCATGATTGGCGACGGGGTGCGCGATATAGAATGTGCCCATGCCGCAGGAATAGATGGCTATCTCTTCCAGGGGGGACGGCTTGACGATTTTGTCAGAAAGATTTTAGAAGTGAGGACACGTCATGAAGAACTATAAAAATATCCTGATTATCAAAATGAGTTCTCTCGGTGATGTGCTTCATGCTCTGCCGACACTGTATGCACTGCGCGAAAACTGTCCGCAGGCCCGCATTGTTTGGGCGGTTCATGAGAATTTTTCGACTGTTCTTCCGGGGAAGCCTTATATTGATGAAGTTATTTATATTGACAAAAAGAAGCTGAAAAGCTTCTCTTATCTGCGATCATTACGGAAAACGCTGCATGCGTATCATTTTGACTTATGCCTGGACCTGCAGGGATTGGCAAAAAGTGCCATTGTGGCCTGGTGCAGCGGAGCCAGAGAAAAATATGGCTATTGGGAAATGCGGGAAGGCAGTTTCCTGGTCAGTAAGGGACTGACCGGCACTCATCAGTATGATCATGTCATTGAACGGTATCTGGATACGGTCCGGGCCCTGGGAGGAAGAGTGGATTCGATTGAATTCCCTCTTCCGTCAATCGAAAAAGAACAACGTATTATGAGGGAGAGGTTTGCGTCTTCCGGCCTTACCGGTCCGTATATAGCCGTTGTTCCAGGTGCCCGCTGGTCTGTCAAGGAGTGGCCGTTGCCATATTGGACGGAATTTTTGCGGCGTGTCACCGCTTCTGGCATGGCAGCGGTTATTCTCGGAAGTACGGATGATGTGCCGAAAGGACAACTCATTTCCCGTGATACCGGAGCGGGAATATATGACTTTACGGGGAAGACGAGTCTCAGAGAACTGATGGCTGCTATTTCATTGTCCCGTATATATATCAGTGCTGATACGGGTCCGCTCCATATAGCCAATGCCCTGAAGAAAGAATTGATAGCTTTATTTGGTCCCACCTGCCCGGATCGGACCGGCCCTTACGGAGGACCTGATAGTTCATATATACATATGATTATTTCGCCGACGTCAAAAGCGACCCAGGATCACCCACTCGTCAATGATCCGGAATGTATGTCCCAGATCACGGTGGACAGAGTCTGGCGTGTGTATGAACAGGTGATAAGGAAGGTGAATAGATGATCAATCTTCGTCATAAAAAAATCATAGTAACATTTCTCATGCATCTCGGTGATCTGATTTTAATCACACCTTTTTTGCAGGTTTTGCGCCGTCATGCCACCGGTTCTGACATTACTCTGGTCGTTGATGAAAAACTGGCTGATGTGGTACGCTATAATCCCAATATTGATCACCTTGTGACGGTAGATAAAAAAGGAAAAGACAATTCTGTCGGTGCACTCTGGCATATCGGACGGACGTTGCACCGGAATCACTATGATATTCTTATCAACCTGCATCCGAACGAACGGACCAGCTTTCTGGCTTTTGCCATACATGCCAGAGAATTTGACGGCATGAGTCATTTCTTGTTCCGCCCATTTATGAACCGGTATACGCGGCTCGACAGGACCCATTTACATGCAGCGGATATGTACATCAACGTGTTGGAACAAATGGGGATAGAGGACAGGCGCAATGATGGACTGCAATTCATTACCTGCCCGGCATGGGAACAGGCTGCCGATGAGTTTTATACTGCCCAGGGAGTTGGAATAGAGGATAGACTCATCGGTTTTAATATCGGCAGCGCTGTCCCACAAAAACGATGGCCGCCACGACGGTTTGCTTCTGTTGCCGATTATTTCAGTGAAAACGGCTATCGGTGTGTCTTTTTTGGCGGTTCTATGGATCTCGATATGGTAAAGGAAGCGACGGACCTGATGAAATATCCTCCAGTCATTGCGACGGGCCGGTTTTCTCTGGGAGAGCTGGCGGCAGCTGTCCGCCGTTGTTCGCTTTTTATTACCAATGATAGTGGACCCATGCACGTTGCCGTAAGTCAGAAGGTGCCAGTCGTTGCACTATACGGACCGAGCAACCCCATGTTTTATGGTCCTTACACGGATAAGGCCATTGTCCTCGAATCGACAGATCACTATGAAATTGGAAAAAGCATGAAAAAAATCATTAAAGAAGGAAAATATCAGGGGATTTCTGTTATTTCAGCTGCACAGGTTATTGAAGCGGCGGAAGAACTGCTGCAGCGGTATCAGTAACACAGAATGTGCAGAGTATTTGAAAATGCTGTGCAACTAGCGTATAATGTAAACCATAAAGTAAATCTACGGACTAATCGGAGGTGTGATATATGAAGAAAATAGTATTAATAAGCGCCCTTATTGCGGCTGTTTCCATAGGTTCCATTGCCTGTGCCGCCCCCAATAAAAATCCGCAGGCGGGAGATTTGAAAGCCAATGTCAATTATGGCTTTGATCAGAAAGAAGGAAGCCGTGGCGCCCACAGTCGTTTCAGTGGCGGTGACATTACCTACACGATCAATGATAAAGTGGATTTGCAGTACGTCAATAATTATACTAAAGGTGATGACGGAGACAAACTGAACGAACACTATTTGCAGGGAGTGTACCGTTTTAATCCCTATGTTTCTGCCTATGGCGGCATGAGCTATGTGAAAGCCGATACCTACAGGAATCAGCATTTTTATGGCTATCAGGTCGGACTGAAGGGGCAGATTCCAATTGGTGAACGTTGGCAGGGATTTGCGTCTGTAGGCGTAGGTGATGATGTCAATTCTTACTCTGTCGGGGTAGGGTATGACATTACAAAAGACTGGGATGCCCATATTATGTACCGCCGTGCCGATATAGACGTCGATAATTATGATGATACGGTGAAAGGCTGGCAGATTGGCATGGGCTATAAATTCTAGGCATCGCGTCTGTACATAATTCATGTTCGTTTGAGAGAGAGACTGTCATCGCGCAGTCTCTTTTTTCATTGACAGTGACTTTTGTGACACGTATAATAACACATGACATGTGCTGTGGTTGAAAGTCGATGTCAGTCGCAGACGAAGCGATCCACGTAAGGAATCCAAAGTGATTCTGATCATAGTGCGGCCTAGAAGTAAGACCTGCCGCAAAATGCGAGAGGGCTAGTAGTGGGGGATGATATGCATCTATGAGCGAACGTCCCAGCAGGCGAGTGTGGGGGTAAAGACCAGGTCAGACATGTCAGGGGCTGCCGCGGTGCGGCAGCCTTTTTTGTATAGTAACAGAGATGCGTCTATTGCAGGTGTACGGCAAAAGCTGTTACAATTTCATTACATTTATTTCAGTACGGAAAATCCGTTTGACGTTTAGAATGTCATATTGTACAATATAAAGGTATTTATTTTCAACAGTTTTTAGGAGGAGAGGCTTGTGAATAAGGCACGCATTGCAGAAATGGAAAGGGAATTACAATGCAATCCTTATGATAGATTCATGCAATTCCACGTTTTAAAAGCTGATGAAGATGATACGGAACTGGTATTTCACAATGTGGGAACAAAATGGGGAAATCCTAATGGAACGCTGTATGGCGGCGTGTTGTATTCTATGGCTGACTCGGCGATGGAAACGGCGTGTGCCGTTGTGGGAAAGGCTGTCCTGACATTGGACCTTGCCATGAACTATCTGCGTCCGGCACTGGCGGATACGGTCATTTGTGCCAAAACGCATATTTTGCATAATGGCCGGACAACTATGGTGGTAATCTGTGATTTTTATGATGACAGTGACCGGTATCTGGCGCACGGCAAGGGAACGTACTTTGTTACAGGTGCCTATCAGCTCCAGGCTGATAAAGGAGAAACGGCAGATGAAGGATGAAAACACAGCAATGTCGGATATCTTGAAAAGACGGGTGTTCAATATTCACCAGGGTGTCACGCAGATTCCGTATTTCAAGAACCTTCCCTGCAAAATCAAAGATGTGGATGAAGGATGGGTCCGTGTGGCCTTCGATATCACACCGAATCTTTGTAATTATCGGGGCATAGCTGCAGGTGGTGTTCTGGCAGCTTTTTGTGATACGCTGATGGGAATGGCCAGTCGTTCATTGGGATATCAGGTAACGACATTGGAAATTAACATGAATTACATCCGTCCTGTTCATCCAGGGCAGCAGCTTATTGGCGTTGGCCAGGTGGTTCATCACGGCGGCAGGACCATTGTCGCGGAATGTGAGCTCATGGATGAAAATGGAAAAGTAGTGGTCAAAGGGCGTTCTTCTTTTTATATTCTGCGCAAATATGATGATTAGAGCGTCTTTTGTGCGTGAACGTATTAAAAAAATGGAAGGTTGGTATCAATATGGATTTTGCTTTTAATGAGGAACAGCAGGAAATCATCAAAGTTGTCCGTGATCTGGTGCAGAAAGAAATTGTACCGTATGCAGGAGAAATGGACGAACAGGGGAAGATGCATGAAGGCCTGCTCGAAAAACTGGCGGCACAGGGACTTCTTGGCGTAGCTATTCCGGAAGAATTTGGCGGAGCTGGTCTTGATGCTATTACGATTGCTGCTATTTATGAAGAACTGGCTAAAGGCTGTGCCGGCGTGGCAACATCTGTTGCCGCCAATGCACTGGCTTCCTATCCTGTCATCATAGCCGGCAATGACGATCAGAAAAAGCGCTATTTTGATATTATCAATGAGGACCATCTGGCTGCATTTGCCCTCACAGAACCCGGAACTGGTTCCGATGCCGGTTCTGTTTCCACCAGAGCGGTCAAAACAGAAGATGGCAGCGGGTATGTACTGAACGGGACAAAATGCTTCATTACAAATGGTGCTCTTGCTGAAGTATTTGTCGTATTTGCCAATACGCGTAAAACCCCGAGTATCCGCGGACTGACGGCGTTTATCGTACGCAGGGGAACGCCGGGCTTTACCGTCGGGAAAGCAGAAAATAAAATGGGTATCCGTGCTTCCAATACGACCGAACTGATTTTCCAGGACTGCTTCGTGCCGGTAGAAAACCGTCTGGGACGGGAAGGTCATGGCTTCCGTATCGCTATGGAAACGCTGGATGCGGCCCGCCCGTTTGTCGGATCTATATCTGTCGGTATTGCCGAAGCGGCATTCCGTGCCTGCAGTGAATATGCAAAGGTACGTGTACAGTTTGGAAAGCCCATTGCTTCCTTTGAAATGGTACAGGCCATGATAGCTGATATGGCTATGAAAGTCGAAGGAGCACGCCTTCTCGTTCAGCGCGCCTGCTGGATGAAAGACCAGGGTATGGAATTTTCCCGGGAAGCAGCTATCGCCAAATGTAATGCCTCGGATGTTGCCATGCAGGTAACAACTGATGCTGTGCAGGTCATGGGCGGATATGGCTATATCAAAGAATACCCTGTTGAAAAGTACATGCGTGATGCGAAAATCATGCAGATTTATGAAGGTACGAACCAAATTCAGCGATTGGTTATTGCAAATAAGACACTTTACTGATACAATATATCCATGCTCGTGAGAGCGGATAAGAAAATGTGGCTATGAAAAAGAGAGTAGTACAATGATCTGGTTACAGAGAGCGGCTGCCACCGGTTGAGAGCACCGTACCAGTTGCGCTGCGCGTTCACTTTGGAGCTTCTTGTTGAAGAGCAGTAGGCAGGACGGGTGTTCCCGTTACAGGACACAGGAGTACAAATTAGGGTGGTACCGCGAATCAGACTTTCGCCCCTTGGGGGCGGAAGTCTATTTTTTTTGGAGGAGGAGAAATCCATGATTAATGAAAAAATTGAAGCAATCAAGGCTGCGGTCAGCGAACAGATTGCCAAGAGTAAGGAACTCCAGGATGTTCAGGATATCCGTGTCAGATATTTGGGCAAAAAAGGCGAACTGACAGCCATCATGAAAGAAATGAAAAATTTGTCCAAAGAAGAACGGCCGAAAATCGGTCAGCTCGTAAATTCTGCCCGCTCAGAAATTGAAGAACATCTGAAAGCAAAAATGGAGGAAGTCAAAGAACAGGCACTGGCTGATAAAATCCAGTCTGAAAAAATAGATATTACACTCCCTGGACGCAGACCGGTCATGGGACATGAACACATCCTGCACCAGACATTGCGCGAAATGGAAGAATCATTCCTGCGCATGGGATTTTCCATTGTCACGGGCCCCGATATCGAATCGGATTATTTCAATTTCAAATGCCTGAATCTGCCTGATGACCATCCGGCCCGTGATATGCAGGACTCTATGTACGTTACGGATGATATACTTCTGCGGACCCATACATCGGGAATGGAAGCCCGCACACTGCAGGCTCATAAGCCGAATGAACCGTTCAAGATGATTGCCCCCGGTAAAGTATACCGCTGCGATTACGATGCTACTCATTCTCCGATTTTCCATCAGATGGAAGGTATGATCGTTGATAAGAACATCCGTTTTTCTGATTTGAAGGGCATCCTGGAAGATTTTCTTCATGATATGTTCGGTGCTGACACGCGTGTCCGTTTCCGTGCCAGCTATTTCCCGTTCACAGAACCGAGCGCGGAAGTGGATATTTCCTGTGTCATGTGCGGCGGAAAAGGATGCCGGGTCTGCTCTCATACAGGCTGGCTGGAAATCCTGGGCTGCGGCGTGACGAATTGGGAAGAGCTGCGGTTGAACGGGTACGATCCCAAACAGGTCAATGCCTTTGCTTTTGGCATGGGGGTCGAACGGATTGCTATGCTGAAATACGGTATTGATGACTTGCGGCTGTTCTACGAAAATGATATGCGGTTCTTAAACCAGTTCTAGGAGGGTATATACAATGAAAAGTTCACTTCTTTGGATGCAGGATTATGTCGATGTAGACATGAATCAGGATATGCAGGCCTTTGCCGATACGCTGACTATTGCCGGTATTCCTGTAGAACAGGTAGAGTACTGGGGAAATGAAATAAAAAATGTCGTTACAGGTAAGATTTTAAAAATAGAAAAGCACCCTGATGCAGACCATCTCGTCATCTGCCAGATCGACGTAGGAACGGAGCAGCTCCAGATTGTTACGGGCGCTGCGAATGTCCGTGAAGGTCAGATTGTTCCCGTGGCTGTCCATGGGGCACATTTGCCGGGTGGTGTTAAAATCAAGAGATCCAAGCTGCGTGGTGTACCGTCCAATGGCATGCTCTGCTCTGCTCACGAACTCGGCTTTGATGACAGCGTCCTCCTTCCGAAGGAAAGAGAAGGTATCTGGATTCTTCCGGCTGATACTCCGGTCGGTGTAGATGCCGTCGATTATCTGAAACTTAAAGATGTTGTCTATGAATATGAACTGACAGCTAACCGTGCCGATTGTTTTTCGATGGTCGGCCTGTCCCGTGAATTTGCTGTATTAAGTGGCAAAGAAGCACGCTATCCGGAAATCACGGTCAAAGAAAGCGACGAAACCATTGATGGTAAAGTACAGATTTCCATTGACGATGAAGAATTATGCAACCGCTATACAGCCCGTCTGCTGACTCATATCAAAATTGGACCGTCTCCGCTCTGGATGCAGCAGCGGCTGCGCAAGTCGGGAGTCCGTCCCATCAACAATATCGTCGATGCCACGAACTATACGATGATTGAACTGGGAATTCCTCTCCATGCTTATGATTACGATAAAGTAGCCGGTCATCATCTCATTGCACGCCGGGCAAAAGATGGCGAAGCAATGAAAACGCTGGATGAAATCGATCGTACTCTGAATGACAACATGCTGGTCATTGCCGATGAAGAAAAACCGTGCTGCATCGCCGGTATCATGGGTGGTTTTGATTCAGAAGTAACAGAACATACGCAGACGGTTATTCTGGAATGTGCTTCTTTCAAGGGATCCAATATCCGTCATACCGGCCGTATGCTGGGACTTCGTTCGGAAGCTTCGGGCCGGTTTGAACGGGGTCTGGATGCTGACAGCTGCATCAATTCGATCAACCGTTGCGCCCAGCTTCTGCAGGAAATGGGAGCATGTGACGTAGCAAAGGGAATCGTTGACGTATATCCCGAACCGCAAAAGACGACATATATTTCGTTCACTGCTGATCAGGTCAATGCCTTCCTTGGAACCAATATTCCGGAAGAACAGATGATGCATATTCTGGAAACGCTTCAATTTACCCTGCAGAAAGATGGCGATACAATTACGGCCACCGTGCCCAGCTATCGTGGGGATTGCACGGAAATGCCGGATATTGCCGAAGAAGTGGCCCGTATTTATGGGTATGAAAATATACCATCTACCCGCCCATGGTCTGATATCACCGTAGGCGAACCGGGATTGGAATATGATGTGACGGAAAAAATTTCCCGCATTCTTTGCAGCAGCGGCTTAAATGAAACGGTTACGTTCAGTTTCATGCATCCTGATCAATTGAAAAAACTGTTGTACAAAGAAGGCGATCCTGTCTATCAGGCGGTACCTATTATCAATCCGATTACAGAAGATTTTCCTCTCATGCGTACGACGTTGATTCCTTCTCTTATGGATGTTCTGGTCCGCAACCAGGCAGTCAAGAATCCGTCTGTCGGCATTTATGAAATAGCGCCTGTCTATATCCCAAAGGAACTTCCGGTAAAAGAACTCCCGGAACAGAAATTATGTGTCAGTGGCCTGTTGTATGGCCAGCGCACCGCCGGGGAATGGCCTGTACAGGCATCAAACTATGATTTCTACGACGTCAAAGGCCTTGTAGAAGCGGTCCTTTCCGGACTCGGCATCCATGCAGACATTGAAGTGTCCGATTATGCACCGCTTCATCCCGGCAAGGCGGCCCGCTATGTAAAAGACGGAAAGGTTCTCTGCAACTTCGGCGAAGTGCATCCGAAAGCTATTGATAATTATGATGTAACAGGACCTGTATATATCTTTGAAATGTACATGGATGCGATTATGCCGTTCATCAATCTCATGCCGGATTATCATAAAGTCGTCAAATTTCCTGCTTCCAGCCGGGACCTGGCCTTCCTTGCACCGGTTGGTACAAGCAATCAGGCTGTTCTCGATATCATCCGGGAAAAAGGCGGAGAATATCTGGAAGCGGTTCATCTCTTTGATTTGTATCAGGGCAAACAGGTTCCCAGAGGATACAAGAGTCTGGCCTATAATCTGGTATTCCGTTCTGAACAGGGGACTCTGACGGATCAGGATATCCAGGCTCCTATCGATGCGATTCTGAGTGACTTAAAAGAAAAATTAAATTGCGAATTAAGATAATGGCATAAAGATACGATACGACGAGCTGTGATGCCAGTTTAATGTATACTAATAACGGAGCTGTTACCGGTGACAGCTCCGTTGTTATTTTCAGCCGGATATGCTACAGGACTGGCATTGGAGCCCTTTTTGGATGTTGTCAATCCCTGTGATTTGTGATATGATGTAGAGCGTAGTATGGTGTTTTATAGATAATAAAAAGGGTATTATACCCATAAGGAGGACATACTAATAATGAACGTAACAGTAAATGAAGTTGATCAGCACAAAGTGACACTGCACATCGAAGTACCGGCAGCAGAAGCCAAAAAAGGCGCAGCTGCGGCTGTTAAGAACCTCGCTAACAAAGTAAATATCCCGGGCTTCCGTAAAGGTAAAGCTCCGCGCATGATACTGGAAAGTTTCCTTGGCAAGGATGTTGTCAAAGAAGAAATCAAAGAAGCGATCATTACGAAAGCATATAACGATGCCCTGAAAGAAAAGGATATCGTTCCTGTAACTGATCCGGACATCAAGGTCATTGAAGAAGAAAAAGGCAAGGATTTCGTCTTTGATGCCACACTGACGAAGAAACCAGAAGTAAAGCTGGGTGAATACAAAGGTATTAAAGCAGCCCGCGAAGTAGCAGAAGTAACAGACGAACAGGTTGCAGCCGAACTGGCTAAACTGCAGAAAGCCCATTCCAAACTCGTCGTTGCTCCGGAAGGTACGGAACTGGCTAAAGACGATTTTGCTATTATTGATTTCAAAGGCACTGTTGACGGTGAAGCATTTGAAGGCGGCGAAGGCAAATCCTATCCGCTCCAGATTGGTTCCGGCAGCTTCATTCCCGGTTTTGAAGATCAGCTCATCGGTTTGAAAGCCGGCGATGAAAAAGATGTCAAAGTAACATTCCCTGAAGACTATTTCGAAAAGAAACTGGCTGGCAAAGAAGCCGTATTCGCCGTTAAAGTCAATGATGTAAAACGCAGTGAAGTTCCGGCAATCGATGATGAATTCGCCAAAGAAGCCGGCAAATTCGATACTCTTGACGCATTGAAAGAAGACATCCGCAAACGTCTGGAATCGCAGGCTCATTTCCAGGCTGTAGAAAAGTTTAATTCCGATGTCCTCAAAGCAGCTGTCGATAATGCAGAAGTAGATATTCCCGATGTCATGGTAGACACGAAAGTAGATCAGATGATCGATGAAATGTCCATGCGCCTGGAAACGCAGAACATGTCTCTTGATGATTATCTCAAATATACGAATACCGATATGGATAAACTGAAAGAACAATATCGTCAGCCGGCTTCGGAAAACGTTAAGATGGATCTCGTACTCGAAGCAGTTGCCAAAGCCGAAAACATCGAAGTCAAGGATATTGATCTCCAGGCTGAAATCTTTACGATGGCCCAGAACTTTGGCGCAGATCCGAAAGAAGTATACAAAATTATCATCAAAGAAAGACGCGTTCCCATGCTTATTCAGTCCGTAGGCCGTAAAAAAGCTGCCAGCTTCATTCTGAAGAATGCCGTTGATACCAATGCAAAAGAAGAAAAAACGGAAGAACCGCAGGTAGAACAGGTTAAAGCTGAAGAACCGGAAGCGTAAGAACCCGAGGTGTAGTCATTATGAAAATGGCATATGTACCGATGGTCGTTGAACAATCCAGTCAGGGCGAACGGAGTTATGATATATACTCCCGCCTGCTGAAAGACCGCATCATTTTTCTCGGCGGCCCTATTGAAGATGTGACGGCCAATATTGTAATTGCCCAGCTTCTTTTCCTGGAAGCAGAAAATCCTGATAAGGATATCCATTTGTATATCAACAGTCCTGGCGGCGTCGTCACTGCCGGCATGGCTATTTACGATACGATGCAGTACATCAAACCTGATGTTTCTACTATCTGTGTGGGTTCCGCTGCCAGTATGGCTTCTGTCCTGCTGACCGCCGGGGCCAGGGGCAAACGGTTTGCCCTGCCACACTCTCAGATTATGATCCATCAGCCTTTGGGTGGCGTACAGGGCCAGGCGACTGAAATTGAAATCCACGCCCGTGAAATCCTGCGCATGCGCAAAGAACTGAATGGCTTATTGTCCCAGCACACGGGACAGCCGCTTGATGTCATCCAGAAAGATACGGAACGGGATAATTTTATGACGGCCGAAGAAGCAAAAGCATACGGCCTGATTGATGAAATACTGACCCGTCCTAAAGATGACCAGGCAGATAAGTAAGTGCTGCTATAGGAGGAATACGTGGATAGAGACAGAACAGATGAACCGAGATGCAGTTTCTGTGGCCGTACACAGAATGAAGTCCAGAAACTGATATCCGGTCCAGGCGTATATATTTGTGATGAATGTATCAATGTCGCACAGCATATTCTGGAAGAAGAAACGAAGGAAGAAGCACCGGAGTTTCAGCTGAAGGAGCTGCCGACACCACACGAAATCAAGAAGACACTTGATGAATACGTCATCGGACAGGAAGCAGCCAAAAAGACATTGTCTGTCGCTGTATATAATCATTATAAACGGCTTCAGTCCAACAGTGTTGATGATGACGTGGAATTACAGAAATCCAATATCATTATGGTAGGACCTACTGGCAGTGGCAAAACGCTGCTGGCTCAGACACTGGCCCGGCTTCTGGAAGTTCCTTTTGCCATAGCTGATGCGACGAGCCTGACCGAAGCCGGCTACGTCGGTGAAGATGTGGAAAACTGCCTGCTCAAACTGATTCAGGCAGCGGATTATGACATAGCAAAAGCTGAACGGGGCATCATATACATCGATGAAATCGACAAGATTGCCCGCAAATCGGAAAATCCGTCTATTACCCGTGATGTATCCGGCGAAGGCGTACAGCAGGCATTGCTGAAAATACTGGAAGGAACTGTAGCCGGTGTTCCGCCCCAGGGAGGACGTAAACATCCGCATCAGGAAATGCTGCAGATTGATACGACGAATATCCTCTTTATATGCGGCGGGGCTTTTGATGGCATTGATAAGACCATCCTCAACCGTACATCGGACAAAAACATGGGATTTGGCGCAGAAATCCATTCCAAGAACGAAAAGTCCATGGAAACGCTGCTGAAAGAAATTATTCCGGCAGATTTGCAAAAGTTCGGGCTGATTCCCGAATTAGTAGGCCGTCTTCCCGTTCTGGTGACACTGGATCCGCTCGATGAAGATGCCATGGTGCATATTCTTACAGAACCTAAGAATGCATTGGTCAAGCAGTATCAGAAAATGCTGGAAATGGATCATGTCAGTCTGACGTTTGAAGAAGATGCCCTCCGGGCTATTGCCAAAGAAGCCATGCGCCGTAATACGGGTGCCCGTGGCCTGCGTTCTATTATTGAACGTATTATGCTCGATGTCATGTTTGATGTGCCCAGCCGTAAAGATGTCCGTGAGTGCATTGTCACGGCTGACTGCGTTACAAGCGGCGCAGAACCTAAGCTCATAACAGCATAGGAAACGGATATGTTAAGTTGATAACACTCATTTCTTCCTCGCAGGGAATGAGTGTTATTTTTCCATTTTAAGAATACCAAAATAGTGAATATTAGTTAGCAAGAAGGTGAGTTATATGGACAATTCAATTCTGACACTGCCGTTCGTCCCGCTGAGGGGCATTGTAGTTTTTCCTAAATTGCTCAGTAATATAGATATAGGCAGGGAAAAATCATTGGCTGCTGTCGATTATGCGATGGAACATGATCGTCTGATGATTGTTTCAGCACAGCTGGATGAAGACGAAGAAAACCCCGGCTTTGACGGAATTTATCAGGTCGGGACCTTGGTACGGATCCAGCAGCTTCTCCGCCTTCCCGGCGGTATTGTACGTATTCTGGCTGATGGGATTTCCCGCGTCGAAATACGGGGATATTCTGATAAAGAAAACTATACAGAAGTGGCAGCTGTGAAAATACAGGAAGTATATGCCGAATCTAATGAAAATGAAGCATTGCGCCGTCTGATGCTGCACCGCTTCACAGACTGGCTCGATAATTTAAAAGGAAATGACGAGCTCAAAGAAAAAGCCGAAGCCATACAGGATGCCGGAACTCTGGCTGATTTTATTGCTGCCCAGCTTCCACTCCGGCTGGTGGCGCGTCAACAGATGCTGGAAATCTATGATGTCAGCCAGCGCATGCGCCGTGTATGCGGACTCCTAGATACAGAAGTCGATATTGCCAGTCTGGAGTCAAAACTCAATATGGAAGTCCGTGGCAAAATGGACCAGCAGCAGAAAGAATACTATCTCCGTGAAAAAATCAAAGCGATTCATAAAGAGCTGGGGGATAAATACGATAAAGACACGGAAGTAGAAGAACTGCGCGAAAAAATCCGCAAGATGAAACTGGATAAGGAAATCGAAGAGGTCATGCTGAAGGAAGTAGACCGTCTCGACTCGATGCCTCCAATGATGGCAGAATCGGCGATTATCCGTTCGTATCTTGACTGGATGATGGAGCTTCCCTGGAAAAAGGAAACGAAAGACCGTCTGGACCTTGCCCTGGCCCAGCAGATTCTGGACGAAGATCATTATGGCCTTACAAAAATAAAAGACAGGATCATTGAATACCTTGCGGTCCGACAGCTGACGAAAAGCCTGAAAGGGCCTATCCTTTGCTTTGTAGGACCTCCTGGAACGGGTAAGACGAGTATTGCCCGCTCTATTGCCCGGGCAATGAATCGCAAGTATGTCCGCATTTCTCTCGGTGGTGTACGTGACGAAGCGGAAATCCGTGGTCATCGCCGTACGTATATCGGGGCTCTGCCGGGGCGTATCATAGCCGGTATGAAGCAGGCAGGAACTAAGAATCCTGTGTTCCTGCTTGATGAAATTGACAAAATGACATCGGATATGCGCGGCGATCCGTCATCGGCCCTGCTGGAAGTCCTGGACCCGGAACAAAATAACACGTTCAGTGATCATTTTATCGAAGTGCCTTTTGACCTCTCCCGTGTTCTCTGGATTACGACTGCCAATGTCATCAGTGATATTCCAAGGCCACTATTGGACCGCATGGAAATCATCGAATTTACGAGTTATACAGAAGAAGAAAAATTACAGATAGCCAAGCGGTATCTGGTGCCCAAACAACTGAAGGAAAATGGTCTTCAGCCGGGACAGGCTAAGTTCAGTGATGCCGTATTGCGTCATATTATTCAGGATTATACCCGTGAATCGGGCGTACGTACGTTGGAAAAGACTATCGGTACGGTTTGCCGCAAAGTAGGTAAATCCCTGCTCTTAGGAGATGACAAGCCGCTTACCGTAACGGTACGGAACCTCGAAAAAATTCTCGGTCCCATCAAATTCCTCCCGACAGAGGTCTGCAAGACGGATGAAGTCGGCCGCGTAACCGGTATGGCCTGGACACAGGTAGGTGGTGAAGTACTGGAAACAGAAGCTGCGGCAGTGAAAGGAAAGGGAAACCTGCTTCTGACTGGCCAGCTGGGTGATGTCATGAAGGAATCGGCAGAAGCCGGTATGACATATATCCGCAGCCGGGCAGACGAACTGGGACTGGCCCCTGATTTCTATGCTACGACAGACATACACATCCACCTGCCGGAAGGAGCCGTTCCCAAAGATGGACCGTCGGCGGGCATCACGATGGCTACGGCTATCGCTTCTGCTCTTACAGGTCGCAAAGTACATCATGATCTTGCTATGACTGGCGAAATCACATTGCGCGGGACGGTGCTCCCTGTAGGCGGCATCAAGGAAAAAGTGATTGCAGCCCACCGGGCAGGCATTCATAAAATTCTCCTGCCGGAAGAAAATAAAAGAGATATGGCAGAGGTTCCACAAATTGTCAAGAAAGATGTGCAATTCGTGTTTGTCCATCATATGGATGAAGTGCTCAGTCAGGCACTGGTGACGCCATGATGAATCATGGCAGCCTGCAGATCATCCACCCATCGTATACGGCATCTGCCGTACGGCCGGATCAGTATCCCGGGGGAGATATCCCTGAAATTGCTTTTTTAGGCCGGTCCAACGTCGGAAAATCCAGCCTGATTAATTCGTTATGCCAGCACCGCGGTCTGGCACGGGTGAGCGGGGCGCCTGGCAAGACACAGACTATCAATTATTTCCAGGTGCTCCTCCAGGAGAAAAATGAGGAAAAGGAAACACGGCGGAAACTTTATTTCGTCGATCTTCCTGGATACGGATATGCCCGTACCGGTGGCAGAAACCGGCAGTTATGGAGCCATTTTATTGGGGAGTACATTACTTCTTCCCCAAATCTTCATCTGCTGTTTCTGCTTGTTGATCTGCGTCATCCCGACCTTCCCATCGACAGGGAGGCGTATACATGGCTGGCCGATAATGAAGTGCCACTGCAGATTATAGCGACAAAAGCGGATAAGCTGAAGAAAAATGAACGGGTTCGCAATCTGGCACAGATACAGAAACAATTTCCGACGGCTTTCCCTCCCATTGCGTATTCTTCACTGAAGCAGGAAGGACGCGCTGAAGTATTGCATACCGTCTATGAAGCCGTTACCGAAGACTAACTCAACACAAAAGACCGGATACCATTCAGGAAGGATGGATCCGGTCTTTTGACATCCTGTCGTTACGGGCTGGAAAGAAGCACTGCTTTCTGCTATAATGAGAGTGGTTTTGTATAGCGTTTTATAGGAGGGACCTTTTATGGCCATTGTTTCACTCGACAATGAGTCGGCATTTACCCTGCATGTCCTGCACAAAAAGGGAATCGTGATTGTTGATTTCTGGGCTCCCTGGTGTGAACCCTGCAAAATGATACGTGCCGAAATACAACGGGCCGCTGAAGCGTTTAAAGATCAGGTGGAAGTGGTGCGGGTCGATGTGGATGCATTTCACAGCCTGGCGGAAAAATATGATATCATGGCGATACCGACATTGCTTTTCTTTAAAGATGGCAAACCGGTCAAACGGATCATCGGCTATGCATCAGAAGAGGAAATACGGAAATTTTTGGCAACACTTGTCTGAAAAGAGTCCCTGTTTTGACAGTAAAAACGTTAGGATGGTATAATTAAGAGTGAGCTTATTTAATTTAGAAGAAAAAAAGATGTTGTCTGTTGTCGTCCCGGTATTCAATGAACAATTGAATATTGAGAAGTTTTATGAAGAGGCGACAAAAGCAATACAAAACCTGGATATGGATTATGAACTCATTTTTGTCGATGATGGGTCCAAAGATACGACGCCACTTATTCTCAGCCGGCTGACCGAACAGGATGATCATGTCCGCGCTCTGATTCTGGCACGGAATTTCGGACATCAGCTTGCCATTACGTGTGGTATGGATTATGCTCAGGGGGACGCTATTATCACGATGGATGGTGATATGCAGCATCCACCAGCTATGATTCCGGATCTGGTGCAAAAATGGCGTGAAGGATTCGATGTCGTCCAGACTGTACGGAAAGGGACCGATGATGCCGGCTTTTTAAAACGGCTGACGTCAAAATGGTATTATATTCTGCTCAATGCTCTTTCACCTGTTCATATTACGCCTGGGGGATCTGATTTTCGTCTCATCGACCGGCGGGTGCTGAATACATTCCGTCTGTTTCGCGAACATGACCGGTTTATCCGGGGTATGATGGGGGATATCGGCTATAAGCAGACTACACTTGATTTTATAGCTCCCCGGCGTTTTGCAGGTAAATCGAAATTCTCTGGCCGCAAGATGCTGCATTTTGCTCTCGATGGGATTACAGCCTTTTCGAAGACCCCGTTGCGTATTTCCTTTTATGCAGGGCTTTTGAGCGGCCTTTTAAGTATTATTATGATTATTCATACGCTGTACAGCCATCTTACGGGAACGGCAGCTCCGGGCTGGACTACTACGACAATCATGGTTTGTCTCATGGGTGGCCTGCAGCTCATTTTTTTAGGCGTCATTGGTGAATATATCGGACGTATTTTTGAAGAAGTCAAGCAACGCCCCTTATACTGGCTGCGGGCTGAACTAGGTCATAAAAGACGGCCATAGAGGGACATGCAGATAGTTTTGAGAGGAGTTTATATGAGACAGATGATGCATAGGCTACTCGTATTCAGTCTGCTCTTTTCGGCAGTTGTCATGCCTGCCGGTGCTTATAACATAGGCGACCGGGGCGTACAGGTTATGAAGATACAGAAGCAGCTCGTAAAATACGGGTATCCTATCGGTACGGACGGTATTTATGGGAGCGAAACGGCCCGTGCAGTACAGCGTTTTCAGGCTGATAAAGGACTGGATATTGATGGCATTGTCGATAGTAAGACCTATAAGAAACTTTTAGGCTCGTCTATGCCTAAGAACGAGGCAAAACGGGCGGAAAAAGCTAAGTCTAAAACAGTTGCCATGAAGACGAAATATCCGAGCAGCCGGAATTATACAGAATATTCAAAAATCAAGAAATTTACAAGCCATGACGTGATAGGAGACCGTCTGGTGTCTACGGCTAATAAATACGTTGGTGTGCCGTATGTTTTTGGCGGTAACACGCCGAGCGGATTTGATTGTTCCGGTTTTACACGGTATGTTTTTTCGCATAACGGCATCAATCTGCCCCGAATGGCCGATGAACAATACCGCATCGGTTCGGCCGTATCACGGAGCGAGCTTATCCCTGGTGATCTCGTTTTCTTTTCAACGTATGAGCCGGGCGCTTCGCACGCAGGTATTTATGTTGGTGATAACCAGTTTATCAGCGCTACGAGCAGCGGCGGCATCCGGGTTGATAGCATGGACAGCGGCTACTGGGCTTCCCGCTATGTGGGAGCCAAACGGGTACGCTGAAAATAAATCTGCTTTTAGCTCTTTTATGGCAAAAAGGTTGCCCAACGGGAGATAAAAAGCGTATAATCTGAGTCATACCAAAAGCTAAGACTGAGGGAGTGTTTGAAATTATGAAGTATATGACGGGAAATGAAATCCGTAAAGCCTATCTGGAATTTTTCAAAAGTAAACAGCATCTGATTTTGCACAGTTTTCCACTGATTCCGGAAAACGACCCGAGCCTGCTGCTTATCGGTGCTGGTATGGCTCCGTTGAAACCGTATTTTACTGGAAAACTCGTACCGCCTTCGTATCGCGTTACGACGAGCCAGAAATGTATCCGGACTGACGACATTGACAATGTAGGCCGGACAGCCCGCCATCATACGTTTTTTGAAATGCTGGGTAATTTCTCCTTTGGCGATTATTTTAAAAAAGAAGCTATTTCCTGGGCATGGGAATTTCTGACGAAGGTCATTGAACTGGATCCGGATAAGCTGTATGTCACTATTTATCCGGATGACAAAGAAGCCTATGATTACTGGCATAATATGATTGGTCTGGCCGATGAACGTATTTTTAAATTTGACGATAATTTCTGGGAAATCGGCGAAGGCCCCTGTGGCCCGGATAGTGAAATATTCTATGACCTGGGACCGGAACGGGGCTGTGGCAAACCGACCTGTACGGTAGGATGTGACTGTGACCGGTATCTGGAAATATGGAATCTCGTATTCACTCAGTACAACCGTACGAAAGATGGAAAATATGAACCACTGGCCAAGAAAAATATTGATACAGGCTGTGGGCTGGAACGGCTGGCTTCGGTTATCCAGCAGAAAGAATCGAATTTTGAAACGGATCTGATTTTCCCGATCATTGAAAAAGTCATCGCTATCAGTGGCGGAGATTATTCCCAGCCGGACCAGAAGATGGCGATGAAAGTCATTGCCGATCATATCCGGGCTATTACTGTGATGATCAGCGATGGCATCCTGCCGAGCAATGAAGGGCGTGGCTATGTGCTGCGCCGCATCCTGCGCCGTGCTGTCCG
The DNA here is from genome assembly GCF_003467125.1 of Megasphaera sp. AM44-1BH. Classification (GTDB taxonomy): domain Bacteria; phylum Bacillota; class Negativicutes; order Veillonellales; family Megasphaeraceae; genus Megasphaera. The sequence continues at coordinate 89,506 of NZ_QSFA01000013.1, forward strand.
GTATGGCCGCCTGCTGGGAATTGATCATTTGTTCCTCAGCTCTCTCGTCGATACGGTTATTGATATTCTCGGCACAGAATATCCGGAACTCAGACAATATGAAAGCCTGATCAAGAGAGTCATCGATACGGAAGAACGCCAGTTCAGTGCTACCTTGGCACAAGGTCTGGATCTGCTGCACCAGATGATGGAAGAAGCCAATAGTACAAAAATCCTTGCTGGCAGTGAAGTATTCAAATTATACGATACCTTTGGCTTCCCTGTTGAATTAACTGAAGAAATTGCCGCAGAAAAAGGCTATACACTGGATACAGAAGGCTTTAAAAAAGCCATGACGGAACAGCAGGAACGTGCCCGTGCCGCACGTACGAAAGTATCTGCAAAAGTGGCTGTACCGGATACGACTAAACTCGATCAGGATACTCTGGTGAATGATGCCGAAGCTGTTAACGGCCATATCGTCATGATTGGCAGAGAAGGGACGGAAGTACAGCAGGCCCGGGATGGAGAAGAAGTTACGATTATTCTTGATTCCAATCCGTTCCATGCCGAAGGAGGCGGCCAGCTTGGTGATACGGGCATATTAAAAGCCCAGGGTGGTTCTGCCCGGGTAACCGATGCCAAAGCACTGCCTAATGGTCTGGTCTATCTTATTGCAACGGTGGCAGAAGGGCAGATCCAGACTGGTGACGCCGTAGATATTGCTGTGGATAAAGCCCGGAATCTGGCAATTGCACGTAATCACACGGCAACGCATCTTCTTCAGGCTGCGCTGCGGAAGGTTCTGGGAAATCATGTCAATCAGGCAGGGTCGTTGGTGACACCGGAACATCTGCGTTTTGATTTCACGAATTTCTCCCCTGTTTCTGCAGAAGAACTGGAAAAAGTAGAGTCACTGGTCAATGAAGAAATACTGAAGAATGTACCGGTTACGATTGAAGAAATGGCATTGAAAGATGCAAAAGAAAAAGGCGCTATGGCACTTTTTGGTGAAAAGTATGGTGACAGGGTACGTGTTGTTTCTGTCGGTGATTTCAGTTGTGAATTGTGTGGCGGCTCCCATGTAACAAATACCGCTGCGATTGGTTCATTCCGGATTCTCTCTGAAACGGGGACAGGAACAGGTGTACGCCGTATCGAAGCGGTTACCGGGGCAGCCGCCCTTCAAAAAGCCAAGGCTGATGAAGCGGTTATCCGTAATCTGGCATCGGCATTGAAGGTCAAAGCCGATGATGTAACAGTAAAAGTCGGTCATCTCCTGAAACAGCTGAAAGATACGGAAAAGGAATTACAGCAGCTCAAAAAAGATGCCGCCCTTTCTGATCTCGATGCTATACTGGCCAGCAGAGAAGATATAAACGGAGTCCCCGTCATTGCAGCGTCAGCCCAGGCTGATTCGATGGACAGTCTGCGCGAACTGGCGGATACAGTACTGGACAAGTCCGGTAGTGGCGTAGTCCTCCTGGCAGCTGTATCTGGCGATAAAGTGCAGTTTGTCTGCAAGGTAGACAAAGGGGATACGAAAAAAGGACTTCATGCAGGAAAAATCATTAAGGCGGCAGCTCAGGCTGCTGGCGGGAATGGCGGTGGCCGTCCCGATATGGCACAGGCTGGCGGTAAGCAGCCTGAACAGATAGATGCAGCGCTGCGGGCTGGCAAAGATATGGTTAAAAACTTACTGGGATAATGTCCTGGCATCATAGATAAAGGATGTGACAAACATGGCAATTAGTGATGAAACGATGATCGTAAAAAACAGAAATGAGGAACAGACTGTTGCTTCCATGATTCTGGAAGACGTGTATCATGCCCTGGAGGAAAAAGGATATAATCCTATTAATCAGATTGTAGGATATCTTCTTTCTGGCGATCCAACGTACATTACGAGTCATAATAATGCTCGCAGTAATATCCGCCGTATTGAACGGGACGAATTGATTGAAGAACTGGTTCGTTCGTACGTCAAACAGCATAATTTATAGGAGACATATGAGAATCTTAGGTCTGGACGTAGGCTCGCGTACCATAGGCGTTGCCTGCAGCGATCCCTTATTGCTGACGGCTCAGGGAATGGAAACAATAAAGCGGCAATCGAAAAAGAAAGATTTTGCCCGCCTGAAAGAAATTATAAAAGAAAAAGATGTACATCGTGTTGTCGTTGGTAAACCACGTCATATGAATGGTGATTACAGCGAGAATATGGAGAAAATTGAACAGTTTGTCTCAGAATTAAAAAAAGTGCTCCCCGATATGGAATTTGTGTATTGGGATGAACGCCTGACAACTGTCATGGCGACCCAGGTACTTATGGAAGGAAATGTGCGCCGGGAAAAGCGGAAACAGTTCGTTGACAAAATGGCGGCAGTTCTGATATTGCAAAATTATTTAGATGCTCAGGGAGGATAATATGGCAGAAGACATGTTGGAAGAAGTTGAAGTAATCACCATAACTGGTGAAGACGGGCAGGAAGAATACTATGCAGTCGATGTGACCATTCCGTATGCAGGCAAGGAGTTTGCTGTACTCGTTCCGTACAGTGAAGAAGGTGATGAATCTGCTGATGGTGATGCTATCATTGCACGTCTTGATGAAGAAGATGGCGAAACTGTGTATGTGTCCCCGACAGATGAAGAATTTGAAGCAGTGCTTCATGCCTACGACAAATTAATGGAAGAAGAATAGTAATTTGATAAAAAGGGTCTAGTCCAACTTTTGTGGTTGGGCTAGACCTTTTTTTG
>NZ_QSFA01000014.1 GCF_003467125.1 Megasphaera sp. AM44-1BH
TCTTCCAGTTATGTTTGTCAATAATAGTTATATTGCTAAAATATCATTGTTCGTTATTTTGTTATACAAAATAGTTTTAACCATCCTATTGGAAATAGACGGCTTGTAAGTATATAATAAAAAGGGTAAACGTAAAAAACCAAAGGATGTGATGTCATGCAGTCGCGCAAATCATTGCAAGATAAAGCTTATGAATATTTAAAAAACCAGATTATGGACGGAGCCTTTGAAAAGGGGAAAATCTATTCTCTGGCAGCCATCACAGCCTCATTGAATATGTCGCGAACTCCGGTCCGCGACGCACTTTTGAGCCTCAGCCAGGAAAACCTCGTCGATGTCCTTCCCAGCCGGGGATTCCAACTCCACGAAGTGACCCGCCGGGAAATCATCGAACTCTACCAGCTGCGCTGCGCCATCGAGGGGTATTGTGCAGCCTTCCTGGCATCCTGCTATGCCTCGGATCCATCCCGCAGTGAAATGGCCATGCTCGAGAAAAATCTGAAACTCCAGGAAAAAGCCGTGTACGGTCATCAGTCAGCTGATGAATATTGTATCCTTGATATAGAGTTTCATAACATCATCATTTCTTCGACAAAAAACAAACATTTTTATCATATCATCAAAAACAACCGCGTCCGCAGTAATGATTTTTCTCTCGTCTCCCTGCGCAAGGAAGGCGTCATAGAGCGGACCCTGAAAGAACACAAGGCCATCTATGAAGCCTTGTGTACCGGTGATCCCGTCCAAAGTCAGGAAAAAATGATACTTCATCTGGATACGCCTCTTCAAAACAACCTGTCCAGCAAGTTGCTATCTGATTGAAATCAAAAAAGCGCTGTCTTCATGCGACAGCGCTTTTTTGTTCCTATCTTCCCAGACGATACCGGAAATCATCATATCCGAAGTGGCACAGTTCTTCTATAATGCCCGTTTCATGGCGGACGTAGAGGTCCGGCAACGGCATTCCATTGAATGTATTGGTTTTACAGGTCGTATAAATAGCCATATCACCAAAGAGAAGCAGATCACCTGCTTCGAGAGGCCGGTCAAAACTATACTCCCCGATGACATCGCCGGACAGGCAGGTCGGCCCTCCCAGACGGTACGTATAGGGCAGTTCCCCTGCCTCTTTACTGCCATACAGGGGTGGCCGGTATGGCATTTCCAGTACATCCGGCATATGGCAGGCCGCACTGGTATCGACAATAGCAATCTTTGTATTGCCATTGGTCAGCACATCGAGAACACGCGTCGCCAGGTATCCTGCGTGGAGAGCACAGGCTTCACCCGGTTCAAGGTAGACCTGGACGCCCCATTTCTGCTGTGCTGTCCCGATGCAGTCTTCCAATATATCCATGTGGTATCCCGGGCGGGTGATATGATGGCCGCCACCCATATTCAGCCATTTCATCTGCGGCAGGATATCGCCGAATGTCGTTTCTACGGCCTGAAGCGTCGTAGCCAGATCATCAGCATCCTGTTCACACAAGGTATGGAAATGGAGACCATCGATGAGCGACTTCCACTCCTCTGTCATCAGGGCATTCCACTGCTCCCGTGTCGTTCCCAGGCGGCTGCCGGGAGCACAGGGATCATAGATGTCGTGCCCATCCTGCGTAGACCACTCAGGATTGATCCGAAGTCCGATGCTCCGGCCAGCTACTTTTGCCTGCCGACCGAACCGCATGAGCTGTCCCGGCGAATTAAACACGATGTGGTCAGCATAGTGCAGCAGTTCGACAAACTGGTCATCCCGGTAGGCCGCCGAAAACACATGCACTTCCTTTCCGGGCATCTTCTCTGCTCCCAGCCGCGCTTCATACAGCCCGCTCGCCTCTGTCCCGGCCAGATAGGGCTCTAAGACCGGGTACAGGTCGTAATTGGAAAATGCCTTCTGGGCCAGCAGGATCCGGCACCCCGTACGTTTTGCCAGTCCTGCCAATATTTCCCCATTATGCCGCAGAGCCTTTTCCTCCAGGATATAGCACGGCGTCGGCAGCCGGCCAAACAATTCTTCCGGCGTACTTTCAGATAGGAAGCGGAACGGCGGCGTATATACCATGTCTTCCATCACGGTACCAGTACCGGTTTTTCATCAATGCTGCGGGGAAGGCCATATTTGTCCAATGCATCGAGGAACGGATCCGGATCCAGTTCATCGACCGTATATACACCGGGCTTCTGCCATTTACCCGTAAGCATCATGAGCGCACCGCACATGGCCGGAACCCCCGTCGTATAGCTGACGCCCTGGCTGCCTACTTCGCGGTAGCATTCCTGATGATCGCAGACGTTATAGATATACCAGGTCTTATCTTTGCCGTCTTTCATTCCTGTAAAGATACAGCCAATATTGGTCTTGCCCTTGGTCCTCGGTCCCAGGCTGGCCGGATCCGGGAGCAGCGCTTTCAGGAACTTGATTGGCACAATCTGATGTCCTTCAAATTCAACCGGCGTAGTAGATAACATCCCTACATCTTCGAGACATCTCATATGGTCGAGATAGCTCTGCCCAAAGGTCATAAAGAACCGGATCCGCTTCGCTTCGGGAATGGTCTGTGCCAGACTTTCGATTTCTTCATGATGCAGGAGATACATGTCCTTTTCTCCCACCTGGTCAAAATGGTATTCCCGTTTGATGCTCATAGCCGGGATTTCAATCCAGCGGCCATCTTCCCAGTAACTGCCCGGTGCCGATACTTCCCGCAAGTTGACTTCGGGATTAAAGTTCGTGGCAAAGGCATAGCCATGGTCACCGCCGTTGCAGTCGAGAATGTCAATCGTATCAATGCGGTCGAATTCATTTTTTTTCGCATAGGCACAATATGCCTGGGTCACGCCCGGGTCGAATCCACAGCCAAGAAGTGCCATGAGGCCGGCGTCTTCAAATTTTTTACGGTATGCCCACTGCCAGCTATAGTCAAAATAAGCAGAGAATCCCGCTTCCTTACAGCGCTTTTCATAGATAGCCCGCCACTCAGGGTCATCGGTATTTTCCGGTTCGTAATTGGCTGTGTCCATGTAATTGACGCCGCAGGCCAGACAGGCATCCATGATGGTCAGATCCTGATAGGGCAGAGCCACATTCATGACCAGATCTGGTTTTTCTTTCTCGATGAGGGCGATAAGCTGGTTTACGTCATCGGCATCTACCTGGGCCGTCGTAATCTTTGTATCCGTATGCCCTTTCAGTTTGGCAGCCAGTGCATCGCATTTGGATTTCGTACGGCTGGCAAGGCATAATTCCGTAAACACAGTACTTACCTGGCAGCATTTCTGAATCGCGACAGAGGCAACACCGCCACAACCAATGACAAGAACTTTACTCATAGTAGTCTCCTTTCAGTATACACAAAGAAATCTATCCTATGCTCTGCAAGAGCAGGTTACACATTCATATCAAGCCTGATACAATGCCAGCAGCAGTTCCCGCACGACTTTGCAGGCCAGTGCTGTAGATGCCCCGCTGGCATCCAGCATGGGCGCCAGTTCGGTCACATCGGCACCTATGACATGGGTCCGGGAAACGAGCTGCATGGCCCGGAGTAAGGCCGGGAACCAGACGCCACCTGCTTCCGGTGTCCCCGTTCCGGGAAACGCCGCCGGGTCCAGGCAGTCGAGGTCAATCGTCACATAGACCGGCAGATTTTGTTCACACAGTTCGTTTACCACCGCATCCAGACCTTCGAAGCCGAAGGGATGCATATCCGTATGCTCCCGGGCAAAGCGGAATTCACTCCGTTCCCCGCTGCGGATACAGAACTGATGGATCCGGCCATCGCCCAGCAGGTCATGACAGCGCCGCAATACGCAGGCATGGCTGAGTGTTGCTCCCAGGTAATCATCGCGCAGATCCGCATGGGCATCGAAATGGATGATGTGCAGATCCGGCCATTTCTTCACAGCAGCCCGAACGGCACCGAGGGTTACCAGATGCTCCCCGCCGAGGAGGAACGGCAGTTTCCCATCGCCGATAATGACCGATGCCCTTTTTTCTATATCAGACAGGGCCATTTCAGAGCTGCCGAAACATAATTCCATATCGCCACTGTCAAAAATCCGGCAGTCTTCCAGGTCTTTGTCCTGATAAGGGCTGTACGTCTCCAGTCCGAAACTTTCATGGCGTATAGCTGCCGGGCCGAAACGGGCTCCCGGCCGGAAACTCGTCGTCGAGTCAAAGGGAGCTCCGTATAGGACGATACGGGCTTCTTCGTAGGGAGCATCACAGGCCAGAAATGTCTCCACATTGGGTCCCAGCATCACCGTTCCACCTCCTGGAGCATGTCTTCCAGAAACGCCGGCAGCCAGAATGATCCCACATGGAGCCGCGTCGTGTAGTACCGCGTATGGAGATGAAGCTTTTCCCATGCCGCTGCGTCAAGGTCATTGACGGGATGGTATTTTTTGCTGGCAAAGCCGAACAGCCAGTATCCTGCCGCATACGTCGGGATATGCGCCTGATAGACCTTACTGATAGGGAAGGTACTGACGATGCGCTGGTGACTGCGCTGCATAGCCAGGGCGTCTTCTTTATAAAAAGGGCTCCCCTGCTGATTGACCATGATGCCGTCATCGCGCAGGGCATGATAACAGCTGCCATAAAACTCTTTCGTAAACAATCCTTCCGATGGTCCGAACGGATCTGTCGAATCGACGATGATCAAATCGTATTCGGCTTCACAACTGCGGATGAATTTCAGGGCATTTTCAAAATGGATATGGACACGGCTGTCATCGAGGCGGCAGGCATTACCCGGCAGATAATTGCGGCAGGCCTCGACAACGGCCGGATCCATTTCTACCAGATCAACAGACCTCACCCGGTCGTAGCGCGTCAATTCCCGCACGACGCCGCCATCTCCGGCGCCGATGACCAGTATGTCCTGGCACTGCTGATGGACCGCCATGGGCACATGGGTAATCATTTCGTCATAAATGAACTCATCCCGTTCGGTGAGCATGACGTTGCCATCGAGGGTCAGGACACGGCCAAATTCCGGTGTTTCAAAAATATCGATGCGCTGGTATTCGCTCTGCCGGGAATACAGATGGCGGTTGACCCGGATGCTGTGTTTGACATCCGGCGTGTGAAATTCACTAAACCAAAACTCCATGCTATTTCTCCTTTCATGCCAGGACGTTGATATACTGCAATTCCGGATCCTCCGACCCGGTCATGCTGCATCCTTTTTCCTTCGCATAACAGATATGTTCCAGAATCTCTGCTGTAATCCGTTCTCCCGGTGCCAGTATGGGAATCCCCGGCGGATAGCACATGACGAACTCACTGCATACGCGGCCTTCGCTCTGCCCGAGAGGCAGGCTGACCTTATCCGCATAAAACGCGTCCTGGGGACTCATGACAACTTCCGGTTCTACATATTCCTGGGTCAGCATCCCCGCCGGATCTTTCTGGTAATGGCGGCGGATTTCTGAAAGGGCGCTGACCAGCCGTTCCAGTTCCTGCAGGCGGTCGCCCATGGACAAATAGGCCAGAATATTGCCGATGTCGCCAAACTCGATCTGAATATCGTATTCATCGCGCAGGATATCGTACACTTCAATTCCTGCCAGCCCGATATCCCGGGTATGGACGCTCAGTTTCGTACTGTCAAAATCAAACACGGAATCGCCATTCATCAATTCCCTGCCAAAAGCATAATATCCGCCGACAGCATTGATTTCCTGCCGTGCATAGTCGGCCATATCGACAACCTTGTGAAAAATTTCCTGTCCATGAAGTGCCAGGTGCCGGCGGCTGATGTCGAGACTGGACATGAGGAGATAACTGCCCGACGTCGTCTGCGTCAGGTTGATGATCTGCCGCACGTAGCCTGCATGCACGCCGGGGCCGGTCAAAAGGAAACTGGACTGGGTCAGGCTGCCACCGCTCTTATGCATTGATACGGCTGCCATATCAGCACCAGCTGCCATGGCCGATACAGGAAGACCGTTGCCAAAATAAAAATGAGTCCCGTGGGCTTCATCGGCCAGACATCGCATCCCCGCATCATGAGCCATGCGCACAATGGCCCGCAGGTCACTGCAGATGCCATAGTAGGTCGGATTATTTACCAGTACAGCGACGGCATCGGGATGTTCCGCAATAGCCCGTGCCACCTGCTGGCGCTGCATGCCCAGAGAAATCCCCAGCCGCGCATCGACTTCCGGATTGACATAAACAGGAATGGCACCGCAGAGTACCAGGGCATTGATGACACTTTTATGGACATTGCGTGGCAGGATAATCTTATCCCCCCGTTTGCAGACGGTCAGTACCATGCTCTGCACGGCACTGGTCGTACCGCCGACCATGAGGAACGCATGATTGGCACCAAATGCTTCGGCTGCCAGTTCTTCCGCCTCGCGGATGACAGAAACAGGATGGCAGAGATTATCCAGCGGCTTCATGCTGTTGACATCGACGCCGACGCACTGTTTTCCTAGAAACGCTGTCAATTCCGGATTTCCCCTTCCCCTCTTATGACCCGGTACATCAAAAGGGACAACGCGCATATCACGGAAGCGCTGCAATGCATCATAAATCGGTGCCCTCTGTTGTGATATGACCGTTTGTTTTGACTTCACTATATTCCACCCCCATTGCCTGCATAAAAAAAGCGCAAGCTGCGCTGCTGCACAACTTGCGTTCTTATCATTCCAATGCCCGTATGAGACGGCGGAAACTATCCCGGCCGTCTGGTCTGGATGGAAATTGCGTGATCAGAGTCTATATAGCAATTCTACTTTTACTACTCCTATTGATCGGTTCACAAGTGTGCCTGCGCACGTTTCGGTTATGAAGTAACCAACTCTTGAAAACTGAGCATACCGCTCAATCAATAAGGCAGCAACCATGCCGCCAATCGGCAGTGGACCCGGCTGTCCGTATGGCCTGAACTTAAAAAAAAAGTGGTCCCGTACAATTGCTTTGAAAAGACTCTGTGTATCATCTTTTCAAAATCATTCAAATAATATCATAAAGAAAAACACCTGTCAACTGTATATGATCATTCTTCCGTTCTACAGTTCCAGGAGGTCTCTGGCCAGTTTCTGATAGATGGCACTGACCGGAAGATCCGGATTTCCTTCTACGACAGTCATCCCCTGATTTTCATAATACTGTATTTCTTTGCTGCGGGGAATATCTGCCAGTATGGGAAGCCCATGCTCCCGGGCAAAATCCTGTACAATCTCATACTCATTCTCTACATTGCGCCGGTTCAGGATGATACCCCGGACCTGTGCATAGCCCCGGTCTTTGAAATTTTCTACGGCTTTGATGATGTTGCCTGCCGCATAAAGTGACATCTTTTCACCGGATGTGACGATACATATTTCATCGGCATACCCGTCCCGTATAGGCGCCGAAAAACCACCGCACACGACATCGCCCAGCACGTCGTACAACACGACATCAGGCTGCAGCTTGTCAAATACTTCCAGTTCGTCAATGAGGTCAAAGGTAGCGATGATGCCCCGTCCGGCACAGCCCAGTCCCGGCGTGGGGCCGCCCGTTTCGATGCAGAAGACGCCACCATACCCGGTTTTTCCGATATGCTCAAAATCCGGTTCTTCCGTATACGTCCGGTAATAATCCATGACCGGCATGACAGGCTCTCCATGAAGGAGATTCCACGTCGAATCGGCTTTGGGATCACAGCCTATCTGTATGACCTTCTTCCCCATCCGGGCCAGAGAAGCCGAAACGTTGGCAGCTGTCGTCGATTTGCCGATGCCGCCTTTTCCATAAATCGCAAATTTTCTCATCGTATTTCCTTTCTTATTCCAAACGATTCCGCAGCCAGTCCGCTATATCCGGCCCGGCAATCACAGGCATTTCATCGTGATAATGACGCCCCGAATAGGCTTCGTGGGGCAAAGAAATAAATTTCTCCGGTTCGTCCGGAAGCAGCCGGGCATAAATGGGGTCTGCCAGGACACGCCGTGCCTTGCGGCATTCTTCGCGGATGACCGGTTCGACACTGGCCGTTTCTACGTGGCGCAGGAGCAGCTGCGGAGCATCGGCCAGCGGACATAACAGCCGAACGGAAGACATCCCCAGTTCATGACGCAGCAGACTTCCCATGGAAAGGAGATAGACCGGTTCGCCAATGACCAGAACATCACAAGGGCGGTCGTCATAAACCGGTTCTGTTTTCCAGGCATTGAGGTCTGCCAGGGCATACTGTGGCTTTTCCCGCATTTCCGTTCCCGTAAGGCCTGTCAGATAAGACGTATCCCCGTCGCGCAGTGCCTGCAGCCAGTCCGCCGTTCCCTGTTTCCCCATGGGGATGCCGGCTACATAGGGAATTCCGTACTGTTCCTGCATATATTGGGCCAGATAGAATCCCGTTGAAGATACGACAGCATTGACATCGGCATCAGCCGCTTCAGCCAGATGGTCCAGTGTATCCCCCATAGACCAGGAACTCTGGAGGATAAAACCCGCATCGGTAATAAGGCGTTTCAGCGTCGTCGCATTGCCGACGACGGAAAAGTCCAGCGGTGTCAGTCCCAGAATATTGACTCTCCTGGCCGGGCGCTGCGGCTGTTTGACCGGACGTTTCAAAATATGCTGTGCCAGGCGTACGTAAGCGTTCCCCGCTCCCGGCAGATAACTATGGATACCATCCGTCCGGAATCCCATAGTGAAGATGCCTGTCCGTTCTTGTACCATTTTTTCAATGGCGCGGAAATCCGTCCCGATCGCGTTGGGCATGGGACTGCCACCAATGGCGATAAAAGCCGGCCTGACTGCCTCTGTCACCTCGGCGATATCATCGACCAGCCGCTGATCATTTCCCTGAATGGTATCGATTTCGTTGAGACCCGATATATATACCATAGATGGTGTGTCATACCAGCGTGGCTCATCATGGGTATCATAGGTCGAATTGCAGCCCGATGCATCGTGCATGACGACCAGCCCGCCCAGTTCAAACAGGGCTGACGCTATGCCAAACATATCTACGGCATAGGTAGATAAGACTCGTTGTGCTTGTTTCATCCATGACACCCCCAGGCTTTGACTTGAATGATTTCTCTCATACGGGGATTTTCTTTTCTGGCCGAACCGCCAATCCAGTCCAGCAACTTCATCAGGCCCACATACCCGTAAAGGCCGCTGTTTTCGATGACATTGACAAAGAAATTCGTATCGGTAAAATAGGCTGCCATCTGTCCGATAGCCAGGACTTTTCCATATTTACGGCTGTCATCCCGTGGCAGCAGGCGCCGTTTAAAATGCATCGTCGAGCGCAGGGACAGGGACGGATAGTGTTCTTTCAGGAAAAAGAAACTATCCTTTTCGTCTGGCGAAACGGCATCGAGATATACGGCATATACGTTGAACCCATGAGTCAGGAGGAAACGGGCCAGTCCCAGCGGCCGCGGCGTCGCGGTAAAATCGATGGCAACCGGCGTCTGACCGAGTATATCATGCAATTTCGTCGCTTTCTCTTCAATCTGCTGTTCAAAGGCATCGCAATCGGGCATGGCAAGGTGCAATGTTTCCGCCGCCTTCTGCAGGTTCTGCCGCAGCATCCCGTAATCGTACGCATAGGGCAGATAGAGCGCTTTCTGTCCCAGGCGCCGCTTCATATCCTGCGCTGCCGGTGCCGCATTTTCCAGAAAATAAATATTGGCTTCCGATTCCCCCATCTGTTTATATTCATCGTAAGTCCGGCAATCGGCAAAATCATGAATGGCATATCCGCCGGCACGGAGCATGGCCGTCAGTTCATTATCCGGATCGACAGGATAATAGTTGACGATATAATTCACAGCCCGGCAGCGTGGCTGTTTCGTCACAGCCCGCATAAGCTGACGCCGTCCCAGAATATCCGGCGTATACCGCCGCTGCAATGTCGGTGTCATGTAGCCATCGATGAAATCGATATCAGGGAACCGCTGCCGCAGCGTGTCATAGACGACGCGGACGTCGATATGGAGGAAATGCTGCATACAGCTCGTGAAGCCTTCGACGCAGCGCGGCCGTTCGGGCAGTTCCTCGATGATACGGATTATGCCGTCGATCATCATCTCTTCCAGATTGCCTTTGATCAGATTTTCATTCGTCAGCGTCACCATGGAGAACCGTCCGGCACCATCGGGGATTTCATCGGCCGATAAGACGACGCCATGAAGACAGCAGGCACAGCAGACATAGATCTCATGGCACTGGGGAATGAGCATCGGGGAATGGGCAATAGTCCAGTGACCCCGGGCCGGAGAAGCATACTGCAGACCGATATGAAAGGGCTGGGGAAACTCCGCCTTTCCTATGGGGATCTCAGCGCCTTCCGGCGTCACCGTATAGTGTGGCACCTGAGGCGGGTGAATTTCATTTTCATAAATCATGGTTTCCCTCCTCGGTCAGCAGATGCGGGGCAGCAATTCTCCCCCCGGCGGTGGGAGCATCGTTTCTGCACCGATTTCCGTGCGCAGCACGACCCGGCCCGGCTGCTCTGCCGTCACCTGTCCGATGACAGCGGCATCCTGGGAATAGGGCTGCTGATGCAGCACATCCAGAATCGCCGGTGCTTCACATTCCGGTGCGACGATGACCAGCCGGCCTTCACAGGCCAGATAGAGCGGTTCCAGTCCCAGCATGCCGCAGACGCCGCGTACAGAAGGATGCACCGGCACAGATGTACTTTCCAGATGAATGCCTACCTGGCTCTGGCTGGCAATTTCATACAGGACAGTTCCCACGCCTCCCCGGGTGGCGTCGCGGATGACATGAATGTCTTTCGTCCGTTCCAGCATGGCTTCCACCGTTCCCCATAAGGGAGCACAATCGCTGGTCACATCGGCGTCGATGCCGAACTGGTTCCGCGCCAGCAGAATCGTACAGCCATGGCGTCCCACATCGCCGCTGACAATGACGACATCGCCAGGCCGTGCCAGCGTGCCTGACGTATGGACACCGGCCAGACGCTGCCCGATTCCCGTAGTCGTAATGAACAGGTGGTCTACCTGCCCCCTGCCCGCTACTTTTGTATCACCGGCTACGATGCGTACACCGGCCTCTGCAGCCGTCCGCGCCATAGAAGCAGCGTACTCTTCTACCTTTGCCAGGGGAAAGCCTTCTTCGATGACAAAGGCACAGGACAGGTACAATGGCCGTGCTCCCATACAGGACAAGTCATTGACGGTACCACAAATACTGAGTTTGCCTATATTGCCACCGGGAAAATCCGGTGGGGACACAATGAATCCATCCGTCGTAAACGCAAGATCCGCGCCGCCTATGGAAAGGACGGCGGCATCATCGCCGGTAAACTGAGGATTGGAAAAATGGGCTTTAAATACGCGGTCGATCAGCTCGGCCGTCTGTCTGCCGCCGGCCCCGTGAGCCAGCGTAATCACATCATTCATCGTATATTTCCTCCGTACGTATAGTATGCAGAGCAGGCACCTTCATGAGATACCATACAGGCGCCGACAGGCTGTTCCGGCGTACATACCGTACCAAACAACGGGCACTGGGGCGGCTTACATTTTCCCTGCAGGATATCGCCGCAGCGGCAGGCTGGATTGGCCCTGCCTTCTATAAGCGGTATGCCATACTTTTTACGGGCATCCCATGCGGCATAGGCCGGCCGCAGCTGCAGCCCCGATTGGGGAATACAGCCCAGACCACGCCATTCGGCATCACAGGGTTCCATGACGTCTGCCATGAGTTCTTTTGCTGTCCGGCTTCCTTCTCTTGTTACGACGCGGGGATAGCAGTTTTTAAAGAACGGTTCCCCCTTCTGTATTTTCTTCAGGATGACGGCAAAGGCTGTCATCAGTTCCTTTGCCGTAAAGCCGGCGACGACGCCGGAAACGCCCTGCTGCACCATGGCTTCACAATCACCGGTTCCCATGACAGCACAGACATGGCCGGGATATAGAAAGGCATCGGCACTGTCTTTCATCGCTTCATAGGCACGGGGCATGGTCTTATTGGCCGTAAGCAGGGAAAAATTCGTCACACTATCCCGTCTGGCGTTCCGGACGGCCAGGCAGGATGGTGGTGTCGTCGTTTCAAATCCTACGGATAAAAACACGATTTCTTCATCCCGGTGCTGACGGGCATAATCATAGGCATCCAGCGGAGAATAGACGATTTCCACATGAGCTCCCCGGCTCCGCGCTCCCGCCAGACTCAGGGTACTTCCCGGCACACGGACCAGATCGCCGAAGGTGCAAATAGTGACTCCCTTTTCCAGAGCCAGCCAGACCGCCTCATCTATATAGCCCACAGGCGTCACACAGACCGGGCAGCCCGGCCCGGAAATGACGTCTACCTGGCTGGGCAGAATCTGTCTGATTCCCAGGCGGAATATTTCATGAGTATGTGTCCCGCAGACTTCCATGATCCGTACAGGCGGTCCATCATAGGAACGTATTATTTGCAGAGCTGTCTGTGTATATTCTGTTCTCATCAGTCCAGATCCTCCAGAATATCGTCCATTTCTTCTTCATCATCGCCGTTAATCCGGGCAATAGCCATTCCGGCATGGACCATCACATAATCGCCGGGATCCAGTTCATCCAGCAGCTCTGCCGATACTTCCCTCTTAGCTCCGGATGCATCGACCAGGGCCATCCCCTGATGCACTTTTACAACCCGTGCAGGTAATCCGACACACATGTAGTATTCCTCCTTATATATAGTAAACGCATGCGTAATGTATTAATAATCTATGTGTATTGTATAAACATAGATACTAAATCCGTAATTGAACCGGCGTCTGGCTGTTCCCGCCTGATCACCGGTTCTGGTTCGCCATGGCATACACCGCCTGTCCCAGGGCGATACCGCCATCATTGGGCGGCACGAGGTGATGGCGGAGAACCATCAGTCCGGCCTGCTTCAAAGACTGTTCACACAAAGACAGGAGCAGCGTATTCTGGAACACGCCACCGCTCAGAGCGACGGTCTTCACACCTGTTTCCTGCGAGAGCTGCAGGCAGGCTCCGGAAATCTGTCTGGCCAGCTGCTCATGAAAGGCATAGGCCAGGAAATCCTGATTTCTGCCGGCCAGCTTTTCTTCTGCCATATACCGCACCAGTTTCCCTGTTGGCAGTATCCACCGGCCGTTTTCCTTCTGCGGCGGTACCGGGTCTTTCCCAACGGGCTCATGGCGTTTCATCCATCGCCGGGCTGCAAATTGCAGCTGCATGGCCGCCTCTCCTTCAAAGGACGACTGCCGTGCCAGCCCCAGAATAGCACTGACACCGTCAAACAGCCGGCCGGCGCTGGTAGATACGACACTGTTCAGTCCCTGCTGGGCCATAAAGAACTGCATCTGCCGTTCTTCCCTGCTGCAGAGATGCAGGGCATCAATCACAGCAGCCGCCTCATCTGTCTGCCGATACAGACTGGCAATGAGGCTGACGGCAATGCGCCATCCTTCCCGGGCTGCCGCATCACCGCCCCGCTGCCAGAATGGCGCAATGGACGCGCTGCGGCAAAATTCATGGCCGTCACAGAGAAGTATCTCCCCTCCCCATACGGTGCCATCGGTTCCGTATCCGGTTCCGTCAAAGGCTACACCGAGAACAGGCGACTCCCAGTCATTTTCAGCCATACAGGACAGGATATGGGCAAAATGATGCTGGACGGGAATGACGGGCAGCCCCATTTCCTGAGCTACTGCTGTCGTATTATACCGGGGATGAAGATCACAGGCCACACAGGACGGCTCTATCCCGAGGAGCGTTTTCATCCGGGAAATTCCATCGCGCAGGGCCTGTACGGTCCGGACATCGGCCATATCCCCGACATAAGGGGACAAATAATAGAGCCGGTCCCTGGCAAGACAGAAACAGTTTTTCAGTTCTCCTCCCAGTGCCAGGACAGTCCCCTTTTCCCTTCCATAGAAAAAAGGCAGCGGGGCATAGCCGCGGGAACGGCGTATCATATAGGGACTGCCACCGTACCAGTCCACAACAGAATCATCAGCCCGCAGACGGATCCGCCTGTTGTGACTGAGAATGGCATCACACATGCACTTCAGTTCCTGCCGTGCCTCTTCCTCGTCGTGGCATATGGGAGCTCCCGATGTATTGGCACTGGTCATGACCAGCGCTTCCGGCATCTCCAGTCCGTCGTCGTAGGTAAAGAGGAGCAGATGAAGCGGCGTATACGGGAGCATAATGCCCAAAAAGGGATTTTGCGGGGCCAGTGAAGGCGCCAGCGTACTACCAGGCCGTTTTTCCAGCAGGACGATGGGCTTTTCGTGTCCGTCCAGCACCGGTTCTGCTCCCTTTGGCACGTGGCAGTGACGCCGCACGGCAGCCATGTCTTTCATCATGACAGCAAAAGGCTTGGCCGGCCGGTGTTTCAGACGGCGCAGGCGCTGAACCGTATCGTCCTGGAAGGCATCGCAGCAGAGATGATAGCCTCCGATGCCTTTGACTGCCACGATACGCCCTGATGAAAGAGCCCGCCGGGCCGCCACAATAGCTTCCCGGCCCCGTTTTGTACCATCCAGTATATAGACTTTGGGGCCGCAATCAGGACAGCATACGGGCTGCGCATCATAGCGCCGTGTTTCCCGATGGGTATATTCATATTCACAGCGGGAGCACATGGGAAATTCTGCCATACTCGTCCGTTCCCGGTCATAGGGCATGGCATCGAGGATGGTCATGCGGGGACCGCAGGCCGTGCAGTTGATGAACGGATGGAGATAGCGGCGGTTCTGCGAATCAAACAACTCTTTTTTGCAATCATCACAGATGGCGATATCAGGAGATACAAAGACGTCTCCTTCCTCAGCCGCACTTTCAATAATAGAAAAATCAGGAAAAGGAGGCAAATCGGTCTGCTCGGTCATAATCTTGAGAATAGCCGATCGTGCCGGTGCTTTCCTGGGCAGATAATTCACGAACTGCTCCTTCGCGCTCTTTGATCCCTGTATGATTATTTCCACGTAGGACCCTTTATTGCAGACCGTGCCACGAATATGACAGGAATGGGCCAGACGGCTGACAAATGGCCGGAATCCGACTCCCTGCACGATGCCGATTACGCAAATTCTCTCTGTTTCCATCAATACCTCCCCGATACGGCAAAATGAGGCATATCTATGTACAGGCCCGTAAAATGAGGCAGGGCCCGTTTGAAATAGATGTCACCGAGTATGACATCGAAGGCATCATTGTCCGCCAGCTGACACCAGTCGTCTTCTTCCTTCAGCCTGATGTGACCCGGCCGTATGCAGGACGGATCTGCCAGAAACCACCCTGCCGTCTGCACAAAGGACGCACCGGCCCGCAGTACTTCTTCTGCTATGGCATCAGCCGCAATCTGCTGGTGGATGACCAGTACCCGCTGCCCTTTCACGGCATTCCGGACATCTCCCGGCAGAGGCCGTCCCAGATAGCGTATTTCATAAGGCGTACCAAACCGTTCGTACAGATAGTGTGCCCCTTTCAGAGCCGCCGGTGATACGACAAAATTCCGTTCATTCCTGCCAGCCTGTTCATAGTCTTCCCGGCAGTCAAAAAAGGTTGTCTTCTTCCAGCCTTCCCGTTGCAGCGTCTCAGCAATAACCTGCTGTTCATCCGGGTCAGCCAGTTCCAGCGGCACGGCTCCCAGGACACCGGCCCTGCCTTGTTCCACGACGGACTCTTCCTGTGTCAGGGCCGGCAGCAGTGCCTCATAGGCTGCTTTCATCCCGGCATCATAATAGCCAATCCCCGTCGTCGGAACAGATAGTGCCGGTACGTTCAGTTTACGGGATATCATGCGGCACAGGGCTTTGAAATCCGTACCGATGACAGCCGGCACGGGAGTACCGACGAGGGCCACAAAGGCGGCTCCCACCGTTTCTGCCGCTGCACACACTTTGCGTACCAGCAGATCATCCCTGCCGAGGATGGCATCCATATCGCGCAGCCCGGCACTGAAAACAGCACTTTTCCTGCCACTGAACCAGCGCGGTTCATCAAATCCGCAGATGTTCCCGGCACAACCGCCGGCATCACAGATAACGACAATGCCTCCCAGTCCATAGAGCACGGCTGCTGCTCCGGACTGATCCGGGGCAAAGGGTGATATATATTTCCACAATCCTTTCATCGTGTGCTGTGTCCCCTTTCTTCCAGAGCCGATCCGATACGCCGCAGCAGGGATAAGACGCCGGCATAACCAAAAGGCTGGATATCGTCATCCCAGTTCACATGGGCAGCTGTTCCGTGATACCAGGCCGCATCCTTGCCGATAGTCAGATTGACAGGATGGGATGCTCCCTCATAGTAGAGCATGGTAGGCGATAAATTGGAATAGACTTCCGTGTCGGGACTCCATTGTGCCAGATGACGCAGATAAACAAAATCATCGGGGCTGAGACTGGCATAAATTTCCCGTACGATAAAGCCGTACCGGGTCAGGGCCAGCGCCATTTCATAGGCATTGCCATTCTGCATGCCCCCGATAGCCATGGTCACGCCGCTAAAGCGGGTGCGGATGGCATCTACAGCCTGGCGGGCCTGTTCCAGCCATGGCTCATCATCGATGGGAGAGCCGAGCGCGCGGGAAAGGGCCATATACTGCCGGTGAATCTGCGATACCTGATACAATCTCGTCAGAGTAATGGATGGAATGCCCAGTCTTTTTTCCATATCCTGTGCCGCCAGCCAGGACTCGGGATGAAGGATGAGGTTGAAATTGGCCTGGGACATAGCCAGGTATTCATCAAAGTTCCGGCAACGGGATAATTCCTGTATGCGCACCAGTCCCATCTGGCGCAGGATAGGATATAATTCACAATCTTCCTGCAAAGGAGAGAAAAATCCCAGCAGATTGACCGTACGACGGTGGCGCGGCTGCTTTTCCAGCAGAGAACACAGTGCACGGCGCACATCGACCATGGGCGGTTTGCGTCCTTCCCGTGTCAGGGCATACATGTAGCACGGTACGACAGGGACGCCACAGACAGATGCCGCTTTCCGGCTGACCCGTTCCATGTCCGTTCCCAGCAGGGCATCGACACAGGTCATACAGAGCATGACCACCGATGGCTTTTCCCTGCGGGACTCCACGATTTCCGCAACGGCCTGCGGTATCTTCTGCAAATGCCGGCCTGTGACGATATCGGTCTCATCGAGGATGTAGAAGTAAAACCGGTCCTGATAACCACCCTGTTCCCCCAGGATAGTCGTATTGCGGCCGCAGCAGCCGGGACCGATGAGGAGCATGATGGATCCCGGTATAGACAACCCGGCCCGTTTCACGCCAAAGCCTTGTGCTCCCGGAGAATTGAAAGCCAGTGCTGCCGGTGAATTATAAATCAGATGCTCCGAAGACAAGAGTTCTTCCGGTATACGGTCTTTCCCTCTCCGGACCAGGTCCTGTACCGTAATGGCATAAGGTTGTGAATGTTTATGTTCCATCATCGGACCACCCTACTGCGGCAGCGGCGGATAAATCGTCTTCGTGCTCACCTCAGGAAGCATACCCAGTTTTCCTGACAGGGCACTGATGACATCCTGTGGCGCATCGACGATGATGCTGATGACATTAACATGTTTATCCTTATAAGGGACCCCCATACGACCGACAATGTATTCGCCGTACTCATGGAGGATTTCATTCAGTTTTCCCGACTCATTCCGGTCTGCAACGATAATACCAATCAATGCAATTCTCGTTTCCATATGTACCTCCTCATAAAAAAAGTCCCATGCCAAAAGCACAGGACAACAAACACGCAGTGTGTAAAATGTGCTTTTCGCCTCGTCTGTGCAGGATACCTTTACAGAAAAGTACGACAGCTTTTGCATGACGTTCTCCCGCAGGAAATCCGTTGGGATGACGTATTTAGTTCATTATACCAAATATCACCGTTTGTGGCTATTATTTTCTACATATGTCATCGATTTTTTCAATTCCTCTTGTATATTTTCAGAATGCCCCGTATACTATAAAAAAATGTAAATATATTCTTCGTATCCCTTGTGAAAGAGAGGTCCCGTCTATGATACAACAACCATTTCCCGTCATCTTCTCCGGCCATGGCAGTCCCATGCTGGCCCTTCAGCACAACGATATCACCCGCAATCTGAGCCGCATCGGCGGCCAGATTTGCTCCCGCCACGGCACGCCCCGCGCCATCCTGGCTATTTCCGCCCATTGGTATGTGTCCGGTACGTTTATCCAGAGCGCGCCCCAGCCGCGTCAGGTCTACGACATGTATGGATTTCCTGAAGAATTATACCAGGTCACCTATCCCGTACCAGGCGATGCCACTCTGACCCGGTCGGTACAAAACCTTCTGGGGCCGGCTGTTTCCGTCAATGACCAGTGGGGCATCGACCACGGCACATGGACCATATTGGTCCACATGTTCCCCGACGCCGATATTCCCGTCGTCCAGCTCTCCGTAAATCGTGATCTATCGCCACAGGAACTGTATGACCTCGGCCAGAAACTGGCGCCACTGCGTACTCAGGGATATCTGATTTTTGCCAGTGGCAACGTCGTTCACAACCTGGGACGCGTCGAATGGAATAACCCCGGTGGCACGCCTCAGACACTGCGTTTCAACGACTACATTATCCAGGCCGTGCGGAATCATAATGATGACGCCGTCATCCACTACACCTCTCATCCCGATGCCGCCTATGCTGTCCCCACACCAGATCACTTTCTTCCCCTTGTGATGACTTTGGGCGTAGCACAGGGTGAAACAGTTGCCGTATTTAACAATACATGTAATCTTGGATCCATGGCCATGACCGGCTTTATCTTTGGTTTTTAATTGAGAATTCATAAAAAGTCTTCTGTCTGCATGCCCAAAAGGCATCCGGCAGAAGACTTTTTCTTTGTTCCGTCTGGTTATTTCATATAGCAATAATTTATTACTATATTGTTATAATTCATTATTAATTTATCCTGTTCTGCAATCACATAGTGTTATGATTACAAAACAGCTGGATATTAGCTTTAGTATGACAAATAGATAACGAGGACGCTGAAATTAAACAGACATGGCCTGTTCATCGAACCGCTCCAGCCACTACGGCAGCACCTGGTACGAAACCGGCTTCGGCGGTACATATCGCGCCAATGACAGCACCTATCTCTATGCCGACGCCGAACGCTCCTTTGGAAGCAACTGGCACAAGAAATGGCAAATCAACATTGGCATCAACTGGCAGTTCTGATTCATTTTCGGATAGATAAATAGCAAACTCCCTCACACCGTGCCTGTCCGGGCAATGATATGAGGGAGTTTTGTATATGTCTGTATCATCAGGCATGGAAATCCGGTTGCAGACGCAGGACCAGAATCTGTTCCCGGTCATCGTCTTCCGGAAACAGGTCACGGCAGTCCATACGTTCTTCAACGAGAAGTCCGTTATGATGTGTCAGGAACGCTTCTGTTTTCTCGTACGGATAATAAAAAAAGAGGCGCATCGTCCGCGGCGCACGATAATAAGAATCAAAAATCTGTTTTAGAACCAGCTTCAGCGTATGCAGTCCAAAGGGATTGAAGAAAAAGAAACAATCCGCTTCTGGCGGAACCTCGTATGCTGCTGCATCCGTCAGGACGAAAGTCACGCGGCGCCCCGATACAGCCGTACAGCGATTGGACATCGCCTTTTCCCACAAACGGCGGTCATACTCTACCCCGATGGCATGACACCGTGTCTGATATGCCAGAAAGAAACCGACCCGCCCTTTGCCGCTGCCATAATCGATGAGCATATTCTTTTTTCCCATATAGCCACTGTTGGCCAGACGCTCAAGCACGCAATAATCCGTTGGTTCATAGGGATGATGCTCCCCGTCAGACCGGCTGTCATCGCGGCCAGCCGTCCGGATGCCCAGTATATGCTCCCATTCCTGCTCGTCCATTTCAGTCATCATCTTCCCTGTTTCTCAATGTATCCAACAGCCCCCGGCAGCCTTCATCGACATCATTCCAGGTCCGCTGGAAATCCCGCGTATACCACGGGTCGGCCACGGGACGGGGATTTTCCGTATAATCCATGAGAAGCGAGCATTTATGATCCGGATCGCCGTGAAAAATCCGCTCCATATCCCGCAGGTTCTCATCATCCATGCCAATGAAATAATCATAAAAATTATAATCCTCAGCCGTCAGCAGAACAGCCCGCTTCCCATCGGGATTCATACCGTGCTCCCGGAGCAGCCGTTCCACCGGCGGATAGACCGGATTGCCACAGCCATTCCAGATTTCCTCATCCGTCGTAGCCGCCGAAGCCACGTCAAACCGGTCCGCCATTTCCTCTTGTTCTGCCATCTGCCGGAACACAAACTCCGCCATGGGCGATCGGCAGATATTGCCATGGCAAATGAAAAGTATCCTGATCACTTTATTTTCACTCCTTCTTATGCCGAGATATGCCGTTAAATGCCGTTATATAGCGTTTTCCCACTCCAGGCAATTTACCTCATATATTCCATAAAGTAGTATAAACCGGCATAACTCGGCCACCATTCGTAGTAAAATCAGTAGTAAAAGGCGACTACCGTACTACCGTGAAAATTTTCTGCGTAAAATGCATGGTTCCATTGTAGCAGAAAATATACCGGCTTTCATCTAAAAAAGCTATATAAAAGAAAAGGACCCACAGCTCTTGAAACCGTAAGTCCTTCTTCGCATATTCTTTTTCCTACGCTTCATTCTTGAAAGGTATGATTTTAGGCCGAATGGCGCCTACCTGCTCTAATTCCTTGCGTACATTTTCCATTTCTTTCTGCTGCCGCTGCTGGACAAGTTCCACTTCTTTCTGGGCATTATCGAATTTGATATGCGTATACACATTAAGTGTGATAGAAATATCGCTGTGTCCCATCAAATATTGCAGTGTCTTGGCGCTTATCCCTGAAAGAGCCATGTTGGTACAGTACGTATGCCTACAAACATGAGGAGTGATTGTCGGCAGTTGGTAGCGATAAATCCGGTTATATTTATTAACGGCCCGGCCAAAATAATGTTCCCAATGCATCGCTACCAAGGGATTGGCAGCATCCTAGCCCCAGCCTTTGTTTTAGTAGAGACAATATAGCGTCTCCCTGTTGTATCCCGCTGAAGCTGTTTATCTACATTGATAGTACGGTTCTCCATAGGGAATAGCAAAAGGCGCTGTCCCATGAAGACAGCGCCTTTTTGAGAAAAGCGAATCAGAAATTTTTGCGCCATATGTCAGTTCCCTGTAGAAAACAAGCAGGATACGTAGAATTATATTATATATAATTCTACGTCAAATCATGGCAGATGTAAATTATGAGGCGTTATTCCTCATCTTTCTCACTGCTCCTTGGGCGCATTCTGCATCCATACCTGTTTTTTATTGTCAGCTCCCCTGGTATTTTGGGCCATAACTCCCACCAATGGATGAGGGACGTACAGTTCTTCCAGATAAACAATATCTTCGTCTGATAACTTCAGATCAACCGCTTTCGCTGCCCCCTCTACATGATGTAGTTTCGTTGCCCCGGCCACGGGAGCAGTTACCTTGGTTAAGAGCCAAGCCAAAGAAATTTCCGTCATGCTCACCGCATATTTATCGGCCAGCTCCGCGACACGCATGATGATTTTCTCGTCCTCTGTCGCCATACCGTCATATTTCAGTTTGGCATAACTATCCTCTGTCAGTCTTTTAGTGGTTTCTCCCGGTTTTCTCGAAAGGCGACCGCTGGCCAAGGCACTGTATGGCGTCATGGCGATGTTATCCTCCTCGCACAAGCCGGCCATTTCTCGCTCTTCCTCACGGAACAGGAGATTGTAATGGTTCTGCACGGAGACGAATTGGGCGAATCCTTCTTTTTCCGCCAAGGCGTTGGCTTTGGCCAGTTGCCATGCGTAGCAGTTGGCGATACCGATATAGCGCACCTTTCCGGCTTTGACGGCTTTTGTCAGTCCGCCCAACACGTCATATATCGGGGTTTGGTAATCCCACATATGATAAATGTAGAGATCGACATAATCCATGCCCAGATGCTTTAGGCTCAGGTCAAGGGATTTTTCGATATGTTGTTGCCCCGTCACGCCGTCCGCTATCTCTTGCGGCGTGCGCGGCAGGAACTTCGTCGCCACGACCACATCTTCCCGTTTGGCAAAATTCTTTAAGGCTCGCCCCACATATTCCTCGCTTGTGCCATTCTGATAAACGATGGCGGTATCGAAGAAATTGATGCCCAAATCCAAAGCCCGCTTGATGATACTACGGCTCGTTTCCTCGTCCACCGTCCAACTGTGCTGTCCCGTTTTGGCATCGCCGAAACCCATGCAACCAAGACAAATGCGGGACACATTCAAATCAGAATTTCCCAGTTTCCTGTATTCCATGTCAACCCTTCCTTTCCCGATTTTATTGCAAATATTTCTTCACACTATCTATCCAAGCATCTATTTCCGCTTGGTCGGTAAGCATATCGGCTCCGCCTTGGGAGTCAAACTGTATTTCCATGTCGGGAGCAAACTTTGCCCCGGCGCAGATTGTCTTGATGTCCGCTATCACATGACCCGGCCAGCCGCCGTGGGTCATAAAGGGAATAACGGTCTTCCCCGTCCAATCCTGCGAGTGCAGAAATGTGAGCATGGGCGGTGCCATCCGAAACCACCAAGTGGGAGTTCCCACCGCAATCACATCGTAATCTGCCACATTGACCGTCAGCGGCTTAATCTCCGGTTGATAGCCGGCTTCTACTTCCCATTGCCCTTGGCGGGTCACTTCGCTATCCCAACCGCCATACGGAGGGTATGGGGTAACGGGTTCTATCTCTGCGTAATCGGCATTTAAGGCCACTTGCAGTTGTTTGGCAATCTTTCGGGTATTGCCGCAGGAAAACGAGTAACAGACCACCAGTATTTTTTTCTCTTTGGTCACGACAGATTCCTCCTTGTTTGCCGCTGTGGACAGCCTTTTTGGCGTGGGGCTTGCCGTGAAGGTAATGCCAAAGACGACAAGCACCCCCACCACAACAAATGCAGCGACAAATTTGGCTCTACGCAAATTCATTGACAGCTCCTTCTCTTCAATACAGTCGGATGTTTTGCCAAAAATCAAAGTGATGGCGTTCTCTATAGTCTTTCATGTCCATCATCTGCGGCTTGCCTTGACCAAGTTTCAGATACTGGGCGCGGTCGCTGTCAAAACGCTCCCAAATGCCCCGCCTGTCCACCTCGGACATACCCGTCCACAACTTGACCATTTCCTTGGCAACCTTCTGTTGCTTTTTATTGAGGTCGGTGCTGAGGTCGGAAGAGCCGTGGAAACCGGGAAACAGATAGGGCAGTTCGTAGGTGTGCGCCGTACCCTGCGCAAAGTCCGTTGTCACATACTTGGGGCAAGTCGGGTCGCTGAACTCGTAGTAATAGACTTTGATTTGGTTATCAAGGGAGTCGGCAATCCGATAAATCGGCGCGGCGAACCAACTGTCCGTGATGACTTGGGCATAAGCCTCGGCCGGACTGCCGTAATCGGAAGCGGGGTATTCCTGCATCACCTTGTCTGCAAATCCCGGCAGAGCATACTGTTTCTCCAAGGCTTCCAAATTGTCGCGATAAGCGACCTCGTCCATCGGTTTTCCGGCGGCACTCTCCGTCAAGGCGGCAAAGAAAGAGCCTTCATTTTGCACATTGCCAATCCCCAGCCGCTCACCGTTGACACGTCCCGCTTGGAAGGCTTCGGCGATACTGGTAGGGACATACTCGCCATCTCTGGTGATGATGCCGTCCAGCAAATAGTTATTCTCCAAGGCTAAAATCTCTTCCGTGGACAGTGCACGAAGCTGTTCGGCAGTGGCATTGTTCAGCCCTGCTGCCTTGGCCAAACCTATACCGCGTTCCTCGGCCTGTTCCGGCGAAACGGAATGGCCGTTGGCGTACATGACCGGGGCGGACATGGCGATGATATTTTTGAACAAGCCTTTGGCCTTCGGGCTGGCCATCAGGATTTGCGAACTCTGCCCGCCGGAGGATTCTCCCGAAATGGTTACATTGTCCGGGTCGCCGCCAAAGTTTTCAATATTTCTCTGCACCCATTCCAACGCCGCAATCTGATCCATCACGCCGTAATTGATTTTGGCATGGTCTTCCGCGTCAATGGCCGGATGGGCAAAGTAGCCGAATACGCCGAGGCGATAGTTTATCGTCACCACTACGGCGCGTCCCTCTTTTGCCAAAAGCGTCGGGTCGTAATCACTGCCCGCGCCTACCACCAATGCGCCGCCGTGAATCCAGACAAATACCGGCAGTTTCTCCGGGTCGCCCGGTTTTTTATTCGGCACGGCTACATTGAGATACAAGCAATCCTCCGAGCCGCCTGCCGTGGCAAAAACACCCAAATAATCGGTCTGTGCGGCTTCGCTCTTGTATTGGGTTGCGTCCAACACACCCTGCCAGTTATCGGCCTTGACCGGCGGTCGCCAACGCAGTTCTCCCACCGGCGGTTTGGCATAGGGAATGCCGCGATAGTAACTGATGCCGTTTGCCATAAAGCCGCGAACCTGTCCGTTTTCCGTATTCGCTAATACGCTTTGGCTAACCGCCGCTTGAGTTTCGGCGGCATACACCACATGATTTTGTTCGGTCATCACTGCCGGGGAGAAAAGCCAAATCGCCGCCACTGCGACCGCTAAAGTTTTCTTTAGGTGGGTCAAAAATTTCTTATTCATTTCGTATCTCCGCTTTCCTCGACATACGCCTTTTTCATGGAGTTGAAGGCCGCCCACACATTCGGCCAACCGGCATAAAATGCCTGATGTGTGAAGATTTCTGCCATTTCTTCTGCCGTAATGCCGTTTTTCTTGGCTTCCTTCATCTGGTACTGGCAAGCAAAGGTATCGCCCATCCCCTTGGCCACCAACGTGGCTACCGTAACCATCGAACGGTCACGCAGGGACAGCTTATCGTTTCGCGACCAAACTTCGCCAAACAAAACGTCGTCATTGAGCCGAGCAAACTCCGGCGCAATATCTCCCAACATATCGCGTCCCGCCGTCTGCACGACCTTCACCGCTTTCCGCTTGTTGTTATTGTTCTGTTCCATTTCTGTAACCTCCATAAAAATTTTTATCTTACTTTCAACTGGTTCAGCTTTTTGATAAGTTCCACATCCGTCAAATCGGCAATGTGGTCATTTCTGTCCAGTTGGTCAATCGCCGTAATTTCCTCTGTCGTCAAATGAAAATCAAATACATCAAAATTTTCCTCAATGCGCTCCTTGCGGACTGATTTGGGAATTGTGGCTATACCTCGCTCTATATCCCAGCGCAAAATGATTTGCGCCGGAGTCTTTCCGTATCGTTTGCCAATGGAAACCAACACGTCATTTTCGAGGATTCCCTTGCCGCCGTGTCCCAACGGACTCCATGCCTCCATCTGCACATCGTATTCCCGCATTATTTCCTCTGCTTTCTTCTGTTGAAAGTAGGGATGAAATTCCACTTGGTTGATGGCGGGAGGGAGTTCATTGTTCATGACGAAGTCCACGAGGCGGTCGCTGTTGAAATTGCATACGCCAATCGCTCGTATACGCCCTTCCTGATACAGTTCCGTCATGGCGCGCCAAGAGCCGTAACAATCCCCGCATGGCTGATGGATAAGGTATAAGTCAAGATAATCCAAGCCAAGTTTTTGGAGCGATGTCTCAAATCCGGCCTTGGCGTTCTCGTATCCTGCGTCCTGAATCCACAGCTTGGTAGTGACAAACAACTCCTCGCGCGGGATGCCGCTTTTTTTGATGGCTCTCCCCACAGCCTCTTCGTTAAAATAGGCCGAGGATGTGTCCAACAGTCGATAGCCCGTTTCAATGGCATGGAGAACACTTTTTTCGCATTCCTCAAGGTCGGTCATCATGTAGACACCAAAACCCAAAAGCGGCATCTTGACGCCATTGTTCAGCATGGTATATTCCATTTTCTTGCCCCCTATTGTCGATGGCTGTCAAAAGCATACCGTGGCATCCTCGAATGCTCTTTGTTGCCATGTCTTTTCCGATTTTGCCGCAACTTCCTGCTTGCAAGGCCATTTTAAGACAAAATCCCTTGCAACGGAAGTCGCAATTTGCTAACATGGTATTAACCCAAAGGTTCATGCAGGAGGCAGCAATGTATAACAAGCATCTGGACGCATTCCTGATGGCAGCAGACTGCGGCAGCTTCACCAAGGCGGCGGAAAAGCTGTTCATCTCGCCCAATGCCCTCATCAAGCAAATCAACTTGTTGGAGGCAAAACTGGAACTGACACTCTTTTCGCGCACCAATCACGGCATTGCGCTGACCGAAGCGGGCAAGAGCATCTACCGAGATGCCCGCCGCATCATACAGATTTCCGAACAGGCTGTGGCAACCGCCCACACCCTTGGGGCAGGAAAACAGCACGCGATACGGCTCGGCAGCTCGCTCATGTGTCCTGCCCGCCCCATCGTCAATCTATGGCTGGCCGTCAGCGCGGCGCATCCGCTCATCAGGCTGCAAATTGTGCCAATGGACGACAGCAAAAATAACCGACCTGAATTGCTTGGCAACAAAGACAACGATGTTGACATCATCGCAGGGATATTCCCTTCCACACTTTGGAAAAATCGTTGCAATGCCTTGACTTTGCGGCAGATACCATTGGCGGTCGCCGTGCCGGTCAACCATCCCTTGGCCGGTCGTAAGCATATAACGCTTACGGATTTATATGGCGAAACCATCCTCATGGTGGAGCGCGGCGATACATCCTATATCGACAACTTGCGCGATGAGATTGAGGAAAATCATCCGCAAATCCATATCCATGATGTCCCACCATATGATTTCAATGTGTTTAACTATGCGGAAAACACCGGGCGACCAATGATTTCCGTTGACCTTTGGGACGGAATCCATCCGGCCTTGGTCACGCTCACTTGCGATTGGGGCAAGGAATATGCCGTCCCCTATGGAATCCTGTACGCCAAAGATCCGACGGAGCACGTTATGGAATTTATCCACATCATGGAGCGAGTGATGGGTAGGTAAAAACAGTATGATGAAAAAGCAGGAACTTGCTATACTGCAAGATTCCTGCTTTGTGGCGAGACAACAAATGCCGCATATACAATTTATATGCTATTTTATACTTTCATCCCCGTCCCATCCCTAAATATCACGGTCATGCCGCCATCCACGCCCACTGTCACATAATCCACCATGCAGCCCCACAGCCGCTCGTCGAATTCTGCCACAGGCTAGGTCTGTTACTATCGCGACACATCCTCGTAGATTCCACCAACTAACCACTTATTGGTATGCTCAATAATCCACATAATCTTTTCGTCAAAAATCGCATCTCGCAGAAATGAAATGCAACACAACAACAGGAAAGGCATCGCCAACCTTCCCCACAGTTGTGTTTACTGCTTAGCTATTTATTTGGCATTATATCCGCCATCAATACTTAGGATAGCTCCCGTAATAAATTTGTTCTCATCGGATGCAAGGAAGAAAATTCCATTTGCAATATCTTCCGGTCTTCCTAATCTGTTCATAGGATGAATCGCTTCTATGCCTGATACATCGTAAGTCCCAGCATCAATAGCATTTTGCAGGATATCCGTTTTGATGGCTCCCGGTGCTACTGCATTGATACGTATTCCCTGCTGTGCATAATCAATGGCTGCCCCTTTCGTCAGACCGACCACCGCATGTTTGGTCGCGTTATATTGCGCCGTTGCGTATAACCCATTAAGTCCCGCGATGGAGGCTAGGTTTACAATAGAGCCGCCATTTGTTTTTAGCATTTCTTTTATCGCATATTTCATTCCATAGTAGACACCCATTACATTCGTATCAAGCATTTGTTTCAAATCATCCGATTCGGTTTCTGCCAATACAGCATTTCCTAAAGAGATTCCGGAGTTATTGACCATAACATCTAATTTCCCATATTTGGCAACCGTTTCTTTTATCAGGGCCTCTACTTGTCCTTCGTTTCTGACATCCAATACCTGGAAATCTACTTCCAGTCCTTTCGCCTTGAATTCATTTTTTACAACCGTTTCTTTTCTTGCATCACGGCTCGTAATGACAACATTATAGTTGTTTTCGGCAAATTTTATCGCAGTTGCCTTACCGATTCCTGTTGTCCCTCCAGTGATAATTACTGTTTTCCTTGACTTAGCTTCCATTTTTGTTCCCCCTTTATTAAACAATCATTCACTTATTATACTAAAGAATAACCGCATTTTTCAGCGGTTATTCAATATGGAATCTACACTAACCCAAATCAATGGCTTAAAATCATCAGCCGAATATGGCTTCTTTTGCAAATCATACTCTTTCATAAGCCAGAGTATGGGGGCAAACAGGAATGCGTTAATCTCGCTGACGTTCTGTGCTTTCAAAAGCCTTTGGCTCAGTGCCTCCTCATACAGAACCAGCATAGGCTTGGTGTAATACTCGGCGACTTTTGTAGCTTCCTCTGACAGATACTCAGGATTGTCCTGCAAGGCTAGGACAAAATTGGCCTCACGAGGATGCTCGCAGAATCTCCGGACAAAATGAAAGACACAATGGAACAGGCGTTCACGCATAGTTGTGCCTTGCTCAATACTTTCTTTCAGCCCCTCATCAAAAAGCTGCTTGACATCAATATATATCTTTGAAATCATGTCCTCCTTGTTTTCAAAGTAGACATAAGCCGTTGCGGTACTGACCTTGACCCTTTTGGCAATCTTGGAAAAGGTCAGTCCTGCTAACCCTTCCTCCGTTACAATATCAAAGACAGCCTGAACGATTTTGTTGCGTTTCTCTTCATCGATTGTTCTCATGGTGTTAATAATAAATGTTCATTCAGTAATTGTCAAGTGTTCTCTATAAATATTGGGAAATGTATTTTACATTTTTACCCCCGCATCCCCGTCCCATCCCAGAACACCACCGTCATGCCGCCATCCGCGCCCGCCGTCACATAATCCACCATGCAGCCCCACAGCCGCTCGTCGAACTCTTCCAGCAGCTCCTTCTGCGCTCGGAGCGTCTTGATGAATCCCGCCAGCCTCTCGCTCTTGGCTGACCGCTCTGCGATGGCCTCCGTCACCTCATCGAACCGTGACTTGGCCGTCTCGTACCGCTCCACCAAGCCGTTGTAGCGTTTCTGATACTCCCCTTGGTCTTGGGCAATTCTTGCGTTCTCGGCAATGCAGTTCTGCGTCATCTCCACCAACACCGCCAGTTCCTGCCCCAAGGCGGCTTTCTCGCGCTCCAACTCCGTGGTGTCGCAGAGCGTCTGCCGGACGAGAGTTGCGTTGGTAACAATCTCCTCGCCCTTGGAATCCAGCGTGAAGATGTTTTCTTTCTCGAAGTACACGCCGATTCCTTTTTCTTTCAGTTTGCGGATAACGAACTATGCCTGACACATCGTTATTGCATCCTTTTGGGTTACACAATAGGGTATGCATCGTTTAACGGTTAGGAGAGATTTTCAGCTTTGAACCCCACCGCTTGAACTGTATGCCGTGCTGGAAACAGCATCGAAATTTCCGCCAAGACATAAAAAAACTCCTGCACACCGTGAAATGTACAGGAACACTTTGATTACGCTGTTTTTGAGATTATGTAACGAAAGAACCGTCTGAGGGAATCAGGCGGCTCGTATCATTTCGATGACGGCTTCATCCAGGATAGTGATGACTTTTCCGTCATCAAAGATATCTTCACAGCCTTCGGCCAAAAGGATATTGACCATCAGTTTAATAATGTCCCGGCCGGTATAATGGTCCCCGGCTTCGGCATTTTCAGAAAAACGGCGAATCAGGTCTTCGAAGATATACCCCATCTTCATCCAATTCATCATAGGAAAGCCACTTAGCAGCTTCGTGTTCCAATAAAGTCAAATTGCCCCGTTCTACTTTGCAAAGAAAGCACTGCATGGAAAGATGGAAGGTGGGGTAGTCGTATTCAACAGTGGTGAGAGGCTGTTCCACCTGGATCTCTGTGGCCAGTTCTTCCTGGATTTCCCGTTTGAGGGCCTCTTCCGGCGTTTCTCCAGGCTCGATCTTTCCCCCAGGGAATTCCCAGCCATCTTTAAATTCCCCATAGCCCCGTTGGGTGGCGAAGACTTTATTCTGGTTGATGATCAGCGCTGTCACAACTTGCACCGTTTTCAAATCCATCTTCTCTTCCCCCCCCATGGTTATATTATGTTTTATTATACCATGAACGCTGTGTAATTTTCAGGACAACAAGGAGGGGAAATCCATAATGGAAGTCCCCTTCAAACCCAGCTTCCCATCCCCTACTTCAATCATGGATGGAAAAACGTTTCCCACACCGGGTGCAGATCCAGGTATGCTGCCAGCCAGCATAGACTTTCGGCCATACCTTGTCATTCCAAGTTTCATCCTTCCCTGCCAGAAAACAGCCGTACACAAAGCCAATTCCCAACATTGCCCAGAAAAGGCCGGCCGCCAGGTCTTTGTGTCCGTTCCAGAGAACAGCCAGCCCGAACAGCACTCCCAGGAAGAAGCCCAGGAAAATTCCGCCCAAAATATCGGTATTCGTATTTCTTTTTCTTGGCGGGGCTGCTTCCCTGGCCATTTTGGAGATCTGGGTC
Organism: Megasphaera sp. AM44-1BH; assembly: GCF_003467125.1. Taxonomy (GTDB): domain Bacteria; phylum Bacillota; class Negativicutes; order Veillonellales; family Megasphaeraceae; genus Megasphaera. The sequence continues at coordinate 30,558 of NZ_QSFA01000014.1, forward strand.
CCTTTGGATTTAAAATACCCTACATTGACTCCCCCGGTCCCATAGGTGGTCCCGACGGAGTCCATATTGATATCCCCGGTTTCAGAACGGATGACCATTGGTTTTATCTTGACGATTTTTCCAATTAGATTTTCCAGACCCTCTCAAAGCCGTAAAAGGCTATGATTCCTACACCGTAATTTTTGTAGGTGAAATTTCCCCTATAATTATAACAGAAAAGGGAGCTTATGATTATGTGAAGCTTATAGGGTTGATAGCCGGGATTTACCGGATGGTCTCGATGATTTCTCCGATATACATCGTGTGCGGCACACGGCCTTTGGTATAGAATCCCTCGATGACATCCGCTGGCATTTGCCCCAGCTGAAGCTCATGGCGGTAGATTTTCCGGACGACAAAAGTAATCTCTGCTTCTTCGTAGGTCACGCCATGCTCCAGATATTTTGGGGTGAGACCACTGGCCTTTGCTTTATCCATATCCCGGCCGGATTTGCTTCCCATGATACCGAGAGCTTTCTGATACTTCTTGTTGTCAAAGAAAGAGACAGTGTAGTAGTCGCTCTTTTCCATGAAACCATACGTATAACGCGCCGGATTGACAAATACTGCGCAGACATTCTTCCCCTTGTGAGGCATACACCAGAGTGTTCCCAGCATACCCCAGCTAATCGTCATCGAATTGAAGGCGTCTTTATCGCCGGCGGTCAGGATGCCCCACTGGTCATCAAAGAGTTTGAAAATCTCTGGCTGAAAATCTTTCGTATTCATAAAAGTTTATCCTTTCACAACAAAACAGTTACTGCTGGCTGGCCAGTCTCTTTCCAAGATCAAAGGCCGCCTGCAGGTCTTTCGGGAATTGCCCGGCGTGATGCGCTTTCTTTTTCGTTTCATCCCACGATGCCATACGGTATCGGCTGTAATCCGGTACCTGCAGCGTATCGCAGGAAGCCAGTATTTCCGTTTTCCCGTTCAGGAAATGGAACGGCCAGAAGTATTCTTCCATGCACGGTTTGTAGTGCTCATCGTAGTAGTTCTGGTCTGCATTCATCGTAAGGATAATGCCGACATCGATCTTTCCCGTAAACGTGCTCTTATAATCATCATAGGATAGTGCCGGAAAGGTCGAGCGGACCATAAAGGAACGGACCTCGCCCGTTGGTTCCCCGAAGTAAATTGGCGAGCCGATGATAATTGCATCTGCCTCATAGACTTTCTCCAGCGTTTCCGTCAAGCCGTCCTTCCAATAGCATTTCCAAGGCACGGCAATCTTTTTATTCTTACATGCCAGGCAGCTGCGACAGTCGGTAAAGTTCAGATTATATAAGTCAATTGTCTCGACGCTGGCTCCGGCAGAAACAGCACCTTCCCTGGCAGATGCCAGGAGTTTTGCAGTGTTGTTGTTCTTCCGGGGGCCACCATTCAGTATCAGTATCTTTTTCATAGGAATCTCTCCTCCTCTATGATTTTTTATTGATATCGCCAATGTACTCATAACCGCAGGCCGCGCAAAAATAGATTATGCTTCGCCGTCACACGGATCGTCGACGTAATCGACTTCCGCATAGCCAGCGCAAAGTGTGATTTGATGTTTCTTATTGCCTGGGATGACGTATGTATCGCCCTGCTGATACGTCCTGGTTGCGCCATCCATTGTCAACAGGCATTTACCGCTGACAACAATTGTCCACTGTTCCGCATGGGCATGCTCTGGGAAATGGACTTCTTTTTCCGCACTGACGAAGTAGACCGTGCCTGTAGACGTATGGTCCACGCGAACCGTCAGCCCTTCTATACCATAGTCACGTTGTGGAACATGGCGGATGATTTCTGGAAAAACAGACATATGGATAATCCTCCTGAGTAGGTTTCTTGTTTTTTTCAACTGAATTATTATAGCACGAAAGGAAGGCGGAATCCCGTTAGAAAATCGTGTGTTTCTAAACGAACTTGTCATTTTGTGCAGAATGCCAACCTGCCATTAAAGCAGACGCTTCTTTAATGGTTCTGGCATGGCGAGGACAAGTAGTTCGATAAAATTATCGAGAGGAATTTTTTGCCCACCAATAAACCAGTCCTGAATCATCTCAGAGATAGAACGCATATAGTACTTAGCCAAAAAATCGATTTCTATAGGAAGTGCATCTTCTTTACCTAAAATACGCAGGCGTTCACGCAGTAAATCGATGGCGTAGTCATTAGTCGCATAGCGGAAGGAGGTCTGCCCTGATGTGTTTTTCAACGCATTTAGAAAAAATGACTGTTTATCCGAAAGGGTAGTGCAGAATATGCGCAACGCATCACGCCAGATGATTTTGCTGCCGAGTTGGCTGAAAGCCGGCTCAATTTCTTTGTTATAGATAGAAGCCAGTAGTACATATTTATCCGCAAAATGATTATAAAAGGTTGTCGTTGTCATGCCGCAGTTGGTGACAATTTCTTTGACCGAAATCTTGTCAACGGATTTCTTCCCAGCAAGTTCAATGAGGGAAGCAGCCAATAACTGCTTCGTGGTAGGCCGTTCAATCATAAAAGTCTCCCCTTCATTCATGGATGAAATATGATTACAATCAAATATAATTTAACCTGATTCTGCAAGAAGTCTCCCGCCTCTTTAGGCGGTGAGATGAATTGCAGGTTTTTCTGAGGGCTCGATGCCATCAGAAAAGCAATGGTTTCACAAGTTGATTTGCAATATAATCAATAGTAAGAGTGAAAGGATTTGGAAAGTCAAGGCAGGTGATGATAGTGAATAAGGCATACCGATACAGAATCTATCCGACAACGGAACAGAAAATTATGTTTGCCAAGACCTTTGGGTGTGTCCGATTCATCTACAACAAGATGCTGAGTGACCGCATTGACTATTATAAAGAAACCGGCCAAAAGCTGAATAACACGCCTGCGCAGTACAAGGAAGAATTCCCTTGGCTAAAGGAAGTAGATAGTTTAGCCCTTTCCAATGCCCAAATGAACCTCAATAAGGCTTACGGCCACTTTTGGAATGACAGCCAGCATTTCGGCAAGCCGCGCTTCAAGTCCAAGAAGAATCGTCGTGCTTCGTATTCCACGAACAACCAGAAGGGCTCTGTCCGAATCGAGGGCCATAAGGTGAAACTGCCGAAAGTCGGCTGGGTGAAACTATGCCAGCATCGTCCCTTGCCGGAGAACAGTATCATAAAGACCGTAACCATCAGCCAGACGCCATCAGGAAAGTACTATATCAGTATGCTGGTGGAGTATGAAAACCAAATACTCCCGGTCATACCGAAGACCTTCCTTGGCTTGGATTTTGCGATGCACGGCTTGTATGTGGCTTCCGATGAGGAGGATGCTAAGTATCCCGATTTCCTGCGAAAGGCAGAGAAGAGATTGGCTAAGGCACAGCGGAAGCTATCCCAAAAGCAGAAAGGAAGTCACAATAGAGAAAAACAAAGGCTTCGCGTAGCTATTCTCCATGAGAGAGTGCCCAATCAACGGCGGGATTTCCTGCATAAGAAGGCCCGCTACCTTGCAGACCGCTATGATGCCATTGGCATTGAGGATATCAGCGTCAAAGCGATGGCCAAGGGGAAAAAGGGTGGCAAGTTCAGTTTTGGCAAATCCGTAGCTGATAATGGCTGGAATATGTTCACGAACATGCTGGAATATAAGCTGGCTTGGCAAGGCAAACAGCTTATCAAGATAGACAAGTGGTATCCAAGCAGCCAGCTGTGCCATGTTTGCGGATATCAGAACCACGAAACCAAGGACTTGTCTGTAAGGGAATGGGATTGCCCTCAATGTGGCAGTCACCATAACCGCGATAAGAACGCTGCCATAAATATTCGAGAAGAAGCCAGGCGGATATCTGCCTGACGTAATCCATAACATACCGTGGGGCGCACGGGAATCTACGCCTGTGGAGAGAGTGTAAGCCGCCGCAACTCTTTGGAGTCCGTGGCGCTGTTCTCGTTGAAGCAGGAAGCTCCCGCCTCTATAGGCGGGAGTACGTTCACAACAGTGGTTCTTTTCCTATACTCAAACTTCCCACATCTCAAATGCTAGTCAACTATGATTTATAAAAGATTTTTGAAGCAAAAAAAAGCGTAAAGCCTATCCTTGTCGAAAATAGATATAGGCAACACTACTCGAAAGGAGCTTTACACTATGTCTATTTTATCATCAAATCGCCTCAATGAAAACCAGATTTCTTATTCTATTTCTAACTTTCTTTTAAATTTTCAGGTAATCCGCTTATTTCGTGCCTGTGGTGGCGATAAAGCCAAAGGAATTTCCGTTGAATGTCTTTTTGCCTACATTCTCAGCAATGTCTTTTGTGCTTCCAGTTTCTATATGCAGCAACGAGATTCCAAATGGCAGAAACGTTTCTCCAAGAATACGTATCAAGAAACCTTCCTTCGACCATCGGACACTCTCGCACAAGCGACAGGAGATGGCCAAGGAAAAAGGGACTACGGTCATGATTCGCCTACTTAAGGAAGCACTTGGTGAAGGGATTTCTGCCAAGTATGTCCTCTTCGACATCTGGTTCTCTAACCCGAGGCGGCTACTCGATATCCTGGTTCTTAAACTCCATGCCATTGCTATGATCAAGCGGAGTGCTAAGTGTTATTACGAATTTGAGGGAAAGCGCATGACGGTCAAGCAGCTTTTTGCAGCCTGCAAGAAGCGCCGCGGCCGTTCCAAATACCTGCTGTCCGTCCCCGTGAAACTTCATGTGAAGCAAGAAGACGTCAGCGAAGAAACAGCGATGGCCAAAATTGTTTGTGTGCGTAACCGGCCTAACCGCAAGGACTGGATTGCCCTCATCAGCACCGATGTGAACCTTAGCGAAGAAGAAATCATTCGTCTTTATAGGCGACGGTGGGATATTGAAGTGTTTTTCAAGACTTGCAAGAGTTACCTGCACCTGCGCAGTTACCATGGCCTCTCTTATGACGTGCTGACTGCGCATGTGGCTTTTGTTTTCACACGCTGCATGCTGCTTTCAGTGGCGAAAAGGAACGACGAAGATATGCGCACTCTGGGTGAGCTTTTCTATATGATGGTTGAAGAGATGACTGATGTGATCTTCCATAAATCGATGCTGATTTTACAGGAAGCCATGCGAGCCAACGTCAAAACTATCTTTCATGCTACAGAGAAACAAATCCAAGCCGTTCTTGCAGACTTCGTGAACCGGCTCCCGCAATATATGCGTGATGCCCTGCAAGTGTCTGCGGTGTGAATATATTTTCTACCAAATGGCTTGCAAACAAGGGCAATGACTGTGTTTTTCATGTGGGAAGTTTGAGTTATTTACTAGCAGAAAAATAGATTACCAGGATAAATATAATTTTAATGTTTATATTTATCGGGATTTCCGTCTTTCAATAATCCGGAGGGATTAAGATGATTACATTTATAAGTGATGCCTTATTTATCTTATATATTTTTGCTTTTTTTGTGGTGGCAATTTCCTTTTATAAATACGTCCGGACAAAGAAAGGAAGAAGAAAAAATATAGCAATTATACTAATAGGAGTTGTATATTTAATGTTCTATTCTTATGACTCCATACTAGTAGAACCGATTCAATGTAATCGTATAGCAGTATCAGATGCAGAAGGATTATCAGAAAAAGAAATTGTCAATAAAATATTAATTCACGAATTTGACCATTATAAATCCGAAAGATTGTTCACTAAAAATAAAATTTTTGATTATACAATTAATAGAATTGACGGACCAATAAAAATCAGGGACAGTGATGGAATGGATAAGAATTATTATGATATATCATATTCAGTGAAAACCATAGATCCAGCATGGATTGCCGGTAATGGAAAAAATGAAGGCTTATGGGTAAATAACAAATCGGGATTTTTCGTTTTAATTAAAAATGATAATCAGTACATTTTAAAACATGTTGGAGGCTTATAATTATATACGTGCACAAATTATTGGATTGTTTTTTCGCCCAGAAATGCAATAATACTTCTATCTTTAGTAGCTTTATTTTAAATCGAGTAGGAGTCGGGCAGTGGCCCGCCGACCTCTCACACCACCGTGCGTACCGTTCGGTACACGGCGGTTCTCTAGTTTTCACAGATTTGCTCATAATAGCTCGTCAAGGTGATATATCCTTGCCGGGCTATTTCTTTGTTTGGCAGGATGGAGTTCAGCATGAGTGCCGCTCTCCATGGTCCTTTCCGGCAGTTGGCTAGTTCGTGTACCTTCCAGTCCGGCACGTTGTATTGCCGTATCATCCGGTATCGCGTCTTTACCTTCTTCCACTGTTTCTTCCGTGTAGCTATAGGACTTCATCCTGTTTGGCGGCCTTATCCCCATGACTAGCCTTATGTGATTTCTGTTCGTCAGACCAGAGATTTGCCTCGACCTTCCTCCAGATTCCATCTCACGATGGACACCCTTGGTTCTGGCTATGGCCTTCCCGCTACCGGGCGGCCTAGGGGCTTTCACCCATTAGAGTGCGCCCATGCCGGGCGCACCAAAAAAGAAAAAGGTCCACAATCGCTTTGACTGTGAACCTCCTTTTTATGCAATGAGCTATGACTAAATCTCACAACGATTCCCTTCAGAGACGTCCCCTGCTCTGACTACGGCAACTTTCTTTTTATAAAACGCAATACCATATTTCCATACATTATGGATTCCCCTCGTTTGAAACTCTGTGATGTATTCCTGGGTTTCAATTTGTCGTAAGGCTTCATTGGCTTTTTCCTGTAATTCAACTTCATTAACAGCTACTTTGAATTCCATAATAACGCCAACATCGTCCTTATCTTTAGGGAAAATTGCCAAATCAAAACGTCCGTAACCGCTTTCCCGATTTGATACTACGTTATAATCCTTCTCTAGAAATAGAGCGGTCATCCCCAACATGAAGCCATGATAAAAACTTTCTTTATTAGCCGTATCATAGACACTGACAATGGCTTTCAACAGCTGTTGCAACTGAAGGGCAAAGTTTTCAGCCTCCCCTTCGATGAGATAATCAAATAGATCATCAAATGTGTTCTTCGTCACATTTTCCCCTAAGGAATTCAGGATTTCTGTGCTGTATAGTTTGCGGATTTCTTCATTAGGTATCCTTAATGCATAACGGTCATCGCTAAGGGACAAAACTTTTTCGACAGTCAGATATCCTGTCGTCAATAAGAGATTGAAAAGAGCTCCCGGATCCCGGTCTATTTCAGAATAGATGAGGCTATCATCTAAGGTGACGCGAACAGCTTTGCCATGCAACAGATTTTGTATCATCTGAACCCGTAACTCATCCGTATGAGAAAGGAGATGTCGTAAAATGCTGTTCCCCGATGTCCGGCCCCAATAAGGTCTGGCTTGGCAATCATTGGCCACATAATTGATGACTGACCAAGGATTGTAAATTTCTGCGTGGCCGATGTGATAGCCATCATACCATTTTTTTAGTTCTGAAATCTTTTCCCCATGATGTGCGGTTTCTAAGAGTTCTTGTATTTCTGCCTCCGTAAATCCGAAGACCCCGGCATACTGATTGCGCAAAACAGAACAGACATCCAAATTATTCAGACCACTGAAAATGCTTTCTTTAGAGATGCGGGTAATGTCCGTCAGGACAGCAAATTCCAAGGTATCGTTTGTTTTCAAGGCGCTGCTTAAAAACTGACGCATGAAACCGATACAGCCGGTATAATATCCACTTTCCCAAGCCTGTTGAATCGGCGCATCGTATTCATCGATAAGGAGAATAACTTTTCGGCCATAGTAAGTCTGCATCATAGCCATCAAATTAGTCAAAGATAAGGCCAATTCATCTTCTGTCGCTTGTCCTTGGACGACGTGATCAAAAAGACGGGCCTGGACATCATTGATATCTGCCCTCTCACGGATGTAGCGATATCTATCATAGACTTGCGCTAAAAACAGCCGTATAAAGGAAAGCATTCGTTCCCAGGTCAGCCAAGACGGATTCTGGATATCTTTGAGTGTAAGGAAAATGACAGGATACTGACCACGCTGAGCCATATATTCAGGCCCGGCTTGTTCAATAGCCAGATGATCGAATAAATGACGGCTCTGGCTTTCTTTTTCAATAGAAAAGAAATATTCCAGCATACTCATTGTCAACGTCTTGCCAAAGCGGCGCGGCCGCGTAATCAAAGTGACTTCCCGGGGGCTATCGATGAGTTGGCGAATAAACGCCGTTTTATCGACAAAATAGAACTCCTTATTGCGGATTTTCCCAAAGTCATCTATTCCTATAGGCATTTTGCAATTCATTTTTATCACCTATTTTCTTGTAAAAAGCCTGTCATTATACATACACAGGCCGTGTTTTTGCGGTCCTCAGGACTGCGGTAAACGGCGGCCTGCCACTTGCGGTCTGCGTTCAATTTCATCGTCCCTTATTTTTCCAAGATGTTTTTCATATTTTTGTAGAAGCGGTCGATGAGGCGGTTATAGACGGACGACGGTTTGTAGAAGCTGTGGAGCTTACCCGTTTTCGTATCGAACCATTAGCCACTAAAATTAGCGTAACAGGTTTACCAAAAAAAGGCAAGCAAAAAGGACTTGTCGCAATGGCAAGCCCTTTTTGTGGTGAACCCATGCCAGGTGGCGCACCTCATGATAGTTCAGCAAGGTGATGTATCCTTGCCGGGCTATTTTTTTATTTGTCAGAATGAAGTTCAGCATGAGTGCGGCTTATTATCGAATTATGTTATAAAACCAACATACTTGTCTCACCTGCTATGCTATACTCATTCCAGAAAGACGAAGAAAACAATAAAAAACGCCTGTAATGACTGTATCATGAACAGGCAGCAGAAAGGGGCAGACAATATGAAAAATCTGGAATGGAAAGATAAAGTAGCAAGTTTCAAAAAAGTTGACGTACGGGGCATTGCTGGTAATTTCCTTGACGGGCTGAAAAAACAGGCCGCCAAACTTCCCGTCGGCGAAGGGATGGAAGTCATCCAAAGCTTTGAACCAATCCCTCTCTATGAAATCATGGAAATGCTGGGATATGTTCATTATACAGAAAAAACAGCGGAACATGAATATCACGCTTATTTCTACCGGACCGAGGAAAAAGGGAACGTGGAAGATGCGCCAGAACGGCCGGCAGTCATCACGAACTATCCCATGATTGATGAAAAGCTGGGCGAGCTGGCTGTAGAATTTTGGGATATGACCTGGAAAAGCGAAAAACGATATCTCGATTATAACATCCGGCTTCTTCTTTCTCTGGCCAATGCCGTCGGTGCCGGGAGAATGCGGCAGGCTATGCGGGAACTGTTGAAAGCCTATGCCAACGGGCTGGACTCCAGAGCCCTGGACGACGTATTTGAACAACTGGCCTGGAATATGGGCATCGGCTTCTTCAGCTCTGAAATCGCTCCGTCCCCGTTGTTTCATGCGTATAAGCTGATCAAGCAAATGGAAAAACAGGGAAAAGAAAGAGACGAAATCAACCAGATGTTAAGAGAAAAATTTTCAGATAAAAAAGGCGTATGCAAGTAAAACAGGTACCCTCTTTACCGGACATCCCGTAAGGAGGGTATTTTCATGGGCTATACCTATGAATCGGGAATACAGTCTCCCATATCCGGCATCATAAAGAAAGAGTTCCCTATTTCGCAGTATGATTCTTTGACTTCATTGAGCGTCCCTCTTGTTTTTATTACCAATTTTGTTATTTTCTTCTTTTATCTGCAATCTTGTACTGACTAAGATTGAAGAAGATATGAAGCTGGATGAAGACCGGATTCTTCGGGCTCGTGCATTAATGGAAAACGGACTCAAAATAGAACTCTGGATAATAATAAGGCCCCTTCCACCTCGCGGGGACGGCTTCCTACGTCGCAAACCGACTTTTTCTACAAATATCAAACGTCAAACTATCTTTTCCCTGCTAACCACTAGCCACTGACCAACAGCCTTTCCTGCGAACCGCGGCCCTTCCCTTTCTTCAAATTGTCTCTTTCTGCAAACTATCTTTTCCCGCGCGGGCCAGTTCCCGGGACCGGGCTTGAGCGGGGGAGTCTCCAAACTCCCCGCTCTTCCCGTCTGGGACTGGCTGCCAATTTTGAGGGTGATACTGTCCATATCTATATATATACCAATGTGGACAGGTGTTTTGGGCAGGTGTTTATTACATTTAGATTTATCATTTTCCTAACTATAGCTTCAACGTAGCCAGCTATCTCTTCGATTAACGACCAAAGGGCCCGGACTACGGATTTTCATCATCTGAGTCCGAGGATGTAGCACGTCGAACCGGCCTGCGAACTGGTATCTGCTTACTGCTTGCGACTATTCTTCCCAGCCTGCTGCCTTTCCTCTTTCGACGAACGACCATCGGCCTTTTCAATACGTACAACGGCGTACAGAAATCTGCCTCTACGGTAAACGAGCGCAGCCACGGGCAACCTCATGCTGCATATCCGATCGAGCTGCTGCTGTAACGTCTGGTCATCTGATTCCACCGTGTAAACATATTCATTTCAGTCGGTTCAAAGCACCGTGTAGCATGGTCATCCTTACGAAGAATACCGGTTTGAAGAACCGTGTAGCATGGCGTCCCTGTGAAGGGAAGCTGTCAGCTCTGCTGACTGAAGGGTCCTTACATCGTCTGAGTTCCAGTATCTGAGTCCGAGGATGTAGCACATCAAACCGGCTTCGTCAAACATCAAACTTCAAACTCCAAACTACAAACTATCCCTTCTCGCGCGGGCCAGTTCCCGGGACCGGGCTTGAGCGGGGGAGTCTCCAAACTCCCCGCTCTTCCCGTCTGGGACTGGCTGCCAATTTTGAGGGTGTCAGTGTCAATACTATATATATACCAATGTTGACACCCTTTTTGACACCCTGTTCTTGCTTCCTATTAGAATCGCATTTTTCTTCCTGTTTATATTGTAAAAATAGTTCTACGAAACGTTTATACGACAAAATATATCATTATGTATTATTTAATCCAACTAATCCACTAAAGAAATTTATCATGTTATTATAGCAAGGCACCACCACTCTGCCCCATGTCTCGAAAAAGTCAGCCCTGCTGCATCATCACTCCGCCTATGATAATACAGCATAATTTCTCTCTTCCCGGTATTTTTTATTTATGTAATTACATTAACATAATTATAACATGTAAAACGGAATATGTCAAAACATACAGTTAGTAATTGATGTATTCCCGAGTTTGCCACTTAAAAAGAAAAGAAAGAGTTCCTGAAGCGCATGGATGAGCGGTTTCAAGAACTCGTTCTTTTTAATTTTTTGAAGGTACCTAACCCTCGTATTCGTATTGTTTTAACAATCCAGGCAAAGAATGTGCATGAAAATCTCCTGAAAAAAACGCCAACTCCTATGCTTATTTCATTCATACTATAAGCATAAAAGTTGGCGGTTTTATCGTTTTGTCTCTTCTCTTCAGTCCAGCCCCTTTTCATTTGTCGGGGCTGGCACTTCCTGATGGCTCGGTTCGTTTTAGTTGGCGGCCTGTTCTGCGTATTCCGGGAAGACGATGGAATTTTCCTTGAAGATATGGACAAACACATCGTTTATAAATTCTTCCAACAACTGATAGGTCCGCTTAAAAGTGGCACAGGCATCAGCCGGCACGGTAAAATGATCGGTCAATTCTTCGATTTCCTTGATGATATTCCCGGCTGCCGTATGATCGTCTTCCAGGTTCTGAACCAAAGTCAGGATGTCCTGACCGGGCTGGGGATATTTCCGCATCAGCGGAAACACCAATTTTTCTTCCCGGGCAAAATGTTCTTCCAAATCCGTTTTCAACGTCCCGTACAGATGATGGAGCCGGGTGAGCAGTTCTCCGTGGTGGGTATAATGGACCAGAAGAATCTTGTTCAGGTCCCCTTCGATTTCTGCCATGTAATTCCGTTCACTGACATGGTGCGTCGCTTCCAGGTCCTGGAGCATGTCCGGAATGGAAAGACTTTTAAACCGTTCCAGCGATTCCTGCTGGCTGCCGGTCTTAGTACGGTGTTTGGCAAGGTAATCATTCAGACCGGCTACCACTTTTTCTGCATCCAGATTGGTTCCCTTTACCGCTTCTTCCAGGGGAATTCCCCCGCCACAGCAGTAATCCAGGTGCAGTTCATTGAAAAAGGGAATAGACTGGGGATAATCCCGTACCACTTCGGCCAACGTATTTTTTATTGTAATCATAAGACATTCCTCCTAGTTCGTTTGATGGCCTAAGTGTACTGAATTTTCCGGAATAAATCCGTTGTAATAGCAACGTCAATGCAAATAAAGCGAAAAATCAAATAAATTCCATAAAAGAATCAGAAAATATCCAGCTGTAAAGCACATGGAGCTGTAACAAAATGACTAAAAACTCATCTTGCTACAGCCCCTAAAAAAATGGGCTCAGATAACTGAGTCCATTTTTTCGATGAGGCTATTATGTTACAGCCTCTTTTGTATGCTTATCATTTCTTTACAGGTTCCTTATCAGCCGACGGCACGGATGAGGTTGAAGACCTGCTGGGCCGTATTAGTCATGTTGCGCAGGGCCGTTTCTTTATTCATAGCTTCTTCCAGCGGCATGGCTTTATCGACGATAGAAAAGAAGGCATCGATACCCTGCCGGTTACATTCGACTGCATCCGCCGTCGTGCATCCTGCCAGGGCAATGACTTTGGCACCGTACTGTTTGGCCAGTTTCGCCACGCCAATGGGGGCCTTGCCCATGGCCGTCTGAGCATCGAGGCGTCCTTCGCCGGTGATGACATAATCAGCATCTTTAACGGCATCGGCCAGGCGGATCGAATCGAGGACAATCTGGATTCCTGAGCGCAGGCGCCCGTGCAGATAGACCAGGAAGGCAAAGCCCATGCCACCAGCCGCACCAGCCCCAGCTGTCTGGCTGTAGTCATAGCCGGTATACTGCCGGGTGACAGCGGCAAAGGATCGGCTGGCATCATCCAGGACTTTGACATCCTGTAGCGATGCCCCTTTCTGGGGCCCGAAGATATGAGCAGCGCCCCAATTCCCAAACAGAGGATTAGTCACGTCACAGGCGACATCGAAGGTACAATCTTTCAGTGCCGGCAGTACCTGGGTATCATCGACAGATGCGATACGCCCTACTTCCTGTCCGCCTGTGCCGACTGGCCGTCCTTTATCATCGCGGAAAATGTAACCGAGGGCCTGAAGCATACCGACGCCGCAGTCACTGGTCGAGCTGCCACCCAGCCCGATGATGAAATGGCGGATGCCCGCTTTTATAGCCTGTGCCATGACCTGCCCGACACCGTACGTTGTCGTATGCAGGGGATTGCGCTGTTCAGACGGTACCAGGCCCAATCCGGCAGCCCCGGCCATTTCAATGACAGCCGCTCCCATGTCTGGCAGATATCCATAAGGACAGGATACGGTTCCCCCCAAAGGACCCCGGACATCAACATAGCGGAGTTGTCCGCCCAGTCCATCGACGAGGGCCTCAACGGTTCCTTCCCCACCGTCAGCCAGGGGCTTGACGATGACCTGGACGGGATGACCGCCATAAGCTTTGCGGATACCGGCTTCAATGGCCCGGCCGGCTTCAACAGAAGTCAGACTATTTTTCAAGGAATCAATGGCTACGACGACTTTCATGATACTCTCTCCTCTATGTGCGAACTCGTAAGACTTATTTCTCTGTGCTTATAGTTTGGCAAATTTCCACGGCTGCAGTGTTCTTCTTCGCCAGACGGCAATGGCCTCGACCGGATTGACAATCTGCCGGGTTAATTCATCGATAATGCGTACTTTCACCTAACGTCACCTCATTCTCCTCATGAAAATTGCCTCACGACAAAGCCACGTCCAAAGCCATCATCAACGTAAAGCCCAAAGCAAAGGACAAGACGCCGATGTCGGAGTGTTCACCGGCTGACATTTCCGGAATGAGCTCTTCAACGACGACGTAGCACATAGCCCCGGCTGCCAGACTGAGGAGATACGGCAGGACGGGCACGATGAAAGCCGTCAGGGCGATGGTCAGGGCAGCCCCGACAGGCTCGACGATTCCCGACAAGACTCCTCCGAGAAAGGCCTTATGCCGGCCCACACCGGCGGCCTTGAGAGGCAGGGAAATGATGGCCCCTTCGGGCAGGTTCTGCAAGGCGATCCCCAGGGACAAGGCCAGTGCCCCGGCAGCGCTGATGCCTGTCTGACCGGTCAGGAGACCGGCATAGACGACGCCGATGGCCATGCCTTCAGGGATATTATGCAGCGTCACGGCCAGGACGAGCATGGTTGTACGCTGTAAATGGCTGTGCGGCCCTTCGGCCTTCTCGCTGTACATATGCAGGTGCGGCACCAGCCGGTCCAGAGCCAGGAGCAGGAAGATACCCAGCCAGAACCCGGTCACAGCCGGTACGAAGGCGAATTTCCCTAACGGTGCCGATTCTTCCATTGCCGGAATCAGGAGACTCCAAACCGAAGCGGCAATCATGACCCCTGACGCAAAACCCGTCAGCCCCCGCTGAACCTGACGGTCCAGTTCCTGTTTCATGGCATAGACACAGGCCGCTCCTAAAGACGTACCTGCGAAGGGAATCAGGATTCCCAGTATAAACTGTTCCATAGAAACATCTCCCTTCTCATATATTTCGGTTTGATATTTTCTATCGTAATAAGTCTATTATATACAAAAAAGAGCTGCCCCTGCAAGACAGCTGATAGTTTAACACCTGTAATTGGAAACTTTTCTATTCCCTTCTTTTTGAACCTGTCGGAATTTCCAGGATGCTTCTTTAACTTCATTGAGCGTCCCTCTTGTTTTTTTTACTAATTTTGTTATACTTATAATATAGGTATTACATGTATTACAAAAAAAAGGGGGGGCATCCTTATGAGTACGATTTCTCTTAGAGTCAGTGATGAGGAAAACAAACTAATCCAGAACTATGTGTCGGCTAACAATCTGAATCTTTCTTCTTTTATCCGCAATCTTGTACTGGATAAGATTGAAGAAGACATGAAACTGGATGAAGACCGGATTCTTCGGGCCCGTGCATTAATGGAAAAAGAAAAAATCTATGATCACACGGAGGTCTGGAAGGAGCTTGGGATTTAGATGTATCAGGTAAAATTCTCCGAACATGCCGTAAAGGAACTAAAGAAGCTGGATAAGCCAACGGCCCGGGTTATCAAGAACTGGATCATAAAAAACTTAGTGGATACTACGGATCCACGTCAGCACGGTAAGCCCCTTACAGGGAATCTGAAAGGAATATGGCGGTACCGGGTCGGGGATTACCGACTTTTTGCGGAAATCCAGGAGGATGTGCTGATTGTGTTTCTTTTTGAAATTGACCACCGGCGAGAAATTTACAGGTGATGGAAGCAGAATCCCAAAATAAAATTGTTTTTCCTTATTCTACTCGGATTAATCAGTAATAACAAATGCTTATAGCATATGACTTTTCATTTATTTGATGAATCACAAAAAGAGCTGCCCCTGCAAGACAGCTCTTTTTGTAGTTCATCAGATATAGTTTTACCGGATGATGGTAATCCGGTCCGTTGTCCGCTGGGGTGTCCGCTGGTAGGAAATATCCGGGATTCCCAGCGCCATCAGGAAACTCAGTTTGCATCCCTGGGGAATCTGGAACTGCGCTTCGATTTCAGGAAATTCCCGGGCCAGTGCTACGGCAATACCGTCCCAGACCGTACCCAGTCCCAGACTGGCGGCATAGAGCTCCAAGTACGATAAGGCAATGACGGGGTCTACGGTCTGGCAGACCGACGCAGCCGTTTTAGTATCAACCGAAGCAGCCACTAAGGCCGGCGCTCCCCGGTACACCAGGTCTTTTCCCACTTTACTGCTTGCTTCTGCCATTTCTTTTATGATAAAAAGGGGCGAATCGGCACGGACAGTCTTCAGGCAATCGTATGTAATCTGCCGGATTTCATCCATTTTCCTGCGCGTCGCTACCAGCGAAAGATGAACCGACGGTGCATTGACCCCTGTCGGCGCATACGCCAGCATTTCCGTAAGTTTATCCAGCTGTTCCTGTGACAGATCCGCTTCTTTGTAATCCCGGATACTGCGCCGTGATTTTATCAGCTTTAACAGTTCTTCACTATTCCCATAGGATACGGCGCCGCATTTTTCCGGCTTCAGCCCGCCAAAAGACAGGGCACCTTTTGGACAGACGAGCATACAATGCTGACAGGCCAGACACCGCTGTTCGCCTTCAGGCAGATATCGGGGAATCTTTTCTTCGTCAAATTCCAGACAAGCGGCTACGCAGTCCCGGATACACAAACCACAATGAATGCATTTTTCTTTTTCTACGGTAATCGTACGCTGAAGCATATATATTCTACTCCTCTCTCATTAGCAGCAACAGCCACTTTCTCCATCATCGCCTGCCACAGGGGTCATGCCGAAGGGGCCGAAATGGACAGACCGGTCACCATAGACCGTAAAGGCCGGGGCGTACCTCGTTTCCGAAAGCATGGATGCCAGATTGCCACTGACCAGCATGGGCTTTCCTGTCACAAAGTGGTTGTTCATATCGAAATCAAAAGCATGGGGATGTCCGGGGACGGTGCCACGGTATACGGCTACCTGTCCATAATCTTCGCAGGCATCTTCCAGATCGGCCAGTTTAAATACCCGGACTGTCCGTTCTGAAAAATGGGCAAAGCCGACTTTTTCTTCGATTGCTTCATTTCCCAGGTCAAAATTGCGGATAGACATGTAAACGAAATCCATAAATCCCGCTTTATTCAGCATGCGGCGGAAATCTTCAAAATACATGGCACCGCTGATGCATTCACCGTGCAGCACCGGATCGGCGTAAAGTTCATCGGGAATGCGGCGGTCTGTAAAGACGTCGGAAAAGTACAGTTCACCACCCGGTTTGAGGACACGCCAGATTTCATTGAATACATTCTGCTTATAAGGTGACAAATTAATGACGCAGTTGGAAATAACCACATCGATAGAATTATCGGCAATTCCCAGGGATTGTAAATCTTCAATGTATCCCTTTTTGAAGGTTACATTTGATGCCTTGTAACCAAAGCGCTTGTACTGTTCTTCTTCATGGCGCAGGGCAATATCGAGCTGTTCCTGAGTCATATCGACGCCGATAACATGGCCCTTTTCACCAACCAGCTTACTGGCCACGTAGACATCACGACCCGTACCGCACCCCAGATCCAGCACAGTCATGCCATCCAGCAGAGGGGGAATCGGCGAGCCGCATCCATAATAATGGGTTACAATTTCATCATCGATAAGGCTCAGCGCTTCCCGCACTTCTTTAGGCAGTCCTGCGGAAGAACAGCAGCAGGCCTTTGTCTTGAGGTCTTTCGTTCCATCCAGCACTTTGCCATAATATTCTTTGACTTGTTCTACGATTTCATTCATAATATATTCCTCCTGTCAGCATCCATCACAAGGTGTCTGCCCTGCCCGCTTTTCCCGTTGGACGAGTTCCTGGAAAAACGAAGCCAGACAGCGGATGTAGTCTTCATTGAGAGCATAATAATGCCACCGGCCTTCTTTGCGGTCCCGGACCAGATGACAGTCACAGAGGACATGCATATGATGGGACAGCGTCGGCTGGGTAATCTCAAAACGTTCCAGAATATGGCAGGCACACTGTTCCCCATCAGCCAGCATGGCAATGATCTGCAGCCGGACAGGGCTGCTGAGAGCTTTATTGATGTTTGCAATCTCCATCATATTCATAGAAACGCCTCCATTACATAGATACTCGTCTATGTAATGGATTGTACCACTTATATAGACAGTCGTCAATGTTTTATGATATCGTATTAGTCAGAGCGAAACAGGGGTATAAGTCTCTATCCCTCATACCCCTTCATGTCATCCGATTCAAATCCAGTTAATCAGTATCTGACCTATGCTTTTTCCTGAAAAGCATTCTTAGGCTGACCGCAAAGCGGACACACATAGTCATCCCCTTCAGCATTGATATCCCCTTCGTATTCAAACCCGCATACCGGGCAGACGTACACCTTCCTGGCCTTGACAGGCTGATTTTCCTGAGGATATCTGGCGAGGATTTCTGCCATCATGACACCGTGGTGGCCTTCCTGTCTGGCAAAAACTTCCATTTCATCAGCTGCTTCATTAAATCCGGCGGCCCGGACCTGGTCCGCTATGGCTCTGACCTGTCCTTCCCCATTCGTTTCTGCCTTCTGCAAAGTCCGCACGAGCCCCCAGAAATCTTGTGGATATTTACCATTTAATGTTGCATAAAACCCAGCATGAACAGCTTCCTGATTGGCTGCTTCTATAAAAATATCCACCAAATCATCGTACCCCTGTTCCTTTGCCATCCGTGCCAAAGCGTAGTACATCATCGTCCCATTGGCTTCAGCCTGCATGATATTCTTTACTACTTTTTCCAGTTCCGTGCCTTTTGTCTGTCCATAAATGCTCATTGTCGTGTCCTCCTGTTTTAACTGCCACTCATGATAGTTGTCTACTTATATATTTATTTAACTTAATTATATTTTGTAAAATTAAATAAGCTATAAAAAGAAATCAGAGCCCCAGCAGCTCATCTAATTTAGCCTTATCAAACCCCATCACATAGGTTTTATCATCGGCGGTAACAACGGGTACCACTAAATCGCCTGACAACGCATAGCAGGCATCGCGGTCTGCATCATTTAGTTCAATATTGTGTTCTTCAAACTCAACATTCCGGCTTTTCAGATAATTTTTTGCTTTTTCACACCATGGGCATTCACTGATTGAATATACTTTTACCATGTTGGTTCCTCCTGACTCATTTCTGTAATTGTACCTGTCTCACTTACATGTTTTATTATACTCGAAAATTATATTTTGTCAAATTTAATTTTTCAAAATTTATATATATTTTTATTGAGATTCTTTCAGGCAGGCAATAATCCGCCCTTCCAAAAGATTCATGGAAGCCGTCGGTTCAAAGCGATCGACGACAGAACCTTTCCGATCAATCAGGAATTTCGTAAAATTCCATTTAATATCCGGATTGTCTTTATAATTCCAATCTCTCTGCCGCAGCAGAACGCTCATCCCCATTGCCTTGAGTCCGTTTCCAAACCCTTGGAATCCCTGCTGGGATTTCAGATAGGTGTATAGAGGCAGTTCATGTTCCCCATTGACATCGGCCTTTTTCATGCACAAAAGGTCGTATGGTATTTCAGAGTGCAAAACTGCTGGATACCCTGATCGTCTTCAGGGGCCTGGCTGAGAAATTGGTTACAGGGAATGTCAATGATTTCCAGCCCGCATTCCTTATATTGTGTGTACAGTCGTTCCAACGCTTTGTACTGGGGTGTAAATCCACAACGCGTAGCCGTATTGACGATCAGTAGCACTTTACCGCGAAAATCTTTCAGCGCAACCGTATTTCCCCTATTATCCTCCAGTGTATAATCATAAATTGTCATAATATGGCCCCCTTTTACGATATCTTATAGTAATGCTTCTATAGCTGCAACCATGTGAGAAGGTTCTGTCGTCGGTTCAAAACGATTGACAACCTGCCCGTCCCGGCTGATAAGGAATTTTGTGAAATTCCATTTAATAGAATCTCCTTCCAGATATTCGGGAAAATGTTCTTTCAGCGCATTGGTCAGCAATTCTGCATAGGGATGCGCCGGATCAAATCCCTTAAAGCCCTGTTCTTTTGTCAGATACTGGAAAAGAGGCTGCGCCTGATCACCACGTACATCGCCTTTTGCAAATATAGGGAAGGTGACGCCGTAATTAAAACGGCAGAATTCCTGGACTTCTTCATTACTCCCCGGTTCCTGGCCCGCAAACTGATTGCAGGGAAAACCGAGAATCTCAAGGCCCTTATCTTTATATGTATTGTACAAATCCTGCAGTTCTTTATATTGTGGCGTAAACCCACATTTGCTGGCTGTATTGACAATAATCAGTACCTTTCCTTTGTAGTCTGCCAGCGATTTTTCTTCCCCTTTGTTTGTCTTTACAATAAAATCATAGATGTTCATATGTTTCTCCTTTGCTTTTCAAATAGTTTATTTTGTAGAATCAAGCTGTGCCATTGCTTCCTATAATTGATATGTGACTGGTTCTTCCGTAAAAGAATAAACGGTGGCTGTCCCACTGACGAAGCGGAACACGGTCATCAGGCCATCATCTGCGGAATACCTGTCACCAAGAATCGCTTTGTTTTCATCCAACATGGCCTGGCGCGCTTCACGACGGGAATCTTCTTCCACCCGCCCATTAATCCGGATCCACTTATCTCCCCACATGCCACTGATAGCTGCATCGGGATACTCTTTCATCTGACGATATACATTCTTTTTATTTTCAGTAAGAATATAGAGCTGGTCTTCATACTCGCAAACAGCCCCAAAAGGACGTACCTGTGGTTTCGCACCATCTATCGTTGCCAGATAAAAAGGGGGACAGTGTTTTAAAAATTCTATCGCTTCTTTCATGTCATTCCATCCTTTCGTAATACCGTTATGATAATTTAATGACAAATGTTTCGTTACCGGTTTACAACGGCCTGATAATCACCATTTTCCGAATAAAAACACCGGGAATACGATGCCCCTGTCATAGCCGGCATATTCGCTTTAACGGCTCTATAATCGCCATTTTCCGAATAAACGGCACACCCCTGAGCAGGACCTTCACTCTGCATTGCCATAGGTATTACGACGGCATTATAATCTCTATTTTCCGACAATTCATATGCCTGCGGTCCTGCTGCAAAAGCAGATACCCCCGCCATCATCATAGCCGCTGCAATCATACCAAATAATTTCTTTTTCATCATCATCTTCTCCTTTTACCAGTAATTAAATTTTGTAAGTTTAAATTTTGTTAAATTTATTTAGGTAAAATATTCTATAGCGTTACCATTCTGCATGTCCATGTCGGATCTTTTCTATGTACTTCCCGGCTAATAATGCCGCCGTCGTACCATCCGCTGCAGCCGTCGTAAGTTGACGGATTTCTTTCTCCCGGACATCACCGGCTGCAAATACGCCGGGAATATCGGTCCGGCAATCTTCTCCGGCAGGAATCCGTCCATCATGTAATTCCAGTTCGTCTGCAAATAAAACAGTGTTAGGATCCACCCCGATATTGATGAACATGCCCTCAACAGCGAGATTTTTCATCGTCCCCGATGTTTTGTCAAGGATGTCGATGGACTCGAGTCTTCCTTGTCCATGGAGAGCCTTTATTTCGGTTTCCAGCATAATTTCTACATCGGGATGTTCCCGGAGCTGCTGAACGGAGCCGTCATCAGCCCGCAATTGCGACCGGTGAATCAGATATAACTTCTTCGCATATTTCGTTAGAAACTTCGCCGCGTCTACTGCCGCGTTTCCACCACCCATAACGGCAATGACTTTGTCCTGATACAGATGCCCATCGCATAATTCACAGTAATGAACACCTTTATTGGCGTATATCGCTTCTTCCGGCAGCGGCAGTTTGCGCCGGTTCATTCCAGACGCGATAATAACGACATCCGTTTCATAGATATACTCTGAAGTTTCAACAACCTTCGGCGTCGTTCCCAGCCTGACTCGTTCAATCGTATCAAATTCATCAAGGACAGCACCGAAATGCCCGGCCTGACTCTGAACGGCAGAAATCAGCTCCCGCCCGGACACTTCCATAAAACCGGGATAATTCTCAATGCCCGTCGCATTTGCAATTTGTCCGCCCACAATGCCATTTTCCAGGACAAGTACCGACAAATTCAAACGGCCGGCATAAAGTGCCGCTGTAAGACCAGCCATACCAGCACCGATGATAACGACATCTTTGTGGATTATTTTTTTCTCCATGTCCAAACTCCTTTCCTGTATTTGTACTTACCTCGCTGACAAGTCTTATTATACACGAAAATTATATTTTGTCAAATCTAATTTTTCAAAATATAATTTGTTTTCATATAATTTATTTGTTATAATAGATATAAACGAATATATAATACGGAGGAATTTCTTATGACAGAATCTATAAAATGTAATCCCTTATTACTGAGCAATCAGCTTTGCTTTCCTTTATATGCCAGCGCCCGCAAAATCGTAGCGGCCTACCATCCATTTCTAAAAGAAATCGGCCTGACGTACGCCCAATATGTCACCATGATGGTTCTCTGGGAAGAAAAATCTATTACCATGCACGATCTGGGCAAACGTCTCTACCTGGATTCAGGCACCCTGACACCGGTCCTGAAGAAATTAGAAGGCATGGGCTATCTGACGCGATCCCGCAAACCGGAAGATGAACGCGTCGTCACCGTAGAAATCACGAAAGAAGGCATGGAGCTGCGCAAAAAAGCAGAAAAAGTCCCCTATGACATGAAATGTCTCATAAACCGAAAAGGGGAGCTCTTTACACCGGAAGAAGCCGCTGCATTGAAAAAACAACTCTACCGGATTCTCCATGCCCTGGAATAACAGATGGGGCGCATTTGTCCTTTGCCAATATACAACATAAGGAAAAAGAAATAATTTTGAAATATATCCTTGACAAGTACTGTCAAATTCAGTAAAATTAAAAGGTCAGCGGGACGTGGCGCAGCTTGGTAGCGCGCTTCCTTGGGGTGGAAGAGGTCGCGAGTTCAAATCTCGCCGTTCCGACCACTGATTTATGGGAATCTCCAGACTTTTGGGTCTGGAGATTTTTTTACCTGTTTTTTTACTTTTTGTACCTCCTGAAGTACGAAGAGAAATATGTATTTTCTTACAGAAATATTAGTTTTTATGCACATCTAATCGCCAACTTTTTGTCTGCCTTCGATAAAAAAAAGATTCTCGTTCGCAAGGAAGTAGACACATTACAGATCATCAAGAAAGGCCTGCTACAGCAGATGTTTGTTTAGGAAAACTAGACATTCTCTGCGTTACATGGTACACTAAATATATAAAAAAGAGGTACTGCCGATAGACGGCTAGCCCCATATAGTTGGTCAAAAATAGCCGCCTAAGATTGGGACCTTGGGGCGGTTATTTTTGTGTTTTCGAATTCTGACCTATCATGTATCCCAGACTGAATGCGCCAACACAAAGTGCCAGGACTGCAATCAATCCTTCGATAGTGAGAGGCATACTATCGCCCTCCTTTCTGTCAGATTCCCTTACGGGTTTCTATAGAATCGGAGGGTCACAGTCCCTCCGCAGAAGGACTAACCGCTTACCGTTATGGCAGTACCATATGGATAGTATATAACAAAATATATGTTTTGTTCAAATACAGGTGGAATATGAATGGGTATCTCCAGACTTTCGGGTCTGGAGATTTTTTTATTTTTTACAAAAATATGCCCCGTCATTCCGGACTAACCTGACAGATACAGTCCAAAGGGATTTTCTGCCCGTCCTGTGTGATCAGATACCGTCTGTCACGGTCTATTTTCCGGCACTGTATGATTTCCGTGCGCCATGTACCGCCGCGTTTTCGCAGATCTTCTTGAAAATACGTAATGCGCAGACGGGAATGCTCCAATCCCCGTCTGCATACATCCTGCCAGATTCTGTCCAGTTCCTGCCGCTGTTCTTCAGAGAATTCCGGCTTTTCCTCTATATATCGTGACGCCTCCGCTACGGCCTCTTCATACCCTTCCAGTGCGGCAAAGGGAGCAAACTGGGCCGCCCGTGCCTGTCGGGACATGCGGCGGTGACAACACACTCCCTCATACGGATAGTTCCGTAATTCGTCTTTTTTACTCACGCGCGATGCCCTCCTATCTGTTCATTTCGTTCCCTTGTCGTCGCCCCTTCTTCCAGATTCCGTCCTTTGACGATGGCATTTTTCCCGAATCGTTTCTGGATGTGCAGAATCGCATGCTGCTGCCGCCGCTCCCGATCCGATTGCTCTTTTGTCATCCCCGTCGGACTGTCAAACAGCGTATCCATCTCATACCGCATCTTCTTTTCGTCGTCAACCCGTTCCGCTGTCAGGCAGACGCGGCGGACCCATAATCCCGGCCCGATGATCCGGTCATACAACCGCACGGCTCCTTCGGTAATCAGTCTTGTCGAAGCTGTTTTGACCCCCAGATGTATCGTACCATGGGCATGCCGGGGTACAGCTCTCCCATAGGAATCATGGACAATTTCCCCCGTATAGGCCCTATCCTGTTTCAAGCTGGTCCGGTCATAGCCGATAGTCAGGACCAGCATCTCCGTCACCAGCCCTTTGTCCACCAGTTCCAGCGACAGGGCTTCGGCCATTTCCCAGACGATAAGTCGGGCTTTCTCCGTGTCATAGGGATGATGCAGTACCTGCCCTGAACCCACACTATGTTTCTGAGGATGCCATCTTTTAATGTCCTCTATCGTACAAGGCTCGTATCCCCAGCTATGATCGATGAGAAGCTCCGCCTGGATGCCAAACAGTTTATAAAGAAACGATTCTTCTTTCTTGGAAAGCAAGGCGATATCCTTCATCGTATACAGTCCGTTTTCTTCCAGCTTCTGCGCAATGCCCCGGCCGATACGCCAGAAATCAGTCAGTGGACGGTGCTGCCATAAAATCTGCCGGTACGAAAATTCGTTGAGACTGGCAATGCGCATTCCATGGGAATCACCGGGTAGATGCTTGGCTACAATATCCATCGCTACCTTGGCCAGATAGAGATTGGTCCCGATTCCTACCGTTGCCGTAATGCCCGTCTCCTGCAGCACATCCCGTACCATGCGTTCTGCCAGCTCCCGGGCCGTCATGCCATACAACCCCAGATACGCCGTCACATCCATCAATACTTCGTCAATGGAATACACATGGATATCTTCCGGCGCCACATAGCGCAGATATATACCATAAATTTTCGTACTGTACTGCAAATACAACGCCATCCGCGGCCGGGCAATCTGATATACCAGTCCCACATCGGGATGGGCCCGCACATCCCGGTCATCATACGATACCGTCGTAAACTCCCGTCCCAGCCTTACCTTTCGCCGGGCATTGATATCCTGCACAGCCCGTATAACCTCAAAGAGCCGCGGCCGCCCGGGAATCCCCCAGCTCTTCAGCGCCGGCGATACGGCAAGGCAGATGGTCTTATCGGTACGACTCTGATCCGCTACCACCAGATACGTCGTCAGGGGATCCAGCCCTCTCTCCCGGCACTCCACAGAAGCATAAAACGATTTCAAGTCTATGGCAACATAGGTCCGTTCCATTATTCCCCCCCTTTCTTTGTAAAAAAAAGAACATTTGTTCTGTTTTATTATATCATATGCGAACAAACGTTTCAATGCACATAGAGAGTTACGAAAAAACTGCCACCCATTCAGATGACAGTTATATATACCTTCATATATTTTTCTATTATTTACACCTCATCTACCAGCAGCTGTACGATGAGATTGGCTTCGTGGGCTGCACAAATGGCGACACGGGGAGCCATGAGGCCCCGGCCGGGACGGGCATTCCGGGTCTGGTCGCCACAGATATAGAAGTGACTGGTGATTTTTTTCGTCTGTATATCATTGCTGTCTCCATATCCAGCCATCCCCGATGCAGAAACGATGTATTTGTCCGGGCATTGTTCCAGTATGGTGTGGACCAGCATGGTTTTGGCGTCGGGATTGTCAAAGGCTTCGCAGATGATCCAGTCGTCTCTAAGAAGTTGAGGAACGTTTTCTTCGTTGAGACGGACGCAGTCCGTCCGGACATCGATGAACGGGTTGATATCCCGTATCTGCCGTGCCAGGGCATCGGTCTTATAGGCTCCCAGATCACGAATCATGTAGGACTGGCGGTTCAGGTTGCTGGCATCGACGGTATCGAAATCGAGCAGATGGAGATGACCGACTCCCGTACGGGCCAGATAGATGGCAGCATTGGAACCAAGGCCCCCCAGTCCACAGATAGCGACGTGTCCGGCGCGTACTTTGTGATGGACCCGGGGCGTATGACGGGAGCACATCATGGCTTCCAGTGCATCCCGGGGTGGCAGCCGGTCTTTTGGGATAAAATAGATTTCATCGCCTTCATGAAGGGGCAAATCATCACTGGTGGCAAATCCATTTACGATTGTAATTTCCCGTCCGGACCCGCGGGCTGCTGCCAGGGCCGACAAACTGGTTTCTTCACAGGTATCCGGTTTTCCATTGAGTATAATATGCAATTGAACGCACCTCACAGTCATATAAAAAACGCACGGCGTCTGACACCTTAGGTGGTGTCCCCGTCGTGCGTTATATCATATTCAGTCTATCGTATCCGTTCTTTCCTGTCAATGCCTGTTTAGGTTCTCCTGATAATGTTTTTTTCAGAAACTTGTTGTATCATGAAGGTACGTCGCGCATCGGTACTTAAAAAGAGCTGTCATTTGACAGCTCTTTTTGCCTGTGCGCCTTCCTTCAGGCGCTTGAGTTCCTGTTGTTGTTCTTCCGGCAGCGACACGCCACAGCAGCCGCCTGTCGTGTTATTGGCATAACCTTTGAATACTTCCGATGCTATATGTCTGATTTTCTTTACCGATTCTACTACCATAAGGGCGCCTCCTTCTGCACAATATATAGTCAGGGAATGAATTTCTTATTACACCCTTAGTATAGCATAAAATTAAAATTTAGAAAATACCTACTAACGGAAAATTTTTATTAATTACTATTTTGTATAGGAACAGGTTCACAGGAACATTTTTCTGAATCAGACAAGCGGCGGATCAGCGCATCCACAGCCTGTTCATATCCCTTGTAATGACGGCGCCGCTTATCAGGCAGGGATTCGTATTCCTTCTTCAGTTGATATACCGATTGCCCATAAAGTTCCGGCATATCATGAAAGCGGCTGAAAATCGTCATTCCCTGCATGACTTCGGCTCCTACAATCGTTCCATCGCCACTGCAGGCAAGGAGGACAATGCACCCTGGCCCGAAGCGGCCTTTTCTGCCACCAATCCCTACATTTCCCCGCTGGCGCAGACGCCGGACGGCCGCCTGATACTGGCGTACCTGCAGTCTGGCTCCCAGAATCTGAAGCACCATGAGGATGAAGAGAATAGCAAAGAAGAGTTCCAGTTTCATGGCATCAATCGTCGAGGACGTGGATGTCCAACCGGTCAAATCCCACAAGCAGAGGCCGTATCTGATCGGCAATCCTGCGGCAGCCGCCTATATCCCGGCTTTCCACGTTGAGAGGCATATTGGGATCATGGAGAGACATGCGCAGCAGCGCCCAGCCATTGGGGAACAGGAGACGTACGCCTTCATAGGATGGGCTGGCAATGCCGATGCCGGCCGCAGCAGCCCGTTTTTCAAACGCATCCAGTACAAGTTTGCCATAATCCCCGGCTTTTTCACCGGAAATTTTCAGACGGTATTCCCGGCTTTCTGCCGGTTCCCCCAGATCTTTGATAAGACTACCCAGACTGCTTCCCTGCGCACGGGCGCGGGCAGCGGCAATAACCAGTTTGACGGCCAGATAGGCACCGTCATCGAGGTAATAGTTTTCACTGAGAGCTCCGTGACCGGACGTTTCAATAGCCAGAGGCGAGACGATACCCTTCTGATTGAGACGGATGCATTCATCGATAACGTTCTTATATCCTCTCATGTACCGGTGATGGACGAGGTGCAGGTGATTCTGCAGGAACGTCGTCAGTTCATCGCTGGTCACGGAGTCCGTCACAATAGTACTGCCGGGATAATCCGGTGCCAGAATAGCCGCCATCATGGCAATCAGAGCATTGCGGCTCACAGTCTCCCCATCGGAAAGGACAGCACTCATGCGGTCTACATCCGTATCGAAAATGAGACCCAGATCGGCCTTACTGTTCAGGACAGCCTGACGGATACTGGCCATGGCTCCGGCATTTTCCGGATTGGGGATATGGTTCGGGAAATGGCCGTCCGGTTCGAGAAACTGGCTGCCTGTCGTATCGGCCCCGAGCGGCGCCAGAACCTGGCTGGCAAAGAACCCGCCGCTGCCATTGCCGGCATCGACGATGATGTGCATCCCCGAAAGAGGCTGGCCTCCGGCCGTATCCAGTGCTTTGCCGATAAGTCCGCGCAGATGCGCCGTATACAAAGAAATAATATTCAGCGGCTGCACCTTTACAAGGTCACCACTGCGCACGGGTTCAGAGCCGGCCCGTGTCAGGACGTCGGTGATTTCTGCTTTTTCCAGCCCGCCTTTTTCCGTAAAAAACTTCAGGCCATTGCGATTATACGGCAGATGGCTGGCCGTAATCATAATAGATCCGTCCATCTTCGTCTGTGGGAAGACGATGGACATGAACATAGCCGGCGTCGAAGCCATCCCGCAGTCGTATACCGTCACTCCCATAGCCGTCAGTGCCTGGAACAGGGCGTCCTTCAGCATTCCCGCCGATATGCGCGAATCATGCCCTACAGCAATCCGCAGCTGATCTGCGCTTTTCCCCAGCCGGTCTTCCAGAAATGTGACAAATCCGGCAGCAATGCGGTTTACCGCTTCCGGCAGGAGATTGACCTTCTCTCCTGCTACGCCTTCGACAGCAATACCACGGACATCACTGCCGTTCTGTAATTTCAATAACTCTTCGTTGGAAATCATGCCATCCTCCCGTACATCTGAATCTTTCATGTTGCAGTTATAATAAGGCCAGCAGGCCATCAATATCGGCTTCGGTCGTAGCCCAGCTGGTAACGAACCGTATCGTCTGTGTCCCATCAGCGTTGTCCAGCCATTTTTCAAACATGACGTTCTGCGCCAGTTCCGCTGCCTTTTCGCGGGTCATGACAGGGAATATCATATTGGAAACCGGTGTATAGGCAAATTCATAGCCTTTGGCCCCGATACCATGAGCCAGCTTCTGTCCCATAGCATCAGCCTGACGTCCCAGTTTCGTATACAGGTCATCTTTTAACAGTGCCTGGAACTGGATACCCAGAAGCATCCCTTTGGCAAAAAGAGCCCCGTTCTGCCGCATAATGGCACGGAAATGTGGTTTCAGATCGTCGTTGATGATAACTACCATTTCGCCAAAAAGGGCGCCGCATTTCGTTCCGCCAAAATAAAACGCATCAGCCAGAGACGCCATGTCTTTGAGGGTGACATCATTATACGAAGACCCCAGAGCCATAGCCAGACGTGCCCCGTCAATATACAGATACAGACCATGGCGGTCGCAGCATGCGCGCAAGGCCTTCAATTCATCCAGCGTATAGACAGCACCCATTTCCGTCGTATCGGAAATATAGACTACTCTGGGCAGTACCATCTGTTCCATATCATGGAAGGCAACGACTTTATCCACGTCTTCGGGAGACACTTTGCCATCCGTCGTCGGCACAGGCAGTACTTTGTGCCCTGTCGCTTCGATGGCACCGGTTTCATGGGTATAGATATGGGATGATTCGGCAGCAATGACCGCTTCGTAGGGGCGCATAAACGCAGCCAGGCAGACCAGATTAGTCAGAGTACCACCGGCAATGAAATGCACGTCTGCACCGGGCTGGCCTGTAATCTGGCGCACGAGCTCTGTCGTTTGTGTGCAGAATGTATCATTGCTATAACTGTCGCTGGGCGTCAGATTCTGTTCTGCCAGTGCCTGAAAGACCTGTGGGTGCGCACCCAGACTATAGTCATTTTTTAAGAATATCATGTCCATTCCCTCTTTTCCTGCAATAATAAAATACAGATGTATATCATTTTAATTATACGGAATGCTTTAAAAAAACACAAGAAAACTTCTTACAGGTAAGACAGCGCTTCCCGGACCGATGAGACAATATGGCCGGCAGCCTGCTGTACCGGTTCTGGCGCATAAGAGAAGGTAAAGGAAATATCTGCTGCCTTGAGCATAGGCGTATCGTTATATGAATCCCCGATAGCCCCCATCGTATGGATGGCCAGTTTCTCTTTAACTGCAGCCAGGCCCGTCCCTTTAGAACAGTCGGATCCTACGACATCGACGACGCTCGTATTGGCATAGGCTGTCAGTGTGGTCCCATATTCCTGCTGGATATCTCTGGCAATCGACTGGGCTGCTTCATCACTGCCGGCATAAAAAGAAATACCGTAGATATCACTGCCAGCCAGGTCCGCAAAAGACATAATCCGCGTCTGACCAGGAAACTTGGGCGGTGTCAGCGTATAGACCGTATCATTGGCCTGAATGACCGTGTCGGCCCGCCGTCCATACCGGTCATATATTTCTTCGACGCAATCCCGGGAAACGGTTTTCTTCATGAGCACCTGCAAATTGCCGTCCAGAACCAGCGCACCCGTCGCCAGAATATAGAAATCAAAACGCACATCTTCCCGGGCCGCCTGCCGAACGCCCCGTAGAGACCGGCCGGTGCTGACGCCAAATAAACCGCCAGCCTGTTGGAAGGCCCGGATGGCTTCCCGGTCCCCCTTGCGGTACGGTTCGTCCAGAAACATAAAATACAACGTGTTGTCAAAGTCGCTCGCCATTGCTTTTTTCATCATTTTTCTACATTTCCTTTGATATTTTAATATTTTATCATTGACAAAGTTAATCGTTTAATTTATAATATGCTCAAACATAAAGACAACGATGTCTATCCCACATCGTGTCTTTATGTTTTTTTATTACCGTATTTCGCAAGAGGGGGCGAATACCATGTATGTCATGCATATGGAAAAAATACTTGAAATGAATATGGCCGCATACAAGCGCAAAGAACGGCAAGAAAAAGATGACCAGCCACGCCGCCCGCATAAAGGCCATCCTGCCGGAATCAGCCTGTCCCTGCCGGACATTTGTCCGGTTTTAGGATAGAACATCCAACATAATCCCCGAACGCCCCGGTGTCGTGCACGGACACCGGGGTGTTCACGTTAAGATGGGAATTATCCTTTTTTAATCCGTTCGTGGATATGCATCATAGCCGGATTGATATGGCAGTATCCGCCGGGATTTTTATCCAGATATTTCTGGTGATATTCTTCTGCCGTAAAGAAATTCTGCAACGGCCGCACTTCCACCGCCAGAGGGCGGCCTGCTTTTTCCGCTACGTGATTGACGACTTTGCGGATATCCGTCAATAATGCCGGGTCTTCATAATAAATGCCCGTCCGGTAATTGATTCCTTCATCTTCCCCCTGCTTATTTACTGACAGCGGATCGATGACCATAAAATAATAATCCAGCAGCTGTCCTGTCGGCAATACATCGTCATCATAGGCCACTTTGACCGTTTCCGTATGACCGGTCCGCTGGGACTTCACTTCTTCGTAAGTCGGTTTTATAGTCCTGCCGTTGGCATATCCTGTTTCCGTTTCCAATACGCCATCAAATTGATCCAGAAATTTCTGCAGGCCCCAGAAGCAGCCACCTGCCAGATATATAGTCTGTATCATTTCTATATCACTCCTGTCATTGCATATTCGTATACCGTCTTTACTATACCATAAAGGGGCCGGATTGTGTACTTTTTTCCTGCATTGCAAAAAAAGGCATCCCATGCTATGCTTACAGAGAGGTGAGGACGATGGATTCTATTATACAATTATCACTGGAGCGCCAGTACATGAGGCGTCTCAATTGAACATATTCAACACAGTGAAACATGGATGCTGCCGTCATAAAAAAGCTCTGAAGCGGACGCTGATTGTCCTCGTTCTCCTTTCCGTCCTTCTCTGCGCTCTGGCTTTTGCAGCCATCCACGGCGCCGCCCGCCTGTTCAATCATACCATGTCCCGTCAGACCATGCTCCGCGGTACGATTACCGTAGAAACACTGGCACCCCACATTACGGGCTACGTCCAGTTCACCAATCTTGTCTGGAAAGACCCGGACGGCCATCTCATCCTCTACGTGCCAGACGGCAGCCTCAGCGTGCGCCCCTGGGATATCATCACCCGTTCCATCAAATCGACGACGCTTACCAATATTACCCTCAATAACGCGACCATTGCCGCCTATTTTGACGAAAAAAACCAGCTGGATCTCATCGCCCAGGATGAGAAAGAAAAAAAGGACGGCACAGAAAAAAGACAGCCCCGGTCTTTTCAGGACCGCATCCGCAATATCAACTGGAATGGCCAGAAACTGCATGCCTCACTGGATCTCAACAACTGCCAACTGGAATCGTATCATATGAGCCGTCATTATGTTATGGAAAGCGTCAACGCCCATATCGGCATGTACACGGGAAAACGGGCTGATATCCAGGTCTCTACAGGCCGGTTCGCCGGTACGGCTATCGGAGATGGCGTCGCTATCAAAGGAAAAATCGACCTGACTACCCCTATCCCCACGATGGACATGAACGTGGATATCGTCAATGTGGATCCTTCTTCTCTGGGTTTTGGCGATAACATCCACGACCAGATGACATTGACCTTCCACGCTACGGGACCACTGGACCAGCCGGAAGCCCGGGGCCACCTCCACATGGAACGGCTGAACCTGCCGGCCCTGCGCTTTACCGATGTGTCTGGCGATGTCTATTATCACGACTCCCTGCTTCAGTTTACCAAAGTAAAAGCCAATGTATACGGTGGCACGCTCGATGCCTATGGCGATTATAACCTGGAAACCCGGGCATATAACATCTACGGGCACGGAGAAGACCTCAACAGCAGCACGGCCCTGCACGATATGAAATTCAGGACGCTTGTCACCATGGACATCACCATGCGCTGCGACGGCAATCCCCGCCATCTCAGGGCCTATGGATCATTCCAGTCTGGCAGCGGCTATTATTTCCCTCTCCACTTCAATTCCATTTCGGGACGCTTCAACAACCGCTACCATGAACTCGATTTCTATGACGTCGTCATCAGCACTGCCATGGGTGATATTGCAACCGATGCCCTGCACATCGTAGACGGCGATGTCCAGATCAGCCCGGTACGGATCCGCGACGCCGAAAGCGGGGAAACGACAGAATTCCGCGGTCTCGACAACTATAAGGAAAGCAAAGAAACACAGGCCGCCATAGGCCACAATATAAAGAGCCTGGGCCAGAGCATGAAATCCATCAACCAATCCATAAAGAGCATGAAGAAATCCCTTGATTTCTGATATAAAAACGACGATGCCGTACGAAGCAGTGATTGCTCCGTACGGCATCGTCGTTCTGTTTATCCCATCAACCGCACTTCGGTAAGGGGTCTTTCTTTTGTTCTATATCGTGTTTTCCTTTTTCCTGGATTTCTTTCCACAGCGTATCTGCCACAGGCTGCCACTGTTTCGCATATTCTTTACACTTTGCGCACAGGTGTTCTGCCGATTCCGGCGAAATCAGATCCGTCGATTTCGCCCCGCTCCGTTTGACCATAGCTGCCAGGTACTGTGGGTTTTCCAGCATCGGGCACGGACGCAGATGATTGTGGTTAAACGGCTGGCCTTTGGCGTATTCTTTAAACAAAGGCTGCTGCAGACATTCGAGCAGACTCTGGTTCTTGATATTGGCACTGGAATAATGGATGAATACACACGGTTCCACGTCGCCATTAGGGTTGATATGGCAATAGTTCCGGCCACCGGCTACACATCCGTCAATATACTGACCGTCGTTCTGGAAATCGATGGCAAAAATAGGTTTACCGCCTTTGACACTGCGGATTTCGCGGACACGGCGTACCATATAGGCCCTCTGTTCTTTCGTCGGCATCAGGTCCGGCGATGCGTCGTTACCGACGGGCATATAATGGAAATACCAGGTGAAATAAGCGCCCTTGCGGATCAGCAGGTCGAGAAAATCATCGGATGTAACCGTTTCAATATTCTTGCGGGTGTAACAGATAGACGTGCCAAAGACGATGCCGTGTTCCCGGAGCAGATCCATGGCATGCATGACCTTATCGAAATGACCGGCACCGCGGCGGCTGTCGTTGACTTCCCGGTATCCTTCGACACTGAGGGAAAAGCTCAGATTGCCTACATCGGTCACTTCATGACAAAAGGCATCGTCAATGAGGGTCCCATTGGTAAACGCATGGAATTCGCAATCGGGATGTTTACGGCAGAGGCGGATGATATCGGCTTTGCGGACGAGTGGTTCCCCGCCGGTCAGCAGATAGAAATGACAGCCCAGTTCCTTGCCCTGGGTCACGATTTTATCCATCACATCGAAGGACAGATTCAGCGTATGGCCGTATTCGGCAGCCCAGCATCCGATACAATGCATATTGCAGGCACTGGTCGGATCAAAAAGAATAGCCCAGGGGATATTACAGTGATATTTCGCTTTTGCGGCATTACGGGCACGGAGCCCATAAAAACCGGATTCAAATCCCAGATCCATGACAGCCGTTTTGACGATATTCGGGTTGAGCGTGTTCAACGCATGGTCCAAAAAATGGAACCATTTGCCATCTTCATCAATCAGACGGCGGGCTTCTTCAAAGGATTCTTTTTCAAATAAGTCGCCAAAAAGATGTTCCATAACAAAGGACAAGTGTTTCAATGACTTTCTCCGGTCTTCCGGATTTTTTTCTGACATAATGCGGTCTACAATCAATCCTACCGTTTTCTTTTGTACTTCGTGTGTCAATCTTTTCATGGCATTCCATCTCCTCTTTTTGGAAACCGAAATAGCACTTTTCTTTTCACCTATTATTATACGCCTCCCAACGCAAATGTCAAAAGGTTAAAGTCAAAAAGTCAGATACGGAGTAAAAAATCTGCCCCATGAACCATGATACGGTCACGGGGCACTCTCTTTTCTGCATCCATCTATTTTCCCGGTACGATAGAATTTTTCCAGGGGGATCCGACCAGGCTCGATGTCGCAGCCAGGCTGTGTACCATCTGGGATACGGCCTGATAGTTGGCCTGAACGCCTTTTTCACTGTTTTCATAGGTCGCGGCATTTTCTTTCTTGATACCGATCGTATCCGCTTCCTTTTCAGCATCCATATTGGCACCGATAAAGACGAATTCCCAGCCTTTTTCTTCCTGGGCATCAATCAGTTTCCTGACTTTTTCCTGGTCATAGGTCTGACTGTAGTTTTCCAGTCCGTCCGTGATGATGACAAACAGGACTTTGCTGCCTGTATCATCGATGCCTTTGACGGCTTCGGTCTTTTCAATGGCATCGCCAATAGTATCGTACAATGCCGTCGCGCCACGGACCTTATACGAATCGAGGGTCATATCGGGCACCTCAGAAATCGGCTTACGGTCCGCCAGGATTTCGTGATCACTGCTGAACAGGATGGTCGTCACATTTGTCGGCACCGACAACTGCCGTTCTTTGGCCAGCATGGAATTGTAGCCTTTTACCGTATCTTCTTCCAGGCCTTTCATGGACCCGCTCTTATCGATGAGCAGCACGACTTCCAGATGGGACGCCTGTACAGCCGGCTTTGCTGTCCCGGCCGGTTCCGTTCCACTCTGTGTTGTCGTCGTTTCCGTCGTCGCAGCAATCCCCGGTACCGTAGTCTGTATTTCCGTTCCCTTCAGTACCTGTCCGACTGCCGGCACGCTCTTTGCCAGCTGCTGCAGCGTATCAGTCCAGTTGGCTGCCATGACAGCCGTACTGCCCAGTCCCATGAGGCAGGCCAGGGCAGCCATTATTTTCAGGTGTTGTTTCATCATCATCGCCCTCCTTTGCTATATTCTTATTATACCATCCTTTGTATCACAGTTTTAATACACTTTTACCTGTATCCAACCTTCATTGTACATCTTGTCGCCTTCTTCCCCCAGGTCCTGATACGTTTCCTGTCCTTCGTAGACTTCCGGCGGCGGGAATACGACGGGATTATCCTTGTAATCTTCATCTTCTTCCATTTCCGGAACGGCCGTATTCGGTGTTGAATAAGTCAGATATTCAAAGTTTTTGAGGGCTATATCAGGCCGGCTCATAAAATCAATGAAGGCGTGGGCGTTTTCTACATGGGCCGCGTTTTTAGGGATGACCCAGGAGTCAATCCAGAGATTCGTCCCTTCTTTTGGTACGACGTAAGCCAGGTCTTCATTTTCCAGCATCATGCGCAATGCTTCCCCGGAAAAAATGACACCCATGGCGGCTTCCCCGGAGACGAGCTTATCCTTTACATCATCGATACCATAGGCCTGGACGAGCGGTTTCTGGGCAATGAGCATGTCCCGGGCCTGACGGATTTCATCGGGATTGGTCGTATTGAGCGAATAGCCCAGCCGTTTCAGGGCTACCATATAGGCATCGCGGGGAGAATCCTGCATGAGGATTTCATTCTTATACTTCTCATTCCAGAGAATATCCCAGCTATCTACGGGATCATCGACCATGGTGCGGTTGTACAAGATTCCGACGGTCCCCCAGCAGTACGGTACGGAATAGATATTTCCCGGGTCAAAGGTTTCCGACTGTTTGTAAAACGCCTGTCCCACATACTGGCGGGCGTTTGGCAGGCGGGAGAAATCGAGGGGCTGCAGGAGGTCGTGTTTGATCATCTTCTGAATCATATAGTCCGACGGACAGATGACATCGTAACGCACGGCACCGGCTGCCACCAGAGGATACATGCTTTCATTGGTATCGAATTCATCCATGACGACGTGGATGCCCGTTTCTTCTTCAAACTGCTCCAGCGTGTCCGGATCGATATAGTCGCCCCAGTTGTAGACATACACCACGTTATCCCCTTCCGCTTCCTCTTCATCGTGAAATCCGCAGCCGGAAAATGTCAAAAGGCACGCCAGGGCCAGGCAGAGACAGAGTATATATTTTTTTATCATGTGAGCGCCCCCTTAATGTGCCGACTGCCCCATCTGCATGCGTTTCCGGTTCCAGAACAGGAGAAACGCAAAGACCAGGACAAAAACAAAGACCAGTGTAGACAGGGCATACATTTCCGGATGGATTCCCAGTTTCAGTTCGGCATAGATTTCCGTAGGCAGCGTATCGATTCCGGCACCTTTGGTAAAGTGGGTAATGATGAAATCATCAGCCGACATAGTGAAGGCCAGCATAAACCCGGCCAGCAGGCTGGGCCGCAGTTCCGGCAGGACTACGCGGCGGAAGGCCATAAACGGCGTCGCCCCCAGGTCCCGGGCCGCATCATAGCAATTGCGGTCCAGAGACAGCATCTGCGGCATGAGACAGAGAATGACGTAGGGCAGATTGAATACGATATGGGCCATGAGGATGGTGCCGTAGCCGAGGCGCAGTCCCAGTCCCAGGAACAGCAGCATGAGGGAAATCCCCGTCACGATATCGGCGTTGAGGAGGGGAATATTGGCAATGCCCATAAGAACCGACCGGCGGCGCCGCCCCATGCCGCGCAGAGCCAGACAGGTCACCAGCCCGAGAAGCGTCGCTACGGCCGCTGATGACAAGCCAATGGTAATCGTATTCTGCAGGGCTTCCAGGATGCCTTCATTCTGAAACAGTTCGCCGTACCACTGGAGGGTAAATCCCGTCCAGTGCCCCCGGTAGCGGCTGGCATTGAACGACTGGGCAATGAGTACGCCGATAGGGGCGTAGAGAAACAGGAAAATCAAGGCCACGTAGGCTTTTTTCCAGAGACGCATCATTTCTTCACCTGCCCTTCGCTGCGGTCAAAATAGGCCGTCAGCACCATATTGATAATGATGAAAATCATGAGGACCAGCGATAACCCGCTCCCCAGATGCCAGTCATAGGCCATAGTGAATTCCTGTTCGACAATATTGCCGATTAACAGCACCTTATTGCCACCTAGGAGACCACTGATAAAGAATGTCGTCAGGGACGGAATGAACACCATGGTAATCCCGCTGATGGCGCCCGGAAGAGACAACGGCAGGATAACCCGCGTAAAGGTCTGCCACGAACTGGCCCCCAGATCACGGGCTGCAAAGATGACGTTCCTATTGATTTTCGAAAGGGATACGTACAAGGGCAGCACCATATAGGGCAGGAAATTGTATATCATGCCGATGACGATAGCCGCCGGCGTATTAATGAGCGTCACATCAGGCAGGGCCAGAAGACGCAGAAACTGATTGAGGATGCCATTTTTTTCAAGAATTGTCTGCCAGGCCATAGTAGACAGGAGGGAATTCATCCACATGGGCAGGATAAACAGAAGGAAAATGAGGGCACCATGGCTGCGCTTGCGCTCCGTCAGGATCAGACAGAGGGGATAGGACAGGAGAAGACAGACCAGAGTGCTCACCAGCGCCAGCAGGAGAGACAACTCCAGAGCCTTGGCGTATTCCCATTGCAGGAGGACGGCAATATTGGAAAGACTCCACTGCCCGTCACCGCCAGTCAGGCCATACCAGCCGACAAATACGAGGGGAACGAAAATAAACAGCGCAGCCCAAAAGAGAAAGGGCATTGCAAAGAGATGGCGCATGGCCACAGATTTAATCATTTTCCATCGCCCTTTCATCTTCCGATTCCGGTTTATTCATAATCTGGATATTAAAGGGATCCACCCACAGGCTGACTTCATCTCCCGGGTGATAGACCCGCGTCGATTTGACCAGCCATTCGATTTCCCCGGCGCGGACGGTGATATTGTAATTCATCCCTTCAAAGATGACCTTGGTCACCGTGCCGTTGAGTGCCCCGTCACGGACCTCATGGAGTTCGATGTCTTCCGGCCGTATCTGTACATCGACGGGGCGGTTGCAGCCAAACCCCACATCGACGCAGTCAAAATCCAGCCCCTGGATGCGCACGAGCTTGTCATGGACCATGAGCCCGTCCACGATATTGCTGTCTCCGATGAAATCAGCTACGAAAGCATTTTCCGGTTCGTTGTAGACGCTTTCCGGCGTGCCGATCTGCTGGACATAGCCCTGATTCATAACGACGACCGTATCGGACATACTCAGGGCTTCTTCCTGATCGTGGGTAACAAAGACAAAGGTGATGCCCAGTTCTTTTTTGATTTTTATGAGTTCCAGCTGCATGCTGCGCCGCAGTTTACGGTCCAGCGCGCTGAGCGGTTCATCCAGGAGAAGTACCCGCGGTTCGTTGACGATAGCCCGGGCAATGGCTACACGCTGCTGCTGTCCGCCGGATAAATCGACGATATTGGCATGTTCATAGCCGTCGAGATTGACCAGTTTCAGGGCATAGCGGATTTTATCTTTGATATACTCACGGGATTTGCCGTGGATTTTGGGACCGAAGGCGATATTATCCGCCACATCCATATGGGAAAACAGCGCATAATTCTGAAACACCGTATTCACCTGGCGGCGGTTGGGCGGCACATGAGTGATATCCTGTCCGTCAAACAGGACAACGCCTGTGTCAGGTTCTTCAAACCCGCCGATGAGCCGCAGTGTCGTCGTCTTTCCACAGCCACTCGGCCCCAGAAGTGTTACGAATTCATTTTCATAAATCGTCAGATCCAGGCCATCCAATACGAGATGACCATCAAAAGACTTTGATACACCCTGCAAATGAATCAATTCTTTTTTCATTTCGTCTATATTCCTCCTGTCTCACAGGTATGCATAATAAATTCACCTTAACTGTATTATTCTACCAAACAAAAGGAGCTTTGAGCAACTGTCTTTTCTCATTTTCATCTTGTTTTTTCTTTTTTAATTTTTGTTTTCTATGCTATTCTATAGTTATTATTTATAAAAAATAAATCATAAAGTCTTTCGATTGTTAAATAATTTTTATCGTATTTTTACGTTTTAAATTTTGTAAATTTCATGTAAAATTTTCTTTCTAAAACAAACTTGTTATAGGTTATACGTTTAAATTTATTTTTAAAAAGCATGTTCTAAAAAATAATACTTGTCATAATTATGCTTCATACATTTGTCTTATTATATAGGACATGGTATACTGAAGACGCTGATTACGATCGTATATATATAGCATTGCAGCTGCACCCCATCTATGGATATCCAACAGACAAGAAGGAGTGCTTATTTCTATGCCAAACACAACCCCTGAAACCGTACAGCCCCAGAAAGTCGGGGGATTCCTCGGCTGGATTGAACGGATCGGCAATAAAATTCCCGACATTACCATGCTGTTTATTGCCGCATTCTTTATCACCTGTATCGTTTCCATGATTTTTTCCTATTTCACCTTTGATTATGTCAACCCGGCGACTGGCAAGCAGATTGCCATCACCAATATGCTCAGCCCGGCGTCCCTGGTGACTCTCATGACCAAAATGGTCACCAATTACTCCGGTTTCCCGCCCCTCGGCATGGTCATCGTCGCTACCCTGGGTATCGGCATTGCTGACGGGTCCGGTTATATCAACACGGGACTCAAGAAAATCCTGACGGTCACGCCGAAATTCCTTCTCACACCGATTGTCATCGTCGTCGGTATGCTCAGCCATCTGGCACCGGACAGTGGTTACATGATCATTATCCCTATCGCAGCATACCTCTTCTATGCATCGGGCAAGCATCCTCTTTCCGGTGTCGCTGCATCTTTTGCCGGTATCGCCGGTGCCTTTGCCGCCAACTATACGCCGTCGGCCATCGACCCGGTCATCCAGGGCTTTACCCAGATGGCAGCCCAGATTATCGACCCGACTTATGAAGTCAATGTCCTCTGCAATTATTTCTATGCTGTCGGTTCAACCTTTGCCGTCATCGGTTCCTGCTGGTGGATTACGGAAAAAGTCACGGAACCGTGGTGCTGGAAAGCCTGCCCCCTCGATACAGACATCGACGTATCGGAAAGTGCCATGACGGCTATTACCCCCAAAGAAAACCGCGCTTTCTATATCGCTTCCTTCGTCCTCGTCGCCATGCTTGCCGGCCTCTTCCTGAGCCTCATGCCTGCCGACTCGATCTGGCGTGATCCCCAGGGAAATCTGGCCAGCTTCAAAGCGCCGGTTATGCAGTCTATTGTCGCTATTATCTTTATGCTCTGCGCCGTCACCGGTATCGTATACGGCATCATCAGCGGTAAATTCAGAAGTTCCAAAGATTTCACCCACTCCATGGAAGAAATCACCAAGACATTGGTACAACTTATCGTATTCTATTTCTTCGCTGCCCAGTTCATGTATGCCTTCGGTGCTTCCAACCTGGGGGCTCTCATCGCCGTATCCGGTGCCGAATTCCTGAAATCTCTGGCTCTGCCGCCGCAGATTACGATTTTCGGGGTCATCGTCTTCGTTGCCCTCCTCAATCTGCTCATCACATCGGCATCGGCAAAATGGTCCATCCTGGCACCGATTTTCGTACCGATGCTCATGTCCGTCGGCATTGCCCCGGAACTTACCCAGGCTGCATTCCGCGTCAGTGACTCCGCCGTCAACGTCTGCACACCGATGTTTGCTTTCTATCCCCTGATTATCATTTATTGCCAGAAATATTACAAAAAAACCGGCGTCGGTACCCTGAGCAGTATGATGCTGCCCTACACCGGTGCCCTGCTCGTAGCCCTGACCATCATGTTGTACCTCTTCTGGTGGTTCAATATTCCTCTCGGCTTCCAGGCAGATTATGTATATCCCCGTCAGATGTTCTAACGGGATATAGTAAAGGAGGAACCATCCTATGAATCCATTACAAGAAGAAATGATGCATCGTTTTTGCCGGTACGTCCGCATTCCGTCCCAGAGCAAGCCCAATGGCGGCACGCAGGTCCCCAGCACGGAATCGCAGTGGGATATGGCCCGTACTCTCATGAAAGAATGCGAAGACATGGGCCTCGTCGATTTGTCCCTGTCAGATAAATGCGTACTCACAGGCCGTCTCCCTGCCCATACTGAACCGGGCTGCGACCGCAAGATTCCCGCCGTCGGCTTCTGTGCCCATCTGGATACGGTCGATGTAGACCTGTCACCTGTCGTACATCCCCAGCTCGTCGAACACTACGACGGCGGCGACATCGTCCTCAATGCAGATAAAAATATCGTCATGACCGTCAGCGACCATCCGGAACTGCGCGACTATATCGGTCAGGACCTGATCACGACAGATGGCACCAGTGTCCTCGGGGCAGATAACAAAGCCGCCATCACCAACGTCATGACGGCACTACACACCCTGACTACCCATCCGGACCTGTATCACGGCGATATCTACGTCGCCTTTGTCCCCGACGAAGAATGTGGTCTCTTCGGATCGAAGAATATGGACTTTTCCAAATTCCCTGTCGATTTCGCCTATACTATAGACAGCTGCGCTCTCGGAGAAATCGTCTATGAAACATTCAACGCCGGTTCGGCTACGGTTACCATTCACGGTGTCAGCGCCCATCCCATGAGCGCCAAAGGCAATCTGGTCAATCCGACGCTCCTGGCCTGCGATTTCATCAATATGTTCGATCGCAGCGAAACGCCGGAATGCACAGAAGGAAAAGAAGGATACATCTGGTGCCAGGCCGTAGAATCCAACCAGTCCAAAGCCGTCGTCAGCCTCAATATCCGCGACCACAGCAAAGAAAAATACGAAGAAAAGAAACGGCGTATTGCTGCCAACGTAGAAAAGCTGAAACAGATGGAACCGCGGGCTGCCATCACCTGCGAAATGGAAGATACCTATGGCAATATTGCCGATGCGATTACCGATGACAATCACAAGGCCATCGACTACATTTTCGATGCATTCAAGGAATTGAACATTCAGCCCAAACCCATTGCCATGCGCGGTGGTACGGATGGTTCCTTTATCTCCACCAAAGGTATCCTCACGCCAAACTACTTTACAGGCGGCCTGAATTTCCATTCCCGTTATGAATTCCTGCCCCTTCCCAGTCTGGAAAAATCCTATGAAGTCACGATGAAACTCATCAATCTCATCTACAAAGGATAATCATTAAACTAATGAAAACTGCCGCACGAAGCAAATCATCTGCTTCGTGCGGCAGTTTTCGTTATTGCTACTATACGACAGGATCCGCAAAATATACATATACACCTTTGAGCCGTACGAGGTCGAGGCCCATTTCTGTAAAGGCTGCGTGGATTGCCTTTTCAGAAAGTGCTACGTTTTTCTTTGCATCACCGGCTTTGACGACGTATTGTGCCCCGTCATCAAGCGGATAAATCCGCAGGGTTACTCCATCATAATCGAGACGGAACATACCACTGCCATCTTCTGTCTGCAGGTTCGTTTTGATAGAACGGTTGTGCAGCTGCGGCTGTACCGGTTCCGTGAGGCGCATGCCCGTCG
Source organism: Megasphaera sp. AM44-1BH (assembly GCF_003467125.1). Lineage (GTDB taxonomy): Bacteria > Bacillota > Negativicutes > Veillonellales > Megasphaeraceae > Megasphaera. The sequence continues at coordinate 73,547 of NZ_QSFA01000014.1, forward strand.
GCGAAAGCTTCGTCGTTTCTCCCGCCTGGGAAACACCATAGGTGCCATACTGTTTTACTGTATTGTCCTTAACACGGAAAATCGGCATAGAGACTTCTACTTTGTGCTGCGGCCGGCCACCATCACGGTTCCAGACATCCTGATTCGTAATATCCGGTTTGGTCTGGACAATCTGCAATGTCGCGTCTCCACCGGAAACGAGATAATTCTTCAGAAAATCAGGGCCGCTGAGCAAGATCCCGAAGGAATACGTACCCGGCCAGTTTGTCCGCGTATTACCATTAAGATAGCCATGACCATAATCGCCATAATCATAGTTCAGACCTCCCGGCTGGTCCCCATTGGTCAGGCCCGTAACGCGGGACTGGGTCGTCCGTACGACATCGTACGGAGTGAATACGTCATCCGTATCAATACGGAGAGGCGCTTTATTTACGATGATATCCCCTTCGATGGTGACAATGTAGTTCTTCCGGGCATCGCTGCCATTTTCATGGACAATACCACCACCATCCGATTCAAGGTCATTGTAGTACGTCCCGGCATCGGCCGTAGTCCGGCCAGCCCGGTTGGTTTCGTACGCTCCGCCAGCCTTCGGCGTCATCGTCAGGCCGTCGGTAGAAATAGTATCCCCGTTCACCAGGTTGGGATTGGACGATTCCGTAAAGGTCCTCTTGTCCGAACCGTAGGTCTGGATCATATCGTTGGTGACCTTGATGGCTACTGGCGTCAGAGTAACGGAACCTTTCTTATCCAGCACCACTTCGTAGTTGTCCAGGGACTTGTTGAAGTCCGTCGTAATGCCATAGCTGTCCAGGCTGCCATCCATCTTGTACTTTACATCGTTGGTCCGGTCCTTGCTTACAAGAGCACCGGATGTGTTGGTGATACCGATTTCAGACGTCAGTTCAGCCAGGCTGTCCCCGTTCTTTTCGCCTTTGACCGTAGTCGCACTATCCAGATCCTTCTGAACTGCCCCGGCATCCCCATAGGCTTCCGTATAGTCGCCAGTGGACAAATGGAGGGTGGCCTTGTCGATGGCAGCATTGCCATCTTCAATCTCAATATTGTAGTTATTCAGCGTCTGGGAAGTGGTTCCCTGCAAATAGTAGCGCCCGCCATTCACCGTTTTAGTTACTTTGCCAGCCTGTTTTTCTGCTTCAGAAGCGTCGCCAGTATTGGTATAGGTGATGTTGCCGGTACCATAGGTTCCGTCCAGAACGTTGGTCACCACATCGGTACCATCCCCGTTGGTCAGGCCTTTTATATTGTTGGCATCGTAGCCGTACTTGCTGGTATCGAAAGCCGTACCATAAGTAGTGGATACATCGTTGAGCTTCACCTTCACTGTGGCTTTGTTTACCGTGGCCGTACCAGTCAAATCAGAGTTTTCCTTATCGATTTCATAGTTCTTAGCCGTATCACCCTTCAGGGTAAACGTCCCTGTCAGATCATAGTCTCCTACATCCTGGGTCTTGACATCGGAATTGCTGGAATCAGCCTTTTCTCCGCCATTAGAATAGGAAACTTCAATCTGATTGTTCCTTACGTCGTCCTCTGAATCTCCATTGGCGTTGCCGGACAGGGTATAGGTATAAGGGGTCCAATCATTCGACCCATAGGTCGTGCTCGTATCCCCTACTTTCAGGGTCAGTTTGGCCTTTTCCACCGTGGATTTCCCATTGGTGATGTGGACGGTATAGTCAGAGAGATCCTTGCTGGCAGCCCCCTGGAGTGCATAGGTCCCGGCATTCTGTGTCTTCACCTTGTCATTGTCGGCATCGGTTTTCGCCCCGGTGTTGGTGTAGTTGAGGAATCTGTCCCCCAGAACGGAAGCCTGGCTATCCCCGTTCACCAGTCCGCCTTTTGCCGTATCAATGGTGTAGGTATACTTGTCCGTGTTGAAGGCCGTCCCATAAGTAGTGGACACATCCCCCACCGTCAGGTAAAGATCAGCCGGAGTAACAGTAATAGTGCCGCTGCCGGTGACCTCATAGTTGGCGGAAGCATCGCTGCCGTCACTGGCCTTTACCTCTGCACTGGAAGTCAGGTACTGGTCTTCATACTTGCCTACATGTGCCGTATCGTTGCTGCCTTTGCTGTCCGCATAGCTGCCGTCGGTGGCAATGGTATATTGGATATCGCCCAGCGTATCTCCGTTCACCAGCTGGGTTTTGTCGTAAGAAGGCGTCCCATTGGTCACTGCAGTATTGCCGTAGGTCTGGGTGCCATCGGTGCTGATGGTCAAGGTCTTCCGGAGAATTTCGATATCCCCATTGACCGTTTTCAGGTCATACCCGTTCAGCGCCTTGGCCCCATTTTCATCCACATGGAATATATAGAAGGCCTTTTTCCCATCAGAAGCTGTCTTGTCTTCGTCCCCTTGGGTCCGGGTAGCCCCTGCTGCCGCCCCATCACTGGAAACAGCCACAGCATCCGTTCCGGTTTTTGTCCCATCAGAACTGGTCACGTAGGTCAGATAGTCGGCTTCCTTGAAATTGCTGAACTGGGTCACATCGATATTGCTGCCGTTGGAATCCTTATAGGTGGCCGAGGTGCTCAGCAGATTCCGCAGCTGGTCATCGGTAAGGGTATCCCCGTAGGTCTTCTGCTGGCTACCCCCGGAAATGGTGATCACCGGAGTCACCTGGAAAATGAACTTGTTGCTGCTGGTATCCTTATAGTCCGTAAGGGTATTGCCGGAACTGTTGCCGAATACCGTGCTGTTGGCATCGGATTTGGCGGTCCACTGGGCATTGGTGCCGCTGATCAGGTTATCGCCCAGGCTGGTACCGTAGTCGCTGGGGGAATTCACATAGACCTGCCAGGTACCGCCGCTGCCGGTGGTGATGGCATCTGTGCCAGTGATGCTGTTGACCAGGGAGCCCTGGCTGCCCTGAGCATCTACTACCACGGCCCCTGCTGCGGCACTGGCTGCAGCCAGTGTGCCAGCGGTGGCATTCCCATTGTAGTCCACCCCGGCCCCCAGAGTGATCCGGCCTTTATCTCCGGTGGAAGTGAGGCTGATCTTCCCGCCGTTCAGGGTGTTATTGCTGTCGGTATACCCGTTAGATTCCACCCCGTGGACTGTCAGATCACCGGCCGCTTGGATGGTCACACTGTCCAGCTGGAAGGCAGTGTTCTGATACCCATCAGTACGGGTGGCGATGTCGCTGGCAGAAGAAGTGGTATCCGTAGTGCCGGAATGGATTTCCCCGCCAACGTTTACAGTGCCGCCAGAAATGTAGACTCCATGGTCTGCATAGATGGTACCATGATAATAATTAGTAACGTTGGTATTGTCAGTTCCTACAGTCACAGCCCCGGTGCTTTCGATGTTCACCGTATCCAATGCCTTCGATTTACCAATGTCTCCTTCCAGGCTGACTGTACCGCTTCCAGCTCTGATATTCAGACTGGAATTAGCCAGGTTGGTTTCCTTGACAAAACCTACAGTAGTAGCACCACCCATGGCTCCATCATCCCATTTGCCATGAGTACCATACCCTACGGTCAGGAAAGGGGAACTATTATCCGGCTGGGAACGGGTAACATCGACACGTTTTTTATCCGTTGCCGTTGCCTTGTCGGTCCAGGTATCCCAGTTCACATAGCCATATACATTGCTTCCCTTGTTATACGTATAGGTCTTCCCATCACTGCCTAATGATACCGTACTCCAGTCAGAACCGGCATTGCTGTAGAACTGGGTGCCTTTTCCATTGTTGGCTTCTCCTTCCGGACCAGTAACCCAGTACATGCCGTCCTGATAAGTTGGATCATCCGGCATACCCCAGTAAGAGTACGGATACAGTTTGTCATTATTCGTGGATCCTGTTTTATTCAGTACACCGGACCCACGACCGCCTACCCAGAGATACTGCTGTCCGTTTGGCGTGGTCAGAGAGTTTTCCAGCACCGTCGTAATGGTAGCCAGATAGGAATCTCCTACAGCCGATTTACCTTCATTATACGTTTTTGTTTTCGGGTTGTATTTGGCCAACGATTCGGATACAAACCAGTTGCTGGCAATAAGCTGCTTGATATCATTGGTTAAATTTGTATAAGCAGTGCTTCCGTTATTCATTTTCGTTGTATCCGTGCTGTTCTTCGCAAATGTCAGTGCACTATCCGCCAGGCTCTGAATCTGCGCCTGTGTCAAAGCGGTAAAGTTATTTCCCACCTTATAACCCAGTGCATTATTAGAAACCCCATTGACATTGACAGAACCTACCGTCAATGTATAAGAAGTACTCCCAACTGTAATAGTAGGGTCAGAGGTCATATATCTGCTTAAAAAGCCTTCTGGATCTGAGACTGCCACGTACTGTAAATATTCCTTCGTGGACATTTTTCCTTCCGTAATAATTACAGAAGAGTATCCTTTTCCCTTTGTTACACTGACAGCTGTCGAACTGCCGTCTCCCAGCCAGCGGATATTCTGGGTATCCGTTTCCTTATCAAAGGTATAATGGGGCTCTCCATTGGAAAAGTCCGCTGTATCCGTTGTCGTTTTATAGGTGCCATCTGCATTCTTTACATAATTAACCCCCTGATAATGATAAGCCGGAACCGTATCGGAAGTCAGATATTCATTGACTTTATCAGCTGTGAGTTCATCCCAGGTAGTAGTGCCATACACATAGGCCCCGTAGCTGTTCCCGGAGTTGATGATCCCGGTGGCCGTCACATCTCCTCCCCCGGAATCCAGGGTCAAAGTTCCCCCGTTGAGGCCGATGGCGATTTCCCCGTTAAGGGTGATTTTCCCGCCGCTGGTCTTGATCAGCCGGTCATCCTTTGCCCCATCCGCTGTACCACTGCTGTCCACATGTCCAAAATAGGTACCGACCGTATGACCCGCAGGATCTGTCTTGCCCGTAAGGGTTCCTTTTCCATACCCTTTGGTATTGGCAGAATCACTGGTATATTTCACCGTCCCGCCGGAAGCGGAGGTAAAATCCCCGCCATTGGTGTTGATATTTGCATTGATGATCACGGCACCAATCTGGTCCCCGTTGCTGTCCGCATTCAGGACCACATTCAACTTGCCCGCCGTAGAAGTGATGTTGCCGTTGACGGTGATATTCCGCATAGCGTCCAGGGTAAAGGTCGCATCGTCTCCTGCCGTCTTATCGATGTCATTTTTGACGATGATATTGGCCGATCCGTTAGTGGCCGCTGCCTGGATGGTCACATTCGTGCCAGCATTCAGCATTTTTTCCACCATATCAGTAGAAATCCAGGTCACGGCGCTGTTGACGGAAGACGCATTGGCTGTGGTGGCATCGGGGTCGTTGTAGCCGATGGAGGCACTGCCATTGGTGAAATCAGAATTCGCGGCGGTTTTCTTTTCCGAGTTTTCATAATTGCTTGTCGTTGTAGGATCGTTATCAGCAATGATTACGTCCAGCGGATCCAGCAACCATTCCCCGACCTTGCCGGTTATCCCTTTTGCGTCGATATTCAGACTATTTCCCAGATTCAGCACGTCGCCAGAAGTTTCAATTTTGCCGCCGTTATTATCACCTTTTGCCAGAAGATTGGTATTGTCGTGGACGACGGTTTTCTGGCCGATGACTTTGATATTGCCGGCATCCTGCCCTTCTTCCGTACCGGAAGCGTCAAGGGTACCGCTGACTTCGACCTGTCCATTGTCCCCACCGTCGAGAAGGACCTGGCCTTTTTCATTTTTACGCAACGTCTTAGCTTCGATAGTACCGCTGTTGTTGACGACCGTGCTCAGGACATCGCCAGCACTTTTAGCCGTCATGACGACGTATCCGCCATCGGCTTTGAGCGTACCGTTGTTGAGAGACTGTGCCCGTGCCAGAGTACCATCGACAGTGAAATTCAGTTTCCCATCAGCATCACTGGACAGATTCAGATTCTTTGCTGCCGTAAGAGCTACCGTACCGCCGTCATCAGTAATGGTACCGCTGTTTTCTACGTTTGACGCATGAAGAGCGACCAGACCGCCCTGGGCCTTGATGATTCCTTCATTGATAACAGCCGCATTGTTTTCATTATCGACAGCGAGATTCAGGGAATCCTGGCTGCTGCCGAAGTGATTCATCGTGTCATCGGCGAGACGGGCCGTCGAGGCGACGAGTCCTCCTACATCAACGCTGGCATTTTTACCAAATACAACACCGTTGGGGTTGACCAGAAAAATATGGCCGTTGGCATTCAGGTTCCCTTCGATCAGGGACTGCTGGCCGCCGGTTACCCGGTTCAGCGCTACGGCATTCTTATCGGGCTGTGCATAACGAATTGTTTCATTTTTAGCTATATTAAACTGCGTCCAGTCGATAGCCATGCGGTTGCTATTTTGTTGGACCGTCATCGTCTGTCCCTGTTCTACAATGGACCCATTGCCGGACCGGATGGTTCCACCCGAAGGCATAGCCTGTACAGAGCCGCCCAGCGCCATGGCCAGAAGGACCATGCCCGTCAGCCGGTGTTTCCATTGGTTTCTATTTCTATATCTCATATATATCCGCTTCATTCCTTTCTTATATATACATATTTCTTAGAAATATACGCCCGTGCGGAGCCAGAATTGTCCATTGCTATGGCGCGTATCGCTGACCGGTTCTTCGGAACCCAGTTTCCAGGCATAATCAGCCCGGACGAACCAGTCTTCATGACGGGACCAGATAAGCCCCAGACCGATGCCCTGCAGATTGCGGTGGTTTTTGGCACTAGGATTCAGACTGCTGTCTTTATTGATCCAGATGCCGCCGTGTTCCAGATAAGCGGCCAGCTGCAGCTGCTGGTCGTTCTTCTTGAGAGGCAGCTGCCAGCGCAGTTCAGCCCGTGTCAGATATCCCGTATCGCCGGAGGCTTCACTGGTCGGATAAGCCCGTACGCCGTACGGCCCGCCGAGATAGAAATGTTCGGACGAATCCAGGTTGGAAAAAGCGTACTGGCCCCGTGCTGTCAGGAGGAGATACAGGCGGCTGTTGATATTCTGATGCCGTTCGATATGGCCCCGCATTTTTTCATATGTACCGGTCGTCCGGGGGCTGTTGGCCAGAAGCGGAACAAAAGGATTGGACGAATTATACAGTGCATCATTGGTGATGTGTCCCCATTTATAATCGACACGCCAGTTCGTGAACCCTTCATTATCCTGGCTGTCCCCGTACAGAGAGAACACGGCTGCGTTACCCGTCTTATCTCCATAGGTTGCATCCCACAGGCGGTATTCATCTTTCATGCGGCTGTGTTCGTATCCGATGCCGGCATAAAAATTGTGCAGCCGGCTGCGCTGAATAGCATAATCAAATCCGATAGAAGCCACGCGGGACTGGCCTACCCCGTCCAGATAAGAAAATTCATCGCCCAGATCATAGCTCATGACGTTGTAACCGACGGTCATGCGCAAGCCATCGGTCAGGACAGGAATCGTATAATTGGCACCCCAGTCGAACATCTTGCGGCCGGAAGTAGCAATGCCCGTATTCAGATGATCCCCTTCGTGGGCCAGATTGGTGAAATCATAATTGACACCGTACTGGTTGTACCCCATGGAGCGGCTGCCATAGTTATCGGCCGTTGCCAGACCATGTTTTGTTTTATATGGATCGACATCGAGCAGTACGTGGACCGTTCCCGGTTCACTTCCCTGGCTGAGCGTTACTTTGGCGTCTGCATCAGCCAGATCTGACAGGAGCCAGACGGCCCGTTCCAGTCCGGCCCGGGTAACGTAATCGCCTTTTTTCAGGAATCCGATCTGCCGCTGGATGGCTGCATCGTTGATTTTCGTATGATTTTCAACAGTTACCCCATCGAGCCGGCCCACCTGAACGACATAGGTCACAATCCCCTGGTCTATCTGCTGTTGCGGCAGATAAGCCCGGGCGACAATATAGCCGTGGTCACGGAAATATTTCGTGAGTACATCAGCCCCGCCCTGCAGCTGGGCAAAGGTGAGGTCTTTTCCTTTATTATCTGCCAGCAGTGCCTGCAGCGTCTGTTCGGAATAGATATCCTGTCCGGTAATCTTGAACTCCCGGACGGGAACGGTGACCTCTTTTCCCTCAACAGCCGGAGAAGTCCCCTGTTCCGGCGTCTGTACCTTGACATCTTTCGATGCTTCAGGAACGGTCAGCGTGCGCTGCCGGTCCCGCCATTCATTCTGCAGCATGCCTGCATCGGCCTTGCGTGGCGTATCCCGCAGTCCTTCCGGCAGACCAGCCGGAGCAGCCGCTTGTATACAGACAGCTTGAGCAGCTCCTAAAACAGCAGCTGCTATGATGATCCTAATCTTTCTGTTGTGACTCCTTTTCACCAAAATATCCCCCCATACTCCGTCAAAACATCATGTCTGTAACGAATATTAATTATCAAATTATAATTTGTTTTTCTTATTTTTTATCGCCCATATTATATAACAAAATCTATTATAAGTCCATGATTTTTCGTAATGTTAAATTTATTTTATTGAATGATAAAATAAAACATAATTATAAAAAACGCAGCGTTCAAAATAAAATCTATTTATTTTATAATATACGAATTTGGCATATCGGCACGCTAATACAGCATCACTGAAAAAATAGAATCAGACAAATGGCGCCCTGCCATTTCGTTTCTTTATGCTAATATATTGTTCTATTATATTACAAAATTACATATTGAAAAATCAGATAATCGATATAAAAAAATAATCATTCTTTCATTGGTATCCTCTCTCTTTCACGATTATGTCTTACTCATATTCAACGAATATCATGATGTGAAAACGCAAGAAGATAAAATAATAGGGTATAGTCCAACTTTTGTAGTTGGGCTATACCCATTTCTTATAGAACTAAAACCTTCATAAACACGAAAACGGCCCTGTACTAAGCGATTTATGTATCGCTACATATCGTACAGAGCCGTTTCATTGCTTTTGGCGGAGAGAGAGGGATTTGAACCCTCGGTACAGCTGTAGCCGTACACATGATTTCCAATCATGCTCCTTCAGCCACTCGGACACCTCTCCATGCCTTACACATTGTTGCACTCTATGAAGTTTTCACGGTGCTGTCGGGATCAACACCCAATGTGTAAATATGGTCGGGGCGACAGGATTCGAACCTGCGACCTCTTAGTCCCGAACCAAGCGCGCTACCAAACTGCGCTACGCCCCGTCACCTGACTTGTATATAATACCATATTCACAACAAAAGTCAAGTGAAATATTTACATTATTTAGCCATGTCTTTAGGTTTGCTGACGCCTTCTGCCAGGACGCAGCCCTTCTGAATCATGACGTTGGCATACTGTGCCATTTCACTGGTAGCGATGACGAGATATGCCTTTTTGGCTTCTTCATAAAACGCAAATCGTTCATAGATTCCGATGACATCGCTATCCCGTTCGTCGTGAAGGCCGATGATTTCCTTGTACGTATCCCAGATAGGGGTTTCGACAGGGTCACCGGGTACAACTTCCATGAGATGAACCGGTTTTTCGACATATTGATCCAGGGGAATCATGGTAAGGATGGCATCGAGCAATTCGGGGACGCCGTGTCCATCTGCCCGGAGGACAATAGCATTCTTTCCTACCGATTCGGCAGGGAAATTACCATCTGCAATGACCAGACTGTCACCATGGCCCATTTCACAAAGAACTTTCAGCATGTCTGGCGATAAAATGCCGGGAACTCCCGTTAACATACGTATCAGACCCTTTCTATAATATAATATGTATATTATAGCCACTCATTCTCTGTCTATCATTATAACAGTCTGCCAGAGCCATCGCAACCAGAATGCCGGGCTACCCGCGGTCTTTCTGTTTCCGGTCATTTCTCTGTTTCCAGAGAAATCCTCCTGCCAGGGTAATAGCGACCAATATGCCCTGAATCACCATTTCATTCCCTTTCCCATAGGGAAAATACGGGTCCGTTGCCAGCATCCCGCCGGCGGCCCAGCCGAGAATAGCCCCGCCAATATAGACCAGTATGGGAAAACGGTTCATGATTTTAATGACGATGGTACTGCCAAAGATGATGATAGGGACGGAAATCATCATGCCCATCACTAGAAGGCCCAGGTGTCCGCCAGTAGCACCGACGATTCCCAGTACGTTGTCGAGGCTCATGAGAGCGTCGGCGGCAATAATGGTGCGCACAGCCGCAAAAAGGGAATCTTTGGCTTCTACGTGGATATTTTCATCATCATCGGCTCCGATGAGTTTAATACCAATAAGGACCAGCAGGATAGCACCGACGGTCTTAAGATAGGGGATCTGCAGCAGCCAGACGACAGCAGCCGCCATGAGGAAACGCAGGACGATAGCCCCGCCGGTCCCGTACAAAATGGCCTTCTTCTGTAAATGATGGGGCAGATTTTTTGCCGCCATGCCAATGACGATAGAATTATCGCCACCCAGTGCCAGATCGATGAGAACGACCTGGGCAATGGTCCATATATCAAATAGTATATTTTCTTCCAAGAGGAACCTCCTTTACCTGCACAAAACAACAGGTATATTATACGCAAAAATAAGCAGCTTGTGTAGGGTACAGGTGAGTAAATGATGACTTTCTGCGGTAAAAAAACAGAGGCTGCCATAGAGACAGCCCCTGTCGCCAGGTACATTATTTCAGGCCTAATTTTTCCATAATACGATTGAGTTTGTCCTGCGTATCCTGATTTTGTTTCTGCAGTTCCTGTACCTGATTCTTCAGATTCTTTACTTCGGCATCTTTTGCCTGATTTTCCTGTTTGAGCGTGGAGATTTCCCGTACCAGCGCAGCTTTGGAAACAGGTCCGCGGTTGACACCACTGCCGATCCCCACGGTGACACCGGCATTGATCATGTTTTCGCCATTTCCCACGGTCGCACCCATGCTGACAATCATATTGTCATTGGGCCGGTAGAAGGCGCCAATAGCCGCTGCCGTAGAATTACGGTAATTGCCGATGCCGGCAGAAATACTCCAGGAGTCGTCGCCATTGGGATCCGGATGAAGTGCTGCCAGAGCCGCAGCGCCGGCACCGATGCGGTTGATGCGCGTATCGAGGCGACTGAGGTGATGGCCCCGGCTGTTGATGGCTTCTCCTGCAGCATCTGCCACTTTCGCAATCTGACCGACGGTGGCCGCATCATCCTTTTCTTTGCCGTCGGCTACGCCATGAATCTGGTTGCCGCCGGCGTTGATTTCACTGCTGGATACTTTGACCTTGCCAGTCTGGATACCGTCTTTGTCCAGGGTCATCTTACTGTCCCCGCTGCCGATAGTCACCTTGTCAAAGGATACCTCCTTCTTGGTGGAAATCTTGATGGCACCGTTGTCGTTAGACAGTTCGATATTGTCGCCGCTGGTGAAGTTCTGGACGTCGCCGGCCTTAATCTTCTTCACCGTCTTGCCATCAATCTGGCTTTCCCAGCTGCCGTTGGCCGCATCCTTCACCTTTTCATTCAGGTTGTTCAGGGCATCCACCACATTGTTGTTTTCCTTGTTCCGGATATCTTCGCTGATCTTGGATACATCTCCCAGATCCGAAGCCTTGGCAACGTTGTCGATGGTGATATCCTTCACCTGGTCCGGATGCATCTTATCCTGTACATGGAGTTTCACCTTATTGTCATCGGAAACCTTGTAGTCCCCGGTGTAGTTCCCTTCCTTGTCCTTTTCTCCCACCAGCTGGAAGTCGGAATTGTTCTTCTTCAGGTCACTTACATTGTCAGCCACCTGTTTCAACTGTTCTTCCGTGGCGGCCCGGCCCTTGGTAGCAAAGTCCTGTGCGTCGATGGTCCTGTTGGTGAGGCCGCTGAGGGTGCCGTTGTTGCCGTCGATAGTCACCGTCTGGTGACCGCTGGTACCATTACCGATGGTCACCGTCCCGCCATTGCCATCAATAACTACAGAATTTCCATTTCGATTTATCTCCGCTAGTAGTATCCCCAATGGAGACCCCTGCTGTAGTGGATTTCCAGATTGGAGAAGAAATGGCACTCCGGAAGACACTGCTCTGAATATTTCCTGTATTGGAACCTTCCCAAGGCAGATATCCTTGGACTCCCGCTTGGGTAGCCCAATTGGACACCGAGTAAGCCCCCAGGGCTACACCGTCCTTGGCGTCAGATCCATCTACTTTAGCACCATAACCGATGGCTGCACCGGCTTCAGCTCCATTGACAAGAGAATCGGCTCCCAATGCAATAGAATACGTCCCATTGGCGTTGGCACCCTTTTCTCCCACGTTATTGCCCCCGATGGCAATCCCATAGGGATGGTCCGAAGAGCTGTCCTGCCCAATAGCAATAGAACCCTGATTATTCACGATGGCATTTTCCCCGATGGCGATTCCATAGGGATTATTGTTCGCCTGGGCCCCGGTCCCGATGGCTACGGCATCCGTTCCATGGGCTTTGGCCTCTTTCCCGAAAGCGAGGGCTCCTCCCATGGTGGATTCAGAAGAATGGCCGATGGCCATGCCATCTTCTACCGTAGCATGTGCCGATTCACCCAGGGCTATGGAAGAATTCCCCTGGGAAGATGCACTCTTCCCGATAGCAACAGCGTTGGCCTTTTCCGCAGAGGCCTTATTGCCGATGATTACATCATAGGTCCATTTACCGGAAGCATTGCGCCCCAAAACGATGCTGTAGTCACTGCCTTCTCCAGTATCGCCAATGGCGCCAATGGCAATGGAATAATTGTACAGTTTGCTATTGTATTAGGCCTTGCCAAAACTAAAGCCATGTTTCTGGCTGTCATAAGCAAATTCTCCATCATTGAACAATAGAGTCTCGAAAAATTTGCTGGTCCCATAAACAAATAAATCTCCCTGGGTGTGAGGATAATCTCCGATAGTAACACTACCATACTGGACTTTCTCCCCGGCAGCCGCATAGGCGGGGACTACGGCTGTACTCCCCAGCACCAGTGCCAATGTTATAGCCCTGGTCAGCCAGACATAGCGGTTGCGTCTGTCATGAACTCCCCCATCTTTTGATCCGTGATTTTTTGCGATTTCCGATACGACAACCCATACCGAGCGGGCCTTGCTCCAAATGACTTTAAAGATTTTATTCATGATATTTCACCTACTCAAAAACCAATGATAACTACATCCTTGAATACGCACACATTTCTGTGATAAATAATGCAAATAGTATTATAAATATAACAAATAGATTGATTTTCAAACTTTAATGTTATATATTATATCATATTAATTTAATCATTCTAAAACATATTGCGTGTTATAATAAAAAAATATACGTACCATAACTGTTTTTTAGTCAACAAATCTTAAAAAGTAAGCGGGAAACTGTACCTGCCCCGTTAGAAAAACAACGGATAAATCATAAAAAATTACGTATACTATGTACAGAATTAATTTACTAAAGAGGTGATACCATGAAAGAACCGGTAGGAAAAATCTTTTCTATTACACAGGAAAATACACCTGTTCCTGGATGCACCATTTCCAGTCAGGAATTCCAGGAAAATGGATATACCTTTTCCTATTTTTCTATGGCCGCCCATACGGACATCAGTGCCGAAAGCTATGCCTATCCCAAATGGCTGTACGTACTGGCGGGGACACTGACCATATATACGCCGGACGGCATCTTTCAGGTTCTACATGCCGGAGAAAGTGTCCTGACACCACGGCATATTCCCATTGGCATGAAGGCCGATACAGATACGATTTACAGTGAATTGACATTACAGGAGGAATCTATTATGAACAACATCATCAAAGAAGGCACAGTATTCCAGCTCGCCAATCTCGTTCCCTATCAGGAAGGAAAAATCATCAACATGGACATCATTTCCGATCCGAAATTGAAATTCGTCGTCATGAGCCTGGCTGCTGGCACAGGCCTTTCAGAACACGCCGCACCGGGCGAAGCACTGGTATTCGCATTGGACGGCACTGCCACCATCACCTACGAAGGTACACCTGTAACCATCCACAAAGGGGAAACGATCAAATTCGCCGCCGGTGGCCGTCACGCTGTTCAGGCCGACAGCAACTTTAAAATGGCACTCCTCCTGACACTGAAGTAGGAAAAAAGCCGCAGACCGGGAAGGGCAGCAGTCAGCGGCCAGCGGATAGCTGTTGAAAGGCCGCAGTGCGTGGGAAGGCAGCTGCCAGCAGGTTGAGCCGGTGCGACGGACAGTGAGTCTTTGCCGTCCCCGCGAGGGGAAGGGGCCTTATTTCAATAGTGAGTCCTATTCATGAGTCCGTTTATCCGCATGGGAACGAAGCCAGTCCGACGTACCACATCCTCGGACTCAGATACTGAGACGCAAACGATAAAAAACCCCTTCAGACGCCGTTGGCGCCAGCTTCCCCTCACGGGGACGCCATGCTACACGGCACTATGAACCAGCTAATTCCATTCAGGGAGAGCAATACTACACTGCGCTTTAAGCCAGCTTTTGCACCTGAAAACTGTAAGCATAAAATATAATCGTATATGTAAAATGCCGGATGTTATGGTGTGCCCATCATAACATCCGGCATTTTGCCAACCCGGTTCTCTGCTTTCGCCGAAACCACGATATTCCTTTATCTCTGAAAAGGGGCTGCGAATGGGCACTGCATTCCGGTATAAGCGAGGGCTCACGACGGGGGCGCTTTGCATCGGAATCATCGGCTATGGTGTCAGATACAAGGCGGAGGAAAGAGGCGTAGCGGTGCTACATCGATAGACGACAACGCTGTAGATGATGCTATAGCCGGTGAGGCAGACAGAAGAAGTCCCCTGGCCATGAGCCCCTACACACATTTGCGCGTCACTGCGCTCCTTCAAATGTGGTTCTCTGCTTTCGCCGAAACCACGATATTCCTTTATCTCTGAAAAGGAGCTGCGAATGGGCACTGCGTTCCGGCATAAGCGATTCACACACATTTGCGCGTCACTGCGCTCCTTCAAATGTGGTTCTCTGCTTATCTCAGGAACCTGGGAGAATGGGAAGCCAATACGTTAT
>NZ_QSFA01000015.1 GCF_003467125.1 Megasphaera sp. AM44-1BH
GCAATCTTGAGAGCTGCTTTCTTCTTCGCTTCCAGATTTGCCAGTTTGGAGTACATAACTTCCTGGGCCTGCGGGCTGCCGGCACCGTGCATGCTTTCTACCAGTGCCGTGCCTCCTGTCATGACTTCGATCAGACGGGCTACCCGCATGCGGTCTGCCGTCGATACGCCATCGACGCCTTTGAAGTATTTTTCTACGTATTTGCCGACTTCCAGGCTTTCCAAGTCTGCCTGGCTCGGAAGGGTTGCGATGAACCCGCCGGCAATATCCTGGGCCAGTCGGTCGATTTCATAGATATACCGCGTGACATTGTGCTTGCTTACGTTCGCCAGCAGCATGTTGACGAAATACTGGCCGCTCGGCAGCTGTACCCCTTCGGCCGAGCAGGCGATGGAGCACGCATACAGTGTTTCCGTCAGATGAATCATTTCATTGATCTTCGATTTGATGTGGCTGGCCTTGGCATAGCCGTTCATATCGGCCATGGCTGCTGCCGCACCGATGACGATATCCGATACGCCGCCCTTACAGCCGCCGTAGTTCTGGCGGTGGTAGCTGGCAAACCGTGTTACCAGCATGCCGGCAAAATCCGTTTCCCCGCACATGAAGACCCGTTCCCACGGTACGAAGACATCATTCAGGACCGTCAGGCATTCACCGCCGACGATACCGTACTTGGCATTGCCCTGATCGATATCTCCTTCCAGTTTACGGCCATCATTGCTCTGGCGCCCGAAGATGTGCAGTACCCCCGGTGCATCGACCGGCAGGGCACAGCAGACAGCATAGTCTTTATCTTCCGGTTTCAGGCTCATGGTCGGCATGATCAGCATTTCATGGCTGTTGACCATCCCCGTCATATGGGCCTTGGCACCGCGGATGACGATGCCTTTGTCATTCTTTTCGACGACGTGGACGAACAGATCCGGGTCGCTCTGCTGGCTCGGCCGTTTGCTGCGGTCGCCTTTCGGGTCGGTCATGGCACCGGCTACCATGAAGTCCGTATCCTGGATGTATTCGAGGAATTTCTTGAAGCGTTCATGATAGTGCGTGCCGTATTTCTGGTCCATTTCATAGGTCGTGCCATAGGTGGCGTTCATGGCATCAAAGCCGACGCAGCGCTGATAGCACGTCCCAGTTTTAAGGGAGAGCATGCGCAGCATCTTGACTTTTTTGACCAGGTCTTCCACGCTCTGATGGATGTGGGTGAACCGGTTGATTTTTTTGCCTGTCAAATGGGACGTAGCCGTCATCAGGTTTTCATATGCCGG
Organism: Megasphaera sp. AM44-1BH; assembly: GCF_003467125.1. GTDB lineage: Bacteria > Bacillota > Negativicutes > Veillonellales > Megasphaeraceae > Megasphaera. The sequence goes on from NZ_QSFA01000015.1 coordinate 1,272, forward strand.
GTCAAAGGCCAGGTCATACGTTACGGAAGCGGAATTGACATGGCCACGGATGAAGGGATGGTCCGGCAATTCTTTGGCCGGAATCTGTTTGCCCTGAAGGTATACGATGATATTGCGTTTCCGCAAGCTTTCTTTATATTCCTTACCTGTCATCATAGGTGAATCGACTCCTTTAATGTGCTAAATTTCACAAAGTTTACGATAAAGAAAAGCACATATCAGTGCCTTTCTTTACCGCACGTTTTAACTAATCAGCCTTTAGCAAATCCATCAGCTGCTTCTTTGAAGCGTTCATAGAGCTGTCCAATATCGGAAGAGAAGGAAACATACTGAACGCCGCGGTTTTTCCATTCTACAGCCGTTGCCACATCATCGCAGAAGAACCCGACGGCTACACCGACTTCCTTAGCCTGACGCATAATTTCTTCCATCTGTGCAATGACTTTCGGATGATTGACCTGTCCCGGAATCCCCAGAGAAGCAGATAAATCATAGGGGCCGACAAACAGTACATCAAAGCCTTTGACTTTCAGAATATCGGGCAGAGCCTGTACGCCATCCTGACCTTCAACCTGAAGGATGACAGCCGTTTCGTCATTCGCTTTACCAAAGAAATCCGCTTTGTCAATAGAACCATATTTACCAGCACGGACATACCGGTTGCAGCCACGGCTTCCTTCCGGCGCAAATTTGGCAGCACTGACAGCGATTTCAGCCGCTTCTTTGGATCCAATGTTCGGAATCTGCACGCCATCGGCACCGAGATCCAATGCCTTGTCAATGAGTTCCGGATTGCCTTCATATACGCGGACAATCGAGGGAATGCCAGCGAGTTTGCAGGCGCGGATCATATCCAGTGTCCCTTCAACGGGAATTTCACCGTGTTCGTTATCAATGATGCAGAAGTCAAAGCCAGCCATACCGGCTACTTCTACAACAGCAGGATAGTTCATGTTGATAAAAGGCCCAAAGAGCTTTTCACCATTTTTTAAACGTTCTTTGAATTTGCTCATGCGACAAAACTCCTCCTGGGAACATAAAATTTAGGATTTTAACGCATACAGGCGTACTGCCAAAGCCGCTGCGCCTGTATGCCATAACGATTAAACGTAGTTGCAGACACGGGCAATGGCCATTTCTGTATAGCCCAGAGATTCTGCTTTGGACTGTTTGCCATTGACGACTTCCATAGTCATAGCCAGGAGTTCATCGCCCTGTTCACCCATGGTCTTTTTGCCATAGATAACCGGGCTGGCATCGTAGTCGATATTGTCTTCCATTTTCTGGAATGTCAGTTTATTGCCTGTAATCTTGATGACCGGTACGAGAGGATTGCCTGTCGGTGTGCCACGGCCCGTAGAGAATACGACTACCTGGCAGCCGCCAGCTACCATGCCGGCTACAGAAGAGGGGTCATTCCCCGGAGTATCCATGATGACGAGGCCTGTCGTATCGATTTGTTTGCCATAGTCATATACGGCCTGAATCGTACGATGGCCGCCTTTATGGATGCAACCCAGGGATTTTTCTTCCAGCGTCGTCAGACCACCGGCTTTATTGCCCGGGCTCGGATTGCCTTCGCGTACTTCTTCGCCGACAAGCTGCAGGGCATGTTCATAACGATGTACGATGCCGAGAATCTGTTCTTTTACTTTTTCATCTTTACCACGGCGGGCGAGGATATGTTCAGCACCGATGAATTCCGTCGTTTCGCTCAGGATAGACGTAGCACCGAGGTCTACGAGACGGTCGCTCAGTTCACCGATGGTCGGATTGGCAGCCAGGCCCGATGTCGGGTCGGAACCACCGCATTCTGTGCCGACGATGAGTTTGCTCATATCGCATTCTTCACGGCGCATCATGCTGGCTTCCTGTACCATTTCCTTGGCATAGCGGACGGCTTTATCGATGGCTTTCAGCGTGCCGCCTTCTTCCTGGATGATGACCTGTTTGAGCGGTTTATTCGTCCGTTCCTGGATAGCTTTTACTACCAGGTCCATCTGACAGTTTTCGCAGCCCAGAGAAACGACAACTGTACCGTATACGTTCGGGTTGGCAGCATAGCCGGCTTCTACGTCCATAGTGAACTGCTGATCAGGCGGTACCTGGGAACAGCCATTCTGGTTGTTGAACGTAACGGCGCCATTGACCTGGGAGGCAACGATCCGGGTCGTATCAGAAGCACAGACACTGGCCGGCAGAATTAATACATAGTTACGGATACCTACGCGTCCATCGGGACGTTTATAACCCCAAAATTTCATTATGATTTCCTCCTCTTAGCCCAAATTTTCACGGACTGATTTGACATTATGTTCATGTACATGTTCGCCTTGTTTGATATCCCGTGCGGCATGGCCGATATGTTCACCATATTTAACGATAGGTGCATCAGCAGGAATATCTTTGATGGCGATTTTGTGATAAATCTGGACATCTTCGACGGCAGTAAACGAAATGGTCTTCTTATTTTTATCAACATAAGAAACCGTATCGCCTTTCTTTACCGGTTCGATGACGACAGCAACGTTGTCTTTTTCATCGATAATCATTGCATTAATCATGAAAATGAAACCTCCCTTTGTGGTTCAAAAATATATCATACAAGCAGGACAACCACTACAGACCAGACTTCATAGTACGCCGTCCTGTTTGTATATAAGACCTGTTTGTATATAAGACCTGTTGTGTATATACGTCCTGTATATTCTCATTATAGAATTGCAATGGTAAAATGTCAATTCTAAGTTGGTATTACGACGTGCCAAAAAAGAATAGGTCAGGACCCATCACGGCCTTCTGTTTATAGCCTTACCATGCCGCCACCGTACCATCTGCCCGCGGTTCTGTCGCACCGGAAAGAACGCCCTGTTCATTGCGCCAGATAATCTGTCCCCGGCCATAGGGAATGGGATCCGCCTTTACCACTACATCATGACCTTTACGGCGTAATCCTTCTACAATGGCTTTCGGCACACCGGCTTCTACTTCGATGCGTTTGCCACCTACCCACTGCCAGCGCGGCGCATCGAGAGCCGCCTGGGGATTCAGGTGGAAATCGATGGTATTCATCAGTACCTGGAACTGTCCCTGGGGCTGCATAAAAGCTCCCATGACGCCGAAAGGACCAATAGCCTGTCCATTCCGGGACAGAAAACCGGGAATAATCGTATGATAGGATTTTTTCCGCGGCCCGACACAATTATCACTACGTGGATCCATACTGAAATTATTGCCACGGTCGCTGAGTGCCACACCGTATCCAGGGATGACAATACCTGAGCCAAATCCCGTATAATTACTTTGGATATACGATACCATATTGCCTTCGCCATCAGCCGAACAAAGATAGACCGTCCCGCCATTATTGGGGCTGACCGGCCTGGGCATCAATGCCATATCCCCGATTTCAGACCGCCGCCGTGCCGCATAGGATTCAGAAAGCCAGTCTTCGACAGAAGTCCGCATAAAGCGGGGATCGGCTATGTATTCACGGCCGTCAACAAAGGCCAGCTTCATCGATTCAATCTGGCGATGGAACGTTTCAACCGTATCCCGTCCGGCAAAGGAAAAACCGCTGGCAATATTCAGCGCCATGAGCACGACCAGGCCATGCCCATTGGGCGGAATTTCCCAGACATCATAACCCCTGTAATTCGTATGAATCGGCTGGACCCATTGAGGACTGTAATCCATCAGATCTTCTTTGCGCAGGTACCCGCCAGTCTTTTTCGACCAGTCATCTATGGCTGCGGCAATCTCTCCTTCATATAAATCACGGCACCGGCTTTTTGCCAGCAGGCGCAGCGACCGTGCCTGCTGTGGCAGCCGCAGGATATCCCCAGCAGCGGGAATGACATCACCGGCATAAAAGGTATCGAACAATCCCTTGAAAGCTGGTTCATGACGGTACGGAGCAAAGCTTTCATACCCTTCTTTCAGCATGACCGCCAGATTAGGCATGACAGCATAGCCGTCCTCTGCATAGGAAATGGCCGGTTTGAACAGTTCTTCAAAGGGCAGCCGGCCAAAGCGGCTATGTATTTCTGCCCATGCCGCGGGCGCCCCCGGTACCATGACCGGTGTCCAGCCGCGGAGGGGGACCTCCGTCATCCCCTTTTCATGCAGCACTTCCCAGGTCAGTTTCTGCGGAGACCAGCCACTGCCATTGAAGCCATACAGGTTCCCCTTCATCCATATGAGCGCAAAGGCATCGCTTCCCAGGCCATTGCTGGTCGGTTCCAGTACGGTCAGCGCTATAGCCGTCGCCAGCGCCGCATCGACGGCATTGCCGCCCATCTTCAGCATATCCAGGCCTGCCTGTGCCGCCAGTGTCTGTGACGTACAGACCATGCCACGGCGGGCATAGATGACTTCCCGTCGCGAAGGGTACGGATATACCTGACTGTCCCACATTCTTTCCATATCAACACGTCCTTTCCTTATACCTACGATTATCATATCACATTCCTTCCTACGGGTCAGTAAAACCAGACTGCTTTTTGTATAGAACAAGTAAAATTCCGCTCTAAAAAAACTTCCCCGGCTCTTCCCGAAAAACCGTTTTCTGTCTATAATAATGTATATGTAACTTTCTGCGACAGATCTGTCTGTCCTGCTGTAAAAGGAGGAATCACCGTGAGTCGGTGTTTGTTAATCGTCAATCCGACAGCCGGCCGTGAACGGGCCAAGTATTTTAAAGAACCGCTAAAAAAACAACTGGATACCATGTACGATGAGGTAGAAATGCGTATCACGACAGGTCCCGGCGATGCGACAGACTGGGCCCGCGAAGCCTCCCTGACCAAATTTGATGCTGTCTTCTGCATGGGCGGCGACGGCACGCTGAATGAAACCGTCAACGGGCTGGCCCTCGCCGGACGAAGCAGTATTACCTTCGGATTTATTCCGCTGGGTACGGTCAATGACCTGGGACGGGCCCTTTCCATGCCGCTGCATCCGGAAGCAGCCATCGCCGGACTCAAAGATGCCCATATCCAGCGCGTAGATATCGCCCGGGCCAATGACCGTTATTTTGTCAACACCATTGCCGCAGGGTTCATGCCCGAAGCAGTCAGTCACGTATCAATCGAACAAAAAACACGGCTGGGCCCCCTTGCCTATTTCCTGACCGGTCTGAAAGCCCTGCAAAATCACGAAACCTATCTGTTTAAGATAGAAAACGATGAAGGAGTCTACATCCACCGCTCTCCGCTCATTGTCATCATGCTGACCAATTCCGTCGGGAGTTTTCGCAATCTCGCACCAGCCGCCCAGGTGGATGATGGCAAGCTCTGGGTCGGTGTCTTTAAAGATTGCAGCTATCTCGATATGATCAAGGCCATACCGGAATTTCTCGCCGGTTCGCCCCTGAGTTCGGAATATATGAGTCTTTCTACGACGACGCACCTGAAAATAACGCTCATTGATGGCTCACTTACAACCAATATGGATGGAGATAAAGGGCCTGACTTTCCGCTGGAACTGGAAATCATACCGTCCTTCCTGAATGTCTGTGTTCCGGCAGCGCCCCCTTCCAGCCTGCCACTGGTCCATCTGCTGCCCCACAAAGGATGAAAAACACAAAAAACGGGGCCGCATCTCATCTGGTCTCTGCCAGAGAGATGCGGCCCCGTGACAATAGAAAAGAGGATGTAACAAACAGGTTTTACAGCCCCTTTGTTACATCCTCTTTTTATTGTCAGATTAGTCTGCCGTATACGGAAGCAGAGCGATAGCTCTGGCCCGTTTGATAGCAACCGTCAGTTTGCGCTGATGTTTAGCGCAAACGCCGGAGATACGGCGCGGCAGGATTTTGCCACGTTCGGTCGTAAAACGGCGGAGTTTTGCAACGTCTTTGTAATCGATCTGTTCAGCATGATCGACGCAGAAGCTGCATACTTTTCTTCTCGGTTTTCTCGAGCGATCTCTTCTCATTATATATCCTCCCTTTAAAACATAATTAAGGGATGTGTTTGACTATTAGAATGGGATTTCTTCATCAGATGTGCTGGAACCCATGCTGTCAAAGCTGGTCCCCGGAGCAGCCGGTTTGGGCTGCGGTGCGCTCTGCGGCGCTGCACTGCCATAGGAAGAAGATGCTGCGCCATTCTGGCGTTCTGATCCCATTGTCTGTGCCACAAAATTAGCTACGACTTCCGTTCTGTATCGTTTCTGGCCGTCCTGCGTTTCATAGGAACGCGTGTTGAAACGGCCTTCTACAAAGACACGGCTGCCTTTAGCCAGGTTGTTACCACAGGTTTCTGCCAAATTACCCCAAGCAACACAAGGAACAAAATCAGTGAATTCCCGTGGTTCCGTAGCTCCGTATGGAATATACGTGGTCGTGCAGGCTACGGTAAACATAGCGACAGCCTTGCCAGTCTTCGTAAAACGGATTTCAGGGTCACGAGCCAAATTGCCTAACAACTGTACTGAATTCATACCTTTGCGCCTCCGGTTATTCGTCAATCTTGACGATCAAGTGTTTCAGGATGTCGTCCTGGATTTTCATAACACGGTCGATTTCTTTGATAACTGCAGGATCAGCTTCAAAGTTAATCAGTACGTAGTTACCGTCAGCCTGTTTTTTGACAGGGTATGCCAGGTGGCGTTTGCCCCAACGATCAACCTTTTCGACATTGCCGCCATTTTTCTTGATCAGATTGGAAACAAATTCAGCAATCGGATCTACTTCAGCGTCTTCCAGCGGCTTTGCGATAAACATGACTTCGTACTTATTCACGAAATCACCTCCTCTTCTGGACTATGGCCCTTCATTTCAAAAGGGCAAGGGTAGCTTGAAGCAATCAAGCTTTATTATTATATCACAGCTTTCCGGCCATAGCAAGGAGAAAAGAAAGGATATCCCATGAAACCAGGAGCACTTCATGGGATATCCCCCTTCTTCAATTATTCAAAATAGGCCACACCGGCTTTAAAGAGAGGCTGCAGCTTATTACCCGAAATATTTTCAAAAATATCAGGGCCGCTGAACCGTTCCGTATGTGCCATCTTGCCAAGGACACGGCCGTCCGGGCTGGTAATCCCTTCGACAGCCATGATAGACTGGTTCGGATTATATTCACTGTCATTGGAAGCATTGCCGCTGAGGTCTACATACTGTGTCGCAATCTGTCCTTTCGCAGCCAGTTCCCGGATCTGCTGAGGTGTCGCTACAAACCGGCCTTCCCCATGGGAAATCGCGATAGTATGGACATCCCCTGCTTTCATATTGCTGAACCACGGGCTCATGACAGAAACGACCTTCGTATTAACCATCCGCGACAGATGGCGGCCAATCGTATTGTACGTCAGCGTCGGGCTGTCCGGACGCAGAGGCTGGATCCGGCCATAGGGCAGGAGCCCCAGTTTGATCAGCGCCTGGAAACCGTTGCAGACCCCCAGTGCCAGCCCGTCCCGCTTGTAAAGCAGATCATTCAGCGCTTCTTTCAGCGCCGGGCTGCGGAACAAGGTCGCAATAAATTTGCCCGAACCTTCCGGTTCATCGCCAGCACTGAAACCGCCAGGGAACATGATGATCTGCGCTTTGGCAATGCGTTTTGCCATTTCGTCGATCGATTCAGCCAGATCCTGTGGCGTTTCATTGCGCAGCACCATGATTTCCGCTGTTGCACCAGCCCGTTCAAAGGCAGCGGCAGAATCGTATTCGCAGTTCGTACCGGGGCAGACCGGGATGAATACATGCGGTTTACCAAAGGATTCACTCCGCTTGGGTCCATAGGTCGTAAACAGGGGCAGTGAAGGATCGTCAGAAGAGCTTTCGCTCTTAATCGGAAATACTTTGCTGAGCGGTTCTTCCCAGGCATCCTGCAGAGCAGCCAGAGCGATGGACGTACCTGCCACTGCGATTTCCGCTGCGTCTGTCGTCATACCCACGCGGCAGACATGATCTTCTTTTTCCCAGCTGCAGGCTGTAGAGTCATCTGTTTCGACCAGAATAGATCCATACCGCAGATTGAAGAGTTCCTGCACAGGGAACGAATCGTCAACAGCAAGACCGATGCGGTTGCCAAACGCCATCTGCGCCAGCGCGGCAGCAGCACCGCCCTGTCCAACAGCATGCATGGCACGGACCTTGCCATCGAGGACGGCCTGATGAAGAAAATCGCAATGACTGCGGAATACATCAAAATCAGGCATATCTTCTGCATCCCGTGGCAGATCAAAAAGCAGGACTGCATCGCCGGCCTGCTTGAATTCCGGCGAAATAATATGGTTGGTCTTTTCCGGTACAATGGCAAAGGATACCAGTGTAGGAGGAACAGTCAGGTTTTCAAAGGTGCCGCTCATGCTGTCTTTCCCACCAATAGCGGCAATCTGCAATTCCTTCTGGGCTACATACGCGCCGAGGAGTGCGCTGACCGGCTGCCCCCAGGCTTTTTCATTGGTACCGAGACTCTGGAAAAATTCCTGCATCGTCAGATAAGCCTGACGACGGTCGCCGCCGAGAGCTACCAGTTTCGCTACCGATTGGAGTACGGCATACAAGGCACCGTGGAACGGGCTCCATACAGCCATATCCGGATCATATCCGTGCGTGAAAATGCTGGCAGTCGTCGTTTTGCTGCCCGGGACAGGAATTTTGGCAACCATGCCTTCTACGGGCGTCTTCTGATATTTACCGCCAAAAGGCATGAGTACTGTCCGCGACCCGATGGTGCTGTCGAACCGTTCGGCCAGTCCCTGTTCCGATGCGATATTCAGCGTTTCCATCGTTTTGAAGAACGCGTCTCTGACATCACGTACAGGATCGGCTGTAAAGAAATCTTTTTCTTCCGGAGCCGTGACAATAGCATTCCGCTTCTGTGTTACGCCATTGGTATCGAGGAATGCCCGGGTGATGTTGACGACGTTCTGATCGCGCCAGTGCATGACCAGCCGTTTCGTGTCCGTAGCGACAGCAACGATCGTCGCTTCCAGATTTTCTTCCGCCGCGTATTTCATGAATTCTTCCACATGTTCCGGAGCTACTACGACAGCCATGCGTTCCTGCGATTCGGAAATAGCCAGTTCCGTGCCATCCAGACCTTCATATTTCTTGGGAACTTTATCGAGATTGATATCCAGGCCATCGGTCAGTTCGCCAATGGCGACAGACACACCGCCGGCGCCGAAGTCATTGCAGCGCTTGATGAGGACCGTCACTTCATGGCGGCGGAACAGGCGCTGGATTTTCCGTTCCGTCAGCGCATTGCCCTTCTGGACTTCAGCGCCGCAGGTTTCCAGAGATTCTACGGTATGCTTTTTGGAAGATCCCGTCGCGCCGCCCATGCCATCACGACCGGTTTTGCCGCCCAGCAGGATAATGATATCCCCGGGAACCGGTTCTTCCCGGATAACATTCGCCCGCGGAGCCGCACCGAGAACGGCACCGATTTCCATACGTTTTGCAATAAATCCCTGATGATAATATTCTTTTACTTCTCCCGTCGCCAGACCAATCTGGTTGCCATAGGAGCTGTAGCCTTTGGCAGCGCCTGTCGTCAGCGTGCGCTGCGGGAGCTTTCCTGGCAGGGTATCTTTAATCGACTGCCGGGGATCGCCGGCGCCGGTGACACGCATAGCCTGGTATACATAGGACCGGCCGCTCAGGGGATCGCGGATACACCCGCCCAGACAGGTAGCGGCACCGCCGAACGGTTCGATTTCTGTCGGATGATTATGTGTTTCGTTTTTAAAGAGAAGAAGCCATTCTTCTTCTTTTCCGTCTACATCGACGGGGATAATAATGGTGCAGGCATTGATTTCTTCGGAGGCATCCAGATTCTGTAATTTACCAGCTGCCTTTAATTCCTTTACAGCAATGGTGGCCATATCCATCAATGTCTGCGGTTTGTTCCGTTTCAGTTCTTCCCGCGTCGTTTTATATGCTTCATATGCCCTCTGGATAGGAGCCGTATACGTTCCGTCTTCAAAGGAAATCCCGGTCAGTTCCGTCATGAATGTCGTATGGCGGCAATGATCCGACCAGTACGTATCGATGACCCGGATTTCCGTAATCGTCGGATTCCGTTTTTCTTCATCACGGAAATAGGTCTGCACGAATTTCAGATCATCAAAACTCATGGCCAGTCCCATATGAGCGGATAATTCCCGGAGTGCTGCATCATCCATCGTATCGAAGCCATCGATGACGGGGACATCAGCCGGTTTTTCCCAGGCCATGGAAAGGTCCGTTACCGGATCCAGCGATGCTTCTCTGGCTTCTACGGGATTGATGCAATAATGCTTGATAGCTGCAATGTCATCGGCCGAAAGAGTGCCCGATAATACGATGACCTGTGCCGTGCGGACAGCACTATCACTGTTCATGGTGAGCATCTGCAGGCACTGCATCGCCGAATCAGCACGCTGGTCATACTGGCCCGGCAGGTATTCGATTGCCAGTACCGTATCATCTTTGCCGGCCGGCAGTGTATCGTAAACGGCGTCCACAGGCGGTTCCGAAAAAATCATATTCTTGGCCGCTTCAAAGGCTGCATCATCCAAACCACCTACGTCATAGCGATTGAAAATCTTGACATCGGTCAGACCCGAAATAAGCAAGTTTTTCTTCAAATCATTGAGCATCCTCTGCGCATCCTGGGCAAAAGGACCTTTTTTTGTAACATATAAACGTCGAATGGATTGCATTCAATGAACCTCCTTAAAAGACATATAAGCATTAGTGATACAACTTTAGTATACCCGTTTTGCTTTCATAAGTAAACGGAAAATTGCAGTAAAACCGCAGAAGACCGCCCGTTCTGACAGGTCCTATGACAGGAAATCAGGCGTTGACTTCCCTAATAAATCGTATTAGACTGGATATAATAACTATTAGGAGGCCCCCTCATGGAAGAATTGAAAAAACGCATCTTGCAGGATGGTACGATTATCGACAACCGGATCTTAAAAGTGGATAATTTTCTCAATCAGCAGATTGACCCATCCCTGGTAATGAAAATGGGACAGGAATTCGCCCGCCGGTTTTCTGACTGCACCATCGACCGGATTGTCACTATCGAATCCTCCGGCATAGCCATCGCACTGGCTGCTGCCGTCGCTATGGGAAATATCCCTATCGTATTTGCCCGCAAGAAAAAATCTCTTCTCATGCAGGATGCAGTATATACAGCATCTATCTATTCGTACACCAAAGAAGAAACCTATACGGCCAGCCTCAGCAAGTCCTACCTGCATGCCGGCGAACGCGTGCTGATCATTGACGACTTTCTGGCAAGTGGCGCCGCTGCCATCGGCCTGACCGAATTAGTCAGCCAGGCTGGTGCGGTCCCCGTCGGCATCGGCATCGTAATCGAAAAATCATTTCAGCCCGGACGCGGCCGTCTGGAAGCACTCGGCTACCGCGTAGAATCACTGGCCCGTATTGCTGCGTTCCGCGATAATAAACCCGTATTCAAGGAATAAGCTCTGTTTCCCTCAGCCACTGTATTATAGTATAATACATATATAAATATATAGACCGAGTGTATAGAAAAATCTGTTTTTCAAAGACAGGAGCTGTCATATGAGATCCCAATTTTTTGACGGATTTGATTTTGCCGAATATAAATTCAGCATCGTCGCCGTAGAACACGTCGATGAGTTTTTTAACATAGAACAATATGGTCTTCATCCCGTTATTTATGATGAATCATGCCTGAGGGGATATGCCTGTATTTTTGGCTTTACGGAAGACAAGCACCTGGCTCTGCATAAATTATTCACGAATAATAATGGCCGGCCGGCGCCTTCGATAGATGGAGCGGAACCGGTACCATTTCATTCTCCTGCCGGCGACCTGCGCTACGACCTGGAACTGGCCATTCCCTATTCCGGATCCATCCTCATCGCCAACGGATTTATCCAGAAATACTTCGTCCCCTTCGGCTTCCAGATTCCACATGCTTTTAAAAAAGTATATGAGCTCACATTCGATGAAGGATTGTTTGTGCGCGTAGAAGACCGCTCTGAAGCGGCCCGTCAGCTGCGCATCGAATATAAAGAACCACTGCCGCCGGAAAAGAAACTCCAGCTGCGGGTTGCCCACTGGTTCAATAAACCGGAAGAATATGGGTTTGATGACGAAACTCTGGCCCAGTATATGGATCTGAGTTACGATACAAAATATCTCTTTTAACAGCCGACGGGAGACAATCAGCCGATTGTCTCCCGTCAGTTCATAAACACATATATATCCGGCCCATACCGGACTGGACAGCGCTTGTATTGTGTTATGCAATAGTGTTTACATCTATAGTATACGTCCCGTTAAACGTATAAGCAATCAAAGAGGAGCTGTTTTTTTATAAAAACAGCTCCTCTTTATACTAAAGCGCCTGCCAATGCCCGAAAAAAGGCATTGACAGGCGTTTATCCATCTGGCACATAATTATATACCAGATAAATGCCAGATTATTTTTTGAGAGCTGTCAGCGTACCGGCTATGACACGCGTAATATCAGCCACCGTTTCCAGATCAACCGATTCATCGGCACTATGGATGGCAAACGTCGTCGGTCCGACAGACACAATATCCAGATCCGGATTCATGGCGAAGAAATATCCTGTTTCCAGACCGCCATGCATTGCTTCGATGCGGGGAGTCCGTCCCAGTTCTTTTTCATAAACAGCCGTCATAGCTGGCGTCAGGACACTGCTCGTATTTTCAGACCATGCCGGAGCCGGTTCAGAGGCTTTGAATGTAAATCCCGTCACTTCCGCAAACACCGGCAGGGAAAGGAGCAGTTCCTGCAGGCGGGCATCGGAAGAAGAACGGGGGAAATACTGGATATCCACCGTATCATCGCCGATATGGATCGTCCCGATATTGGAAGACAGGTCCGGCAGTTTCGGCAGGTGCTGATTCATGGCAAAGACACCAAAGTGGAGCAGGTTGAGGAGCTGTACGACAGCACGGCTGTCTGCTTCCGAAACCGTTTTTTCCGGTACATCCGTCTTTTCTGCTTTCAGGGACAGTGTCGTTTCGACAGTCCCATATACGGCTTTATGTGCAGCTTCCCCTTCAGCAGTAAGCTGACATGCCTTGTCTGCATCGGCATCAGACAGAACGATGACAGCCTGGGCCTGGGAAGGAATGGCATTGGCCGCATCTCCGCCGTCATACGAAGCCAGGGTATAGGAAATACCGGCCTGATGGAGGCGCTGCAGGACGAGGGCCAGAGCTTTTATGGCATTGCTCTTACCCTGATTGATTGTTTCACCGGAGTGGCCTCCGATAAAGCCCGATGCCGTAATTTTCAGAGCTGCTGTCCCGGCCGCCTTCTGCCAGGATACAGGACGGCTGAAATACGTATGGACGCTGCCGGCCGAAGCCACGCAGATAACTTCAAGCGATTCCGAATCACAGTTGATGACATAATGAGCATCCTGGACATATTTGGAGTCCAGATGAGTAGCACCGGTCATGCCCACTTCTTCATCTACCGTAAAGATAAGACGCAGAGGCCCATGTGCAAAATCCTGCTGGATCAGGAACAGGGAAATAGCAATGGCCATGCCGTCGTCGGCACCGAGGCTCGTTCCATCAGCGGAGAGAATCCTGCCATCCCGTTTAATGGTAATAGGATCTTTCAGCGTATCATAGGCACGTCCCGGTTTGGCAACACAGACCATGTCCATATGACCCTGTATAATCGTCAGCGGCACATCTTCATATCCTTTTGTCGCCGGTACATCAGCAATAATGTTATTGACTTCATCCTGTACGACAGAAGCTCCAAGCTGACGCAGACGGGATGCGATATAATCACTGACTTCTTTTTCATGGCCTGATTTGCGGGGATGCTTGGTAAGGCCTGCAAATTCCTGCAAAACGCCTTCAATAATTTTTTCATTTTCCATTGGAAATTCCTCCTTATGTCTAGAAATATCCATACGCGAGTATTATAACACGAATAGGCAAAAGAAACACCCTGGATGGTATTCCTTCGTTGCATAATTACTGATAAGAAAAGATAATATATCCGGGTTGTATATTGTTTTATCTCATTTTGATATCAAATGACAGGCCATAAAAAATGTGCTATAGTGAAACAAGCTAGCTGTTATACGGCCAATTATTTTTTTGCGGGAGGTCTGATTTATGAAAAAACAATCGAATCTGACTGCCACATACCCCACTTTGCCGGAATTAACATTCCGCGGCATGTTCCTTGGCATGCTGATCACCGTTATTTTTACGGCATCCAACGTCTACCTGGGGCTCAAAGTCGGTCTGACATTTTCGTCATCTATTCCGGCGGCAGTCATCTCCATGGCAATCCTGCGCATGTTCAAAAACGCCAATATTCTGGAAAATAACATGGTACAGACGCAGGCATCTGCCGCGGGCACTTTATCAGCTATTATCTTTATCCTTCCCGGCCTGCTCATGCTTGGATACTGGCAGGGATTTCCGTTCTGGCAGACACTGCTTCTCTGCGCCTGCGGCGGTTCGCTGGGCGTATTGTTCACCATTCCCCTTCGCCGGGCCATGGTCGTCAATAGCGATCTTCCCTATCCGGAAGGCCGGGCGGCTGCAGAAATCCTGAAAGTCGGCAGTGAAATCCGCCGTGAAGAAGCTGCCGGTGAAGATACGAGCAAAACAGAAACGGGCATGAAAGACATCGTTCTCGGTACGAGCATGGCCGGTATCTTCAGTTTCTGTGCCAACGGACTGCATATTGCTTCTTCGGAATTCAGTCACTGGATACAGATTGGCAAGGCAATCACCCAGCTTCCCATGGGCTTTTCCATGGCTCTTCTGGGTGCCGGCTATCTGATTGGCATCGCCAGTGGTATCGCCATTTTAACAGGTACATTGCTGGCCTGGGTCATCTTCGTTCCCTATCTGACATCAGTCATTTCTCCGGCAGAAGGCCAGAGTGCCGCCGCCTTTGCCCAGGCTATCTGGGCCCAGAAGGTGCGTTTCATCGGCGCCGGCTGTATTGGTATCGCCGCCGTCTGGACGCTGATCCGCCTTGCCAAACCGGTCGTTGACGGCATAAAGATGTCCATCAACGCTATCCGTGCCAACGATACGGAAGAAAAACAGATTCTCCATCACACGGATATCGATATGTCCCCGAAATCAGTCGGCATCGTCTTTCTCGTCATTCTTGCCGGATTGTTTGTCACCTTCTACTCGTTCGTCAGTGCCGCCGGCCTTCCGACTACAGTTACCATTATTTACATCGTCGTCGGCATTCTCGTCGCCATGCTTATGGGGTTCTTCGTCGCCGCTGCCTGTGGCTACATGGCAGGCCTCATCGGCACATCGGCCAGCCCGATTTCCGGTATCGGCATCCTGGGCATCATCGTTTCTTCACTGGTTGTCCTCGGTATCGGTTCGTCCTTCGGCGTCTTTGCCACACCGGAAGGCACCCAGTTTGCTACGGCACTGGCTATCTTCATCACCGCCGTCATCGTCAGCATTGCCGCTATTTCCAATGATAACCTGCAGGACCTTAAGACCGGTTACATCGTCGGCGCTACGCCATGGAAACAGCAGGTGGCCCTGATTCTCGGTTCGGTCATCGGCGCCTTTGCCATCGCGCCTGTACTAAATCTGCTCTATCAGGCTTATGGATTCACGGGAGCCCTCCCCCGTGCCGGCATGGACCCGTCACAGGCTCTCGCCGCTCCTCAGGCTACGCTGATGACGACTATTGCACAGGGCATTTTCAGCGCCAGCCTCGATTGGAATTACATCATTTTTGGCATCGTCGTAGGTATTGCTGCTATTATCGTAGATATGCTGCTCAAGAGCCATACGAAATCCCTCGCTCTGCCGCCTCTGGCTATCGGTATGGGGATTTATCTGCCGCCGACTCTGGAAATCCCGCTGGTCATCGGCTCTGTCATGGGCTGGTTCATCCACCGCTATCTCCGTCAGCGCGCAGCACTCCGCAGCCCCGGTCATGAAGAAGAAGATGTGGAAGCCTGCAATCACCGCGGCGTCCTCTTTGCATCGGGCCTTATTGTCGGTGAAAGCCTCGTAGGCGTTATCATCGCTCTGATTATCGTCGTTTCCGTCACATCCGGTGGCAGCGAAAATCCGCTGGCGCTGGTCGGCAAAGACTTCGAAACGATTGCCAACGGCATCGGATTTGCCGCATTCATTGCGACAATTGCTATTTTTGTCCGTCACATTATCACGACGAAATTCACTCCGGAAAAATAAGTTTATTAAAACAAAATTAGATTTACATTAAAATCTGATTAAAATTTATACAGAACGGCGTTAAATTAAAACCTTTAACGCCGTTCTTTTTTGTATAAATATTTATTTTACAATATTGCACCCATCTGTCCCTATTTCCATCTTTCATACTCCGTAGAAAGTCCCTGACGCATGACGTGGTACCAGCCGTCCGTACGGACAAACAGGTCCTGCAGAAAGTGGTACAGGGCTTCTTCCCCGGACAGTTCATAGCGCAGGGAAAAGCCGCACGACGCCACCAGTTTCCCCGGGGTAGGCACGATGCGCACGGTAAAGCCGTGAGCCCGGCCTTCTTTCTCGGCCGTCATAGCTTCTCTTGTTTCCGGAAACAGAATCAGGCCGTACCGTTCCATCAGGGCCGTACGACGCGGTTCGCCGTACGCAGGATTTCAATAATGCGGTAGAGGTTGGTGATTTCCCCGACGGCTACTTTTTCCGTCAGGCCGTAGTAATTGAGGCAGGCCCCGCAGGCATAAATCTGCACACCGGCTGCAGCCAGCTCTTTCAGGTCGTCCAGGGAATCGGACGTATCTGTCACCAATGGCACGCCGCCGTTGTAGAATATCATCATATCGGGCAGTACATCCTGCTCTTTCAGCGTATAGATGAAATTTTTGAGCAGTGTCCTGCCAAAAGTTTCATCACCCGTCCCCATAGTCGGGGAATTGATGACGACGATGTAGGAATCGTCCTTCACTGCCCGAGACGGAGCGGCCGGTGCCGGTACAGCTGCCGTCTGTTCTCCTTTAGCAATGACGACCGTATAGTGAGCTGGCCCGTCTTCGGTCATGCTGTAGGAATAGCCCAGCTGCCGGGCCATCTTCTGCAGGTTCTCCGTTGCAATCTTATTATCGACCAGTGTCTGTACGGTATCGTGTTCTTTCAGTGCCTTGCGGGTCTCAATGACCGGCAGCGGGCAGGCTTTTCCCAGTGCGTTTACCTGAAACATAGGTATCACTCCTCATACAATATAAATCTCTTTTTCTTTTTTCTCTGTGACTACGCCTATATCGGCAGCCGGGATATGGTCGGCCTGAAGACGTGCCAGCAAAAGCGGCACCTGACGGGCATCACAGGACACGAGCAGGCCGCCCGACGTCTGGGGATCGAAAACAATTTCCTCGAGGGCAAAATCGTTACGTTCAAAGACCACTTTATCCTGCAGGAAATCACGGTTCCGCTGTCCTCCTGCCGTAAAGATGAAGTGTCCGGCACCCCAGTAGGCTTCTTCAAAGTATGGCAGATGGGCCGCATCAATGCGGGCCGAACAAGCCCCGTGCAGCATTTCATGAAGGTGGCCGCAGAGACCGAATCCCGTCACGTCGGTACAACTGTGTACGCCGCCGGCATCGCGGATGATATCCATGGCATAGGAATTGAGCATGCACATACTGTCCACGGCCTGGTGGAATCCTTCTTTGCTGATTTCACCGGCACTGTAGCCAATGGTCAGGATACTGACGCCCAGGGGCTTGGTAAGGATGAGATGATCGCCGGCCACACAGGCATCGTTATGCAGGATACGATTGGGATGGACCGTACCCGTCACGGCCAGGCCATATTTGACCGTCCGGTCATGAATGGAATGGCCGCCCGAAAGGAGACCGCCTGCTTCCTGTACCTTTTCCGCCCCGCCGCGCAGGATGTCCCGGAGAATGCCAAAGTCCTGTTCTTCCGGAAAGGCAACGATATTGAGTGCCGCCAGCACCTTGCCGCCCATAGCATAGACATCGCTCAGGGCATTGGCTGCTCCAATCTGGCCGAACACGTACGGGTCCGTCACCATAGGCGGGAAAAAGTCTACGGTCTGGATGAGGGCCAGGTCATCCCGCAGGCGGATCACTGCCGCATCATCAGCCCCATCAAATCCGACGAGCAGGTCCGGGCTCTCCCGGCGCGGAAGGTCCCGGAGAAGCGGTCCCAGATTGCCGGCTCCTATTTTGGCATTGCAGCCGCCGCAGACGACGAGCTGATTATCATTCATTCTATCACCTCCAAAAACTTTTAGCTTTCCTAACTATTTTTATGTTATCTTTATTATACTCCCTGCAGGAAAAAAGGCAATCGTCTCTTGCAAAACAGCCCCTGCAGGCCGGCACATACTAGCTGGCTTGCAGGGGCTGTACAATTAGTCGGAGCCGTTATTCTGCGACGGCTTCCTGATGGATTTCTTTTTTATTGGCATCTTCCTTGATGGTCATCGTCACCAGAACGGATACGACGGTGGCACCGACCAGGCAGGCAAAGCTGGTGCCGAAGCTGCCACCGGCGAGCTGGATCAGATAGCCGATGATAATCGGCGAGAGAAATCCGGCAATCTGACCGGCCATGTTGACAAAGCCCATAGCCCGGCCCGTGATTTCACTGGAAATGGAACTCATAGGCAGTGCCATCAGGGCACCGAACGCGCCGTAGAGGAAAAATCCGCTCAGGGTTTCGCAGATAATAGCCATGGTCGCATCAGGTACGGCAAAGGTCAGATACAGGAAAATCGCGCCGGGAATCTGGGTAATGATGACCGGCATTTTCCGGTTGTGCGTAAAATATTTATCCGACAGCCAGCAGAACAGGATGACACCGGCTGTCCCGGCAAAGAACGGCATAGACGCCGTAATGCCCATCTTGGTCATTTCAAAGCCCCGGGCCTTGACGAGATAACTGGGCAGCCAGGACAGGAATCCCCAGAGGGTGATATCAAAAAAGAAGAAGCTGACAAAGGTCCGCCATACGGCCGGCACCTGGATGATCTGCCAGAAGGAAATTTTGGCCTGCGCCGTCTGTTCCGTATGATCTTCTTTCAGTTCATCCAGTTCAGCCTGGCTGATACCCTTACTATCGGCCGGATTATCAGGGATGAAGAACTTGATCAGAAGGCACATGATGATGCCCGGGATGAAAAGTGAATAAAAGACCATGCGCCAGCCCCATGCCGCCATGATGGCTACGACAAACAGCGGCGCCAGTGCCGGCCCGAAGGCGTTGGATGACATCATGAGTCCTGTCGCCGTGCCCCGGTCTTTGGCGGGGAACCAGTTGGAAATCGTCCGGTACGACGCGGCCGGGAAAATCCCTTCGCCTACACCAAAGGCGACGCGGACCAGGAGCATATGTACAAGGTTATTGGCAAAGCCCGTAATGGCCGTAAACACAGACCACCAGGCAATGCCGGAAAACATGACCTTCTGGGCGCCGAAGCGGTCCGCCAGAAGTCCGCCGGGAATCTGACAGAGCGCATAGCCTACGAAAAAGGCACTCATGACGCCGCCCATAGCGACCGGTGTCAGCCCGAACTCATCAGAAATATAGGGAATGGCCGTAGCCATGACCATGCGGTCCAGATAGGCTGTAACCCATATAATAAATAAAATGATAACCACCGTATTGCGGTGTTTCCAGCCACCATTGCTGTTTGCCATAATTCTCCCCCTTGCCGGGATGCCGCCATACTCCCCTCGCCGGCACCCCTTTATCCCATAGATTTAGTATTCGTTAGTCGATCAGATATTTTTCCGCCAGTTCTGCATAGAACCGTACCGATTCATACAGTCGGTCGAGACAGATGTATTCGTCCGGCTGATGAGCCATATGCTGTTCCCCCGGTCCGTACACGATGAGCGGAATATGGGTGTTCGGCAAAAATACAGCGGCATCGGTATAGCACATGAATCCGTTCGGTTCGGGATTGCGGCCGGTCACGTCCTGCTGCACATCGCGGCAGAGGCGGACGAAATCGTCACTGGCTTTAGTTTCTACGGCAGCCCGGTCACTCAAAACTTCGATATCAGCCTTAAATTCCGGTATTTCTGCTTTGACTTCATCACACATGCGCTGGAAATCGGCGATGATATCTTTGTGTACCTGGCCGGGTACCGTGCGGATATCGACGGTCAGTTCACAGCGGTCAGGCACAACGTTCGTCTTGAAGCCACCGTGCAGTGTCGCAATATTCATGGTCGGTTTTCCCAGGATGGGGCTTTCCGTATACTGGAACTGGTACTGGAGCAGTTTATCGAGGAATTTATTCATATGAATCACGGCATTGACGCCTTTTTCCGGCATCGCACCATGGGATGTCTGGCCATGAGTAGTCACTTTCAGCCAGAGGGCCCCCTTTTCGCAGATAGTAATTTCATTATAATTCGGTTCGCCGATGACGATGGCACCGACGCCGTCGAGACCGCCTGACTTCAGCAGGTCCCAGGCACCGAGACTGTCCGTTTCTTCATCGATGGAAGCGGCAAATACGAGGTCCCCTTTAAGGGCAGCTCCCGATTTTTTGATAGCCTTGACGACATGCATCATCGCAGCCAGACCTCCCTTCATGTCCGATGCGCCCAGGCCGTAGAGCTTCCTGTCTTTGACGACGGCGCCCCAGGGATCTTCTGTCCAGTTTCCCGGCGGAACCGTATCAAGATGACCGTCAAAGAGCAGTGCCTTCCGTTCGCCGCTGCCTTTGATCCGGGCTACGACGTTGGCCCGGCCTTCACCCATATCGCGTACTTCCGCTTCGATACCGGCCTTTTTAAATTCATCGGCAATCCACAAAGCCAGTGCTTTTTCATTACCCGGCGGATTCACCGTATTCGTCTGGACAAATTTGGTCAGGATGTCTTTTGCTTCCTCATTACTGAGAGCAGATGCAATCGTTTCGTTCATGATACTCGCGCCTCCAACAATAAAATATGTCCCGGCGGCGGACCGGGACAGATATTTCCCCGCTTCTTTCCCAAGAAATGAGGACATTACGTATACCACACGCCTGTACTATACAATACTATTTCCATTCTAAATAGTCAAGTGTCCGTTTCAAACAGACATGTAATGTACGATATGCATTTTGTTCATCATTGCAGGGCACTTATCTTTTTGAGGGCGACAAGTGCTGCCTCCAGATCTTCTTCTGTCGTAAAGGACGAAAGGGAAAAACGGACGGCTCCCTGCTGTTTCGTACCGAGGGACTCATGCAGAAGAGGTGCACAGTGAAATCCCGGGCGCGTGGCGATTCCATAAGTCTCCCAGAGTATGTCACTGACTACGGCCGACTCGGCACCGGAGAAATTGACGGCAAAGACAGGGACCCGGGGGCGGGAAAAATCACCGTAAACCACCAGTCCGGGGATACTTCGCAGCCCCTGCAGGAACCGGGCGTTCAAATCAGCCTGCTTCTGCCGGAGCTGCTGCCAGTGGTCCCGTATATAAGCCACACCGGCCCGCAAACCGGCGATTCCGGCTACGTTGGACGTCCCTGCTTCCAGAATGGCCGGAACACCGCCGGGCTGGTCGTGGTCGAAGGCATGGACGCCATCGCCACCCGTCAGGACCGGCCGGACCGGGGCATCCCGGCGGATGCAGACGCCTCCCGTCCCTCCCGGGCCATAGAGCGACTTGTGCCCCGTAAAGCAGACGGCCGTCACTGTCCCGTCTGACATATCGATGGGCACGACGCCAGCCGACTGGGACGCATCGACGACGAAAAACAGGCCGTGATTCTGACAAAACGACGCTATGCAGGACAGGTCCAGGACATTGCCAGTCACATTGGACGCGTGATTACAGACGAGCAGCTTCGTTTCCGGCCGGATTTTCTGCTCCATTTCCTCATAACGCAGCTGTCCTGTATGGGCATCACTGCCAATAAAGTCTATGGCGACGCCCTCCTTTTCCAGCTGGTACAGGGGACGCAGGACGGCATTGTGTTCCCACATTGTCGTCAGTACGTGGTCTCCCGGACGCAGCAGTCCCTTGAGAACCAGATTGAGAGCTGTCGTCGAATTGTGTGTAAATGCCACATCGTAATCCGGACCGGTATGGAACAGGCCTTTTACCTGCTCTTTAGCATCCAGCACCAGTTCATAAGCCCGCAGGGAATAGCCATGGGCTCCCCGGGACGGATTGCCGTACAGGCCACTGCTGAGCACATCATACACAGCATCGGCGACGGTCTGTGGCTTCTGCACCGTCGTCGCCGCATTATCAAAGTAATACATAGGGTACCTCCGGAAAAAACAGTTTGATGGTCGATGTTGACGTTCGATGTTTGATGTTTGATGTTTGATGAAGAAACTGCCGTTCGCAGGCCGCAGGCTGTTAACCGGTTCGCCTGACGGTATCTCTTTTTCGTACAAAAAAGGGGGGCTGCCAGCATATCAATCCTGTGGCAGCTCCCCCTCATTCTTATGTTGTATCGTCTAAAGCCGGTATGATCAGATGCCGAACCGTGCGAAGATGGTATCGACGTGGCTGAGCATCTTGTTGACGTCGAAGCAGCCTTCGATTTCTTCATCGGTCATATATTTCTTCACATCTTCGTCTTTCTTCAGGTTTTCCAGGAAATCTTCTCCTTCGAGCCAGCGCTTCATGGCATTGCGCTGTACCCAGCGATAAGCCTGTTCGCGGACGGCGCCTTTTTCTACGAGCGTGTTGAGGATAATCGGGCTGTAGATGAGGCCACCGGTCAGATTGAGGTCCTTCATCATCTTGTCGGGATATACGAGGAGCCGGTCGATGACGCGGGTAAAGGTCTGGAGCATGTAGTCCAGGGCAATGGTGCTGTCCGGCAGGATGACCCGTTCTACGGACGAATGAGAAATATCCCGTTCATGCCAGAGTGCCACGTCTTCCAGAGCCGCCTGGGCATTGCCGCGGATGACGCGGGCCAGGCCGCACATGCGTTCACACGTAATCGGGTTGCGCTTGTGGGGCATGATGGAAGAGCCCTTCTGTTTCGGGCTGAAATATTCTTCTGCTTCCCGTACTTCTGTCCGCTGGAGATGACGGATTTCCGTTGCCATCTTGTCGATAGAGCTGGCGATGACAGCCAGGGTCGTCACGTATTCGGCATGGCGGTCACGCTGCAGCGTCTGGGACGAAATCGGAGAGGCTTCGATACCCAGATGTTCGCAGACATATTTTTCAACAAAGGGGTCGATATCGGCATAGGTGCCGACGGCGCCGGAAATCTTGCCGACAGCAATCGTCTTTTTGGCATGCTTCATGCGGTCGATGTCCCGTTCGATTTCAGCCATCCAGTTGCACAGCTTCAGGCCAAAGGTAGTCGCTTCGGCATGGATGCCGTGGGTACGGCCGATGCAGGGCGTGTATTTAAATTCGACAGCACGGCGGCGCAGGACGGCATGGAAGTTTTCCAGATCTTTGATGAGGATATCCGATGCCTGTTTGAGCATATAGCCCAAGGCCGTATCTTTGACGTCTGTCGATGTCAGGCCGAGATGGACATATTTGCCGGCTTCGCCGATATTTTCAGACAACGTGGATACAAAAGCGGCAATGTCATGATGGGTTTCGGCTTCGATTTCATGAATGCGTTCCACCGAAAAAGCAGCCTTTTCACGGATTTCCTTAGCCGCTTCTTTCGGGATGTTCCCCAGTTCAGCCTGGGCTTCGCTGGCCAGGATTTCTACTTCTTTCATGGTATTCCATTCATTGTATTCAGCCCAGATTTTACCCATTTCTTCTTTTGTATAACGTTCTATCACGAGTATCTCTCCTTTGAACAGATGTATATTGGAAATAAGCTTACGCTTTATTATACACCATCCCTGCCGCCAGAGCCATAGAAAATGGCGCAGGGACAGTAGTTCTTACATGTTTTTGCTGCGCAGGTCCGCAAGGATTTCCTGTACCCGTGTGAGGGCTTGTTCTTTGGCCACGACTTCTTTTTCGCCAGTCCGGCGGATTTTGATTTCGACGGTGCCATTGGCTTTCGTGTCCTTGCCGATGACGACCTGTACGGGATAGCCGATGAGGTCTGCATCATTGAATTTGACACCAGCCCGTTCCTTGCGGTCATCGAGGACGACATCGGAGGAAACGGCCATGAACTGCTGATACAGATTCTGTGCATAACCTGCCAGTTCTTCATCTTTCATATTGAGCGGCAGGATGACCACTTCGTACGGTGCAATGGCCACCGGCCACATGATGCCCTTATCGTCATGGAACTGTTCAATAGCAGCGGCAATCGTACGGGTGACGCCGATGCCGTAGCATCCCATGTAGAATGGTTTGGCTTTGCCATCCTGGTCGAGGAAAGTGGCGTTGAGGGCTTCAGAATACTTGGTCCCCAGTTCAAATACCTGGCCTACTTCAATGCCGCGCATGATATGTACCGGCGCGCCGCAATGAGGGCAGGCATCGCCTTCGACCATCAGGCGGATAGTGGCCACCGTGACGTTTTTGAAATCCCGGTCCGGATTGACATTCTGGTAATGATACCCGGCTTTATTGGCCCCGGTGACACCGTTTGGCACATTCATAGCCGTAGGATCGACGAGGACGAAGAACGTTTCATTATCGGGTGTATCGGCACCAATAGGACTCATGTACCCCGGCTGCAGGCCATGGGCCTTCAGTTCGTCTTCCGTCGCCGGTTCGATAGCATTGCCACCAACGAAGTTCTGGACTGCCACGTCATTGACTTCGTGATCGCCGCGGACCATGCAGAGAACGGTCTTTTTGCCGTCGATGGTAAAAGCTACGGCCTTGATGGTCTTTTCTACGGGGATCTTCAGGAAAGCTGCCAGATCTTCAATGGTAGCGCAATCCGGCGTTTCGATGAGTTCCAGATTCTTTGCGTCTTCCGCTTCCATCGTAAGAGCTGCCGGTTCGGCTTTTTCAATATCTGCCGCATATTCACAGGCAGAGCACGATACGACTTCCGCTTCCCCCGCTTCAGCCAGAGCCATGAATTCATGGGTATGACTGCCACCAATCTGGCCACTGTCGGCTTCGACGGGTTTGAAGTTCAGACCGCAGCGGGTAAAGACACGCGTGTAGGCGTCGTATTCATCCTGATAGCTCTTGTGCAGGCCTTCGGCATCGACATCGAACGAATACGCATCTTTCATGACGAATTCCCGGCTGCGCATGAGGCCGAACCGGGGCCGGATTTCGTCGCGGTATTTATTCTGCATCTGCCAGAGCGTAACCGGCAGCTGCTTGTACGAGCGCAGTTCGTTGCGGACCAGCGTCGTGATCAGTTCTTCGTGAGTCGGTCCCAGGCAGAAATGATTGCCATGGCGGTCTTCCAGTTTGAACATTTCCGGACCGTAGGCATTCCACCGTCCCGATTCATGCCAGATTTCAGCCGGCTGCATGATGGGCATCATGATTTCCTGGGCGCCGATGCCGTCCATTTCTTCCCGGACAATGGCTTCGATTTTCAGTTCCACCCGCCGTCCCAGGGGCAGAAAGGAATAGAGTCCGCCGCCGTTTTTGCGGATCATACCGGCTTTCAACATATACTGATGGCTGGCGATTTCTGCTTCTGCAGGGATTTCGCGCAGCGTCGGGCAATATAATTTCGATGCTAACATGAATGACATCCTCCTCGTATGGTATGGATAAAAACCCTTATCTTTTCATTGTATCGTCTCTCTGGCGCCGCGTCAATGATGGGCTGCCCGGGACAGGATTTCCCGGCCTGCGATAACGCCGGCTGCCGAAGCCTGTACGAGCCCCCGGGTGATACCGGCTCCATCGCCGATAGCAAAGAAATTAGGAATCTTCGTTTCCAGTTTGTCATTGAGTTCCAGACGGTTGGAATAGAATTTCACTTCTACGCCGTACAGGAGAGTATGGCGCGAATTGGCTCCTGGAGCCACCTTGTCCAGAGCTTCGAACATTTCCTTGATGTCCAGCATGTGACGGTACGGCAGGACCAGTGACAGGTCGCCCGGCGTCGCGCTGGGCATGGTCGGCCGTACGAGACCGCGGCGGATCCGTTCCGGCGTCGAACGGCGGCCGTCGAGAAAATCTCCCAGGCGCTGCACGATGACGCCGCCTCCGAGGATGTTGGCCAGGCGGGCGATATATTTGCCGTAGCGGATCGGTTCGTGGAACGGTTCCGTGAATTTCTTGGACACGAGAATGGCGAAGTTCGTGTTTTCACTGCGCTTGTGGGCATAGCTGTGGCCATTGACCGTCAAAAGGCCGTCGTTGTTTTCCGTGACGACGAACCCATACGGATTCATGCAGAACGTCCGAATCCGGTCATCAAAGGACTTGCTGAAATAAATGAGCTTCGATTCGTAGACGATATCCGTAATGGGCTCGAATATTTCCGCCGGCATTTCGACGCGGACGCCGATATCGACGGCGTTGGACGTAAGGGACAGGCCCATCTGTTCCACTTCCCGGACGAACCATTCCGACCCTTCCCGGCCCGGTGCGGCCACGAGATACTGGCAGCCGTAGAGCTGGCCACCGATGATGACGCCCCGGATGGCACCGTCTTCGACGACGATGTGTTCTACCGCCGTATCAGACAGGATATCGGCCTTGCCATCGAGGAAATCGCGCATATTCGTCAGGATCTGGGCGTTGACATCGGTCCCGAGATGGCGGATCCGGGCCGGGATGAAACGCAGGTCGGCTGCAGCAGCCCGACGCTGGATGCGGCGGATTTCTTCGGGATTTTCATCGCCGTATACCTTGCGGTCAGCACCGCCAAAGCGGCAGTATACGGAATCGACGTATTTGATTTTTTCCGCCAGCTCTGCCTGGGACATGTAGTCGTCGAGATTGCCGCCAAACTCCGTGGTAAGCGTCAGTTTCCCATCACTGAACGCCCCGGCACCGCCCCAGCCACAGACGACATTGCGTACCTTGTCCTTGGCCAGTGCCTGCGGATTGACGCTCGTAGCGATGCGGTCGCGGATGTCCTGTCCTTTTTCTACCATGAGGATCGTATATCCTTTATCGGCCAGTTCCAGTGCCGTAAAAATACCGGCCGGCCCGGCCCCGATAATAATGACATCATAATTCTTTACAGCTTTCATCATTCCTGCCTCCCAATAAAAATGCCCTCACGGGACAGATTCCGTCAGGGCGTTATTTCCAGTATGAGTTATCCTCGTTCAGCGTACCATATAGAAAGGCCGATGTCAACAAAGAGACAATGCCCGATGTACAGAGAAATTTTCGAAACTCTTATGCCCCGGTTTAGATGGATTTTAGCTTTTACCTGTACACTATCCTTGTCAGTAAACAACAGAGGAGGAATACATCATGACACAAGAAAAATGGAATACGTACCTGCATACATGGAAATCGAAAATCTTCACGGCCCGCAACGCGAAAATCGCCGTAACCGCCATCGTCATCTGTGCCGTCGCCGGCGGCGGAGGTGCCTGGTATCATCATCAGCAGAAACAGGCTTATAAAGAAAAGAAGATCCAGGCCATGTCCCAGATGATTGAAGCCCAGGCACAGGCACAGAACCTGACCCTCATCCCGGAAGAAAAAGCCCGCGCCCTGGCCGCCCAGGCTATCGGGAAAGACGAAAGCTCCCTTAGTTTCTCCCGCATCTCCCTCATAGACCTTGAAGGTAGCAAACATGAAAAAGGAGAGGACCGGCATAAAGAAAAGGACAAGAAAGATAAAAAAGACCGGGACAAAAAACAGGACCGGGACCGGGAAAAAGACAGAACCCCGGCTCCGGGAACTGCACGGCCTGATGACACAGCCGGTGCCACTGGTAAAGGCACCGCCCCTGACACCCGGCCTGCACCGGATGTCCAGCCTGCAGCAACTGCACCGGCTGCACCAGCCACCCCGGCTGCCACGGCGTTCCATCCTGTCTATCAGATCCGTGCTTCCGATGGCGACATCCACTACCACATCCTTATAGATGCCGTAAGTGGAGACATCCTGGCCAGCCGCATTGCCTGATACCTGCAAAGAGACCTCCTATGATGGCCGGGCCATCACAGGAGGTCTCTTTTTGTCATACCCCATCCGGTCTCTGGCAGATTGTGCCGACACAGTATATAATGACAATATATACTGTGAGAAAATATGTACGAGAAAGGATACTGCTTATGCTGCATATACAAGATATCCCCCTGAGAAGGCGACTGCTCATGGCAAACGTCACCATGGTCCTCGTGCCGGTCTGCATCCTGACCCTGCTGGGCCTGCTTCTGTTCCAGGGCCTGCGCTTTTCGGCCCAGCAAAGCGACCTGGCCACGCTCTGGCCCGAAAAAGGACCGGCTCTGTCCATCCAGTACACGGTCAGCTCCCTGCGCGTCAAAGCCGAACACCCGGGGCCGCTGAAACTCAAAGACCTGAAAGAAGACTGCCGCACACTGGAAGATCTGGGCATCGCCACGGCCATTATACGGGACGGACGGACCATGTACGTCACCCCCGGCAGCAATGCCACCAGCCTGGCCGAACGGGTCCTGAGCAAATCAGGCGGTCAGAACACGGCCATGATCTGGGATGGCGACGGATTTTTCTTCCGCTATACGGCGCTTCACACGGGGACGACGGTCATCGCGTCGGGACCCATGCCATTTATCGCCAAAAGCGGCATCCGCGCCGGACTGGCCAAAGGCGTCCTGCAGGGACTGCTCATTGTCATCATCGTCACGGCCAGCGCGATTATCATCGCCTGCGGCCTCATCCTGTCCCATCTGCTCTCCCGTCAGATCCTGCAGCCCCTGGAAACACTGCGTCAGGCAGCGGCAGAAATTGAAAAAGGCAATCTCGACTATCCCATGACATCCACATTCCGCGATGAACTGGGCCGGACCTGCCTTGCTTTTGACCACATGCGCCGCCAGCTGAAAAGCGCCCGTGAAGCCCAGCAGCGCTATGAAAAAAACAGGAAAGAACTCATCGCCGGTATTTCCCACGATTTATCGACCCCTCTGACCCTGCTCAAAGGATACGCCAGCGGCATCCTCGAAGGAATTGCCCGGACCGAAGAAAAGAAACAACGCTACGTCACCCAGATATACCAGAATGCCTGCACCATGGAAAAACTGGTAGAACAGCTCTTCCTGTTCTCCAAGCTGGATCTGGGGCAGGTGTCCTTTTCCCTGACCCCGGTCTCCCTTTCGTCCTATATGGAAGACTACACCGGAGAAAACAGGCAGCGCCTGTCTGAACGGGGACTGGACCTGACCTGCCGGACGACTGGAAGAGCCTGTGTACAACTGGATCGGGCCCAGTTCCAACGGGTCGTAGAAAATATCCTGGAAAACAGTATCAAATACAAGGATAAGCCTAAAGTAGCGATGGAAATAACCGTAACAGACGGTCCTGATCAGGTCCGCCTCGTCTTTGCCGACCATGGCCCTGGCGTGGCACCGCCATTTCTCCCCCGCCTGTTCGACAGTTTCTACCGTACCGACGCGGCGCGGACAGATGTCAAAAAAGGCAGCGGCCTCGGGCTGGCTATCGTACGGCAGATCATCGAAGGCATGAACGGCACCATCTCTGCCGGGGAAACGCCCGGCGGTGGCCTGTCCATCATCATTACGCTGCCAGCAGCAGCTAAGGAGTCAGAATATGAAAAAAATACTCATCATTGAAGACAATCAGGAAATCGCCGAACTGGAACAGGATTTCCTCGAAGCCAATGCCATCGAAAGTGACATCGAGACCGACGGCATAAAAGGCCTGGACCGGGCCCTCCACGGCACATACGATCTCATTCTGCTGGACATCATGCTGCCCGGGATGGACGGCTTCCACATCTGCAAGCGCATCCGGGCCGAAAAAGAGGTCCCTATCCTCATGGTATCGGCCAAGCGGGAAGACATCGACAAAATCCGCGGCCTGGGTCTCGGCGCCGACGACTATATCAGCAAGCCTTTCAGCCCGCCGGAGCTCGTAGCCCGCGTCAAAGCCCATATCACGCGGTACGAACGCCTGACCCGGTCAGCTTCTCCTGCCGACGGTGCCGTCATCCAGTCCGGAGAACTGGAAATATACGTCGATAAACACCGCGTCTTCGCCGGCGGCCGGGAAGTCACCCTGACCAATAAGGAATTTGAGCTACTCGTATTCCTGGCCCAGAATAAAGGTCTCGTATTCAGCCGGGACCGCCTGTTTGAAAAAGTCTGGGGTCTCGATGCCGAAGGCGATACGGCGACCGTCATGGTCCACATCAACCGCATCCGCGAAAAAATTGAACCAGACCCGGCCAAACCCATCTATATCGAAACCGTCTGGGGTGCAGGATACCGCTTTCGCGAATAAGCAGAACCCGTCACGGCAAATATGCTATAATAAAGGGTATACAAAGGAGGTGATTCCATGGCACGTCATCGCAACCGGGATAGCCGTACCTATGAAGAAGAGGACAAACAGGATATCCGTCGTCAGGAAGGTATTTTCCTGTGTACCCTCTTTCTCATGGTACTGCTTCTCGTCTCACTCTATTTCCAGCTGAGCGTCCTTGCCATCGCCATCGTCACGGCAGCGCTTATATTCTCGACTATCGGTTTTTATATCCATTTCAAAGATTTCTTTTCCATGCGCGACCGGGGACAACGTACGGTAAGCGTCCTCATATCTATGTACGGCAGCCTTATACTGACCCTCATCTGTGCCTGGTACTACGTACAGGATGAACCACTCACACTGGATTACGCTCTGGTATTCCTGTTTGGCTTCTTCTTCTTTACCTTCATGGTCTACCGCAGTATCAGCCGCTACCTCGTCGTAGGCAACAAACGCCAGCGGATCAAGGGATAGGCCGAAAGGAACAATCCCATACAGATAGCAAACACCCCTGGGGAAATCCCCAGGGGTGTCTGTGCTCATAAACACAAGAGTGTGTATATCATCATGCCTTACGGCGCCATGATATCTGTGTTATTTTTCATCATAGGCCTTTGTCAGGCGGACATAGCCTTCATACCGTTCTTTGGCATCCTGTTCCGTCTTTTCAAACAGAGCTTCTGCCGTATCCGGGAAGGTGCGTTTCAAGGAAGCAAACCGGGTTTCGCCCATGAGGAAATCGCGGAAGTTTGCTGTCGGCGGTTTCGAATCGAGCGTGAACGGATTCTTGCCCTGTTTCTTGAGTTCCGGATTGTATCTCCACAGATGCCAGTATCCGGCTTCGACAGCCCGTTTTTCTTCCAGCTGGCTCTGTCCCTGGCCTACTTTCAGACCATGGTTGATGCACGGTGCATAGCCGATGATCAGAGACGGACCTTTATAGGCTTCTGCTTCTTTCAGGGCTTTCAGGAACTGATTCTTATCAGCACCCATAGCAACCTGAGCTACATAGATATATCCGTACTGGGCTTCCATCATGCCCAGGTCTTTCTTCTTCGTCTTCTTGCCGGAAGCTGCGAACTGGGCAACAGCTGCCGTCGGCGTTGCTTTGGAAGCTTGGCCGCCCGTGTTGGAATATACTTCCGTATCGAATACGAGGACGTTGATATCCTGACCCTGGGCCAGTACGTGATCCAGGCCGCCATAGCCGATATCATAAGCCCAGCCGTCGCCGCCGAAGATCCACTGGCTGCGTTTGACGAGGAACTTCTTCATTTCATATACCTGTTCCAGAGCCGGCTTGCCTTCTTTTTCCTGTTCCAGCAGAGCAATGATAGCATCGGAACGCTGCCGCGAGCCTTCGCCTTCCAGTTTATGTTCTTTCCAGTCCTTGAATGCTTCCTGCAGCTGCGGGCTGGCAACGTCCATAGCGTCGTCCATATATTTTTCCAGGAGCTTGCGTTCGGCCTGTTCTGCCAACATCATGCCAAAGCCATATTCGGCGTTATCTTCGAACAGGGACGTAGACCATGCCGGGCCATGACCCTGGGCATTCTTCGTATAACCGCAGTCCGGAGCACTGCCGCCCCATACGGAGGAACAGCCGTGAGCATTGGCAACCATCATGCGATCGCCGAAGAGCTGGGTAACGACTTTGCAATACGGTGTTTCTGCACAGCCTGCGCAGGCGCCGGTGAATTCAAGCAGCGGCTGTTCGAATTGGCTGCCGATGACCGTATCTTTCTTCATGGGGTTCTTCTTCTGTGGCAGGGCAATGACGTAATCCCACAGTGCAGCTTTGTATTCTTCGTCGTCGAACGGTTTCATAGTCAGAGCTTCCTTCGGGCAGACATGAGTGCAGCTGCCGCAGCCCAGGCAGTCCATAACCGATACGACAATGTTGAATTTGTATCCCGGGGCCACTTTGATTTCTTTATCCTGATAGCCTTCCGGTGCGTTAGCGGCTTCATCCGGCGTCAGGAGGAACGGACGGATAGCGGCATGCGGGCAGACGAAGGAACACTGGTTACAGCCGATACATTTTTCTGCATCCCAGCTCGGTACGAACATGGCTACGCCACGTTTTTCTTCTGCGCAGGTGCCAGTCGGCCATCTGCCGTCTTCCATGCCATTGTATGCGCTGACTGGCAGGTCGTCGCCTTCCAGGGCATTGACAGGGATAGAGAATTCGCGGAAGAATTTCGTGTGCTTCGAAAGATCAACCGGTTCATCCTGTGCATCAGCCCAGTCGGCCGGTACATCAATCTTCACGATATTCTTCAGGCCTTCATCAATTGCCGCATTATTCATATCGACGACTTTCTGGCCCTTCTTGCCATAGGACTTGACGACCGATTCTTTCAGTTTATCGATAGCCAGATCTACAGGGATGACTTCGGACAGTTTGAAGAAAGCCGACTGCATAATCATGTTGATACGGCCGCCGAGGCCAATCTTCTGGGCAATACCTACGGCATCGATAATGTAGAACTGTACATCATTGCGGGCAATATCCCGTTTTAATCTTGCCGGCAGCTTTTCGCTCAGTTCTTCTGGTTTCCAGACGGTGTTGAGCAGGAACGTACCGCCTTTTTTAATGCCTCTCAGAAGGTCAAAGCCATGTACGTATGACTGACGGTGGCAGGCAATGAAATCGGCGTTATTGATCAGATACGGCATCTTGATTGGTGTATCACCAAAGCGCAGATGCGATACGGTGACGCCGCCGGATTTCTTGGAATCATAGGCAAAATATGCCTGGGCATACATGTCCGTGTTATCACCAATGATCTTGATAGCGCTCTTATTGGCGCCGACCGTACCATCAGACCCGAAGCCCCAGAACTTACATGCCTTGAGGCCTTTGCCGCCTGTATGGACGCCTTCTACACGGGGCAGGGATTTATAGGTCACATCATCGACGATGCTCAGGGTAAAATCGTTCTTCGGTTCAAATGCTTTCAGATTTTCAAATGCTGCTACGACATCGCCCGGTAAAAATTCTTTCGAGGCAATACCATACCGGCCATGATAAATCTTCGGTGAACGGTCAGCAGCTGCAAACGTAGCGGCGACACTGTGATACAACGGTTCCCCGTTGGCCCCGGTTTCTTTTGTGCGGTCCAGGACAGCAATCTTCTTGACCGTATTCGGCAGGACGGACAGGAAATGTTTTTCCGACCACGGACGGAACATATGGACATTGATACAGCCCACTTTTTCGCCTTTTTCTACCATCATCTTGACCGTTTCTTCAATGGTCTGGGCGCCAGAACCCATGGCTACGAGAACGAATTCAGCATCCGGTGCGCCTGTATAGTTGAAGAGGTGATATTCCCGGCCGGTGATTTCGCTGATTTTCTTCATATAGCCTTCGGCTACGTCCGGTACACGGTCGTAGAATTTATTCAGTGATTCGCGGTGCTGCATATACGTTTCTGCCGGTTCGCAGAAGGAAATGGCTTCCGGATCATCCGGGTTCATGCCACGGGCGCGGAACGCCTTGACGGCTTCCATATCCAGCAGCGGGCGGAGTTCTTCATAGGGGATGACTTCAATTTTCTGGATTTCGTGAGACGTCCGGAACCCATCGAAGAAATTGAGGATAGGAATACGACAGGAAATAGCCGTAGCATGGACAACGGCGGCCAGATCCATAACTTCCTGTACGCTCGATTCACACATCATGCTGATGCCCGTGCCACGCATAGCCATAGCATCATCATGACCGGCAAAAATAGTATAACCATTGGTAGCAACCGTACGG
This sequence comes from Megasphaera sp. AM44-1BH, assembly GCF_003467125.1. Classification (GTDB taxonomy): domain Bacteria; phylum Bacillota; class Negativicutes; order Veillonellales; family Megasphaeraceae; genus Megasphaera. Next base: position 35,300 of record NZ_QSFA01000015.1, read on the forward strand.
GACGCTACATGGAATACACCCGGAAGGAGTTCGCTGGAAATCTTGAACATGTTGGAAAGCATGATCATCATGCCCTGGGACGAAGTAAAGGTCGTCGTCAGCGCACCGGCATTCAATGCGCCGTGCATTGCGCCGGCTGCCCCTTTTTCAGACTGCATTTCCTGTACCTGGACCGTCGTCCCGAACAAGTTCTTCCGTCCATGGGCTGCCCATTCATCTACGTGTTCAGCCATAGGGGATGACGGTGTAATCGGGAAGATGGAAGCGATTTCTGTAAAGGCATACGCTATGTATGCAGCCGCTTCGTTACCGTCCATTGTTTTAAAAATTTTCTTTGCCATAATGTGTTACTCTCCTCTCTCTTGTGATTTATAAGCGGTATCCTCAAGTACGTTGCCGTACTCTTATTGACAAGTTTATTGTATGCTAAATAACATATTTTCACAAGAAAAATAACGCCATTTTGTTTTATATGATTTTTAATCTAATTTTAATAAAGCCTGTAAATGCCTTATGTATCGCATTTACAGGCACATAAAAAGCTGGCACATAATAATGTGCCAGCTGTATACCACTATATATTTATAGTATACTTTTTTAAATATTGACAATTACATCCTGGTTTAAACGCATTTTCGAACTAATTCGTCAATTCATCCCTAATTTTTTTATCTTTTCCGGCCTGTTTTCAAAATCACTGGCACCAAAAAAGATACCAGATGGATTAGTCTGCTCTGCCCGACAATGCGACTGCTGACACATCCCAAAACCATGCCGCCCAAAATATCCGTCACATAATGGACACCGCAGGCAATCCGCGAAAGGCCAATTAGTATACTCCATATCAGGAGCACGATGCCTGACCACTTCTGGTAACGGAAAATAGTCAGCGCTGCCGCCACCGCATTCATCGTGTGGTTGCTGGGAAAGGATGCGTTGTTTTTGTGCAGGACCGACTGCTTCACCGCCCGATGTGCGGCAAACGGGCGCTGGCGCCGCCATAGGAGCGATATGAGAAAAGAGAAAAAAGAACTGATTCCCACGGAAAGCAGCGCTTCTGTCATTGATTGCCTGCGCTGAAACTGCTGCGGCAGTTTTCCCGGACGGAACCACTGTACCAGGCCATACAGGATATACACCCAGAAACCCCAGCGGGCCATGCGGACTGCGCCGGTCTCCACCAGGGGATGGCGCAATAAAAGCGATTGTATTTTCAAAATAAGCCAGCGTTCCATCGTCTTCTCCTTTACGGGACCAGCCGCTGCAAATCGGGGAACGGCGCCAGACTGCGTTTCAGTATTCCATGGATACAGGCAATAAAAATGCCATAATTCGTAATGGGCACACGCTGCAACCGCGCACGCTGCATCCGCGATGCCACTTCCCGTTCGTTCAGCATACATCCCCCGCAGTGGATGACCAGCGCATAGGGTGTCAGATCCATAGGGAAATCCCTGCCAGACGATGTTTCAATGGAAAGTGTTTTCCCCGTATACTGCCGGAGCCAGCGGGGAATTTTGACAGTGCCAATATCATCGCACTGCCTGTGATGAGTACATCCTTCGGAAATGAGCACTTTGTCTCCGTCCTTCAGGCCGCCCAGCGCGCGCACTCCATCTATGGCAATATCCAGGAATCCCTTGTGGCGTGCCATGAGAATGGAAAAGGAGGTCAGCGTGATATCGTCCGGCGTATCCGCCGCTACCCGTTTAAAAGCCTGACTGTCGGTTATGACCATCCGCGGTTTTTGGCCCAGATGCTGCAGCGTCTCTTTAAGTCCCGTTTCCTTTACGACGACGGCCGTCCCGTCTGCATCGAGTATATCCCGTATGGTCTGCTGCTGGGGCAGGATCAGCCTTCCTTTGGGAGCCGCTGAATCTACGGGAACGACGAGGACAAAAAAGTCTCCCGGCCGTACCATATCCCGCACGATAGGAACCCCGGCATCCTGCGGTTTCAGCCGGGCCAGCCGTTCTTTTAATTCATGGATGCCCGTGTTGTCTCTGGCACTGACATACAGGACGTCCTCTGGTATCTGATCCGGCCGCTTTGTCAAATCACTCTTATTATAGACGATAATATACGGGAGTCCTTTTTCCCGGATCAGCGCCAGCGTTTCCCTGTCGCTCTGCTGCATTCCTTCCGCTGCATCGATGACCAGGACGGCTATATCTGTTTTATTGAGCACCTGCCGTGTCCGTTCCACGCGCAGTTCCCCCAGAGCGCCTGTATCATCAAACCCCGGTGTATCGATAATCAGGACCGGTCCCAGTGGCAGCAGTTCCATGGCCTTATACACCGGATCGGTCGTCGTCCCCTTTTTATCCGAAACGATAGCCAGATTCTGTCCCGTCACAGCATTGACGACACTGGATTTACCGGCATTGCGGCGGCCAAAAAAGCCAATATGTACGCGTTCACCTGACGGTGTATCATTCATTCCCATAACAGTTCCCCCTCTGTTTCATTTTGCTCTATTATATCATAAATGCCAGAATGCATACTAGAAAGACCATCCGGCTCATGGTATGATACAAGGGGTAATGAAAAAAACGTTTCAGGAGATGACATATATGATTTGTAAAAAATGCGGAACTGAACTGCGCGACGGCGTGCGTATGTGCCCTATCTGCGGTACCCAGCAGGTAGAAGCCCCGAAACCGACGCCAGGAACGGTCAATGACCCAAAAATCTTTTCCAAAACCCGGGTAATCAGCTTCATCATCATCATGGCGCTGGTGCTCATCGGTCTTTGGAAGGTATTTTCCTGATATCTCCGGTCCTGTATCAGGAACATATTCATTTAATTAATTTAGATTTTTACATTATATATCAGTAATATACTAGTTTTTTAGTGTTATTTTCATGAAATACGCTTTGTTTTTCCTTATTTATTCAAAACCGCCGTTTTGTTCTATTCCCTCAGGCTATATTGACTATTGACAAACGGGAATGGTTCCGTTACAATGTTCACAACTTCTCCCGGGGGACAGGCGTTCTCAGGGAGTAAGCACATAAAGACGAAATCTGATGACGGGAACGAGTACTCTGCCCCTGGTATTTACAGAGAGCCGGCGCCTGGTGCAAGCCGGTAATACAGGACAGACGAAAATCCTCCCTGAAGAGTGATGCTGAATGTATTAAGCATCAACGGTATTTCCACGTTACTGGAAACGCGTATGTTGGTACGTTGTGAGGTGCTTCACCATAGTGAAGAATTTGGGTGGTAACGCGGATATACGATCCGTCCCTTACAAGGGACGGATTTTTTTTATTCTGAAACCAACAAAAGTATCAAGGGGGAATTTAGTATGGCAAAGGTATTTTATGATCAGGATGTTAATTGGGAAGCTATCGAAGGAAAGAAAGTCGCTATCATCGGTTACGGCAGCCAGGGCCATGCCCATGCGCTCAATCTCCGCGACAGCGGCGTCGATGTCACTATCGGCCTCTACAGCGGCAGTAAATCGGCGGAAAAAGCCCGTAAGGCCGGCCTTACAGTCCAGACTGTCGCCGAAGCCGTCTCCGCTGCGGATATCACCATGGTTCTCATTCCCGATGAAAAACAGGCCGACGTATATAAAAACGAAATCCGGGACAACCTCAGACCGGGCAGTGCCCTGGCTTTTGCCCACGGCTTTAATATCCACTTCAAACAGATTGTCCCGCCCGATAATGTCGATGTCTTCATGGTCGCTCCCAAAGGGCCGGGCCACATCGTACGCCGCCAGTTCGTCGAAGGCAGTGGTGTCCCCGACGTCTTTGCCGTCGAACAGGATGCTTCCGGCCGGGCCTTTGACATCGCCCTGGCTTATGCCCGCGGCATCGGCGGCACCCGTGCCGGCGTCATCCAGACGACCTTCCAGGAAGAAACAGAAACGGACCTCTTCGGCGAACAGGCCGTTCTCTGCGGCGGTATCTGCCAGCTCATTACCAACGGGTTCGAAACGCTGTGCGAAGCAGGCTACCAGCCGGAAATCGCCTATTTTGAAACATTCCACGAAATGAAGATGATCGTAGACCTCATGTACGAAGGCGGCATGGCCAAGATGCGCTATTCCATCAGCGATACGGCGGAATATGGCGATTATACGGCAGGCCCGCGGGTCATCAGTGATGCATCGAAACAGGCTATGAAAGACGTGTTGCACGATATCCAGGACGGAACGTTTGCCAAAGACTGGCTCCTGGAAAATAAAGCTGCCGGCCGGGCCCATTTTCTGGCTATGCGCCGCCAGCACGCCGAACATCCTATTGAAGAGGTAGGGGCCAAACTGCGCAAGATGATGTCCTGGCTGAACGAAGAAAAGCCAGAATAATGAGAAGAAGGGGATGGGGTAATGAACATCAATGGTGCACAGGCAATTATCGAATGCCTGAAAAAAGAAGGTGTATCTGTCGTATTCGGCTATCCCGGTGGCACCGTGCTGACGTTATACGATGAATTATATAAAGCAGAATTTCCGCACATTCTTACCGGACATGAACAGGGGGCCATCCATGCAGCTGATGGCTATGCCCGGGCGACGGGAAAAACAGGGGTCTGCTTTGCTACGTCCGGTCCCGGTGTCTGCAACATGGTTACAGGGATTGCTACGGCTAATATGGATTCTGTTCCTCTGGTCATTATCAGCGGCCAGGTCACGACCAGCCTGATCGGCCGGGATTCTTTCCAGGAAGCCGATATTTCCGGCATTACGACGCCCATTACCAAGCACAACTATTTGATAAAAGATGTGGAAGAATTACCCCATATCCTGAAAGAAGCCTTTTATATCGCCTCGACGGGCCGTCCCGGTCCCGTCCTGATCGATATTGCAAAGGATGTATTTGATGCCGTATTGAATTTCAAATATCCCAAAACGGTCCATCTCCGGGGATACAGCGGCCGCTACATCGGGCAGGAAGACCATGTCACCCGGGCCGTAGAAGCACTGGCAGCCGCGCGTAAGCCACTGCTCCTGGCCGGTGGCGGCGTCATCCTTTCCAATACATCAGAGTATTTACGTTCCTTTGTAGAAAAAACACAGATTCCCGTCATTACGACGCTGATGGGCAAAGGAGCCGTTCCTGACAGCTATGCCAATCATCTGGGTATGGTCGGCATGCATGGGTCGTACGCGGCCAACATGGCCGTCATGGAATGTGACCTTCTGATGGCCATCGGCAGCCGTTTCGATGACCGTGTGACAGGAGATGCCGAAAACTTTGCGCCTAATGCACAGATTGTCCATTTTGATATCGATAAAGTGGAAATCAATAAAATCGTCCATGCCGATATCAGTGTAGGCGGTGACCTCCGCTGGTCACTGCCGCTGCTGGCCAATCAGGTACAGCAGGGCCGGACACAGTACAAAAAACAGTATCAGGAGTGGCGCAATCACGTCCTGTCCCTGAAGAAAGACCACCCGTTTTCCTGCCGCAATCTGGTCAATCAGATTGCGCCGGACGTGCTGATTCAAAAACTGAATCAGCAACTGGATGATGACGCCATCGTCGTCACGGACGTAGGCCAGCATCAGATGTGGGCTGCTCAGTTCTACCACACGGAAAAACCCCGCCATTTCATCACTTCTGGCGGACTGGGCACCATGGGCTACGGTCTCCCGGCTGCCATGGGCGCCAGGCTCGCCTGTCCCGACAAGACCGTCCTGCTGCTGAGCGGCGACGGCAGCATCATGATGAACTGTCAGGAATTTGCCACACTGGCTGATAACGGCATTGCCGTCAAGACCGTCGTCCTTTGCAACGGTGTCCTCGGCATGGTGAATCAATGGCAGCGCATGTTTTATCACCGCCGTTATGCCGCATCCCTGCTGAAAAAGGACAACCGTATCACCGCCGTTGCAGAAGCCATGGGCGTCCCGGGCTTTACGGCCACGACGCCGGATGAGCTGGACGATGCCATAGAAAAATTCTTGTCCGTACCGGGACCGGCTCTGCTGGAAGTGACCATTCCGGCCGACGAAAACGTCTATCCCATGGTACCGGGCGGCAAACGCCTGAATGAAATGATTCTGGAAGGAGGCAACCGGACATGAGACAACATCTCGCTCTGCTCGTAGATAATAAACCGGGCGTCCTGACCCATGTCGCCGGCCTCATCAGCCGCCGCGGCATCAATATCGAAGCCATCAATGCCGGCTACACGGAAGATGCCGATATTACGCGTATCAATATCATCGTAGAAGTCAAAGACCACTGGGAACTGGATCAGGCCGTCAACCAGCTGGCGAAATTAATCAATGTCATCAAAATCGTCATCCTCGACAACAAGCCCTTTGTCAGCTACGACCTGGCCCTGATCAAAATCCGGTACATCACGGCCAAAGACCGGATTGAGCTCAGCAATCTGGCAGAACTGTTCCACGCCAAAATCGTAGACGTTGACAAACAGTCCCTCATTTTCCGCCTTGCCGGCCGGGAAGACCACATCGATGCCATGCTGAATATGCTGCAGTATTACGAAATACTGGAAATTGCCCGCACCGGCTCTATCAGCCTGTCCCGGGGAAAAGATGCGGTCAAGCACATGGAACCGTAGAAAGGAGCCGCTATGACCTGTCCCGATTTACATCACCTTCTCGTCTGCCGGGATCTTCTCTCTGACCCCCTCATCCAGACACTGCAGTCCCTGCAGCAGTCTCCCGGTCAGGAAGACCTGCCCTCAAAGCTTTCCGCCCGGCTCATTGAAAAAGCCGAACAGCTGGGACTTTCGGGAAACCTGCTGCCAGCCTATCTGACTTATCAGCTCATCTGGGGTGACAATACGGCATCGCGGACGCTGGAACGAAGCGGCACATACGGGCCCGGCCTTGAAGCCGCCCTGGCATCGGACATGGCAGTCCTGCTGCCGTATCTGCGCATGGACACAGCGTCTCTTACGGGATGCGCTTTTCTGTCCGCCTATGTACCGGCCGCCCCGGTCCGGTCCCACGAACTGACCAGCCTGATGGACGGCCTCACCCGGGCAGATTCGCCCGGACAGGCGGCCCGGATACTGCTGGACCATTACAAGACCCATGGCAGCGGCTCTCTAGCCCGGTTCACGGCGTTCCGTCTTTCTTCATCAGGACACCTTACGGGAATCCGCGATTTTCCGGACTATGACTGGGATGACCTCATTGCCTATCAGCGGCAGAAAGAAAAACTGCTGGCAAACACCCGGGCCTTTCTTGCCGGCCACCGGGCCAACAACGTGCTCCTCACGGGGGCCCGCGGCACAGGCAAATCAACGGCCGTCAAGGCCCTGGTAAGCCGCTACCAGGACCGGGGCCTGCGGCTGGTCCAGATTGCCCGCGGTCAGTTATCACAGCTGTCAGCCGTCATGGAACGGCTATGTGCCAGTAAAAATCTGAAATTTATCCTCTTTTTCGACGACTTGTCCTTCGACGAAGGGGAAACAGAATACAAATATCTGAAATCGGTCATCGACGGCGGCGTCACGCCCCAGCCGGATAATGTGCTCATCTATGCAACGAGCAACCGCCGTCATCTCCTGCGCGAATCCTGGCAGGACCGCAGCGACCAGATTGATGATATCTACATGCAGGACAGTGCCAATGAATCGATTTCTCTGTCAGACCGGTTCGGCCTGATTCTGCACTACACCCAGCCCACCCAGGAGGAATACCTGGCTATAATCCGCCATGAGTTGGAAAAAGCCGGCATCACGCTCGATAATGAAACGCTGCGGATTCTCGGCGTACGCTGGGAACATGAACATTCCGGACGCAACGGCCGCATTGCCCATCAATTCGTCACCTGGTATCTGGGCCAGCAGGGATTGAAGCAGGCCGTATCGGGAAGCGTCTGATTCTGATATCGTATACTATAGAACATACATTTCCATTCCAGAAGGAGGCATCTTATGCGCAGTGACATCGTAAAAAAAGGCAGTACCCGTACGGCTCATCGTACGTTATTCCATGCTATGGGCTATTCCAACGAAGACCTGTCCAAGCCGCTCATCGGCGTCGTCAACTCGTTCAATGAAATCATTCCCGGTCATATCCATCTCCGGGAAATCGCCCAGGCCGTCAAACTCGGCGTAGCCGCAGCCGGAGGCACGCCTATCGAATTTCCCGCTATCGGCGTCTGTGACGGCATCGCCATGGGCCATGACGGCATGAAATTCTCCCTTTCCAGCCGCGAACTGATCTGTGATTCCATCGAAGCCGTCGCGACGGCCCACGCCTTTGACGGGCTGGTCCTCATCCCCAATTGCGACAAAATCGTACCGGCCATGCTCATGGCTGCCGGCCGCCTGAATATCCCGGCTGTCGTCGTCAGCGGCGGCCCTATGCTGGCCGGCCGTTACCAGGGACGCAATATCAGCGTCAGCACCATGTTCGAAGCCGCCGGCAAAGTAGAATCGGGGCAGATTACGCCGGACGAACTGGAAGATATGGAAGAACGGGCCTGCCCGGGCTGCGGATCCTGTGCCGGGCTGTTTACGGCCAACACCATGAACTGTCTCACAGAAGTACTTGGCATGGGGCTTCCCGGCAACGGCACCATTCCGGCCGCCTATTTCGGACGGCGCCGCATGCTGGCGAAAAAAGCCGGTGAAGTCATTATGGACCTCGTACGCCGCGATGTCCGTCCCCGTGACATCATGACCCGTGAAGCCTTCGAAAACGCCATCGCTGTCGATATGGCCATCGGCGGTTCGACCAATACAGCTCTCCATCTGCCTGCCATTGCCCATGAAGCAGGCGTTGACCTGCCGCTTTGTGTCTTCGATGAAATCAGCCGCAAATCCGCCTACATCACCAAAATGAGTCCGGGCGGCACCTATCATATGCAGGACCTGGATGAAGCCGGCGGCATCAGCGCCGTCATGAAGGAACTGACGAAACTGGGACTCATTCATACAGGAGCACAAACCGTCACCGGTACCATTGCCAGCCGCATCGAACACGCGGAAATCCTGAATCACGAAGTCATTCACGGTGTGGAAAATGCCTATATGCACAAAGGCGGCATCGCAATCCTTACAGGCAATCTGGCTCCCGACGGCTCGGTCATCAAAGAAAGTGCCGTAGACCGGGACCTCCTCGTCTACAAAGGAACGGCCCGCTGTTTCGATACCGAAGAAGACGCCATCGAGGCCATTATCGGCGGCAAAATCCACGAAGGTGATGTCGTCGTCATCCGATATGAAGGTCCCAAAGGAGGACCGGGCATGAGAGAAATGCTCAACCCGACGGCAGTCATTACCGGCATGGGCCTCAAAGTCGCACTGCTCACGGACGGCCGTTTCAGCGGTGCCAGCCGCGGAGCCTGCATCGGTCATATCTCACCGGAAGCCATGGAAGGCGGCCCTATCGCCCTCATCCACGACGGAGATACCATTTCCATCGACATTCCCCGGCGCAAACTGGAACTCTGCGTCAGCGATGAAGAACTAGCCGAACGCAAAGCTGCCTGGAAACAACCGGAACCCAAAGTCAAAACGGGCTATCTGTCCCGATATGCCCGCCTCGTCACGTCTGCCAATACGGGCGCTGTACTGAAATAAAAGAGAAATTAAAAGCGGGGCCACAGTCCCATGAGTGTATACCCATGGGCTGCGGTCCCGCTTTTATATATTTATCCGTATCCGGATCAGTATTCTGTTTTGCTCGTCTTTGTCCAGATGCCCATTTTTTCTGCTTCTTTGATGAGGTCTTCCCGGAAATCAGGATGAGCAATATTGATCAGCGCTTCGGCACGCTGCCATGTGGACTGGCCTTTGAGGAGGGCTACGCCGTATTCCGTAACGATGTAGTGAACGGCCGAACGCGGTGTCGTAACGACAGAACCCGGAGTCAGTGTCGGGCGGATCAGCGATTCCAGGCTGCCGTCTTTCAGTTTACGCGTCGAATGGACACAGATAAAGCCCTGGCCGCCTTCGGAGAGATACGCGCCCTGTGCGAAGTCCAGTGCACCGCCGGTGCCGCTGATATGGCGGTACCCTGCCGATTCTGCGCAGACCTGGCCATAGAGGTCGAGGTTGATGCAGCTGTTGATGGAGACAAAGTTGTCAATGCTGGCAACAACATTGATGTTATTGACATAGTTGACCGGAGCATTGAATACAATCTGGTTGTCATCGATGAAATCATACAGGCGCTGCGTGCCGCCGGCGAAGGTGTACATGATCTTACCTCTGTCGCGGTTCTTCTTCCCTGTAATCTTGCCGGCTTCATAAAGTTCTACGTAGGGATCTACCAGCATTTCCGTATGGCCGCTCAGGTCCTTGACATCCGATTCTGCCAGTTTGTGGCCGATAGCGGACGGAACACCACCGATGCCGAGCTGCAGTGTACTGCCGTCTTTGATCATAGGTACGACGAAGCTGGCAATTTTATCATCCACAGGTGTAGACGGTTTATTCGGGACAATCGGCATATCCGGATTGGAGCCTTCTACAATCATATCTACATCGGCAATGTTCAGTTCCGTTTCATATCCCAGTGCCTTCGGCATTTTCTGATTGACTTCTACGATGACCTTATCAGCAGATTTCAGGATACCGCGTAAATCGGCTACCTGAGGCCCCAGATTGAAATTGCCCCATTTGTCCATGGGATGTACCTGGAAGATGGCGACATCGACTTTTTTATGGCTCCAGTATTTCGGCAGTTCATTAAAGAGGAGCGGCATGAACCAGCAGCGGCCAGCTTTGTTCATTTTGCGGTCAAATCCATTGAAATGGCCCGATACGAAGCGGACCTGATCATTGGATTCCGTTTCCGTATAGGTAAAGAAAGGATGATCCTGAATCAGTGTGGCATCAATGATTTCGACGTCTTTCAGACCATCATTATTGATATGGTCCGCCAGTGCTTTATCTGTATCGTACGGAGCCGAACAGCCGAGGCCGTAGGATACGCGGTCTCCGCTTTTGACGATAGCTGCCGCTTCCTGCGGCGTCACGAGTTTCTTCTGATATTCTTCTGCAATTTGTGAAAGTTTGTACATGTCTCTGGGTACCTCCTTACGCATAAACCCGTCCGCTCTGGCCGGACTAAACCGCAGATATATCCCCATCCGGCGGCATCGGGGTTATGTTACCAATGAATTTATTAAGATAAAAAAAGAAGTATTGTTCTTTTTTATTATACGAAATTTGTGAAAAATAAGTCAAGGTCAAACGCTTTACTCATGCGAAAAACATCTTGTATACATGATTATTTCGTATTTCCATCATGGCTTCCGCCCTGCTTCTTATCGATGATATCCTTGATGTTTTTCAGTTCGTCCAGATTGACTTCCTTGAGCAGCATGCGGAACTGTGCCAGCTGTTTTTCCACATCGGGAGCCAGTTTCGGAAAGTCCGGCTTAATGGCCTTCAGTTTTTCCAGAACAATCTGGGCTACAACGTAGCGGGTATACCATTTGTCATCGGCCGGCACGATATACCACGGGGCATACTTGGTCGATGTCGCACTCAGGACTTCCCCGTATATCTTCTGATACCGGTTCCAGTACTTTCGTTCGTTGATATCGGACATGGAGAATTTCCAGTTCTTTTGTTTGGTCACAATGCGGTCTATGAGGCGTTTTTTCTGTTCATCCTTGGATACGTGAAGGAAAATTTTGACCATGGGGAATCCATTTTCCGCCAAATACCGTTCCCAATCCCGTATCTGACGGTAACGGCGTTCCCATATATCCTTGCCAATCAGTTTTTCCGGCATGCCGTCGCTCTTAATCAGGTTGTGAATGTGGGTTACGACGACGTCTTCATAATGGGACCGGTTGAATATGCCGATTTCTCCGCGGCCGGGCAGGGCTTTATTGATCCGCCACATATAGTCATGATCCTTTTCTTCGGCGCTGGGCTGTTTGAAACTGGTAACATGCACCCCGGCCGGATTCAGCTGAGCAAAGACGTGTTTGACCGTACCATCCTTTCCTGCGGCATCCATGGCCTGCAATACGATGATGATTCCGTAATGGTTGTCGGCATAGAGCTTTTCCTGCCAGCCGTTCAGTTCTTCCATTACGCGGGGCATCCATTCTTTTTTTACTTTCTTTTTATCCACGTCTATGTTACACGCTGTGGCATATTGACTGAGGTCTACCTTTTCTCCTTCTTTGACACGATATCGTTCGATATTCATGAATCCGTACCTCCTTATTCGCAGTGTATATGATTATTATAACTCATGAGCAAGAAAAAGTGTGTGTTTTTGTCGAATTCATATAACAAAAACGGAGCCATACTAACATAAACCGATGGTCTGCTTAGTACAGCTCCGTTTTATAATTTTTTCGTGTCAGGCCCCCAGCAGACTGCCGACGATGATACCCAGATAGGTACCGATGACGTAACCAAACGTACCGACCAGCATAGACGGCCCGACGAGGCGGGTCCATCCCTGGGAAATAGCCATGCCGGCAGCCGTCGTCGGTCCGCCGATATTGGCATTGGAAGCCAGGATAATATCTTCCAGATCGAAATGGAACAATCTGCCGCCGATGAAGCAGAATGCCATATTGACGACGACCATGAGGAAGCAGAATACAAATAGCAGCGGTGCATTGCGCAGGATTTCCATAATCGAAGCAGGCACGCCGATGACGAAGAAAAAGAGATAAATGAAATATGTCCCCACTTCCTGGGCGCCATGCATAGCCGCAGCTTTTTTAGCAAAAAACGTGGCATACACCATGGAAATGACCGTAATCCACACATACTGGCTGCCAAAGAAAGTATTGCACATATCGAGGAACCAGTTTCCTTTAGGGATGACACCGGCCAGCCCTGCCGCAATCAGTTTGGAAATGGTCACGACGATGACAGCATAGGCCAGATCGATGGCAATATCTTTAAGGGAAATATCTTTTCTCCCCCAGTAAGCCGCAGCCAGCGTCTTACCTTCTTCCGATACGCCGTTCTGCAATACGGCGTCAATATGGGGATGGGTATAGACCCGGCGGAAAAAGGCATTGCCGGCAATAGCCAGCAGGACCAGGAAATAGACCGCCATATTGAGATTATCGGCCACCGTCGCCGACGAAACGAGGGTGCCGCCAGCCTTGAAGGCATCGGCCAGTGCCGTAAAATTCACGCCGCCGCCAATATACGAGCCGGTCATCATGGCAGCGACCTTAGGAAGCCCCGGCACAAAAGGCCCCAGCAGCCAGGTCCCCAGAACGGCCCCACAGACCGTGCCGGCAGAGCCAATCAAAAAAATAAAGAGCAGCCGCCCCGTTTCCCGCCATATTTTCTGCAGGTTTGCCTGCAGCAAAAGGAGCGGAATGGCCAGAGGCACGGCATAGCCCCAGACAACATCGTCATAAATGGGCGCACTCGTAGGAATAATCCCCGTATTGACCAGAACCAGGGCCATGACCAGCGCGATGACGGCGCCGGAAATCCGCGACGCCCAGGTATACCGTTGTTCCAGATAAATAGAAACCGCTACGGCTCCGCACATTATCGTCATGAGCATCCACGTATTCTGCGGACTCACCAGAGTTGCCATACAAAATCCCCCTTATGCCTAGTGATTATCACAATTAGTATGATGTACATTATACATGATTTCTGCCAATTATCTACCCTCTCTATACCCTTTTTTCTTATCCAATCGGACATTTTCCTCCATTGTGTCCAGTCTTTGCCAATTCTAAAACAGTTTCTGTTATAATAAAGGGCAAAAGGAGGATGTCTCATATGAATAACCCATTTTCCCCCAAACTAAAAACACTGCCGAAAATGACATCCGGCAGGATTGCTCTCTGGCAGGCCATGACTGTATTAGGATATAAGAAACAATATCATGAAATCACCGTAAAGGAACTCTGCAAAACAGCCTATATCGCCCGCAGTACGTTCTATCTGACGTATAAAAATATAGATGAACTTCTCATGGATATGGAAGATTACTATCTCCGTCAGCTCATCCCGATTTATGACGTATACGTCAAGACCAACTATCTCAACCGGCAGGATCATTTCTGTTCCGACACGATCCGCTATATACAGGAAAACAGAAAGGTTTTTTACCTGTTTCTCGTCCAGCAGCCTAATATGCGGTTTATCCAGAAATGGAAGATTCTGATCAAATATTGTCTCTGGGAAAATCTGAAGAAAGACGATACATCGGGAGCCCTTGCACCGCAGGAAGAACTGCCCTTTGAAATGATTTCCGGCGAAATCGTCACCGCCCACGGGATCCTGTTGAAATATACCCAGGAGGAAACCGTAGAAGACTTAAAAAAGGTTCTGAACGAGGGATTATGTTTCTTCGGAAAAATGTACACCCTGATCAATACTGGACAGAATGCGCAATAATGTCGCAGACATCCCGATATCTGTAAGCTATACTATACATAACAGAAAGGGATGATACATATGACGAAAAGTAAAATGACATTCGTATTAGGACTCGCAATTTCCATGCTCATGAGTACAGCCGTATTGGCAGCCGAACCGGCGACCATTGCCGGCGGGGGCACTGGCGGCATCGGCTCCGATATTGCTACACGGGCCTTCAACGAAGGATCGACGGGCAATGAAGCGATCCAGAGCACGGCCAGCCCCGCCACAATTGCCGGTGGCGGTATCGGTGGTGTCGGTTCCGATGTTACTGCCCGTGTCTTTAACGCCAATCTGACTGGTACGGAAAATACCAGTCCCGCCATGCCGGAAACCATTGCTGGCGGCGGTACAGGTGGCGTAGGAAGTGATACCTGTCTCCGCTCATTCAATTTGTACCACAAATAATATAGCAAGACCCTCTCTGCCCCCGGCGTTTCCTTCCCCTGACGCCGGGGGCAAAATTATGTGTACATCAATGTATCACGCCCATGGATGCCAGTACGACAAAAATGACAAAGGCCACGACGACCAGCATCCCCATCTGCAGCATATTCACAGCCATCCTCCTCTCCTGTACTATACTTATCATACCATAGATTACCCGGTCCGGAGAAGAACGTCACTGGTACCACATCGGCAAACCAAGGCAAATAAAAACGGGGCTGCCCAAAGACAGTCCCGTTTTTATTTGTAGTACCATAACATATAGCCTTATTCTGCGTGGAAGGCATCCGTATTAGCCTGGAAATGCTGATACAGGCTGACCGTATCCGTCTGCAGAGCCAGATACTGTACGCCCCTCTGTTTCCAGTTGATGGCCGATTCGATGCTGTCTACGTACAGACCGATTGCCACGCCATTTTCTTTGCCCAATTTCAGGATCGTATCAATCTGAGCCAGAACCTTGGGATGTTCCGTCTGTCCCGGGATGCCAAGGGATGCCGAAAGATCATAGGGTCCGATGAATACGACATCTACGCCTTTGACTTTCAGTATATCCGAAATATTTCTGGCTCCGTCCTGCCCTTCTACCTGGAGCACGACGATGGTATTGGCATTAGACTGGCCAAAGAACTGTTCACTCGTCATGCGGCCATATTCGCCGGCATGGACAAAACGGTTGCAGCCCCGTTCGCCTTCCGGTGTGAATTTTGCGCCTTTGACAGCCCGTTCTGCTTCTTCGGCAGATCCGATTTCTGGAATTTCTACACCGTCAGCACCTGTATCGAGCACTTTTCCAATGAGGGTCGGATCATTGGTATTGACGCGGAAAATAGCGGCTGTCCCTGCCAGCTTTGCCGCACGTGCCAGATTGGCTGCATCTTCGACAGCGATTTCGCCGTGTTCCCCATCGAGAATCACGAAATCATATCCTGCCAGACCGGCAATCTGTGCAATGGCCGGGTTATTCAATTCGATGAACGTTCCCAGCAATGCTTCTCCATTTTTGATTTTTTCCTTGAATTGATTCATGCATACCACTCCTCTGAAAGAGGCTCCCTACTTGTAATCATAGCACGTTTTATATATAATCAAAATGCAAGTTCGTAATAGCAATCGTACATATTATCACCTATACTCATACTACTCAGGGTATCACAGACCCGTTTCCGTTGCACTATGTGGAAAATATTAATATGATTTTGGGAATATTTTGACATCCGTAGCAAAGTCTAAGTCATCTATGCTATAATAACCTATAGCATGCATCTATAACGTTTACAGAGGGTTAACTATGACAGAACTAAAACTATCACCGAAAAAGCCAAGGGAAAACAGCCGGGAATATGTTTTCCGCATGATGTACGACAATATCATGTCCTTCCAGCTCGTGCTCGGCACCGCTATTTCCGAACAAGACATTTCATCCCAGCTCGACATCAGCCGTACGCCCGTGCGCGATGCCTTCGTACGCCTGGCCCAGCTGAAGCTGCTCGATATCGTTCCACAACGTAAAACGACAGTATCGCGGATCCATACAGAACAACTCGACGATTCCTGTTTCATGCGCCAGGCCGTGGAATGCGCCATTATCAAGCAGGCCTGCGAAAAATTCCCCAAAACACACCTGAAACGCCTGGAAAATAACCTGGCACGGGAGCAGCAGGCCATTGCAAAATCAGACAATAACAGCTTGTTCAGATTGGATGAAGTACTACATAAAACAATTTTCGATGGCTGCCATCGCGGCCGCATCTGGGATTACCTTACCCAGACGGACCTCAATTATCTCCGCGCCCGCGTGCTGGTCACCATGTCCCGGGTCAATCAGATGGAAATCGTATTCGACCAGCATCGCCGGATCGTAGAAGCCATCAAAAATCAGGATGAACAGGCGGCTCTGGACGTAATGGGCCCCCACGTCGTCCGAGTCCTCCCCCTTCTCAAAGGGCTAAAAGAATTCTATCCGACCTATTTTGCATAACTCATACAACGCTAATCCGGCCCCGTCCATGACAGGGCCGGATTTTTGTATGCACAGGACACATGTATCTTTCATAAAGCATATAGATTATTCATACTGGACAAGATATGCCGTTTCTGCATTGACATTCATCAGAAAAGAAACGTATACTTAACGTACATAAAGCGAATACTAGGATACAAGTAAAATAAGTAAAGGAGTGTATACATATGACTTGGAGAAGTGCATCATTCATCGGCGATCCCGATAAAGGCGCCCTGGCCCGCGGCCTATACCGCTCTATGGGCTATAATGACGAAAATTTCAAAAAACCATTTATTGCTATCGTCAATACCTGGAACGATATCTGCCCGGGACAATATAACCTGAAGCGCATTGCCAGTTATGTCCGCGCCGGCATTGAAGAAAACGGCGGCACCCCCTGCGAATTCGGGACCATCGGCGGCTGCGACGGCATCGCCCAGGGCCACGATGGCATGCATTATATCCTCCCGTCCCGTGAAATCATCGCTGCCAGCATTGAAATCATGGTCCAGGCCCACATGCTGGACGGCATGGTCCTCCTCGGTTCGTGCGATAAAATCGTGCCGGGCATCCTCATGGCCGCTGCCCGGCTGAACCTGCCCGCCATCGTCGTAAACGGCGGCCCCATGTATCCCGGTCACCATAACGGGAAAGACATCGACGTCAATGAAACAGCCGTATACGCTGGAAAATACCGGTCCGGCCAGTGCAGCCGTGAAGAGTTCGAAACGGTAGAACGCGCTGCCTGTCCTACTCCCGGTTCCTGTCAGATGATTGGTACGGCCAATACCATGAGCTGCCTGGCAGAAGGCCTGGGCATGTCCCTGACTGGTTCTGCCATGATTCCCACAGTAGACAAAAAGCGCATGGACGTAGCCCGCCAGTCGGGACGACGCATCGTCGATATGGTCAAAGAAGGTCTCCGTCCCCGTGATATCATCACCCGCAAATCCATTGAAAACGCTGTCCGCCTCGGCATGGCTATCGGCGGTTCGACCAACCTCATCATGCATATCCTGGCCATTGCCCACGAAGCCAAAGTTCCATTTACTATAGACGACTACGAAAAACTAAGCCGTACGACACCACAGATTGCCCGGCTCATGACAGCCAGCCAGTACGACATGGTTGATTTCTACGAAGCTGGCGCCGTTCCTGCCGTCATGCATGAAATCCTGCCCCTGCTTCACGGCGATGCTCTTACCGTAACGGGGAAAACCATGGAGGAAAATCTGAAAGACGCCCGCATCCTGCGTCCGGAGGTCATCCATCCGCTGGAAGACCCGGTCCGCCCCGACGGAGGACTGGCTATTATCAAAGGCAATCTGGCGCCCCTTTCCGGCGTCTGCAAACCCGCAGCCATCCCCGTAGAGCATCATACCTTTGAAGGTCCGGCCAAAGTATACGACAGCGAAGAAGACCTGACCCAGGCCATATACGACAATAAAATTGAAAAAGGAGATATCATCGTCGTCCGTTACGAAGGACCCAAAGGCGGCCCTGGCATGAGAGAAATGTTTACGCCACTGGAATTGCTGCTGGGATATGGACTGGCAGAAGATGTTTTCCTCATCACTGACGGCCGTTTCTCCGGTTCCAACAAAGGCGGATTCGTTGGCCATATTTCTCCTGAAGCAGCTGAAGGAGGTCCCCTGGCTATCGTAGAAGACGGGGACCGCATCCGCATCGATATCCCCAACCGCCGACTCGACCTCCTCGTTCCGCAGGAAGAAATCGACAGAAGACTGGCACACTGGCAGGCTCCGGAACCAAAAATCAAAGACGGATACCTGTCTGTCTATGCCCGCCTGGTCACATCGGCCCATTACGGCGCTATCATCAAATAATCAGAACCGACAAAAGGACTGCCAGGGAAGCCCCGCTTCCCTGCAGTCCTTTTAATCAGTGGATTTCTTTCCAATTTTTTACATACGGGCCGGCAGGTTTCCGTTCGTCTACCAGACCTACCATATAATCGATGGAAGTCTCGTAGAACCGTGCCAGAATAGCCAGTCTGGCAATCGAAATCTTCCGTTTTCCTGATTCATACAGGCTGTACGCCACCTGCGTACAGTGCAGCATATCTGCCACTTCCTGCTGAGACAGCCGGGCTTCATACCGCAATTCCCTCAATCTGCCATATTCCTGCATACCACACCTTCTCTCTGCAGCATACCAAGCAACCACCTATATATAAAATGCAGGGGCGCCTGCCATTGCTCCTGCTATACATAATCCCCCGAGTTTTATTTGCTATAACTATTATAACACGTTATAGGTCATAATGTATTATTTTTCATAAAAAAGATACGATGCATGCTGTTTATGTATAGAAAACAGGTCTTGCCTTCATAATTTGCAAGACCTGCCTGATAGAGAAGATGAATCAGAATATATTATTTTTTTAGAGAACCCCGTTCTGCCTCTACATCGCCGGGAGACCACTCTGCCGCCTGGGCAATGACATCCGTCGCTACGCCGAGTTTCAACAAATTCTGCACTATTTTGCGCATCTGATCCCGGGCCCCGTCCTGCCAGCCTTCGCTCCAGCCATTCTGCCAGACTTCCGTAGTAGAAATCCCTTGATCATAAAACTCTTCCTTCTGTTGCCATATGTTGAGCGTATCCAGTTCATCCGGTGAAAACGTCATATCATCATCGTGCTTCATAGGTATGCCTCCTGCAGTTTTTTACTTATATTATGGCAGGAAGCCGCATAAGAGTAAAGGAAAAAATTAATAGAGCTGCAACAGCTGTGGAATCACTCCGGTGGACTGGATGGCTTCGAGACACTCTAAAATACCGACGACTCCGATAAACCACAATACATCAAAGGCCGCCTTGCGGAAAACTTTGGGCTTTACCGTATATTCTTTCGGTTCGTAATACAGGCTCCTGTCCGGGATGAACCGGGGCACGTCGGCCAGGTATTCTTCGTAAGGCTTGCCAAACAAGCGGAGCAGTTTCTGTTCTTCTGACCGGATTATTACAGGGTATATCACGGCAAATCCCATAATAAGCATTGCTGCCAGCGACAAGGATTCCGTGCACAATCCGACGCCGGCACACCCCAGGAAGCTGAAGAAATACAGAGGATTGCGGCAGACCGAATAGGGACCTTCCCGAACCAGCACCCCGTCTTTATAACCGGCAATATACTGGGCACACCACATTCTTCCCGCCGTCGCCAGCCCCACCAGCAGACATCCTAAAAAGAAAAGAATCCCCGTCAGCATCGGGGCTGCCATTTCCAGCGGTTTTCCCGAAACAAGAAATAACACGACAAAGGCCAGACCCAGTATTTGTGAAATGCGCGTCCTGTATGTAACTAAAAATTTCATATTTCCGTTCCTCCCATGCACTATGTGATTGTCTATACCGGGAGTATACCAATGATTATTAAAAATATGGTATATAAAGGATTAGGAAATGTTAAACAAAGAATATAAATTTTTTAAATCAGGACTTGCGTAATTCACAAATTTGATTTAGGATAATACTATCAGTTCATGGGGATGTAGCTCAGCTGGGAGAGCGTGCGGTTCGCATCCGTAAGGTCGAGAGTTCAATCCTCTTCATCTCCACCAGAAAAACGGAGGCCGTCACTGAAAGTGGCCTCTGTTTTTATTTTATCTTTTACATACTATTACAGGAATTGACCATGGGACGCGTGGACCATGCCGCAATTCCTTTTTTATTGCCGCTGGCCTTATGGAGGCTCTGTCCGGCAGGAAAGGAATCCTATGAAAAACACTGCCATCGTATTTCTGTTTGCACTACTTGCCTGCCCCATCATATCGTACGGGCAGATTCCGCCATCCTCATCAACTCTTCAGGGCCCTTCTCCTGCGGAAGTATCCCGGTTCTCCTGTGAAGGCCGGGTCTGGCGCCTCGACGCCACCGATGTAACGGCACTCCCCCGCAATTTCCGTACAACCGATATGTCCTTCCGGCCTGTCGAAAAAAAATATCAGCAGGAAATCGATGCTGCCTATATTCCGTCCCGGCGAGGACTATCCAGACTGCACGCTTCCGGCTCGGCACAATTCACGGAAAAGCAGCTGCAGGCATTGGCTGGCGTATTAAAAGAAAAGGCATCCGGACCGGTGTACATTGTAGACCTGCGTCAGGAATCCCATGGGTTTGCCAATGGGATCCCCATCAGCTGGTACGGGCCGCGGGACTGGGGTAATAAAGGCAAAAGCCATCACGCTGTCCTTCAGGACGAAAAAAATCGGCTTCACCACCTCAAAGGAAAGACCATCACTCTGTATCAGCAGGGAAAAGACGATGCCGTCCTTCCTGTACGCACCGTCCTCGTCGGCCGGGCACAGACGGAACAAGAACTCGTGCAGGCTGCAGGCCTTCACTATTACCGCATCACGGCTACAGACCACCTCTGGCCCCGGCCGGAAACGATAGACCAGTTCATCCGCTTTGTCCAGTCCCTGCCGCCCCAGGCCTGGCTGCACTTTCATTGTGAAGCCGGCATGGGCCGGACGACGGCTTTCATGAACCTGTACGATATGATGAAAAATCCATCCGTTCCCCTGAAAGACATCCTGTACAGAGAATATGAAATCGGGGGAAATTATACGGCCCATACCGTTTCCCATACCTCTCCATCCGACTGGAAAGGTCCGTACTACAATGAAAAGAGCCGCATGATACGGCTCTTCTATCAGTATGTACAAGAAAATTACCGGACAAACTTTGTCCATTCCTGGAGTAACTGGCTCAAGGCTCACGAAACAGAAAAATATATGTAAAACAAAGACTGCCTGACCGTACGAATTTCCGTCCGGTCAGGCAGTTCTCTCTCAATAAACTTACTTGATTTTCCCTATTTCTATCTCATCAATTTTCCCTTTTTCGATTTCAAAAACCATTCCTACATCAGGTGTCCCAACGGCAGTATAGATGAACTTGTCACCATGAATCACATCGGGTGCGCCATATGTCTCCTGCAACACCGACGCATCCATCCCTACGTGGATTCCTTCCGGCGTCTGCCAGCCATTGTTGGCCGAGGATTCTACACGATATACGATTTCATCCGCCAGATGAATGGATACCGAATCGCCATATTCATACTCGACAACCGACCCGGACGGAACAGACGACGTATACTCACGCTCAATCTCCGTCGGCGCACCGTATATCTGCCGTACATACGAACCATCACTGCCATACCCAATGCCACCCAGATACAAAGACTCCTGGGGTACAGAAGCAAATGCGGCCGAAGCAGCCAGCGTCAAGAGAGTTGCAGAAACAACCATTGTCCATTTTTTCATTTGCGTTCACGCTCCTCATGTAATTTAGATAATTATTATTGATTATTATTCTATCATACAATTTCATGCACTCGCAAGGGGTACGACACAAACCATCGGTCATACTATGACGCGGACGACGATTTTGACGGCTTTGTCCCAGTTGTATCCATCGGGAATGATGGTAATCGTTGACGTTCCCGGTTTGTTTGCCGTGAACAAGTCGTCTTTGCAGGTCAGCGCCCCCTGTCCATTGTACAGGACGCGTTCCCGTATCCCCCGGTTCAGCCGGCGCAACTGCATCGTTTCTCCTACTTTCATGGTCAGCGACTGCTGGGATGTATAAACAATCCCGTTATTACCAATACTAAATGAAATGGTATGTCCTGCCGGGACGGCGATTTCTTCAGGCAGTTCTTTTGCAATCAGGCGTTTGCCTTTCCAGCGGTACACCGTATCCTGATGGCCCATGTGTTCGACGAGCTGGCCATTTTTGATTTCTACATTTCCCTGGAAAATAGCCGACCGGCTTAATAGTACCTGTGGCTTTTCATTCAGCCAGGCCAGTACATCATAGCTCAGGAACGCTCCGCTTCCTTCGTGTTTATACAATACCAGCTGATCCCGTTTATTGTTCAGCAGATTTCCCGACAGGACATGAAGCGGGGCATATTTTCGCTCACTCTGGTAGATAGGAGTCCATTTCTTCTGCATCTCATCATAGGTCATGACAGCCGCCACATGAGATGGCCCATAACTGGCACCTTTCACATATCCGCTCAGGACATAATCATCCGCATCAGCCCCCGTAAAGTGGACCGGCACCTGCTCCTTGAGGACAAATTGCGGTTCCAGCTGCTGAAATGTATCCGCTGGTTCAGCTGCCTGTACCAGCACACCGGACAAACAACAAATGCTCAGAATCTGCAATACCTTTCTCATCCACGTTTTCTTCATCATCAGATGTCCCTCCTGACTATCTTATCACTACATATCTTTTCTGAAAACAGCTCCTGCCAGTCTCCCAGATCCAGTTTTGCCAAGATTGTCATCTCCATTCCCTGCATCGTTTTTTCCATTATACCATGCCCACGGCCATAACCCTATGTTCCTCCGGCAGATTTTTTCAATAAAAATGATAGTCCGTTGCAAATGCAACTGTCACATAGTATCCGCTGGATTATACTAACCATGTAAGGACGAAACGCCGATCTACATGTTAGTGATAATACGAATAGGAGACGATACACATGGGAAAAAAATTGACAGACAAAGTGACCTGGGTAGGAAAAATCGATTGGGAATTGAATGAATTCCATGGACATGAATATTCTACAGAAAAAGGATCTTCGTACAACTCGTACCTGATCCGCGATACGAAGACCGTTTTGATGGACACCGTATGGAAACCCTTTGATGAAGAATTTGTCGCTAACCTGAAGCGCGAAATCGACCTCAGGGACATCGATTATATCGTCATGAACCACAATGAAAACGATCACAGCGGTGCCCTGCCGGCCCTGATGCGTGAAATCCCGGACACACCGATTTACTGCACGAAAAAAGGGGAAGCCATCCTGCGCGGTCTGTATCACCAGGACTGGAACTTCGTCAATGTAAAAACCGGCGATACGCTGGATCTCGGAAGCAGCCAGCTCGTCTTCATCGAAGCCCCGATGCTGCACTGGCCCGATACGATGTTTACCTATATGACCGGCGAAAATATCCTCTTCAGCAATGATGGATTCGGCCAGCACTATGCCAGCGAAAAGATGTACAACGACTGCGTGGACCAGGCCGAACTGTACCAGGAAGCTATGAAATACTATGCTAATATCCTGAACCTGTACAGTCCCATGGTTACCCGTAAGATTGATGAAATCCTGAAAATGAATGTACCTGTATCCATGATCTGCCCCAGCCACGGTGTTATCTGGCGTGATAACCCGCTGCGGATCGTTGCTAAATACCAGGAATGGGCAAAAGCCTATCAGGAAAATCAGATTACTATCATCTACGACACGATGTGGAATTCGACGCGCCGCATGGCCGAATGCATTGCCGAAGGCCTGCGCGAAACTGATCCGACGCTGACAGTAAAATTGTTCAATTCTGCCGTGGATGACAAGAACGACATTGTTACGGAGGTCTTCAAATCGAAGGCCATACTCGTAGGTTCTCCGACGATTAACTACGGCTTCCTCTTCTCCATCGGCGGCATCATGGAAATGATCCGTGGCCTGAAATTCAAGAATAAAAAAGCAGCCGCCTTTGGCAGCTATGGCTGGAGCGGTGAAGCAGTCAAACAGATTACAGCCCTTCTTCAGGGATCCGGTTTTGATGTCGTAAATGACGGACTCCGCTGCCAGTGGAATCCGGACCAGGCAACACAGGAAACGTGCCGCGAATACGGCCGGGAATTTGCAAAAGCCGTCGGCGCCCCGGAAAATCCGGAAGATGAAGTACCGACAGAACTCGGTGATTACAACAACGACGAACAGATCGGCCAGGCTGCAAAGGAACATTTCGAAGATTGGGAAAGAGATGCCCGCGAAGGCGTCAAAGGCGGTTATGCCGGCTAATAGTTTGTAAGACTGTCCCCTTCTATCAGAGATATTTTTAAAAATTTACATTTTATTTCCAACTAAGCATGTGCTCTTTGCTCACATCCAGTGGGCAAAGAGCCTTTGTTTATGTCTGGTTTGGTGAGGAAATTGTACTAGCGATACCAATCCGGACTGGCCTTTCCGATGAGAAATATCAAATGATAATAAAGCTATTGCAATTTCGAAAAATCTGCTAAAATAAAGTTGCATCATTCTATGTTAGCAGATGCTTATAAAGGAGGTTCCTTATGAAAACATTAGATGAACTGTACCAGCAGATGCTCAGGCAGGCCGCTGATGGCAAGCCGATCGATGTCGATGGAGACCCGAAGCTCATCGACTGCCTGGCCCATCCAGACGACCATCCGCTGATCTGGCGGGTAAAACCCTGCGTTTGTCCGCCTGATGAAAAACACCCCTGTGAGGAAGCCTGTTCCTGGGGCGCTATCAAGCCATCTCCCGATGGCAAAGGGCTGGTAATCAACGATGCGGAATGTGTAGGCTGTCAGGCCTGTGTCGATGCCTGCAAACTGGAAAGTCTCAAAACCAGTAAAGATATCATCCCCGTCGTACAGGAACTGCATGACTATGACGGCCCGGTCTATGCACTGGTGGCACCGGCTATCTCCGGTCAGTTCGGTCCTGACGTCACCATAGGGAAGATACGCACCGCCCTGAAACATCTGGGATTCACCGGCATGCTGGAAGTCGCCGTATTTGCCGATATCCTGACCATGAAAGAAGCGCTGGAATTTGACAAAAACGTCCATACAGAAGAACAATTCCAGCTGACGAGCTGCTGCTGTCCTATGTGGATTGCCATGATAAAGAAACTGTATCACCAGCTGCTGCCAAATGTCCCCGGTTCTGTTTCCCCCATGATAGCCGGAGGCCGCACGGTAAAGGCACTGCATCCCAATGCCAAGACCGTATTCATCGGTCCATGCCTTGCTAAAAAAGCCGAACGCAAAGAACCGGATATCGCCGGTGCCATTGATTATGTCCTGACCTATCAGGAACTGCGTGATCTGTTTTCCGTCACCAATATCGATTTGGCCCGGATGGAAGAAGAAAATGTCCCCCACGCATCCCAGTCCGGTATCGGCTATGCCTATGCCGGCGGCGTTTCCGAAGCCGTAGCCATGACCGTCTCCCAGCTGGATCCGGACCGCAAGGTGCCCATCAAGACCCGCAAAGCCGATGGCGTTCCCGGCTGCAAAGCCATGATCAATGACATTCTCGCCGGTAACCGCGATGGCAATTTCTTTGAAGGGATGGGCTGCGTCGGTGGCTGTGTCGGTGGCCCCCGGGCCATCATCAAAAAGGAAGACGGCAAAGCCTGCGTCCAGGCCTACGGACAGGAAGCCCAGAGCCGGACGCCTGTCGAAAATCCTTATGTCATCGAACTGCTTAAACACTTGGGATTTGCTACAGTAGAAGAATTTCTGGAAAAGAGCGACCTCTTCGACCGTCATTTCGACTGACCGTTCATCAAATAAAGGCTGCCTATGAATAAACTGAAACAACGGCTGTGTGCTCTGTTATGTACGACTATACTGATAGGTACAACAGGAGCAGCTTATGCAGCTTCTGATTTTACGAACGATATGAAACTGGCCGTATCTGCCCGGCTGACACCCAATGAAGGAGCTGCCTCCATTGAACGGCAGTACGACCATCCCGATTCCCCGTATTACGCTCATCCCGATTTCTACCACATGAAATCCACGGCATCCCGGATCATTCTCAGCGGATACCAGACCTTCCAACAGACGAGCGAGTGGTCCTGCGGACCAGCAGCCGCCCTGACAGTACTGCAATGGTATGGCCGGGCAGACGGCTGGGACGAGCAAAAACTGGCTGACCTGCGTCATCCTCTGAAGAGCGTGATCGTCCCCGGTTTTCCCAATGGCTATCCGGGAACGACGCTGCGCCAGATGAAGGATATATTTGACGGCGTCGGAGGATTCCATTACATCTCAAGCAGTGACTACCAAAAGAAAGGCCGGACACTCTCTGCCAGCGATGTACGCCAATTCCTGAAAGAGGGCCATCCCATCCTGGTCTGCTGGATAGACTGGAGCGGCCACTGGCAGGCAATCATTGGCTACGATGACATGGGAACCGCCAATGAAGCCGACGACGTCATCATCGTCGCCGATCCGTACGATACCACCGACCATAACCAGGACGGGTATGGAATCTACTCCTGGCAACGGTTCCAATCGATGTTTTCCATGTACAATCAGTTCCCCGGATCAGAAGACGGCAGCAACCAGCTTTTCTTAGTACCCATTCCGGATAAAAAGTAAATTCATAAAAAATCACCTCTGACATCAGTATCCATGTACTAATGTCAGAGGTGATTTTCATTATTAAATTAATTTTCCTGAATTTAACAGGAATCTTTATTTACTAATACTTCTCTAAAATAATATCTTCCTCTCTTCTCTTTTCTAATGATGTCACACTCCATCACTTCAGTAAATTGCATTTTATCCATCCAAAAATGTCAGATATAATCTCATTTCGTATCTGTTGCTTTCCCGGGCACAATGAAGCTTACCGCAAAGCCGTTGTATGTATAGGTGGCACGCTGTCCCTGCGGTATGTTTTCCGGAGCATTTTCGGTCTGGTCACCGGGGCGCACACTGCCACGCGTGTATATGATGTGCCCATCTGCTGTTTTTTCCAGTGTTTCGGTTCGTTTTTGAGTTTTATCGGACAAAGTATAGGTCATCTGAGGGGATATACCGTACATGGCAGCCTGATAGTACTGGTCAAACATGGTGCCATCTTTTTTGCCTGTACCGGCATAGAGTACGTCAAAGTCACTGCGGACGTTCTCTATGCGTTTCATATTTTCTGCAAAGTCTTCCAGTGAGATATTGAGTTCCGCTTTGGATGGGAAAAGAAATTCGTCACCACTGAATAAAATTCTCCGTGACTTATCTAATATGGCAATGCCTCCCAGAGTATGGTTCGAATGGGGAAATGCAATGATCTTCAGTTCCCGGTTGCCGAGATTCAGGGTATAGCCATCGGTCACAGTTATGACCGGATAATCCCGCGGGAAGGTAATTCCGGAAAAACTGGTATAAGGCACGGTCGCATAGGGAATACTTTCTGCCGTCATGAATGCCGCATCAAAGTAGGCATCATTGGCCGTATGATCAAAATGATAGTGCGTATTGATGACATATTTGACAGGCTTCGTCGTCAGCGTTTCTGCATATTGCCGTATATTCCCGGCCCCATACCCACAGTCAATCATAACGGCAATGGAATCCCCTTCGAGAAGATAGCAGTAATCTCCATCAGATTGGATTTTCCACGTGCCGGGAGCGATTTCTTCTGCATCAAACCACGGTTCATCCATCGGAGTCAGTGAGCCATCGCTATTCTTGATAAAAACGTCATGTTTTGAGGAGAAATCGATAGATTGTACTGGCTTCCAGATATAAGAGGAATCTATCTGCGTCACACCGTTGACAATATCTGTACTGTGACCTGCCATGACGCGCTGTGTCATAACCCGTGGGGTCGTTACCCGTATGGGCTCTCCCAAACGCACGAGTGCATCCGTCGCTTCTTCATATCCTGCCATACTTGCCTTTTCATACCACTGCCGGGCCATCGAAAGATTGGCCGGGACTCCTTCTCCTTTTTCGTACATGCGTCCCAGTGCGTTCTGGGCCGGCGCAGAAATAATGTCACTGCGGTATGAAGCTTTTTCATACATTTCTCTGGCCCTGGTATAATCGACAGCCACGCCCAGCCCATCTTCATACATATGTCCCAGATAATAGGTCCCGGTCACATCGCCACGCTGCATCGCCTTCGTATACCATTGCACGGCCGTCTTCAGATTTTTCTCTACGCCATAGCCATTTTCATAACACAGTCCGATATATCGTGACGCTTTGGAATGGCCATGTTCATCGGCATCATGGAAATACTGCAGGGCCAATGTATAATTACCAGACTTATAAGCCGCAATCCCTTTATCCAGGAACGCCCCTGCGAGAAAACTCCGCCTGTGTGACATAGCCCCGTTGGCAAAATGACCCGCTGCCGGAGCTGCCTGAGCCGGCAATACCGTACCCATCCACAGCAGTCCTGTACCTACACAAGCTGTGGCTATGATTTTTTCCCATTGTTTCATACAGACACCTTCTTATTCTGATACCATCTAGTAAAATACGCATGTATTGTATCACATAAACTACGTCTGCATAATAGCTCTATTCATTCTGTACAAAATCCGTGACACAACGTATGTACAAAAAGGATTATTGGTCTGTATCCACCACACAGTCACTCAATCGGAAATGCGGATGCCATTGGGTCCTTTTTCCTTCTGTGAAAAGGTGATGAATTCACGGGCAGCCCGGCTAAGGCGGAAAGCATTGAATGAGAAATATTAAAGGCTGATAATGGTTATAGAATACGTAAATAACCAGAAAGACAAAAAAAGAGGCTGCCTGATCAGACAGTCTCCTGTGAACTGCTCCCCGTCAAGAGGACAATAAAAAATATAAGATTTTT
>NZ_QSFA01000016.1:0-229 GCF_003467125.1 Megasphaera sp. AM44-1BH
GTACGGAGCGGACCGGTACTAATAGACCGAGGACTTGACTTAAGCAGTACGTTAAGAAAGAGCGTTTTCTATACAGTTGTCAGGGCACGACCCTGACAAAAGAATTCAGTGGCGATAGCTGCGGGGATCCACCTGTTCCCATGCCGAACACAGCAGTTAAGCCCGCAAACGCCGAAAGTACTTGGGGGGAAGCCCCCTGGGAGGATAGGAAGCCGCTGATTAGGGAAAA
>NZ_QSFA01000016.1:239-60008 GCF_003467125.1 Megasphaera sp. AM44-1BH
CCTGGGAGGATAGGAAGCCGCTGATTAAGTGAAAAAGCACTAGCTTACGCTAGTGCTTTTTTTGTTGTTAGTGACAAGTGGCTAGTAGGGAATGAGGCGACCTGGGCCTGCGACCTTTCCTTCTGTGGCCCTTTTTGTCTGACGAGGAAAATATGTTAGAATATATCATATAGGAGGTGATTCACAAAGGCTGACGAGGTATGATGAGAAAAAATCTGGCTATTTTCTATAATAAACACAATGCAGTATTTGCTATGCAGGATATATTGACAGAGGAGGTTTTATTATTATGAAAGATATTCGTATTGAAAAAGTCGTGGGCCGGGAAATCCTTGATTCACGTGGCAATTCTACGGTGCAGGCCGATGTGTTGTTATCTGACGGGACCTTAGGCCGCAGTGCTGCCCCCAGCGGCGCCTCGACAGGACAGTTTGAAGCTCTGGAACTGCGTGATGGGGATGCCCGGCGCTTTGGGGGCAAAGGCGTTACCCAGGCTGTCGGTCATATCAATACAATTTTACAAGATGTCCTGAAAGGACAGAATCCTTTTGATACATACGGTGTTGACAGTCTGATGATCCATGCCGATGGTACGCCTGACAAGTCGCGGCTCGGTGCTAATGCCATTCTAGCCGTATCACTGGCCTGCGCCCGTGCGGCAGCTGCGTTTCTGGGGATTCCCCTATACCGCTTCCTCGGCGGCGTCAATGGCAATTATCTGCCCGTACCGATGATGAATATCCTGAACGGCGGTGCCCATGCGGCCAATACGGTTGATGTCCAGGAATTTATGATTATGCCGGCAGGTGCTCCTTCTTTCCGGGAAGGCCTGCGCTGGTGCTCCGAAGTTTATCACGCCCTGGCCGATCTCCTGAAAGCGAAAGGCCTGGCGACTTCCGTCGGTGACGAAGGCGGTTTTGCTCCCGATTTAGCCAGCGACGAAGAAGCCATCCAATATATTCTTCAGGCCATCGAAAAAGCCGGCTATGAACCGGGCAAGGATTTCGTCCTGGCCCTCGATGCCGCTGCCAGCGAATGGAAGGGACCGAAACAAGGCGTCTACGTCCTGCCCAAGAGCGGCCAGTCCTTCACGACGGACGAACTCATTGCCCACTGGCAGAAACTGTCCCAGACATACCCCATTTATTCCATTGAAGACGGACTGGATGAAGAAGACTGGGATGGCTGGACAGCCTTGACGAAAGCCTTAGGTCAGCGTGTACAGCTCGTAGGCGACGATTTATTCGTAACCAATACGAAGCGTTTGGCCAAAGGGATTGCCCAGAGCTGTGGCAACGCCATCCTCATCAAGCTCAACCAGATCGGTTCCGTATCGGAAACGCTGGAAGCTATCAAGATGGCACACCGCGCCGGCTATCGGGCCATCGTCTCCCATCGTTCCGGTGAAACAGAAGATACGTCCATTGCCGATTTGGCCGTCGCATTGAATACAGCCCAGATCAAGAGTGGCGCGCCGAACCGCAGCGAACGCGTAGCGAAATACAACCGCCTCTTACAAATTGAAGATGAATTGCACGGACAGGGCATCTATCCCGGCTTCCAGGCCTTCGGGATTCAGCGCTGAGCGTAGTGATCCTGTCTCCACGTACAAAATTCATGTAGAATAGGAATCAAAAATTCCCCAGGTTCCGTCAGTCCATATTCGACTTTTGGCGGAATCCGGGGTTATTTTTATTTATTATCAGAAGATGATAGGCATATTCCTTTGGCGAAGCGGATGCCAAGGTCAATGGCACTGAACATGCTGTCTTCTTTGGCAATGCCTTTGCCGGCGATGTCGAAGGCCGTACCGTGGTCTACGGAGGTGCGGATAATAGGCAGGCCCAGTGTGACGTTGACTCCTGTATCGAAAGCCATCATTTTCATGGGGATATGACCCTGGTCATGGTACATGGCCACGACGATATCGTATATTCCGTTATATGCTTTCAGAAAGACCGTATCGGGCGGTACCGGTCCGTCAACGTTCAGACCTTCTGCCCGGGCTTCTTCGACAGCCGGGATGATTTCTTCTATTTCTTCCCGGCCAAAGAGGCCATGTTCCCCACTGTGCGGATTGAGGCCGGCGACGGCAACATGGGGGCGGCCCAGTCCCAGACGCTTCATGGCGTCATGGGCGAGGTGAATGCATTCCAGGACCCGCGACTTTTTAGCCCGGTCGCAGGCTTCGCGAAGAGAGCAGTGGGTGGAAACGTGGACGACGGACATGTTCTGGCTCCAGAGCATCATCGTGTAGTGC
This sequence comes from Megasphaera sp. AM44-1BH, assembly GCF_003467125.1. Lineage (GTDB taxonomy): Bacteria > Bacillota > Negativicutes > Veillonellales > Megasphaeraceae > Megasphaera. Next base: position 2,500 of record NZ_QSFA01000016.1, read on the forward strand.
TTTGTCCCTGTAAGCGTAGCGAAAATTTCCGTGTGCCCGTCGAAATTATGGCCCCCTTTATGAAGGGCTTCCTTATTAAGAGGCGCCGTCGTGACGACCTGGATCCGGCCTTCCATGGCATCGCTGATAGCGCGGGCAATATACTGATAGGCAGCATCGCCGGCGACCGGTGATACCTTGCCGATTTCGATATCCTTTCCGATTTCCAGATCGGTGACGGAAATAATGTTGATATGGCCGGGCCGGAACTCTGACGGTGATGAAATGACTGCCAGCGGCGTTTTGAGATGGAGCAGCTGATGGTAATATTGAAGTACGCCGTAACTTCCGTAAATCAGGACTGATTGCTGATATTCCGGTCTGGCATCAATAGCTTTCAACGATACTTCCGGACCGATTCCGGCAGGATCCCCCATGGTTATACCGACAAATTGATTCATATGATTTCCTCCTGTTTCCCCGCTCTAGGCCTGGCGGGGGATTTTTTTCAGACATTGAAGTGCATTCCATATATCCGGCGCTTTACCAAAGGCTCCGGCTTTTGTCACGACGGGCAGTTGCGGGCACAGCCCTTCCAGCAGGCGTCCCTGGACGAAACCGGGAAGAATTTCCCGCTCGATCTGGAATCCGCGGGCCTGAAGTTGTTCGACGACGGCGATAGCCGTGTCACCGCCGGTGAGAAACAGTCCGCACAGGGCGTAGTGAGTGACGATGGCCGTAGCGGTCTGGCTGAGTATGTGTTTTGTAAAACCAGCCAGTTCATCAGATGAAAGGCCCCGTTTTTTTCCGTAGTCCAGGAACGTTTCGTATTCCTTCCGCGTTGCAGCAGCCGTGATCAGGACGTCCTTTCCTCCTGATAGAGATGCTCTGACGGCGTCCAGATATGGCACGAGGGAAGCACCTTCATAGAGATGCTCCATGGGAAGCTGGTGGATGATGCCGCCATGGCTCCGGCAATAGGCCAGCTGTTCCATCGTGCGCGTACTGACACTGCCGACGACGGCCAGAGCCGGGGAGGGGGCATAGCAGATCTGGAGAAGGGCATTGGCAAGGCCGGCCGAACCAATCCAGAGAATCTTCTGTTTCTGTGCCATTCCCTGACGGGCAATGGCGTACAGATCATCATCCGTTGCGGCATCGAAGATGTATCCACCACATTCCCAGCCGGATTCCGGTATCTCTGTATGGATCGGCGAATCCAGACAGGGGGCGAACAGGTCGGAAAGCTGGTCTGTTTTCAAGGGATTGCGGGGGTCACGGGCAATCTCCGTTTCCATCAGAGGAACGCCGTAAACATAGAGACGGCCGTTCTGTACAGTCCGCCCCTGTGCAGGCAGTGATGGGGCAAAGATGATGATGTCGGGATGGCAGGCGGCAATGACTGCTTTGATTTCTGCCGTAATATTGCCGCGCAGCGTAGAATCTACTTTTTTGTACAAGAAGCGGCAGCCACCGGTCTGTTCTACGGCAGAGGCCATGGCATAGACCCGGTTGTAGGCATCGGTTTCACTGATAACGCGGCTTTCACTGTCGATGACCATACTTTCTGATCCCGGCCGGATGTCTTCGGCGCGGAGTATGACGGATACGGGAAGCCCCCGTTTGGCGACCTGGACTCCTGTGTCATTAGCCCCGGTAAAATCATCGGCCAGAATGACAAATTCGTGCATATTTCATTTCCTCCTTCAGACGTGATGAAAGGTAAGACCGTGTTTTTCAAACAAAGCCAGTTCCTGGCTGGTGGGAAGATAATCACTGATAACGGCATCTATGTCGAGAATACTGGCAATCGTATATATTTTATGTTTCCTGAACTTTGAACGGTCTGCCAGCAGGATGACTTCGTCAGATCCATTCATGCAGGTTTTTTTGACTGCGATTTTTTCGGCGTTGGCAGTCATGATGTGCCAGTCGGGAGTGATGGACTGCGTACCCAGAAAACAAATGTCAAAATGGAACTGTCCGGCCATTTGAGTTGCCAGAGGCCCGCAGACGGCACCGGAAGAGGCATCTATTTTCCCGCCCAGCAGGATGACAGTCATGCCCTGGGCGGTTGCCAGTGTCTGGGCGATGACCAGATCATTTGTCACGACAGTGAGCGTATTCCATTTCTTCCGGGCCATGAGGAACGCCAGTTCATAATTGGTCGTTCCGGCATCCAGGTACAGACACATGGCATCGTCTATTTCTGCCAGCGCGGCAGCAGCTATCTTCTGTTTTTCTTTCCGGTGTACCTGCTGGCGGTTGTGATAGGCGGCTTCCTGTACAGACGATTCGGACAGTACGGCCCCGCCATGACTTTTTTTGACCAGTCCTTGTTGTTCCAATACATGCAAATCACGGCGTATGGTCATGGGTGCAACTTGTAGTTTCTCAGCCAGTGCCTGCACGGTTACGATCTGCTGGGCATACAATTCATCCATGATGCACTGACGGCGTTGAACCGGTACTATTTTTACACACCTCCTTGTTGTATTAACAAAAATGAACAATAAATATGGTAATTAGTGTTCTTTTATGTTTGTATATTATAACAAAGACAGGATGTATCGTCAATAGCGAGCGGAGTAACACAAATTGAATAAGTTATTATGTTATATAAATGAATAAAAATTCATCTAAACACAGGAACACAAAAAGTGGGCCGATTTGAAAATAAAAAAGAGAATATGAGAATGAGGAAGCTTTTTTATGTGTCATTTGCATAATAAAATGACCAATTAGTCTGGAACATTATGAAATTATAAGTGAATATGGCGGATTTTTTTCATTGTTGAAAGAAGCAATATTGATTTTTGGTTACAATGGTGTAGAATATAACTACATGTATCATACAGATGCATACTGTATATATATATCATATTAATAAATAAATACGAATGTTTGTAATGTCATAAGGAGATTTGTCATGAATCGCATATATAAGGTAATCTGGAACAGAGCCCGCCACTGCTATGTGGTTGTTTCTGAACTGGCCACCCGGTCGGGAAAAGAAAAATCGCGGCATCTGACGGTGGTTGCCCGCCTGGCGGCAGCTGTTATCTGTGCAGGTGCGCTGTCTTTGGGAATGGGGACTTTTCAACTGGCGGAGGCAGCAGAACCTGCTGCAGCCAGTACGACCCAGAATCAGTATGTGGCGTTTCTTGTAGTACAGAACAGCAATGATAATGGACGGGATACGAATACGTTTAATGGAGCCACCTATCACAAAGTGACCCTTTCCGATGGGAAGACCCGCTACTGGGTCCGGGACGGCTATACCTTGACCGAACAGGACGCTCAAAAATACACTTCTCTATCCCAATCGGATAAAAGATATGATGTGGCGTATACGGGAAGTGGTCAGCAGCCGTCGGATATCCTCTCCAGTGCCACTTCAGCTGTTTCCTCTACGGGAGTCTCCACCAATGCAGGAGAAACACTGAATCAGGTCACGGCCAGCGCCTTTGAAGGCCTGAGCCAGGGTGGCGGTACCCAGGTACCCGGGAACTGGGATTACATCATCTACGACCCTTCATGGGAAGGCCATACCCAGGCCAATACCTCCACCCGCACGTATTACAAGGACGGCTATGCAGATATGTACAATCGTTCTGCCAGTGCCACTGGTTCCCCTCTGGGATTTGTGACCACCACCGATGCCAATTCCAAGCTGGTGTGGAATGGAACGTTGAACCAGTATACTTATAATGGAAAGGCCGTGGATACGTCTTACCTGTATGTAATCGGTGGAAAGCTGGGCGTGTTCACCAATTATGATAAGTCTGAAGTCTACGAAGGTACGGTGCCAACAACGAAATCCTCATGACGGCCATGAAGGACGGGACCTACTACAGCTATTGGGCGGCTCCAGTTACCGATCCTAATGCCACGATGGAAACCTACCGGGTATCGGACTACAACAAGGATCTGGCTACCCTGAAAGACAACGATGTAGCCCTGTATCACAATGATATCAAATCCGTAGATATGACCAAAGGAGGCACGACTACTGCGCCTACGGCCACCATTACCACCATGCGTAACGGAAACGGCACGGCCCAGGCAGTGGACGGGTCCATTACCGTCGCCGGCGGGGGCGGTACTAACGGGCAGGATACTACGGTAACTTTGTCCAACACCACCAATGGAGCCAATGTGTCCCAGACTTTTACCACCGGTTCTAAAGTAGTGGCCAATACGGCTTCCACCGGGTCCAGTGAACTGCAGAGCCTCTCCATCAACGGTAAGGATTATACAACGGCACTGAAATTTGGCGGGGACAACCATAGCACTACTACCATCACCAAAAATCTCAGTGAAGAACTGGACATCCTGGGCGGGGCGGACAGCACCAAACTGACGGATAACAACATCGGGGTCAACGCTTCCGATAGTACCCTGAAGGTCCAGCTGGCCAAAGATGTGAATCTCACTGATGCCGGGTCCCTGACTGTGGGGAATACGAAAATCGATACCAATGGCCTGACCATTGCCCATACGGACAGTACAGGGGCCAGCAATAATGTGATCCTTACGGGAAGCCAGATTTCTATGGGAGGCAATCAGATTACCAACGTGGCTTCTGGAGGAGATGTTGGCACCAATGGAGCTAACATCAACGACATCATCCGCGTGTCCCAGGAAAAAATCCATATTGAAGGGGACAATAAAAATATTACGGCCACTTCCACTACGAATCAAGATACCAATATACGGACCACCACGGTGAAGCTGAATGATACGGTGACCCTGGGCAGCGATGCGGCCAAACAGGTGATTCTGGACGGAACCAAGGGCACGGTTTCTCTTGGCGATACAGGGGATGCCAACAGCACGACTGCCATTAAACTGGATGGTACGGCTGGAACGGCAAAAATCGGCAAAATTGCTATTGGCCAGCAGTCTTTTGATTATACCTACAAAACTCCCACTTATGACGCAACGGGCAAAATGAGCCTGGCCGATGCTTCTGCAACGACCAGCGGCACCTTTGTCACGGGCCTTTCCAACACCACCTGGACACCGGGAAACTATGTGAGCGGCCGGGCGGCTACGGAAGATGAACTGGAACAGGCGGGACGCCATTTCCTGAGCATCGGAACGACGGTGGCGGAAAATACTCTGGCCAACTACTACAATGACGGGGCCACTGGGACTAACTCCATGGCCTTCGGGGTGGGGACAAAATCCAGCGGCAATTTTGCTGTTTCCATGGGCATCAATTCCACCGCCAGCGGCCTGGGAGCCTTGGCTGTAGGGTATAATTCTGCGGCTTCCGGTACGGAATCCGTGGCTGTGGGCACCCAGAACAATGCCAGCGGAAATTACTCAGTGGCCCTGGGGGTGGGGGCCAATGCGGGGACCGCCAATACAGATTCTTCTTCCACCGCCAACGGGGCAGCGGTAGCTGTGGGCTTTACGGCTTTAGCCACCAGGACCGGGAGTTCCGCCTACGGCTACAACGCCCAGGCTACGGCCGATGAAGGTACGGCTCTTGGCGTGGCTTCCATTGCCAGCGTGGAAGGGGGCGTGGCCCTGGGCGCTCATTCTGTGGCCAATACGGCAGAAGGAGTCAAGGGTTACCTGGCGGAAACCACCGATACGTCCCCTGCCTGGGTTTCCATCGGCGGCGCCGTGTCCCTGGGAGGGAAAACCACCGATGAAGAGGGCAAAGCCATTACGGTTTCCCGGCAGATTACCAACCTGGCTGCCGGCACCAACGATACGGATGCCGTGAACGTGGCTCAGCTGAAAGCAGTGGAAAGCAAGGGGCTGAACTTCCAGGGGAACAATACGGATACTACTGTCCATATGAATCAGGGAGGCACTCTTCAGGTCCAGGGCACGGGCACCAAGGCGGCCACGGAATATTCCGGGGAAAACATTCTGGTCACCGGGGTCAATGAAACGGCTGATGACGGGAAGACCGTCACGACCAAACTGAACATCGGACTGGACAAGAACATCCGCGTGGACAGCGTCACAGCCGGTCAGGCTACGACAGATTCCGTACAGGGATATGCAGGCTTTGTAAAGATTGTGGGCCCCAGCGCTGACAGTACCAAATATGAAGCTACCTCTCTGGGGGTGGGCTACGGGACGGCAGACGTCAACGGCACCAATATCAACCGGCTCCAGTATATTGATGGGGACGGCAACACCCGACATGACGTAGCCACACTGGATGACGGGCTGAAACTGGCTGGGGATGCGGGCACCGGAACGGTAAAACTGGACAGCACCCTGAGTGTTACCGGCGGGGAAACATCTTCTGCCAATCTGGCTTCGGGGAACAACATCGGCGTCACCGCCAGTGACGGGGCCCTGAAGCTCCAGCTGGCCAAAGACCTGACGGGACTCAATTCCGTCACCGCCGGGACCGTGGTCATGGGCAGTCAGGTTGACGGTGCTGATGCAACCAAAACTGGAAATTATGTCACCGGCCTGGACAACAAGACCTGGACCGTAGGAACCACCAAAGCTGTCAGCGGCCGGGCCGCTACGGAAGACCAGCTGAAGAGCGTGTCTGATGTGGTGGATACCAACCGGACCAATATTGCCACTAATACTGCTGATATCGCCAAAGGCCTAAATTTCACCACGAATACCACCGATGCTTCCAGCACCACGGGCTACAAAGTGGTGAACAAGGCTCTGGGGGATACGGTATCCATCAAGGCCTATGATGTTCAGAGTGGTCACACCTACAAGACGGACAACCTGACTACTTCCATCGATGACAGCGGGAACATCACCATTGCCATGGATACCCAGCTGACGGCGGATAAAGTGACCGTGGGGACGGGGAGCAATGCCCTGACTCTGGATGGGGGCAACGGCACCCTGACCACCGGCTCTTCTACCCTGAATGGCACCGGGCTCACAATCACTGATGGCCCCAGCCTCACCACCAGCGGCATCAGCGGTGGCAGCAAACAAATCACTAAAGTGGCCAGTGGAGCCAGCGGTGTGGATACAGCCGGGAAAGCCGTCTATGGTACGACGGACAATGCCGCCAATATCGGCGATGTGAAGACCATCGCTTCCCAGATGGTGACGGTCAGCAAGGACAGCACCAAGAACAATACGAAAGTCACCAGGACCACCAAGGATGATGGTACCGTAGATTACGAAGTGGCCCTGAATGATAAAGTGGCGTTGGGTTCAGATTCGGATAAAACAATTATTCTTGATGGAACAACAGGAATTTTCAGTATTGGAACTACTTTTAACTGGAATGGCACTACAGGCTGGGGGTCCCTGGGCGGAATTACCCTGGGAAATTACGGAAATACGGGAAACACCTGGACTCTTACAGATAACAAGGGGAATGCGGTGACCGGAACGGGTACCTATCTCACGGGCCTCACCAACACTTCCTGGACTACAACAGACCCCACCTATGTAAGCGGCCGGGCGGCCACGGAAGATGAACTGGCGGCGGTTTCCACCACAGTGAACTCGGGATGGAAAGCCCAAATTGGCGGGACCGATGTCAAGACTATTACTCCGTCTGACAACACCTTAAATTTTGTGGCAGGAGATAATATTTCCCTTTCCAGTGATAGTGATATCAAGATTTCTACAACACAGGATGTGAATTTCAATACTGCACGTATTGGCGGCACCAAAGGAACCGACGGCGCTTATACTGGCGGCATCTACATGGGAAGCCAGGCCGGCGGCGGAGCCAACAGCGGCACGGGATTCTACATTACAGGGCTCCAGAACACCAACTGGGACGCAAATTCTATCGTCAGCGGCCGGGCGGCTACGGAAGATCAGCTCCAGAAAGCCATCAATGACGTGAATGAAGGGACGGTTGCCAATGACAACTATGTAACGGACGGATCAGCCACCGATGATGCGGATAATCCCGGTTCCATGAAAGTGACACTGACAGAACGGAACAAAAATACGGTGAATGTTTCCGGTCTCCACGACTATTATGTAAACGGGGGCAGTGTTTCTACGGCAACCACTACGGCAGATGATGGGACTACATCTACTACAGCCACCCTGACCTTGAACAAAAACAACGGTACCAGCGTGGATGTAGATCTGACCGGCCTGTCCAACATGGATTACCATCTGGTGGAAAACTCTGCGTCCGGTTCCAATGGAGCTTATTCCGTGGATGCCAACGGGGATGTGAAGCTCACCGTGGCCAGTCCTACGGATACGGTGGGGAAGGAAATTACCATCTCCGGCCTGGCCAGCAAGACAGCTTTGGAACAGGGGCTGACCTTTACTGCCAGCGCCATGGCGGATGGGGCTACGTCCCTGACTCACACGGCCCAGCTGGGAGATACCATCGGCATTTACGGTGGCAATAAACAGGACGGGCATACCTACAATACCAACAACATCACTACCACCATTAGTGATAAAGGGGATATCCGGGTGCTGCTGGACGACAACCTGACGGCCACCAGCCTTACTGCCGGTTCCAAGACTACCGAAGATGCTGCCGGAGTAGATGGCAGCGTCATGGCTACCGGCCAGGGTGGAGCCTATCTGAAACTGAACGGGGCCGATGGTTCCCTGCGCATGGGCGATGCCAGTGGGAACTTTGCTGCCATGGTCCAGAACTACGGAGGGCCCAAATTCCTGAACAGTACGGCGGCCGGTTCTCCCCGGATCCAGTACTGGGCGGCCAGTGCCGGCCAGTCGGAAAGCGACGCTTCCCAGACTCTTCATACGTTGGCTACGTTGGAAGACGGATTGACTTATGCTGGAGATAATTATCAGAGTACAGACAGTAATACGGTTATTGCCAAGACGTTGAATTCGACAACGCCTCTTTCCATTACTGGTGGTGCAGATAGCACGAATCTCACTGATAGCAACATCGGGGTCAATGTAAAGGATGGAGCTCTGAAAATTCAGCTGGCCAAACAGCTTACGGGGCTCACCTCCATCGCCTTAGGAAACAACATGGTCCTGGGGAACCAGACCAGCGGCTCGGATACCGGGGACTATCTTACCGGGTTGGACAACACCACCTGGAGTGGTACGGTAGTCAGTGGCCGGGCGGCGACAGAAGACCAGCTGAAACTGGTCAGCGACAGCCTCAGCGATGGGACGAAATCCACCGGGGGCTTTGGCCTCACGGCGGACATGGCGGACAGCACTACCGGCAGTAAAGATGTGAAGCAGAGTTTGGGGCAGACCATCAAGATTACGGCAGAAGATGATGACAACCTGACCACCACAGCCGATGCCACCAATACGGCCATCAAATTGGCCCTCAGCAAGAACCTGCAGCTGACTTCGGCTACTTATACAGATACAGCAGGGAACACCACGTCTGTGACTGGCACGGGAATCACTATTGCCAAGGCTGGTTCCACCGATGCAGGGAAGGTGTCCCTGACCACTGCCGGCCTGGACAACGGGGACAACCAGATTGTGGATGTAGCCAGCGGCCTGGGCACGACGAAACTGGCCGATGCCACCGGGGATACCCTGAACCATGCTGCTACCATCGGTGACCTTCAGGCGGCAGCCAAAGGAGTGACGGATACTTCCGATGCCAAGGGGCTGAACTTTGTGGGGAACAGCAACCCTGTGGACAGCACCACTGGCGGCACAATAGCCCTCCATGCCAATCTGGGGGGAACTATCTCCATCCTGGGGACGGGAACCGATGAGGATGACAACTATTCCGGCCGGAATGTGAAGGTCATCAACAAGAACAATGCCCTCTATGTGGAACTGGACAAAGATTTGGAAGCCCGGTCCATGCAGGTGGGCTATGGGGAAAATGGCAACAACATACAGGGCCAGTTGCTTCTGTACGGGCCAAACAGCGACAACTCCTATTCCAACCTGATTGTGGAAAGTCAGTACATGGACGGCAAGCCCTACTTGACCAATACCACGTCCACCGGGGATAAACGGCTGGTATACAAAGATGGGGAAAATGATGCGCCCCATACGGTAGCCACCATGAGCGATGGGCTGAAGTTCAGTGGTGACAATGGCAATACGGCGGCGGTGACATTGGGCAGTACGCTTGCAGTCACGGGAGGTGCCACCCAGGATAAGCTGGCTAAAGATGCCAACGGGAACCTGATTACCGGAAACATCGGCGTGGTAGCTGCGGAAAACAGCGATGGCACCAGCGGCAGCCTGGCCCTCCAGCTGGCCAGGGACATCAATCTGGGCAGCCAGGGCAGTCTGACGGCGGATAGTACCAAAGTAGGCTATCAGACGGCTGTCACAAAGGTGAACCAGTCTGCGGAAACCGGGAATTATGTCACCGGCCTTACCAACCTGACCTGGAATGGCACGGACTATGTATCCGGCCGGGCGGCTACGGAAGACCAGCTGAATGTGCTGAGTACCCAGCTGAAGGACAGTCTGGCCAACAGCACCTACAGCATCACCGCCGGAGACAAAGGCAATACAGGTACGGATACGGTGACGGCCAAACTGGGGACCGGCACTATCCGCATCTTCGGTGATGCGCCGGTGGTGACCAGCGGCGGTGACGGGGACGGCTGGGACCGGAGCAAGGCCAACATCCTCACCAAGGTAAAATATGACAGTGCCAACAACAGCTATGTATCCGTGGAACTCCAGGATCATCTGGAAGTGGGGGCCCATCAGGTCACCGATGCCGATGGCAATGTGACCACCCAGGGCGTGGACGGCACTATGCAGTTCAAAGGATCTGGCGCTTCTGAAGTGAACATCAGTGGGGATAATGGCATCACCCTGAATCAGGTGGTCAACGGAACGGCAGGCACGTCCAGTGTCCGTATCACTGGTCCCAATGCAGCTTCTCAGGTGGATGGTACGCTGTCCATTATGAATGGAACGGCAACTGCTGCCGGCCTTTATGGCACTGCCGGGAAAGGTCATCTGCTGCTGAATGATGTGGACCCTGTCAATGCGGAACGAAATGCCGATGGCAAGGGTGCTGCAGCCGATGTGGTAGCTCAGTACGGAGATAAAAGCCTGACCGACAGCAAAAATGATTACTGGTCTGCAGGCGGTACGGCACGGGAACCGGGCATGACCCGCCTTACTTACACCGACCAGAGCAGCAAGACCCACCAGGTAGCCACTATGGATGATGGCCTGCTCCTTACGGGAGACAATGGCACTGTGACCCGCCTCCTGAACAGTACATTGAAGCTGTCGGGAGGTGTAACGGACAAAGACAAACTTTCTGACGGGGCCAATCTCGGCGTAGTGGCCAATGCATCCGGTGACGGTTTCGACATCAAACTGGCCAAAGACCTCACCGGAATAGACACGATTACTATGACTGGCGGGCTGACGATCAGCGGCAGTACCGCCGGGGCCAACTACATCACGGGTCTGTCCAATACCACCTGGAACGGAACGGCAGTATCTGGCCGGGCGGCTACGGAAGACCAGCTCCAGGCGGCAGTGGCCGGTGTCACCGATGCATCCAAAGGCGGCGGCTTTGGCCTTACCGCTGATGATGGGAAGGCGGCAAAAGCAGACTTAGGTGGTACGGTAGGTATCCATGGGGACAGTAATATTACTACGTCTGTTTCCTCTGATGGCAAGTCTGTCAATGTCGGCCTGAACAAGGATGTGGACTTAGGAAATGACGGCTCCATCAAGGCCGGCGGCGTAACTATAGACAGTTCCGGCATCGATGCAGGGAGCAAGAACATCACCAACGTGAAGAGCGGCATCATCAACCACGATGCCAGCGACAACACCAACGCCGCCAACATCGGCGATGTGAAGAGTATTGCCAGTGATGCGGCCAATGCAGCCGTATCCGGCGGCCGTGTCTTCCAGGGTGACGATGGGGCTGACAATACAGTTACTGTAGGCATGGGAACGTCCCTGAAGCTCACTGGTGGTCAGACCGATACGGCGAAACTCACGGACGGCAATATCGGTGTCGTGAAGAACGCTGATGGCGACGGCCTGAATATTAAATTGTCCAAGGCGCTTTCCGGCCTTACCAGCGTTACGACTGGCAACAGTACCCTGAATAATGATGGCCTCACCATCAATAACAGTACCAGTATGGCAGGAACCACCGTAACCAGCAGCGGCATCAAGATTGCCGCCAATGGAGACAATACTCACGCTGTGGAAATCAGTAACAGCAACGTTTCTATGGGCGGACAGCAGATTCATGACGTAGCTCCGGGAACGGGTGCGACCGATGCGGTGAATGTGAGCCAGCTCGGCGGCGTAGTCAATGGCGTCACCAATGCCATCAATACGCTGGGCAACCGCATGAACCGTGTCGGTGCCGGGGCATCGTCACTGGCGGCCCTGCATCCGCTGGAATTCGATCCCGATGAAAAATGGGATTTTGCAGCCGGATTTGGTCATTATAAAAATGCCAATGCAGCGGCACTGGGCGCCTTTTACCGCCCCAATGAAGATACGATGGTCAGCATCGGAGGCAGCTTCGGCGGCGGGGAAAACATGCTCAATGCCGGCGTAGCCTGGAGAATCGGCAAGGGCACGACGATAACGACATCGCGGGTAGCGATGGCAAAAGAAATTCAGAAACTGAAAGCCGTCGTCGAACAGCAGAATGAAAAACTGCAGGAAAATGATACCCTTCGTGCCCAGGTAGAAAAACAAGATAAAGAAATCGCTGAATTAAAGGCCATGGTTCAGCAATTAGCGGCAAAACAATAGAATAGCCAGTCTGAACAGGGCTGTTGTACCTATATGGGTGCGACAGCCTTGTTTTGTATACATGATATTTTGTTATAAAAAACGATAATAAGACGTAAAGAATATATAATATTATTGGAGCGGACTGATTTATTGCATGCCACGGCAGGTGTGATATAATAATGACATGACAATAAAATTTGATTATTAATAATCGATAATACGTGCATAAAATTTGATAATAACAAAGCTGTCCTTGCCCGGCAAGAACGGCCTGAAAGGAGATATAAAATGAAAACGAATAGTTATAATAAGAGCAAAAAAAGAAATCATACCTGTCAAAAACAGGCCATATTGGCTTTGCTCGTGTGTCTGAGTCTGTCAGGAAGTGTATCTCTGGCGGCAGATACTTCTGTACAGGATACGGGCAGGACTTATGATTATGTGAATAAATGGAGTGGAGATGCCACAGAAGGGGATCCCATTACGGTAAATCATCTTCAGGGCTGGAATCAGGATAAGGTGACAGTCGGGACGGATACTACGAATCAGGTGACCATTGAAGACTACGGAGGTGGCAATGGCGGAGATGCCACGGTCTTCGGAAAAAACATTGCCTTTGCGGGCGGGTTTACTACTGGAGGTACCATCACGGCCGGAAATGCCGCTACGGACAGTATTTCGGCGGTAACCATCAATGCCGTGCAATTGTGGGGACAGAGTGCAGGCGGAACGGTGAATATGGATGGCAGGACTATCTCTGTTACCGGCAGTCAGGGAGTCAATGCCACAGGAGGCAGTACCATTGACCTGAGAACCCAATATATGACCGGGGACCTTCATATCCAATCCCTCGGCGTGTCCGGCTCCAGTACGGTGAATATCGGTAACGCCAATGCCGGGGACATCACTATTGATGAATTCGGGGTAGGTGGGACCCAGACTGCTTCCACGGGAGAACCTATTCTGAACACCATCACTGTTTTCGGAAATAATCTGTCTATCGGGAATACAAAGGCTTCTGAATCCAATGCCCAGGTGACCTTCAACGCCCGGGGCGATGTGACTGCCCAAAACGGGCTGGTCATGACCGGGTCCTACCTTCCCAGCTCCGCTCCCTATGCCTCCGTCACGGTGAACGCCGGGGGAAATGTGAAATTGGGGAAATATGGCCAGACCACCAATCCCTGGAACCGGAATGCGGATTTGGCCGCTGTGGGCGGCCATGCCAGAATCAACATAACGGCAGGAGGAGATGTGGATGCGTTCGGCGATTTCTCCGTGACTGGCGATGGCAGTATCAGTGTGAAGGCCGCCAATATCTCTTCGGACGGTCTGCTCCATGCCACCGGGAAAGATGCCAGCCTGACCCTCATCGCAGAAGATTCCAGTGGAAATAAGGGCGATATCAAAGCACAGGAACTTCAGGTAGATAACAGTGGGACCGCATCTCTTACGGGGAAGACCATCACCCTGGCCCCGGATGCGGATGGCAGTTACTTCCACCGGTCTCTCCACGTGACGGACTGTGACGTGAACATGGATGCCGATGAAATCAATCTGGCTTCGGGAATCCAGTTCAACGGGACAGCAAAGTTGGATCTGAAGGCTGCCCGTAAGCTGACCATCGGGAATGCCCTGAATGAAAATTCCTACGATACCAGCGCCATCCGCCTTACTTACGGCGGGTACGGAACACACGGCACTGGGCAACTCTATGCGGGCGGCAATGAGACCGATGTGACGGTGAACGGCTCTGTGGCCGTGGTGGGGACCTCTAATCAGGATGAACTTGCCTGGTTCAACGGGAAGAATCTGATTTTCAATGCAACTAAGATGCCTTCGCTCAGTGATAATCCCTACAGCGATTTGTATAATGCCGTAGCACTGGATTTTACGGATTCCCAGTTCTGGTCCGGCAATGACGACACGACGGAAACGACTACCGTAAACGGCCATATCCTCACCAACGGATCTAATGCCTTCGTACTCCACGGCAGCAAGGCCGTTACGATAAACGGCCTGAAAGGAGATTTCGAAAATAATAAGAATGCCTTTTCCCTCACCGACCGGGGCAGCTCTTCCATCCAGATAGGCGATGAAGATACGGCCCAGACCACGGTGAACGGGGAAATCGTCACGGGCGTGGATACGGTCCTGTATGTAGGTGGGAAGAATGTCCTCCTCGATAACGCCGGCCATACGGCTCTCTATGCCAATGCCAACAGTAAATCTGTGGAAATCGGCCGGACGACTCCCGAAGGAAACACGTCTGATTCCGTTGCTATCAAAGGGCGGCTGCTGGTCAACGGCGTTTCCCGCATGGACGTAGTGGGGAAGAACATCACACTCAGCGACGGAGCGGCTCCTGACAGCGGGACCCTGGGTACCACGGTAAAGACCAAGGAGGACGGCACTTCCACGGACCCGGACAGCAACACTCACGATGCATTGGTAATCCAGAGTGCGGCGGATAATGCCCTGGTCATCGGGGAAGCCGATTCCAACGTGAACATCGACGGCCGGCTGGTTGGGCTAAACGGAGGGTACTCCGTGGATGGCGATATCATCCATATCTATGAAGGAACCAATAAAAATCAGAACCTGGTCCTCACCACCGGTGGTGCTGTGAACCTGGGCCATGACGGGACCAGTCTGCTTCAGATTGACGGCGGCATCTGGGCATTAGGGGACAGTACCCATGCCGTGAATTTTCAGGGCCGGAACATCCTCATCGACCCGGCCAGCGGCATGCGGGCCGTACAGGCCAATGCCATGCCTGTGACCATCGGCGACAATGCTACGGAACATGCCGTGGTGAATGGAGAAATCTGGTCCGTTTCC
This sequence comes from Megasphaera sp. AM44-1BH, assembly GCF_003467125.1. Lineage (GTDB taxonomy): Bacteria > Bacillota > Negativicutes > Veillonellales > Megasphaeraceae > Megasphaera. The sequence continues at coordinate 17,956 of NZ_QSFA01000016.1, forward strand.
AATAAGGCTCCCATTACTCTCGACGCCAACAGTTACGCCCTTTCCGCCAACGGCAGCACCTATGCGGCCCGCTCTTCCGGAGGCGGTTCCATCACCATCGGCCATGATGGCAGCACCGGGAGTATCGACGGAAATCTGACAGCCGACGTTGGCAGTTCTCTGGAAGCGTACCTTCAGGGAAACGGGTCCCGGCTGGATGGAACCATAGAGGATGAAAATCTCGATTATGGCATCAGTTCTGATGCAGGGGTTACCCTTCATCTCAACGACGGTGCCGTCTGGCATCTGGATGGCGATTCCAAAGTTACCAGCCTTCAGGCTGATAAGGGGATTATCCATCTGAATCAGGATACGACTGATCAGAGCCTGTATACAGGGAACTTCGCCGGGGACGGAGCCACTGTCTATATGGGCCATGAAGGCAATACGACACAGAATGACCGTCTCTATGTCAAAGGCACTCACACGGGTACGACACAGCTGCAGCTCCATGCCGTGAACGGAACCTGGACCGATGGCGCTATCGGGTCTGTTCTGGCCAGTGTGGGCGATGAACAGGGACGCTTTTATGTGCCCGATACGGAGGACCGGCTGTTCTTCCACCGCACTCTTCTGGATACGCATGAAACGAGCCGGGGAGACGATGTGACGGACGGATACAACACCGACTGGTACATCAAGGGCTTCCGGAAGATGCCCACTGATGACCACGGCAATTATACCCATACGGTGCAGGGCATCATGGGAGCCGACGGGATTAATTACCATATCTGGCGCACGGAACAGGACACGCTCTTCCGCCGCATGGGTGATCTGCGTAAAGGGGAACCGGGGCAGGAAGGTATCTGGGCCCGGGTAAAAGGGACATCCATCCGCCGCAACGGACAGTTCCCCTTTGAAGACCGGTATAAGACTTATGAAGTAGGTTATGACCAGCTGGCAGGCCACAGCGATACACAGGACCACTATCAGGGAATCGGCTTTGGCTATACGGAAGGCAAGGCGTCTTATTTTGGCGGCCGCAGCGATACGAACAGTTACGCTCTGGGATGGTATGATACGCGGATCCGCAAAGACGGAACCTATCTCGATCTGGCCCTGCGTCTGCACCGGCTGACCAACAAACTGATTGCCCATGATGGCATCAGCGGTCACGGCGATAATACGGGCCTTTCCCTTGGGGCAGAATACGGATACAAAAAGCAGCTGGGCCATGGCTGGTTCGTCGAACCCCAGATACAGGGTACTCTCGGCTGGCTGAGCGGGGCATCGTGGACCATGGAAAATGGTGTAACCGTCGATGAACAGGATATACGCAGCGCTGTCGGCCGGGCCGGACTCCGGGCCGGATACGAAGGCAGCAGAGCCCAGGTTTTCCTCAAGGCAGACTGGTACCATGAATTCGGCGGTTCCGGACAGGTACATCTCAGCGATGACGAAGGGGATTTGTTCCTGGACCGGGATTACGGCGATACGTGGTTTGAATACGGTCTGGGTGCATCGGCACAGATCGGACCGGCAACCCAGTTCTACGCCGACGTAGAACGGAGCAGTGGCGGCCAGTTCCGTAAAGACTGGTCCTGGGATGCCGGCATCCGCTGGAATTTCTGATAAGATAGCTTGATAGATATTGAATGTGTTTCAGGCATACGGGTAGACAATATCCGTATGCCTGTTTTGGTATAGGTAAACACTATGTCCGGTCTTTATTAAAAGAAAATTTGTTGATATACTGATTGTTGTAATTATGACAGGCATTTTCACTATATATGTATTAGTTTTGAACAGAGAGGAGAGTTTATGATTATACAACTGAATAAAACACTCATAGCGGCTGCCATCATGGCCAGTATCAGCAGCGGACTGCTGTCTCCCGCCCAAGCGGCGGAACGCCCTGTGGAAAGTTATACCCGGGTGCACAGGGAGTCGTCATCATCGACAGTGACAGTGGAAGAGACCCATGAAAAAAGCAGTCGCACGACCACTCATTCCGATGTAAGCATACATACGCCGTCGGCTTCGGGAACAGGGGCTGTCCTTTTCCCCTATATAGCGAAAAACAAACTGCCTGCTCCTGTGCAGTCTTTACGGGAAACCATACGCAATGAATACAGCCTCAATTATGAACAGGGCGTCCTGGCCCGCTATAAAGAAAAGGGAAAATGGGGCCTGTTAGGAACGGATGGTACGGTTTTACTGCCTGCGTCGTATAAGAAGTTATCTTATGCCGGGCAGGGCGTCTTTTTATTGGTAAAAGGGAACAAGACAGCTTATATCGATAAGACGGGAGCTGCTGTGACCTTGCCGGTACCAGAAAGCGAAAGCGGTGAGCCCGTATTTTTTCAGGAAAAAGGCCGGTATGGTATCCGTGACGCCAATGGCATCGTGGTATCGGAGCCGGTATATAAGGAAATTCTGACACCTTTCAGCGAAGGCATCGCCTTTGTACGGGATGGAAATGGCCGCAGGATTGCCATTGACCGCTCCGGGAAGGAACTGTTTGCCGTGCCCTATGACCGGATATTCCCGTATCATGACGGACTGGCAGAATACCAGCGTAAAATCAATCATTTTAACTGGGGACTCCTGGCAGGAGCGCTCGTCGGCTCAGCCGTAAACAGTGGCTATTATGGCGGTGAAATAGAGCCGCTGACCTATGATGGTGTGAAACGGGGATATATAGACCGGACAGGCCGGGTAGTCATCGACAGCCGTTTAGATGAAGTCTATCCCATGACGGCCTGGGGGACTTTCATCAAAGATAAAGGCCTCCTGGCCTTTGTCGGCAGAGATGGCCGGTATATCATTGAACCGGGACGGTATGACGTAGGGCCGGGTATGATGGATGACTGGAATGGCATGGTCTCATTAAAGGATAAAGAAACGGGCAGGCTCGGCGTTTTCAGTCTGTCCGATGGGAAACAGATTCTTCCTTTCCAATACGATGCCGTCGATTTTTTAGGGGCTGACCGCATATTTCTGAAGCGTGGGGAGCGATGCTTTCTGTTAAATCAGGAAACAGGGCAGGCCGTCCACGAATGGCAGGAACCAGTGAAATTCGTGCCCTATCTGGCGGAATCGTACGCCTGGTGCCGGAAAGGCAAGATGACTTATGAAATCGTTGATACGGAAGGTCAGGTGATATATACGGCTCCGGAAGGCGTAGTACATGAAGTCTCGTCATTCCGTCATGGCGTCAGTGCCGTCCGGTCCGGTGATGTCTGGGGTATCATGAACAGCAGAGGAGAATGGCTGATCCGGCCCCGGTATAAAGAAATAGAAATTTTATAACGCCATATACGACTAGCAGGGGCTGCCTTTATGAGGCAGCCCCTGCGATTGTCAGGATGAAATTTTTTTATCTGGTTCTTCTTTTGTTTCATGATTGCGGGGGAAGATGGCCGTGACCGTCGTTCCCTTATGGAGCTCACTGGTCAGTTCCAGTCTGGCGTTATTGCCTTTAGCGATATATTTGGCGATGGAAAGGCCCAGACCGGACCCACCCGTTTCCTTGGTACGTGACGAATCGACCCGGTAAAACCGTTCAAAGACCCGTTCCAGGTCTTCTTTGGGAATCCCGATGCCCGTATCGCGGACTTTGAAACAAACCTGCGTTTCGTCGGCTTCACAGGACAGATAGATGTAGCCGCCGGCCGGCGTATATTTGATGGCATTGTCGATAAAGATACGCAGCATCTGTTTGACGCTGCCCGGTTCGGCGTAGATGGAGGCTTTGTCGTTGCGGCCGAGGAGGATTTCCCGGTCTTCGGCGATGAGCAGGACGCCGTTATATACTTCTTCCAGTAATTCTGATGCGTCGGTGACCATGAAATGCGCTTCCAGCGTACCTGTCGTCGAACGGGCAAAAAACAGGAGCCGTTCGATGAGCTGGCGCATATATTCCGTTTCAGACTGGATGGCGTGGATGCTTTCATCGAGGACTTTCGGGTCTTCTTTTCCCCAACGGTCGAGGAGATTGATATAGCCGCTGATGACCGTAAGGGGGGTGCGCAGTTCATGAGACGCATTGCTGATGAATTGCTGCTGCTGTTTGTATCCGTATTCGATGCGGTCCAGCGCCTGGTTGATGGACTGGGCCAGATTGTGAATTTCGATGCCGTTTTCCGCTTCTTTCGGAATGACGATACGCTGGCTCAGTTTATGGACTTCGATGCTTTTCAGTGTTTCATTGATCAGCTTCAGCGGAGCCAGTGACTTGCGCATGAGGTACATGCCGGAAAAGATGGTGAGGACCAGACTCAGGAGGACCGAGGCCACGAGCTGCTTGGATAATAAGGATATAAAGGCATTTTCTTTATCCGGTACGCGGGAAAATCGCAGATAATATAGCTTGTTATCGGTACTGTACCACTTTTTATAATAAGCGTAGGAGCTCGTCTCATTTCCCTGGATGGACTCGGGAAGGGGAATTTCGCCATTGCTCCGCACCGTGTCATCGATGTAACGGTCACTCAGATTTTTGATGGTATGTGCCGGCCCGTTGTCCAGAATCAGCCGGCCGGCAGCATCGTATACCTGGAGATTGACGAACGGCTGGAGGTTGGACCGGGTGAAAACCGAAGAATCGATTTGTCCGCTCTTATCGAGATATTCCATAGCCGACTGGGCACTGGAGTATAAATCCCGTTCAATGGAACGCCCCATGATAAAATGCACACTCGTGACGGTGATGACCGAAACGATGAGCAGGATGATAAAGACGATAAACGAATAGAGGAGCACCATTTTGGCAAAGAGAGGCAGGGTGAACAGCGGCAGCCGGTGTATTTTTTCTTTAATCTTTTGCAACATAACCTACCCCGCGCACTGTATGAATATATTTTTTGCTGTCCGTCTGCCCGATTTTACCGCGGATATAACGGATATAGACATCGACGACGTTGGTATCGCCGGCATAATCATAGCCCCAGACTTCTTCCAGTATCTTTTCCCTCGTCAGGACAATGTTCTTGTTTCGGAGAAGATACGTGAGCAGTTCAAATTCTTTTTTCGTAAGCAGCAGCTTGCGGCCGGCTACTTCCACTTCATGGCGGTCCAGATAGAGGGTCATATCCTGGAGATGGAGGAAATTTTCCGATGCCTTGTCCGTATTGCGGTCGCGGAGCAGGACGCGGATACGGGCCAGCAGTTCTTTGCTGTTGAATGGTTTGGTGAGATAATCGTTGCCGCCCATGTCGAGCCCGGCGACTTTTGTTTCCACGTCGTCTTTGGCCGAAAGGAACATGATGGGGACATTGGAAATTTCCCGCGTACGCTGGCACAGGGTCAGGCCGTCTACGTCGGGCAGCATGATATCCAGCAGGATGAGGTCGAAGTGGTCCTGGCCGATGCGTTCCATGGCTTTGGTACCATTATATTCGATATCACATTCATACCCTTCATGCTCCAGCTCCATCTGGATGAAGCGGGCAATTTGTTTTTCATCTTCTACAATCAATATATGAGATCTTCCGCTCATTCTATCAGCCCCTTTCAGGCGAACATCTCTGCTTTCTATATTATACATTACATATGCTATTTTTTGTACCATAATTTGACCTTAACTCATATACATGATGTTTACAATTGGAAAGAAAATGGAGAAATGTAAAATTTAATCTAATTTTAATCTTATTTTCATTTACTTTTAAAAAAAACTTGGTATTATATATGTGTAGAAAGAATCTACGACTTGTTGAAGATATAAGTTGTTCATATACCCCTCGAACACCCCTATCTTATATCTTTGACCATAAAGTATCGTCTTCCCCCGATGATGCTTTACCAGAAGAGAACCGGCTCCCCTCGCCGGTTCTTTTTCTACATATGGGCAAAACGTGCAGAAAAAATTTTAAAATGCCCATCAGGTGGAATCTGCCCGAAATGGCGGGAAACTGCACTGTTACGGTGTTGATTGACATTTTAAATCATTCGTGTAATAATGAACGAGATGAAGGGATTTACTCCCTGCTCATAATTTTCTGGAGGTGAAAACCATGCACGTAATTTCTGATGAATGCGTAAAATGCGGTTCCTGCGCAGGCGCTTGCCCGACCGGTGCTATCGAAGAAGGCGAAACGAAGTACGTTGTTACTGACGCTTGCATCGACTGCGGTTCTTGCGAATCCGTATGTCCGACCGGTGCTATCTCCGCTGAATAAGCTGGTAGCCCGTTCAAAAGACCGCCGCGCCCAGGTGCGGCGGTCTTTTTCTGTACGGGATGGCGGAAGTCCCTTCTTGCTAGTGGGACATTTCTATGATAGGATAATGTCGGTCAGATTTCATATATTGCCTGCAGTTTTGCGGCAGGAGGGTGTTTGTGTACGTTTTTATGATTGCGCTGCTGGTAACCCTGTTGGATCAGGGCAGCAAAATATGGATCCGCCAGTGCATGGAACTTCACGAATCGATTCCGGTTCTGCCGGGATTTTTTCATATTACTTATATATTGAATAAAGGAGCGGCTTTTGGCATTTTGGAAAATCAGCGCTGGGTTTTTCTGGCCATTGCCCTGCTGTTATTCGTTTTGTACGGCCTGTTCCGGAAAAAATTGCCGAAAAACGGCTGGGTATACACGGGAGTCGGCCTGCTGCTGGGCGGGGCCCTGGGCAATGCCCTGGACCGGTTTCTGCGCGGCGCTGTTACCGATTTCTTTGATTTCCGTATCTGGCCTGTTTTTAATGTGGCCGATATCGGTATCGTTGCCGGGGTGGCTTTATTGTTATGGTATTGCTGGACCCATCATTCGGATTGACGGAGGTATTCATGGAAACACGGTTGTTGGAAGCATCGGCTGCTGATGCGGGTAAGCGGTTTGATGCCTATTTGTCGAAAGAACTTTCTCTTTCCCGCAGCTTTTCCCGCCAGCTCATTGAAGACGGTGACGGGACTGTCAACGGCCGGCAGGTCAAACCGAATTACCGCCTGAATCCCGGTGATGCCATAGCCGTACAGCTCGTCGTCCAGGAAGAACTGAAAGCGGAGCCGCAGGATATTCCCCTCGATATTATTTACGAGGATGCCCATATCATCGTCGTCAATAAAGCACGTGGCATGGTCGTCCATCCGGCGGCCGGCAATCCCGACGGGACGCTGGTCAATGCTCTTCTGTTTCATTGCAAAGGAGAATTATCCGGCATAAACGGCGTCATACGGCCGGGCATCGTACACCGGCTGGATAAGGACACGTCCGGTGTCATGGTGGCGGCCAAGACGGACGAAGCACACCGGGGCCTGGCGGAACAGATCAAGGCCCATACGGCTCACCGGACGTACTGGGCACTCGTGCATGGCAATATCGTGGAAGAACGGGGAACCATCGACGCGCCTATCGGACGGCATCCGAAAGACCGCATTAAAATGGCCGTAGTCGTTAAAGGCGGCCGGGAAGCGGTGACCCATTTCCGGGTATTGAAGCGCTTCGGGGACTATACGTGGGTAGAATGCCGGCTGGAAACGGGCCGGACCCATCAGATCCGCGTACATATGGCGTATATCCACCATCCCGTGGTCAATGACCCGCTGTATGGATTCAAAAAAGATCATTTTCCCATTGAAGGACAGGCACTGCATTCTCATTGTCTGGATCTGGTGCATCCGGTCACCGGACAGGCAATGCATTTCGAAGCGCCGGCACCGGCTGATTTTATGGCCTGTCTTCAGCAGGCGGAACGTCATTGAAGTGAGGGAACATCTATGTGGAAGATAAAGACGGTTTTAATGGACGAAAAGGCTATGGGCCGGGCAATCCGCCGCATAGCTCATGAAATCATTGAACGCAATAAAGGTCTGGACAATATGCTCCTCGTCGGCATCCATACGCGGGGCGTACCACTGGCCAAGAGGCTGGCTGCGGAACTGGCCGCTATTGAAGGGGTGCCGGTCCCTGTCTACGATCTTGATATTTCTGCGTACCGGGATGATCACCGCAAGGACAGCATCAATACGGTCAGCAGTGGTCAGAACCGGTTTGATGCGGATGGCAGGACTATTATCCTCGTCGATGATGTCTTGTTTACAGGGCGGACCGTTCGTTCAGCACTCAACGCCATCATGGAACTGGGACGGCCCCGCTTTATCGAACTGGCGGTCCTGGTAGACCGGGGACACAGGGAACTTCCTATCCGGGCCGATTATGTCGGAAAAAATGTTCCTACGTCGCGCCATGAAGATATTTCGGTGCAGCTTTCGGAAGTGGATGGATGCAATCAGGTGGTATTACGGGAAGAAGTGCGCAGCTGAGTCTGCGCCTTTTTTGATGACATGTCCTTGACCTGAAGTGAACTTCATGGCGTATGATATGTCATAACGGAGGGGCGATGCCTCTGCCGTCAGAAGGAGGCAATGACCCATGATACGCAGTATAATAAAAGGGATAGCCGGGTTAGCGGCTGTCCTTATTGTGCTTGCCACTGCAGCCGGGGCCTATGCAGGCAATCTGGCTTACAATGAATTCCGTGAAGCTCCCTGGGACCAGATTCTGGGAATACGGAATAATTCCCGTCACGTAGCGCCCATCCGCGTGATGGAAAAGGAACGGGGATGGGAAGCGGTCCGTGTCAACGCGCCCGATGGGACTATTTTACGGGGAACCTATATTGCCAGTGCCAGCCATTCCCATAAAACGGTTATTCTGCTTCATGGCCTGTACCAGAACCGGTCTATGTGTCTCGGGTATGTTCCCATATACCAGAATCTGGGATATAATATCCTGCTCATTGACCAGCGTGGCCACGGAGAAAGTGAAGGAGAACACACCGACTGGGGACTGTCTGAAATGGAAGATATGGACATGTGGATGCAGTGGCTCCGCCACAGGGATTCCCAGGCTGTCATCGGCCTGCACGGTATCTCCCTGGGGGCGGCCATGGCCTTGTTGTACGCTGGCAGTGACCGGCAGCAGGCGGCCTTTGTCATAGCTGACAGTTCCTATGGGAATATCATTTCTATGGGCCGGGAAAAACTGCTGGATTGGACAGGCGATAAAAATCTCGTACTGGGATATGATCTGCTCGATCCCTTTTTCCAGGCGGCAATGCTCGTGCATACACACAAAATGGTATCTTCCATCGAACCGGCTCATGCCGTGCGCTTCATCAAAGTGCCGGTCCTGTTCCTCCATGGCAGTGCCGATACGCTCGTACCGGTCAAAACGGCGCAGAGTCTGTATGACCAGTGTGGCAGCGGGCATAAATATCTTCATGTTTTCCAGGATTCGCCCCATGCTGCCGCTATCGAAACAGACCGCCGGGAATACATGCGGACTGTGACGAATTTTTTAGAAGAAAACGTGTGACATACGACGCAGGGAAAGCCATGTCAAGTGATGCAGAAAGCGGGTTTTGCAGCAACAGTATGATATATACGGTCTTTCTGTCTTGACGGTATGCAGGTGCTCTGGTATCATAGAGTCAGACTTTTACATACTATATATAGTATGTAAATTGGCAATAGACGACAATATATCGATGACATACGGTGTTTTATGGAGGAATCGCTATGGATGAAAAAGAATGGCTCGGTGCGGATAACCAGCTCGGCCTCGATATCTGGAAGAATAAGTACTGCAATGATGGAGAAACCTTTGATCACTGGCTGGACCGCGTCAGCGGCCATGATGCAGAAGTGGCAGAACTGCTGAAGCAGCAGAAATTTCTGTTCGGCGGCCGTATCCTGGCCAACAGAGGGCTGGAATATGAAGGGAAAAAAATTACCTTGTCCAACTGTTACGTCATGATGCCGCCGGAAGATAATATCGAAAGTATTTTTGACCGGGCAGGAAAACTGGCCCGGACCTATAGCTACGGCGGTGGCTGCGGCATCGATATTTCCCGCCTCAGCCCTAAAGGAGCGCGCATCAATAATGCGGCGAAGGAAACGAGCGGATCCATATCTTTTATGACCCTCTATTCGCTGGTTACGGAACTGATTGGCCAGAATGGCCGCCGCGGCGCCCTCATGATTTCCATTGACTGCAGCCATCCCGATGTCATCGATTTCATCAAATTGAAGACCGATTTGAATAAGGTGACCAAAGCCAATATTTCCGTCCGCCTGAGCGATGAATTCATGCAGGCCGTAAAAGAACACAAGACATTCCGTCTCCATTTTACGCGGCAGGAAACGGGGCAGACTATCGAAACGATGGTCCAGGCCGCCGATGTCTTCCATCTGCTGGCAGAAACGAACTGGGATTATGCCGAACCGGGTGCCTTGTTCTGGGACCGCATCCAGAACTGGAATCTTCTGGCAAATACAAAGGAATTTTCTTTTTCCGGTGTCAATCCCTGTGCAGAAGAACCGCTGCCGGCAGGCGGGTCCTGTCTCCTGGGCAGTATGAATCTGGCTCAGTTTGTACAGCATCCGTTTACGCCCGATGCGGCCTTTGATTTTACGGAATTCAAGCGGTGTGTTACCATTGCCGTCCGGGCTCTCAATGACGTGCTGGAAGAAGGCCTGCCCCTGCATCCCCTGCAGGAACAGCGTGACAGTGTGCAGCAATGGCGCCAGATCGGTCTGGGCATCATGGGTCTCGGTGATATGCTGATCAAGCTGGGTCTGACCTATGGCAGTCCGGAAGCCGTGGCCTTCTGTCATGAAATAGGCTTTGCCATGGCCGATACAGCTATTGCCGCTTCGGCGCAGCTTGCCAGCGAACGGGGCGCTTACGACATGTGCCATGTGAAAGAAATCATGAGCACGCCCTATTTCCAGGCCAATACGACGGAAGAAACGGCGGCCCTGGTCCGCCAGTACGGGCTGCGCAATTCCCAGCTCCTGACCATTGCGCCGACAGGGACTCTTTCGACGATGCTGGGGATTTCCGGCGGTATCGAACCGATTTATGCAAATTATTACGAACGGAAAACGGAATCGCTCCACGGTTCCGATGTCTACTATAAAGTGTATACGCCTATTGTAGAAGCGTACATGAAAGAACATCATCTGACTGATGACGGACAGCTTCCGGGATATTTTGTTACGGCCCTGACCCTTCCGTACCAGGAACGGATTGCCATGCAGGCGGCCTGGCAGGAACACATCGATGCGTCGATCAGTTCGACCGTCAATGTGCCCAACAGTTTTACTGTCGAAGATACAGAACGCCTGTACCTGCTGGCCTATGAAAGCGGCTGCAAAGGCGTGACGATTTTCCGCGATGGCTGCAAACGGGCCGGTATCCTATCGACTCACGTCGATGAAAAGACGGTACCTGTCGCCGGGGACGGACTGGGCCGCGGTGAAATCGTCGCTATTGATGATGATGTCATCGGCAAAAAACGCAAACTCGTCACAGGCTGTGGCAGTCTCCACTGTATTGCCTTCTTCGATACGGAAACAGGGGCCCTGCTGGAAACGTATCTCAGTAAAGGTTCGACAGGCGGCTGCAATAACTTCATGATCGGCCTGTCCCGCATGATTTCTATCAGCGCCCGGGCTGGAATTGATATTTATACTATCATTGACCAGCTCAATTCGACAGGGAACTGCCCGAGCTATTCGGTCCGCCGTTCTACCAGCGGCGATACGAGTAAGGGGTCCTGCTGCCCCATGGCAGTAGGCAATGCCCTCCTCGATATGTACAATGAAGTACAGAATGAACTCCACGCTGGCAGTGAAAAGCCGAAAAAGGTAAAGCCTGTCAAGCCGAGAGCCCGGGACAAGGTACGGGCAGAAAATATTTTCTGTCCCCAGTGCGGCGAACCGTTGGTCTTTGAAGGAGGATGCAATACCTGTAAGAACTGTGGCTGGAGCAAGTGCTATTGATGATGCTCCTCTCCCAATAGCCTGAATCAGACTCTGGGCTGTGAGTTTAAAGGAGAAAACATCGGCCGCCGGTCTCCGGTCTGGTGACATTGCGGGAACGATTCGGTCCGGTACGGTCATCATGGACCGTATCGGATGCCGGGAATGCTATCTGCGTCCGGCACGCTGTTTTGTTTGAGCACAGCGAGTTTCAGCGTGCCAGCAGAGAACATTCCCGGCAAGAGTCGTGGAGCTTCTGAACCAGCCAGGAGACCGGCGGCCGGTTGCGATGCATATTCAGATGAAAAATGTCTTGACAGACTGGGCGTTTGTGTTTATAATGAACTCAATTTCACAGAGGCGATGATAGAGAAGCAAACTGTACAGTTTTTCAGAGAGCTGCCGGATGGTGCGAGGCAGCAGGCTGGCAGGGCGTTCCGCTCTGGAGCTGCAAATGACGAATTTGACGGGTCCGCCCGGTACAGCGGTCAGAGTTGGCCGTATGGCAAGTTGGGTGGCAACGCGGGATTCAGACTCCCGTCCCTTGATTGGGACGGGAGTTTTTTGTTTTCCAGCCGGCGGCAAATTGGGTGGTACCGCGAGAAAGGAGAAGCTCGTCCCAAAAGAGAGCTTCTCCTTTTGTGTCTTTTTTCCCTTGCCGTGAGGAGTGATTTGTTTGGAAAGAGTGTACAATTTTAATGCCGGGCCTTCGGCTATGCCGCTGGATGTATTGAAAGAAGTCCAGGCAGAATTCCTTGATTTCAATCATACGGGTATGAGCATTGTAGAAATCAGTCATCGCAGTGCGGCGTATCAGGATATGCAGGATGATACCGTAGCCGCGTTGAAACGGCTGATGCAGATTCCTGAAGGGTATCACGTCATTTTCATGCAGGGCGGTGGCAGCATGCAGTTCCTCATGCACGGTGCCAATTTCCTGAAGAACCGGGGCGGATACCTGAATACAGGTGTCTGGTCGGATAAGGCTATGAAGGCGGCAGCGTATTATGGTGAAGTCTACGAAGTCGCTTCCAGTAAGGAAGACCATTTTTCTTACATTCCCGATGAACGTACTTTTGCGGTCAAAGATGGGACGGATTACGTCTATATGACCAGTAATAATACCATTCATGGGACTGAATGGAAGACCTTTCCCCACTTTGACGTGCCGCTTATCTGTGATATGTCCAGTGATTTCCTCTCCCGTCCCGTCGATGTAAGCAACTTCGATTATATCTATGCAGGCGTGCAGAAAAATGTCGGTCCGGCCGGTGTGGTCGTCGGCATCATAAAGGATGACATGCTGCAGAAGGCACGGGAAGATCTGCCGGATATGCTTTCGTACCGCACGTTTGTAAAGCATGACTCGACGTATAATACGCCGCCTGTATTCTGCATCTATTTCGTCAACCGCGTATTGCACTGGATCGAAGACCAGGGCGGTCTCCAGGCGATACGGCAGCGCAATGAAAAGAAAGCGGCCATTGTGTATGATGCCATCGACCGCAGCCAGGGATTTTATACAGGCCATGCGGCCAGGGATTCGCGCAGTCTCATGAATGTCACGTTCAATCTGGACAATGCGGATCTGGAAAAAGAATTCGTCGCCGCCGGCGCAAAACGGAATCTCATAGGTATCAAAGGTCACCGGTCGCTGGGGGGCTGCCGGGCATCGATTTACAACGCCGTAACAGAAGAAGCCTGCCAGGCACTGGCAGATTTCATGGATGAATTCAGAAAACAACATTAATCAATATATATTGGGGTTATGGTATCAGACCAAGGAGGGTATATACAATGAAAATTCTCGTAAGTGATGACGTATCGGAAAAAGGGGTAGAGCTGCTCCGCCAGCACGGATATGAAGTAGATGTCAAGACGAATCTCGATGAACAGGGACTGATTGACTGCATCGGTGAATACGACGGCATGGTAACCCGTTCTATGACCCATGTGACTGAAAAGGTCATTGCTGCCGGCAAGAAGCTGAAAGTCATCGGCCGGGCCGGCGTCGGCGTGGACAGTATCGATATCAAGGCGGCAACGGCCCGGGGGATTATCGTCGTCAATGCACCGACGGCCAATACGATTGCCGCGACGGAACACACCTGTGCCATGATCATGGCGATTACCCGTCACATCCCCCAGGCCCATAATTCGCTCATGGCCGGTGAATGGGACCGGGAACGCTTTACGGGTATCCAGCTCCAGAATAAGACCATCGGCATCATCGGTGTCGGCCGTATCGGCTCGCGCATTGCCAAGCGGATGCAGGCTATGGAAATGCACACCATCGGCTATGACCCGTATATTCCGGAAGAACGGTTCGAACAGCTCGGCGTAGAACCGGTCGATCTCGATACGCTGCTCAAACGGTCTGATTATATCACGATGCATACGCCTCTGACGAAAGAAACGCGCGGTATGATCGGTGCCGAAGAAATCGCCAAGATGAAAGACGGCGTGCGCGTCATCAACGTGTCCCGCGGTGCTGTGCTGGACATCAATGCCCTGGCCGATGCCATCAAGAGCGGCCATGTAGCCGGCGCGGCTATCGATGTATTCCCGACGGAACCGCTCACGACGGATATCAACCCCTTCAAGGGAATGGATAATGTGGTCATTACGCCGCACCTGGGAGCTTCGACGGTAGAAGCGCAGATCGGCGTTTCCGTAGACGTGGCAGAAGGGGTCATTGCCGCTCTCAACGGGGAACCGGTCCCGACGGCAGTCAATATGGCACCGCTGCCCAAAAATGTATATCTTACGATCCAGCCTTATTTCGACCTCATGGAACGCATGGGCATCATCGGCGTCTACCTGTCCGAAGGGCCTATGAAAGAAATCCGCGTGGAATATTCAGGCGAACTGGCCAAGACGGAAACGGGCCTTCTGACGACGGCTGTCCTTAAAGGCGCCCTGAACCCGATCCTGCAGGAATCGGTCAATTTCGTCAATGCACCGGACGTGGCACGGACACGGCATATTTCTGTCAAGGAAATCAAGACACAGGACAAAGGATATTTTACCGATTCGGTTACGGTTACAATCAAGACCAATAAAGGGGAACATTCGCTGGTAGGGACCTTGTTCAACCACCAGGAAGCAAAAATCGTCCAGATCGATGAATACCGCCTGGATTTCACGCCCGAAGGCTACCTGCTCCTGGCACCTCATATCGACCAGCCGAATATGATCGGTCAGATTTCCACGATTCTTGGGCAGGCTCATATCAATATTACAGGGATGCAGCTGGCCAAGATGACAAAAGAAGGAACGAATATCATGGCTATTGCCGTACAGGATGATATTCCCAATGACATTATGCTGAAGCTGCGCGGTATTGAAGGCATTCTGGACATGAAGCTCATTCATGTCGATACCCATTAAGGAGGGCACACATGATACGTATTATACTCGTACGCCATGGAGAAACGGAATGGAATATAGAAGGACGCTATCAGGGACAGGAAGATACCCATCTCAGCCCGCGGGGATTAGAGCAGGGACACATGCTGGCCGAAGGACTGCGCCATATCCCCATCGACCTGTGCATTTCCAGTCCCCTGGAACGATCCTATCAGACCTGCTCCTTCTGTGCAGAACTTCACCACCTCCCTGTTGCCAAGGATGACCGGCTGCTGGAAATCAATCACGGAGACTGGGAAGGACGGCTGGCTGATGAAATCGAAGCCCAGTATCCCGAAGCCTTCCACCTCTGGCATACACAGCCGGAAAAAGTGACCATGCCCGGCGCAGGCGGCGAAAATCTCGACGATGTACGGCGCCGCGCGCGCAGTGCTTTCGATGACTATGCCCGGAAATACGATGGCAAAACGGTCCTCGTCGCAGCTCATGATGCCGTCAATAAGGCTATCATCTGCGACCTGCTGGGCCTTGATATGAGTCATTTCTGGCAGATCAAACAGGATAATACATGCATCAATGTCCTCGAATGCCAGAACGGTGTATGGCGTCTCGTATTACTCAATTCTACGAATCATATGGGTTATCTGTACAGCGGTATTGAACAGAAAGGCCTTTAACGTGTATAATAGTTAGGATGACTATACAGGAAGGAAGAAGATTATCATGTTAGATACGAAATTTATCCGTGACCATGTGGAAGAAGTCAAGGAAAACATCAGGAACCGTCACACGAAGGCGGCTGATGTCGATGCCTTTGTCGCCCTGGACGGACAGCGCCGTGATTTGCTGCAGCGCGTCGAAGCGATGAAAAATGAACGCAATACGGTCACAAAAGAAATCAGCCAGCTGAAGCGGAACAAGGAAAATGCCGATGATAAAATCGCCGCCATGAAAAAACTCGGCGATGACATCGATGCCCTCGATAAGGAAGTAAAAAAAGTAGAAGAAGACATGCTGGCTATCCAGCTTATGATACCGAATATGTGCCATCCTTCTGTTCCCGTCGGCAAGGATGACAGCGAAAATCCGGAAGTACGTAAATGGGGGCAGCTGCCGGAATTTGATTTTCAGCCGCTCAATCACTGGGATGTCGGGGAAAATCTGGGCATTCTCGATTCGGAACGGGCAGCTAAAGTCACGGGGGCGCGTTTTTACTATTATATCGGTGCCGGTGCCCGCCTGGAACGGGCCGTCTACAACTTCATGCTGGATCAGCATACGCAGAAAGACGGCTACACAGAAGTCATCCCACCATATATTGTCAATCGTGAATCCATGACCGGTACAGGCCAGCTGCCGAAATTCTATGAAGATATGTACCGCCTCAACGTAGAAGGGGAAGAAATGTACATGATCCCGACGGCAGAAGTTCCCCTGACCAACTATTACCGCGGTGAAATCATCGACGGGGCAAAATTGCCCGTATACTTTACGGCCCTGACACCGTGTTTCCGGGCCGAAGCCGGATCTGCCGGCCGCGATACGCGGGGCCTCATCCGCCAGCATCAGTTCCATAAGGTAGAAATGGTCAAGTATACGACGCCGGAAACGAGCTATGACGAACTGGAAAAACTGACGAACAATGCCGAAGACATCCTGAAAGCATTGGGCCTTCCGTATCATGTCGTTACCTTGTGCACCGGTGATATCGGTTTCTCCGCTGCCAAGACTTATGATATAGAAGTATGGTTCCCGGCACAGGGGAAATACCGCGAAATTTCTTCCTGCTCCAATACGGAAGATTTCCAGGCACGGCGGGCCAACATCCGTTTCCGCCGTTCTCCGAAGGCAAAACCGGAATACGTCCATACACTGAATGGCTCCGGTCTGGCTGTAGGCCGTACGGTTGCGGCTATTCTGGAAAACTATCAGCAGGCTGACGGTTCCGTTGTGGTTCCGGAAGTATTGCGCCCGTACATGCATTGCGATGTCATTACGAAAGAAAAATAATAGGGTAACCGGCCGTTAATATTGTAACCCTGAGGCTGCCCCATGAAGCAGAATGTGTTTCATGGGGCGGCTTTTTTCGTTGTGTCGTATCCGTTCCCAATCCCGGCCCGGCAGGAATTTTTTGTTTCCTTGTCGAATTATTATTATATAGAAAGTATCGCTGCGAATCTGTATATAATGATTTCTTATAGAGGAGGGATGAGGTATGGACAGAGTACTGACACTGGAATTAGTACGGGCTACGGAAGCGGCGGCTATGCGTGCCGGACGCATGATGGGAATCGGCGATGCCGAAGCAGCCCATCACCTGGCCGCGACGGGAATGCATCAGGAACTGGCTGCAGCGCCGGTCAGTGGCCGCGTCGTTATTGGCGAGGGACATATGGCTGACGGACAGGCGTTATTTGATGGAGAAGAAATCGGAAGAGGCCGTGTCCCCGTCGATATTGCCGTAGCGGCGCTGGACGGACAGAAGCTGGTCGCACAGGGACAGCCCGGCGCCGTCTCCGTACTGGCTATGGCCGGACGGGGAGATATCCTGCGCGTTCCCGATATGTACATGGAAAAAATCTGTGTCGGTCCGCGGGCTAAAGGGCGCATCGACCTGAATCAGTCCGTACAGGACAATCTGCGCCATATCGCCGAGGGACTGGAACGGAGCATTGACGATGTGACCGTAGCCATCCTGGACCGGCAGCGCCATCAGGACCTGATCCGTGAATGCCGGACTGCCGGAGCCCGCATCCGGCTGATTCATGACGGTGATGTGACAGCGGCAGCTGATGCGGCCATTGAAGGTTCGGGCACTCATGTGCTGCTTGGTATTGGCGGAGCACGCGAAGGCGTGCTGGCCGCGGCAGCTCTGCGCTGCCTGGGTGGAGATATGCAGGCCCGGCTCATACCGTATACGGAACGGGAACGGCAAAAGGGAGAAGAACTGGGAATCCATGATTTCAAGCGGATTCTGACATTGTCTGACCTGGTCCGGGGAGACGACTGCTTCTTTGCCGCTACGGCGGTCACGCCTACGCCGCTCATGCAGGGCGTGCGGTACTTTGGCGGCGGTGCCCGTACTATGTCTGTCGTTATGCGCTACAAGACGGGTACTATCCGCTTCATCGATACGGTACACCGGCTCAATGCTTCTTCCAGATGGAGCGTGCGGAAATAATCCATAGAAAAAAACAGGCCCGGCGGTACAGCCGCGGGCATACCCGTTCAGCTCAGGTGTCAGACTGCTTTTACAGAAGGCAGCCGGCCTGGGCTGATGTGCTGCAGGGGATAAGCATCATTCTCCTGACAGGTTTCCTAAACAGTCTGTATCTCCCCCCTTTCAGATTTATCCCTTTTATGATACAATATCTTGATAGTGAATCAACTAAAAATTGGCGGCCAGGTCCTGCCCGGCTGTTACATCTATATACTTGCAATCTGTTTAGGAGGCACCAGAATTGGAGAAACTTGTTATTCATGGTGGAAAACCCTTAGAAGGGACTGTTCGCGTCAGCGGAGCTAAAAATGCTGTGCTGCCTATTATTGTCGCATCCATGCTGGGAACGACACAAAGTGTGCTTACGGAAATACCGAAACTCGACGATGTACATACGGTCTGTGAAGTCATTACTTCACTGGGCGTACAGATAGAGCAGCCGCAGGCAGGGACGCTGGTCATTGATGCCAGCCATCTGACTTCTACATCAGCCCCGTACGACCTTGTGCGCCGTATGCGCGCTTCTTTTCTCGTCATGGGACCTCTGCTGGCACGCAAAGGTCATGCTAAAATTTCTCTGCCCGGGGGCTGTTCCATCGGTGCCCGGCCGATTGACCTGCACCTGAAGGCCTTTGAAGCCATGGGAGCGGTCATCAACCTGGAAAACGGAGATATCGAAGCCAGCGTAGAAAACGGCCTGAAAGGAGCCCAGATATATCTGGATTTCCCCAGTGTCGGCGCAACCGAAAACGTACTGATGGCAGCTTCCCTTGCGGAAGGCCGCACGGTACTGGAAAACGCGGCAGAAGAACCGGAAATCGTCGATCTGGCTACGTACCTGAACAGTATGGGGGCCAATATCCGCGGTGCCGGTACTAATGTCATCCGTATTGAAGGCGTAAAGGAATTGCACGGGGCCAATCATTCTGTCATCCCCGATCGTATTGAAGCGGGCACATTTATGGTAGGCGCCGCTATGACAGGCGGCAATGTATATGTAGAAAATGCCTTGTCAGAACATCTGAAACCGCTCGTCGCCAAGCTGAAAGAAGTCGGAGCTACAGTAGAAGAAGATATAGACGGCATCCGCGTCATCGGGCACAAACCGTTGCGCCCGGCTGATATCAAGACGCTGCCGTATCCCGGATTTCCTACAGATATGCAGGCCCAGTTCATGGCCCTGACGACTATCTGCCAGGGAACGAGTGTCATTACGGAAACGGTATTTGAAAACCGTTTCATGCACGTCGATGAATTCAAACGCATGGGCGCCAAGATACGCATCGAGGGCCGGAGTGCCATTGTAGAAGGAGTGCCCCGCCTCAAAGGCGCCGACGTGAACGCCACGGATCTGCGTGCCGGCGCTGCGCTGGTGCTGGCCGGTCTGGTGGCAGAAGGGGAAACAAAAGTCGGTTATTTATATCATATAGACCGGGGATATGATAACCTGGTCCAGAAGTTACAAAGGTTAGGTGCAGACATTGTTCGGGTCAATATTGACTAAAAAAAAGAAGCGTAAAAAAGAAACGCCAGCTAAAACGGTTCATTCTTCCCATTCTTTTTTTCTGGCAAACTGGTTTGGCAGTGATATTGCCATTGATCTGGGCACGACCAATATCATTGTCTATGTCCGGAAAAAGGGAATCGTCGTCAATGAACCGGCTGTCATCGCCCTTGATACGAATAGTCATCGTGTCGTGGCTATTGGCAAAGAGGCACAGGCCATGCTGGGGCGGACCCCGCAGCATATCCAGGCGTATCATCCCCTCAGCCGGGGAGTCATTGCCGATTATGACGCAACCGAATATATGCTGCGGTATTTTATCCGCCGGGCTATTGGCAAATCCCTGTTTTTCAAGCCGCGGATTATTATCTGCGTTCCTTCGGGAGCAACGAATGTAGAAAAGCGCGCCGTCATCGAAGCAGCTATGCAGGCCGGGGCCCGCAAGACTGTCGTTATGGAAGAACCGCTGGCTGCCGCTATCGGGGCCGGCCTGGACGTAGCCAGTTCCAATGGCTCCATGGTAGTCGATATGGGCGGTGGTACGACTGATGTAGCCGTACTCAGCCTGAGCGGGATCGTCATCAGCGAATCGCTCCGTATTGGCAGTAATACCTTCGATGAAGCGATTATCCGGTATCTTGAAAAAATCAAGCATATTACCATTGGACAGCATACGGCAGAAGAACTGAAAATCCTCATCGGTACGGCCCTTCCGGACGGACGGCAGCTGACGGCCGATGTCCGGGGACGCAGTACAGAAACGGGGCTTCCGGCTATGGTTGATATCGATTCCCAGGAAATACGAAAAGCGTTGTCGGAACCAATAGAAGCCATACTGCGTGCCATCGTTACAATCCTGGAGAAAACACCGCCTGAACTGGCTGCCGATATTGCCGATCACGGTATCGTCCTCACCGGGGGAGGCCTTCTGCTGGATGGCATGGACCGACTGATTTCCCAGACTACAGGTATGGCGGCTTTCCTCTGCGATGACCCGTTATTGTGCGTAGCCAATGGGGCGGGAAAATCGCTGAATGAAATGAACCGGCTGAAAGATAGTTTTGATGATTTATAAAGGAGTGAGCATCATGTCCCTGAAGAAAAAAGTACTGCTGCCTCTGGGCGTTATGAGTGCACTGGCTGCAGCACCTGTACTGGCTGCAGATGTCCCGTATACGGCAGTTATCGGAGGTACCGTGACCAGTGTCGTTTCTGTGGGTACCGATGTCCATGAAGGCGATGTCCTGCTGACGGTCAATTCCCTGGCCGGCCCTATGGCGGCTGCCCGGGCGAACAGCAGTGGTACCGTCAAAGAAGTAAAGGTAAGTACTGGCGGAACGGTAGCACAAGGTACTGTCGTCGTTGTAGTAGAAGAAAAATAAGAAGGAGCTTATGAAACGATTACGTAAATTACGGCACATGGCGGGAAAAGTCTGTTTGGCTGTTCTTTGTTGTGCCGTTTCCTTTTCTGTATATGCAGAACAATTTATGCCTGTCAGTGAAGTCAGACCGGGCATGACGGGGTACGCCAAGACCGTAGCCAGAGGTACGGAAATCGAAACATTTCCTGTAGAAATCCTGGGTGTCATGAAAAACAGCGGCCCTTCCGGCGATTTGATTCTGGCCCGTTTTTCCGGCCCGCTCATTGAACAGACCGGCGGTATCGCCCAGGGGATGAGCGGCAGCCCCGTATATGTCGATGGCAAACTGCTGGGAGCCGTAGCCTACGGATGGTCTTTTACCAATTCCAAAGTGGGCATGATAACGCCTATTGAAGATATGGTCAAGCTCTGGAATGTGCCCGTACGGGAAGAAATCCGTCCCTTTAATGCCCGGGAATCATCACTGATCCCCGTCAATACGCCGCTCATGGCCAGCGGCTTCGATGCGGTATCGATGGACTGGATGAAACAGAAGCTGCCCCAGTACAAGTTTATGCCCGTCGATACGGCTACGGCGGCAGAAGACAGCCAGGCCATGCCTCTGGAAGCGGGCAGTTCCGTGGCAGCCGCATTTGTCAATGGCGATATGAAACTCGGTGCTATCGGGACTGTTACCTATGTCGATAAGGACCAGATCGTCGCCTTTGGACATCCGTTCCTGAAGAAGGGCAGCATCAATTATTTCATGCATAATGCCTATATTTTTACCATTGTCAATAATATGGCCAGCTCGTTTAAACTCGGCTCGGTGGGGGCCGAAATCGGACGGATTGATCAGGACCGCGGCGCCGGTATTGCCGGGAATTACCGCCTGGCACCGGGTATTCCTGTCGTCATCCATATACGGGATCTCGATACGGCGGCAACGAACCTGAAACGTGTCAAAATCGTGGAAGATAATGAACTGACACCGGTCCTGGCTGCGACGACGGTGTATAATACGGCCAATAAGACCATTGACCGCATGGGAGGTGGTACGGTAACTCTCGACTATACGATCCGTTCGTCCAATGGACGGGATAAGGACATTACGCGGCATAATATGTATTATTCAGAAGACAATATCAACGAAAAGAGCATCGATGAATTATATAATGTCCTCGACATTTTAAAGCATAATGAATTCATCGATTATCCCATTCTGGACATTACGGTCAATGCCGATTACTCCCAGGCCCGCAAACAGGCCCGTATCATCGACGCGACGGCGGCTCCGGTAGTGGCCAGCCCGGGTGATACGATTTATTTCAAAATTACCCTTCATCCCTATCGCGGGGCCGATGAAGTCAAGACTATGACCTTTACCGTTCCCAAAGACCAGCCTTATGGCGATATGGTGCTGGAAGTGCGTGGCGGCGGCGTCATCCCTCTGCCCTATCTGATTGAAAAACAGCGCTATAATCTGACCGATGAAATCATTGAACGGCTGCGTCATTATAAGGATTTTGACGACTTGAAGAAAGCCATAGAAAAAGAAGATGCCAATAACGATCTGGTCATCGAAATCCTTGACCAGAATGTCAGCATGATTGATGATGACAGCAAGAAGACGGCCAAGGTCAAACTGCAGGCCAGGGAACCCAGAGAAAATCCGAAAGACGTGCTTCAGCCCAAGAAAAAAGGCCTTCATGAAGACACCGATGAGGACCAGAAATCATCTTTGCCGACGCCGTACATCGTCAAGGGAGACGGACAGATCACCATCAAGATTGTCAGCCCGGAAAAACGGGATAAATTCCTGGCTGGCCATCACACGCTCCGTTCCGGCAAGGCTGTCATGAGTACTGAAACGGAAGACGCCGCCCAGACGGTGGAACATAGTGACAAAGCCGTAGACCAGGATAAAGGAACTAATCAGGATAAAGAGAAGTCATCAGGGGAAGACAAGAAAAGCATATTCCTTTCCCGCTGACTAATTAAAGCAGCTGCACCGTGTATATGGTATGCAGCTGCTTTAATTATATAAGCACGGTAATAAAAATGGGATTTGAACATGTTCAACCTTGATATTTGAAGCATAACATGGTATTATCTTACTTGTAGAAAACTGAAAAGGAAATCTGAGTTTTCTCACAGTTTTATAACAATTGACAGTCCGCGTTTGGCAGGCTCTCGATATTAATGGTATAGTAACAATACGTACGCTGACTGAAAAGGGGGAGGTGCGCCTGTGCAGGGACTATTAGAACGGGTAGGATCGTTTACACTGCATATTTTTGAAAAAGTAGGCGTACTGTCCCTATTATTTCTGGAAACGCTGCGTCAGATGCCAAAAATACAACGAAAGCTTACCATCGCCCAGATGGCTCACCTTGGCGTCAATTCCCTGCCAATTGTCAGTCTGACCCTGTTGTTTGCCGGCATGGTCATGACCCTGCAGATTGTCGATATCCTGCTGCGTTATGGGGCCCAGTCTACATTGGGAGGCATTATGTCCGTGGCCATGGGCCGTGAACTGGGGCCTATCCTGACCGGGGTCGTCGTAGCCGGCCGCGTAGGGGCAGCCATGACAGCGGAACTGGGAACGATGAAGGTGACGGAGCAGATCGATGCCCTGCGGTGCATGGCCGTCAACCCCGTCGCTTATCTGGTAGTCCCCAGGTTTGCAGCCTGCGTCACTATGGTGCCGCTGCTGGCTTTTTATGGCTATATCATCGGCACAGCCGGCGGGTATGCCGTCGCCATTCTCAGTGCCGGCCTGACACATTTTACGTATATGAACTCCATTGAAATGTTCACCGACGTATCCGATGTTGTCTACGGCCTCATCAAAGCCATGTTTTTCGGCGGCATCATTGCCCTCGTAGCCTGTCATGAAGGCATGACAGCCAAAAGCGGGGCAGAGGGAGTCGGTCAGGCGACGACGCGTTCTGTCGTTACATCGATTATTTTTATTTTTATCTGCAATTATCTGTTGTCTATTATTTTGTATTAGGAGTCTGGCTTATGATCCGTTTACAGGATATTACTGTGGCTTACGGGCCACGGGTCATTCTGAATCATATCAACCTGGATATCCATGATGGGGAAACGCTGGGCATACTGGGAGCCAGTGGTTCAGGCAAGAGTACCATTCTGCGCCTGATCATCGGACTTCAGAAGCCTTCCGGCGGCCATATTTTTATAGACGGCCAGGACATCACGGATTTTACAGAAGATGAGATGGATCAGGTACGGCTCCATATGGGCATGGTTTTTCAGTACTCTGCCTTGTTTGATTCTATGAGTGTCGGTGAAAATGTGGCCTTTGGCCTCAGACAGCACCGCAAGCTCCCGGAGGAGGAAATCCGCAATATCGTCCGGGAAAAGCTGCATCTTGTCGGATTGGACCATGCAGAGGATATGATGCCCAATGACCTTTCGGGGGGCATGAAAAAAAGAGTTAGTCTGGCGCGGGCTATTGCGCTGGAACCCCGGGTCATACTCTATGATGAACCGACGGCAGGTCTGGACCCGCTGCGCAGCATGGATATCAACAGGCTGATTGTTACGACACAGCGTCAGCTTCATACGACGTCTGTCATCGTTACCCATGACATGGAATCGGCCTTCTTTGTAGCTGACAGGCTGGCGTATCTGGAAGACGGTGTTTTCCGGCTTATAGCAGATAAGGATACATTCCGGGATTCGCCGGATGAACATATACAGCGGTTCATCCACGGCGGTCTGATGCGGCAGGATGGGAGGTATGCGCCATGAAATGGAGTGCAGAAGCAAAAGTCGGCCTGGTAACCATTGTTGGCGTACTGGTTTTTACCTATGTAGTCATCAACCTGGCCCACGCGGAAATATTTGGCAAGCCGGGCTATGTCATTCATGCCATGTTCCGTGATGCCAATGGCCTGCAGAAAGGCAATTCCGTCCGCTATGTCGGCGTTCACGTCGGCAAGGTTAAGGATGTGACGCCTTCCAAGAACGGGGTAGACGTTGCCATGAAGATAGATAAGGGAACGGAAATTCCCAAAGGTTCGAAACTGGCGATTACGACAGACGGTCTTCTGGGTGAAAAGATTATTTCCATTACGCCCGGCAAGGATTCGACCCAGCTTGTGGCTGATGGGGAATACCTGAACGGCAATGACGGCAAGACCATGGACGATATGATGGAAAGTACGGGTAAGCTGGTAGCCAGTGCCAATGATATGATCAATAACATAAATAGTGTCATCGGTCATCCGGATACGCAGAAAGCGATGCGAGGGACCTTCCAGAATATAGAAGGCATGACCGGGCGGGTCAACGGCCTGATGGATGCCAATGCCGGCAATATCCAGGAAATGACGGCACATATGGCGTCGGTAACGGCATCTCTCGATGCGGCTGCCGCCCAGCTGGCTGCCATGAACAGTGATGGCGCTATTTCGGAAAATGTCCGCGATACGGCAGCCAATATGAAACGCATTACAGACAGTTTTGAACAGACGGCGCTGGCCGTACAGAAAATCACGACCGACGAGCAGAGCCAGAAAGATTTGCAGAAAACCCTCCACAACACCGCAGAAATATCGGGGAAACTGAATAAGGTCCTCGGCGGCGGAGGCGGACTCAAAACAGAAGGCGATGCCAATATCTTATATAATGACAGCAAAAGTGAAACGGGTGCCGCTGTAAATTTTAGGGTGTACCGGAACCATACATTCGGGCTCCTCGGGGCTGAGAATATAGGCAACGGTACGAAAATGAATTTTCAGTATGGATTCAGACATCCCGGCTTTGATATCCGGGCCGGCCTTATCCGCGGCGAACTCGGAATGGGGCTGGATTTTTTCCAGGATAAACCGTTCCGGCTCAGCCTGGAAGGGTATGATCCCGATGACTGGCGGTACCGCCTGAAAGCGAAATACCGCCTGACAGACAATGTATTTCTTTTTGGCCAGTTCACGCGGCCCATGAACCGCAGTGACGGCGGCAATTATTATGGTATTGACTATGTCTTTTAAAAGGCATTCTGCAATAGATAGCAATTCGATCAATGGGGGTACCCGTAATGGACAAAAACTTGTATAAAAAAATTGTTGTTGCCCTGATGATTTCAACCTTAGGGACGGTGTCTGCATGGGCAGCAGAAGAAGCCGTCGTTCCTGTCGATCTGGCTCAGGCAGCCGTTACCGATGCGGCCCGGGATACAGCCGGCCAGAAGGCTTCCCGGACCAGTAAAAAGGCAGTCCGTGCTGTAAAGAATCAGACCACCGTGGCCCGGACTGGAGCTATCGGCACGTCGGATGTGACGCCGCAGCTGCGGGAAGAACTGGCGCAGAAAATCACTTCCGATATGGAAGCCAGTGCAAAACGGGCGGCTGCCAGACATGATGACGACCCGGTCATCGTCGTCGGCCGTGTCGCTTCCGACCAGGCTGTTGATCTGACACTGCCCAAAACGGTGCAGATGGCTCTCGACTACAACCGGGACATCAAGGTGGCCCATTATGCCCTGACCAGCTCGGATTTTGATATCGCTATTGCCAAAGCCGGTAAGATGCCCCAGGTAGGCTATACCTGGAGCGGTGCCCGCAAGATGGGGCAGGCCAATGGAAGAGACGTCATTGCGAACAGTTTCGGAAACAGCTTCAGCGTCAGCATTCCCTTGTATACAGGCGGACAGGTGGAAAATGAAATTGCCAACGCCAAACTGAGCAAGACCAATGCCCAGGAAGAAATGCTCCGCGTCCAGCAGGCGACGAAGTATTCCGCCGTAGAAGGGTATTATGCCCTTCTGGCCTATCAGGAACTGCGGGACGTATACCATGAAGCCGTCGATAACCTGCAGGGTCACTTGGATAATGTAACGGCCCAGTACAATGTGGGCACCAAGGCCAAAGTTGATGTCCTGTCCTCCAACGTATCCCTGGCCAATTCCAAGACGACAGCCGTGACGGCAGACAATAATGTTGCCATTGCCGAATCGAATCTGAATAACATCCTTGGCCTGCCGCTGCAGACCAAGCTGAATCTGGCCGATCATCAGCTGCCTTTTGATACGTATGACATTTCTCTTCAGGAAGCCATTGATTATGCCATGAAATATCGTCCGGAAGTCCTACAGGCAGCCGTTGCCGTACAGGAAGCGGAACACAATATTGGCATTGCCCAGGCTGGCAACCGCCCGACCGTATCGGTAGGGGCCGGCCGCGGCTGGACTGATGATGATTTCCCCGGCGTCGATGACCATAACTGGAGCATAACCGGCGGCGTTTCCTGGAGCTTATGGGATGGCGGCGCTACCAATGCCAGAATCAAAAAGTCCAAAGAAGCGCTCCTTTCTGCCCGGGAAACAGAACAGAAGACACGGGAAGCGGTACAGCTGGAAGTCAAGCAGGCCTATCTCAATATCCGCAGTGCAGCCCAGAAAGTAGAAGAAACGACGGCGGTCATTGACCAGGCCAAGGAAAATTACCGTATCCAGAACATCCGTTATCAGGCCGGCGTCGGTATCAACCTGGATGTCCTCGATGCCCAGCTGAGCCTCAACGAAGCGCAGGTCAACCACATTCAGGCATTGTATGATTACAATGTAGGCATTGCCAAACTGGAACAGGCCATGGGCGTCGATGTCCGTTCCGGTGTCATCCATCCGTCGCTGACGGCAACAGGATATAAAGGCTGATTTGTCACAGTTTAAAGTAAATTTAAGAAAAGGAAACTGAATCTTACCATCTGTTTCTTGATTTTAATGAATAGCTTATGTACAATGAAGAGAGAATTGTAATCCTACGATTCTCTCTTCTTTTTTTACAGGAATGGAGGACGACTGTGCGAAAAAAATGGCTTGTCTTAAGTGCAGTCTTTGTATTCCTCTTGGCGGCGTTCTTTTCCCTGTGGATGGAAAGGCCGGCATTGATGCAAAAACTTTCTGAGACTGTGACGAGTACAGTGAATGATAAAATAAACGGTTCTCTTACTTTTAGTGCCATGGATGTTTCGCTATCCGGCAAGGTACGGATCCAGGACCCGGTCATCCGGGATACGCAGGGCCGCACGGTACTTTCCGGTTCTGATATACAGATTTTCGTCAATCCCTGGAAAATAGTGGCGTCTCTTCCCGATGGGAATCCGGCTGCGGCTATTGAAACAGTGGATATTACAAAGCCTGTCGTACATGTATGGCAGAAACCGGCTGATAATACGTGGAATGTAGCGACTCTCATCAAGACGTCAAAAGAAAAGACCGACAGTGGATTCCGGGCTATGGTACGCTTTCATGACGGTACCATCAGGGCACGCCTGGTCGATGGCACCCTTATCACAGGCGATGGGGGAGACGGGACTCTCGATTTTAAATCCTACCCTGCTATCTATGGGGATATGACGCTGTATGTCGATGGGGAAAAACTGACGGCCTCCGGGCACTACACCTCGTCGCGGGAGTTTGATGTCCTGCTCCACGGGGATGCTGTCCGGGCTTCGTATGCGTCGTCGTTCATTCCGTCCGGGACGGATGTCACCGTTGAAGATGGCAGTCTTCGTAATATACGGGTACGGTATGCCCGCACGCATAACGGGGATTCTTTTTCCGGGACGGCTGTTATTGATAATCTGTCCGGTACGGCATCGGGCTTTTCCTATGACCAGGTCGGCGGAACGGTCCGCCTGGATTCACAGAGTGTCCGCGTTGACCAGCTGAAAGGCCGCATCAATGGCCAGGAAGCAGCTGTATCAGGAGAAATCCGCATCGATGGGGATTCGCCTGTATTCAATCTGGACGTAAATGTACCTGGCGCGGATCTTTCGGCTTTTGCCGATATGCTGCCGGCAGGTCTTTCCGGTACGGCCGCCTTTACCGGCAGTATCTGGGGGACGGCCGGTGATATACATGGCAGCGGGACCCTGACCATACCGGAACTGACCTATGGGGGAACGACGCTGCATCAGGGAGAGGCTGTCTTTTCCTATGATGGCAGCCGGGCCGATATATCCCATATAGCGGCGGATGCAGCCGGAGGCCATGTGGAAGGCTCCGGGACGTATGACCGGACCAGCGGTGATTTTCAGGCTTCCCTCAACGCCGATTCCATCCATCTCGAAGAAATAAGCCAGCTGCCTGTTTCGGTTCTGGGGACGGTGTCTGCTTCCCTGGCCATTTCGGGCAATCAGCAAACCGGTTCTTTACGGGCTTCCGGTCATGCCAGCGCTGTAGGCCTTTCCTATAATGGCATTGGAGCGGACCGGGCAGAAGGTGATATATACTATGAAGATGGCCTGCTTTCTCTGACGGATTTCAATGCATCGGTACAGGGCGGTACCGTCCGGGTCAATGGCGTGTATGATACGCAGGGAGCACAGACCAATCTTTCCTTTACTGCCGATAACCTGCCCCTTGATATGGTATCGGCCTATTTGGCAGTGCCTGTGACGGGCACCTTTTCTGCGGCCGGTCACCTGTATGGTCCCGGCCCGGACTGGGATATGATTTTCCAGGCCCGTAACGGCAGTGTACAGGGAATGCCTTTTGATACGATTGATGGCTCTGTTTCCGGTACGGGCGGGCGCATCCTCATTCCGTCCGTCGTCTGGCGCTACGTCGATGGAACCCATACGGCCAGCGGCATGGCAGATCTGGATACGCGGCAGGTGCAGCTGCAGATTACGACACAGCATATGCGGCTGGAACGGCTGCTGCCGGCACTGGGGCGGGGAAATCTTCCTCTGACGGGCTGGGCTGATAACACCATTGCCATAACGGGCAGTCTGGACCAGCCTTCGGCGCAGGGGTCGTTCCATCTGACCAGCGGTTCGGCATATGGGTATTTGTACAAAAATGTCAGTGCCGATTATACGCTGCATGATGGCACGGTTTATATTACTAATGGCGATATTACGGCCTATGATGCTTCTATCCGCGTTGCCGGTTCCCTGGGACAGCAGATGGATCTGACACTGGATGGCAGCCATCTCGATATTTCCCGTCTGGTGCCGCAGAAAGGACCACAGCGGTCGGGCATCATGAATGTCAAAGGACACGTTGGCGGCACGATGGACAGTCCTGTCTTTGAAGGTTCGCTTCAATCGGACTCGCTGACGTTTAATGACATAGCTCTTGACGATATACAGGGTAATCTCGGATATTACGGCGGTATTTTCCGGCTGACGGATTTTCATTTCAAGCAGAATGGGGGAACCTATGAACTGCGTGGCGGATATAATCCGGCGAATGGCTGGATTATGGCACGGGCCCGCGTTCAGGCGGCGGACCTTGCCAGCATCCTGAAAGTAGCGGGAGCTCCCATGCAGTCCGTCCAGGGCCGCCTGGAAGGGCAGCTGGCCATTGACGGGACGACCAGTGATCCCCGGGCACGCCTGACAGGGACATTGACCCAGGGATACATCGATGATGCGGCTATCGAGCCTGCCCATATCGATGTCCAGTATGAAAACAATGCCGTACAGATTCATGAGCTGACACTGAAAACCGGTGATGCCATACTGGCCGCCCAGGGGTCCTATGCCCTCCATGGACCGGTACAGATGCAGATTGCCGCCCGCAATTTCCCGGCCCGTCTGCTGACGGCGATAACGGGACAGAAAAATATCCAGATTGATGCACCTGTCGATTTTGTAGCCAACCTGAGCGGCACAGGGGACCATCCCAGCGCCGACGTTTCGCTGCAGCTCGGGAGCGGCACCGTCAATGGCATTTCCTTTACCAGTATGTATGCCCTGCTGAATCTTCGGGACCGCATGATCAAGGTCAATCAGGCATATGCCGTAAAGGATCCTTATAAGGCGAGTGCCTCCGGGACGATTCCCGTGGCGGCTCTGACCGGGGAAAAGACAGACGAATCGATGAACGTTACGGTAAAACTGGATCATGCCGGGCTGGATATACTGACCTTCCTGACACCCCTTGTCACCAATGCCCAGGGCGGACTGGATGGTTCGCTGCAGCTCAAAGGAACGGCGGCAGATCCGCAGGTATACGGGACACTGAGTGTCGATAACGGCTCTCTGTCCATCAAAACCGTGCGGAACCCGCTGACACAGATTTCGGGGCAGATTCAGTTTACGGGCCGCAAGGCTGCGTTTTCCGGTTCTGCCGTTATGGATAAGGCCAAAGCAAAAAATCCGGGAAAGCTGCAGATACAGGCCGATGCTTCCTGGCAGGGGTGGGAGGTTACCTCGTATAAAGGATCCCTCGTACTCGATCATCTGGGCGTAATCTGCCCATATTTTACAGGACCTCTGACAGGAAATCTGACTGTATCCCCTGGCGACGGCATGCCGCTATTGGCAGGGACGGTAACCATCGATGATACGACACTGGATCTGCCGCTCAGTCTGAGCGATACGCAAAGTAGTCTCGATGCGGCTCTCGATATCACGGTCGCACTGGGGGATAATGTGCGGCTGTATAACGGCGCACTGTATGACCTGATGGTACGGGGAAGTGCCCATTTCGGAGGTACCCTGGCTCATCCTCATGGAACCGGTGGGTTTGAAGCTACACGCGGCACCATTCACTATCTCGACACGAACTTCCGTGTATCCCGTGCAAAGGCTGAATTCAATCAGCCCGATACCTTCCTGCCGTCTCTGGATGTGGAAGGACATACCCGCGTCGGCCAGTACAATGTCCTGCTCAATCTGCGCGGTCCGGCCGATGCGATGGATCTCATGCTGCGGTCCAATCCGCCTCTTACGAAGGCCCAGATCATTTCTTTGATTACCCTGCGGAACAGCAACGGTAAAAAGGATAGTTCCCTTAATAGTGAAGACGTCAATACTCTTATAGGGAGCGGCATCCGCATGACCCTCAACAGTCTGGGCGTGACACAGGCACTGGAAAAGGCACTGAATCTGGATATGCTCAACATTACGACAGGGGCCCTGGACTACAACAGCAAGACTGCCGATGTGGGAAATAACTATTATAATATAGAAATGGGCAAATATTTGTTCAATGATTTCATGCTGACGGCTGCTTTTGGCCTGAATCATGATGACAACCGCATAGGTATGCAGTATAATTTGGGAAGTAAGTTTGGTGTGGCCGCCTGGAAATCGGCCGATGATTCCTTTGTCGGCGGCATGTATAAGTATAGCTTCTATTAGGGGGGGACAGAAGTTGCTGGAGACCTATTTAAAAGAATTACAACAGATAAAACTTCTGGATCCGGAAGAAGAAAGAGCGCTCTGGCGGGCCTATAAAGACCAGGGCAGCCAGGAAAGCCGGCGGCGCCTCATAGAGCAGTACCAGCCGCTGGTTTTCCGGGAAGCGATGCGCTGGCATATCCCGCGGGATATGCTGCAGGATGCCCTGCAGGAAGGGACACTGGGGCTGATTGAAGCGGTGGAACGATATGATTACCGGCGCAATGTGGCCTTTCCTATTTTTGCCGTCCATCGTATCCGCGGGGAAATCCTGGATTTCCTGCAGAAAGAAAATAAACGGTCTTCCCTGTCCCTGGATGAACCCGATGAAAACGGCGTTACCTTGCGGGACCAGCTGCCGGACCGGGCAGAGGATCTGGCCGAACGCACAGGCCGCCAGATTTTATTTGAACACGTGGCGCAGACACTGCAGCGTCTGCCCCAGAAGGAACAGATTGTCGTGGAGGGCGTCTATCTCAAAGACCAGCAGCAGAAATCACTGGCTCATGATTTATCTGTCAGCCTGCCTTATGTGTACCGGCTGCAGAAACGGGGCATCCGCCGCGTGCGGGGGATGCTGAGCCGTTTTATTCACGACAACAAGGAGAAGTAAATAGGGTATAAACCGGAGAAAATAAGAGAATATAGAAGTATTTTCCAGATAAAGTGCTGCTTTTTTCTTTATTTCTCCGTTCGCTGATGCTTTCTTTTTCAGGATTTTATAAACATGCTGGGAAAGGAGCTTGTGCAGAATGGCAAAATCAGACAACGAACAGGCAGAACGTGTCCGTTCTGCCAGGGCCTGGCTGGAACGAGCCGAAAAATCCTTTGATAACAAGGCCGATGTCCGGGGAGAACTCAATCTCATGCTGGCAGAAGCAGAAATGAAGAATCTCCGGAAAAATCACGGCACAGGCCGTAAAATCCGCAGGCTGGCAGCTGTCCTGACCGCATTGGTACTGGCCCTGGGCATCTGGCAGTTCATGCGTCTGGAAGCGCCGTCATCTGATTTTACCCGGCCTGCCGGCAGTGAGACGGCAGCAGATACGTCCCGGCCGATGCCGCAGCCACAGCCAGAAAAAGAACCGGAGCCAGTCGTAACGGCAGAAGAGACACCAGCGATGCAGCAGGTTTCAGGCAGTGAACATCATGTCGATGCATTGCCGGAAGTACGACAGGGGGAAACAGGACGGGAGACGGAACGGACAGAACCAGCTCCTGAAACTGTACCATATACACAGCCTGTACAAAAAAAGGTCTTATCAGACCGGCAGGTACAGGCTGCCGTACAAGATGCGCGTCATAGTTTGCGCGGTGCGGAAACCAAGAAATGACAACGGAGGGTCTTATGATAACACGGAATAAAAAGTTTCTATTGATGATGATTACCAGTGCTATGGTGACTAGTCCCGTATGGGCTGCCGATCAGGCGACCGGCTATGATGCCGATCCGGGACAGACTGTAGAAAAAAAGGTATCCGCTTCAGACATGACCGCAAAAGACGAAGGAAAGCCTATGGCGCTCAATACGGTAGTGACCAGTGCCTCGACGCCGGAAACAGAAGCCGTCATGAAGAATGCAAAATCCGGCCTGACAGGGTATGAAACGGATGAAGAACTGGCAGCTATTGCCAAAGGTCAGAATCCGGAAGATGTACGCAAACCGGCAGAAAAAGAACAGGTAGAAAAAATCGAACAGGCAGAACAGGAACGGAAGAATCAGGTTGCCAAATCGGTTATCAGCGGCAATACGGGATACGAACAGGGGACGGTCGGCACGGCCGAATCGGCTAAAGAAGAAGGCCTTCCCGGCGCATCCGTACCGTATATGGCCGGCCTGGGCGATGTACAGATCGATACGACGGTGCCCAAGTATCCTATGGCTGTACTGGAAGCAGGGCAGGAAAGCACCATGCCCTATGGCAATGCCGTTACGGATGAATCCATTGCTCCCTACGCCAATAAAGTGACGACGGCGGTCAATGTCGGCCCCGTGCCGGATCCGGCTATTGAGGCCTATCTGCTGCCGAAACTCGCTATGCGTGTCGGGGATACGGTCAGTGCCGATTACGTCCGTCATGATGTCAATATCATCGGTTCGACAGGCCTCTTTTCGACGGTCCAGCCTGCTTTTACCAACGTGCCGGAAGGGGTGGCCCTGAACTATGCCGTTCAGCTCAATCCCGTCATCAATGGCGTAGAAATCACAGGCAATAAAGTCTATAAAACGGATGCGCTCCAGCAGATGATCCAGTTCGTCCCGGGCTCTCCCCTGAACAGCACCATCATCAGTAAAGACGTAGCCAATATCAATAACCTCTATGCAAAAGACGGATATATGTACAGCCATGTATCCAACGCGACACTGGACAGCAAAGGTATCCTCCATATCGGCATTACGGAATGCCATCTGGAAGATGTCGTCGTCCGTGGCAATACGAAGACAAAGACCCGCGTCGTAACCCGTGAAGTGCGCATGAAGAAGGGCGACGTATTCAACCGTGCCGCAGCCAGCCGCAGCGTGGAACGAATTTACAATACGGGCTACTTTGAAGATATCAACGTCCGCATGCTGCCGGGCAAAAAGAATCCCAATGATGTCATTATGGAAATCGACGTCGTCGAATCCAAGACGGGCCAGATTTCCATCGGCGGCGGCTATTCCCAGTCCAACGGCCTCGTAGGCCTCCTGGGCTTATCGGAAAGCAATTTCCGCGGTACCGGTGATAAAGTGGCCATCAACTGGGAATTCGGCGGGGAAACCGATTCCAATCACAACTATACCTTCTCCTATACTCATCCGTGGCTCAATGACCATGGCGATTCCATCGGCTTCAGCCTGTTCAACCGCGATTACGACTACGAAGACTATGATGAAAAAGGCAATTCCGTTGCCGACTATGACCGGGTAACGACGGGCTTCAACTTCACCTATGGCCGTGTCCGCAGTGAATACGTCAGCGATTATGTCACACTGGAAACGAAGAAGACGAAATACGACGACTGGAACAGCGGGTTCGATTATAGAGAAAATGGCCAGACTCGTCATGGCAAAGTGTATAACTTTAAAGACATGGATTACCTCGGCAAGAACTTTGGCCGGACAAACAGCCTGACCTGGTCCCATGTTTTCGATAACCGCGATAATGTCTATGATCCGACCCGGGGCAAGCGGATTTCCTATACGGCAGCTATTGCCGGCCACGGCCTGGGCGGCGACTTCGATTACTATAAACTGACCTTTGAAAACCGTCTGTACTATAAAGTAGGCCGCAAGCACGTCATTGCCCTGCGCTTCATGGGCGGTTATGCCAACGGCGATATGCCTTACTACGATCTCTTCACCTTAGGCGGCGCCGATAACCTGCGCGGCTATGAAGATGACGAATTCCGTGGCAACAAGATGTATGCGGCTACCGTAGAATACCGTTATCCGATTGCCAAGAAAATCCAGGGTGTCTTCTTCGTCGATGCCGGCTCGGCCTGGGATGGCACGGGAAATATCCCCTGGTATCAGAACGATGACAGCATCCACGTTTCCACCGGTCTCGGTTTCCGGATTACGACACCTATCGGGCCTATCCGCCTGGATTACGGCGTCGGTGATGACGGCGGCAAATTCCACTTCAGCTTTGGTGGTAAATTCTGATGCATGCAGACGATAGGTGGGATACGTCGTGTTTCGCACTTGTTTATTGACGATTCTCTTTGTCTGTGCTAGTCTAAGTAGTGCCATAGCGGCACCCGTAACTCACGTGGCGGTACGCGTCTCTTCTCTGGAAGAGGCCATACCGCCTCTTGTCGAGAAGAGGATAAGCGCCAGCATTGAGACGATTGGGAACCATGTATTTCTCGGTGCCGACGACGGCGTTGTGCGGAGCCGGCACGATGAATATACCCGCATGGTTTACGATATTATTGACCGCGTGCTCATCGGATATACTGTAGAACATATCGAACTCGTGCCCGGGCCGGAAACGACGCTGGCCGTACAGATCCGTCCCTGGGGGGATACCATACGCCGGGTACACGTCCGGTTTGATTATGGATCTCTTCCGGCTCTGGGACAGGAAATGGCCAATACGGATCTGACGGGAGCGGCATCTTTCATTGAAAACCTGCTGACCGGTCTTCCTGTCGATGCCCTGGACTGGGCAAACGGTACGGTCAAATCGGTAATGGAATCAGAACTGGAGACAGAACTTCCGGAATTTTATCCCCATATTGTCATTACGCCCGGGGCAGATACGACAGTAGAAGTGTATTTTCTGCCGAAACTTCCCGTCGTGCGCAATGTCAATGTCCGCGTCGATGCCGATAATCTCCCTAAAGTCATTTTCCTCAGCACGCGCAAGCATATGGAAGACCGCTATGCAGGCCTGAATGGCCTGCCTGTTGCATTTGTGCGCCGTCATCAGAAGGATGTGGAACGCGACCTGCAGCAGCATCTGAATGAGCAGTGGGTCATAAAAAAATATAAACTGCGCGTTCTTCCCAGTCTTTCTCTTGCAGAGAATATGGACATCAACCTGAAATCGGAAACGGATTTTTATGATGTCCGTGCCCTGGCGTATATCGATGTCAGCAGGGATGGTGATGCTCACCACGACAAAGAAGACAATACGGTCCTGAGGGCCCATGTGGGCAGAAAAATCGGCAGACATCATGAATTGTACACCGATGTGGAATTCATGCCGGCTTCGGTAGACTGGAATTTTATTCCCGGTTACGGGTATCAGCCCCGCAAGGGGACCTGGCTGGGATATGATTTTGAAAGCCAGGATGACAGTCATCATATCTGGCTGCGGCAGCAACTCGGCGGCCGCTGGTCCTTCCGGTTCGATAAAGATCTGACAAACCATGATGAAGAGGCGGGACTCTTGTACCGTCTCCATGAATACGTCGGTTTGGAATATATCATTTCCGGCCACGATACGTGGCTGCGGGTTATTGGCTATTTATAGGAATTGCAAAGGAGTAATGTTACTATGATGTCAGAAATGGGTAAGAAAAAAAATGTAAAGATTTTTTCCGCTGTCATTGCAGCGATTTTTGTACTGAGTGTTGCCGGCATTGCCGTCATGCAGATGGGGAACCCCGTCAGTGCGGCGCCGTCCAGCAATATCGGCGTCGTCGATATGAGCAAGGTCATTCCGCCGGATAATCAGGATGTAGTCAATGCACAGAAAGAAATGCAGCAGGCTTCAGAAGATGCCAAGAAAAAATTTGACGAACAGTCCCAGGGTATGACGGACGAACAGAAGAGCCAGCTCTATCAGCAGATCCAGGAAGAAATGACAAAGAAACAGGAAGATATTTATAAAGGCGTCAAGGATAAAGTCGATGAAGCCGTTGGCAGCGTTGCCAGCACGAAGGGACTGAGCCTTGTCGTCGATAAGCGCGCTGTTCTCTATGGCGGCCAGGATATTACCGAACAAGTTTCTAAAAAATTGAGCGAATCCCAGTCCAAGTAAGGATATTACCATGAAGCGTAAATATGCGGCAGCTGCTGGTGCCGTAGTGCTGGCCGTTTGTCTGGCTGCAGCCTTCTGGGTGATGCACAGCCGGACGCCGGCAGTACCTGTCACAGAAAAGGGGCCGGTCATTGCCTGTGCCGATGTGGAACACATCATGATGAGTCATCCATCATACAGCCAGTACCATCGTCTGGAACTGGAATATAATGCGATGGTTGCCCAGTACCAGTTTGAACAGTGGCATTACTCACAACAGGCCGCATCCCAGGGGCAGGCGGTGAAGGACTTTTCTATGACTGACGCCTTGTCATCAGCGGCTCTCGATCAGGAATTACAGGCCCGGGTGGCCATTAAACAGAATGAGTTGAATGCAGCGCTGGAACAGCGGTATCAGGCGCTTCTCCAGGAACGCAGAAAGGTCCAGCCGTCTCTTTCCGATGAGGATAATCTGAAGATTGTCAATCTCCGGCTGAAACTGGCGGCGCTGGCACTGTCCCAGTCAGAACGGCAGGCAGCAGAACAGGAATTGCAGGCACTGTTGCGTAAAAGCGGCGGTGATCACCAGACGGACACGGCTGCGGCAGCAGATATTGCATCTGCCATGGCTTCCGATAAGGAAAAAGCACAGAAAGAACTGCAGGCGTATGCGCTTCAGGTAAAAGACGAACTGACGGCCCGGCAGCAATCCAGCCGGGAATTGTTCACGAAACAAATGGATTCTCTGGGGCATCGTCCGGAACCGGCTGTCTGGAATGCGGCCTGGAAAGAAAAACTCGAAGCAAAAGAAAAAGAAATGAAGGATCAGAAAGAAGCCATCCTGGCAGATATCCGGGATAAAGCGGCGGATGTTGCTGAAGAACAGGGAATTGATATCATATTCTCTGAATATGAAGGCATCGGTACGGCGCTGGATGTGACCGATGATATTATTGTCAAGCTGGCATAACAGGAGGCATTATACGAATGAAACGGATAGGTAAACGATTGGCTGCTGCCTTGTGCATGATTGCGGCAGTTGGCGTACTGAGCGGCTGCGGCAGTGAAGATAAAGTAGGCTATGTAGATATGAACCGCGTGCAGAAAGAAGCGCCGGCAGTACAGCAGTATCAGCAGAAGATAGAAGAAAAGAGCAAATCTCTCGATGCAGAGCTGCAGCAGGCCCAGCAGTCCATGTCGGCTGAAGATTTCCAGAAAAAGCAGCAGCAGGCATTGCAGGAACGGCAGATATTCGCAGCCAGCATGCAACGTCAGTTCATGACGGATATCCAGAGCAAACTGGGTGATATCGCCAAGGATAAAAACGTCGGCATCATCGTCTACAAAGAAGTCGTTCCCAACGGCGGCGTTGATGTGACCGATGATTTGATTGCGAAATTACAATAAAGGGGTTGACTATGTTGAAGAAGACAGTACAGGAGTTGGCCGCCATCCTGGGCGGTATGGTGATCGGTGATGGTACACGGGAAATTGAGGATATCAAAGGCTTGCAGGAAGCAGGAATGCAGGATATTACCTTTGCAGTAGATCCATACACGGAATATCTGCCTCAGGTCCACGCCGGTGCCGTCATTGTAGAAAAAGAAGTCCCCGCCGGAGATAATACGCTCGTATTGGTAAAAAATCCGCGCCTGGCTTTTTCACAGCTCCTGGTACTCTTCCATCCCCGTCAGACCGTGGCCCGGGGTATTCATCCTACGGCTGTTGTCGATGACAACGCTGTCCTGGGGGATAATGCGGCTGTCATGGCCTATGCGGTCATTGGCAGAAATGTCAGAATAGGGAAAAACTGCGTCATTTATCCCTATGTTTTCATTGGCGATAATGTTACCATCGGCGATGACGCCGTCATTTATCCCGGTGCCGTCATCCATGAAAACTGCCAGCTTGGCGACCGCCTTGTCGTCCGGGCCCATGCGGTCATCGGCGGCGAAGGCTTTGGTTTTGCTACCAATGAAGGCCGTCATACGCGGATTCCCCAGATTGGCAATGTAAAAATCGGGGACGACGTGGAAATCGGGGCCTGCACCTGCATCGACAATGGGACACTGGACAGTACCGTTGTCAAACGGGGAACAAAAATCGATAATCTCGTTCATCTCGGCCATAATGTGGAAATCGGGGAAGATTGCTTCATTATCGCCCAGGTAGGGATTGCCGGCAGTACGAAAGCAGGCAATCACTGCATCTTTGCCGGACAGGTAGGATGCACGGGCCATATCACCATCGGTGATAACGCTGTTTTTGCAGGAAAGACGGGGATAACCGGCAATGTTGAAGGCAATCAGGTCTATGCCGGATATCCGATGCAGCCCCACATGGAATGGAAACGGTCCCAGGTATATCTGAAACATCTGCCGGATATGGCAAAGAAAATCAAACAACTGGAAAAGAAGATTGCTGAATTAGAAAAGAAGACAGCAGAGTAAGAGGCAGCCTATGTATACATTTATGAAAGTGCTGAGCTGGATCATTTGTCATCTTCCCGATGGAGCCCGGCGGACGCTGGGCCATTTCCTGGGCTGGTTTTTCTGGACTTTTGTTCCTAAAAAGCGGAAAAAGCTGGCGCAGCAGCAGATACTGGACTGCGGTATCACCGATGATCCGGAAAAGGCCATGGCCATTGCCAAAGCGAGCAGCTGCCGCTTCGGGCCTATGATCATCGAGGTATTGTCCTATCCGGTATACACGAAAGAAATACTGGACGAGAAGATTACCTGGCATGGGAAAGAATATCTGGATGAGCTGAAAGAAAGCGGTGAAGGCGCCGTTTTCATGGCCTCTCATGCAGGAAACTGGGAATTATTGGGAGCGGTGCTCGCCATGAATGGCTATCCGCTTATTTCCGTAGCCCAGCAGCAGGACAGTCACAGTGCCGATACCTTTATCAATGAATACCGGGCGATGATGAAACAGCATGTCACCTATAAGACGGGTATCCGCGATATGGTCCGTTTCCTCCAGGAGGGGCATTATATCGGGCTCCTGATGGATCAGGACCCGGGATATACGGGTATTCTGGTGAAGTTATTCGGACGCGATACCCTGACAGCTGACGGACCGGCCAAGATGGCAGGAATAAAAAACTATCCCATTATTTCTACGTTTATCCATGAAGACCGGCCCTATCATCATGTCATCGACGTGCTGCCGCCTATCCGGCCGTATACTTCGGATCACCGCCTGTCCAGGGAAGAAAAAGACCGTATCGTGTATGAGACGACACAGGCTTTAAATGACAGGCTGGAAGCGCGGATCCGCCAATATCCGGAAGACTGGTTCTGGCTGCACAACCGCTGGAAGTGGACGAAACGGTATAAGGAAAAAGTAGCAAACGGTGAAATGGCAGCAAAGCGGTAAAAAAAAACGGAATGACGGGTTCAGGCAGCGGACAGAAGAGGCCCTTTCCTTCAGACTAAAAAAGAGGACTGGTACATAAAGCAGTTTGGCTTTTGCTTTATGTACCAGTCCTTTTTGGATGAACCGATCAGGAAAGCCAGCCGAATTTCTGGCAGGCGTGGAGGATGCCTCCTTTGTCGTTGTCATCGGTTATATAGTCGGCCCGTTCTTTGAGCTGGGGCCGGGCATTTCCCATAGCAATGCGGAAAAAGGGCGGGATGAACATAGAAATATCGTTCAATCCGTCACCGAACACGACGACATCTTCCAGGGGCGCCCCGACGTGTTCCATGAACCGGCGGATACCGGCACCTTTATCGGTCGGTTCCACCAGATAGGTGTTGGTGATGTAAGGAAGGCGGGAAAGACCGTACGTATCCAGTGGCAGGTCATCCGCTTCCGGACGGACATGGACGATTTTATAGATAGTCGTCAGGGCGTCGATATCCACCGGGGTGACGACCGTCTGGAACAACTGGGACTGGCCGAGATGACGGAATAGTTCATATGGTGTATAGCGTACCATCGTGTTGCTGGTGAATACGGCCCATGGCAGGTGACGCCGTTCCAGTTCGTGAAGGAGGGCCCGGCAATTGGCTGTGGGAAGGCTGTTCATTTCTATGAGATCATTGTTCATCGTGAGACTGTTGCCGCCGTCACTGACGAGAGAGGTAATCCCATAGCGGTTTGCTGTGCGGAAGCCATCACACTGCAACCGTCCCGTAGCAATGGCGACACTGTGACCGAGCTGGCGCAGGCGGTTCAGGCAGTATACCGTATCTGCCGGGATGATTTGGGAAATATCGAGTCCCAGC
>NZ_QSFA01000017.1 GCF_003467125.1 Megasphaera sp. AM44-1BH
ACCAGATTGTCGTTGACCTGTTTGATGACTTTATCCTGTGCAGCATCGGCACCGATACGGTCTGCAATTTCCTTATGCAGAGCCGTATCTACATTAGTGAGATTCTGACCGATAGACTGATCTTTCTTAATCAAATCACTTTCCGATGTGACATTCTGGTTATTAGAGATCAGATTGACCCGGTCTTTCAATCCATTAGCAACATTATTGGCATTGGTGGCGGCTGCCGTAGCATCACTAGCTGCCTGCGTAGCAGCTTTAGTAGCATCAGCCGTAGCTAAAGCGTTGGCATTCTTCAAAGTGTCCTGAATATTGGCAATATCCTGTTTGTTCTGGGCAATATTACCTGCATTAGTATGGATTTCAGCATTTGCCTTATCTACCCGGCTATCGGTGTCAGAAAGATGCTTTTCCAAATTCTTTGCACTGTCAACGATAGCCTTAGAATTGTTCTGAACGGCTGTAGTCAACGTTTCATTAATCTTACCTTGGTTAGTTAAAGAGTCGGTAATATTTTTCTGAAGGTTGGCAACATCGGTCTGGCGAGCTGTTGTTTCTGCATCAATATTCTTCTGTAAGGTCTGGTCTGCAGCGTCACGTGCCTGAGCTTCAGCAAAATCGTTCTTGTTCAGTTGATCGGTAATCGTTCCGATATTCTGATTAATTGTATTGAAACCATCGGTTACATTCTTATTGAGTGCGCTAATGACTTTATCCTGCGCAGCATCGGCGCCTTTACGATCAGCCCGTTCCTGTGCGACAGCCTGATCACGGGCAGTTGCTTCTGCGTCGATATTCTTCTGCAAGGTCTGGTCTGCAGCATCACGTGCCTGAGCTTCAGCAAGATCGTTCTTGTTCAGTTGATCGGTAATCGTTCCGATATTCTGATTAATTGTATTGAAACCATCGGTTACATTCTTATTGAGTGCGCTAATGACTTTATCCTGTGCAGCATCGGCACCTTTACGATCAGCCCGTTCCTGTGCGACAGCCTGATCACGGGCAGTTGCTTCTGCGTCGATATTCTTCTGCAAGGGCTGGTCTGCAGCATCACGTGCCTGAGCTTCAGCAAGATCGTTCTTGTTCAGTTGATCGGTAATCGTTCCGATATTCTGATTAATTGTATTGAAACCATCGGTTACATTCTTATTGAGTGCGCTAATGACTTTATCCTGCGCAGCATCGGCGCCTTTACGATCAGCCCGTTCCTGTGCGACAGCCTGATCACGGGCAGTTACTTCTGCATCAATAGCTTTAGCATTAGCATCTACGCTGTTTTGCAGCTTCGTATCGGCATCTGTACGGGCAGTTGCTTCATTAGCAATAGCTGTCGTATTGGCAGCAATATCTTTAGAGTAATCTTTTGCAGCCGACTGTGCGCTTTCCAACTGGGAAATTCTCTGGGTATTGGAATTAACGCCTTGTCTTACTTCATTAAATTCCTGATCTGTAACTTCAGCAAATACACTGCCACCGAACATGGTTGCGCCCATCAAGCCTGCTAAAATAGCGGTCGTTAATTTTTTTCCTGATAAATTCATGATTCTCTCCTCCTGTTGCATGAAATATGTTTACAGACTTTTATTTCACGAGCTAATTGCGCTTGTCCCTGACCGGTACGTCAGGTTTCCCGAAGGAAGGAGCAGAGAATATAAAACAGGCAGCATATCGTTGTGGCTGTGTCTTTTTTTATATTTATGGTAATGATTTCTTATATTAATATAAAGTAACGTTGAACAAATACCCCCCCCGGTATATTTGAGAGTCAAAAATTACTTCTTTTTCATATGTCATATCATATGTTGCTGACACAAATATACACTGGTCAGGAGCCATATTGCCACCTCCTTTCTTATACATATTAAACAAAGTAAACAAATCATTTTGCTTGCCCCTATTGTACCAAATTTATATATATTTGTCACGAAATTACCATGTTTTTACCTTGTAATGATATTTTGTTCTATGTTTACGCCTATTTTGCTCTAATATGTATATAAATATTCTATATTGATATATCCGCAACTGATACGCTCCCTTCCAAATAAACAAGCTTTTATTATTTCGCTTGTCTACCTAGAAGAGAGTATATCATTATGATAAATTCTATTTATTTGTGTATCCTATTTTAAAA
The DNA here is from genome assembly GCF_003467125.1 of Megasphaera sp. AM44-1BH. GTDB lineage: Bacteria > Bacillota > Negativicutes > Veillonellales > Megasphaeraceae > Megasphaera. The sequence continues at coordinate 2,135 of NZ_QSFA01000017.1, forward strand.
ATTCGTTACTTATTTTTGTTTCCCTAAAAGATTAAATTTTTTTAGTTTATATTGCAACGTTCTACGAGAAATCCCTAAATATTGCGCTGTTTTCTCCCTATGTCCTCCATTAACTTCTAACGCTCGTATGATTTGTAATTTCTCATTATCTTTTGTTAACTTCTTACCAAATCCTTCCTCCTGAAATAGGCCCCGTGGCACTTCATGCAGTGTAATTGTCTCGGCTGTACTCATAATCATCATTCGTTCAATGACATTTTTTAATTCTCTTACATTTCCGGGCCAGTCATAGGAAATCAAGGTTTGATAAACCGATTTAGAAAATTTCTTATGCATTGAATAACGTTCGCAAAATTTGTTTAGAAAAAAGTCTATCAATGTAGGAATATCTTCTTTTCGTTCTCGTAGTGGTGGTATTGTAATTGGGATAACATTCAATCGATAAAACAAATCTTCACGAAATGTCTTATTCAAAACACATTGCCACAAATCTTTGTTGGTTGCAGCAATCAAACGAAAATCCACATCAATAGGACGTGTAGAACCTAACCTCGTAATAGATTTATTTTCCAATACCCGCAACAATTTTGCCTGTAAATCTAACGGCATAGAGTTTATTTCATCAAGAAATAATGTTCCTTGATTTGCTGCTTCGATTAAACCAATTTTCCCCTTACTAGATGCTCCTGTAAAAGCACCTTTTGTATATCCAAATAATTCCGATTCTAAAATAGATTCCGCAATAGAGGCACAGTTAATTTCTATCATAGGTCCCATTTTAACAGGGCTGTGATCATGAATATAGTGAGCAAATACCTCTTTTCCCGTTCCCGATTCACCTTGTAATAAAATAACACTGGCTACTGAAGCAGCTTGTTCTATCTTTTTTATTAAACACTCCATAACTTTGCTTTTATAAATAAGTTCAAATTTTCTATTATGTCGTTTTACAAATGATACTTCGTCTTCTTTCTTCGCTTTTATAGCAAAATCAAATTTACCCTTCACACGTGATACTTCAATGCGATCTGCAACGACAAATTTAATTTTCCCATAACTATTAAAAATTGGGGTTGCTGTAACGACATAATCAATAAGTTGTCCATTTTCTTTTTTTGATCTCTGTAATCCCGTTATTTTCTTTTTCTCTTTAAAAACTTTTGTACAAATCGGCTCGTCTAAAATGTGGAGTTGTTTAAAATCCATCACCGATTTTCCTTCGTAAAAGCGTCTGGGTCTGCCACTACATTTTGTTACATAACGATTGACCCATAAAAAATTTCCCTTTTCATCAAAAATACTAACTCCCCAATCTAAAGCATCTAATAAGGAAAATAAATCTGGTAATAATAACTCAGACATACTCATACCAATCACCTCTTTTAACAAAAACATCAGCATGACCATACTTTCACAAAAGGTAATGCTGATGTTTTTATTATACGCAATATATAATCCTGTTTGCAAGGAATCGATATGTAATCATTCACCCTGCATCTTGGATATATTTTAGTGCCATTTCCCTTAATTTGCTGTTCTTTATTTTCCCATTGGCATTAGTAGGGAACGATTGCAGATATACAAAATACTTGGGGATTTTAAACGGAGCCATTTTTTGTTCCAGGTAGTGGTAGATTTCTTTTTGCTGCATAACATGTCCCTTTTTCCAAATAATGCAGGCACATACAGCTTCTCCATATACATAGTCGGGAACACCAATTACTTTACATGATATAACTTCTTGCAGCTGGTTGATAACATTTTCTACTTCTGTCGGGTTTATTTTTTCACCACCGCGATTAATCAGTTCTTTGACTCGCCCAGCATAATGGAGATATCCATGTTCGTCCTGCCATGCAAGATCGCCCGTATGAAGCCAGCCATCTTCGTCGATTACTTCTTTTGTCAAATCAGGCCTCTTATAATAACCCGTCATTAACAAGGGACTCTTCATGTAAATTTCTCCCACCTGGCCCTGCTCTGCTTCTAACCCCGTCTTCATATCAACAATTTTCCCTTCACTGTATGAGACAAAATGTCCCAACGTTGTACTCCTCACTTCCAGGGAATCAGAAATATCCGCAATAGCCACACCAGCCGTCGCTTCTGTCTGCCCCAGTCCAGGCAGTAACGTAAGTCCAAAATTCTTTTCAATATTAATGAATTGTTCCGTCGAGCAATATGCTCCACCCACAATTCCCGTACGGAGAGACGAAAGATTATACGTATAAAAATCATTTCGTTCCATCATAGCCCAGAACATACAGGGAATACAACTAAGGACAGTACAATGTTCTTTTTCAATGGTTTCCAAAATACTCTTCGTATGCAAATCAACTGGCATAGCCAACTGAGCTCCGCTGGTAAATGCAGCCATAATATTAACATCAATGCAGAAAATATGGGGCATCTGCAAAGCACAACAAACAACATCTTGTTCCGTAATATTTTGTGCAGCTGCTTTTTGTATACCTCCATTAATGAGATTAAAATAACTGGAAACGATAGCTTTCGGCATTTGTCCCGTTGTTCCAGAGGAAAACAGGATCATTCCATTATCCTGACAGGAAATGGGGAGTTGTCCCGTTTGATACGAATCTTCCCGGCCGGCTCCCATATTCCGGAGATCATCGAATGAAATATACCCTTCTCTTGGTTCGAATGAGATATCAAATATTTTCTGAAGCAAATAATTTTTCGTCGCTTTCTGAACGGTAAAGGCAAAATCATTCTGTTTGTATGCACCGCCTATCATCAAATATTTAAGATCTGCCAAATGAAATAATCTATGTAATTCATCTGCATTCAGTGCCGTATTAAACAGACAGGCAACAGCTCCCATTTTTTCAATAGCTAGGAAAGAAAAGATCGCATTCGGAGTGTTTTCAGAAAGGATTCCGACATGATCTCCTTTTTGGATACCTTGCAAATTAAGCCCGGCTGCAATTTCTTCAGTTATGACATCCAATTCTTTATATGTCCATTTGATATTGCCATAGCTAAGTGCTGTACGACTACCATATTGGTCAGCCATTTTGTGTAATATCATGGACATCGTATCCTGTACAAGCGGTTTCATTTGTTTCTCCTTCTTTTATTATCAGATAATTGCCTGTGCCAACTGCAGCCCTACAATAAAAAGAAGCACCAGACTTGCTGCAGCCGCAGTCATACCGTAATTGAACAACCGTGACGTCTTAATCCAGCCCGAACCAGCTACGATAGCAACGGGCGGTGTTGCAGGCGCCGTAGCAAAAGCATAATTGATTCCCATCGTAATCATAACGGCCATGACAAAGGGATCAATAGCCCCTTGATAAATCGTCGATACCAATGGCATGGCAATAGACATACATACAGCACAGGTAACAGCATTAGACATAAAATTCGTACCAATGACAGCAACGGATGTAACCAGAATAATGAACACGATAGGAGAAATCCCATCGCAAAGACTGCCAATGGTTGTACTCATCCAGGCAGAAATCCCGATTTGTTTGTTTGCAAAAATGCTTCCTAGTTCAAGCAAAGCCCCCATAAAGAGCAGCATACCAATGGGAGCTCCTTTTAAGGCATCCTTATAAGATAAAACGGGTTTACCATTGACGGAAATAAAATTAAGCAGAATCAATGCAACAATAGGGGGATAACATTGCTGAATTACGCCAAATAAGGGGGCCAGTGAAGGCGTAATATACTTGGAAAGCCCTGGTGCCAGCCAGAAGAAAATGACCATTATATACAGACCGGCTGCAATTTTTTCTTCCTTTCTTATTGGTCCTAAATCGCCTTTTAAAGCTTCGTAATTCAGATGCTGGAAGCGGGATGTATCAGGACGAAGTAAAAATTTACTAATCAGGAACCAGGCAACAACAACGAGTATTCCCATAGGCAAAGCTACCATGACATACTGACCAAAATCCATCGTCTGTCCTGTATAACTGGCATACTGTGAAAAACCGATAAGTGTCATAGCATGAGAGATAGGAGTCGTTGACTGGGCAACCTGACATACGATGGGTAAACTGGCGATGAGAACTGCCGGAAGCTTTTGATCGTCGCCTTTGGTATAACCTAATGACTCAATAATTTCATATAAAATTGGTAAAAAGATCATAACAGTTGCGCTTGACGAAAGTCCTGATGACAGAACAAAGATAGAGATAAATATCATAGCAATCGTATGCCATGCACCTTTACGGCTAAAATCGCAAGTCAAAAACCAAACTGCCAAGCGATGAGCTACACCGGTAACTTTCAGACTTTCCGCCAACATGAAACATAGCATCAAATAAAATACCAGCCCATTTCCCAAAGAGCCAGCAGCAGCCTTCCCCATACCAACTTCTGGAATCAGAGCCATTGAGAAAATGACTGCCATACTGGTCCAGTCTACTCCGACCAATAACCACATGAGCAACCCGCCTATCATGATAAAAAGCGTCTGCGTACCTGACGGGCTCAGTCCATCAAATACAGGAATATACCTGCCAAAGAAACATAAAAATAATCCAATCACAATTGCAACAATCTGATACGTTTTGTATCCCTTCATCCTTATTCCTCCTTTTTTTGATTCCGGTCAGTATATATCTTACACAAATTATCATGAAATAATTATGCCATAAAAAACCTGTAAAAAACTTTCTACCAATCATTTTTTTGCACTATTTGCACACAAAGAGCCTGGCATTTATTTTATAATTGCACAAAATATGGTGCAAACTCAATTTTCAATTGTGCAGTGTCATGTAATTTTTTCGTAAAATCAGTGCAATATTGTGCAATTATCCTTTTATTGCACGTATTTTTTTGTAAACGATATGGCAAGCTTGCACATATATATGTTGAAACCAATAATTTTACAATCTAATTCATTTCAATAAGATTTAATTTTCCATTCTTTTATAGTCCATATACAATAAAGTAATGCTTTATTTTTATATTAATATAGGTATAAAAAAGTCATATTTTTTGTATTTAAGCAATATTGGCATTTAAATTTCATATATATTGGCAAGTAATACATCAAACACCAAGTTTCAATACACGTGTTTATTCATTGTCAATTTTAATCAAGATTAGGAGGTCAAGATATGAAACCCTTAGAAGGCATTAAAGTAGTCGAATTGTCCACGTATTTTGCAGCACCTATGTGTGCCCGTATCCTCGCCGATTGGGGAGCTGAAGTCATTAAAATTGAAGGACCTAAAGGAGATCCATATCGGCATGCATACAAAGGTCAACGGACTCCTCAATTTGAGGAAGGCTGCCCTAGTTTCGACTTAGAAAACTCAAATAAATCCTTTGTTTGTCTGAATGCAAAATCCGAAAAAGGGCGCGATGCTATCTTAAAACTGATTGCTGGCGCCGATGTTTTCCTTACAAATAACCGCCCCAAAGCGTTGCAGAAAATGGAGCTGACCTATGATGATATCCACAAGCTATATCCTAATGTTGTATACGCTGAAATACTCGGGTATGGTGCCAAAGGTCCTATGAAAGACCGCCCAGGCTATGATTACACAGCATTCTTCTCCCGCAGCGGCCTCATGGCAGATCTCAGTCCAAAAGGGGAAAGCGTCATGAGCACCTGCGCAGGTTTCGGCGACCACGCCGCTGCTATCACTCTGGCTGGCGGTATTGCTGCCGCTCTCGTTAAAGCCAAAATGACCGGCGTTGGAGAACACGTCACGACTTCTCTCTATCAAACGGCCATTTACATCCTCAGCAATGGAATTCTTTGTGCCGAATACGGTCGCGAATATCCCCGCTCTCATTTCGATTGCAACAGCCCGTTGCTGCAATGTTATAAATGCAAAGATGGAGAATGGATTTATCTTTCTATGCCTGAATACGATAAAATGTGGCCGATTATTTGCACAAAAATTTTTGATCGTCCTGATCTTGCAACAGATCCCCGTTTTTACTGCATCGCTGAAACAAATAAACGTATTGATGAAGCTGTTCGGACACTGGATGATATATTCATTCTGCATGACAGCGAATATTGGGATAAAAAGATGGTAGAAAACGATATTGCCCATGAAAAATTAGCCCATTTCAAAGATGTACTCAAAGATGAACAAGCCTGGGCCAACGATTTTCTTCAAGAATACACCTATCCTTGTGGTGAAAAAACAGCCTTCTCTAGTACACCCGTATGTTTCTCTTCCATTGAGAAAATGCCATTTAAACATAGTGGAAAAGTAGGCCGCGATACGAAAGAAGTCCTGAAAAAATTCGGATATACCGACCAAATGATTGATGAAATGATTGCTGCTGGCGATGCCAAATAATAAAAAGGAGTTGTAACTATGCTCACTCTCGGTATCGATATTGGTTCGACTACATCGAAAGCTGCCATCATAGAAAATGGACATAAAGTTGTTGCCAAAAATATTATTCCTGTTGGTACAGGTACGCGCGGTCCTGAAGAAGTGTTTAAGAGCGTTCTTGATCAGCTTCATATCAAAAGGAATGATATAAACCGCATCGTCGCCACCGGGTACGGCCGCATGAAATTTGAACATGCTGACCGTGAACTCAGCGAAATCAGCTGTCATGGAAAGGGCGTCCGTTTTCTCATACCTGATGTCCGCACCATCATTGACATCGGCGGTCAGGATGCCAAAGTTCTTCAATTAAATGATAAAGGACTTCTGGAAAATTTTATCATGAATGATAAATGTGCTGCTGGTACAGGCCGATTTCTCGACGTTATGGCCAGTGTCCTGGACATTGATATCAATGATATGGGTCCCCGGTCACTACAAGCAGACGCTCCCGTTTCCATCAGCAGCACCTGTACTGTATTTGCCGAATCTGAAGTTATTTCGCGCCTGTCCAATGGTGAAAACATCAATAACATCATTGCCGGCATCCATCGTTCCGTAGCAAAAAAAGTAGGAGGACTTGCTATCCGTCTGGGATATACAGACCATGTTGCTATGAGTGGCGGTGTAGCACGAAACATTGGAATCGTGAAAGCGATGGAAGAAGAATTAAAATGTCCCATCGCAGTACACCCGGACTGCCAATTAGCCGGAGCCATCGGTGCAGCTCTATTCGCTTACGATGATTTAACTAAAAAATAATTACTATAAAAGGAGCGATTAAAATGAGTGAAGAAGTTATCAAAAAGCCAAAAAGAAAAAAATCAAAATCTCAGTTAATGGCCAGTGCTTTACTGGACAAAGCCTATCAGGAAACGATTGAAGCAAAAGCCCGTGGTGAAAAAATCGGCTGGTCCACCTCTTTATTCCCGCAGGAAATCGCCGAAACATTGGGACTGCACATCGTTTATCCTGAAAATCACGGTGCTGCAATCGCAGCCAAAAAATTAGCTGACCCCTTCCTACAATATGCAGAAGCCCATGATTGTAACAATGACCTCTGCTCCTATGCCAAAATCGATCTGGCATATGCAGATATCCTTGATTGCGATGCCAGCAATATGCCCCGGCCGGATTTTCTGCTCGTCGGCAATAATGGCTGCAACGAAATCACAAAATGGTTCGAATTATTAAGCCGCAAATATAATATTCCTCTCTTTATGGTAGATATGACCTACAACCATCAAGATCATGTTACAAAATCCCGTACGAAGTATATCCGTGCCCAACTAGAACAACTGATCACTGACCTTTGCGAACTGACAGGCCAAACATGGGACCCTGACAAATTCGCTGAAATCATGAAGATTTCCACAATAAACCGGAATCTTTGGGAACAAGTAGCAGATTATCTGGCAATCGTACCTAGCCCGATCAGCGGTTTTGATTTATTCAACTATATGGGACCTATGGTTTTTACCCGTGGCCGCACAGAAACAGCTGATGTCCTCCGCCAATTGATTGCAGAAACAGAAGAAAATATTAAAAATGGCAAATCCACTTTCCCAGCAAAAGAAGAATTCCGCGTATTCTGGGAAGGAATCGCCTGCTGGCCTTATCTGTCACATAACTTGAAGACCTTGAAAAAATACGGCATCAACGTCTGTGCTACCGCCTATGCCCGCGCCTGGTCGCTGGATTATACCCCTGGGGATCTTGATAGCCTGGCTGCTGCCTATTCGTTCACCAGCTCCAATAATATTCTTCTGGAAGAAAGTGTCAGAAGGAGAAAAGAATGGAATGAAAAATTCCATATCGATGGCACAATTTATCACGTTAACCGCGCATGCAAAGTCATGGTCTGCCAGCAGCAGGAATTAATGAGACAGGTTTCCGAAGCCTGTGGCGGTCTTCCTTATATGAGTTTTGATGGAGACCAGGCAGATTATCGCAATTTTAGTGAAGCTCAGTTTGAACAAAGAATCGAAGCATTTGCTGAAACGATGAGAAACCGCAAGGAGGCTTTGAAAAATGGCTGATTTACATGAAAATTTACAAAAACTACGGAATATTTCCCATAATCCAAAAAAACAGCTAGATACGTATCTTTCTGATGGAAAGCAAGTTATAGGCGCTTTTCCGTATTACACGCCGGAAGTAATGGCCGATGCTGCAGGAATCATCCCAATGGGGATGTGGGGCGCCCAAACCGAATTTTCCCTGGCAAAGAAATATCTCGTCCCCTTTGCATGCCCTATCATGCAAGCCTGCATGGAATTGGGACTGCAGGGCAAATATGCTGGCGTCAAGGCTGTCATGATTCCGACTATGTGCGATACACTCCGCGACGTCACACAAGATTTTAAAACAGGTGTTAAAGACATTTCCACAATCGCTTATACATTGCCTCAGAACCGTAAATTAGCTGCAGCAAAAGAATATTTGATTGAGGAACTTACCTATGTAAAAGAACAAATTGAAAAAATTTATGGCGTCACGATTACGGAAGAAGCCATGCAAAAAAGCATTGCTGTCTACAATAAGCATAATTCGGTTATGCGTGAATTTGCTGCTATTGCCAATGATCACCTTGATATCATCACTCCGGCCGTCCGTCATTCCGTATTTAAGAGTGCATGGTTTATGTCCAAATCAGAGCATATTGCGGCAGTTGAAGAAATCATCAATCAACTGAAAGCCCTGCCGGTATACAATTTCACCGGACACCGGCTGATTCTCACAGGCATCACGGCAGAACCGTGCAGCCTGCTCAACATTCTTTCTGACAATAACTTTGCCGTTGTCGGTGATGATGTTGCTCAGGAAATGCGTCAGTACCGTACAGATATTCCGGAAGATACCTCGTCTCTTGCCAGCTTGGCACAACAATGGCTGGACCGTAGTGACCCTATGGCACATGATGACCATATCGATCGCGTTAATCTGTTAGAAAAACTGTATAAAGAAAATAATGCTGATGCAATTTTAGTATGTCTTATGAAATTCTGCGATCCGGAAGAATATGAATTCGTCGCATATAATTCGGCACTCAAAGAAGCTGGTATCAAGGTGCTTTCCATCGATATAGACCAACAACCCAACAACTATGACCAGGCCCGTACACGTATTGAAACATTGGCTGAATTACTCTGACCTACTACGCAGAAAGGATTAAAGACTCATGATTTTAGATGAAGAACACGTAATGATGCAAAAAGTATTCCGTGATTTCGCCGAAAGCGAATTTACTCCGGAATTGCAGGAACGGCTCGATACAACTGGTGAATTCGACTGGGACATGCATAAAGAAATGGCAAAGTATGGATTCATGGGCGCGCGTATTCCAGAGGAATATGGAGGTCAGGGTGGCGATACTTTGACTTACGTCCTCATGATGGAAGAATTTGCCCGTGTCTGCCCTGTACTGGCTATTTATCCGAACACACCGAATTCTCTCGGTGGCGGCCCAATTATGGCCTGTGGCACGGAAGAACAGAAAAAGAAATATATTCCCTTGATTGCAACAGGCAAAAAGAAACTCTGCTTTGCTCTAACAGAACCGGGTGCTGGTTCCGATGCCGGTGGCACGACGACCAAGGCTGTCGCTGACGGTGATGACTTCATCATCAATGGCCGCAAGACATTTATTTCTGGTGCTCCAGTTTCCGATTATGCTGTCGTTTACGCTAAAACCGATCCAACACAAAAAGGCAGCAAAGGCATCTCCATGTTTATCGTGGACTTGAAACTGCCCGGCGTATCGTTTGGAAAACCAGAAAAGAAAATGGGTATCAATGGATATCCGACTAGTGATATTGTATTCGACGATGTACGCGTTTCCAAAAATGATTTGCTTGGTCCGTTGCATAATGGATTTTCCACTGCTATGAAGACACTTGGCATTGGCCGTCTCGGTGTATCCGCTCAAGCTCTCGGCATTGCCCAGGGGTGTCTCGAAGCAGCTGTCAAGCATGCTAAAGAACGTGAACAATTTGGCCGTCCTCTGGCAAAATTCCAAGCTATCAGCTTTATGTTAGCTGATATGGCAACGGAAATAACACTGGCACGTGAATTGATTTACAATACAGCTGTAGAATTTGATGCAGGCAAAGACGTAGCTGCCAAACTCTCTATGTGCAAGTATTTTACAACAGAAATGTCAAATAGGGTCGCCTATAAGGCCGTCCAGATTCATGGCGGGTACGGCTACATCAAAGACTATCCTGTTGAACGCATGTATCGTGATGCGCGCATTACGACGCTGTATGAAGGTACCAGTCAGATTCAGCAGCTTGTTATTGCCCGCAGCCTATTAAAATAACATTTCCTTCTTTTTGTAAATAAGGAAACCTGCTGTCGGCAAATGCCGTAACAGGTTTCCTTATTGCTTTTAGAAGGTAATATGAAGATGGTACAATGATTAGATAACGCCCGATAGTTTCAAATATTGTTCGAGATGTATATCTACCCAGGATGTTTAAAGTAACACAGCACTTTCCCCACGAAAAACTGGATTCTTCCAAAATTCCTGAAATAATCACAGCGTTGTTATCTACTCCCAAATTTTCTAACCAAATCAAACCAGGTATGCGCATTGCTATTACAGCCGGATCCCGTGGTATAGCCAATATGCCACTCATTACTCGTTCTATTGTAGATGTCGTCAAGTCTCATGGATCAAAGCCTTTTATTGTACCGGCTATAGGAAGCCACGGAGGCGCAACAGCTGAAGGACAAAAGGCAATGTTGGAAACACTGGGATTTACAGAAAAAAGCATGGGATGCCCCATTATCTCTTCCATGGAAGTAAAAAAAATCGGCGTTACCGAGGAAGGTGAAGATACTTTTATCGACAAAAACGCCGCAGAAGCCGATGGCATTATTATTAGCTGCAGAATCAAGCCACACACAGGCTTCCGGGGGAAATATGAAAGCGGTATTATGAAGATGATGGCGATTGGGCTCGGAAAACAACACGGCGCTGAAGTCTGCCATAGAGAAGGCTTCAAAAACATGGCTAAGAACATCCCTCTTTTTGGTAAAGCCATCATTAAACATGCTCCCATTCTTTTTGCTGTTGCTACACTAGAAAACGCCTTTGATGAAACTCGTAAGCTCATTGTATTAAATGCCGATGAAATAGAAAGAGAAAAGCCCAGATTTTTAAAAGAAGCTTTTCATTATATGCCGCGTATCCTGGTTGACTCTTACGATATTCTGGTTGTTGACCAGATTGGTAAAAATTACGCCGGCAGTGGCATGAATCCCAATATCACTGGCACATTCAGCACACCTTATGCCAGTGGCGGAATCAAAGCTCAACAGGTATGCGTTCTGGACGTAAGCCCGGAAAGCCACGGAAATGCTATTGGCATTGGCAATGCCAACGCCACAACAACACGAGTATTTAATCAGCTTGACGTCGCTGCCATGTACCCAAATGCTATTACAGCTAAAATACTAAGTGTTGTCCGCATTCCCATCGTTATGGAAAGTGACAAAGAAGCTATTCAAGTATGTGTAAAAGTTTGTACAGAAATTGACGAAAAAAAATCCCCGTATTGTACGGATTCCAAACAGCCTTCATATTGAGCATATCTGGCTTTCTGAAGCATATTATAAAGAAGCCATGAACAATCCGGACCTTATCATCGAAACTGAACCGGATTACATGCCTTTTGATGAAAAAGGAAATTTATTATAACTAATTTATAAAAAAATAAATATTTTACAATGTGAGGTAACCTTATGAAAATTGGTATTTTTAATACCGTTCGCGACGGTAATACACGCTTTAACGAAAGCGTAAAAAAATACGATGGAAAATTAGAATTGTGCTACTTTGATTGTCTGCCTACAATCAAAAATCATAGTTTACTAAAAGATTGTGAAGCACTCATCTATACGCCTGCAGGAAAAACAACAGATGAGTTTTGGAAATCGCTAGCAGATACCGGCATCAAATATGTGTTAACACCCACCGAGGGCTATGATCACTTCGACTTGACAGCCATGAAAAAATATGGTCTGAAAGGGGCTAACGTTCCTCGATATTCCCCTAATGCTATTTCAGAAACAGCTGTAGGTTTTATTTTTGCATTATTGCGTAAGTTCCGGGAGCAGATACACCGAATTGATAAGGGAGATTTTACACTTTATGGATTAATGGGTAAAGAAATCCGAAACCAGACAATAGGTATTGTTGGAGCCGGCCGTATCGGCTTTACTACAATGAAATGCCTCAGTGGATTTGGTCCTAAGAAAATATTGGCTTACGATCCATACCAAAATGACGAAGTAAAAAAAATTGCCAGTTATGTTACATTAAATGAATTATATGCACAATCTGATATTATAGTTTTTCACTGCAATGCTACAAAAGAAACATATCACATGGTAAATAATGATTCCATCAAAACAATGAAAAACGGTGTATTTCTGATTAACGTTGCACGAGGACAATTGTTTGATAATGATAGCATTTTGAGTGGAATAAAATCAGGGAAATTAGGCGGGGTCGCCATGGATGTAATCGAAGGGGAAAATGCACTAAAAAATATAAGCCAGGATGTTTGTCCTATATCTATTTTAAAAGAACTTTTAACTTATGAAAATTTTATTTATACTAGCCACTCCGCTTTTTATACTGATGAAGCAGATAGAAACATGTCTGATACAACAATGGAAAATGCATATTCATATATGACAACGGGAGCATGCTCTAATGAATTAGTCAAATAAAAAATTTCTAATTGAAAGGGCTGTAACAAAATGAACTTTTTGTCCATCTTGTTACAGCCCTTCTCATTTTCTGATATCTTATCCGCCCAATAAAAAGCGAGGGATGTCTTATTCTATTCTTTTAATACGTATCCATATGCACGGATGCGATTACCTTCGTGTTCCAGGTATACCCCCTGTATTTCCAGGGCAAAGCCGGGGAGTTCATTCAGGCTTTCTTCCAATGCCTTGAAATACTGGACAGCCGTATGGGACCAGCGTTCCCCCGGTACGACGCAAAGGACGCCCGGTGGATATGGGAGTGCTCCTTCCAGGGCAATGCGGCCTTCGATTTCATCGAGAGGCACCAGTTCCCGTTCCCCCCGGATAAAGGCGTAATGGGCTTCCTGGGGACGCATAACATATTCCGGGAAAAATTCTTTGCGGAACAGTTTTTTCTGCAGATCTTTGACATTCCGGTCTTTGAAGAAATCGTGCATTTCCTGACAAAGCTGGCGCAGCGTATATCCCGTATAGCGGCCGGGATACTTATTGTATACTCCCAGCAGGACTTCCTGCATAGGGACATTGTTATCCACAAACCGTTCGAAGCGTACAAGCTGGCTCGTAAGAAAGCGGAGTTTGTTCTTGTTTTCTGCCGGCGTCAGCAGGAACAGGATAGAGTTGAGATCGCATTTTTCCGGAATGACGCCATTTCCCCGCAGATACGTGGCCAGAATATTGGCATGGATACCGAAGTTTTCATATTCCCCTGTTTCGGCATCAATTCCAGGCGTTGTCAGCAACAATTTACATGGATCGACGCGATACTGATTGGGACCATACCCTTCAAAGGCATGCCATCTGGCACCGGGTTCAAAGGTGAAATAATCGATATCATCAGCCATGGCTTCCGTATTTCCCTTCTGCCATGGCCGGTCATGCACGACAGGTGCCACAAAGGGACGGATATAGTGGCAGCGACGAAGAATATCCTTACGGGCTTCTATTCCCATCTTCACGCAGTCCCGCCACATTTTGCGCCCGGCATCGCCGGCATGGATTTTGGCATTGACATCGAGAGTGGCAAAGAGCGGATAAAAAGGACTCGTCGTCGCCTGAGCCATGAATGCATTATTAATGGTCTTGTGATTCACATAACGCGGCTGGTCGTGAATATGACTATCCTTTTTGTGAATCTGTGACGTCTGGGAAAAACCAGCCTGTTGTTTGTGTACAGACTGGACGACAAAGATACCCGGATCGTCTTTTCCCAAGTCCAGAAGCAGGGGACTACTGTCTTTGAGCATGGGAATGAATTGTTCGTATCCGGCCCAGGCCGAATCAAAGAGGATGTAATCGCAGAGATGTCCGATGCGGTCTACTACATAACGGGCATTGTACAGCGTACCATCGTAGGTATCCAGCTGGATGACTGCCAGGCGGAACGGTCGGGGCTGCTTCGCCTTTTCCGGATCCCGTTCGGCCGCGAGCTGCCGCAGATACGTTTCGTCGAAGCAATGAGCATCAATGCCGCCGATAAAGCCGTACGGATTCCGGGCCGTTTCCAGGTACACCGGCGTAGCTCCGGCCTGTATGAGTGCGCCGATAGCCACGGATTTATGATTATTCCGGTCATAGAGCACCAGATCTCCCGGAGTAAGAAGAGCATTGGTCACAACACGGTTGGATGCGGACGACCCATTGAGAACAAAGTACGTCTTATCCGCATGAAAGACCTTAGCCGCAAAATCCTGTGAATCGAGAGCCGGCCCTTCATGGATGAGCAGATCCCCCAACGTGACGTCGGCATTACAAATGTCTGACTGAAAAATATGAGAACCAAAGAAATCGTACAGATACCGGCCTGCGGGATGCTTTTTGAAAAAGGCGCCATCCTGATGGCCCGGGCAGTCGAACGGGTTATTCTTTTCGCTGACGTATTCGACAAGCTCCCCGAAAAACGGAGGTAATACGGTCTGTTCATAATTACTGGCCAGCCGTTCTGCCGTTTCAATGCAGCGGCTCTTATTGACCATTTCTTCCGATAGGACCATATCTACCTTGTCCAGATAATGGGACGGCAGCTTTTCCCCACTTGGCATGATGACCATGATAGGGACACCAAACCCCGTAGCATCAATCTTATCAATGTAGTCGTAATCCTGATCCGATAAAACGGCGACAGCCACATCAGTAAAATCTGTCTGTTCCACAGGCACGATTTCCCGGTCGCTGTCCACAAAATAATACTGCACGTCAAAACTGTACGCAATCTTTAAATGTTTCATATGTTTTCTCTCCTATCCTCTTCCTTTCAATTTGATAGCCCTATTTTAGTCTTAATATGTAAGAATAACAAGACTTGACAGACAATTTTTATCTAAAGTAAAATAGTTAAAAGAATCAGACATGTTACGTTTCCTGCACCAAGACATGATGCAATTAAATAAATCTATCACATCCTTACATTATCTAATATTCCTCGCTAAGGTATAATCACCGTTGAATTTGTTGTATGCTGTACCGAGTTGTAGTTCCCTAATATTCCTCGCTAAGGTATAATAAGAGTGGTGCGGATTTCACGCAAGACCAGGTTGTAGTTCCCTAATATTCCTCGCTAAGGTATAATAAAGGGATGATTCAGGCCGGTGCTGTTACGGTTGTAGTTCCCTAATATTCCTCGCTAAGGTATAATCATACGTTGAATAAATATGGTTCCGTATGGGTTGTAGTTCCCTAATATTCCTCGCTAAGGTATAATCAGGCTATCTTACGGTATGACATGCTGAGAGTTGTAGTTCCCTAATATTCCTCGCTAAGGTATAATGCAGAGCAACTCTATGCCTACAGCAATGCTGTTGTAGTTCCCTAATATTCCTCGCTAAGGTATAATGAATTGCTGAAACAGTATCGCACAGCCGAAGTTGTAGTTCCCTAATATTCCTCGCTAAGGTATAATCGCGTCTATACGCACAAAAACTTGCGACAGGTTGTAGTTCCCTAATATTCCTCGCTAAGGTATAATACTATCTGATAAAGTCGTTGAAACAACTCACTTCAACGACTTTATTTCTGCAAAAAAAACGAAAAACAAACATGAAAAAATCGCCATTGCTGGCGATTTTTTCATAATATCATCACAGTATTTTGTTGTTGCTTTTCATCTAATTCCGGAATTTTCCTGCCACAAAGAATTTCCATCGCCTCAAACTGTCGTTCTGTAATAGTCAACATCCGCACCGATCCTTGCGGGGGGAGTTGATGTAAAATGCGTTGACGATGCTTTTCTACTGCATCTCTCCCATTACAGATACGAACATAAACTGAAAATTGCATCATATAATATCCATCATGTAATAAAAAATGCCTGAACTGATTAGCCGCCTTGCGTTCCATTTTTGTTTTGACCGGTAAATCGAACATAACCAATAAGCGCATAAATTTACTCATATGAATGGATTTGCAAAGGCATAAGCTCCGGCAAAAGCAATGTTGACTCTTTTCCCTTATAGCAACGAACAAGACTCTGTACTGTCCGTTCTATCGCATAGTTAACTGCATGTACCTCATTACCTGATTGGATATTAAAACTTAATAATTGCACTAATTCATGACGTACAGCGGGTACCATCTCCTTTATTTTCACTCCGACAAAACGGCTGGCATACATATCAACCACTGGCCGGAACGGTTCCAACAAGTCGTCGGCAAGATTAAATGTATTTAGTTCACTGTGATGAAATATTCCTAAACTGGGTTCAAACCCATAAATAGCTAAGTATCTCGCAATAGCACTACGAATAATTGTATATCCATAATTGAGAATATCATTAAGTAAATCATCTTGATGACGGGTAAAATTATCCCCAAAAAGAGTTCGAAAATACAGTGATGCCGCTGTACTTTCCACATTCATAAAATCCCCAGATTTTACTCTATCTACCAAATGGGTAACAGTATCTTTTTTTCCGCAATTGACTAGACAGCGGCCTTGATTGCGGATTTTTTCTTGTACAATCTGTTTCCAAAGTTGTTTCAAATGAGGCCGAGTCTAACTTATTTGCAGACGAATCATTTTTAACCGACGCGAATTAGTTGCGTAAGGTAAAAGCATCCCAGCCGGAAGATGACTGCCATTACAAAGTATAACTGCCGTTCCTTGCTCCGCCAGAGTTTCAAGACAATATGTTGTTATAGATATCTGCCTGTTTGCCAAAAGCAAGGTCGCTATGTCTTCTATTGGTATATGATGCTTTTCATCTGCTTCAATATAAAGCTGGGAATTTTTTTGATATAATCGAGCACCGTGTTCAATAATAACATGGCGATACATTTTTTATCACCTCTGTTCCTGACTCACTTTTTTGACAGTTGAAATGGTTGTCTATTCTCTCTCCCCACAAAGGTCACATTTCCCAAGATATCTACAT
The DNA here is from genome assembly GCF_003467125.1 of Megasphaera sp. AM44-1BH. Classification (GTDB taxonomy): domain Bacteria; phylum Bacillota; class Negativicutes; order Veillonellales; family Megasphaeraceae; genus Megasphaera. Next base: position 19,623 of record NZ_QSFA01000017.1, read on the forward strand.
TTGCTTTTTTCATACATTCCAAAGTTTTGATGCCTAAACTATGTTGTCCATATGTATCATCATTATTAATAATACTAATACTTCCTACTGAGATATTAGCACCTTTATAATAAAACAGTCCTTCTTTAATTTTTATTTGAGGAGATAATGTACTTCTCTTTGACGCTTTTAAAAGAATCGACTTTTTATGTCTGACATATACCAAATCATTAGGATATAAAGAAAAAATAAAATCATCATCATCTACATTTTTCCATTCTTCACATGGCTTATATGCTACCACTGCTTTATGTGGTAATTCTTTCTTTACTGTATCTGCCACATATATAGGCACAAAATAATAAGCTTTTTTACCTTTCTCAGAAACATAAAAAACATCAATACGCACCATAGCACCATTATCGGCAACGCCTCTACCATGGTTTAACAGAACGTTCAAGCTTGAGTTAGTCATAATTTTAACTTTTTTGACCATTGGTCCTGGACTTCCATCTGAACGTGGTTTATAAAAAGGTTCTTTAAAAGCTGCTCTTCCCTCGCCATCAAACTGTATCAGTCTTCTTTTTAATGCCTGGTAGAGAATACGGTCACTATCAGGATTATAATACCCTTGAATTTCTCCATCTTTCAATTTAAGGTTAGTTAGGCTTGTTTTGACAATAGTAATTCCTTTATAAAGCAGTTTACTACTGCGTATTGTCTCAAGATGAGCTGGACCATGAACCTTCCGATTAGGCATACGAGAAACAAACGGGGTATAAATTGATTCTACATTTTCATATGTCGGAAGATGTAGTGCAGCAATAGCTTCTTGTGGCTGTTTACCGACTCGTGCTTCTAGTTCCTGGCGAAAATGAGGCCACGGCTCTGGAAATGGATCTTTTTTATGCACGTGTTTCAATGTTAACATTTCACCTGTTACTGAATCTACGACTTGACCATCATTAGTTTGAAAATTTTGCAATTCTTTTATCTTACTATACCTTGATATACGATTTATAACGCCTTGCGTAACGCAGGCAATAATAACTGCATCCACTGCATGGTGAAGATCTCCATTGGAACGAATCTTATTTATACCTAAACGTTTCCGCACATAAGCAGTTACAGCTCCATTTACCGCAATAATGCGTCGTTTGCGTTCTGTACAGCCTGGTGTTAATTTCATCACATGACATAAATAATTATAAAGATATGTACTAAGATATTGAGTATCCTGCAAATGCCGTCGTTTCCAATCAGCTTCGTCCTCGGACGTATACGTTTCTCGTAAAAGATTATTCCTTTTTTTATAATCTCGAATAGTATTTTTGACCCATGTAATAAACTGCTCCTTTCGTTCTGATTGATTTTTCAGATATTCCATCGGAGTACGATTCCCTTTGTTTCTATTTTCTGCTGTAAAAACAAGTACTTTATTTCTATACGAATCATCAAATGATCGGCTATAAGGAATAATATGATCTACTTCAGCATATGATGGATCATGAAAAAGCTGATAGATATTAAACATTTTCTGTGAATATGCACAAGCTCCCTGTTGCTGCTCATATAATTTGAATTTTACAATATCCATTCCGGTTGGTGATAAAATATTATATTCTTGAACCAGTCGTTCTTTTATTTTTTCATTTCGTGACTGATTCTCTTCCATACTTTTTTGCATCTTTACTCGATTTTGAAAACTTCGCGCCAATTCTCTGGCTAATTCTATATGTATTTCTACAGGCTCACATCCGTATTTTTTTATAATAGCCCGTATCACTTTCAAAGTTTGACTAACAGCACGCTTTACAACTGGATTCGGAATATCTTTTATCTCTTCCAAACTACTATTTCGAAAATCATATCCCGCACTGGTACAAGCCGCCGCATAAGTTTTTCCTTCTTTTAAATATGGCAAAATACGATAACAAGCTTTAATCGATAAATGACCAAATTTATTGAATGTCCTTAACTGCGCTAAAAGAGCTTCCACATCTTGCTGTTCTATACTATGAGCCAAAAGATAAGATGAAATCTTATCATCATTTTTATATACAGTAAAAGCATAGGCAATTGTATCCAATTGCTCATGAGATAATTTCTGAATTCGATTTTTTTCTACTGCATCTAATGCTTTACGCATAGCATGATAAGAGCGAACTAAGTTAAATTTCGTTTTCTTTTCACATTCTTCTAGTGATACCTCTGATGCATAGTGGACATCTTGAAATAATTCATCTCCGGAAAGTGAAATCGCAGTTCGGATATCTTTAAACGTCAAGTTTTCTTTTTTCCAAGCAAGCCCTGCAATATTATTTCGTTCTTCTTGTGTTAAAAAGCGTTGCTTTCCTTTTCTTTCAATCCGAAGATGATTGATTTTCTGCAAGAGATTAAAAGCCATAAAGGCATAACTAGCTTTCGGCGCTCTTTTTTCATTTTTTTCAAATGCACAATTACCAATCATTTTTTCAATTTGGTTTCCACTATATGGGCTATTACCACCCGGTCCTTCATCAAAATTTCGTTGTGCCAAAAAAATGGAAAGATATTCGTCCTCTAACGATGGTGTAGCAAAAGATTGTCCCAAATCTCTTTGAATACAAAATAGCGTCCGTATTTCATCGGTCAGCATACGCCGACTGACTGTAAATGTATAGGATTCTCCTTTATTTCGCTTAGCATTCGCAAATTTTGTATCACTATACAACATATCTCCAACCGTTCGATATGCTTTTAATAATTCTTGATTTTCTTTAACGGCTTGTAACATTACTCCTTCGTCACCAGAAGCAATAATAGATTTACGATTAGATTTGAATCCCCGATGTTTACCAAAAAAAATTAAAAGTCTAGCCCATTCCTTTGAAGTTACAGCTCTATCCAGTGCTTCATGGCGTAATGTATAGATATCCTTCATATCTCCACAATTATCATACAATATTTTCATATCGGATGGCGTTATAATTTGATTCCGAAGTAGATACCTGCGAATTCGGTATAAGCGAAAGCGCCGACGACGGGTTCGTCGTCTACTACTACGGGCTACTCTCCGCGGAGCAGCTAATGATTCCCCGGTCTTTGGAATTTCTGCTCTCTCAAAAATTCGTGAGTTCAGGTCTACAATACGAATTGGTTCATCCTGTATGTTCAATTCTAAAACAGCCCAACCAACAGACGTTATACCAATATCTAATCCCAACACATAATGCATAGCCCGTCACCCCTGATCTATTATTTGAATATAAAATAGTCCGTATAAAAAGATAACGGTACGCCAATAGGCGTACCGTTAGAGCTTTGCGGTACCAACACTCCTGTTGGACCTTATTGTAATAACCTAATATCCCTCGCTAAGATATAATTATTACATATTTACTATAACTAAAAATTGTAGTGTTGTCAATAAGACATAATATATAAGATTTCAGAAAAATACCAATCATTTCATTCATGCTTTATTGTGCCGTAAGATGTCGAAGTGTCTGATAGAGGACTTCGGCCCCCTGTTGGATATACTTGTAATCGGTCCATTCTTCCGGCACATGGCTTCGTCCATCCCGACTGGGTACGAAAATCATAGCAGTCGGCATCAGATGATTGAAAACCATCGTGTCATGACCGGCTCCAGAACACATGCGTTTGTATGGAATATGAAGCAGCTGTGTCTGTGTTTCCAGAAGGCTCTGCAAAGACTGATCCATTTCGACAGGATCGGCATGTAACCGCTCTTCGATAGTATAGGAAAGGCCGGAATTCTGTTTCTTACTCGTTTCCAGTGAGGCTTTTACAGCCTTCATGACCGTTTCAATACTATTCATGTTCCGGCTTCGGCAATCAATGGAAAATACCGTCTTATCCGGGATAATATTACCTGCCCCGGGGTGAGTCTGGATTATTCCGGTGGTAAAGACTGTACCGTCTCCCAATGTCAACGCTGTATCAGCGCCGGCCGATACAGCGTTTGCCATAGCTAATACAGTATCAGCCCGCATTGTCATCGGTGTGGCACCTGCATGGTTAGAAATTCCTTTGATAGTAACAAAATAATATTTCAATCCTACGATTGCTTCAACGATTCCCAGTTCAAGATGTTCCCGGTCAAGGACAGGCCCTTGTTCGATATGTAATTCTAAAAAAGCAGCCCAGTCGCCTTTGTGTATCATCTCACTGGCAATCTTTTCAGGATTCTTACCATAGGCCGTAAGGACCTCTGCTATCGATTTCCCCTGAGCGTTGCGAAAACGATGAATTTCATCGTCATAAAGCTGCCCGCACATAGCCCGGCTGCCAAACAAGCCAGAGCCAAACTGAGGTCCTTCTTCTTCCGGAATAGCTATACAGCAAAAAGACCGGCGGGGCCGGATCCCTGCATCGTGAAAAGCCCTTGCCGCTTCCAGTGCGGCACAGATACCTGCAATCCCATCGAAATTGCCTCCTTCTGGCACGGAATCGAGGTGGCTGCCTGAAACAACAGGGGCAAGTTCCGGTTGTTCTCCCTGCAGGGTCCCTAATATGGCACCTACGGCATTTTCCCGTACTGTAAGTCCGGCTTTTTTCATTTCCTCTGCAATATAATCAGCAGCCTGCCGGAATGCCGGCGTATAGGAAAAACGATTACATCCCCGTCCTTTCTTTGACTGAAACCGGGCAATCGTCGTTATATCTTTCTTTATTCGTTCTGTTTTTGTTATCATAGAAACTTTCCTTTCTTTATAAACTATGACATATTATAGCATGAACAATATAAAAAAAGAAGCGGCTGTAAGAGTCCGTTTACCGGGAAACAACTTCTGCCTCTCACAGCAGCTTCTGTTTTAGATTTTATCAGCCATCAATGACGGCTTTGATTTTTTCTATACCTTTCTGCAGTACGTCCATGGGGATATTCAGCGGCGGCAGCAGGCGCAAGAGACCGTTGGCTGTCAGGACCAGGACGCCGGCATCGACACATCCGTTGACGACTTCCATGAGGTCTTTCTTCAATTTGACGCCTATCATGAGTCCCAGGCCGGATACCCATTCTACATTCTGGCAGCTTTCCAGTTCTTTCTTCACGTATTCCCCTTTTTTGAGGACATCGGCCATGAGGTCGTCGTCAAGGCGGTCAATAATGGAAATCGCCCCGGCAGCACAGATAGGATTACCTCCAAAGGTAGAGCCATGGGTATGATCCGTCAGGGCATGCTGGCAGGAATCGGCAAACATCGTTACGGCAAATGGCAGCCCGCCTCCGATGGCCTTTGCTGTCGTTACAATATCCGGATGGATGCCATATCTCATATAAGCGTAAAGAGCGCCCGTACGGCCGTTGCCAGTCTGTACTTCATCAATGATGAGCAGAATGTCGTGTGCTTTGGCATAGTCAGCGACCTGATGTACGAAATCCGGATTCAGTGGATGGACACCGCCTTCGCCCTGGACCAGTTCCATCATGATGGCACAGGTCTTATTTTCTTCAGCCAGCTTTTTGACCGATTCAAAATTATCCGGTTCAGCATACACGAATCCCGGCAGGAAGGGCCCAAAATCCTGATGGAGCGATTCCTGGCCGCAAGCCGTAAGAGTAGCCATCGTCCGGCCGTGGAAGCTATTTTTCAGAGTAATGATGGTATAGCGGCCATCACCATATTTATCGTGAGAATATTTACGGGCCGCTTTAATGGCACATTCGTTAGTTTCAGCACCGGAATTGGAGAAAAAGACTTTCTTCATGCCTGTTTTTTCACAGAGTTTTTTAGCCAGGATAATCTGCGGTTCCGTATAGAATACGTTGGACATATGACTGAGTTTTCCCAGCTGATTGATAACGGCTTTTTCCCATACGTCATCGCAGACGCCAAACACATTGACGGCGATACCGGCACTGAGATCGATATATTCTTTGCCATTGACATCGTATACCAGAGACCCTTTGCCATGATCGAGAACGGCATCGAGGCGGTTATATACGTTGACAATATATTCTTTATCCAGTTTTTCAAATTCTTTCTTTTCTGTTTCTGCAGACATATCCATTTCCTCCTTCAAAACAACTTCCTATATTGCAGATGCCCCGTTGTAATCGCGATGGCTGAGACAGCCGCTACAGAGGCATTATTGCTTAACAAACATGGTTCCCAGCCCTTCTTCTGTCAGCATTTCGATGAGAATGGCGTGGGGTACCGTACCGTTGATGATGAATACCCGTTTGACACCACAGTCAATGGCATCGGTGCAGCACTTGACTTTTGGAATCATACCGCCGGCAATGATTCCTTCGTCCGTAAGCTGCTGCACGTCCTGCATAGTCAGGCTGTGGAACAGGGTGGACGAATCATCGGGATTCCGGAGCACTCCGTCAATATTAGTCAGGGAAATCATGCACTCTGCCTGAAGCGCACCGGCAATTTCGGCCGCGGCCGTATCGGCATTGATATTATAGGAAACACCTTTTCCATCGGTTCCGATAGATGAAATGACGGGGATGTATCCATTGGCCAGACTGTCATGGATGAGTTCCGGATTGATGTGTGTGATTTCTCCGACCAGTCCCAGTTCATCACTTTGTTTTTGTACCTGGATCATGGCATCATCGATGCCGCACAGGCCAATGGCTTTTCCTCCCAGTGCCCCCAAAAGGTTGACCAGATCCTTATTGACCTGGCCGGCCAGTACCATCTGGACAATTTTCATCGTCGCTTCATCGGTCACGCGCAGGCCGTTCAGGAATTTCGATTCCAACCCTACCTGATTGAGGGCTTCTTTGATATGGGGGCCGCCGCCGTGGACGAGGACGACTTTGACACCAATGAGATGCAGGAGCACGATATCTGCCAGTACGGCTTTCCGGAGTTCTTCATTGACCATCGCATTGCCGCCGTATTTGACGACGACTACCTTGCCGTAATATTCCCGGATATAAGGAAGGGCATCGCGCAATATGCGTGCTTTCTGGGCATTGCTCACTTCCTGTATATCGTGATCTATAAAAGTTGTCGTTGTCATAACTGTACTATTCTCCTTATTCTCCCAGATTCAGACCCGTTTTCGGATCGATGCCGAGCATAATATTCATGTTCTGGATGGCCGCCCCCGACGCACCTTTTCCCAGGTTATCAAAAACAGAAGTGAGCAGTATCCGCTGATCATTGCCCGTTACGAAAATTTCCATATCGTCACGGCCACTCATGTCATTGGCTGCCAGGAAACCGCCTTTATCTTCTCCCAGAGGACGCACATGAATAAAATCACATCCCTCATAGTGAGCTGCCAGTGCCTCCCATACAGACTGTATACCCGGCGTGCCTTTCAGCAGCTTCGTAAAGACCGGGACGGTCACTTCCATGCCACTGTAATAATCGTCTACGATAGGTGAAAACAGCGGTTTATCTGCCAAATGACAAATGGTGACGATTTCCGGCAGATGTTTATGCGTCTGTCCCAGTCCGTACTGGCGGGGTGCCAGGAGATCTGTCGTCTTTTCTCCTTCATAAGCGGCTATCATCTTTTTGCCGCCGCCACTGTACCCGGTAAGGGAAAAGGCAGTGACGGGATAGTCAGCAGGCATGATCCCCGATGCCGTCAGAGGCTGGACAAGAGAAATGACGCCGCTGGCATGACATCCAGGATTGCCAACGCGGCTGCTATGGGCAATCATTCCGCTCTGCTGCGGCGATAATTCCGGGAACCCATAGACCCATCCCGGCGCAATACGGTGTGCTGTAGACGTATCGATGATTTTTACGTCAGCTCCTTCAGCCAATCCGGCCGCTTCGACAGCTGCCGCATCAGGCAGACAGAGAAATGCAATATCTGCCGCCTTCATGTATTTTTTTACTTCTTCCGGATTTTTCCGTAATTCTTCAGAAATCTGTAATACTTCAATATCCTGACGCGCTGCCAGCCGTTCATGGATGCGCAGACCTGTCGTACCTGAATGACCGTCGATAAATACTTTCGTTTTCATGGTGACACTCCTTAGATGCTGTATGTGCAGCTTAATTTATTTTAATGAATGTTTATTGAATTTTTATTCATTATAGTTAATGCCGCCCTGTTTGTCAAGAAAAAAATGCTGCATGAAAAAAATCTGTATCATCCCTCTCTGTCATCCGGGCCATATTCTGACAGTCTTACATTGCCTGCATCAGCCCCGTACGGTATAATATCGTCAATAGAAAAAATCCACTGCATCATCTTGCGCTAGGAGGAATATACTATTATGGTTAAAATCGGTAATGTTACCCTCGACAACGGTATGCCCAAAATTTGTGTTCCTATTGTCGGCCGTTCTCTTGATGAGCTCATCCATGAATGTCTCTATCTTCAGGATAAAATCTACGATGTCGTTGAACTGCGCATCGACTTCTTAAAAGATGTCACGTCCCTAGATGCCGTCGGCCAGGCTCTGGCAGCTGTCCGCCAGGAATTGCCTAACGGGGCAATCTTGTTTACGTTCCGTACCAAAGAAGAAGGCGGCGAAACAGAAGTTCCTGAAAGCTACTATTTCGACCTCATCACTTATGCCATCAAAACGGGGAAAGTCGATGCCGTAGACGTGGAATATTTCCGCAACCGCACCAGCATCGAAAAAATCCTCACCATCGCCAAAGAACACAGCGTCACTGTCATCATGAGCAATCACGACTTCGATAAGACCCCGTCATTCGATGAAATCACAGGCCGTCTCCTGGGCATGAAAAAACTCGGTGCCGATGTAGCTAAACTGGCCTGCATGCCCCAATCGGCCAAAGACGTACTGACCCTCTTATCAGCAACGGAAGATGTCAAATCCCAGTATCCCGATGAACCGATTATCACCATGTCTATGGGGAAACTCGGCACCATCAGCCGTATCAGCGGGGAAATCTTCGGTTCGGCCCTTACCTTCGGTTCAGCAAAAAAAGCTTCAGCTCCTGGCCAGCTGGAAGTGACGACATTACATCAGATTTTACAGGCGCTCCATAGCTGAATTACACTGCCCATTTTTTCTTCTTCCCAGCATACGACAAAAACCGACTGCCGCATGAAGCAATTTCTGCTCCACCTGACAGTCGGTTTTTATATTACCGTATGTTTCCAATCAGTATTTCAAACTCATCGAGAACGTCTTCTATATCCTTATTATTATCAATGCAATAATCGGCAGCATCCCGGTACAGGCCGATACGCTCCTTATAGAGATTGTACACTTTCTGTCTGCCATCTTTCAGCAGAGGGCGTACGGAGACATCGACATCGCTGACAATATCGTCCGGCGAGCGATCCAGGAAAAAGACCGTTCCCGTTTTTTTGAATATGGCAATATTTTCCTGCCGTTTGATGACACCACCGCCACAGGCAACGACGATGCCTTTTTTATCGGCCAGGAAGCGGCTGGCCCGTACCTCTGCATCGCGGAAGCAGTCTTCACTGATGGCAAAGAGTTCAGGAATCGTTTTTCCTTCCTGCTGGACAATAACGTCGTCAGCATCATAAAACGGACGGCCCAGCCGGCTGGCAAGAGCTTTTCCCAATGTACTTTTGCCACAGCCCGGCATGCCGATGATGATGATATTCTGTTTATCATTCATAGAGGCGTTCCATCTCCTTAGCAATTTGTTCAATGACAGAAGAAGGGATTTCCCGTCCCATCCAGATTTCTTCTGATCCCACAGCCTGGGCCACGAGCATATACATGCCATTCAAAGTCCGGGCACCGTGGCGGCGTGCCATTTTTAAAAGTCCTGTGTCTTTGGGATTGTAAATGAGGTCTACGACAGCAGGGAAAGCAGCAATACGTTGTTCAGACAAAGGACATCCGTCAATATGCGGAAACATGCCTACAGGAGTACAATTAACCAGCACATCTCCTGCCTGCACTGTTTCAAAAGTCTGGTAATCTGTCTCAGATGCCCCGGTTTTCTTCGTGAACTCATCGAATTCAATTTTGAAATGAGGATGGCGGGAAATGACCGTAATCGACTTGGCATTCTTGTCTGCCAGATACTGGATGACAGCCCTGGCGGCTCCTCCTGTTCCCAGGACGACACAGTCCTGTCCGGCAATTCTGATACCGGCATGTTCCAAAGACCGGCCAAATCCGCTATAATCGGTATTATACCCAAAAACTCCTTCATCGGTAAAATAAATCGTATTGACGGCCCCGATAATCCGTGCTTCCCGGGATATATCCGTCAGATAGGGTATGACATCCCTTTTATAGGGAATAGTAACATTGCAGCCTGTATATCCATCCTGTGCCAGTCGTTTCAGATTTTCTGCCAGACTATCCGGGGACATTTCCAGTACATCATACGTTCCGGTTATTCCCATAATCTGATAGATTTTTTCATGGATAGCCGGAGATGCCGTATGGCCCAGTGTTTTTCCTATAAGGCCTGCTTTCATCGTATATTACCCCCTTTGTCAGACGGATAGTTCCCCAGGATTTTAAAATAATTGCAATGTTCCTCCAGATTGTGCAGCACGATAGACGTTGCCGGATTTCGTATATTACCCATGACATCGATATGGAAGAAATATTCGAATGGACGCCCCTTGATAGGCCGCGATTCCAGATGGGTCATATTCATGGCATTATAAAAGAAATGGCCTAAAACATGGTACAGGGCACCGGGCTTATGCTTCGTCGTCAATACCAGGGTAATCTTATCCATATCATCGCTTTCTTCCATTTCGGCAGAAATGATGAAAAAGCGGGTATAGTTCATGGTGTTATCATTGATATGGCGTGCCAATATGGTAAGTCCGTACATGTCAGCAGCTATCGTATTGGCAATGGCCCCGATATGGACATCACCAGTCTGATGCACCTTTTCCGCACTCTGGGATGTACTGAAATAGGGATGGAGCAGCCAGTTTTCGTGTTCTTTCAAAAATTCCCGGCACTGGGCAATACCCTGCGGATGAGAATACACTTCCTGTATGTCGGCCAGAGACGCCCCCGGCAATCCCAGAAGATTATGTTCAATACGCACGTATTTTTCACCGGCAATATGGCAATCATAGCGGTGAATGAGATCGTATACATCGGTAATGCCACCAGTCGAGGAATTTTCAATAGGCAGGACACCATAATGTACTTGCCTCCGGGCTACAGCCTGAACCACATCTTCAAACTGCGAAGCATACCGGGGTTCTATATCCTTCCCGTCAAAATAGGCCATCATCGCCTCATACGTGTAGGACCCGGGCAGGCCAAAACAGGCAATGACCATAGGCATCGTCTTAGTCATGAAGTCCACCCGTCTTTCTGCTGCCGAGGAAAATATCCAGTATCGTCCAGGCTGCAGCAGCTTCTACAACTGGTACGGCACGCTGAACAATGCAGGGGTCATGACGGCCTTTTATAACCAGTTTGCAATTTTCCTTCGTATCCGTATCAATCGTATCCTGTTCTTTTGAAATAGATGCTGTCGGCTTGATAACCAGATGGAAATTGACTGGCATGCCATTGGTGATGCCACCGTTGATTCCCCCATTATGGTTCGTCCGTGTCCTGACCTCTGCTCCGTCATAGTAAAAGGAATCATTCGTCTCGGATCCATGGTGCAGTGCCATATCAAATCCATCACCAAAAGCCACTCCCTTGACGGCAGGAATAGAAAAAAACATATGGGACAAACGGCTTTCAATGGAATCAAAGAAAGGGTCACCGAAGCCGGCAGGCAATCCCAGTATTTGACCTTCTATCATGCCACCTACGGAATCAAGCTGGCTTTTGGCCGTCAGGATTTCTTGTTCCATCATAGGAGCCTTTGTTTCATCGAGAACGGGAAGCGTCTGCTGTTTCAACTTCTGAAACAGGGCTGCCGATTCGCCACAGGGAGCAAAACAGCGGTCTGCAACCGATCCGATACGCAGGATATGGGCACCAATGCAAATGCCTTCTCTGGCCAGAATCTGGGACGCTATGGCACCAGCAAAGACGAGCGGTGCTGTAATACGGCCGGAGAAATGACCGCCCCCACGGTAATCATTGTATCCGTCATACCGTACCTTGCCGCTGTAATCGGCATGACCGGGCCGCATCATATGACGCAGCTGGTCGTAATCCCGGCTGTGCTGATCCGTATTGCGTATCAGGACACACAGCGGAGTTCCTGTCGTATGATCATGGAAATAACCGCTTTCGATTTCAAAGGCATCGGCTTCCTGCCGTGCCGTAGACATGGCATTCCTTCCGGGAGCACGACGGGCCATTTCCTGCCGTACAGCATCCCAGTCTATCGAAATACCAGCAGGAAGCCCGTCGAGGACAGCCCCGATGGCATTTCCATGGGATTCTCCAAAAATTGTCAGTCCTGCATGATAACCAAAGGTATTATTCATTGCTGCCTGCCTCCTCCGTATACATTCCACCCATAGCTGATACATCCTGCCAGAACCGGGGATACGATTTTTTGACGCATTCTGCCCCATCGATTTGTACCGGTCCTTCGGCAATCTGGGAAGCCACTGCCAGTGACATGGCAATGCGATGATCATTCCAGGCCTGCACGCGGCCGCCATGAAGATGACCAGTACCTTCAATGATGAGGCCGTCTGGTTCTTCTGTCACTCTGCCCCCCAGTTTATTCAGTTCTTCTGCCATAGCATGGAGCCGGTCGCATTCCTTGAGGCGGACGCGGGCTGCATTGACAATATGGGTTGTACCAGTAGCAGCCGTTGCAAGAACAGTCAGCACAGGAACCAGATCCGGGCAGTCGCCGGCATCAATCGTCGTCCCTTTCAAAGCAGACGTACTGGCCATGAGGCTGTCTGGTTCTTCTGTTATCCTGCCACCCATCCGGCGGATGATATCAATGATGACTTCATCACCCTGGGCACTGTGACGGCGGAGTCCGGTCAGTTTCACATCATGTCCAAGGCATCCTGCAGCCAGCCAGAATGCAGCCTGGGAATAATCCCCTTCTACTTCGTACTGGCCCGGCCGGTATGACTGACCACCGGCAATCTGATACACACCTGGTTTTTCTTCTTCAATATGTACACCATGACGGGCCATCGTATCCAGGGTAAGGCCGACATAACTGGCTGATTCCAGTGTCGTCGAGCTATAGAGGGAGGAGTCCCCCGCAAGAAGCGGCAGCGTCAGGAGCAGCCCTGTAAAGAACTGGGAACTGACATTACCCGGCAGTGTATACGCCCCGGGAGACAGTGTCCCCGTCACGGTCAGGGGAAGTCCGCCGCCATCAGCTGTCTGATAGGCAATGTGACGGGACCGGAAGATGGCATAATACGGCTGGAGGGGCCGCGAGACGAGCCGCCCCCGTCCTATATAGGTAACAGAGCGGCCGGTCAAAAGTCCAAGTGGGATAAGGAAACGCAGTGTTGAGCCCGACTCGCCACAGTCTGCCGTTACCGGTGTACAGCCTTTACGGATACCACCTTGTATACGGTAGGAAATGCGGCCCGGCAGTATATCGGCAACTTCTTCTATCTCAGCACCAAAACACCGTAAAACCCGGCAGGTCGCATCGATGTCCTCGGATGCAGAAATATGTTCGACCAGACTTTCTCCTTCTGCCAGGGCGGCACAAATGAGGTCACGATGCCCCAGGCTTTTTGACGAGGGAACGGCTAGTATGCCCCCAAACGGATGAGGTGTGATACAGATATTCATGACGGGCTCCCTCCTGTGATATATGTGGGAATATCTGCCAGTTCTACCGGCAGCAGACGGCACGAACCAATGCGGTTGAGAATAATGAGAGTCATATGCGAGCCACGCTTTTTCTTGTCATGGCCGATATAAGGAAACAAATCCGCCGCAGATGCATCCACCGTATACGGCAGGTGATACCGCTTCAGGATAGCCGTCAGACGCCGGGCCGTTCCCGGTTCAGTCAGTCCCAGTTCTTCTGTCCGCGCCGTGAGAAGAGCCATCCCTATGGCCACGCCTTCCCCATGAGTATAATGGCCAAACCCATACAAGCGTTCAATGGCGTGCCCGATAGTATGACCAAAGTTCAGTATCATCCGTTCTCCTGTATCATACACATCGTGTTCCACTACATCTGCCTTAATCCGGCAGCACGTTTCAATGATTTTATCCCAATGAGAAACTATACTATGTTCATCTAGTGTTTCCAGAAGAGTAAACAATCTGGCATCACGGATGCAGCCATACTTGATAACTTCTCCCAATCCATCACGGACAAACCGTTCTGGCAGCGTCTGTAATAAATCCGGGTCAATCAGAACTGCTTTTGGCTGATAAAAAGCGCCGGCCTGATTTTTGCCGCTCGGCAGATCAATGGCCACTTTACCGCCAACACTACTATCCACTTGGGCAATAATGGAAGTGGCAATCTGAACAAACGGCACGCCACGCAAAAAGGTCGCAGCCGCAAATCCCCCCAAATCTCCAACGACGCCGCCACCGAAAGTAATAATCATATCTGACCGGGTAATACCCAGATCAGACAGCTTCTGATAGATATCTAAAAGCTGATTGGCATTCTTGGAAGCTTCACCGGCAGGAATCACGATACAGCCTGTCCGGAATCCAGCCTGCTGCAAACTGTATTCCAGGCGCTTTCCATAGAGTGGTTCCAATACATTGTCTGTAATAACGGCAACTGTTTCTGCTTTTGTCAGACTGCGGATATACTCACCGGCCCGGTCGAGAAGGCCATTTTCAATGTGAATTTCATACGAATCTTTTCCTAATTCAACGTGAATGTGTTTCATGAACTAATTCCCTTCTCCGCAACGCGGCCTGCTGTAAAAAACGGGTCATGCCCTTTGTATCTTCTTCAGAAAGCAGATTGGCAAATACTTTCAGTGATGCGCTGAACTGGTCAATTTCTTTCAAAAGATTTTCTTTATTGGAAAAGAATAATTTTGTCCAGAGCGGAGCATTGATGTCTGCAACGCGTGTCCCATCGCGAAAACTTCCGGCTACAAAATACCGGGTCATCGTATCCATGGATTCACTATTAATAAGAGATGTTGCCAATACATGGGGCAGACTGCTCGTGTAGGCAATGAGTTTGTCATGTTCTGCTGCCCCTACCCGGACCACATGGGCACAACCAAGGGCCCGTGCCATCCGTTCAATCGCATCGACATGCTCCGGCTTATTATCTGCCATAGGCACCAGTATGTAATTAGCGCCATCAAAAATTTCTGCCCGGGACATGCCATAACCGCTGCCTTCCCGGCCTGCCATCGGATGCCCCGGGACAAAATCCAGATCGTCCCGCAGCACCGCTTTGATGCGGTCAGCCGAATCCCCCTTGATACCAGCCACATCAGTTAGTAGTGCGCCTTGCTTAAAATCCTGACGATGCTCTTTGATAAACGCCATCATGCTGTCTGCAGCCATACAGAAAATAACAATATCTGCTTCCCCCAGAATCTGGCTGCCATCTGTTGACGCCTCATCAATGGACCCATCAGCCAGTGCCTCTGCCAGAGACTCCTGATTGACATCGATCCCGATGACGGATTTCACCTTCAATTTCCGGAATCCTTTGGCATACGAACCACCAATCAGGCCTAATCCGACAATCGCTATGACTTGATCCGTAAAAAAACCGCTGTCTGTACTTTCCATTGCGTTCCCCCCAAATACTCGTGAATGTATATTATGCAGCGTTTCCTCTTTAGTATACTAAATGACGTGCTGCAGAAAAAGGTTTTTATTCAGATTTTCTTTTCTTTTACACCGTGCGGCCTACGACAGGCGCCAGCTGACGGAGACTGTCCATCAAATGAGAAAACATGGCCGGCGTAATTGACTGGGCACCGTCACAGAGTGCATGATCGGGGTCATTGTGTACTTCTACCATGATACCATCGGCCCCGACGGCGACGGCTGCCTTCGCCAGGTCTTCTACCATCCAGCGTTTTCCCGTAGCGTGGCTGGGGTCCACAATAACCGGCAGATGACTCTGACGCTTGACGGCAAGAACAGCGGAAAGGTCCAGTGTATTGCGCGTGTAGGTTTCAAATGTACGGATTCCCCGTTCACAGAGAATGACATTGTGATTTCCCCCTGCCATAATGTATTCCGCACTCATGAGCCACTCTTCTACGGTCGCGCTCAGGCCCCGTTTCAGCAGGATGGGAATCCGTGTCTTTCCCAGTCCCCGGAGCAGTTCAAAGTTCTGCATATTGCGTGCTCCGACCTGAATGATATCGACGCCGGCTTTTATAAACTCATCGAGTTTATCCAGTGACATGATTTCGGTAACGACAGGAAGGCCGGCGTGGCGCCCGGCTCCACATAATAAGTCCAGCCCTTTTTCCCGGAGGCCCTGGAAGGAATACGGAGAAGTCCGCGGTTTAAATGCTCCGCCCCGGAGCATGACCGCTCCGGCTGCTTTGACCGCATCAGCCACGCCATTGATCTGCTCCGGCGTTTCGACAGAACACGGACCTGCCATGACCGCCAGTTTCTTACCGCCGATTTCCACACCTCCGGCACGGATGATCGAATTTTGCGGATGAAATGCGCGGCTTGCCCGTTTATACGGTTCTTCTACGCGGAGCACCTTATCGACATAGTCATACCCCTGAACATGCTCCATATCGATAACAGAAGTGTCACCAACGAGACCGAGGACCGTCTTTCGCGTCCCCTTACTGACATCAATCTGCAATCCTTTTGCTCTGATTTCTTTCATCAGTTTTTCTGCCGCCTGTTGCGGTGCATTTTCTTTCAGTACAATAATCATTATGCTCCCTGCCTCCCGGATATAAAAAAAGCAGGCTCCCATGAGCCTGCTTTATCCTGCATCTGCTGATACCGTCTTATACAGTGATACTATGCCACTTTCTCAGACAACCCATGTTCTCATCTTGTTTATGCAATTGGTCGCAGCAAAAATAGCCAGTGCCAAAATACAGGTAGGCCTGGCTGTTTCTAAAGCTGTATGCAATTGCCGTGAAAGACATAGTGTTGTTCATGGTACTGCTCCTTGCAGAATTAAAATGCAAAATGTGATGAATACATACTATACCGAAACTGTTTTCTTGTCAAGGACTTTTGTATATTTTTACCAGCTTGGCGGAATGGCCGTAGTGACGACACGGAAGGTATACCCCTGGCTCTTGAGCAGTTTAATGAGTTCCGGCAGGGCTTCTACCGTCGCCTGATGACCGCTGGCGTCATGCATGAGAATGACCAGATGACTGTGCAGATACGGCCGCAGTGCCAGCTGCTTCTTAATATTTTCCACTTCTTTTCCGGCAGTCTTTCCTGTTCCATCGGCGTCCCCGGTCAGAGAATTCCAGCCCACTTCAATATAGCCCTCCTGATTGAGGGCCTGCCAGAAAGCCTTGGTAAAATGTCCCGCCGTACCGCCCGGCGCACGGCTGATAACTGGACGTACATGAATGACATCATAAATCAGTCCTGCCGTCTTATCGACTTCATCCATATAAGCCTGCGGCGACGCATAGATTTTTTTATAGTCATGACTGTATGAATGAATGCCAATAGCATTGCCCGATTCATAAATGGCTTTCACGACATCGGGATAACGTTCTACATTATTGCCTGTCAGGAAAAACGTAGCATGTATCTGTTCGTCTTTCAGGATTTTCAGGATTTTTGTCGTATTTTCTTTATTCGGACCATCATCAAAAGTCAGATAGGCCACATGATCCCCATAATAATAATCTCTGGTCGTGCCATATGTCAGAGGAAGCCCCTTATCTTTACGCTGCTGTACCGTATAACGGTCGTATACAGGCAGGTCATTATCGACAGCCGGCAGCGTAAAATCCTCTCCCACAAATGCCACATCGGGATGAGAAATAGAAGCAGCCTGCTGATGTACAGTCGCCGCAATATGCTGGCCGTGATGACTGTACAACAGCCATCCGCTTCCTGCTAACACACATATGGCCAATAAGCCGACGATTATTTTTCCCTTCACGTTCTCGACTCCTTGTTTCCTTTAACTACTTTTTAACCGGTTTCGTCGTCAGGCTGTTCTGACGGCTGAATCCTTTCCACGCTTTTTTAATCAGTATGCGCATCATATCGATAGTCAGATTACGGCGTTCCTGCTCTGAACAGGGACCGAAATTTTCAAAATCCAGTTCTTCACTGACCATATGAGCCACATTTTCTCTGGCCTGCAATCCTTTGGCCGATAATTCTTCACTGGCATTTTCCGCAATAGCAGCCACACCGGGCCGGCCACCGACGACGATACGCCACTGATGTTCTCCCATGGTGACGGCACCTGTCAGATACGGCTGCTGTCCTGCTTCGCTTCGATAAGCCATATATGCCGTATAAACAAATTCCCGGGCAATCACGATTTCCGTAATCAATTCCCCCATAGGCGGACAAGACAGATAATCCCGCAATTCCATGCGCCCTTTGTCTTCCAGGACTACATCGACAGTCAGGGACAAGAGAACTGGCAGCAGGACAGAAAAGGGCTGTTTGGACGCAATCAGGCCACCCAGCGTCGCATGCTGTTTCAACTCCCGGTCCGGCACATCTCTGAGTGATGCACAAATAGCGCCTCCTGCCAGCTCTTTCAACAAGGGGGATTTCTCTATTTCTGCCATCGTCGTCATCGCGCCGACAGCGATTTCCTCTCCTCTGTCCCGGATATAGGAAAGCCCGGCATGATTCAATTCGATGGCTAATTTATAATGAGCCCCTTTGCGTTTCAGCTCCTGCGCACCGGCTACCAGGACCGACGAGGCAACAGTCCGGTAGGCACTATACGCTTCAGCCGGTGTATGGGGAGCAATGACACTATCACTCGATACCACTTGACTCTCCTCCTTTCACAATAGTTTTATTCTATTACTTTAACAGCCCTTGTGCAACATGGCTGCGATGCAAATCCAAAATAAACGACTCATGGGTACAATCCAGAATCCTCTCAATCAGCGTATCCGGTCCCAGTTTATCATAAGCTTCCATCTCATCGGCATACACCAGAACGGGCATCAGCAGTTGTATGGTTATCCCATCGTCCAGAGTCAGTTCTCCCAGTTCACCGTCAAACTGCACCATAAGAACCCCGCAAAGGTCGCTTCCCGGTATAAACGGTTCGCCCTGTTCCGAATTGGGGAGCATGAATCCGTACGACATCCACAGATGATGGGCATGGGGAAATTTAGCCAGATCGCGGAGCATACGCAGCGGCCAGGCCGACGGTTCTTCGATGGAAAGATGATGGCTATCGGCAAACGGCCAGTCTGACGGCAGCATCAGGCAAAGCTCACTATAGGATTCCCGTACTTCGCCATTTTCAGTCCCTTCGGGATATGTCATGGGCGCCGCACTCATTCCCAGGGTATGAATAAAATAGAACGGTTCTTCTGCTGTAGGATACAAAACCTCTATATCTACCGGCAAGGGCAGTGATCCGGTATCTGCCAGGGCCGCCCGGGTCCGGTTTGGGAACAGCCTATAGAAATACTGCTCCACCGCTTCGGCATAGTCACGATGCAATACTGGCACGGGCTCCATTATCCGGTCATTCATAGAAAAGAAATGCGTGCTTTTATGAATAGTACAACGGTCCATCGGTATCCCCCCTTACTTTCTACCTTACTATAACATAGACCGGCCGTTTGTTGAACCCGTCAAACAGCCTTTCCCGCCTTCTGGCTGCGAACAAATACCATTAAACAGGGAAAAGGCTGTCTTTTTACCTGTTTTAGTCAGTATACACTATATATACATTATATGCAGACGTACCTTTTGTTACGTATAATACGTATGGTTTATAATACATTTTGTCCTCATATAGCAAACATATATAGTTTATTTATACTATATTACAAATTATCATTTATCAAATAATATTAAAGCATGATACAGAAGTTTATTTAAACTTTAACGTAATCAAATTAATATAATTTATTTATTGTCACGTCTCATTTATATTTTTAGCATTTTGTTGAAAACGTTATAATTTATTTTCACATTATGGTATTTGCAAACGAAAAAAAAAGTGTTATGATAAGGCCGTAGAGAGAAGTTCGGGGTAAACTAATTTTTCAAATGAGGTGAAGCTTTATGAACAAGTATCTTGCATCTGTAATCGAAAACGTCAAAACGAAACATGCCAATGAACCGGAATTTGTCCAGACCGTAGAAGAAGTATTGTCGTCTCTGGATCCTGTTGTAGAACGCCATCCGGAATACGAAAAATACGATCTCCTGAATCGTATGGTCGAACCAGAACGGATGTTTACATTCCGCGTTGTCTGGGAAGATGACAACGGCAAAATCCATACGAACACCGGTTACCGTTGCCAGTTCAACGGCGCAATCGGGCCATACAAAGGCGGTCTCCGTTTCCAGAAAAACGTATATCCCGGTATCATTAAGTTCCTCGGTTTCGAACAGATTTTCAAGAACTCTCTGACGGGTCTTCCTATTGGCGGCGCTAAAGGCGGCGCAGACTTTGATCCTGATGGCAAATCCGATGCTGAAATCATGCGTTTCTGCCAGAGCTATATGCAGGCCCTGTATCGGTACATCGGTCCGGATATCGACGTTCCGGCTGGTGATATGGGCGTTGGCGGCCGTGAAATCGGTTATCTCTTTGGTGAATACCGCCGTCTGAAAGGATGCTTCGAAAATGGCGTACTGACCGGCAAAGGCTTCAGCTATGGCGGTTCCCGTATCCGTCCGGAAGCAACAGGTTATGGTGCCGTATACTATCTGGAAAATGTCCTCAAACACGATGGCGAAGACATTAAGGGCAAAACGATTGCCGCTGCTGGTTTCGGTAACGTTTGCTGGGGTATCTGCAAGAAAGCTGCCCAGCTCGGTGCCAAAGTCGTTACTCTCTCTGGTCCGGATGGCTACATCTATGATCCCGATGGCGTCGTAACAGAAGAAAAAATCAATTACCTCCTCGAAATGCGTGCTTCCGGCCGCAACCGTGTCCAGGACTATGCTGATAAATTCGGCGTAGAATTCCATCCGGGTGAAAAACCTTGGGGTGTCAAAGTTGATATCATTATGCCGTCGGCTATGCAGAACGACGTACATATGAAAGAAGCAAAACAGATCGTCGCTAATGGTATCCGGTATTACATCGAAGTTGCCAACATGCCTACTACCAACGACGCACTGAAATATTTAATGGAACAGCCGAACATGATCGTTGCTCCGTCCAAAGCCGTAAACGCCGGTGGCGTTGCTACATCCGCTCTGGAAATGAGCCAGAACAGCGAACGTCTCGTCTGGACAGCTGAAGAAGTCGATGCCCGTCTCCATGAAATCATGAACACGATTTATCAGAACTCCGTAGACGCAGCAGAACGTAATGGCTTAGGATACAACCTCGTAGCCGGTGCTAACATTGCAGGCTTCGAACGCGTAGCCGATGCTATGCTCCAGCAGGGTGTATTCTAAATTTACAACTTCATAA
Organism: Megasphaera sp. AM44-1BH; assembly: GCF_003467125.1. Taxonomy (GTDB): domain Bacteria; phylum Bacillota; class Negativicutes; order Veillonellales; family Megasphaeraceae; genus Megasphaera. Next base: position 40,961 of record NZ_QSFA01000017.1, read on the forward strand.
CCCACGCGAATCACTTAGGAGGCTGTCTTTTCAGACAGCCTCTTTTTTATACCGTCATGATGCAGCTGGCAAAGACATAGTATCCTATCGATACCCGGCAAAGGAAAACGCAACACAAAAGAACGGGATTGCATGCAGGCTCCGACCCTCATGCAATCCCGTTTTACTATACAAAAATCCACCTGCGTTTCGTCAGTCATCGCGCCGTTCGATAATAATCCCCTGCCGGTATGCCTGGAGCAGAGCTTTCAGATCATCAATCATCTGCAATAGCTTTTTGCCATTGTCCGTGTCACCAATCATGACCCGTTTGGGTTCCAGTTCGACCTGCGTCGATTCTGAACCCATATCGGCATTGGTCCGCAGAACTTCCTCTACGTCCGTAAACGGATAATGCGCCTTGATACGGATACCGTGAGAATTGAAAATCAATGTATAACCGGCAATGCCTGTCGAATTCTGATAGGCTTTGCAAAAGCCCCCGTCAATGCAGAGTTCTTTACCTTCTGCCCGGATAGGACTTTCTCCTTTTTTGACTTTTACCGGCGTATGTCCATTGATAATATGACCTTGCGGAGAATCGATACCAAATTCATGAAGAATCTTGACGCATTCATCCTTATCCCTGTTCAACCGGAAATAAGCATTTTCCGGTTCTTTCCACGTCTCTTTATCGGCAATATAGCTGCGTTCAAAGGTCTTTACAATCCGGCCGGATACAGGGGAATCGGGGCCGCCCCACATATACCACATGTAATCCAGGCTGTCCGTATCCCGTTTGGTATACGCCCGACGCGCCATATAGTCGGCCCGATCCATAAAAGCCCGGCCTTTGTAACCATGACCGTCAAAATAAATTTCTTTAAAGCTCCCATCATCGTTGAGGGGCAGGCTGCCATGGAACAATAAATTGTTATTGTAGCAACGGTACATAGAGCCATGGCTGTACAGGAACTGAATATGCCGCTGGAGCCGTTCGCTCTGCAAAAATTCAGTCTGCAAATCAGCCATAATGCGATGTTCCTCCGGAGACAGGGTATAGGGATCCTGAGGATTGAACGTAGGAAAATCCGTCGTAGTCAGTTCATAGGTTCCGGAATCCAGCGTAATGGTCCCTGTTTCCAGATTGATTTTATGGAACAGCAGGCGGTCATCCATATTATATTCCGGATGACGGAATATAACCTGCCCTTCCAGCTTGGATAAAATGACATTAATTGCCTTGACCATCGGTTCGATGCCGTCATCTTTGGTATACATTTTCAAGGCAAACAGGGCCAGCGGACGCAGACTGATGCCATACCCGCTTTCCAGAATCTCCAAATTATGATAGCGGATATTATTGCGCAGGACATTGGCAATACAGGCAGCACTGCCGGCGGCAGCTCCCATCCAGAGAATGTCATGATTACCCCACTGGATATCCATGGAATGATGATGCATGAGATTATCCATGATTTTATCTGCATGGGGACCCCGGTCATAAATATCGCCGATAATATGCAGATGATCCACAGCCAGCCGTTTAATCAAAGCCGTCAGCGCATAAATAAAAGAACGGGTACTCCCCGTTTCCAGAATCGTGTCGAGGATTTTGGAATGATAGACATGACGGTTTTTATCTTCATCCGGCTGGGCATGAAGCAATTCATCGATGACGAACCGGAAAACCGGTGGCATCGCCTTACGTACCTTGGAACGGGTATACTTGGACGAAAGCAATTTCGCCAGACGAATCAGATGATGGAGCGTCTTACGGGCCCATTTGTCCGTTACCAGCTTTTTGCGGTTCATAAGATCCAGTTTTTCTTTTGGATAATAAATGAGTGTCAGCAGGTCATCCCGTTCTTCCTGACTCATGGAATTGGAAAAGAGCATTTCCACTTTTTCCCGGATAACACCGGAACAATTATTCAATATATGATAAAACGCTTCATATTCACCATGGAGGTCGCTCATGAAATGTTCCGTTCCCTTTGGCAGATTCACGATAGCCTGCAAATTGATGATTTCTGTAAACGTCGCTTCCTGGGTCGGGTATTCTTTAGCCAGGAGTTCCAGATATTTGATATATTCATCGGAATATCCAGCATAATTTTCCATTTATCGTATCTCCCCATTCTTCGGCCGTGCCGATCATGATATACAAAGTCTTTACTTATATTGTACACGAAAACCGGCATAAAAATCTAGGGATGTACAGAGGATGCACAAAACCCTCACAAGACAGACCGGAAAAATCTGACTTGTGAGGGTAGTATGCTATTTCATACTCCCTGTTTCCAGGTAGCGCTGCTGCCATGACAGGGCCTCTTTCAGGAGCTGTGGTTCATGCTGGCTGCCCGTTGCAGCAATAGCCCGGTTCAGATAATCTGTGAGCTGGTCTCTGTAATCCGGGTGGGCACAGTTAGCTATGATAGTCCTTGCCCGTTCGACAGGAGAAAGACCGCGCAGGTCTGCAATGCCCTGTTCCGTACAGAGGACATCCACATCGTGCTCCGTGTGATCTACGTGGGAGCACATGGGAACTACGGAACTGATGGCGCCGTTTTTTGCCGTCGAACTGGTAAAGAAAATCGTCAGATATCCCGCCCGGGCAAAGTCCCCGGAACCGCCAATTCCATTCATGAGACGACTGCCACAGATATGTGTCGAATTGACCTGACCATAGATATCAAACTCAATGGCCGTATTCATGGCAATAGCTCCGATGCGGCGGATCACTTCGGGATTATTAGAAATTTCCTGGGGTCGTATGACGATTTTTTTCCGGTACTCATCGATGTGTTCATAGAAATGCTTCAGCCCTTCCGGTGATGCTGAAATAGAAGCCGTCGATACGGCATCGACTTTCCCGGCATCGATGAGGGTAAACATGCCGTCCTGGAGCACTTCCGTAAAGATAGACAAATGTTCGAAATCACTTTTGGCCAGCCCCTGAATGACCGCATTGGCTACGGATCCGACACCGGACTGGAGTGGCAGGAGATGCTCCGGCAGCCGGCCTTTAGCTACTTCATCCTTAAAAAACTGCACGATGAGATTTCCCATTTTCCGGCCCGCATCATCAACAGGTTTAAACGACCGGGGAGCATCGGGAATATCACAGGGGACAATAGCAACGATTTTATCCCAGCCGCAGGTGATATACGGCTTCCCAATACGGTCCCCTGTATGGACGATGGGAATGGGTACACGGAATGGAGGATTGGGAATATCGTATACGTCGTGCATCCCTTCCAGACTGAGTGGCTGGGTCACGTTGATTTCTACGACGACTTTCTGACACACGTCAATCATAGCCGGCGTCGTTCCTACAGACGTAGTAGGGATGAGATTTCCTTCTTCTGTGATAGCTGCCGCTTCCACCACGACGATATCGGGGTGCTTCATGAACCCTTCCCTTAGCATCTGGGCAAATACGCTGACGTGATAATCGGCATAAGCCACACTGCCATCATTGATTTCGCGGCGCAGATCTTTATTCGTATGATAGGAAAACCGGCGGGAAATGCCATGTACCCGTGCCAGGGCCCCATCAATTTCATCACCGATGGATGCCCCAGCATACAGCGTAATCTGAAAATGTTCCCGTTCTATCCGCTTCGCCAGAGCCAGCGGTACGGCTTTGGGATACCCGGCCGGTGTAAACCCCGATACAGCCACAATATCATCGGGATGAATCAGCTCCGCCGCTTCTTCTGCCGTCGTAACTCTGGACATGTATGCTTTATTTCGTATGCGATCTGAAATATCAATCATCAAAATCCCTCATTTCCTGCATCAAGTTTCTTATCATGCATAAGTAAAAAACATAATTCGTATGTATTTCATATATTAGTATAGCACGATTCATAGCATTCTGGTACATGCCGATACGCCTATATCCGGAAAGAGGGGAATTTATTTCATCAGCGTTTTAGCGGCTGCCACGCCGGCTTCAAAAGCTTTATCATTGGATGGCCGCAATTTAGGTTTGAAGTGTTCCCGGACAGCCCGTTTGACAACGTCCAGGTCTTCTACACCGGTGAGAGCTGCAATGGCCCCGATGGCCACAACGTTGGCTGCCAGTGTTTTTCCGGTCACGTCCTCTGCAATCTGGGTGAGAGGAATGGCGTATACATGTTTTACGTTTTCCGGTACAGTATGGACAAATTTGGGGTCAATAAGAAAAATGCCTTCCGGTTTCATGTCTTTCCAGTATGTATCCGCAGCCTGCTGGGACATGGCCAGAACAAAATCGGGACGACGCACGCTGGGATAATTAATCGGTTCATCGTCAATAATGAGTTCAGACCGGCAGGCTCCTCCCCGTGCTTCCGGGCCATAGGAACGGGTAAGGACGATTTCCTTCGTGTCCAGTCCGCCCGCAGCCTGAGCCATGATATCGCCCATGAGCATCATGCCCTGGCCGCCGCTTCCGGCGAAACGCATTTCATAATGTTGTTTTCCCATACTTATTCTCTCCCTTCGGCTCTGGCAATGACATGCTGATACTGGTCAGAATATTCCGGGCGGTCTTTGCGGTCCGTGAAGACACCCGTGACGATTTTATCCTGCAATTCCTCTTCACTCAGCTGTCGGGCTTTCTGAACTGGAATAGCCTGGTCTTTGAAACGCTGCAGCATAGCCGGTCCGTCCCCCAGTTTATTGAGACGGCCATATAACGTCGGGCAGCAGCTCATGGCTTCAATCACAGAAAACCCTTTGTGTTCTATCCCCTTTGCAATCAGCTCAGCCAGCTGTGTCACGTGGTAGACCGTCGAACGGGCTACAAACGTGGCACCTGCTGCGCTGGCCAGTTTGCACAAGTCAAACGGAGTATCTATATTACCGTATACAGTCGTCTTGGATTTTGCCCCTGTCGGCGTCGTCGGCGAATACTGGCCGCCGGTCATGCCATAATTGTCATTGTTGTAGATGACCGTCGTAATATCTAGATTGCGGCGGCAGGCATGGATGAAATGATTCCCGCCAATGGAAGCACTATCACCATCGCCGGTAACGACGATGACATGAAGTTTGGGATTGGCCATCTTGACCCCCGTAGCGTATGCCAGGGGACGTCCGTGATTCGTATGGAGACCACAGAAATCGAGATATCCGTTTGCCCGGCTCGAACAGCCGACGCCGGCTACTACGACGATCTGATTCTGATCAATGCCCGTTTTTTCAATGGCCCGGATGAGGGCATTGGTCACAATGCCATTTCCACAGCCGGAACACCAGATATGGGGCAGCTTGTCCTGCCGCAAAAATCTATCATATACATGCACACCCGCCATGTTATTTCCCCTCCCTCAGTCCTGCAAGAATCGTATCGGCTGACAATATGACGCCGTTATTCTGGTTAATCATGCGAACCGGTGTATTACCACTGACTTCACGGACCATATGATATAACTGGCCTTCATTCATTTCACAGGTAACGATTTCCTTTACGCCGCGGCACAGCGTCTCCAGACGGCTTTCCGGGAATGGCCATACCGTGATGGGCCGGAACAGTCCTGCCTTGACACCTTCCTTGCGGATATCATCGATTGCCGCTTTGGCTGAACGGGCGACGACACCCATCGAAACGATGAGGATATCGGCATCATCAGTTTTATACTCTTCGTATTTTTCGATATCCGCGCGGTTATGTTCAATTTTCGCATGGAGCCGTTTTACCAGATAGGAAACCCGGTCGGCATTGTTTGTAACTGGAAAACCCGTATCATCATGGACCATGCCGGTCACGAACCAGCGGTATCCATCACCGAATGAAGCCATAGGCGGGATGCCCGTACCATCGTCGGCATAGGCCTGAAATTCTGACGGCGGACAGGTGGGCCGTTTACGGCTGACTACGTCATATTCATCCGGATCCGGAATGCGGACCCGTTCACTCATATGGGCCAGCATGGCGTCGCTGAGGATATAGACAGGATTCCGGTACGTTTCTGCCAGATTAAAGGCCCGTATCGTTTCTTCATATAATTCACCAACGGAAGCCGGGGCAATCGCAATGATGGGATGATCCCCGTTCGTACCCCAGCGGGCCTGCATAATATCGCCCTGGGCCGGTACGGTAGCCACACCCTGGCATGGACCCTGACGCATGCAATCGACGAGGACCAGAGGAATTTCCGCCATAATAGCATATCCCAGATTTTCCTGCATGAGCGAAACTCCGGGCCCGCTCGTTGCCGTCATGGCCTTGACACCGGCTGCCGAGGCACCGATGACGGCGGCAATAGAAGCCAGTTCATCTTCCATCTGCATATATGTGCCGCCGGCTTTCGGCAGCAGTTCCGATGCCATTTCGGCAATTTCCGTAGCCGGCGTGATGGGATAACCGGCAAAAAACCTCATCCCTGCCGCGATAGCAGCCCTGGTACAAGCTTCATTGCCTGTCATAATTTCATAGGTTCCAGCCATGTCAAATTCCTCCTGTCACACGGATTGCAAAATCAGGACACCGTAATTCACACATCTTACACCCAATACATACCATATCGTCAGATATCACGGGTTTTCCATCGTCATCCCGGGTAAAAACACCTTTCGGACAGAAAACGGCACAAATGCCACAGCCTTTGCATAACCGGCTGTCCAGTATGATTTGAAATTTCTTTGTTACGCCCATATGCAATTCCTCCCAGCATTCTGCGTAGTACCTCTTCTTTCTTCTTACAGTTGCAGTATACATCACAAAAATGTATACTAAAAATACAGGTCGGACATGGAACCCATAATGAAATCATATAGTTTTTACTTGTCACTTCTTGCTTCTTACTCCTATGATTTCATCTAAATGCCGGCATGATGGTATTGGTGAAGGAAACCGGCATCCTTATCCGCCTAAAAAGCATATGCAGACTGTATAGGACACGGTTCTCTTATTCCCGTGCAGAAAGACAAAAAAAGTAAAGTCTTTCTCTCACACACAGGAGGAATCATCATGAATCTGGAAGTATACCGCAATTACGTCGCCATTATTGATGCCGGCACGATTTCTGCGGCTTCCCGGGAATTACACATCGCCCAACCCGCCCTGAGCAACCAGCTGAAAGCACTGGAAGCCGCGTATGGCACCCAGCTTGTTGAACGGGGTCCCCGCCACATTACCCCCAACAATGCCGGGAAAATTCTCTATGAAAAAGCCCGCCGCATGTGTCAGCTGGAAGATGCGGCGCAGAAAGAAATCAACGCCAGTATCCTCGGGACAAAGGGAACGCTTCACCTGGGTATCACACCCACCTGGCCCGATACCAACAGTGCCAATATGATCCTTGATTTCAGCAATACCTATCCGGAAATCGACTTCGATATATACGAAGAAAATTCCGGACAGCTGCTGGAGCTTCTGGAAAAAGGGACGATAGAGGTAGCTGTCATCCGCAGTGCCGGACAGTTGCCACCGTCATTTTCCGTCCGCCATACCATTGACGAACGGCTGATGGTGGCCTTTCACAAAAAAAGTCCATGGCTGTCTTCTCATCTGGATGCAGTGCCTCTCACGGCTCTGGAAGATGTGCCTCTGGCCATTTCCCGCGGCTTTTGGCAAAAAATCCTGGAAATCTGTCAGAATGCAGGATTTACGCCACATATCCGGGCCGTCTGTTCGTCCCGTTATATGCCGCTGCGCTGGGCCTCCAGCGGGACCGTCGCTGCCATTTTCGTCGGGCCGGTACGCCCGGATCAGCTCAGCCAGGATATCTGCTGTATTCCTCTTCTGGGGCCGGGGCTGGAAACGCGCCGCCTGTTTGCCATCAGCAAATCCCACAGCCTTTCCGCCGTTGCTGAAGCCTTTCTGAATTATATCCATGACCGTTCCTCTGACCAATATCTGACTAATAAAGGAAAGAAGTGACATCGTATAATTCGTGAAAACGACATATTTTCCATACAAAAACGGGGCTATCCCACAAAGCACTGTGTCTTTGTAGGATAGCCCCGTTTTACATCAGAGAGACTCTGCCATTTCCATGGTCTGGAAATCCGGGTGGTTATTTTTCTGCCGCATCAAATTCTTCTTTCATCGCTTTGCGCAAAGCTTCATTTCCGGCCAGACGCAATACGGTTGCACCGATAATTTCTGCGCCGCGGACGATGACCGGTTCAATAGCCTTGTCTTTGACCATATCGGCAATTTCCTTGGAATGGTCCGGATAGAACGTGTCCCCCATAGCCAGATGGACGTGGAGCACCGGGCATTGATGGCTGACATTGGCAATATCCGAGCTGCCGCCGCAGTCCGGTTCTACAAAGGGAATCTTCATATCCCGGAGCACGCCACGAACGACGTCAGTTGCCGTTTCATTCCACACAAGGTCATCATATTTATACCCCAGCTGGGATACATCAAAGGTCGTTTCCGTAGCAATAGCTGCCCCTTCAAAGCAATGCATCAGGCGCTGGACCACTTCGTTGAGATAGGTCCGGGTGGAATGGCGGACACAGCATTCTACCTCGGCGTAATCGGGAATGACATTAGAAGCCGTGCCACCATGGACGATATACGTGCCAATCCGCGTATCGGGCTTTACATGCTGACGTATCATATCGATAGCATGGAGGGCCAGCATGGCCCCGTTCAGTGCATTCCGGCCTTTCCACGGATGGGCTGCCGCATGGGCCGTCTGTCCGTGAAACCGGATGCGATAATCATCGAGGGCCAGAAAGCGGGAATTGGGCGTCGTCTGACACGACGACATATGGACCATTATGGCAAGATCGTAGTCCTTGAAAATCCCCTGCTGGCACATGGGAATTTTGCCACCCCGCAGTTCTTCATCCGGCGTGCCGATGACATCGACAGAGACGGGCAGATCCGTCATGGCATGAAACGCAGCTCCGGCTAGAAAACTGATAGCACCGCCAGCCGAATGACCGCAGCCATGACCGATATCGGGAAGAGCATCGTATTCAGCCAGGACGGCTACCCGCAAAACCGGCGATTCCGCATGGCAGGCAACCGCCTTATAGGCGGTTGCCTGTCCGCTGAACCGTTCCGTCACATCCATGCCGGCATCCCGGCAGGCCGCTATGTGACGGGCACAGGCATGATATTCTTCCCCGGATAACTCGGGATCATTGGCAATCGCATAATTCAATTCAAAGGCAGCAGGAGCATACTGCTGCACCTTCTTAGAAAATTCATCATAGAGAGACATGGCTTACTCCTTTTATTTCATCGTTTCAACTAAAAAGGACGGCATCTGCATTGGGACAGCCGTCCTTTTACTATTATATAATTCTTTATCTCAACCGACAATAGCCATATACAGGGGAATGACCACCAATCCAAGAGCAATAGACAGGAAACTGATTTCGGTGGCATATTGCACATCAGCACCGACGGATTTCGCCACGACGGTCATTTGCGTCATAGCCGGCATACTGGCCTGCATGGTAAATACCTTGGCCGACATATCCGTAATAGGGATAAATGGCAGCAGCACCAGCACACAACAGGGACAGATGAGGAACCGGCCACATAAGGCGCCGATGATATCCCGGTCCCAATGAATGTCTTTCCAGGAAATGAGGCTCATTTCAATGCCGATGACAATCAGGGACAACGGCGTTGCCATGTTTCCGACATATTGGAAACTCATGACCAGAAAATCAGGCAGCTTCACGTCGAGCATAACCAGAACGAGGCCGATGAGAAAGCCCTCCAGCGGCGGTGAAAAAACCTTTTTAATCGTCTGCACAGAAAAGAGCGGCATATGCTTTCCCCCTGTACTATCATTGACAATATGATACACCGCCAGTGTCCAGAACATGGTCGTATTAGCCATATAATAAAGCATGACCGATGGTACACTTTTAGGACCAAACAAGGCCAGATTAACAGGCAGGCCGATAAAAATCGTATTGGCAATAAAAAAGCAGGTAATGAATATCCCCTGCCGGTCCTTGCGGATATGCAGGACTGCCGCCGCAAGCCGGCCTACAAAGTAGGCCAGGAAAATAGAAGTAAAAGGCAGTACCAGGTCCGGCGCAATCTGTACCAATGAATCATGCGTAAAATCCCGGACCATGTTAACTACCATATAAAAGGGCAGCGCCACTTTCATGACAATCTTCGTCAAAAGAGCGCTCGTACTGCTATCAAACCATCCCTTACGGGACAAAATAAAGCCGATGGAAATAATAAAAATAACTTCAAAAATACCCTGCAGGCCATGTATAGCCCCTTCCATACCAACACTTCCTCACTTATCTATAATCGGGGCATATCAGAGATGATATAATTCCGGCCGACGGTCACGGAATACATTGATGCTATGACGGATGCCTTCGATGACAGACAAATCGACATCACTGGTGATAATCTGCTCCCGTCCATCTGCCTGGGAAAGGACCTTGCCCCAGGGATCGATAATCATGGAACCGCCACAGAACTGATACTCTCCGGCCTTGCCGCAACTGTTGACAGCTACGACAAACATCTGATTTTCAATGGCCCGTGCCTGATTCAGGATCTGCCAGTGTCCCAACCGCGGATTGGGCCAGGCCGCCGGTACGAAAAGGATCTGCGCGCCGGCCAGCGCTGCCATACGCACCCATTCGCCAAATCGCACATCATAACAGATAATCGACGCCATTTTCACACCATCTAATTCAAAAATATTGAGAGGATCTCCCGGCGTAAAAACGGTATCTTCCTTTCCCGGCGTAAACAGATGTACTTTGTCATACTCTCCGACAACCTGACCCGTCCTGTCTACAACAAAAGTCGAATTATACAACTTTCCCTGCTTTTTATTGGCTACAGAACCCCCAACAATGTGAACATGATGCCGTTTTGCCTCATCGGAAAGAAAAGCCTTTGTTCTCTTTCCCTCTTCATCGGCCAGATTATAGACATCTGGTGGATAAAACGACGTATTCCACAACTCTGATAACACGACAATATCGGCATCTGCTGCAGCCGCCGCTTCTACGGCCTGATCGGCTATATGATAATTGGCATCTACATCGCCATAGCTGATGGCTGCCTGTACCGCTGCTATCTTCATAAACCCACCCCCATTAATACAAAAATGCAAACCCGCATATTTATTATATAAAAGGCTGGCAGGCAATGCAACGGCTGATACACGTCCCAGTATAAGAAAACTCCTGGAAATCACTGTCTTCCTATGCTATAGTAGTATCGAAACGACTGGAATGGGAGGAACGGAGCATGGCAAAGGTGAAGAAAACGAATGTTATGCGCATTCTGGACAAGCATAAAATCATGTACGATACCAAAACATATGCTTATACAGAAGATGATTTGTCTGGCATTCATGCGGCGGCTGAGCTGGGATTGGATGCTGCCCGGTTATTCAAGACCCTCGTCGGTAAGGGCAATAGGACCGGAATCGTCGTCTTCTGTATTCCCAGCGACCGGGAACTGGACCTGAAAAAGGCAGCTGCAGTAAGCGGTAACAAGCACGTGGAACTGCTCCATGTCAAAGACCTGCCCGGCATCACTGGATATATCCGTGGTGGCTGTTCCCCCATTGGCATGAAAAAACAATTTCCGACGTATATTGATACATCTGCTGAGAATTTTGATACCATCAGTATCAGTGCCGGCCAACGGGGACTGCAGGTGTTATTGCCGGTCTCCTGTATCTGCACGGTCACCGGTGCCAGCATGGCCGGCCTGACAGCAGATCATGGGGAGGCAGAATGCGATGAGTGATGACAAGATGAAAGAATGGCTCCAGAATCTCATGAACTGTGATGCCTGCAAACTGCGCCACGAAGGAAACAGGGGCCCGACACGGTATTCCGGGGACCCGGCTTCACCGCTTATGTTTGTCGGCGAAGGACCTGGGGGCGTCGAAGATGAATATGGCGTCCCTCTTGTAGGACCGTCCGGCCAGCTTCTCGACAAAGCCCTGTGGAGTGTCGGCCTGACCAGGGATCACGTGTATGTGACCAACATTGTCAAATGCCGTCCTAAAAATAACCGGACTCCTACGCTGGAAGAAGGAAAGGCCTGTGCCAATATTCATCTCGTGAAAGAAATCGGACTGGTACAGCCAAAAGTCATCGTCTGCCTCGGCAAGGTAGCCTTCCAGTATTTTTATGGCCACACGGCCAGCATTATGCGCAACCGGGGAAAATGGTTCACCTGGCATGACATCCCGGTCATGCCGACCTATCATCCGGCATTTCTCCTGCGTCAGACTGGAAAAGAACTGGTAGAATCCAAATGGCAGGTATACTACGACTTCAAAGCGGCTGTAGAAAAAGCCGTTGCCGCCGAACCGGATTTCGTATACAAGAGCGAGGAAAAGCCAGACCTTCTTGCCCAATACGAAGGACTCCGGGAAAGCCGTCATTTCTAATTCTCCCCAGCATATGATATTTCTTTCTAAACTAAAATAGGTTGTCTCACAAAGCAATCATAGCTTCATGAGACAACCTATTTTTATCTTAACCCCCTGCCAGGGATGATCAAAACCAGAACACCCTGACAACTGTTTTTATTGTATATTTATTCCTGAACAAAATCGCCTGTCATATCGACGAGTTTGCCCGGATTCATGATGTTGTTTGGATCCAATGCTTTCTTGATTGCTTTGATGACATGCAGTTCCGGAGCCGGCGTGCATTTAGCAAATTCATCGAGTTTCTTGAAACCAATGCCGTGTTCACCGGACATTTTACCGCCCAGAGCATAGACGCGTGGGAACAGGTCGCGATGGAAGGCTTTAATCTTGTTGAACCATTCTTCCGGAGAAAGGCCTTCTTTATTCAAAGGCAGAACATGGATATTGCCATCGCCGATATGGGCAACAGTTACGCAATACAGGCCGTATTTTTCACGGAGTTCCGGAATCTGTTTGGTGATATCAGGAATCTTATCGAGAGGCACGACAAAATCTTCCGTCTGGAACATCTTATCTACGTCACGGGCCGCTTCGGCAAACTGTTTGCGCAGCGTCCAGATACGTTTATCGGCTTCGAATTCATCGATAGAACCATTGTTTTCAGCCAGATCACAGAGCAATTCCATCTTGCGGTCCGATTCTTCTTCATTGAACGATTCTACCGTGACGATGACGTAATCACAGCCTTCATCGACGTGCGGCATCTTCATATCGAGGAATTTGCAAGTCATGACCAGAGCTTCATTATCCATGAATTCGATACTGGTCGGATCGATACCAGCTTTCAGAATCTTATTCGGCAGGGCAAAGGCTTCATCATCGGTCTTGAATACGCAGACCATATTGAATACATACGGAGCCTGGGGATAGAGTTTTACCGTAACTTCCGTGATAATGCCCAGTGTGCCTTCGGAACCGGCATAGAGCTGTTCCAGGCAGAGGCCGGTAGAGCTCTTTTTCAGACGGGAGCCGGCTTCTACGACTTCCCCCGTCGGAGTTACGACTTTCAGGCTGTATACCTGATGACGGGTCGTGCCATACTTTACAGCCTTGTTGCCGCCGGCGTTATTAGCTACGTTGCCGCCGATCTGGCTGCTGTCGGCACTGGAAGGGTCGCCGGCATACAGAAGGCCATGACGGGCAGCTTCACGCTGTAAATCCCCGGTGATGACGCCAGTCTGGCAGACAGCGTACATGTTGTCCGGATCGAGTTTGAGAATCTTATTCATCCGTTCCAGTTCGACGACGATACCATGATATACAGGGATAGCGCCACAGGCAACACCGGAGCCAGCTGAACGCGGGGTAATTGGGACGAGATATTTATTCGCCAGTTTGACGATTTCTACGACCTGTTCCGTCGATTCCGGGAATACGACGACTTCCGGTTTGCTGAAATAATGAGAATTCCCTTCTTCGTCTGTCTGATAGGCTACGAGGTAATCTTCATCAGTCTTTACTTGTTTCGGGCTCATTACGCGTTTCAGTTCTTCTACCAATTCGGGGGTTACGGGATTAAAATGTGCCATGAGGAACACGACCTTTCTGTACGTTTTGATGGAATGTGTGACCAGAATGTCTGATTAATTATTTAAGCTCACTCTTACAGCTCTTAGGCTGCAGCCGTCGTGAACTTGATGTTTGACAGTATATCACGATGTCAACGTTTGTAAAGTCCCGATTTTTCCGTAAAAAGATTTGTCAACCCCAGGATAAAGCCTGTAATTCCGGTACCTTTTACGTTTAACGAAAACCGTAAAATTTTTTGCATGCTACTTGCGAAATGATATTATTCCTGTTTAGCATGGATATCTCGTCTTATTTATATACATGTCCTAATGACGTAACGCAAAAAATCGCCGTACAACGTTTAATTATTTATTGTGTTGCAAACATAAACTTAATAAATTTACAAAAAGGGCTTGACTTCTTCTCCCATGGTAGCGTATAATACGCATCAAGCAAACAACCAAACAGTGTTGATTGGGAAAAGTACTTACAGACCCTGACAGTACAGAGAACCTGCTGCATGGTGAGAGGCAGGATGTAAAGACTATAAGGAATATCACCCAGGAGCTGCCAGCTGAAAGCAAAGCAAGTAAGCGTGGCCGATTGACAACCGTTATCTTGTCCGGCATTGAACGTCAGAGAAATCTTTCGGTGATGTCAGTAGAGTGGTCGTTCACGACAATAAGAGTGGTACCGCAGAGCTATAACGCTTTGTCTCTTTCTAAGAGGCAAAGCGTTTTTTTTAACTCCAGGTAAACGCAATCAGCCGTTTGTTATTTGCAGCAATCTTACATTTATATTTTTTATTCGGAGGTATGCAATTATGATGAACTTTGTTACAAAACTAAGCGGTTTCGTAGGGAAAAATCTTACCTGGCTCGTATTACTCACTATCGTGGGCGGTTATTTCGTTCCTTCCGGTTTCACCTGGGCTGTAAAAAATACGGTCTGGCTTCTGGGAGTCGTCATGTTCGGCATGGGCATGACACTCCATGCGTCGGATTTTAAACTCGTACTCCAGCGTCCCCGCGAAGTCCTCGCCGGCACGGTCTGCCATTACACCATTATGCCCCTTGTCGCCTATGCCCTGGTCATGGTATTCGGCCTGACTCCGGAACTGGCTGTCGGCATGGTTCTTCTCGGCTCCTGCCCCAGCGGCACGGCATCCAATGTCATGAGCTTCCTTGCCAAAGGTGATGTTCCTCTGGCCGTTTCCATCACAACCGTATCGACGCTGCTGGCACCTGTCATGATGCCTTTCCTCGTCTGGGCACTGGCCGGCCAGTGGGTTACGGTATCCTTCCTTTCTATGGCCATGACAGTCATGAAAGTCATCCTCGTACCGCTCGTTCTTGGCCTGCTCGTCCATCGTCTTGTCGGTGAAACCTATCTGGCACAGATGCAGAAGGTCCTCGTTCTCGTATCCGCCTTTGCCGTTCTTTCCATCCTCGGGGGTGTCGTCGCTGTCAATGGTGCTAAAATCGTTTCCCTCGGCGTATTCATGGTCGTCCTCGTCCTCTTGCACAATCTGTTCGGTTTTGCTCTCGGCTATTTCATCACGGGAAAACTTGGTTTTGGCAAACGCCAGCAGCATTCAGTTACACTGGAAGTCGGCATGCAGAATGATGCCCTTGCTCTTTCTATCTGCTCCATCTACTTTGCCCCGGCTGTCGCTATCCCGGCCGCTGTAGGTGCCGCTGTCCATCAGATCACAGGCTCCATGCTGGCCGGACTCTTTGCCCGCAACATGGACAAATATGAAGCCCGCCAGCAGGCTGCTTCCACACAGAAAGAAGCAGCGCCTGCCCCGTCGGCTCACTAATCAGCTCCCCAGAGACGTTGTGACCTCGTGTCGCAGCGTCTTTTTTTTGCCATATATATAGGTATTATATAAGGAAGAAAAAAACACGGTTCTGACGCCGTTTTTAAAATTCATCGGTTTTGTGAAGGAAACGAAGCCACGCCGCTACCAAATTGTCACAATCAAATCGTATACTAATAAACACAAGAAGGAGGGATACATATGAAGATAAAACGCCTTATTGCTTTGTCTATTACAGCCGCAGCACTGGCAGGTGGTGCCGCATTTGCACAGGATACTCATTTTGATGGCTATGCACACAATCCCATAGCCATGCACAACGATCAGCAGACTTCTCTTTGGAATCAAAAAAAAGACTTGAAAAAAGAAGAACAAATCCGCAAGAAACGCGAACAGGAAGAAAAAAAGCGCATCGAACGGGAAAAGAAAGAACGTCAGCGGGCAGAAGCAAACCGCAAAAAGAAAAAGTCCTACAAAAAACCGATGCCAAAGCCAAATGACCAGCACCGGCAAAATCAGCAGGATCAAAACCGGACATACCGCAACTATGCACCGGGCTACAACCGCTGATACTATGTGTGGCACCCCTGTTTTGTAAAGGTTTGAAATTCAGGTCTTTACAAAATGGGGGTTTACTGTTAAACTAATACAGTACCTATTATATGCGGGTGTAATTCAGTGGTAGAATACGAGCTTCCCAAGCCGATTCACCTATTTTTTTTATCTTTTTTAAATCGCTTAACCATGCGGTTTATCAGTGTTACTTACAAAAGATTTGTCGTACATTGCACCCCTTCTGCACCCCTTTTCTTAATTTATTAAACTCAAAACACAAATTTCAGGCTCTGTCGGACAGACAGAGCCTTATTTTTTTAATTAAAAATCATACTATACTGCTGTATGATAATTCAAAGTAAGTCATTAACTATAGTCATGCGCTTTCCCTTGCTTCGTGCTGACATCGCATGCAGAGAGGCTTGCCGAACTGTTGCTTGGAATAGGCTGCCACTTTATCACTGATGTGAGCACCGCAGTCGGCACAGACGTGGGCTTTTCCCGTTGTATTTGCACCTTGTCGGCTGGGATGGGGAGCCCGTTTGACCTCGTTTGGCGTCGTTTGGCAGGTGGCGTTACTCCCTGTACTGGCCAATGTATGTTCATCGGTCTTTGTGTCAGCTTCTGGGTCATCACCAGTACTGATGTTCAGGGTCAGCATATAGGCATATTTTATGGCCGCCGTTTCAGCCTTCATGACAGCCTTATCTCCGGCATCCTGTCCGGAACCGATACCTACGATTTCAAAGGTTTCGCCGGTTTCGACGTCCATCAAGGTGATCGTCATCTGGATGGTAGCCAGCTTTTCAACATTCCCCTTAAGGGTCGTCACATCGGTCAGGTCGAAGAGTTCCGGCTTGGCCAATGAGATGATGCCATGCTTGACGAAGGACTGGTTCACCTTTTCCAGTACATCGGCACTGGTGGCATACTTATATCCATGGAACTGATTCTTCCCATTCTTTTGGACGTAGCTGCATTCGTGCATGACATCCAGTAGCTTGTCTGTGGTATTTTCAGATAATAATTATGCCTTTAAGCAAAATGTTCTTCCAAGTATCTCCGTTCATATTCACTATATCGGACCGATTCTAAATTCACGTTCGACAGGCAAACACTTGCTTTCAATTTGTACCTGAGCAAATCTATGAATCTGAAGTTCACCCGGGTTCCATCACTATACCGGACTGAATTCAATACAAAATGTGCATGATAATGACTCGTATTCGTATGCACTGCCCATGCCACCTGACACTTCTCAGTAGTAAAGATGTAATTAGCCATAGCGACCGACGCAATGCAAAGTTTGCGTATATTCTTCTCCTGGCTCTCCCAGTCACTGATAGATAAGACCAGATGTCTATATTGTCTTCCCTGCGTCTGATTCATGAGCAGTTTAGTCATCATCATGCCTTCTGCCGGATTCATAGGATTCACGCCGAAACAATCGTAAAAAGCAATCTTATTGTGATGCCGTTCCATATCCCTCAGATAATCAAGCATTCCCTTCAATGTGAAATTACCTTGCTTTTTGATTATGAAGACCGCCATTGCTATTCTTCCTCGCTTTTATTCATCAGAAACTTCGCTATATCGCTTTCTTGTTGTTCCAAGAATCTGGTTGTGTCCTGATAGAATTGTTGCAACCGATCATCGTTCGTTCCTTTTATCCAGCTAAGCTTATACTTGATTTCAGCTAACTGTTCAGCTAACTTCCTACTGTCGGGATAAACATTGACCTGCCCCTCTTCAATCAAGCGTGTTATATATTCGGATACGGTTAAGCCGCTTTCCTTTACTTTTTCATCAAGTATTTTCTTTGTATGAGCTGTACACCGAGTATTTATTTGGACGGTTTTCTTTTCTTTCTCTTCCCTGTCATAATATTCCTTTCTGTTGTTTAACTGTTTTTCGATATTACGTTTCCTCAAAGATTTACTCATAATATGACCACCTTTCTTTGCTATACAGTCTCTTTCTTGACTTATGGAAAAAACTTTAGTTTTTTCCTATGATAGGATAAACTTTATAATCCTTAGGAGCTTGATGAAAATATTTAAAAGATAATATAATCACCTCCTTCATTTGACATCATTTAAGAACAATTGAAATCATTCTTTCTTTATTAACATGTTTTAGTATTCATAAAAAACAAAAAAAGAAGAGAGAACGCAATACACGTTCTCTCCCATATATAAACGTTATTGTAACTATCTACCCTTTCCGCATTTTATCAAAGTGTTTTCCCATGATTTGTGCAGCCTCCTTCTTTTTACTATCCAAGGGATGTAAGTAGATGGACGTAGTCCGTATGTTTGTATGCCCTAACATTGACTGTACAGTCGTTAAAGATGCCCCTTCATTCAGAGCATACGTAGCGGCCATATGACGCAAAGAGTGAACACCAATATGGGGTATTCCTATCTTTTTGCACATTTTTGTCAGCCGTGTATTCAGATAACTAGGACTTACAGGAACTAGATGATCATGTAGTTATCAGGTAAATCATCTATTGCCTTCAGCAATTTCTTCAGCTGTTCTTCCTGAATAATGGGATAGTGATGATAACTCCATCCCTTGGATTTCGCCCCCGATGACAAAGGCTCCTTTGCCGTCGGATTCGGCTCCTACAAGAGCGAACATGCCGCAGCCCTCGTCGCCTCTAAATAGCACGATTTCCTCC
>NZ_QSFA01000018.1 GCF_003467125.1 Megasphaera sp. AM44-1BH
GGACTAGGGGTGACCACACCACAAAATCTGGACTAATACCTTTTTATGTTATAGAAAGAAGATTAATCAGAAATTCAGATGATGGAAGGGCCGTTCATCGTAGGTCGTTCGTCGAAGATCGTGTTGTATGCGATATAGTTGAACTGTCAACTATATCGGTAGAGGGCAGGATTGCGGTGTTTTGGTGGGGAGGAAGAGAGGAGTATTCTTTTGAATCCGGATGTGATATACTCCCATCTTTGACACTTTTAAAATAAAAAAATGCTCGCAAAGTCTGCTGTAATAGGCTTCGTGAGCATTTTTTGTTTGGTTTTCATACGTGCTATATTTTTCTCATTCCTGTTTTATGGTTTTTGAGTTCTTTATGATGGCTCGCATCGTTGCTTTGGTCATGAATTCATAGTCTGTCCGGAATCTGGCTAATTCATGCAGGTCATCGGTAAGCTGTGCCCGTTTATATGAGGGGACATAACCATTTATGGTAGATAGTTTCGTCACCTTTTTCTGTCAATAAATATAGATCAATTATACTATCTCTCTTTCATGGATACCAGGGTAGAAGACGATACAGGCGGGTTTTGTGGTACTTTTTATCCAGAAAAGATAATATTCTTTTTCGAAAGTACATATCATAAATAATATGTGTTGGCAAGCTAAGCTGTATGCCTAAAACGTACGAATTACCGGTTTGTCCTCTTTGGGAGAATTTCATAGCGAATAGATAAAGTTTAATGTAATAAGTAATATGGACTTTTAACTTATTAATTTTATTAGAATATCCTTTCCTACAATATTGCATAAAAATTAAATGAGCAAAAATGCGTCTTAGTAATAAATAAGCACGGAACGAAACGGTGTAGTAAATAATTCAATGATATATGTGCTTTTACAATGGACAATTTGCGTAAAATCCGTTTTATGCAAAAATAATAAAAACATGAAAGATTATGAAAAAATATTAGTTTAAAAATTTAAATATATAATAATTCACTTTACAATTTATTGATATTGACGTATAATCAAGTCATGAAGAACGTAATATCATAGAAGCAATGATTTTATATTCTAGCTAGAACGAAAATAAATGAAGATACCGAATGATACATGTACACGTGTACGGAATATAATAATATCAATATGATATTATAAAGAATAAAGGGTGAATAATTTAGAATTACGTTCAAAATATGGAATTTATATTGCTGTATAGTAATGAAACGGATTGATTATTATTAGTATTATATACGAATGGAGTGAATGAATATGAAACAAGACAATCTGATGGATTTGTATCGTGATGACATTATCCGGCTGCGCAGGGAATTTCATCAGCATCCGGAACTCAGTTTTGAAGAAACGGAGACGACCCGTCGGATAGCGGAAACATTGGACGGATGGGGTATCCCGTATGAGATCAACCCGGCAAAGAATACCGGTCTTGTTGCGAAGATATCCGGTACGCAGCCTGGTAAAGCCGTAGCCTTGCGGGCCGATATCGATGCGCTGCCGGTAGAAGAAAAAACGGGCCTTCCCTTTGCTTCGGATGTACCTGGACGGATGCATGCCTGCGGTCATGATAATCATATTTCCATGCTCCTCGGTGCGGCCCGGATGCTCATGGATATGCGGGATCAGATACGGGGCGATGTATACCTGGTCTTCCAGCCAGGTGAAGAAACGGGAGAAGGAGCCAATTACATGAAGCAGTTTGGCAACTGGTTTTCTGAAATAGGGGCTATTTTTGGCGCTCACATCTGGTCCAGCGTCCCTGCCGGTAAAATCGCTATCCGTACGGGTCCGTTCATGGCAGCGACGGATAAATTCACCATCCGGATCCATGGAGTCCAGTCTCATGGTTCCCAGCCCTGGTCCGGTGTCGATGCTGTCGTCGTCGGTTCGGCTATCGTCATGAATCTCCAGTCCATTGTATCCCGCCAGCTCTATGCCATTGATCCCGTCGTCGTGACGGTCGGCAAATTCCAGGGTGGCGACCGCTGGAATATCGTGAGCGGCGAAGCCGTACTGGAAGGGACGACACGGTATTTCCGCCGCGAAATCGGGCCGGAACTGAAAGAACGAATGGAACGGATTGTAAAAGAAACAGCGAAGGCCTATGGTGCTTCTGCAGAACTGGAGTATCAGTTCCTCATCCTGCCTACCATCAATGACGATGCCTGTACCGATATTGCCCGTCAGGCCGTGACGGAAGTTCTGGGCGCCGATGCCATCCACGAAAGTGATCTGATCATGGGTGGCGAAGACTTCTCTTTCTACCAGGAAGATAAGCCAGGGTGCTTCCTCTTCGTCGGCACGTATAATCCGGCTTGTAACGCGACTTATCCGAATCACAGCAATTATTTTACCTCGGATGAATCGGTTCTTGCCGGCGGGTCACGGGTCTATGCCCAGATGGCCATCGACTGGCTGAAACAGAATAGTTAATACAAAATCATGGATATAAAAGGCTGTCACGGTGGGGATCGTCTGGCAGCTGCATACAAGAAAGGGTGATTGTATGTATAACTTTGCATTAGCTTTTACTATCTGCGCTATATTCTATATTGCCGGTGAATGGGTAGACAAACTTACTCATGCCTGGGTACCATCTGTCTTTGTTACGGCTATCTTAATGCTGCTGGGCTACTGGTTTGTCCTGCCGTACAATCTGATTACCGATAGTGTTCTGCTGCCGTTTGGTGCTACATTGGGCCTGTTTCTGTTGCTGGTCCATATGGGGACCGTGCTCAGCCTGAAACAGCTCATGATGCAATGGCGGACCATTGTTATCTGCCTGGCTGGTCTGGTCGGGATGTGTACAGCCTGCTGGTTCCTGTGCCCCCTGTTCATGGACCGGACCCTCATGATTACCGGACTTCCGGCTCTGACCGGCGGGATTGTCGCGGCTACAATCATGCAGCAGGCCGCTGCCAAGGCCGGGCTCGTGACGGCTGCCGTCTTCGCCATTACTATCTATTGTGTACAAGGCTTTGCCGGCTATCCGCTGACGGCTGTATGCCTTAAAACGTACGGAAAACAACAGCTGAAATTGTTCCGGGCAGGGAAAATCACTATGAGTGAAGCTGATAAACACGCTGTAGAAAATGCCAATGCCGCCGTAGGCGTCAGTCACGCTAAAACGATTCTGCCACAGCTGCCGGCCCAGTTCGATACGACGGTCGTAAAATTGGGCAAACTGGGCTTTGTCGCATGGCTGGCGACACTGGCTGGTTCGGCAACGGGAATTTCCGGTGCTATCTGGGCCCTCGTATTTGGTGTTATTTTCTGTACCATCGGGTTCCTGGACCGCGATGCGTTGAATAAGGCCAATTCCTATGGTATTTGTATGTTTGCACTGATGATGTTCATATTTGATGGCCTGAAAGACTGCACGCAGGAAATGCTGCTGTCCATCATTGGACCGATGTTTATCCTGATTATCATCGGTGTCGTCGGTATGGCGATCATTGCCTTTATTGCCGCCCGTATTCTTCATATTTCGTTCTACCTGGCTTTCGCCAATGGCCTTACAGCCCTGTATGGCTTCCCGCCCAATATCATCATTACGGAATCGACCTGTGATTCTCTGGCAACGTCTCCTGAAGAAAAGGAATTCCTCATGAGCCGTATGTTCCCGTCCATGCTGGTCGGTGGGTTTGTCACTGTTACCATTACGTCGGTCGTATTAGCTGGTACCTTTGCTTCCTTCTTATAAAAGAATACGTCGTCCCTGACGACTTGTTCATAAAGCAAAAAGAGCGGACCTGTCCTATGCATTCCGTCTGCAAGACGGTTACATAGAAACGGGTCCGCTCCTTTTTAGTATCTTGATTATAATCTAACTACGGGAAGAAGGGATGAGATGGGTTCTGGCGGTGTCTCGAGGCTTTCCAGTCAGCCCTGGCAGCGATATGCTGGCCCAGTGACTGCTCGATGGCGGCCTTCAGGATATACCAGCTCTGGGGGATGCTCTGATTGTGGGCTGTCAAAAGGTCGATGCTTTTGCTGGCACTGGACAGGGCCTGTACCGTATTTCCCAGTTTCCATTGAATCCATGCTTCCTGCTGATAGGTACTGCCAACGAACCGGCAGTACCTGTTTTTTTCTTCTACAGGCAGGGCGTTACGGGCAGCGCGGCATTCATCCAGGGCTTCGTTGTATGCACCGGCCTGGGTCAGAAGCCGGGCGTAGTCCAGGTGACCCCGGGCGGGATTTTTATCGCGGGACAGATAGTCCCGGTAATAGGCAAGGCCAGTATCTTTCTGATTCAACGAAATATAATTGCGGCTGATGATGTAACTGAGTGTCCGGTCTTTTTTCCATTCCGGGTGGGCGTCAACCACTATCTGCATATGATGGACGGCTTTGTCATTCTGGCCCGTCATGTATTCATACATCATAGCAAGGCTGTTCAGGGGAATATCGCAGGGATTTTTTTCGAGGCCCTGCAGGACGTTGATATACCCTGTCCCGGGATTTCCATCCATCAGATAATAGAGACTGCGGATGCCATAGGGGATGGGACTGTCCGGTGCATGAACGGTCAGCTGGTCCAGATGATTTTCTGCCCCTGCCGTATCACCATAGTACCAGAAAAGGCTGGCGAGAGACAAATCCTGCCAGGCTGGTTCAGGGAAGGACTGATTCAGTTCTTTCGGATAGAGGAGTGACAAGAGCAGTGTCTGTGACGCCAGGGGAGAGAAGGAATCGTCCGACCGGAGCTCCCGGTCACGAGTATGCTGTTCTTTGACGATATCATCGAGCCGTTTCTGCCTTTGGACGGCATCGGGAGGAACCGGCGCTGTTATCGTGTCGTGAAAGGCCTTCTGCACATCTATTTCAGGCAGGTCTTTGTGCAGCCGGTAGCGTACGTGTCCGTCCGGATCGATTAGTACCAACCGTGGTGTAGAGCGGGTATACAGGCTGTGTTTTCCCACGATAATGGGGAAGGGGAATGCTTCTTCTTTCAGCCAGTTCTCTACTTTGTCATTCCGGCCGGTCTGGACGACAAAGAAATTTACCTGGCCCCTGTATGCAGCATAGGTCTTTTTTGCGAGTTCCCCATAAGCTGTATTGGTAGAACTGGCAACGGAAGAGATGATAAACAGAGCTGCCGGCCTGTTTCCTGCCGTCAGGATAACTGAGCGTCCCGAATTTTTATCCATAAATCCAGTAACGGGAACGGCTGTGCCTGCCGGTGCTTCGGTGACAGAGCCTTTTGCCGGACTGGCCTGTGCAGACAGATCCGTTTTTTTCTGTTCCGTCAGAGATGAGACATTCCCTGTCTGCATGAGTTTCGGTCCGGACAGTGTTGCCGGGGGTGTCGCCACGACCGGTACATCTGTGGCTCCGGCGGTATATCCCGTCAGGGAAAGCCCGGTCATGATCAGCATGATGTGTCGCTGCCATCGGTTCATGATTTGATACCTCCTGTCTGAAAAAGAATAGGTTAATTCTATTTTCGCATACTCCTGCCCAAAGCGTCAAATAATTAAGAAAAATGGCTTGCACCATAGTGGTTCTGCTATCATGGTGCAAGCCATTTCGTTTATGGGAGTTACCGGCTGAAAAACACGGTCATCAGCCGTTGAAGTGCTTCCTGATCCGATGCTCCCATGGTTTCCCGGGCAGAGTGCATTGCCAGGAGTGGCAGCCCTACGTCCATGGTGCGCATGGGCATGTTGGCGGACAGGAGGGAACCCAGTGTGGAGCCTCCCCGCATGTCCGAGCGGTTCAGGAAAAATTGATAGGGGATGTCATGGCTTTCGCAGAGACTGCGGGCGATGGCAATCGCTTCGGCGTCACCGGCATAGGTCTGGCTGCAGGCTGTTTTCAGAACCAGACCTCCGTTGAGGACAGGAATGTTGGTGGGGTCGTTCTTGCCGGGATTGAGATTTCACCTGTTTAAGAGATTTAATAACTGTTATATTTTGTTATTAAATTCTCTGTAAACCCTTGAAAACACTGGATTTGTAGCAGGTGAACTTTCCCTTATTGTTTCCCTTGTGTTATATCATCCCTTCAGTGTTTATGAACTCTGATAAGGGCAAATACAAGGGCAAGAAAAATCTATAAAACAGTATAACACAAAATAAAACTGACATGGTGAACTGATTGAAATGCTTCTGATTTTTGTAATTGATGATTGATAAGGAGATAAGATACGATGAGAACAATATTTGCAGAATACAATCCACAGTGTAACAGTATTGATGTTTATACCAATGCAGGCTATATGCTTCGCATTGACTGTTGGGAAGTAGAAAAGAATTTAAAGACTACACCTGGATCAGAATGTGCTTTGACATCTCTTGCAATTGATGAACCATTAGAATATGCAAGTTATATTTTGATGGAAATTTGCAGATGTGGGTAGATGCAGAAGATTCCTTAGCATTATAATTATGTTAAAACTGGCGGTTATGATTATATATCTTATCATAACCGTATAAAACAATACATATTAGATAAATAAGAATTACTCTCATTATCTAATTTATACTCGGTCATTTTCATCTATTTTTCGGATTACCTTGCATGGATTACCGGCTGCAATAACACCTGCTGGAACGCTTTTTGTCACAACACTACCAGCCCCAATAATTGATCCTTCACCTATTGTTACCCCTGCTAACACTTTTACATCTGCACCAAACCATACTTTATTTTCAATATGAACAGGTTTGCAAATACAGATTCCTTTTGCCCGTTCATCCGGAACAATTGCATGATTTACAGTATAAATACCTGCATTTGGTCCAATTCTCACATCATCTCCAATAATGACTTCTGCATTATCCATGATGATACTGTTAAAGTTGATGAATACATTATTGCCTATCGTTATGTTATGACCATACTCGCAGTGGAAATTAGGCATAATTCTTACATTTTCACCTACATGTTTTAATAACTGCGATAGCAACAGTGACAACTTTTCTGTATCGTCATAGGAAGTTCTGTTGTATTCGTCAGACAGCTTTGCTGCTTCATAATACATTTTGGTCATTGCTTCATCAAATATATGTGGTAAACCAAGTTGTGATTTTTCATATTCTGTCATTATCTTCATCATTTTCTTTATTAGCTTTTAACATTTCATTCTTCGATTATGTATTCTGCAGTGACATTAGACAGCATATTTTTGTTCTGATTTGTTTCTTCTGTGTATACAACTTCTACATCCAACAATGAATTTTCGGAAGCTCCCATATCAACATTTCCCTGGTAATGTACTATACTCGACCAGTATGAGGTTCCCTCGATATGAAAAGTATATGTTCCATTAGCAACTTCATTTCCATATACTGGTTAGATGCCTGCGTATTTGAATGTGCAAAATCCATACTAATTTTCAATTTTCCATTTACAGAAGTATCTTCTTGCTGTGACTCAGTCTCAGTTTTCGCTGTTGGCATATCTTGCGTACTATCTGTGGTTACAATATCTTCGGTGATATCATCTGTCTCTTTTACTACATTTTGACGTTTACTGATTCCATTTATGGGCAGATTTATGATTCTTTAAGCCTCTATCACTCACAATTATAAGCAACACAATTATTATTGATATTGCAGCAGTTCTTTTCTTCATAGCGATACACTTCCGAATCTGTCCTTCTTATAAGATATCGTTCTCAATATCCTTAATTTTCTTTGCTGGCACACCACCGATCACACAGTTGTCAGGGACATCTTTGGTAACAACAGCACCGGCTGCAATGACTACATTATTACCGATGGTTACTCCCGGCAGAATAGTTACATTTCCACCAATCCAGACATCATTACCAATCGTAACCGGTTTTCCAATGCCAAGATGTTCTCTGCGACCTTTCGGAGTTATCGGATGATTGACTGTGGTAATCATCGTATTTGGTCCAATCATCACATAATCGCCTATATGAACCGGCATAATATCAAGAATTGTCACATTGTAGTTTGCCAGAAACTGGTCTCCGACATGGATATTTTTCCCGCTATCACACATAAATCCGGGACATAAGCACACATCCCGTCCTACGGAGCCAAAGTATTTTCCAATCAATACTGCCTGTTCTTCCTCTGTGGCATCCGCATCCTGCATCCGGCGAAGCTCCCTACAAAATTTGATCGCATTCAATTTTCTTCCTTTTACACTGGCATCCCAAAAATCATAATAAAGTCCTGCATCTAATTTTTCTTCCTCTGTCATGATAAGCCTCCTGATTTTATCGTTTTGTCTTCTATTCTATAAATAATCTAAGTAACCGTCACTACTTTATCTTAATAATGTTAGTGGTGTTTTCTAATATTTAGTTGTATAATTCAATAATATGAACTGTTCAAAGGAGTATGTCTATGCGAAATAAATATATTGATCTTGCTATTAATAAACTGGGAATAGCTTTTGATTCTCTTGACCTGACGTTTCATCAGATGGATACCGGTGTAACCGGTGATATAACCTCTTACTGGCCTGGACAGGAAGACGAAGATGTCCTAATATGTGTATTTAAAGGAAAACAGATTTACGAACCATTTCACAGACAGGATTTTTTCTTTATCAATTACGCATACAGAAACAGCTATCAGGCATTATCAGAAAAATATAATAATCTCATCACCATAAATGAAGATGAATGTTATATTGGACAGCCTTACAGCGGCTATGCCTTGCGTGCTGACAGCAGTGAAGATGTAGTAATCATCGGTGTGCTTATCCGCAAAGATTCCTTTTTCCGGGAATATCTACCAACCGTTTATACTGATTCAGACCTGTTTCGTTTCTTTGTCGAGCCACAGACGAATAAATTTTCAGATGAATATATTCATCTGCCTGTTACCAAAGAGCATGCTATCCGTACGCTCTTTGAAATGATGGTAGTAGAATATGCTGACAAAGGTGAAGATACCCAACGCATCTTAAAGTCTATGCTCCAGACGCTGCTGCTTGAAATCGCCCGAAGATATAGAATTGAAAAAAGCGAAAGTGCCACCAAAACACTTGCGGAACAGATTATAGATTATATGGGAGAGCATTCGGATGTGGTTACTCTAAAAGATATTGCTGCACATTTTTCCTATCATCCGAACTATATCTCTGCTCTCCTTCACAAAGAAACCGGTAGAAAATTTACTGAAATTCTGCTTGAAAAGAGAATGGAGCGTGCCGTTCTTCTAATGAAAAATGCTTCCCTGACAATCGAGGAAATCTCTGTACTGCTTGGCTACAGCAATCATAGTAATTTTTATAAAGCTTTTAAAGAGTATTATCAAATGACTCCGAGAGAATACCTAAAACTCTCATGCGACAAATATTAGAAATTGCCACTAAAATGCTTAATATAAGATAGTGACCGTCATACCTCCTGATTATATAATTAAATCAAATTCAGAGGTACATCTGAAAAGTCATAAAACAGGAGGTATAAACCATGTATAATTTTAATTTTTATATGCCTACCAAGGTATTGTTTGGTCCCGGTAAACTAAATGAATTACACAGTGAACAGCTTCCAGGTAAAAAAGCACTGATTGCAATCGGTGGTCAGTCTGTAAAGAAATATGGCTATCTTGAAAGACTCGAAAAAGAATTAGATGCTGCCAACGTTGAACATGTATTATTTGAAGGTATCCGCCCGAATCCTACTGATATCAATGTCATGGATGGAGCTAAAGCAATGAGGGAAAATGGCTGCGACTTTGTAATTGCATTGGGTGGTGGTTCCATTATGGACTGTTCAAAATGCATTGCCCTCATGGCATCCAATAACGGAGATATATGGGACTACTCATTATCAGCAAATGGAGGGAAAAAACAGCCTGAAAATCCGGCACTTCCTATTGTATGCGTTACAACCTCAGCAGGAACTGGAAGTGAAGTTGATATTGCTTCCGTAATTACAAATGATACAACACAGGAAAAAACCGGTATTTTCTTCCCGTCCATGTTCCCAACGCTTTCTATTGTTGACAGTGATCTGATGATGAGTGTTCCTGCAAAACTTACTGCTTATCAAGGTATGGATGCATTTTTCCATGCTTCCGAAACCGTAGTAAACATCAATCACCATCCTATGGCAGAAATGTTTGCGTTAAAGACAATTGAATATGTTGCCAAATATCTTCCTCGTGCAGTAAAAGACGGAAATGATAAGGAAGCACGTGCATATATGGCTCTTGCTAATACTTTTGCCGGTTATTATATGATGTGTACTTCCGCACATACAATGGAACATGTAATGGGAAGCTTTCATGATAAACTTGTTCATGGTGCGGGACTGATTGAAATTGCACATGCTTATTATGACTTCTTTGCCGAAAGAAAGGCATCCGAAGAAAATATGATAAAAATGGCTGCCGCAATGGGCGTTGCAAATCCTGCCAGTGGAAAAGATTTTATTAACGCTTTAGATAGACTGATTTCTGACATCGGATGTGGTGACCTTAAAATGAGTGATGATGGTATTACCAAAGACGAATTAAAGTTATATCCTGCAAAGATTCATGAAGTCTTAGGTGGTGATATTACCGCTGATCCACTGCCATTATCTGATGATGACTATTTAACAATATTTGAAAACGCATGGAGGTAAAATCCCATCTTTGACACTTAAAAAATAGTAAAAGGCTTGAAACCCTAGTAAATACGGGCTTCGAGCCTTTTTGATTGGTGTAAATTTTGAGTACTTTTTTACAGTTTACTGGCCTTTATAATTTTTTTCATTTGAGACGCACTTAAGACTTCGTAATCCGTTCGGAAACCAAATGCTTCATGCAAGGCATCGGTTACATCCGTTCGTGTATAGGTGGGGATATAATCTCCCATAGGGGCTTCTAAAAAGTTTAAGTTCCGGATTCCTGTGATTAATTTCTTTGTAGTAAAAGCATAGTGCGTTTTCTTTTCCAGATATCGATATATCATCAAAGAAAACAAATAAGGAAATGAGCCCGGATACGGTCTTCCCAGGATAAATAAACGGGACGGGCCTTAAATTCTGTTTTCATTCTTTGCCAGGAAGCTGCAAAAATCATGCTCCCTAAAGGCTATGGCAAAATCGTTACGATTGCATCCATGGTTTCCTTCTTCGGAGGACAGACCGTTCCGGCATACTCTGCTGCCAAAGGCGGTATTGCCCAGATGACGAAAGAAATGAGTAATGACTGGATTGGCGGGGGTAGCAATGTCAACTCTTTGGCACCGGGCTATATGGCGACAGAAATGAATGAAGCCCTCCTGGACAAGAGCAATCCCCGCTATGCCCAGATTACGGAACGTATCCCGGTACACCGCTGGGGCGATGGCAACGATATGAAAGGTCCATGCCTGTTCCTGTGCTCCCACGCCAGCGATTATCTCGGCGGTGCCATCATTCCTGTAGATGGCGGCTATCTGGTCAAATAATCAACTATCCGGTACGACCGTTGTAAAAAAATGGCCTGCACCATAGTGGTTCTGCTATCATGGTGCAAGCCATTTCGTTTATGGGAGTTACCGGCTGAAAAACACGGTCATCAGCCGTTGAAGTGCTTCCTGATCCGATGCTCCCATGGTTTCCCGGGCAGAGTGCATTGCCAGGAGTGGCAGCCCTACGTCCATGGTGCGCATGGGCATGTTGGCGGACAGGAGGGAACCCAGTGTGGAGCCTCCCCGCATGTCCGAGCGGTTCAGGAAAAATTGATAGGGGATGTCATGGCTTTCGCAGAGACTGCGGGCGATGGCAATCGCTTCGGCGTCACCGGCATAGGTCTGGCTGCAGGCTGTTTTCAGAACCAGACCTCCGTTGAGGACAGAAATGTTGGTGGGGTCGTTCTTGCCGGGATAGTTCGGATGGAAGGCATGGGCCGCATCGAGAGAGAAGAAATAGCCGCGGCCCATATCGGAAAACAACTCAGATTCTGTATAGCCGAGAGCGGCGTATATCCGCTGCAGGATCTGGGGGCAGATTAGTGATGCGGCCCCTTGTTTGCTGCGGCTGCCGACTTCTTCGTTGTCAAAGAGGGCGATGAGATTCAGTCCGTCTGTGCTGGTGCCGTTCAGGAGCCCCATGAGGCAGGCATAAACCGAGGTCTGATTGTCCAGACGGGAAGAAGAGATAAATTCATTATTCCGTCCTAAGAGACAAGGCGGCTCTGCCGGATAGACCGTCAGTTCATAAGACAGGATGTCTTCTGCCGGCAGAGAAAATTCATCGGCCAGAAATTCCGGGAAAAAGGAATCGTCAGTGGGTGTACTTCCGAACTGTGTAAAGAGGGGGAGCATGTCTTTCTGGGGATTCAGCTTTTCTCCGTCGTTGACAGAAGGGTTCATGTGGATTGCCAGGTGGGGAATCGTAAGAAGAGGGCGCCGGGCATCGACATAGCGGACATCGGGATTATAG
The DNA here is from genome assembly GCF_003467125.1 of Megasphaera sp. AM44-1BH. GTDB lineage: Bacteria > Bacillota > Negativicutes > Veillonellales > Megasphaeraceae > Megasphaera. Next base: position 12,359 of record NZ_QSFA01000018.1, read on the forward strand.
GCATCGTCACTGCGGAGCACGATTTTGCCGGCCAGGGACAAGGGACGGTCCAGCCAGGTGTTGCGGATCATGCCGCCATAAAGTTCAACGTTGAGTTTCCCGTAATTTTGCGTATGTATCCCTGCATGGGGCTTGATGCGCAGGCAGGGAAAATCCGTATGGGCAGCAGCGATGTGCAGGTGACTCCGCGGTTTCCTGCCGATGCGGAACGCCAGCAGGGTCGAGCCGAATACGCGGATATAGTATGCCTTTCCCGGCGTCAGCGACCACGGATGAGATAAGGAAAGGGGCGTAAATCCTTTTTCTTCCAGCAGGTCCATGCCGGCCTGGGCGGAGTGAAAAGGGGATACGGCCTTTTCCAGAAAATCGAATAAACCTGTTTGTATTGTGTCCATTTTAGCAGCCTCCATTCAATTCGTATCACTATGCATAGTTCCCGGCAGCCAGCTTTGTATGTTGAGACATTCCTGGATGATGTGGGACATGGGCGGTGTGAGAAATTTATCTTTATGATAGACGATGCGGAAAATACGCTGGAATGTGAGGCCCGGCAGGGGAAGTTCACACAGCGTTCCGGCTTCTATTTCCTTCCGGACCAGACGGCGCGAGAGAAAGGCAGTTCCCAGATTGGCCATGACGGCTTTTTTGATGGCTTCAGAATTATTGTAAACGCCGCAGACATGATAGGGAATGGCGTGGTTGTCCATGACGCGGGCGAACAATTCCCGTGTACCACTGCCGGATTCCCGCAGAAATACGGGGATATGGTCCAGATCGTGGCACTGATGGATATCTTTCCGGCTCCATGGATTTTGGGGCGAGGCAATGGCAGTCAGCTCATCGGTCAGGAACGGAAGTGACGTGAGGTAGGGAGAGGTCAGACGACCTTCAATGAGGGCCAGGTCCAGTTTATCTTCTATAAGCCGTTGTTCCAGCTCTTTCGTATTATGGATTTCCGAACAGATTTCCTGCTCAGGAAGGAGGATATGTTCGTGCTGCAATAGTTCGACTAACAGGACTTCTCCAATGGTAATACTGGCCCCCAGACGCAGGGGAATCTAATTTTGCAGGGATTTCATACCCGCTTCTGTTTTTTTTATGAGTGACGTAATCTGATAGGCATATTGTAATAGATGCTGGCCTGCTGCTGTCACAAAAATACGCCGGCCCAGACGGTGGAACAGCAATAACCCATAGTGATCTTCCAGCTCATGAATAGCCTGGGTAATAGACGGCTGACTGATGTGCAGCTGTCTGGCGGCATGGGTCATGTTCATGGTTTCGCAGACGGCGATGAATATCTGCAAATGACGAAGTGTCATCGTATCACCTGTTTCTATATAGGTATTTACTTATGGATTATATTATATATCGGTATTTTCCATATGGAAAGGGGTGCGGTATACTTATTCCATCGTGATTTTGCGTAGAGGAGTGAATATAGAATGAGTAACATGCAAAGCGTGGAATGGCATCGTGCTGCCGTTGGTTTTATCCTGACATTGGCCTGTTCCCTGGCAGGCTGGCAGCTGGCAAAGCTGCCGGGGTTTTCCCTGATTGGTCATCTCGTACTGGCCCTGCTTCTGGGCATGGCGCTTCAGATTTTTCGTTCGCTGACCCTGACGGCCCGGGAAAGCACCGGATTCATTGCCAATAAATTTTTACGGGCTGGTATTATTTTACTGGGATTCAAACTGAATCTGGTCATCCTCATGACATCGGGTCTGCGCAGCCTGGAAGCGGCTGTCGTCGTTGTTACCGTGATGATTCTTATCAATTATGGCGTGGCCCGGTTATTCCGGGTAGACCACACGCTGGCACTACTTACAGCATGCGGATGCAGTATCTGCGGGGCTGCGGCTGTCATGGGGATATCGGGGACGGTAAAAGCAAAAGCCAGCCAGTCTGTCCTGGCCGTGGCCATCGTAGCCGTCCTAGGTACGGTATTTACTCTGATTGAAGTCGGACTGCAGCCGTTCCTGGGATTTACTGACAGCCAGTTTGGCGTCATGGCCGGCCTGAGCCTTCATGAAATCGCCCACGCCGTAGCTGCTGGGGGGAGTGCGGGACCGGTGGGAACTGATAGTGCCATCATTGCCAAGCTTTCCCGGGTCCTGTTGCTGGCTCCTGTCGCCATTATCGTAGGTGTTCTTGAAGCCTGGCGCAACCGGCGGCAGAGCGATGGCAGGCAGAAAATGAAAGTGCCCATTCCCTGGTTTATGGGCGGGTTCATCCTGGCCAGTGCCATCGGGTCCTATGTGCCGGCTGTTGCGACCGTGGTACCATTCCTGGTACAGGCTGCCTATATCATTCTGGGAATGGCTATGGCCGCCCTGGGCCTGAACGTAAATTTCAGTGTCATAGCCAAAGAAGGGGTCCGTCCCATGGCGGGAGCCTTCCTGTGCTCCTTCATCATACTGGGGCTGGGCTGGTTTATTGCATCCCATTATTTTATTTAGGTATATAGGTTAGACAAACAAAGAGGCTGTCTGCCGTATCAGATTTTTGGATCTGGTATGGCAGGCAGCCTTTTTGCACCCATCGTTCTGTATCAGCTGAAAAATTCAATAATTTTGTGGATGGCCAGGGCCATATGATTGGGGTTCTGGAACGGATGATTGGCCCCTTCGACGGGAATGAATTCAATGACGTTGTTTTCCGCGAACCGTTCGGAAATCTCGATGGGGACCATTTCGTCCTTTGTTCCGTGGATGACAATCATGTCATCGGCATAGTCGAAATATTCCTGCTTCAGTATATCGAAATCCCGGAGAGAGTCGAGAAAATGCTGGTCGATTTTCATCTTCCGATCGAACCCTGCTTGGATTTCCTTTCCCTTGCGGAGCTTGCTCTTGTCGGCTTCGGGAATGAAATCGCACATAGTCTGATACATATTGATAGCCGGGCACCGCAAGGCAATCTTTTTAAAGGGATTTCCCTTTTCAATCAGGTAGCGGAGCGTAACGTAGCCACCGAAACTGGTAGAGTAGATGTACAGTGTTTCTGCCTGTAATTCTTCACGGGCATACTGTATGACCAGGTCGAGATAGGTCATACATTCTTCAACGGTCAGCTTTTTCCGGGCATCCTCTCCATGGCATGGCCAGTCAAAAGCAAGGGCTGCATAGTCGCTGTATTTCGCTGCCAGGTGTTCGCCGAAATGCTGCGTACCGGCCGTATCCTTGCTGCTCCCGAATCCATGGGTGACCAGGACGATATGGGAAAAAGTACGGGCCGTTTTCTGATGGTCACTGCAAATCAGCCTGCAGCGGATACTATAGCCGTCTTTATTAATGTCAAATCGTTTCTCCATGACGTAATGCCTCTTTTTAATGTTAAAATTTGTATTTGTCACGAAATAAGTATAGCAGAAATTACCTGTTTGGAAAATAAGCATAATATATAATTAAATGCTATGGCCAGACTGCTGCATCTGTATCGCCACGGTGCCTTATGTGTGGTACAATGACCTATAAGAAAGCTATGCTTTCTGATACAGTTGACAGATAAGTGAGGCGCTATGGTATGAAAACGATTACGACAGATGTATTGCAGCAGCTCCGCTCGGCCTATGAGGCGGACACGACAGCTCCTATCCTTCATGCGGCCCTTGCCAAAACAGACATGGCAGGCCTTTCTTATGTGCCCGGTGCGGCGGCACGGCTCAAAGGTGCTTTTTCTGTAGAAGTTAAGACAAGAGGAATCACGGCCCAGCAGAAATCTGGCCGTTGCTGGCTTTTTGCAGCCCTCAATATACTGAGAGAAATCGTGGCAGAACGTTGCCACCTGAATGAATTTGAATTGTCCCAGAATTACCTGTCCTTTTATGACAAACTGGAAAAGGCCAATAATTTCCTCCAGATGGTCATCAATCATGCCGATGAACCCCTCAAAGGCCAGTGCATGCAGTACATCCTGCGCGGCATGAGCGACGGCGGATATTGGTGTGAAGCGGCAGACCTGATAAAAAAATACGGCGTCGTGCCCAAACAGGTGCAACCCGAAACGTATCAGTCGGAACACACAGACCATTTTGTAGCTACACTCAATAAGCTCCTGCGAAAAGATGCCATGGAATTGCGGGAACTGGTCCTGGCAGGAAAAGACCCATATGCGCGGAAGCTGGAAATGATGCAGGAAGTCTACAAAGCCGGATGCATTGCCTTCGGACAACCCGTTGAGATTTTTGATTTCGCTTATCGCGATGCTGACGGTACCTACCATGAAGATCGCAATCTGACACCCCAGTCCTTCTATGAGAAATATGTCGGACTGGACATGGACCAGTACGTGCCGGTCATCAATGAACCGACATCGGATAAGCCGATGAATGGGCTGATCCGGTTCCATGGGACGGAAAATATGGCAGACCGCGATATGATGGCTCTCAATATTCCACAGGAAGAACTGGAAGATCTGTGCATCAAACAGTTGAAAGCCGGACAGGCCGTGTGGTTCGCCTGCGATGCCGGTGCGTCCGGTGCGCGCAAAGAAGGCGTATGGGATCCGGACAGCGTACGTTATGAAGCGCTCCTCGGCGGCTTTTCTACGGACATGCCGAAAGGAAAGAGACTAGAATATAAAAGCAGTTCTGCTACTCACGCTATGATCCTGACAGGTGTTCATTTTGATGAATCGGGCCATCCGGACCGCTGGAAAATAGAAAATTCCTGGGGAAAGGACGTGGGGGATAAGGGCTATTTCGTCTGCTCCGAACAGTATTTCAAGGAATTTGTCTATGAAGCCGTCATCCGCCGGGAACACTTCAGCCCGGCCCAGCTGGATATGCTGAAGAAAGAAGCCGTTGTCATCAACGCCTGGGATGAAGATGTGTAAGGGGGAATCTGGTATGATAGACAGAGATATTCTGGTAAACCGTTTCATGAAATACGTGTCCTTTGATACACAGTCTGATGAAGACAACAATACAGTCTGCCCGAGTACAAAGGGGCAGACTGTATTGGCACAGTATCTGGCGGAGGAACTGCGTCGGATAGGTCTTAGTGATGTGTCTCTCGACGAACATGGCTATGTCATGGCGACGCTTCCGGCCAATGGGGCAGAACAGGCTCCTGTAGTGGGTTTTATTTCCCATCTCGATACGAGCCCCGACGCCCCTGGAGGCCCTGTGAAGCCCCGTATCGTCACTGCCTATGACGGCGGCGATATCGTCCTCAATCAGGAAGAAAAGATTATCCTGTCCCCGCAGGATTTTCCCGGCCTTCTGGCCTATACGGGGCAGGATATCATGGTAACCGATGGCAAGACTCTTCTTGGGGGCGATGACAAAGCGGGCATGACGGCTATTGTCAGTGCAGCAGAATACCTGCTCCAACATCGGGACATACCCCATGGGACAGTCCGCATCGGCTTTACACCCGATGAAGAAACGGGACGCAGTGCCCTTTTGTTTGATGTGGCAAAATTTGCCGCTGATTTTGCCTACACCGTAGACGGCGGGGAACTCGGCGGACTGGAATACGAAAACTTTAATGCTGCCAACCCGGTCATTACCTTTTATGGCCGCAGCGTTCATACAGGGGACGCCAAGGGAAAAATGGTCAATGCCATTTCCCTTGCCTCACAATGGCAGCAGATGCTTCCGGCAGGAGAAAAACCGGAATACACGGAAGGCCGGGAAGGCTTTTTCCATGTCTATAAAATAAGCGGCGGAGTCGAACAATGTACTCTTCACATGCTCGTCCGCGACCACGACCGGAAACGCTTTGAAGACCGGAAAGAGTATCTCCGTAACATGGCACGTTTCTTCAATGAAACGTACGGTGATCATACGGTGGACATCAAAGAACACGATGTGTATTACAACATGCTCGACGTTATTCGTAACGGTCATATGGACGTAGTGGATCTGGCAAAAGATGCCATGAAAGCGGTCGGTGTAACCCCTGTTATAGCACCTATCCGCGGTGGTACGGACGGGGCCCAGCTTTCCTTCCGGGGGCTGCCCTGTCCCAACCTCTTCACGGGAGGAGCCAATTTCCACGGGCGTTTTGAATACCTGCCGCTGGATTCTCTGAAAAAATCCTGCGAAACGGTCATAGAAATCATCAAATTAGCAGGTGTTGCTCATTGACTTACCAGAGATTATCTTCTTCATTGAATTTCCAGTCATAGGGATCCGAAATGACTTCCATGGCGGGAGTGTTCTGGATATCGGGGATGCAGGCGACGGAGCATTCCAGTTCATTCAGGGAAATCGTATTTTTGATGCGGACGACTTTGGCCTGTGCCGGGTCAGGCAGGAAGGAATGGGCAATGGCCATTTCAATGGCATCTTTATCGCTATTGGCGTATAGTGGCATAGCGCCCATGTGGAACGATTTCGCTGTGATAATATTTGTATAGGTCATGGCAAAATCGATTTTATTGACAAAGCGATAGCTGATAATATCGGCTACACCAGCACCGGTTGCGTTGCCGTGGGCCTTTTCTGTAATATCGAGCAGGACGATTTTTTCGATATCCGGTGCCAGTTTGTGAAAACCAGCAAACTGGCTTTCCCGTTCGGTACGGCCCGTTACGTTGGGGTCCATGCCGGCCCCACTGATTTCCTTGCCGACTTCATCGATGATGAGAACGTCGATACGGGGCAACAGAAGGTGAGGCATTTCTGTCCGTGCCAGCTGCTGCAGGCGGGCATCTTCCTGGAATAAACGGGGCGTCGGGATGACTTCCAGATGGCCAATATGATCGGAGGGACTCTGGGTCAGTCCGACGGAGAAGAATACACGCACTTTTTTCAGGAAGGCTTCCGACACGCGTTCCAGATTTTCACCGAAGTGATCATAGCCCAGGGAATGAAATGCGCTGGCGCCACGGTGTTTTCCTACTCCGATGCAGATCATTTTTAAGAGGCCTGATTCATGGGGCGCTTTGAAGTGTGTATGCGGTTTGATTTTGTTGAACAGAATGATTCCGTCGGCTTCGTAAGCGGCTTTGTCACAATAAACTGGCATGCCATTGGAGAGCTGGTCTACCTGTACCGTTTCCATGGTAGAGATGACTGGCACGCCGAGGTACTCTTCACAGATGCCGAACTGGGCCAGATGCTGTTTCTGTCCTTCTGCTGTTGCACCGGCATGACTGCCCATGGCAGGGAAAATAAACGGGCTGGCTCCCCATTCCTGCAGCTGGCGGCACAACAAGCGGAGCAGTTCTTTGTAATATGGTACGCCCCGGCTGCCGGCTGTGATGCCAATACGCTGGCCTTTTACAGCCGGAGCCAGTTCGCCCGCATGGGCCGAGAGCTGCTTTTGCAATTCGCCTACGGGATCGGTCAGGTAGTCATCGGGGAAGGTCTGACGGACGCGGACCATATGGGGAATCGTGATGCCATCAGTGAGTGACTTTTTGTCGAGCTTTGGAAACTTCATAAGTAGGACCTCCTTTGCGGTATTCCCGGTAAACGGGAACGGGGATGCAACGATGAGAACACGAACGATGAGTTCTTTACTTATAGTATACCACCGGTTCATAGAACTATGATAAAAAAGTATAGATCAGACACCTGCCTTGACAAGAACGGCTATCAGAAGGTATGCAAAAAAGACTGTCCAGCGAATATGGGAAATGATTCGCAGGGCAGCCTTTGACAGGTTTTTCATATTTCTATTAATGTACTATGATTCATCGAGAAGACGAAGTTTGGTATCGAGGCGATCCAGTGCCTCCTGTATATGGTTCATTTTTTCAGTCAGACGTTGCTTTTCCTGCAGGAGTATTTTCCGACGGGCCAGATGGGTGTCACTGTCCTGACGATATAATTTCAAATACGCTGCCAGACCTTCGATGGAAACGTCGGCGGCACGCATGCATTTGATGAACGCAATATTGGCACAATTTTCTTCAGAATATTCACGGATGCCGTTCTTATTGCGTGGCACTTGGCTGATGAGGCCGATGCGTTCATAATATCGCAATGTATCAGGGGTCAGATTGTACTTTTCACTGACTTCTTTGATCTTCAATGATATCACCTCTTATTCCGTATTATAAATGATGGAGTGAAGTATAAGTCAACGGGTCTTTTTGTGTTATTTTTTATCGGAAACAGTCCGGAAATATCCTTGACAAGGGCCGGGGAATCGCTTACAATATAAAGGTCGTAGCATGCACAAGTGGCTAGGCAGATAAGCCGCATGAAGAGGCATACAAGTCCGCAAGGCGCCGAATTCAGCGAGTATATTGATGAGGAGGTGTCACTATGTACGCTATTATCAAAACCGGTGGAAAACAGTATCGCGTTCAGGAAGGAGACAACATTTTTGTTGAAAAACTCGCCAGCGATGTGGATTCCGAAGTCGTATTCGACCAGGTACTGGCTGTCGTCAACGACGGAGACGTTAAAGTAGGTTCTCCTGTTGTCGAAGGTGCCAAAGTTACAGCTAAAGTATTGGAACAGGGCAAAGAAAAGAAAGTCCTCGTTTTCAAATACAAAGCTAAATCCGACTATCGTCGTCGTCAGGGCCATCGTCAGCCTTACACGAAAGTCGTCATTGAAAAGATTGAAGGCTAATGATTACCATTGCATTACAGCAGGATGAACAACAGCGTTACAGTGGTTTCTGTATTTCCGGTCATGCCGAATCGGCAGATGAGGGATATGATCTCGTCTGTGCTGCCGTCTCCGTCCTGGCCCAGACTGCCTTTTTAGGCCTGTGTCATTACGGGAAGAAACCGGCATATGAACAGCGGGAAGGGTATTTTTCCATACGCCTTGCCGAACAGAATGAAACGACGCAGGTCATCCTGGAAACGATGGTTCTTGGTTTAGAAGAAATTGTGCGACAGTATGGACAATACGTCGTATTTGACTCATAGAAGTCAGGAGGTGAACGTAATGTTCAAATTTGATTTACAGCTGTTTGCCCATAAAAAAGGGGTAGGTAGTACACGTAACGGCCGTGACAGCGAATCCAAACGCCTTGGCGTCAAATGCCATGACGGTGTTATCGTTAAAGCCGGCAACATCATCGTTCGCCAGCGCGGCACTCACTTCCATCCGGGCACGAACGTAGGCATCGGCAAAGATGATACGTTATTCGCCACGGCTGCTGGTAAAGTTGCTTTTGAACGTGCTGGTAAATACAACCGGAAAGTCAGCGTTTACCCGGTTGAAGCCGAAGCATAATCAGACAGGCTCATACGAAAGAGAGTTTTTCCTTGTAGTTCATCTTTAAGGGAGACTCTCTTTTTTTGCTGTCATTATAAGTTATTTTTTTCACTAATTTTAGAAAAAATCTATTGTCAAATGGCCCGTTCTATGCTAAACTATGCAAAGTGCCAGAGGGTCGTGAAACAAAGGGCTGGTCAGTATCCACGACGAGCTGAACCGAAGCTTCCACGACATGAGGACACACATTTTTTGTTACGACTTATATCCCATGAGCAGGCGGGAGTAAGAACGGAGGAGAATTTCATATGGAAAAAGTAAAAACGTTACCTGGGCAGCATCAGTTCATGAGTGTACGGCAGCTTACGGTTGCCGGTTTTCTGTCGGCCATTACCATCTTTCTGGGCCTTACAGGATACGGTTTCATTCCCCTGATTATCATGAATGCGACCATTCTGCACATCCCGACGATTATCGGCAGTATTTCTGCAGGGCGCCGCGTCGGTATGATCGTCGGTTTCATGTTCGGACTGTTTTCGTTCATCCGTACGCTGCAGGCACCGAGTGCTCTTCTGATGTTTGCCGTACAGTACAGTATCGTAGCAGACGCTTTCATCTGCATCATACCGCGTATCATGATTGGTGTCGTTGCTTATGAATTGTACAAGCACCTGAAAATCCGCGAAGTTGCCCGCGTCGCTGTGACGGCTGTCGTTACGACGGTCTGCCATACGGTCATGTTCCTCGGATCCTTTACGGCTATCGTCGGTGTTCCTTATGCGGAAGCACACGGCATTACCCTGGCTAACGTTTTCAATATCATGGCCGGGATTACTGTCGTCAACGGCATTCCTGAAGCCATCGTTTCGGGCCTCATCGTTACGCCGATTGTCATGGCGCTTCATCGTTCCGGTCTGAAAGTACAATAAGTACAGACACATCTCTGCCAGCCTGGCCAGTTACCGGGCTGGCTTTTTTTCTTCACGTCCGACGGCCTTTGTAGTATAATTTACATATACAGTATTGATAAAGGACTAATTCATGAAGACACTTCTTACGACATTAAATGCTAAATACGTTCAATCATCCCTGGCCTTGCGATGCCTGCGCACTGCCTGCCGTCATGCCGGACGCACGGATGTAGTAACGGCAGAATATACGATTAATCACAATGCCTATGACATTTTGCGCCATATTTACCAGTTCCATGCAGAAGTCATCGGCTTTTCGTGTTATATCTGGAATATAGAAATGACCTGCCGCATCATCACTCTCATCCGTCAGGTCATGCCCCATGTCTGTATCTTCGTAGGCGGCCCGGAAGTATCGTATACCGCCCGGGATGTCCTCGCTGATCACCCCGATATCGATTACGTCCTTCAGGGAGAAGGCGAAGTCATCGTACCGGCATTCCTGCAGGCTCTGGACGAAGGCCGTGATGGCACGGACATTCCCGGCGTTCTGGGACGTGTGGCGGGAGAGATACGGGGCAATGAAACCTTTGCCGAAATAGCTGATCTCGATACCCTGCCTTTTCCCTATGAAGGAGAGGATTTCAGCAAGCTTGCCCATAAAATCATCTATTATGAAAGTTCCCGGGGCTGTCCTTTTCATTGCCAATACTGCCTGTCCGGAATGAGCGATGCGGTCCGCTTCCGCTCCGTGCCGCTGGTCCTGTCCGAACTGGAGCAGTTCGTTGCAGCCGGTGTCCATCAGGTGAAATTCGTAGACCGGACGTTTAACTGCAATCCCCGTCATCACCGGCCCCTCATCGAATACATGATCCACGTGCAGCAGCCGGTCAATTTCCACCTTGAAATTGAACCGGGCGTCCTTACCGATGATGACTTGGAACTGCTGGCCCAGGCTCCGAAAGGGCGGATCCAGCTGGAAATGGGCATCCAGTCTACGTATGAACCGACGCTGAAGGCCATTCACCGTCACAATGACTGGCCACGGATTACGGCTATCATGAAGAAGCTGACGGCCCTTCATACGATGCATCTCCATCTCGACCTGATTGTGGGACTGCCGTATGAAGATTACGATCATCTGCAGCAGTCGTTCAACGATATCTATGCCCTGCGGCCGGACAAACTCCAGATCGGTTTTTTGAAACTGCTCAAAGGCTCGGGCATCCGCCGCGATTATCCCGATGATTACCGCTATGACCCGTGTGGTCCCTATGAAGTCCTTGAAACGACCTGGCTTTCCTATGAAAAGGTGCAGTTTCTCAAAGTTCTGGAAGACGTATTCGAACGGACTTATAATTCAGGGAAATTTTTCTATACCCTGCGCTATCTGGAACGGTTTTACCCGGACAATATATTCCGCCTCTATGAAGCCATGACCTGGTCCTGGCTGAAAGCCGGCAATGACCGCATCGCTGTGGCCGATAAAGCTCTCTGCCAGTTCCTCTGGGATTTCATCTGTCACGACGGGCAGATTCCCGCGTCAGCTCATGCGGTTCTGCAGGAATTGCTGTCCCTCGATATGCTGATTACCTTCCGCTTCCGCCTGTTGCCGGACTTTCTCGGCTGGCAGGAAGCGCCGCGCAAGGATACGGACAGCTTGTTCCGTGAAGAAACAAGGCTTCGCCAGTATACGGGAGATTACCGCTTTACCAACTGGCGGGATATCAAAATGCGTTACCGTATCTGGCCTGTCAGCGAGGAGACAAAAGATGAATTATCACGCTATTGCCCGGCACCGGACGGCGTGGCCTGGATCATCGCAGCCAGAAACGACGAAGGCGTATCTTGGCAGATGATGCCGGCAGTATCGCCAGAATGGGAGCAGACAGAGGACAGACGAAAGGATTGCCATGGAACGATATAATGTATATTCCTCGTATTTAAAAGAAACATATGGAGAAAAGGTATATAAACTGCCTATCAGTATCCCCGATACGTGTCCCAACCGGGACGGTACGCTGGGAACGAGAGGCTGTGTCTACTGCGGCTCCATCGGCGCCGGTTATGAAAACCTGCCGGCATCGGTGACCATAGGGGAACAGATAGAGAAGAATATTGCCCATATCCAGCCGAAATATAAAGCCAACAAATTCATCGCCTATTTTCAGAATTTCACCAATACCTATCTGCCGCCCGATACGTTCCGGGATTACCTGATTCAGGCCTGCCGCCCCGATATCGTAGGCATTGCCGTAGCGACGCGGCCGGACTGCATCAACAAGGTATATCTCGATCATATGGCGGAAATCAAGGAAACGTATGGCGTCGATATCCTTGTCGAATTCGGCCTGCAGACAGCAAACTACAAGACGCTGCAGAAAATCAACCGCGGCCATACGCTGGCAGAATATATCGATGCCATGATGATGATGCGGGAGTATCCCTTCCGTACCTGTACCCATGTCATTCTCGACCTTCCCTGGGATACGATGGAGGACGTCGTGGAAACGGCAAAAGTCATTTCTGCCCTCGGCAGTGATGAAGTCAAACTGCATGCCCTGTACGTCATTAAAAACACCGTACTGGCCGACTGGTATCATCAGGGTGATATCGCCCTCGTTCCCGTAGAAGAGTATGTAGACCGGGTCGTCGCCTTCCTCGAATACAGCCGCCCCGATATCGTGTTCCAGCGTCTCATCGGCAGAGCGCCCAAAGAAGCGACGGAATTTGCCAACTGGGGCATGGGATGGTGGAAAATCCGTGATATGATCGATGCGGCTCTCCTTCAGCGGGATACGTGGCAGGGGAAAAAGTGCGATTATCTCGGTGGCAAAGCCGTACGCAAATTCATGACTACAGACTAAAAGGAGATATGAAGCGTGTCCATAGAAAAAAGACTGACCTTTATCGATATGACAGAAGCCAAAGCCGTACTGGGTATGAAAGACGAATTCCTGCGGACCCTGCAGAAAGAATTTCCCAATTGTCGTATAGCCGCCAGGGGAAATGAAGTGATCCTGAACGGCCCCGAACCCGATGTCAGCCAGGTGGCCGGCGTATTCTCTGAACTTAGGTATCTCAACCGGGAGAATACGTACATCACGACCCAGCACGTGCGCTATTCTGCCAGCCTGATCCGTCAGGGACAGGAAGAACTGCTTCATGACATTTACAGCGATACTGTGAGCATTTCTGCCAGAGGACGGCTAATCAAGCCGAAAACGGCCGGACAGAAGCGCTATGTCGATTCCATCCGCCAGAACCTCGTAACCTTTGGCATCGGCCCGGCCGGCACGGGCAAGACTTACCTGGCCGTGGCCCTGGCTGCCTTTTATCTGAAGAACCGGGAAGTCGAACGGATCATCCTCACCCGTCCTGCCGTAGAAGCGGGGGAAAAACTGGGATTCCTGCCGGGGGACCTGCAGGAAAAAATCGATCCCTATCTGCGGCCTCTCTATGATGCTCTGGCCGATATGTTTGGGTTCGACCAGTTCCAGAAGCTCATCGCCCGCAATATCATCGAAGTCGCCCCACTGGCCTATATGCGCGGCCGTACTCTGGAAGAATCGTTTATCATACTCGATGAAGCGCAGAACACGACGCGGGAGCAGATGAAGATGTTTCTCACCCGTATGGGAAACCATTCCCGGGTCGTCGTCAACGGGGACAATACGCAGATCGATCTGGCGGACCGGAAGTTTTCCGGCCTGACCGAAGCCGAAAAGGTACTGGCTCATGTACCGGGGATCGGCATGGTTCATTTTACCGATGCCGATGTCGTCCGTCACGACATGGTCGGACGCATTATACGCGCCTATGAGTCTTTTTATAAAAAGGAATGACGAGAGGAGTTCTGTATTATGAAAATCAACATTAATTACGAAGACGAAGCATTTCGCAAAGATGAGTATGAACAAGTAATCGAACGGGTATGCGATGAAGCCGCTCTGGTCTACGGGCTGGGCCCCAATGCGGAAATCAGCATATTGCTCTGTCACAACGACTATATCCATAAACTCAATAAACAGTATCGCAATATAGACCGCCCGACGGACGTATTGTCCTTCGCCCTCAATGAAGGCGAAGATGATGGCTATGACGGCCCTGACAGGGCACTCCTCGGAGATATTGTCATTTCACTGGAAAAAGTGCAGGAACAGGCCGAAGAATACGGCCATTCTTTCGAACGGGAACTGGCGTATCTCACCATCCACGGCATGCTCCACATCCTGGGATACGATCACATGGAACCGGATGACAAAGCTGAAATGCGCAAAGAAGAGGAATTTATCCTCCAGCGTCTGGGGTATGTGCGCAAAGGAGAGGAACTCTGATGGTCGATGAAAAGACCGTTGCCCGCCTTATCCGGGCAGCACGGGACGTACAGGAACGGGCCTATGCCCCATACTCCCATTTCCGCGTAGGGGCAGCTCTTCTGGGAGAAGACGGTACGGTCTATACGGGATGCAATGTGGAAAATGCATCGTACGGTCTTACCATCTGTGCCGAACGGAATGCCATCTTTCACGCCGTGGCATGCGGCTGCCGCCATTTTACAGCCCTGCTCATCACCGGCGACAGCAAAGACCTCACGGCACCTTGTGGTGCCTGCCGTCAGGTCATGGCGGAATTTTCCATTCCCGAAATCATTCTGGTCCGGCCTGATGATTCATACGAAACGTTCACGCTGCAGCAGCTTCTGCCGCTGACCTTTGATGAATCGTCCATGGCCTGAAATAGCTCTGTAGCATTATAAAATTAATAGGTTATATAAGGAAGGTAACAACACATTTATGGAAGATACATTTAAATCAGGATTTGTCGCTGTCGTCGGCAGACCAAACGTCGGCAAATCGACGTTGATCAATCACATTATCAAACAGAAAGTCTCCATCGTATCGGACAAAGCACAGACGACGCGGAACCGGATCCTCTGCATCCATACGGACGACGAATGCCAGATTGTATTCCTCGATACGCCGGGCATCCACAAACCACATCACAAACTGGGCGAGTTCATGGATGAAGCGGCCTATCAGTCCCTGCAGGATATCGACGCCGTTTTATTCCTCATTTCGGGCAACGAAAAGAAAGGCCCCGGCGACTTGTTCGTCCTGGATAAGCTCAAAAGTACGAAGGTCCCCGTCTTCCTGGTCATCAATAAAACGGACCTCATGAGCCGCGAAGAAATCCTGCACAAGATCACCGAATACAATGCCCTGTATGATTTTGCCCAGATTATTCCCATTTCAGCCCTTACGGGGGATAATGTCGATGCCGTCGTGGGCGAACTCAAAAAAATCCTGCCGGAAGGGCCAAAATATTTCCCCGATGACATGATTACCGACCAGCCGGAACGACTGCTGGCAGCCGAAATTGTGCGGGAAAAATTATTCCAGTGCCTCCGCGATGAAGTGCCGCACTCCATCGCCGTGTACGTAGAAGAAATGAAGAACCGCGGCCACAATAAGGTGTACATCCGGGTCACGGTATATGTCGAACGGGATTCGCAGAAGCGCATCGTCATCGGGAAAAACGGGACTATCCTGAAGGAAGTGGGCCGTCTGGCACGGCAGGAAATCGAACATGTCCTGGGATCGTCTGTATTCCTCGACATCTGGGTCAAAGTCAAAAAAGACTGGCGCAACAAGCCGTCTGCCCTGAGTGAATTCGGGTATAAAAATGAGTAATAAGAGGAGCGATATATGATGGAACCAGAGCTGGGACACATAGCACAATATCTGCTGCTTCTTGTGCCTTCCATTCTGTTAAGTGTATTTTGTGTCATCGGCAAATTTGCCTTCGTGCAGCTGCGCCGCGAATCCATCGAAGAAATGGTGCGTGATGGCGATACGAAAGCCCGGTTTTTATTAAAATTGTATGAAAAGCCGGCTATTTTCCTCGGCATGGCCCAGCTGGGCATGGTCATTTCCGGCATGGCATCGGGGGCCGTCGTATTTTATGTACTCTATAAGGCTTTCCCTCTGCTGTACGGACAGATGCCGCTCTGGGGTATTGCCATCGTGTATATCTGCCTTATTCTCGTGGTCTGCATCTGCCTGTGGATCTTTGGTGAACTGATTCCTAAATCGATTGGCCTGCAGCGGGCCGAAGGCGGCCTGAAACGGGTGAGTCATTTCATTTACTCCGGAAGCCGCCTGTTTTATCCGTTCATTATCTTTGGCAACTGGCTGGGGCAGAGGCTCCTCAAAAACCGCAATCTTGATGTGACCAATGAAATCGATATGGCTCATTCTGAAGACGAAATCCGCATGCTCATCACAGCCAGTCATAAAGAAGGAAAAATCGACCCCGTCGAAAGCGAACTCATCGGCAATGTCTTTGATTTTGCTGACCGTCTGGCCAAGGAAATCATGGTGCCCCGTCAGGAAATCGTCTGTCTCTATGTAGAAGAGTCGATGAACCAGCACCTGAAGACCATCCGCCAGTCCCGTCACACGCGCTATCCTCTCTGTGCCGGGGACAAGGACCATATCCTGGGGCTGATACACATCAAAGATTTCATGGATCTGTATATCCACAAACGGAGCAATCTCCGGCTCATCAAGCGGCCTATCCTCATGGTACCGGAAATCATGCCGGCGTCGCAGCTGTTGCAGCTCATGCGGGCCCGCCGCACCTATCTGGCTACGGTCGTCGATGAATACGGCAGTACCGTCGGCCTCATCGGACTGGAAGATATCCTGGAAGAATTGGTAGGCAATATCCGGAATGAACATTCGTCGGAACAGGAAGAAATCCAGCCCCTTCCTGATGGTGCGTATGAATTTGACGGCACGGTGCTCCTGGAAGATGTAGAAGACATGCTCCATATCCCCGTAGAAGAAGATGTCGATACGGATACGATCGGCGGCTATGTCTTTTATCTCCTGGGCCATACACCGACGGTCGGTGAAGAAGTCGTCATCGGAGCGTACAAGTTCAGTGTACTGGAAGTGCAGGGATTCCGCATTGCCCGTGTCAAAGCCGTGCCGCTGCCGCCGGCAGACGGTACAGAAAGGGAAGGAACGGATGAACAGGAAGACTAATTCCTATGGCCCGGTTCAAAAGACCCGCCCCTATACGGGCATTATCCTGCGCCTGCAGAAAGGCCGGTCGCGGCAGCTGCAGCTGACTATATTTACAAAAGAATCGGGTATCCTCTATGTCTATGCTCCAAAAGGGAAGAAAGGGTATAATCAGGGATTCGGCAGCTTCATGGCCTTTTCCCCCATTACTTTCGATGCCTGGGAACGGAATCGTGTCCTGTTTATGGGAGAATACGAGAGCCATCGCAGTACGATTCTCGATGCTCTGACCTGGGACCATTACGTCTATACCCAGATGTTTGTAGAAATGGTGCTGGCCTTGTCACCGGCCGGCGAGCCCGATGAACGGATATATGAGCTCATAGGCTGCTACAGCCGGGCCATCGCCAGCCGCAACGTCCGGGTGGCGACCATCATCGCCGGCTGGCAGCTGACGGCCTGTGCCGGCTATATGCCCGATACGGAACAGGCTCAGGTATATACAGGGCCTGGGGCTGATGGCAGAAAGACCTATTACCTGTCCGACGAACGGGAAGACATGCAGCCTGTCCCCATGCCACAAGCCGTCCGCCAGCTCTGGCAGACCCTTCTGACCTACACCTGGCAGCAGACAGAAACACTGCAGCTCTCCAAAAATCACCTGGCATTCCTGGAACACCTGTTATACAGCTATATAGAAGAAATCATCGGCAGACAACTCAAATGCCGGAAGCTGATAGAAGAAGGGAAAAAAAGTGTAAGAGAAGAGAAAGTTTGAAGTTTGAAGCAAAAATATGAGTCCACTTGCCCGCGTAGTGATACCGCCGGTTTGGCAAACAATGAGCCCCACGAAACGTGTATGTTTCGTGGGGCTCGTTTGTTTTCTTTCACCTGTTAGAATGCCGGAATCAGGGCACCTTTGTAATGATCTTCGATATACTTCTTGATGACGTCGGAATTGTAGATTTCGACGATTTTCTTCAGCGTCGGGTTATCTTTGTCGTCTTCATGGACGGCGAGGATGTTGGCATAGGGCGAATCCTTGTCTTCCCGCAGGAGGGCATCCGATACAGGGTTCAGGCCGGCATCCATAGCATAGTTGGTGTTGATGGCGGCGAAATCAACGTCGTCGAGAGAACGGGGAATCTGAGCGGCTTCCAGTTCTTTGATCTGGAGATGTTTCGGATTATCTGTGATATCCTGTGGTGTCGGATATTTTACGCCATCTTTGATCTTGATGAAACCGGCTTTCTGAAGCAGCAGCAGACCGCGGGCCCCATTGGTCGGGTCATTCGGTACGGCTACGGTCATGCCGTCTTTTACTTCATCGAGGCTCTTGATTTTGTGGGAGTAGAGGCCGATAGGAGCTACGACGGTCTGGCCGATGGAGACGATTTTCAATCCTTTGTCTTTGACCAGATTGTCCATATACGGTTTGTGCTGGTACGAGTTCATGTCGATTTCCTTATTGGAAAGAGCGACGTCTGGTGTTACATAATCAGAAAATTCCATGATCTTAATGGTAATTCCCTGTTTGGCTGCTTCTTTTTTGACCTGTTCCATGATTTCCGCATGGATGCCCGGTGTAACTCCGACGGTGACTTCCTTTTTGTCGGAAGAAGCTGATTTGGAATTGTTGTCACTGCTGCCGCAGCCAGCGGCGAATACGCACAGCGAAGCGAGAGCCGCCAGTGTCACGGCTTTTTTGATGAATGATTTCATGATACAGACACTCCTTTTATTTTTTATTCTTCTTGCGGGAGGCAAAGTCGCCACAAGCCTGAATCAGATTGACGCCAATGACGAGGATGATGATCGTAGCCAGCATGACATCGGCCTGGAACCGCTGGTAGCCGTAACGGATGGCGATATCCCCGAGGCCGCCGCCACCGATGGCACCGGCCATAGCCGAAGCTCCGATGAGATTGACGATAAGGACGGTGATATTATTGATGATCGTAGGCAGGGCTTCCGGAAGCAGGACCTTGCGGATAATCTGCAGCGGAGAAGCACCCATGGATTCGGCTGCTTCGACGAGACCGAAATCGACGTCGCGGATACTCGTTTCTACGAGCCGGCTGAGGAACGGAATGGCGACGATGGTCAGCGGTACACAGGCTGCCGTCGTGCCGATGGACGTACCGGCAATGAGACGGGTCAGGGGGATGATGGCGACCATGAGGATGATGAACGGAATGGAACGGATGATGTTGACGATGGTTCCGAGAATCTGATTGATCACCCGGTTTTCCAGAATGTGGCCCTTGCTGGTCGTGACCAGCGTGATGCCAAGAGGAATACCGATGATAGCAGCAATGAGAGTAGAGATAGACACCATGAACAGTGTTTCTTCAATACCCTGTATCATTAATTTAATGAGTTCTGGGGACATATCCTAAAACCTCGCTTTCAACAGGTTGAGTCTTAATATACGAATACGCTTCGGTCTGGGCTTTCATATCGCCCATGATGACGACGATCAGATAGCCAAAGGGAACATCCTGGATGTAATCGATGTTGCCGTAGAGGACGCTGACATCGAGATTGAACTTGCGGGCAATATTGACCACCAGCGGTTCGTTCGTAGCGGCTCCCTTGAAGCGGAAGCGGACGAGCATATCCCGGTCCGGCGACGGCTGATCGGTAACGCCCAGCTTTTTGATGCCTTCAGGCAGTTCCATGTTGATGACCGATTTGACGAATTCTTTCATCGTTTCCGACTGGGGATTGGTAAAGACGTCGATGACCCGGCCCTGTTCTTTGATGACTCCGCCTTCGATGACGGCCACGCGGTCGCAGATTTCCTTGATGACGGCCATTTCGTGGGTAATGATGACGATGGTGATGCCCAGCCGTTTATTGATGTCTTTTAACAGTTCCAGGATGGATTTGGTCGTCTGCGGGTCCAGTGCCGATGTCGCTTCATCGCACAACAGTATCTTCGGATCGCTGGCCAGGGCACGGGCAATGCCGACACGCTGTTTCTGGCCGCCCGAAAGCTGGGAAGGATAATTGAACTGCCGGTCTGTCAGGCCGACCAGTTCGAGCAGGGAATCGACCTTGCTGCGGATGACTTCTTTGGACGCGCCGGCCAGTTCCAGCGGGAAGGCGATGTTGTCAAATACCGTGCGCGATGACAACAGGTTGAAGTGCTGGAAGATCATGCCGATGTTTTTGCGTTCGGCCCGCAGCTGGCTGTCAGACATGGCAGTCAGTTCCTTGTCATCAATGATGACTTTGCCCGTCGTCGGTTTTTCCAGCATATTGATGCAGCGGACGAGCGTCGATTTGCCGGCACCACTTTTCCCGATGATGCCGAAAATTTCGCCGTCATGGATAGTCAGTGAGATGCCTTTCAGAGCCTGGACGTGCGTTTTGCCGCCGTAGGTCTTGGTAATGTTTTCAAAGGTAATCACAAAATCAACTCCTTAATGGATACACCTGTAGGTGCTGATAGCATAAAAAAAGCCGTCAACAGATGCTGACGGTACGTGTACAATCATTTCATCTGCCGGATAGAAATCCGTTGGACTTGGCACCTTCCCGCTATGGGGGGTTGCCGCAGTGTCATAGGGCCATTCCCTCGGCTGCTCTGGATGAACTCTTTATGTAGTTGCTGAGTTGTATAGTAACACTAATAGGAATCCTTGTCAATGTTATTTGCGTAAAAAGTTGAATGTCGTTCGGAAAAAATATTTTCTCATGAGGCAGGAATTTAATTTTTTATATCGAATACTTAATATATGAGGAACAGGATATCCGGATTTTGAGCATGGATGGTCCGGAACGGGGTTCCTCACGAAAGGAAGGGATTTTTATGGCAACAATCGTAAGAGGCAAGAATTTAGAAATTACACCGGCATTAAAAGACTATGTACTGAAACATGAAAAGAAAGTAACGAAGTACTTCGAAAATGAAGTCAATGTCCAGGCTCTTCTTTCCGTCGAAAAAGATCGTAAAATTGCTGAAATTACCTTAAAAGTAGATGGTGTCGTCCTTCGTGGCGTCGAAGCCAATGATGATATGTACGCCGCTATCGATCTGGTTTACGATAAAATGGTACGCCAGATCCACAAATATAAAACGAAGCTGGCACGCCGCATGAAAGGCGGTTCCTTCCATGAAGGCCTCGTAGAAGGACCGGCAGCACCGGAAGAAACCTTCGAAATTGCCAGAGTCAAGAAATTTGCAGCCCGTCCTATGGACGTAGAAGAAGCTATCCTGCAGATGAATCTCGTAGGCCACGATTTCTTCGTGTTCCTCAATTCGGAAACGGAAGCCATCAACGTCGTATACAAACGGAAACACGGCAAATATGGCCTGATTGAACCGGAATACTAAGTGACCAGACAGGGGCCTGTCATACCGCAGACAAGGGTATGACGGGCCCCTGTTTTTATATATAAAATAAACATAATGGTATAAATCATTATACCTACTACGGAATATGCGGACCATAGCATAAACGGAGTATGCGTATACTGGATATAGTACGAACTGTGTGTTGTAATACGTGTTGGAAAATTCTGTGTTATCTTTGCATAATGTTTTTTCATGCCAGATGCCTTGTATTATGTGACATTTTTTTGTATGATAAGAGTTAGCTTTAGCAATTTTTAAAAAATTGTTAAAAATAATATTTTGATATATTGCGCCCTCCCGATGAATATGTTAATGACATATGTCGTCGGGGGGGTAAATTTGTATATGGATATCGAGGCGATGGCATTGAAACTAAAACATCCTGCATGGCTGATGGGCACGGCATGCCTGCTTATGACCGTGGCATCGGGCGCACAGGCGGCTCCTCCTGTCACAGTCAATGTACCTGTAGACAGCGCCTATTATTCCTATATTGATAAGCTGAGTGCTATGGGCTACTTGAAGACTATGCCTAACGGGGCCCGCCCCTACAGCCGACTCCAGCTGGCCCGCTGGGTGAGAGAAGCACAGGAAACGGCCCAGAGCCGTCCCATGCCGGCCTATCTGGCTGATGAAACAGAGGCTCTGGCCCAATACGTTGCACCAGAACTGGCGGTACTCGATGGATCGAAATTGGAGGATCCGGTACGGCTTCGTGACGTATCGGTCCAAGCGGGCGTTTTGCACAGCGACGAACAAACATACCGCTATGGACAGGGAATCCACGCAGGCTGGCAGCCCTTTTCCCACAAGCAGAATGGTTATACCTATGGCCGCGATGGCAATGGCATCCTTTCTGCAGACATTTCCGGGAATATCGATCAGAACCTTGCTCTGTCCCTCCGTCCCCGTATCAGCTATGACCGGGACAACAAGGGCAGTGTCACCCTGGAAGAAGGCTATATCAAGCAGAAGATGGGCGTCTGGAATCTGGAAATCGGCCGGGAAGCCCTGCGCTGGGGCCAGGGAGAAACGGGAAATCTGGCCTTAGGAAGCAACATGCGTCCCCTGACAATGGTACAGATCCACTACAATGAACCCCGTAAGACCGGAGGATTCTTCCGCTTCCTGGGAGAACGGGATTTCCATATCTTTTACGGCCGGCTCGAAGGAAACCGGGCCGATGAAGCCGCGGCAGCAGGACGTACCGATTACGACCATGCCGGCATCCTGGGAATCCGTACCGATTTTTCCCCGACCTCGTACTTTACCTTCGGCCTGGCCCGGATTTCCGTACTGGGCGGAGACCATAACGGACTGGACTGGTCCGACTGGAAGCATTGGACCTATGGCCGCAACGATGATAACAGCGACGACCGCTGGGATGATATCGCCGGTGGTGATTTCCGTCTCCGTCTGCCAAAGATGACACTCTATGGAGAACTCTATGGCGAAGACCAGTCTCATTATCTGCCTTCCGATATAGCGTGGCGTGCTGGCCTCTATCTGCCGTCGCTGACCCGGGATGGCTCCTGGGATATGACGTTGGAAATGGCCCATACGACAGACAGTTGGTACAGTCACCAGCATTTTCAGAATGGCTGGACCTACCACGATGCCATCATGGGTGACGATATGGGACAAAATGCCCGTAAATACTATGCGGCCGTCCGCCATTATCTGTCCGAAGAAAGCCGTATCGGTCTCTATGCCATGCGCACTGAACGGGACCGGGATACGATGCGTTCCCAGTCGGTCAATGAATGGGGCCTCACGGGGCAGAAGAAGCTCCGTGACCATATGTATCTCCGGGGAACGGCCGGCTATGCGTCGGCCAGCCAGTCTGGCGGTCATAGCGATCACGACGTCTTTGCCTTAGTGAGCCTGCAGTGGCAGTATCAGTGAGGAGTATAGAAAATGATTGATATACATTCTCACATTCTCCCTGCCATTGACGATGGGGCCAGGAACATGGATATGACTCTTTCCATGCTCCATATGTCTGTCGAATCGGGCGTGACCGATATCATCGCCACGCCTCATGTCAACCGGGGCGGGCACGTCCCGTCATGGCAGGAAATAGAGGAAAAAACGGCCCAGGTGACAGATGCTGCGAAAGAAGCGTATCTGCCCATCCATATCTATAGCGGTGCCGAAATCGAGCTCAATGGCGATGTCCTGCGTTTCCTCAAAGAAGGCAGCCGGGACTACTGTCTGGCAGGCAGTCCTTATATTCTGCTGGAACTGACTGACCAGTCCCAGCCGGATATGTCAGAGCGTCTGATCTACGAACTGCAGCTCCGCGGCTTCTGGCCCATCCTGGCTCATGTGGAACGATACGGACAGCTCATGAGCCATCCCGATATCCTCATTTCCTGGGCAAAAAAGGGGATTCTCCTCCAATGCAACATAGGAAGCTTTACGGGATATTTTGGACAGCATTTACAGCGTCATGCAGAGAATTTATATCAGAATCATCTTGTGCATTTCCTCGGAAGTGACGGTCATCGCACAGAATTCCGCACGACCGATATGAGGGAAGGGCAGGACGCCCTGCGGAGTCTGCAGCAGAAGCAGCATAACCAGCAGGATTTATGGCTGGAAACAACACAAAATGCTTCCCGTATATTGAATCATCGCGTACTCTATCCCGATGTGCCGGAGCACTGGCAGGTAAAGAAAAAGGGATTGTGGCACCGGCTATTTAGCTGATAACGGATGATTTTGGACTACTAGCATACATATAGAGATTATAGGATGTGAATATGATGAAGAAACCATTTCTCGCCGCCGCTCTGATGGCGATGCTTGTGACAGGAACAGCCTGCGCGCAGGAATATCTCATGCGCCCCGGTGATGAACTCAATATCGTAGTGACCCAGCAGCAGGACCTGGGGAATACACAGACCAATCAGACGCCGTTCGTCGTCCGGCCGGACGGCAACGTATCGTTTCCCCTCGTGGGAGAAATCCATGCCGAAGGCATGACCGTTTCCCAGTTTACCCAGACACTGCAGCAGGGACTGTCCCGATATATCGTCGATCCTGACGTATCGGTGAATCTGACGAAACTGGGCCGCATGCGGGTCTACGTTTTTGGCGAAGTGAAAAAGCCTGGTGCGGTGGAACTGGAAAAATCCCATACCGTCATGGATGCTATCGGGGCGGCCCAGGGATTTACCCGCGATACGGCCAAGAAAAAAATTTTCCTCATCCATCAGGACCAGCCCAAATCGCTGATTCCCATTAATCTGAACAATATGCTCAAGACCGGCGATATGTCGCAGAACTATGTCATGCGTGAAGGCGATATCCTTTATCTGACTAAGAACCACCGCATCGACTTTGCCCGCGATATTGCGCCTATCTTCAGCAGTATTTACATGATTACCGAAGCAAAAGATAACATGGATAACTGATTTCTATCCCAGGAGTTGAACAGAGTGGAAGAAATAACGATTGATTTAAAAGACCTTTTTGAAACCATGTGGCAGGAAAAAAAGAAAGTCGCTGCCGTGACAGCCGTCTGCATGGCTCTGGGCGGTCTCTATCTGGTCATAGCGCCGCCGGTGTATCAGTCTACATCGCTGCTGCGTATTAAGCAGGACCAGGGCCTTGCCGATTCGATTATGTCCAAAGTCACAGGCGGCAATACGGCCAACGATAAACAGCGCATGATGACCGACGCAGAAATCCTCAAGAGCCGCAACGTCGTCCTGCCGGTCATTGAACAGACGGAAGAACGGAACAGCAGTGGCGAACTGCCGACGTACGAAGCCTATGTCAAGAGCCATATTATTACTAAGCCCTATAAAGACACAGAAATACTGGAAGTCGATGTGACCGGCAAGTCACCGGAACAGGCACAGAAAGCAAACGAACTGTTAGTACAGGGCTTCATGAACCGCCTGACGGAACTATCCCACGATGAACAACGGCGGACCCGGGAATTTCTCGAACAACGTTTGGGAACATCGAAAGGCGAACTGAACGATGCTGAAAACAAGCTGCAGCAGTATCAGTCAGCCAATAAGATGTATTCGACGGACGATCAGATGAAGCAGTTGACAGAAAAGCTGAACATCGTCGATAAGGCCAGAGCCGAAAACCAGCTCAATCTGGAAACGGCCCAGGCAGGGCTGACCAGCGTCAACGAACAGCTGAGTTCCGCCGGCGTATCCATTGCCGACAGTCCGGCCATCCAGCAGTATAAGACACAGCTGGCACAGCTGGAAGCGACGAAAGCTGGCTATGTCGGCAAATACACGGACGAACATCCGAAGATGCAGGAAATCAATAACCAGATTGCCACGACCAAAGCCAGTCTCGAAACGGAAATAGGCAATATCGTCTCCCAGCAGGCCCCGTCCAGCAACGCTGTCCAGCAAGGGCTGCTGGCAGATAAATTCAAGAATGAAGCGGCCATCGCCGTAGCACAGAGTAAAAAGACGGCCCTCGACCAGATGGATGCCCAGAATAATGCCATCATAGCCAGCCTTCCGAAGAAAGAACAGGGATTCGTCCGGGTCAAGCGGGATGCCAATGTAGCCAATGAAATCTATGTCATGCTGGCCAAACGGCTGGAAGAAGCCAAAGTAGCCGAAGTCATGGTACCAAATGAAGTACAGGTCGTCGATGCGGCGACACTGCCGGAAAAACCGATTAAGCCGCGCAAAATGCTGATTATGGCCATTGCCACCATTCTGGGCCTGCTCCTGGGTATGGGCGGTGTCGTGGCACATTCCCTGCTGTACCGCAAAATCCGCACGGCAGAAGATGTGGAAAAAGAACTGGGACTTCCCGTACTGGGAATGGTGCCCGATGCGGATGCTGCACGCTATGAACATACGGTAAAAGAAAGCTTCTGGAAAAAATGGAGGGATAAACTATGGCGGAAATAGATTTTATTACACAATATGACAGCCGGTCCCCTATATCTGAAGCCTATCGCTCAATCCGCACGAATCTGCAGTTTTCCGGTGCCGGTCAGGATTTGAAAGTCGTGGCCTTTACATCGGTTATTCCAGAAGAAGGCAAATCGACGACCGTAGCCAACCTGGGAATCGTCATGGGACAGGATAATAAAAAAGTCCTCCTTATCGACTGTGACCTGAGAAAGCCCGTACTGCACCGGCGGTTTGAACTGCCCAATAAAGGGCTGACCAACTGCTTTGCCGAAAACATACCCCTTCGTCAGGTCATCCAGAAAAACATCTTCCCCAATCTCGACATCGTAACCAGCGGTCCCGTGCCGCCAAACCCGGCAGAACTCCTGGGATCTTCCCGCATGATGAACCTGCTGGAAGAAGTCGATGAAGACTATGACTACATCTTCCTCGACATGCCGCCCGTCCTGGTCGTCACCGACGCCGCCATTATAGGCAGCAAAGTAGACGGAGTCGTCCTCGTCCTGGCTAGTGGAGAAGTCAGCCCCGAAGAAGCCCGGCAGGCCAAATCCCTCCTGGAAAAAGGCAAAGCCAACATCCTGGGAGCCGTCCTGAACAAAATCCCCTACACCCACAAACACAGCCACTACTACTATTACTACTACGACCAGGACCACGTAAAACACAAGCATCATAAGTGAAGGGATTAGTGAGTAGCAGTCAGCAGTTAGCGGTTAGCAGGCCGGAAAGGCCATGGGTCGTAGGTCGTTCATCGAAGCCGGTTTGCGACGTAAGAAGGCGTCCCCGTGAGGGCCCTTTTTGGCTCAGCAGGTATCGACCAAAGGGAGATGCAGGCTGGTTGCCAAAACGGAGAGCAGAGATGAAGCTGACGCCATCGGCGTCTGAAGGGGCTTTATATGAACAAAGTTGAAGCCGGTTAGTCATACATCTGGATTTATCACAACTAAAACTAGCAATCATAGTGCAGCGACAGCCGCCGCTGCACATAAACCCACAGAAAGGAATGAGACCATGAGCACACGAGTATACCCAACATCTCGAAAACTAATAGATTTGTTGGGCGACGTAGCTATCATATCCATGACCTATATCGTCCTTGCTTTACTGCTGGTCAATCGTCAGACACTGGTAACGCATATTGTTTTATATTCAGGTATGCTGCCCCTGGCAGTTGTCCTATCTATCGGGCTGTTCATCATATATGGCCTGTATACACTGCAGTACATTTCAAAGTCTATAAGCAAAATTAAGACGAAAATCCTTAGGTATGGCATCACAGTATGAAAGAATGAGTTAGAAAGTATTTTATGCCACTTTGTTACTCAGAATTCAAATTTCAGTACATAGCTTCGTGCCATTGCCGGCTTGGGTGGTGCGGATCAAACAGTGTCTTAAAGATTTATAAATTGGCATAAATGAATAATAGTAATAAGGTGGTATCTGAATATGAAAATTCTTGTAGTATGTCAACACTATTATCCCGAAAATTTTCAGATAACTGATATTTGCGAAGAACTAGTTAAGCATGGAAATCAAGTCACAGTACTTACGGGTATTCCAAATTATCCTCAGGGTGAATTTTTTAAAGGATATGATACCCATCATCACCGTCACGAAATAAGAAATGGTGTTGAAATTATTCGCGCGAGAGAGATACCTAGACACAAGGGACTTTTTCATCTGGCTATCAACTATATTAGTTTTTGCTTTTTTGCATCATTAAAAGCGTTAACTATAAAACGTGATTTTGATGTAATCTATGCATATCAATTATCCCCGATTTTAATGGTAATTCCAGCAATTATATTAAAATATCTTTCAGGGAAAAGACTATTTCTTTATTGTTGTGACTTATGGCCTGAATCTTGTGAATCTTTTATTAGTAATAAATCCTTTTTTTATAAAGTAATCAAATTTTTTAGTACGTGGATTTATAGGCAAAGTGATGTAATTGGTGTCGAAAGTGAAGACTTTTTGGACTATTTTGTTACTCGTCACCAAATTGATGAGAAACGATTGTTGTATATACCTCAGTTTGCCGATTCTTCATATTTGAATCAAAAATTTGATGAGCCACATGAAAATATAAATTTTGTTTTTCTCGGTAATGTAGGAAAACCACAAAATTTACAGCATTTCGTGAAAGCCTTTTCTAAAGTCCGGACACAAACAAAGTTTTTAGTACATATTGTTGGAACGGGGAGCTTTATAAATGAATTAAAGGAGATGGTCATAGAATATAAATTAGAGTCAAAATTTATTTTTCATGGTCGTCATCCAGTAGAAGAAATGGGAAAATTTTATTCAATTGCAGATGCTTGCATTATGGGATTAACTGGAGAAAGTATTATTGGTCATACAATTCCAAATAAATTGCAAGGATATATGGCTGCTGGAAAAACTGTGATTGCAGCAATTGATGGAGCGGCTAATAATATTATACAATCGTCTAATTGCGGAATTGCAGTTTCAGCTGATGATATAAATGCTTTGTCCCAAGGTATTCAGGATTTTTTAGATCATCCTGAAAAATATAAAAATTGTGGAGAAAATGGACGACGTTATTTTAAGAAACATTTTTATAAAGACCAGCACATTAAATCGGTAGAATCGGTTATAAAAATATTAAACAGAAAGGAAGCAGATAAATGGATTCCATATTTAAAAATCGAACATTGATGATAACAGGCGGTACAGGTTCTTTTGGACATGCAGTATTAAAACATTTTCTCAATTCAGATTTAAAACAAATCCGCATCTTTTCCCGGGATGAAAAGAAACAAGACGATATGCGTCATGAGCTTCAGGCTCAATATCCGGAATACGCAAAAAAAGTAAAGTTTTATATCGGTGATGTACGGAACATCCAATCTATCCGGGATGCTATGCCCGGTGTAGATTATATCTTTCATGCTGCCGCATTAAAACAAGTTCCTTCCTGTGAATTCTTTCCTATGGAAGCGGTGCGGACCAATATTATAGGTACAGATAATGTCCTTCACGCGGCGATTGATGCCGGTGTTAAACGGGTTGTCTGCCTTTCTACAGACAAGGCTGCTTATCCGATTAATGCTATGGGGATATCGAAAGCCATGATGGAGCATGTCATTTATGCTAATGCCAGAGTAGCGGCTGAAAGAGGCGGCACTACGATTTGCTGTACCCGGTATGGAAATGTCATGTGTTCCAGAGGCTCTGTCATCCCTCTTTTCATTGAACAGATAAAAAATGGACATCCTATTACGATTACTAATCCGGACATGACGAGATTCCTGATGAATCTGGATGAAGCTGTTGATCTAGTTCAATTCGCTTTTCAACATGCAAATCCGGGAGACTTATTCATTCAAAAGGCTGATGCCAGTACGATTGGTGATTTAGGAAAAGCCGTTCAGCAGCTTTTCGGTGATACAGGCATTCATATCATTGGAACCCGTCATGGTGAAAAACTGTATGAAACCCTTATGACCCGGGAGGAACGCTTGCGGGCCGAAGATATGGGAAATTATTTCCGGGTAGCTGCAGATAACCGAGATTTGAATTATGATAAGTTTGTCGTGAAAGGCGAAGTACATACTATGGCCGATGAAGCCTATACCAGCCATAATACCCAGCGATTGGATGTAGAAGGTACGGTTAAGAAGCTTCTGACTACGGATTATGTACAGGAAGAATTAGAGAACCGGGAACATAAAGTAAGCCTGTAAGGGAGAAGGAAACGTTATGAAAGAAAAGTTGTTATTGGTGGGAGCTGGCGGCCTGGGACGGGTCGTATCGGAGCATGCTAGAAATATATATGATTGTGCCTTCCTGGATGATGGTAAATCCTGCGGATTGGATGTCTGTGGGATTCCTGTTATTGGAGCTGTCAACGCATTGGGAAAACTGTATCCGGAATACAATCAACTCGTCGTAACCATTGGCAATAATCTATTGCGGGAACGGATTTATCAGGAAGCGGCTCAGATTGGCTATACCTTTCCCAATATCATTCTTTCTTCAGTATATGTAAGCCCATATGCCCAGATTGGACGAGGGTGTATTTTCTTGAATAATGCTGTCATTCAAAATGGAACAAAAGTGGGAAATGGAGTCATCTTAAATCCCGGTGTTGAAATCCATCATGATAGCGTTGTTGAAGATTATGCTTTGATTTATACTAATACAGTGGTACGATCGCTGGCAGTTGTAGGAAAACGGGCTCATGTTGGAAGTACACTCACAATCAGTAATGAAGTAAAAGTTCCTGACGATGCTGTTGTAGAAAATGGGCATACTCTTTTATGACATTAAGTGAGATGAAGGGATAGAAAGATTATGAAGATTTTGGTCACTGGAGCTGCCGGATTTGTTGGAAAAAATCTGGTAGAAAATCTGAAAAATATAAAGAATGGGAAGAATCGGACTCATTCTAAAATACATATCGACGAAATCTTTGAGTTTGATCGTTCCAATACGTTGGATGAATTAGATGATTACTGCAGGCGGTGCGATTTCGTTTTTAATCTGGCAGGAGTGAACCGGCCGAAAAATAATGACGAATTTCTAAAAGGAAATTTTGGTTTCGCCTCTATTCTTCTGAATACGTTGAAAAAGAATCACAATACTTGTCCCGTCATGCTTTCTAGTTCCATCCAGGCAACACTGCAAGGACGGTTTGGAAACAGTGAATATGGACTGAGCAAAAAAGCCGGAGAAGAGCTTTTCTTTACCTATGCTCAGGAAACAGGCGCCATTGTATATGTATATCGTTTTCCCAATTTGGCTGGCAAATGGATTCAGCCGAATTACAATAGTGCTGTAGGGACTTTTTGTTACAATATAGCCCATGATTTGCCAATCAGGGTAGATGATCCCCAGACAGAACTGGAACTGCTATTTATTGATGACCTGTTGGAAGAAATGGCAGCAGCGTTAGAAGAAAATGCGCATCACTGTGATTATCCTGAAAAAGGGACCGTTATAGATGGCAAGGAGTATGATGGACTGACTCCTTATTTTACGTCCCATGGGAAGTATTGCGGAGCTACTGTAACGCATCGGGCGACTCTGGGACATATTGTTGATTTGCTTCAATCTTTTCACGACCAGCCTGAAACGTTAATCATGCCGGCGATTCCTGAAGGTTCTTTAGAAAAGAAACTGTTTTCCATGTATCTCTCTTATTTGCCGAAAGAAAAGGTAGCAGTGCCTCTTTCCATGCATGGCGATTCCCGTGGAAGTTTTACGGAACTGATTAAGACCATGGATCATGGACAGATTTCTGTCAACATCAGCAAGCCGGGAATTACGAAGGGAGAACATTGGCATAATTCTAAATGGGAAATTTTTATCGTCGTTTTCGGTCATGGGCTGATTCAGGAACGAAAGATAGGAACTGACGAAATCATAGAATATGAAGTAGATGGATCCAAGCTTCAGGCTGTTTATATGTTACCTGGGTATACTCACAATATCATTAACCTGTCCCAAACAGAAAATCTGGTTACCGTAATGTGGGCTAATGAAATATTTGACCCGGAACATCCGGATACATTTTCGGAAAAAGTTGAAAAATAGGGGGCAAAAGACGCTATGTTTGAAGATGTCCATTGGCAGGAAAATGGAAAACTGAAGTTGCTAATTATCGTAGGCACACGACCGGAGATTATCCGCCTTTCCGCCGTAATTAAGAAATGTCGGACTTATTTTGATACCTTGCTGGCTCATACAGGCCAGAATTATGACTATAATTTGAATGGCGTGTTTTTTCATGATTTAGGGCTGGCTAATCCGGAAGTTTATCTGGATGCAGTAGGAGATAATCTGGGCGCTACCATGGGGAATATCATAGCTAGGTCGTACGAACTTATGGTAGCCATCAGACCCGATGCCATATTGGTATTAGGTGATACAAACAGTTGTTTGTCCGTCATTGGTGCGAAACGACTGCATATTCCTATTTTCCATATGGAAGCGGGTAACCGCTGCAAGGATGAATGCCTGCCGGAAGAAACGAACCGTCGCATTGTGGATATTATCTCCGATGTCAATATGGCTTATTCTGAACACGCCCGGAGATACCTTGCCGAATGTGGCCTGCCAAAAGAACGGACCTATGTTACGGGTTCGCCTATGGCAGAGGTCCTTTATGCCAACCTGAAGCAGATTGAAGCTAGCGATATTCATCAGCGCCTGCATTTGACTAAGGGAAAGTATATCCTGTTATCGGCACATCGGGAAGAAAATATTGATACAGAAAAAAATTTTGTTTCCTTGTTCACGGCCATTAATAAAATGGCGCAGACCTATGATATGCCAGTATTATATTCCTGTCATCCCAGAAGCCGGAAAAGACTGGAACAGTCCCATTTCCAGCTGGATTCAAGGGTCATCCAGCATGAACCCTTGGGATTTCATGATTACAACTGCCTGCAGATGAACGCTTTTGCTGTAGTATCTGATTCCGGTACGCTTCCCGAAGAAAGCAGTTTTTTTACCTCTGTTGGACATCCGTTCCCGGCCATTTGCATCCGAACTTCGACAGAAAGACCGGAAGCCATGGAAAAAGGCTGTTTTATCCTGGCAGGTATTGACGAAAAATCCCTGCTCCAGGCTGTGGATACAGCTGTAAAGATGAACCAGAATGGCGATTATGGCTTGCCGGTCCCAGACTACGTGGATGAAAATGTTTCGACAAAAGTCGTAAAGATTATCCAGAGCTATACCGGTATCGTGAACCGGATGGTGTGGAGAAAATAGAAGGGAAATGAACATGAAGGTATTCCAAATTAATACAGTATGTGGAGTAGGGAGCACTGGCAGGATTGCGACAGATCTCTACCATGTGTTAAAAAGTGAAGGCCATTCCTGCTGTATTGCTTATGGACGTGGGACGGCACCGAAAGAAGTAGATAGCTTTAAAATCAATTCCACTGCAGATGTATATATCCATACCTTCCTTTCCCGTCTAACCGATAGAGAAGGCCTTTTTTCAAAAGGCGCTACCAAACGTCTTTTGAAAAAAATACAGGACTACGCCCCGGATATTATCCATCTTCATAATATTCACGGGCATTATTTAAATTACCCCATGCTGTTTCGCTTTTTAAAGAACTATGGACGCCCCGTCGTGTGGACATTGCATGATTGTTGGGCCTTTACAGGCCATTGTGCGTATTTTGACTATGTGGGATGCCAGCGCTGGCAGAGCGGTTGTTATGACTGTCCCCAGTTAAAATCGTATCCGCAGTCCTATGGTATCGATCACAGCCGTGAAAATTTTTCCATGAAAAAAGAGTTGTTTACGGACTTGAAACAACTGCATATCGTTACGCCATCCCAATGGTTGGCTGATTTGGTAAAAAAATCTTTTTTGAAACAATATCCCGTCACCGTCATCCATAATGGCATTGACACGACGGTATTTAAACCGACTGCATCAGATTTCCGTAAACGAAATGGCCTGGAACATAAAAAAATCATTTTAGGCGTTGCCAGTCCATGGACAGTCAGAAAGGGAATTCAAGATTTCATTAAATTATCAGCTATGATTCCATATGAATGGAAAATAGTTTTAGTAGGTTTATCCAAAAAGCAACTAGCGTCCCTTCCGCCATCCATCTTTGGCATAGAAAGAACCAACAATACCAAAGAACTGGCACAAATCTATACTGCAGCTAATGTATTCTTCAATCCAACTTATGAAGATAATTACCCCACAACAAACTTGGAAGCCATTGCCTGCGGGACTCCTGTTGTCACCTATGATACAGGAGGAAGCCCGGAAAGCATTAGCAATAGAAAAATGGGTTCAAGTGTAGACAAAGGAGACTTAGAATCAGCTTACTTGACTATTAGGTTGCTGACTAAAAATGTTGAAAAAATAAATGATAATAATGGCTATATAGATAAAGATAGAAAATATCGCATATATATATCTTTATATGAAAAATTTAACCGAAGAAATGATTTTATGCAAGGTTAAAAATATTATTCATCCAAGAACGTAGGTATTGATTGAGGGTACAGATATGAATATTTCCATAAGAAGAAACTTGGCAGGCTTTTTGTTGATTTATGCTCTATTAGGAGCCTTATTCTCTTGTTTGTGGTTGGATATACCAGATATTTATTTCTGGAATTATGGAATTTTACTTCTTGCATATTTCATTGATGGTGGAATAACATTTTTTATGTGGAGCAGTGGAAAAATTAAGTTCTTTGATCCATTTACAATCATTTCTTTCTTATATATGATGATACTTGTAATTTATCCGATGTATGACTATACGCAGCTTAACGTTTATAAAAGTGGGGTAGATACATCGAGTGGATGTATAAAAGGAACAATCATATTTATGGTGTCTTATTTATTTTTCTGCATTGGCTATTTTTTTAGCAATGTTAAAGATAAGGGGCATCACTATTTTAAAATAATTGAACGATTAAGCTCAAGTGAAATGACAAGTATTGCGCTTGTTTGTTGGATTATTTCTTTTGCAGGTGCTATGGCAGGACAAATAAGTCGAGGCTTTTCATGGAATTTCATTTTGTCTATGGGAGCAGTAGGTCAAGATGACATTCTTGTTAATTCTTCAAGCGGTGGCCTACTGTTTTTACTTATGCTTATTCCGACAATGATAGTATCAGAAGTAATGATATTAAATTACAGTAAAAATCCACTTTTAAAAACGGTGACTTTTATATTGACATTTGTATTTTTGTTTATGCGTGGTGGGCGTATGCTAATGATTGATTTAGTAGCTGCACCAGTCGTTTTGTGGTATTTAAAGCGGAAGAAATCACCTTCAACAAGTACTATTTGTGCTGCTTTTG
The DNA here is from genome assembly GCF_003467125.1 of Megasphaera sp. AM44-1BH. Lineage (GTDB taxonomy): Bacteria > Bacillota > Negativicutes > Veillonellales > Megasphaeraceae > Megasphaera. The sequence continues at coordinate 47,521 of NZ_QSFA01000018.1, forward strand.
CATCAGCTATAGTTTTATTTGCAGTTTTGCAGGTTTCTCGAGTTGATATTTCTCAGGGGCAAGATTTCAGGGAAAATTTGATGAATAATATATTTTCTGTAGAAACTTATATGTCTGTATTTGACAGCGATTTTTCTACTTATAAGGTTTATTATGGAATTGTGAACACGTTTCCTGATCAATATGATTTCCTATATGGCAGAGGCATGATTGGATATACAATGGCTTTAATAGTCCCCAGGGCCCTTTGGCCTGATAAGCCAGATGCTCCTGAACGTGAAGTAGTGTATGATGCTATGGGGCAGGAAGCAATGGATAATGGTAATGCCTATCCCAATATAGGTATTTTTTACAGTGAATTTGGTATTTTAGGTACAGTAATTTTAATGTTCTTATATGGCGTTATTATGTCAAAATCTAGGAAATTATATAAAATAGAAAGTGAGTCTGCACTTATTTTGTATGCTTGTTTATGGCCATTTTGTTTTCAATTAACCACGCGATCTTTTTCAGATGTGGTATATACGCTTTTGTTTGGCTTTCTTCCCATGTTTATATGTTGGTTCCTGTCTGGAAGTAAAAGAAAGGATATGTAATTCATGAAAATTATAGTATGTCATCCGGCTCAACAACACTCTTATAGATTGGCTACGGCTTTAAAACGGGGAAAAATGCTGGGGGCTTATATTACAACCGTTTATTATAAACCGCGTTCTTTTACCCGACTTATATCCACCATCCTCAAAGGTAAATTTAAAAAGAAAGCTGAAGGTAGGCACACCAGTGAACTTGATGATAAAGAAGTGATACAGTTTTGTGAGATAGAGGGACTCCTTAAACTGTTAGCACTTAATGTGCCCTTTTTCTCTCACTTTTATAATAAATTAAAATACAATACGGCGGATAGATTTGCTAAAAAAGTGGCACAGTATGCGATAGATCACCGGGTAGATGCTGTGGTTACTTACGATGATTGTTCCCCTTTATTATTTGAAACTCTCCAAGAAAAAGCGCCTCACATTTTAAGAATCTTAGATGTATCCGCAGCAAATCTCATATATATGCGACAGATTTATGATAAGGATATGGATTTATCCCCTGACTTTGCGATGCGATTGAGAAAAGAAATGTCCAGATGTTGGAATCCAACTATTTTGGATAGAGCAAAGCGTGAAATTCTTTCTTCACAAAAATTTCTTGTTCCTTCTAATTTTGTGTCAACATCATTAAAATATTCTGGCGTCAAAGAAAATCAAATGCTTTATTGCCCTTATGGCGTGGATGCATCCCAATTTTCACAGAAGAATTATGAAGATGTGAAAAACATGAATGACCGTCCTCTTCGCTTCATATACGTAGGCGGTGTTAAAGAATTGAAAGGAATTTCCTATTTGCTGAAAGCATTCATGAATATTCCTCAAGATAAAGCGGAGCTCACAATAGTAGGCGCATATAGCCCACAAGATAAAGATATACAGCCATACTTAAGACGGGTTCATTTTACCGGTATGGTTCTACATTCTGAAGTTCCCAATCTGCTGAAAGCTGCTGACGTGTTTGTTTTTCCATCACTGGGGGACGGATTTGGTTTGGCCGTTTTGGAAGCAGCGGCGGTGGGTTTGCCTCTTATTATTTCTGAGAATGCCGGTGTGACGGATGTTATCAGGAATAATAAAGAAGGGTTAGTTATTCCAATCCAGTCATCCAAAGCGATAGAAGATGCGGTGACATGGTTTGTTAATCATCCTGAAGCTATATGCCCTATGGGCATGGCTGCTAGAGCAAAAGCATTAGAATACACATGGGAAAGATACTATAAAACGGCTGCTGAACAGATTCGGAGGAGTCTGCATGATTAAGAAAAAAATTATTCTACTTGGTGATAGTATAACTCAAGGACTGGGGAGCAGAAAGGTTAACTTTACGCAGACCTTACAGGATAAACTAGAAAATTGTTTTGTTGTTGAAAATATGGCATTGACCGGCACGACGATATTGTATGCTAAGAAAATTTTAAATTCTATTATATCACGTAATCCAGACTATGTGATTATACTATATGGAAATGTAGATGCTCAAATACGGCCCAATAGGCAAGGAGTCGTATTTCCTCACATCCCTGAACGGTTCCGTAAAAATGGAATGCTCATGCCAAGGCCATTTTATTCTCATACTTTTCTTAAAATGATGGGGCAAAAAATAGATAATATCCTTCGAAAACTTTTCAGTGAACTAATTTATAAAATAGATGGTTCCGAACAGTGGGTTGACAAGGAACTATTTAAAGAAACTTATGATTATGTTGTCCAGAAACTACTCGATTCAGGTAGTCAGGTAGTTGCATGTTCTACTGTTTTTATTGATGACATCATGTTTCCTGGCAGTTTGAATCAGTACATGATATTTAACAGAGAAATAGCTGATATTTCTGAAAAATATCAATGCGCTTTTATTGATTTATATAATTCACTTGCAAAAGTAGTACAGAAATCAGGATGGGAGGCTTATTACAATTATGATCATTTTCATCCCAACACGGGGGGGGTATGAGTTGATTTCTTCTATACTCGCCGGACAGATCCAGCACGACCATATTAATAGGAGGTAGTTCATATTATGGGCAAGCTGGTAAAAAATTATATTTATAATGTAATGTATCAGATGTTAGTGTTTATAGCGCCTTTGGTTACGGCCCCTTATCTTACGAGAGTTCTGGGAGCCGAAAGACTGGGGATTTCAAATTATGTACTTACTGTTGCAACTGTTTTTGGGACTGTGGGGCTTATAGGTACACAAAATTATGCAATCCGTGAAGTAGCCTATGTAAAAAATAATCCTAGAAAACTGGAAGAAACATTTTATGAGATTTTTACACTTCGTTTTGTTTTAGGGATTCTTACTCTGCTAGTCTATGCTCTTTATATTCATTTGGCGGCCTACCCATATCTTATGTTGATTATGACTTTATATGTGTCAGCTTGGTTCATAGATCCATGTTGGTTTTTTATTGGCATGGAAGATATGGGAAAAGCGGTAGCAAGAAATTTTTTTGCTAAGGCAGGAAATGTCATTGGAATTTTTATATTTGTAAAAACTCAAGATGATTATGTAAATTACATATGGTTGCTATCTTCTATGACGCTTTTGGCATCATTGCTGGCTATTCCTCAGCTTTGGAAATATTTTCATATTCATCTTGTAAAGGTTTCTTTGACACAACTTATCTATCATACGAAAGGAGCACTAGGGTTGTTTTGGCCTCAGATGGCAATATTAGTGTATATTTCAGCAGATAAAATCTTACTAGAATATTTAATTTCACCTGCTTCAGTAGCTTATTATGATCAGGCTGAAAAACTTATTAAGATACCACTTTCATTTATAACAGTTTTAAGTACAGTGATGATGCCTCGCCTTGCTAGCCAGTTTGCCAGTCACAATATGGAGACTATTCGACAGTATTTGGCGGAAATAATTCGTTTCTCTGCCTTTTTATCCTTTCCCATGATGTTTGGCATTATGGGAATTGCATCCACATTGGTACCATGGTTTCTTGGAAAGGAGTTTGAGCCGGTTGTTTCGGTAATCTGGGCTCTGGCTCCACTGATTCCATTGTCATCTATGATAGGTATCTCTGGAGATCAGTACTTAGTAGCTACTGGGCAGACCAAGGTGTTGACTTTATCCTACATAGTGGCTGCGCTTGTAAATGTAGTTGTAAATATAATATTGATTCCAAGGTATGCTGCTGTTGGATCTGCAATTGCGACAATATGTGCATATGGACTGATTTTAGTAATACAGTATAAAGTTTTGCTTAGAGAAATCTCTTTGCTTGATCCAATACTGAATTCTTTTTCTTATATTTGGAAATCTATTCCTATATTTCTGTTTGTTTTAGGATTAGCCTATATATTGCATGATAACTTTATTACTACATTATTGCAGATTTTAGGGGGCGGATTATTATATATAGGTGTTTTATTGATAACAAAGGATAAGATGATTTTCTTTTTGCTTAAATCAATTTCAAGAATGTTAACTAGAATATAAGATGTATTATCATTTTAATTTTTTTCTTTTACCATATTGGGAGAGATGAGCATTGCTCTGATTTATCGTCATTTCTGTATAGAAATAGTATCATTTGCATAAAAGGGGAGTTCATAATGAATTGCAGTTGCCGGTATCGGTTATGTAGGTCTTTCTTTAGCCACTCTTTTATCATGGTGCTAGCATATAAATAGGACAAGTCAAACTGAGGTTTCTATCAATCAGTTATCCAGCAATCAAAGCTGCCTTTTTC
>NZ_QSFA01000019.1 GCF_003467125.1 Megasphaera sp. AM44-1BH
GATGACAGTTTTATTTTTTACTGTCTCTCATAGGGGGAGCATATCAAAAACTCATTTTGTTACAGCCCCCCCTTTTTGATTAAGTATTAAAATTTGATAAGAATATCATTAAAATACAATGAGATTATGAGAATAAAATTAAAATTACATAAGATGTTGATTAAAATCAACACACGGGACCATTTGCATGCTATGCTGGGAACAGACCAGAAAGAAAGGAGAAAATGACGATGTCTGAATGGAGTTTCCAGAAGGGAATGTCTGTACAGCCTTTTGTCCATTCACTGCTGGCACAGGCTGCGGAGATGGGCGCCAGTGACATACATATTGAACCACTGGACAGGAATGTGCGCGTCCGTTTTCGTATTGATGGCATACTACAGACAATCGGTCATATGGAAACAACGTTCTTGTCCCCTGTTTCAGCACGCATCAAAGTCATGAGTCATATGGATATTGCCAATACGCGGCTGCCCATGGATGGGCGGTGTGTCTGGAAAGGGAAAAATCATATGCTGGATGTACGGGTCAGTACGATGCCGACTGTACGGGGAGAAAAAATCGTCCTCCGCCTGTTTGCAGACCATCAGCCGTTCCATCTGGACGAACTGATTCCCTATGAGCCGTCCAGGCAGCTTCTGCGGCGTATCGTCCGGGGAAGCCAGGGATTATTTCTTATTTGCGGCCCCACAGGCAGTGGTAAGACGACTACGTTGTATGCGCTCCTGCGGGAACTGGATAGTCCCGAAATCAGTATTGCCACATTGGAAGATCCTGTAGAACTCCGGGTCAATGGATTTTGTCAGAGCCAGATTCATGAAAAAGGAGGACTGGCTTTTCAAAACGGGCTGCGTGCGTTACTCCGTCAGGATCCGGATATATTAGTCATCGGCGAAATACGGGATGCACAGACGGCCGGTATTGCCCTGCAGGCGGCGCTCACGGGACACCGTGTCTTCAGTACCCTTCATACCGCACGGGCCGTCGATGTACCGCTGCGTCTGCTGGATATGGGACTAGAACCGTTTCTGGTAGCCGAAGCCTTATCAGGCATGGCTTCCCAGCGTCTGGCAAGATATCGCACGGAAGACGGCTATCGCGGGCGGTTCTGTCTTTGTGAGGTCGTTCGTTCCGGTCCTTCTATGAGACAGGCTGTACAGAAAAGGGAGGAACGAAAAAAACTGTTAGAAGCAGCATCAAAGGATAAGGCGGTTTTCATGAATGAATGTATCCGCCATGCCCTCCGGGAACAGTTGACAGACGAAAAGGAAATCCACCGTATTTACGAAGAGGAGGGAGACGATGTCGATTGCTGATGTCATTGCGTTTGCCGTAATAAAACAGGCAACGGATATACACGTGCAGGAGGGATGCCCGGTGATGCTGCGCATAGGGATGGAACTGATTCCCTGTAAGAACTGGTTTGTTACAAAAGAGGAAATCCGATACTGGCTGCTGGCCCAGGGCTGGAGCGATGGAGAAGATGAATCTTTGTCTGCGCGATGGGATGAAACGATCCGGCTCCGCGTACAACTTTGTCAGGCATATGGCGGGTTTTATGCCGACATCCGCATTTTATATCCTCTGTCATCGCTGCCAGCGGATGAGGATGAGCCGTTACTGCAGCGGCTGGCGTGTTGTCCTGATGGCCTGATTTTAATCTGTGGACCGACAGGATGCGGGAAAACCACGGCATTGTGGCGGATGATCCAATATCTGAATGACCATAAAAAATATCATATCATTACGCTGGAAGATCCTATAGAAATCGTACTCGGCGAAGGACATTCTCTCATTACCCAGCGGGAACTGCATTGTCATTTTACCAGTTTTTCCCAGGCTGTCTGTCAGGCGCTGCGGCAGGATCCGGATGTAATCCTTATTGGGGAGATGCGTGACCAGGAGACCATGGACGCCGCACTGACTGCGGCTGAGACTGGCCATCTCGTCTTTTCTACACTGCATACCCGGTCTGCCGCTCAGGCGATAACCCGTTTTGTCGGAGCATATCCGGGAAGCCGGCAGGAGGAAATCCGGTACCGGCTGTCACAGGTTTTGCAGGCCGTATTAGCCCAGCAGAAAGTATGCTCCCGGCAGAAGACCCGTATTGTCAGAGAGGTTTTATTGCAGACACCTGCCGTATCCCAGCTGATCCGCACTGGAAGGGAGCATCAGCTGCCATCGCTCATGCAAATGGGAGCAGCTCTGGGGATGCGCACAATGGAACAGGCCAGACAGGGTGGAGCAGGATGAAACAGATACATTATAAGGTGACGGCCAGACATTCTTCGGGCAGTGTTGTGACACGGCATTTGCATGCTCCCTCAAGAACTGCAGTATATAAAATGATGGAAGCGGGAAAGTGGCAGGTTCTGCGCATTGAAGAACTGCCGCAGCGGACATTACCGCTGCCAGAGCGCCGGCACAAAATGAAACCACAGGAACTGGGAAGCTTTTTTAAAGAACTGGCAGAAATGACGAAAGCAGGTATTCCTTTTGTGGACAGCTGGTGCCTGCTGGTCAGACAGTTGCCACAAAGCCGTAAAAAAGACGTGCTCATGCAGATAGGCGATGAGATGGAAAATGGATCCAGTCCTTCGGTTGCAATGGAGACATCACAGATTTTTCCCGGGATGGCCTGTTGTTTATTGCGGGCTGGCGAGCATTCGGGAAATCTGGAATCCGTATTATCCATTCTTGGGACCTATTATCAGGAAGAAAACCGGCAGAAGCAGCAGTTGATACAGGCGATGATTTACCCTGCATTTCTTCTCGCAGGTACGGGTCTGCTGCTCATAGGAGCCGTTTTTTATATCCTGCCTGTCTTTGCATCCATGTTCACTGCGATGAATGTGCCATTGCCATTTTTGACAAGAGGTCTTCTCTGGTTTCAGGCAATCTGCTGCCGTTACGGTGTCGTGTTATTGGGAGTTTCAGGGTTACTGGTGGCCCTCGTAGTATATGGATACAGGCGACCGCATATTCGTTTGTCCATTACGTCATATATGATGCGGATTCCCCCCTATAAACGAATGTATTTGTCATGGTGCTGGCAGCGTTTCAGCCGGGTCATGGCTATGCAGCTTGCCAGTGGTATTCCTGTTCTTTCGGCAATACGGGATGCGGCAGCTGTTACGCCGGGCATCTGGTTTCAGAAGCGGATGGAATATTGCAGCAACTGGGTGCGGTCCGGTCATTCGTTTCTGGAAGCTGTACAGAGGGAAGACATCACGACTCCTTTTTTGGAGGCTATGATTCTTGTGGGAGAGAATACGGGTAATTACGATACAGCCTTTTTGAGAATTGCTGCTTATTATGACTGGCAGATTGCCCGCTGGTCCCAGCGTATATGCCGCCTTTTAGAGCCGCTGACACTGGCTTTTATGGGACTGATTATAGGTTTGGTAGTCCTGGCTTTACTGCTGCCGCTTCTGGATGCGGCGGCTGCTATTGTATAACATATGGAGAGGAGTGTTTGAATATGTACTCGATGGTAAAAAAATGGTGTCATCCCGTCCGGAATGGGTTCTCCCTTCTGGAAATGCTGATTGTCGTTTCTATTATACTGGTTATAGCGACGATTGCCGTTCCCAAATTCAGTTCTGCTGGTGATAAAGCCAATAAGGCGAAAATACAGGCCGACCTCAGGACAATCAGTAACGCTGCTGCCGTGTATCAGTTTGATACCGGTGCGTATCCTGATACAGTCGAAACGCTGGCAGAAAAAGAGTATCTTGAATTTGTACCGAAACCGCCTGCCGGGGCTGAGCAGTACAGCATTGCCGATGGGGTAGTACAGGTTACACTCAATGGGATTACCTATACGTCAAAAAATCCCGAAGGGAATACAAAAAATGAGCCATAAAGGAATACGTTTGAGAAAGGAATTGGGTGATACGGATGGCAGACAGCCTTGAGCTGTGTTCTTTTCCCGTACTTTGCTGGTTGGGTATAGTGATCGTATGCTCGTCGGTTATCATATATACGGATATCCGTTACTACTGGATTCCCGACGGACTGGTCCTGCTCCTGCTTTCGGTAAATGGAGCTGCCTGCCTGCTCCGGCTGGTACAGCCAGACTGGATTCTCAGTCTGGCCTGTCTGGCCGGATTGTCCCTGGCCGCTTTCTTTATGCCCGGGAGTATTGGCTGGGGAGATGTGAAATTAATAGGTGCCCTTTCTCTGGGCAGTTCAGGCATGATGTTGTACAGTACTCTTTGCGTTGCCTTTTGTTCTGCTTTGGCATGTGCTGTCATATATTGGCTTATATGTCATAAAAAGATCATACCTTTTGCCCCGTTTTTAATAAGCGGGTGGTGGATTTCCTTTTTTTTTGCAGGAGAATGGATTACATGGACCGGATTACTGATATAAAAAGAAACAAAGGATTTTTGCTGCTTGAATTATGTCTGGCTGTATCCATATTACTAACCCTTGTCGGCTTGACTGTCATTCCTCCCGGATCCCCTGCAGAAAAAATGCACCTCGAGGCGCTTACTAGAGAAATGGCATGGGACCTGGCTGCAGTCCGCCAGCATGCTGTTGGTAATAATGGCAGCGGGCCAATCTGGAAGCTTTCGGTCCGTCAGCAGGAATATGTCGTTCTGGCGGGTACACGGATTATAAAGCGCCGAAGCTATGAAAAAGATGTGAAACTATGCAGTACGGCATACAGAAAAGATTTTTATTTTGATGAACAGGGCCGGCCTAAAGGAAATCAGATGAAAATTGTATTGCAAGGGAGATGCGGCCATGAAAAGAAAATTGTTATTGCCGCCCAGACCGGGCGCATCCGGATGGTATAACTGTGGATTCCTGCTGCTCGATGGCATGGCTGCCGTTGGTGTTGTTTTGGCTTTCATACTGCCGTCTGTCTTTATGATGCAGGAGACCGTGCGCATATATTCCCGGGCAAATACATGGCAGCAGGCAGCCAGTATAGCCAGGAATGAAATGGAATATCAGAGAATGAAAAAAGATGGAACAGAAGATACGATACGCTGGGTACAGGGAAAGCCATATTACGTGCATAGTGAGAAATCCATATGGGATTCTGAATGTGTGCGATATGATGTGGAGGTGCTGGATGATGGAGGAAAAAAGATTCACTGTACGCGTCTTGGATGGGAAAACGAGCCGTAAGCAAAATGGATTTATATTGCTGGAGATGGTATTGGCGTCTTCTCTGACGGCACTGATTTTACTGGCAGTACTGCCTGCGGCCGTACAGGCAGTGCGCATGTTTGAATATGGCTGTTCCTGGCAGGAAACGGCCTTACAGGGAATACATCTGGAAGATACACTGACTGTATCTCTTTCCACGGCTTCTTCTCTGCGTGTGACCGATTCGTCGGTACGATTCCTTACGGACCAGAAGCTGCGCAGCGGTTTCCTGATACGGCAGGGTATCGTATATAAATGCCTTGATGACGGGACGGTACAGCCTGTGACTGGAACAGAAGAAACAGGACGAAATAAAATTACCGTAAAGCCCCTGGAGCCGGGATGCCCTGTTTTTTCACAAGAAGGTGAATGTGTCCGCATAGCGATGAATCTGATACATGAAGCAGGTTGTATCTGGCGGTGTGAATTGTGGATACGTCCTGGAAACGGGATAGCCTATGAAGCGTCGTAATGGTTTTATTATGCTTTTTACACTGTGGACAGGGATGATCATCTTTGGCTTTTCTATGGCTGCAGCCGCGTTAGCCCATCAATACGAAAAACAGATAGAAATGTATAGCTATGCTGTTGAGGCGTCTTATCTGGCAGAAAGTGCGTTGATTATGGGACAGCGGCAATGCGGGATAGAAAAGGATCCGGAACTTCCGGAGAAATGGGAACAAAATCTTTCAAAACTGGCTGAAACATCAGGCCCGGACAGAAATGTCAAAGTAGTACGCGTATTGTATCAGACTGGACCAGAATGTGTATCGGGAACACTGCGGGGAATAGCCCGTGTCGGACCCGATGCCGTACAACAGACACGGGCGCTTTCTTTTGATGCGGTCTATGATCATCCGGGTCAGAAATGGGTGTTTACATTTCATGACTACAAAATATAAGAGGTGCTGTAAGATGAAAAAGTGGGCACAAAAGGATGTGGTTCTCTGGCTTTCTCCTCACGCAATTCATATCATCAAAAAAGAATATGACTGGCTGCATCGGTGCCGGATTGTCCTGGGAGATACGTATGCGGAAATTCATAATGCACGGTGGATGGAAGAAAAAGATACGATTCAGGCTGTTCTGCAACATGTCCTGGAGATATATGATCTTTGTGGCTGGTCCCTGTCTCTGGTATTAAGCGGTCCTCTTGTTTTATGGCAGCTTTGTGAACTGCCGGCAGAAAGCGATGCCGAAGGAAGAGAGGCTGTTGTCTGGTCAGAACCATTGGCTGGGAAAGAAACGGAATATATCTTTGATATCTGCCGCATACATAAAAGTGATGGGCAGGATATGCATCCGTGGATCCTGGGGGCCTATCCCCGGTTTGCCATCGAAACCGTTTGTAAGGCTGCAAATGATGCGGGACTGCGTGTCAGAAATATATTGCTGCTTCCGGGCGTCATCAATAATCAATATGCTGGTACAGACGGTACGTTTTTTCTGCAGGAACATAAAGATTTGCATGTTATGGAAATAAAAGAAGGCGTTGTCATATCATATGCATTTCAACAAGGTGCCATAAGCCAGGTGGATAGTACGGAGTGGTTTCGTATGAATGTGAAAGAAATCGCTACGCAAAACCTGTGTCAGCCTGTATGGCAGAAAAAAACAGAACAGTTCCAGCACAAATGGCACATCCAGGGGCCACCATCGTTATTGGGAACTATATAGATGAATATTAAAATCAATTTATTACCAGAGACAGAAAAAGCGCATAATGAAAGCAGGTCTGTTTTTCTTACCATTTTTCTTTATTTTGCCATCGTTGGTGTCCTGACTGTGTGGATACTGAATTTCCTGTATATATACGAAATCCAGACGATGAAACAACGATTTGATCAGACTCTGCTGCCCGTACAGTCGGAGATTCAGGTCCATAATACGAGGATGAAAAAAAGGAAAGAAAGAGTACAGTTACTGCAGGATACAGGGGGTCCTCACTGGCAGGCGATGCTGGTATGCCTGGCCGATACGAAGCCGGCTGCTATCACGGTGAAACGAATTCTGGCAGAACGGGGCACGCTGAAGATAGACATATCCAGTCGTCAGCAGTCAGCCGTACGGGAGTGGAAAGAAAAATTACAGAACTCACCATGGTTTTCCAAAGCATATATACGGAAATGGCAGATGAAGGGAAATGAAAATACGGCAGAACTGCATTTATTGTTATATCATGAAGATACGTCAAAACCTAAAAAAGATGCATAGACAAGACGTGAAGAAGAGATTGGGCGGACTTTTCGGGGTGATTCTCCTTTTATCCCTATGGTGCAGTTTTACCTTGTACAATACCCGGAATGAATGGCAGAAAGCGATACAGTTGCTGGAACAAAATAGTGTCATATTGTCTTCTATGCCAAAAATGAAGACAGATTATGATATGCCCTTACTACAGGATGGTATTGCTGCTTCGGAAGAAGCTGCCCGGGAAAGCCAGATGCATCTGGTATCTATCCAGGAAGAAACCACTACGGTCGGGCAGTACCGGATGGAATTAATGGGTTCCTATCAGAATCTTATCTATTTTTTGAACACCATGTCTGTGAATTATCCATCATGCGGGATTCATATAGAGCGCATAGAACCAGAAGAAACAGCGTTATATATCCGGATGATGGTAACGAAAAAAATGGGTGCGCAAAAGAAAAACTATGATGCGGAAGTTTGATGGATTACATCTTGTCCGTGTCCGTACAGGAGAACCGCTCCCGGATCAATGAAAAAAATGTTTTTAGTGCTGGGGAAATCCATTTATTCTTTTTATGAATCATCAATGTTTTAATATGATAATCCGGCCCGCCCCAGGGCAGGCGTATGAGTGATTGCGCATGAAGTTCATCCTGGACGGCCATAGCCGGCATATAGGTAATTCCTAAATTACTGGCCACGAGTTTCTTGATAGCAAATATGCTCTCTACTTCCAACACCTGTGCTGGAAGTACGTGGTACTGGGCAAGCGTGTTTTCAAAAGCCGTGCGGTAGCTGCAGCCTTTTTCTGCCAGAATCAGTGTCTGACCGGAAAGATCGCCGATCTCTACCGTGTCCCGTGACGCCAAAGGATGTTCTGGTGCAGCCAGAAGATACATGGGCTCATCGAATAAAATCCTGGCAGTACAGGATGAATCCTGTATATGCTGCCCCAGGAGAAAGGCTACGTCGATACGCCCCTCACGCAGAGCCTGGTACAAAAGGTCCCAGGAGCCAAACTGCAGCCGTAAATCGACATGGGGATACCGTATATGAAACTCTTCCAGGACACTGGTAAGTCTCATAATACCTACAGATTCCATCGTACCGATGGTAACCGTTCCACTCAGACAGGTTTCGTTGATGATACTTTCCCTGGCCGTCTGGGCCAGTTCTACTATTTGTTCGGCATAGGGCAGCAATAGTTGTCCCTGGCTGGTCAGGATAGTGCGGTGTGGCAGGCGTTCGAAAAGATGGGTTCCCAGTTCCTGTTCCAGCTGCTGGATCTGCCCGGTAATCGTAGACTGGGCATAGCCTGTTTTCCGTGCAGCTTTCGAAAAACTGCCCAGGTGGGCGATGGCAGTAAACGTTTTTAACTGGCGTAATTCCATTCCGGTTCCTCCTCTGCGTGTTCGGAATTTCCGATACAATTGTTCAAGTATTTCAATTTTACAGATAGGTTTGTTAGTGATAGTATAATACATGAAAAGAGGAAATAAAAGACCGGTCTTTCCAGAAGTGAAAAAAAATTTGTATTCTGATACGGGAACAGGAGGAACTTGCCATGACTATTCAGATGACACAAAAAATGCTTGCTCTGACCGGTATTCTGTTGATACTTTTTATGATTATCAGTAATTTATAATATGTACATTGCCCGTTCATATATACGCCCAAATATATGATATCTCCCACAAACATACAGCAGGAACCGCATTTAAGCGGTTCCTGCTGTATGTTTGTGGGGTTATATAAATAACGATGTATCCATTCTTTTCAGGGAAGGAGCTATAAGAGGCTGGAAATCCATTTGCTGAAGGATATCTTTTTCCAGCTCTATGCCAGGTGCCAGCTCTGTCAGCATGAGGCCCTTATCGGTGAGAACAAATACAGCCCGTTCTGTTATAACCTGTACGGTCTGGTGGTGGGCCAGAGCATACTCAGCAGAAAAGGTGATTTGTTCTACCTGTTTTTTGAATTTTTTATATGTCCCCTCCTGTACAATGTGTAATGCTCCGTCAGAACAGGATACCTGTAATCCACCAGCGGTAAAGGTCCCAAGAAAAATAATATGACGGGTATTCTGAGAAATATCAATGAATCCCCCTGGTCCGACAACACGACCGTTAAACCGGGAAACATTGACATTTCCGGCACAATCCATTTCGGCCAGGCCGAGAACGGCCAGATCGAGACAACCGCCATCATATAAATCCAGGATGTCAGCTGTTTTATATATGGCTTCAGGATTTACGGCAGCCCCCATATCAAGACCTGTCAGAGGAATGCCGCCGAGAACACCTGATTCTGTTGAAAACATGAGATTACCGATCCCCATTTCAGCGGCAGCGGAAGCCACTCCCTGAGGCATGCCGATTCCCAGATTTATGAGGGAACCGGGACTTAATTCCTGGGCAGCCCTCATAGCACAAATTTTACGGATGGAAAGGGGCATAGGAGAAAAAGCTGCCAATGGCTTTTTGATCTCTCCTGTGAGTTCGGGCCGGAATGCGTCTGTGGCCAGACTCTGACAATGATGTCCGGGAGGCGCCTTGACGACGTAATCGACCATAAAGTGATGGAGTTTTACAAGACGGGGATCGAGAGTACCACGGGCTACTATATCTTCGACCTGTACGACGACAATGCCACCAGAATTGTGGGTAGCCGCGGCCAGTTCCAGCTGATCACACTGCAGGGCTTCTTTTTCTATACTAATATTTCCTTCTTCATCTGCATACGTACCACGGAGAAAGCAAATATGAATGGGCAGTGCCGGAAAAAAGAGATATTCTTTTCCATCGACATGGGTAAGACGGACCAGATCCGGACCTTCGTGACGCGTCCGGTCATTGGCTTTACCGCCTTCCAGCCGGGGATCGACGAAGGTATGGAGACCTGTTTCCGTCCAGACGCCGGGCTGGTGTGCTGCCTGGGCACGGAATAGTTTCAATAAGACACCGAGAGGCAGCATGTAGGCAAGACATTTATTTTCCTGGATAGACCGGGAAAAATCCGGTTCCAGCCCTGCGTGAGAGGAGATAAGTGTCCGGACCAGGCCCTCCGCTGCCAGACGGTCGCTGCCATGCCCTTTTTTATCACTATCACCAATTATTTTTATGAGAGTCAGATTTTTAGGTGATGATGTGTGCTCATATCGTTCCTGCAACGCTTCTAAGAGATAATCCGGCAGACCGAATCCGACAAAACCACTGTGTGCCAGCGTATTGCCATCATGGACAAGCGCTGCTGCTTCTCTGGCGCTGATAACCTGAGTCATAGGATACCCTCCTTTATGATTCCGATAATTTTTTTAAAAGTTCAAAACGGGCATCCACCATGTGTTGTATTTCAGAAATTGCCGTATCACTAAGTGCTTTGAATTTACCGATGCCTTTTACAAATTCGGATACAGGAATCGGTTTGGGATTCGTATCATTTAATCTATAGGTCCCGTTTTTACATTCCCAGAGAGGGAACATATTGCTTTTGACGGCCCGGCGGGCAATGGAAATTCCTTCATGACTTTTGTAAGCCCAGCCTGTAGGGCATGGTGAAAAGACATGAATATAGGCAAATCCTTCTTTGCTGGCAGCCAGTCCCTTTTGTATTTTTTCTATGAAATCTTTCATATGACTCGGTGATGCGGTGGCGCAATACGCTATATTGTGCATAGCCATGATCAGCGGCATATATTTTTGTTCCTGCGGTTTACCGCTGATGACACTTCCCAAAGGTGTCGTCGATGTCCGTGAACCCCGTGTTGTCGTAGAGCTGCGCTGATAACCTGTATTCATATATCCTTCATTATCATAGCATATATACAGCATTTTTTCACCGCGTTCAGCCGTGGCAGACAGACTCTGGAATCCACAGTCTGCCGTCGCCCCATCACCAGCCAGGGCGACAATATTGACATCACTGCGCCCTTTGCGCTGATACATACGGGACAATCCGCTTAAAAACGACGCTGTATTGTCCAGCAGTGTGATATGGACAGGCGTTTTCTGGCCGTTTGCTTCATTCCATCCGACAACACCGGCACCAGCCATGCATCCTGGCGGTATAGCGAAAATAGAATCAGGTCCGGCAATCTGCAATACACGGCGCAGAATCAGTTCGGCACCACATCCCTGACAAGCTGATATACCGGGAGATACCAGGTCAGGTGCGTTTTTTAATATATCAATATAACTCATAATGACATACCTCCTCAGTCTTTTAAGAGCCAATGTACCGGTCTTTCACCAGGTTGATTTTTCCCTTTTTCCAGTATATCAATGACACCCAGTATTTCATCCAGTGAGATATCGGCGCCACCGAGGCCTCCGATTGTTGAAAAATGGCAGGCATGTATTCCCTGATCAGCAAGAGCTGCTTTTACTTCCATATGCATGGGACCCTGACTCCAGCCGAAGCAGCAGCTCCGGTCTATGACGCTGAATGCTTTTTTACCGGCCAGGGCATCTGCTATCCTTGCAGCCGGGAAGGGGCGTGTAAAGCGGATACGGATGAGACCGGCTTTGATTCCGCGGTCTCTGGCGATGTCTACAGCATCTTTGGCTGTACCTGACATTCCGGCAATAGTAACCAAAACGACATCGGCATCATCCAGACGGTATTTTTCGATACCGCCGCCGTAGGAACGACCGAATTGTTTACCAAATTCTGCATCAATTTCTTCTAGTACCGTCAGGGCCTGTTCCATGGCTTCAAGATGATTTTTACGGTATTTCATGAGAAGAGGGCCGGCAGTAAGCGGGTCGAGCGAAAGAGGATGATCTGGATCCAAAACGGCTTTCATGGATTGTGCCGGATCGGGAAGAAATGCGTCTACAGCTGCCTGATCCGGAATCAGCACTCCTTCTGTCAGATGGGAACTGTAAAAACCGTCATAGCAGACGTTGACGTGGATGCGGACACGGGAATCTTCGGCAAGGCGATACCCTTGAATGATCATATCGACGATTTCCTGTGTACTTTCGCAAAATACCTGTATCCATCCTGCTTCCCGTACACTCATAGCATCCTGCTGACCGCTCCATACCGTTTCCGGAGAGGTCATTTCCCGTGTAGCCAGGGCCATAACCATAGGCAGGCGGAGAGTAGACATGCGGAAATACGGCTCATACATCAGAGCGAGTCCCTGTGCTGATGTGGCGGTGAAAACACGTCCTCCGCCGGCAGCGGCACCCTGTACGGCGCTCATAGCCGAGTGTTCACATTCTACCTGGATCATTTCTGCATCTAATTCCCCGTTATATACTTTGCCAGCCAGTCGTTCGACTACTGATGACTGGGGTGTGATTGGATAAGCGGCAATGACATCAGGCCGGCAAAGTGCAGCGGCTTCAGCAGCTGCATAATTTCCTGTCAGTACAACCTGCTTGCTCATTGGGCATTACCTCCTTCTGGTTCCATAGAAATTGCTTTTTTAGGACATTCTGCCGCGCAGATTCCACAGCCTTTGCAATAATCATATGTGATGATATAGTCGTTGCCACGGGAGATGATGGCATTGACCGGACAGTACGCAAAACATTGCCCGCAGCGGATACAGATATGTTTATCCATGACAGGACGGAATACCCGCCATGAAGCCGTATCTAGTATGTACATTCCCGTATCTCCGACTGGAGTGATATAGTGACGTTCACTCATATTGATACCTTCCTTCCTTTATAAGCGATGAATCTGAATAGAAGCAGCAGCTTTTTCTGCGGCTGTACGATTTATAGTTCCGAAGGTTTGGGCAATATCCTGCAAAAGACGTTCCATATCGACAAGGCCGGTAGCAGCAGTAAAAGCTCCCAGCATTGCCGTATTAGGCATATTCCGGCCCAGCAGCTCTTCTGAAATTGTCGTTGCATCAACCGTTACCACTGTTCCGGTTTCTTTGGGAACGTGCAGATCTTCCACTGCTTTTTTTGTATTGATAATTATCATGCCGCCATCTTTTAACCCAGCATACGTGTCGGGTGAGGTAATCAGAGAATCGTCGAGAATCAGAAGGATATCTGGTGTATAGACCTGCATGCGGCGACGGATGGGTGTATGGGACAGACGCAGATATCCAAACACGGGGGAGCCTTTTCTTTCAACTCCGAATGCCGGAATAGACTGGCCATAGAGACCTCCTTCTACAGCTGCCCGGACGACGAGTTGTGATGCCTTGACGACACCCAGGCCGCCACGGCCATGTAAACGGATTTCTTTCATTGTCATCGCTCCTTTTACAAAAAAATGTTCTTATAATAAAACTGATGTATTAATATATGAACTCTATACCTGAATTATAGACAATATAAAGTGAAATGTCAATAATACACGCCAAATTTGTTCATATAAAGATATTGATGTATTGATATGCGAATAAACGGACTGCCTGAAAAGGGCAGTCCGTTACGTGATGCAATATGAAATTATACTTCTTCCAGATCGACTATTTTACCGGGATTCATGATATTATTCGGATCCAGGGCGTGCTTGATAGCACAGACTAATTCATATTCAGCAGGCTGGGTGCAGGCTTTGAATTCATCTTTTTTCTTATAGCCGATGCCATGTTCACCGGATATTTTGCCTCCCAGTGCATAAATGCGTGGAAAGAGATCGTGGTGGAATGCGTCAAGGGTATGCAGCCATTGCTCTGGCGACTGGCCTTTCGTATTGAGAGCCAGTGTATGCATATTTCCATCACCAATGTGGGCTGAAGTTATTAAATACAGGTTATGCTTCTTTTCCAGTTCAGGAATCATGGACATCACATCGGGGATTTTATCCAGAGGGACAACAAAATCTTCGGTCATGAACATTTTATCGGCATCGCGACAAGCTTCTGCGAGGCAACGGCGGATGCTCCAGATGCGGTCATCGGCCTGCAGGATATCGACGGCACCCAGTTCATCGCATATATCGCTGACGATTTCCATTTTTTTGTCCAGTTCGTCTTCATCGAACGTTTCTACAGTGATGATGACATAACAACATCCTTCATTTCCATGGGGAGCCGTAACTTTGACAAAATTACTGCACAGCATGACGCATTTATTATCCATGAATTCCACGCTGGTAGGATCGATGCCGGCTTTTTTTATGCGGTTAGGCAATGCAAGAGCTGCACTTTCCTCTTTAAAGATGGCCACCAGATCGAATTTATAAGGGGCCAGGGGCAATAACTTTAATGTGATTTCTGTTACGATGCCAAGCGTCCCTTCCGCACCGCAGATGAGCTGTTCCAGACAATATCCGGTAGAACATTTTTGCAGCCGGGCACCGACTGTTACAATGGCTCCTGTTGGAGTGACAAGCTTCAGGCTGTAAATCTGATGACGGGTCGTACCATACTTTACGGCCTTATTGCCGCCTGCATTAGTAGCTATATTGCCACCAATCATACAGCTGTCGGCACTGCATGGATCACCTGCATATAACAGGCCATGCTCGTGAGCCGCTTTTTGCAGATCGATGGTCCTGACACCGGGCTGAGTGACGAGATACATATTGTCCGGGTCGATTTTCAGGATTTTATTCATCCTGTCCATCGTGAGAACGATGCCGCCATAAACAGGAATTGCCTGACAGCAGACGTTTGTTGCGCCAGCACGGGGTGTAATGGGAATCAGATAGGTATTGGCCAGTTTTACGATTTCCGCTACCTGTTCCGTCGTTTCCGGAAAAACAACTACTTCAGGCTTGTGAAACCATACCGGATTCCCTTCTTCATCGGTCTGATATGATTCCAGTTTTTCTGCATCCGTCGTCAGGCCTTTAGGGCCAAGAATCTGGGTCAGTTTTTCGATACATTCCGGAGTTACAGGGTTGAAATGGGACATAATAATTCCTCCTTGTCAGGGTAACTATCGTTCAGATTATATCAACTGGTATTTTTTTTGTTTCTTTTGTGCGGTTTTTCCAGACCGTGGCTATCAGTGTTCCAAATACAGTAGTCCAGACAATCAGGATGGCTGGCGGAATGGCTGACATCGGGTCGAAATAGGTGATTGCCAGAGTTACGGAAAGCGCTGTCTGCTGCACTCCTACTATGAATGTCATGGCTTTGCGTTTATAGTTCATATAATAATACACATAGTTCAATATACGAATTCTTTAATGCTATTATATAAAATCAATATTCTCTTGTCAATAAGTAATGGAAACAATGCGTATCCTGACGATATATTCTGTGCCTGCCGGTCTGGTAGTAATTCTTTGTGGCTTAGTATATAATTAAAATGATTCATCATTTCATATACTTAAACCGTATAGAACTTCCTATTTTATATCAGGACCAGGAGGCAGGATTATGATTCCGGCAGAGGATAAAAAAAAATATATACTTAATTCAGTCGATAATGCGTTATCGCTATTTAATCTTTTTTTTGATTATGAAGAGCTGACCGTCAATGATATAGCAAAACAGTTATCTATCAGCCGCAGTACGGCATTTCGTTTTGCTGTGACCCTGGAGAACCGGGGCTTTCTCACCAAGACAGACCATGCTACGTATCGTCTGGGGCTGAATATGTTTTCCCTGGGAATGCTGGCGTATAATCGGATGGAGCTGGTTTCTCTTGTACATCCGTATTTACAGAAACTGGCGGAAGAATGTGGCGAAACCTGTCATCTGGCTATACTGGACGATGCCGTTCACGTCATGTTTATCGACAGGGCACTGGGAACGAATCAGCTGAAAATGGAAACAGCCATGGGATATCGCCAGTTTGCTCATATGACGGCAACGGGAAAGGCTATTCTGGCATATCAGTCGGCCCAGACCGTCAACGAATACATAAAGAAGACAGAGTTCAGACAGATGACACACCATTCCGTAAAAGATGCATCGGAATTATTGCGTTTGCTGGATACGGTGCGGGAAGAAGGCTATGCCTGTGATAATGAAGAAGCTGAATATGGTCTTACCTGTTATGCCCGACCTATTTTAGATGTGACAGGGCGATCTTTTGCCGCTGTCAGTATATCGGGTCCGACGACGCGGATGGAAAAAAATAAGCATGACCATCTGGAACGGTTACAACGGTTAGTGGACCACGTTGTCCAGACGATTGTCTGACTTTTCCGGACTGGCATTTCAATCATTGAATAACAGGGGGAATGACCATGATGATACAAAAAGCAATCCTTCATATTCTGGACTTTAATACGAATATATGTATTCTGTCACAACAAGATCTCGATTTTTCCAGTGATGTCGTGTATGAATATGTAGATAAACGGATAGAACGACTGCTGAAAGATGCCGGACAGCAGACAGGCGTTTTTTACGCTACCAGTTCGTTCCAGCATGTATTGCAAAAGCTCCAGATGGAAGAAATAACCTTTGATGATGCAGCAGCAGCTATTGCAAAAAAAACATATGATATACTGTCTCATTGTGATGAAACGGAATCAACGGACCTTCTCGTCGTCGATTTTAACGACGATGATGATGTACGGACACTGGCAGTGTTGATGCTGGAAAATAAAACGGCCTATACTCATCAGGTACTGGATGAGGAAGGACATGTGTACAATAAACTTATCAAACATTATGCTATTTTGCCGGGGACGGGACAGAAAATAGAAGCTTATGCTTTAATACGGTTTGATGATTTTTCTATCCGCTTTGTCGATAAGAAACGGAAATGTAATGGGGAAGATATGTATATCCTGCCGGACCGGCTGCTTCAGTGCACGTCCTGTATTTCTGGCCGGGATGCAGTAAAAATGGTAAACAAAATAGCTGCCCAGGTGGCAGAAGATCATGGTGGCAGCAGTGTCGAAGCCTTATCTAAAGCCAAGAATTACCTTGCGGATCATGCAGAGACATCCGATTCTTTATCACCTAAGGAACTGGGGGCTGTTGTGTTTTCAGATAACAAAGAAATGCAGAATCAGTTTGAACAGGAAATACAGGAAGCACAGCTGCCTGACCAGGTACCGGTGCAGCAGGATTTTGCCCGGCGAACTGGAAAAACGCATAAGATAAAGACTGATACGGGAATCGAAATCACTTTTCCATCGGAATATATTGATAATTCTGATTATATTCAGTTTATTAATAACCCTGACGGAACCTTGTCTATCGAATTAAAAAATATCGCTAAGATTGTAAATAAATAAAACCATAACAGCCCATATCCTGCCCGCTTACTATAGGCAGAATATGGGCTGTTATGTTGTGATTTTCACGAGTTACCCGGCTAATACACTATAAAATGTGTACAGACAGACGAAATAAAGCATACAGAAAATGAGCCGGCGGAATAACTGGGGAGATACGTATTTTAAAAGTTTTTGTCCCAGAAGGATTCCCAGAACCAGGGCCGGTATCATATACGCCGACTCATATACGGCATTTGTAAAATCGATACCATTAGCGGCGAAGAAGGAAATGGAGATAATTCCGCTCAGAAAGAAAAAGAAGACACTCGTACCGCGCAGCTGCTGAGGCGTAAAGTCAGCATAGGCAAAGTACATGATGAGTGGTGGTCCGGCCATGCCTGTTGTGACTCCGGACAGACCGGAAAGAAATCCTGTCAGCATATCATTGCGGTGACACTGGCGGAAATGATGATGGGAAAACTGCATAGCCAGTAACGAGAGAAAAATAACGGAACCGACCAGGATTTTCAGCTGGCTGCTGGAAAAATGATGATAAATGAGCATGCCAGGAGGCTGGGCAAGCATATATCCGATAATGATAACGGCAACGACCCGTGTCCGGGCTTCCCGGAATACAAACGGCAGCTGTACGATATTTGTACACATAGCGACGACGAACATAATGAGTACAGTAAGCTTGGGGTCATAGAAAATCATCAGTAAAGGGGCGGCAATGATAACCAGTCCGAAACCCGTGATGGCCTGCATGAGAGCTGCCAGAAAAATGACAAGCGCCGGCATCAGATGGGCCGTTATGAGAGAGATATCCAACGAATCACTTCCTTTTCCGGAATAGTTCTATCATAATGGTAGCATAGCAGAAACAAAGTATCAATGTAAAAAAAGACTGCCTATGAATTTTCATCATACGCAGTCTTTGGTATAAAAGGATAATCAATCGTGATAGAGCGTATTGATCCGCACCCCTAAAAACGCAGCCAGGACAGCTTTGGCAATATCTCCGGGAATGAATGGGAATACGGCCATGACACAAGCCTGCCAGAACGTTACCTGCAGTACCAGCATCATAGAAATGACTCCGCCCAGATACGTGATGGGAATCCCTATGATGACTGCAATAAGAGAATAACGTATAAAGGAATTTTTCCGGCCTTTTAACAAGCTGACAAGGGGATAAGCGATGGCGAATGCAATGATAAAGCCCCCTGTCGGTCCGAACAGTCTGCCGAATCCTGCCGTTCCACCGACAAATACAGGCAGGCCGGCGCTTCCCAGAAGAATCCAGACGAGCATGACAATAAGCGTTTGTTTTGGTTTCAAAATAAACGCAGTCAGATTCATGACCACTGTCAGAGCCGTAATCATTGCCGTGGTAAAAGGCAGGGGGATGGATATATAGGCAGAGACACAGCACAATGCCACGCATATGGACATTTTTGTTATTGTACGGATAGAATAGGCCGGATGTAATACTGCTTCACGAGTCGCCATTATAGATCACCTTTCTGTCATATAAGAATAACTACAGGCAGTATTATATCCGTTTTTTTCAGATAAGTCAACTTCACTGTATTGTAAATAGGTTAACAATAAGAAGCGGCACGATTATATCCAGATTTCGATTACAGAAAATAAGAGGAGTACGCCGAGAACGATAGAAGTACTTCGTTCATGGGACGCAAAATAATGGCGGAATGCTGCGCCTGCCAGGGCCCAGAGTACATTAGAAATGGAACATAGCAGGCACATGACGATGCCCAGAAGAAGACGGGGAACAAGAGACGTAAATGCCGGCAGGATAAAGACCATGTATCCCATGAGGAAAAAAAGCATGACCTTGACGTTTGTCAGATTGAGGACAAAGCCGGAAATAAAAAGACGGCTTTTTATATTTTTTTCTTCTTTTTCTGCCGAAGCTGGCTGAGGTTTAACAATTTTATATGTCAGATATAGAATATATAAAGAGCCTAATGCTTTAAACGGAGTTTCTAATTGGGGAATCAGTTCCTGCAGCGTGGCAGAACAAAAATAAGCGGCACCGTCAATAATGAAAAAACTGAAAAAAAGGCCCCAGAGAAAAGGAGCAGCCTGTTTAAACCCTACTTTCTGGCTGACCGATAAAGACATGAGATTATTCGGCCCTGGTGTAAAGGACATGCCTATACAATACATAAGAAATGCGGCTAATTCTGACATCATACAAAGCACCTCGCATCAGATAAGATATTTCATCAGTAATCCTGATTTATCCGTTAAAACAATTATTATTTTATTATATATTTTCAAGAGAAACAATACATGCTGTATCGCTTCTGTTGCACTATTTTTTTCGGCGTGACTTTTAACCAAAAATTTTTCCTTTGCTCGCAGACCTTAGAAATCACAGGATTTTGACAAGAGCCCGAAATTTTGGTTAAATAAAAGTAACCTGTTGTGAGCTTAAGCAGGATGAGGATATTCGTGCAAAAGACTCCGTTAACTGCCGTATAGGCAGCTTAGAAAACTGAGTGCAGCGTTTTGCCATCGTATGACGGGTTAACTGCCGTATAGGCAGCTTAGAAACAAATCTGTATTCGTATAAAGGGCATGATTTCGTTAACTGCCGTATAGGCAGCTTAGAAAAAATACAAAAATTATATAGACACGTATAAACTGTTAACTGCCGTATAGGCAGCTTAGAAAAAACAAGGGGCGTGCTAATCAAGAATAGCACGGTTAACTGCCGTATAGGCAGCTTAGAAATCAGACGAACGCCCACCTCGAATATGAAAAGTGTTAACTGCCGTATAGGCAGCTTAGAAATACGACTTCAATGGTCCGGGACGTAAGGTCTAGTTAACTGCCGTATAGGCAGCTTAGAAAAACAGAAACGACAAAACCTGTTTATGCTACAGTAAAAATACTTTCGTAAAGGCGTGCCCGTGGCGCGCCTGCTATGGACATGTAGAAATACACTAGGACGTGTCTTCTGGCACAGCTCCTATGCATAAGAATACTGGCCGTGTGTTTTTTATCGCGCTTTTGATGACGTAATTAACGGATTTACACTAAGGATGAAGGTGATGTCATGACAAGAGCAGAAATTGAAGCATCGAATTTAAAAGTCATTCTACATTCTAAGAGGGCGAATATTTATTACCTAGAAAAGTGCCGAGTTATGCAAAAGGATGGGCGCGTGCTTTATCTGACAGAGGGGAAGCGGGAAAATCAATATTGGAATATACCGATTGCCAATACGACGGTACTGCTGTTGGGGACGGGTACATCCATCACGCAAGCTGCGATACGGATGTTAGCTATGGCTGGCGTAATGGTCGGGTTTTGTGGTAATGGTGGGACCCCATTGCTTTCGGGTGTAGAAATTGAATGGCTCAGTCCTCAAAGCGAATACCGGCCAACGGAATATGTACAGGGATGGCTTTCCTTTTGGTTTCAGGCAGATAAGCGGTTAACAGCGGCGAAGGAGTTCCAAATGAAGCGATGCCAGTTCATCGAGCAGGTCTGGCAGAAAGATCGCGACTTGCAGAGTTGTGGCTTCTATGCAGATGACGATGAAATCCAATCGGCTATGCATCGTTTTCAGCGGATCATCCGGCAAGCCGTGGATATCAAGCAATTGCTGGCAGGTGAGGCAATCTTTACGAAGGCGCTTTATAAATATGCGAGTGAACACGTCAATATGCCAGATTTTGTTCGCCTTCATGATGCTCCTGCGGGAGATAAAGCTAACATCTTCTTGAATCACGGCAATTATCTGGCCTATGGCATGGCTGCGGTCACCCTTTGGGTATTGGGGATACCGCATGGCTTTGCTGTCATGCATGGAAAAACACGGCGCGGGGCCTTGGTCTTCGATGTTGCCGATCTCGTAAAAGATGCCATTGTCCTGCCGGGTGCATTTATCTGTGCGGAAGATAATCTCCGAGATCAGGAATTTCGTTCGTATTGTCTGCAGAAATTTGCGGAACACAAGGTAATGGACTTCTTGTTTGAAGAAGTAAAACGCGTGAGCCAATTGTGGGGAAAGGAGGGACCGTATCATGATGGTACTGTTTACCAGCCGCAGTGAGAAGAAAGCCTTGTTGACGGTTCGCCGCATCTTGGATCAATTTGCAGACCGCATCGGAAATGATACATGGCAGACCATTATGACACAGGAAGGCGTACAGGAGGTCAGGAAGCTCCTGCGCAGGAGTGCGACAAAAAGCACAGCGGTGTCCTGCCGTTGGATTCGCTCGCGCAATCGCAGCCAGCTTCTCTGGGTAGTGGGAAACCGTGATAAATTCAATGCAGAGGGCGTGGTTCCCGTCAATACAACGCGTAAGAATATCCTGCATAAGGAGTGGGAGGGCGGTTGGCCATATCTTGCCTTGCTCAAGGCATTGACAGCTGTCGCAGCGCTTTTTCATGACTGGGGCAAATCGTCTGACCATTTCCAGAAAAAGCTGCGGTCGTCGTCGATGGAAAAAGATCCGTATCGCCATGAGTGGGTCTCCTGCCAGTTATTGGCAGCCGTGGCGAAAATCAGTGGTGATACACAGGATGACGATGCTTGGATGCATCTTTTCTTGGATGGCAAACTGAAAAAGACAACCTTAAAGAACGAGATGAAGAACCGGAACAATCAGGCAGATTCATTGCCGGCGATGCCGCCAATTATGCGCATCCTGGTTTGGCTGATTCTGTCGCATCATCATTTGCCCGTAACTCGGAATGAAATGGAATGCAAAATCTGTGCAGAAGATCCACCCATGTCGTTGGAAAGACTTTTTTTGACAGTTAAAGCGGAATGGGGGTATGAAGGCGTTGTACCGGCAGGGGAGAATCCCTGTTTTTCTTTTTCAAAAGGCTTCTTGCTGGATGATGATGACTGGAATAAGGCGGTCAAAAAATGGCTGACCCGTCTACTCCGGGAAAAAGCACAGCTGCAACAGCTCTGTACTGACTCAAGCTTGGCTTTGCGTCCGCTCCTTCTATATGTGCGGGAAGCCTTGATGCTGGCAGACCATTTTGTCTCTTCCCAGAAATGTCAGACAGATATACCAATTGAGGAGCAGAAAAAGGTTTTATATGCCAATACAGATGGAAATAAGCTCTGTGATAAATTGTCTTCTCATTTGACACGTGTGGCTACTCAAGCTGTCAATATTGCGCACCAGCTGCCCCTCTTTGCAAGCGAGATGGATGTGGCTGATACCGTGCGGTTTGCATCGGCGAAGGCGCCCTATCATTGGCAGGACAAGGCTGTTCGCGAAATCCAATCGGCCAAACAGGATGGAATAGATCAGGCTTGGTTCATCCTAAATATGGCAAGTACGGGTTGTGGCAAGACCACAGCCAATGCCAAACTGATGCAGGCTTTGTCACCAGATGGCAAGGTCATGCGATATACGTTGGCATTGGGATTGCGTTCACTAACGCTCCAGACAGGCAGTGAATATCGGGAACGCATGCATTTGACCAAGGATGAACTGGCCGTCATCATTGGTTCCCAAGCTATCGAAGCACTATATCAGCAGGAGAAGAATGAAAATACAGAGTCGGAGCAAAAGAGTTCTCCTTGCGAAATTGGTGGCTCAGGAGAAGAAGAGCTCCTGGAAGATATGCTTTCCTTTGAAGATAACTTCACGCACGATCAGTTGAAGTATCTGGACATTTACCTCGATGGGCGCAAAAATCCGCAAGCGAAGAAAAATGGTGCCTTCCTGTTCAAGCCGGTGTTGGTGGCGACAATCGACCAGATTATCCGTGCGACAGAGGTGACACGCGGAGGGAAGGGACTATTGCCTTTCCTTCGGATGATGTCAGCTGACCTCGTCATTGATGAAGTGGATGATTTCTCGCCGGAGGATTTGACAGCCGTCGCCCGGCTCGTCCATTTAGCGGGTGTGCTCGGACGCAATGTGATTTTGTCTTCTGCGACGATTCCGCCGGACTTGGCACAGGGAATGTATCAGGCTTATCAGGATGGCCTGTGCTGCTATAATGCATTTTCAGACCAGGCGAAATCGATGACTGCTGTCTGGGTGGATGAGTTCCGTTCTGCATCCTCCGCCATACCGCTGCAGCAGCCGAACCAGTATGGGTTGGCCCATAAGAACTTTATTGAGAAGCGCGTCAAGAAGTTGCGGACACAGGTCGTGAAGCGGAAAGCTGTCGTAATTTCTTGCCAGCCGCAGGCAACGAAAGAACTGTCCTGGCAGTCGTATGTTGAGGCTATGAAACAGGCTGTCCAGCAGCTTCATAGTAATCACCATGTCATTGATGAGAAAACGGGCAAGGAAGTGTCCTTTGGCCTCGTGCGACTTGCCAATATCAATCCCTGTGTCAATATGACACTTTCCCTGTTGTCGGCTGACTGGCCGGATGATACAGCGGTGTTCCTCATGTGTTATCACAGCCGTCAGGTTTTGCTGCTTCGCCATGAACAGGAAACGTACCTCGATTATGTTTTGCGCCGTAAGCATGAGAAGGAAAAACGGGTCTCATTTCAAGATACAGTTCTTCGTGCCCATTTGGATAGGAACCAAAAGCAACGGTGTATTTTCTTGGTAATTGCCACTCCGGTAGAAGAAATTGGACGTGACCATGATTTTGATTGGGCTATCGTAGAGCCCTCTTCCTATCGCTCGATTATCCAGCTAGCAGGACGTGTACATCGTCATCGTCCGTGTCTGCAGGATATATCTGCTCCCAATATTGGTGTCATGCAGTTTAATTGGAAGGGGATGGCCAATCCCGGACAGAGAGTCGTCTTCTGTAGACCCGGTTTCGAAAAAACTCCGCATTATCTGTTGCAGAGCCATGACATGAAGGAGTTAGTTCCTACCGATAATTGGGCGCATATCGATGCTATCCCTCGCGTGCAAATTCCAAGGCCGCTGCGTCCTCAGTCGCAATTGATTGACTTAGAACACCAGAGATTGGCAGATTGGCGTAGTCTCGACGATAAATCACCGGACAAAGTGGGTGGCTGGCAGCAGACTTGCTGGTGGATGACAGGCTTACCACAGTATCTGTGTCCGTTCCGTGCAGGGGTTCCTGATAAAGACCTGTGCTATCGATACGATGCAGAGAAGGGGATGTTGGGCTTCTATAAAATAGATAAGGGTGAATATATACCATACGGGGATATGTGCAATCTGAAATCATACCCTGAGGAGAAGCTGAATCCTTACAGAGAGCGGTTCTGGTTGTCACGCTCTTATATGGCGTCTCTTCAGGCGCAAGCTGCTAGAAAAATGCATTCCGATGAAGATGAAGGAAATGTTCTGCAGCGTATATCCGAGCGGTATGGGCAGCTGACTCTCCCAGGCTATGCAGATGAATCTGCCAGGACATACTGGTATGATGACCAGCTGGGAGCATTTCACATCTTGGTGAAGGAAAGAAAGGGATAGTCAGTTTAGCTCGTTTCTGTTATAATGAATCAGTAGTATCTGCCGTGCAGGCAGCTTAGAAAGTAGTTATGTTTTGAAGTTATTTATCTGCCGCGTAGGCAGCTTCTTGAATAAATTTCTTTGGAATATAATTTATTATTGACCGTAGTAATGTTATGAATTATAATAAAGGCATAAGGAGGGATGCATATGGGATCGATAGCAACTTATATTGCCGATAAAGCGGCAAAAAAAGAACAGACCCCGGCAGAATGGATACAAAGCAATCTACAGAACCTGGAACGCTGTAGGACTGTATCACATATTGCTCGCTATACTAATCCGGATGTTGCAATCAGCATACACGATAACAGTCAGCCTGTTGGGCAAGGATATTTGACAACAGCTGACATAACAGCCGAAGATGATTTGGTTGTAAAAGGCGGTGCTGCCTATATGGCATTTGCTTCATTCCTGGTAGGAAAGTTTTCTGAAAAAGCAACGGCAGAAGAACAAAAGGAAGACCTTGCTGCAAAGACAGCATGGCAATACTTTCGCGAAGATGCACCATTCATCCGCAAGGAAATTGAATCTCTGGGAATTGCGTATGAACCGCTGAGAGAGAAGGTTCTTGAGATTCAGCCACAGGAATTGCCGCGACAGACAGATACTCGTTTGCGGCAGGTGTATTTCCCGACAGGTGAAAAAGACTATCATCTATTAACGGTCATCTCACCCGTGTCTATGATGTTCTCTTTAACAGAGAAAATTGAGACAGCATTACACTTGCAGAGAAAATGCCGTGATAAAAAATCGGAACATTATGGGAAATCACATTGCATATTCCCTAATATTACACGTGCTGCATTCGGAGGATCTCAGCCGCAAAATCTGAGCTGTCGAAATACATCTCGTGGAGTAGATGTTTTACCTTCACAACCACCCATACTCAGTGGACACAAGATAAGATTGCCCAAAAGGAATTTCTTCTCCGATTCACTTTACTGGCGTAGATTCAGTGATACGCTGTCTAATCTCGACACACTGTTGCGGGAACAGCGCCACAATCATGAGGCGCGGGAACGACGTGAGAATATTATCCTGGATTTTGTCGAGTGTGTCCTGTACGAAGCGAATCGCCTGCAGAATCTTCCTGCTGGTTGGAGCCAGGATACAGAGCTGTCCGATGAGCAGGCGGTTTGGCTGGATGTAGCCTACGGGAGTCAGCGTCAGGACGACACGGATTGGATTTGGCCGGCCTGCTTGGACTTTGCCCGTTGGCTCGTAAATGCTTACAAAAAATTCTGTCGTTATGAGAAGCTGCAAGAGATTTCGCTTTCTGACGCGGAGATGCATGCCTTTGCATCGACGATGGAGGATGTCCTGAAGCAGGAGGTGAGAGAAGGATGAATAGAACGAAAAAGTATTTGTTGTTGCGGCAGGTCAAAATCCACAATGCAAATGCATTCAGCAGTCCTCTCACGATTGGTTTTCCCGCCATGACTGCATGGCTGGGCGCCATGCATGCGCTTGAAAGAAAGCTCCGGCAGTGTGAATCCCTATCTGACATCCGTTTGACGAAGTTGGCTGTATCCTGCCATGATTTTGACCTTCAGACCTATAAGGGGCCAGGCGACTATGTGAACTCGGTGATTATTACTGCGAATCCCTTGCGAAAAAAAGGTGCTTCCTTTGAGCGGCCTCCGTTTATCGAGGAAGCGAGAGTCCACTTGACGGTATCGCTTCTTATTGAAGTAGATGGACTAGCGCCGATTAGCTTTTCGACTTTCACTAAGAAGACGACAGAGACTTTGATGGGAATGAAGATTGCAGGTGGAGATATCCTTGATTTTTCGCCAATACAGGACCCTATGGAATCAACTTCGACACGAAATTCCAGACTCCTCCTGGTGGATGGAGAAAATGAGAGAGATGTGCGCCGTGCAATTCGCAGCCTCATGCCAGGATATGTCTTGGTAGAACGTCGGCAGTTACTGAAACAAAAGAATGAAGAGAACAATCAGCAGGATATCTTGCAGACGATGCTGGATTTACTGGCTCTGCACTATGAATATGATGACGGACAGGACTCCTGGTATTTACAGCCACGCAAGGAAAAAGGCTGGTTGGTACCCATCGTCACAGGCTTCAAAGGGCTGACATCACTCGGGCATGTTGCGAATCAGCGTGATGCGAGCACATTACATCGCTTTGCAGAACCCGTGCTGACACTCGGCGAGTTCAAGATGGCCCATCGGTTTGATTGTATTGATGACATGATGTGGCATTATCATTATGATAAGAATAAAGATTTATATGTCTGTGTGAATGAATCAAATGAAGGAGAGGATTAATTATGGCAAAGTCAAATGCGAAGGGGCTAGCAACGGTATTATCTTTTGAGAAAAAAATCGTTCTCTCAGATGGTTTGATGTATGGGACGACCTGGGATGATCGTCAGGGTAAAGCGACCGCCCTTCCTCTACGCGAGAAATCCGTCCGGGGTACGATTTCCAATCGTTTGAAAGCAACCGTGGCCAATGACCCTGCAAAGCTCAATGCAGAAGTAGAGAAACCTAATCTGCAGACTGTTGATGCGGCCTCGTTGTCGATGGATCAGGATACTTTAAAAGTTACGTTTACGATGAAAATCCTGCCAGGTGCGGCTGTGCCGGCAGCTTGTAATGTTTCGAACCATAAAGCAAAAATCATGGAGATGGGGGATCGTTATGCGGAGCAGTATGGTTTTGGTGAACTGGCTAAACGGTATGCGCTGAATCTGGCTAATGCGCGCTTCCTCTGGCGGAATCGCGTTGGTGCAGAAGACCTGGAAGTACAGGTAAAAGCTGACGATAAGCAGTGGCTGTTCTATTCGTATGATTATTCTCTGCAGAATTTTGACAACAGTGATGCAACAGTTGAAACATTAGCAGAACAGATTGAATCGGCATTGTCTGGCAAAATCCCGTATCTGCTGTTGGAAATTACAGCTTTTGCCAAGATTGGCAAGGGGCAGGAAGTCTATCCGAGCGAAGAACTCATTCTTGATAAAGGGAAAGGCAAGAAGAGCAAAGTTTTGTATGAAGTGAACGGCACGGCAGCCATGCATTCTCAGAAGCTCGGCAATGCGATTCGCACGATTGACACCTGGTATAATGCATATGAAACGAAGGATGGTGTAGGACCAATTTCTGTCGAACCGTATGGCACTGTGACGAATCTGGGTAAGGCGTTCCGCAATCCAAAAGAAAAATGCGATTTTTATACGCTGTTTGATAAATATTCACTGGGTGCTGATTTTGACAGCCCGGAAGCTGCACATTACGTAATGGCTATGCTGATTCGTGGCGGAGTATTTGGTGCAAGTGGAAAGGAATGATTGACATGTGGTTCTTCCAAGATGTTATCTTGCAGCCGACAGAAGATATATCCGCTTCCTTCCTTTGGTCTAAAGTATACCGTCAGGTTCATTTGGCATTAGTCAACAGCAAGGATGAACAGGGGATTATCCGATGTGGCGTAGCTTTTCCTGAGTATTCCGATGAAACGCCGACACTCGGCCATCAACTTCGTTTACTTGCTCCAGAAGAATCAGAACTCCAGCATTTGAATCTGACTGAGGCATTGAAGCGCTTTACACCAGATTA
The DNA here is from genome assembly GCF_003467125.1 of Megasphaera sp. AM44-1BH. Taxonomy (GTDB): domain Bacteria; phylum Bacillota; class Negativicutes; order Veillonellales; family Megasphaeraceae; genus Megasphaera. The sequence goes on from NZ_QSFA01000019.1 coordinate 28,508, forward strand.
TGTGAGAATCAAAGCCATTCGTCCAGTCCCCGTCAGAGCATGCAAAGGCTTCGTGACGTACAGCCGCTATCAGCCAGAGGGCACAGCGATGCGAAAAGCTAGACGCTATGCAAAACGGCACGATATGTCGATAGAAGAAGCCCAAAAGCTTTTCCCGGCACTTACTCATAAGGTTCAATATCCGTATATCCAATTGGAGAGTATGACCAACCATCATCGTTTTAGCCTGTTCATCCAAAAAAAAGAAGCGGTTGAGCAGCCCTGCGAGGGATTCTCTGCATATGGGCTCAGTACTGAAACATCGGTCCCTGACTTTTGACCAAAAAATTTTCCGTTGCTCGCAGGCCTTGCAAATCAAGGGTTTTGACAAGTGTCTAAAATTTTGGTTAAATAAGGGTAACCCGCTGCGAGCTTAAGCAGCATAAGGATATTTGCGCAAAAGACTACGTTAACTGTCGCATAGGCAGCTTAGAAAATAATATAACCTCCTAATGTCGTAAATATTCTTGTTAACTGTCGCATAGGCAGCTTAGAAAGTTTCAAGGTCCTGCTGACTGACACCCGTTACGTTAACTGCCGCATAGGCAGCTTAGAAAGATACCGCGGCGGCGTCTTTGAACGGCATGTTGTTAACTGCCGCATAGGCAGCTTAGAAATATAAACCTATGGCTATCCAGTATGCATCCATGTTAACTGCCGCATAGGCAGCTTAGAAAAGAACTCCGGACTCGTATCGGACGTACAGAATGTTAACTGCCGCATAGGCAGCTTAGAAATTGTCTAAGTCTTGAAACCCGCATGGTTAAGCGTTAACTGCCGCATAGGCAGCTTAGAAAATGACGCTGTCCGGCGTATAGCTTACATACGTGTTAACTGCCGCATAGGCAGCTTAGAAACCGTACAATTTGGGCAGGTCTTAGTAACAATCGTTAACTGCCGCATAGGCAGCTTAGAAATTGGTAATTGTAATTTTTGTAGATTTTCGTTGGTTAACTGCCGCATAGGCAGCTTAGAAAACTAATATGGGTATCACTCGCTCAACGTTGTAGTTAACTGCCGCATAGGCAGCTTAGAAATTACTGTATCCCAGATGGGTGGCAATAAATGGGTTAACTGCCGCATAGGCAGCTTAGAAATGCAATCTAAGTAGCCCTTCTTTTGTCAACCACGTTAACTGCCGCATAGGCAGCTTAGAAATAGACAAAAATAACTTTTGAAAAAACGTACATGTTAACTGCCGCATAGGCAGCTTAGAAATTGAATGTTCCGTCGCCACAATCTATACACTTGTTAACTGCCGCATAGGCAGCTTAGAAAAATGATTATAGGCTGTACAGAAAAAGCAATGGGTTAACTGCCGCATAGGCAGCTTAGAAAACTCAGGCTATCAAGAAATACGGTGTCCGTGAGTTAACTGCCGCATAGGCAGCTTAGAAAAGCTGCATCAGGAATTCATAGAATCTCTTAAAGTTAACTGCCGCATAGGCAGCTTAGAAATCGATTCAATTGATACGTATTTGGCACTTTCAGTTAACTGCCGCATAGGCAGCTTAGAAATTCAGATTCTTGAAGGTGATCTGACGGGTCTTTGTTAACTGCCGCATAGGCAGCTTAGAAATATGAATATAGTCTGGTGCAGGCCATCAAGGAGTTAACTGCCGCATAGGCAGCTTAGAAAATAAAACAGGAGCAACGGCAACATACATAACAGTTAACTGCCGCATAGGCAGCTTAGAAATGAACGGCCTGATAATCTTCTGGTCTGGATGAGTTAACTGCCGCATAGGCAGCTTAGAAATTCCATTCATCCCAATACCGCGTAAATCGTTCGTTAACTGCCGCATAGGCAGCTTAGAAAGAAAGGCAAGACGGTATCGTACAGCATCCGCAGTTAACTGCCGCATAGGCAGCTTAGAAAATTTACTCATAGTTTTTACCTCCATAAAACATGTTAACCACAATAAAAGCGAAATGTGTGCATATGAATTATATCGCATGTATATATGGAGGTGCTGATTATGGCTGCCAGCCACAATTTATACTGCTGCACGTGACATGGTTGAACTGTCAACTATGTCAGCGGAGGTCGGGGGAGAGGGGATAGTGGGGATGGGAATGGCGTATTTTACCGATATAAGATTGACGCTTTCCGTAGTGTTTCTTTATATTGAGTAGGGAAATCCAGAATGATATAATAAATTTATCTATTATACAGACACGACTATATCGTATGAGTCCGTAAAAAATACGACATGGAATCTGGATGGAACGTCGAAGGTGACATATATGATAAATACAATGGATATACAGAGAACAGGACTCAGTGAAGAGTTAATAAAAGAAATAAGTACCATTGCCAGTAAATGGGGAGTGCAAAAAGTTATTCTTTTTGGGTCCCGATCACGGGGAGATTATGGACGTGCCAGTGACATAGACCTGGCTGTCTCTGGGGGGGATTTTACACAATTTTGTTTGAATATAGAGGAAAATGCATGGACGTTATTGAAATTCGATATCATTAACTTGGATGATCCACTGGAACCAGACTTTCGTGCTATGATTCAGAAAGAAGGTGTTACGCTTTATGAAAAAATATGAAAATTTTTGTTCAAACCTGACTGTATTGGCCAGTGCCGGAAAGGAAGATTTAGATAACGAATTTATACTCAGCGGTATTATCAACAAATTTTCCTTGCAGTTTGAATTGACGTGGAAATTGTTAAAAGAATTATTGAAATACGAAGGACGTAACGCAGCTCATAGTGGTTCACCGCGGGAAATCATTAAGGAAGCGTACGCCGTCTATGATTTTATCGATCCGGACATCTTCTTGGCGATGCTCAGAGATCGAAATGACATGACACATCTTTATGATGGTGAAGCAGCAAAACGCCTGGTAACGAAGATTATCCAAGTGTATATTCCCGCATTCCAGGATTTAAAAAAGCATATTGATGAACAATATGGTGACATACTTCCAAGCCTTTGATCGATTCTATATCAGAATGTACAGACTGGCGTGGATAACGGACTTTGGTAGTTCCCTGGCTGCCAATCTTTATTAATAATAGCTGCATCAGGATATTCCAATGAGAGAGTATTTGATACCGTAAGCGAAGCGGAAATCTTGCTTACAAATATATTATTCGAGGAGTCATGAATCATGCATTTTGCCAGTAATGTCGTACGTCCCCCTTATGAAGCACGGAGTGTTTATCTGCAGGTCACGAGTGGATGCAGCCACAACGCCTGCCGGTTTTGTACCTATTATAAAGATGCTCCCTTTGCCATTTCACTGGAAAATGAAATCATAGAAGATTTGCAAGAACTCAGAAGCTACGGGATTCCTTTCCCGCGTATCTGGCTGCAAGGTGCCGACCCGTTCCTGCTCAGTTTTGACCGGCTGAAACGGATTGCCGAACTGATCCATACCTATCTGCCCTTTGTAAAAACTATCGGTGGCTACGGTCGTGTAGTCAGTCTACGGAACAAAACAGCTGAACAGTTGCGGAAGTTAAAAGAACTGGGCTATTCCGGCATCGTCTTCGGTATCGAATCAGGAGATGAAAAGATTCTGTCCTACATGAATAAGGGCTATCATGCCAACGAGATTGTCCCTCAGCTTTCCAAAATGGATGAAGCCGGGCTCCCGTATGAAGTAATTTTCCTGAGCGGTCTCGGCGGCAGGGGATATGGACTGGATCATGCCAAAAAGACAGCCGAAGCTTTGAATCAGTTGCATCCGGACCGGATCATCATTGCAGGCCTTACGATTTTCCCGGATACGCCGCTGATGAAAGACGTACAGAGCGGTGAGTTTCAGGAAGCGACGGAAGGAGAACGAGTCTTGGAGCTCAAGGAATTTCTGAAGGACCTGAACATAAATACGCTGATCGATGCAACCAATGCCTCCATCATCACAGCCATTTATGGGAAAATCCCGGAACAGAAACAGGAAATGCTTGACCGCCTTCAGGCTATATATGACCGCTATGGCGAACAAGGACTCCGGCAGGCCCGGGAATCGCTCCAGGCCATTTAACTCATTTCTTAGTCGCTGGCTAAGAAAAACGACTAAGATAGCGACTAAAAGGCATGTTGTATCCTATCGGACTGGCTTCGTGATGAGGAGGAATAGATATGAAAAAAATGGTCGGCGTGATGCCAGCAGGTACTATTTCAGAGGAGTATGTCATGGAGCATAAAAAGTGGAGGTGGGTTTGCCTGATTCTGGTCATTGGCGTCCTTTTTGTCATCGGATGGCATTCCATGCAGCCGGGAGCCATTTCCCATCACGAAAGCCAGCGTGTCCTGGCTCTGGTCCGGCCCTGGGTGCAGGGCACGGCAATAGCCCCGTATGTCAGCGATGGCACACTGCGCCGCCTGGCCCATCTGGCAGAATATGCCATGCTGGGCTGTACGGTCAGTGGGGTCTTACTGGCTTATACGGGGAAATCGCATACACTATGGGTGCTTTTCATTGCCATTCTGGTGGCATCGCTGGACGAATATATCCAGCAGTTTTCCGGTGGAAGGACCTCTACGTGGCATGATGTCATACTGGATAGCGTGGGATGCATGGCAGGGATTCTGTTTGTTTGTTGCATCCGTGTGGTGTACCGGCTGATGAAGAGGTAAATAGGTCCTTTATCGGCCGTTTAGTGGGTAAGATATTCATACAGCCTGGTTTCGACCGGGACATCGAGCTTGAATTGGAAATTGACGACTGGCAGGGTTTTCCCGTTATTGCCAGTCATTTCTTTTTGTACCGGCCCGGCAGCGACAGACAGGTCGCCAAGATAGTAGAAATCGGTGCCTTCGCCGTCACTCTTTTTGACAAAGAGCAGTTTCCGGGTCAGAGGCGACTGGATTTTGGGCACTTCTCTTGAATCCAGCCGCACACGGGACCGGGTCATCCAGCTGAAGCGGTCGGGCGCGATGAACCGGTCTTCGTATTTGGTGCTTTCGGAAATATCGTCGCTCTTTTCGTAGGTGACGAAAATCGGGCAGGTGCGCCGTCCCGTCGTTTCAAAATCGTTGTCATCGACGATGGCATAGCCATTGAGCGTTCCTTCCCGGTTGGTCTTATAATTGAGCAGCCGCGATACGTCTTTGCGGGAGTATTTCCCATAGCGGACGAATTCGCCGGCATAGGCCTGGCCGTCGGTCTGTTTGTGGAACTGGTACATGCCATAGTCGAGACAGTCGTTCAGATAGGTCAGGAATTCGCTGTTTTCCGTGAGGGCCTTCATCCGGGACGTCAGGACGAATTGATTTTCCCTGCGCAATACGAGGGGGATATGCCTGTATTTTTTCTGTGCTGTCTGTGTAAAGAAATGCAGGGACAGGACGTTTTCGATGCCGGCAATCGTTTTTTCCGATGTCTCGTAGCCGCAGGTATGGCTTATATACGCCCGGAGGTCGTCAATGAGAAGGGCTGGGAGGGACAACAGGTAGTGCAGGACCTGCAATTCTTCCAGTCGCTTGCCATTGGCCAGTTCCAGGCTGACCAGTTTCAGCACGGCTTCATGGTCTTCCGTGAGCGACGTAGGTGTCTTGTCGATGCTTTGGGCATAGGCGAAATAGGATTGACTCTTTTGGACGTACAAATAAGGGTCCTTATCTCCCAGTTTTACGAAATCCATCATGAGTGGCCGCCGGCCCAGACGGTATTGCAAGTCTTTATACGATTGTTTTAATTCCTGTGCATCGGCCAATGATTTCCGGGTATTGATGGCTTCGTAAATTTTTTCTTTGACGACATCCTGGAAATGAACGGACGTAGAACCGGGCAGGAAATTCTGGGACATGGTACGCCGCACATCGTCCTTGTTGTACGTGCGGTCTCCATAGAGGGCGATGGGCAGGAGAAAATTATTTTTATAATTGCCGATGAAGTCGAGGACCTCCAGATAGCGTTTATGAGGGAATTTGCGCAGGCCGCGGCCCAGCTGCTGGACAAAGATGATGGCCGACTGGGTGGGGCGCAGCATGATGATCTGGTCAATAGACGGGATATCGACCCCTTCGTTGAATATATCGCGGGTCAGGATGTATTCGATATAGTCGGGTGTCGTATCCGGATTGCCTTCGAGGCGGCGGATGGCATCGTCCCGCATTTCCGGTGTGGAATCGCCGCTGAGCGCTACGGCACGGCGCCCTTGTTTTTGCAGCAAACCGGCCAGGATGCGGGCTTCCTCGACGCGGCTGCAGAAGATGAGACAGCGCAGGCGGTTTCCATCGCATCCGTAATAGGAGGAGTAATACAGGATATGACGGACCCGTTCTTCACAGGTCAGGTCCTGTATGGTGGCAGATTCATCCAGAAGCTGCCCATTCACGGAAATATCGGCAATGCCGTGATAATGGAACGGTACGAGCATGTTTTCTGCCAGCGCCTGATGGAGGCGGATTTCATAGGCGATATGATGATGAAACAGTTCGTAGATATCGAAGTCGTCGGATCGTTCCGGCGTGGCCGTCATGCCCAGCCAGAACCGGGGCTTGAAATAGCGGAATATTCGTTGGTATGAAGCCGCTCCGGCACGGTGTACTTCATCGACGACGATATAATCAAAGGAATCGGGGGAAAATCTCGTATATACGTCGGGCTGGGAAAGCGTCTGGATCGTGCAGAAAAGGTAAGGAGCATCCCAGTCTTTCTGACTGCCGGACAAAAGGCCCGTATCTTCCCGGGCACACCAGACGTTTTCATAACTCTGGCGGGCCGCTTTGGCAATGAGTTCCCTGTGGACGATGAATAAGAAACGCCGTGGCCGGAAGATGCGCACGTCAAAGGCGGACAGATAGGTTTTGCCTGTGCCCGTTGCCGAAATGAGGAGCCCTCTGTCGGCGCCCTGGTCCCGTAATTGCTGGAGTCCCTGCAGGGCTTCTTTCTGCATGGCATTGGGATTGATGGTCTGCATACGTACCAGATGGGTATGCCTGGGCCGGTTATAGGTGTATACCTGTTCGTAGGCTTTGATCCAGTCTTCATCGACCGGGACGGCTTCCTTCCACAGCGTATCGAATTCGGAACGCATCTGCCGGATGAGGCCGCCGTCTTTGGAGGACGTGAAAAAGACGTTCCATTCCTGATTGGTCGTCAGGGCCGAAGCGGTGAGATTGCTGCTGCCCAGAATCATCGTGTAGTTTTCCTGACTCCGGTTGGGCAGATGGAATAAATAGCCTTTGGCGTGGAAGCCGTGGTCTTCCGTGACCATGCGGAGTTCGATGGAAGAGGGCGGGCACAGATAGGCCTCCAGGGTAAGCAGGTCGCGAAGGGCGTCGGGCTCGGTGAAATTCAGATACTGGGAAGCCAGGATATAGCCTTTGACCGGCCGGTCTTTATATTCCAGCAGGACATCTTTCAGGCAGGCAATCCCCGATTTCGTGATAAAGGCTACGGAGAAATAGAACTCATCGCAATAGGTCAGCTGTGTAACCAGCGTATCCAGCACTTTTGTCTTTTGTGCGCGGTTATTGGTTACAATGCGGGGAACATACCGTGAATCCGCTTTCGTATTATAATCGATAAATCCTTCGCGCAAACAATTTTCCAGAATATTGCCTGTCGTCATCGTACAGCACCCTTTACTTTTTATCCGGTTCAGAAACTAATTTTTCCATGATGGGCTGATCGGCTGCCGCCCAGTCCAGTGAGGGCAGCTCCTGCGGAGAAAGCCAGCATGATGCGATGTGTTCCTTGCGGGTAAATTCCGGTGAGGAGAGCGGACAATAGAAGGCATGCATAGTAATGGCAAAATCGGGGTATTGATGATGAACGGTCATATACAGGTCGCTTTCTTTGATGGTCGTATGAATGTTCATTTCTTCCCGTAATTCCCGTTCCAGTGCTGCGTGCCGTGATTCACCCGGTTCGATTTTTCCACCGGGAAATTCATATTTGAACGATACATAGGGATAGTTCCCCTTTCCCCGCTGCATGCAGAGGATTTTTCCTTTATACGTCAGAATAGCCGCTACGACTTCTAATTGTTTCATCAGCTCGTCACCTTTCTCTGTCAATAAATATAGATCTATTATACTATCTCTCTTTTATGGATACCAGGACAGAAGACAACTATTTTACGCTAAGTGCGTCGCTTCTGTTGCCCTGCTTTTTTTCGGCGTGTTATAATAATGACAGAAAAAGGAGGACGACAGGATGGGCTTTTTTGAAAAAATGTATAAAGAAGGTCCGCAGCGTACGCGGAGTGAAAAGTTGTATGATGATGCATTACTCATCATGAACAGTATAGAAAAACAAAACGAAAGGCTGCCAGAAGATATACGCGGGGACGTGCTGGCAGGGGAAGCCTGTGATACTATTCCCGGTGCCAGTGGCGATTTCGGTCATGATATACATAATCCGATTCCTGTCAATGGCCCTATTGGCGAATTTTCCTATTTATCGCGGCTGCGCATGAAATCTACAGGAGGACGCGTATTTTTTCATAAACTGCGTACGATTGGCTCTATCGATGAGTTCGAACTGACGAACGTAAGCGGCCAGTTTGCCGACCATTTATTTCTGGATCCGTGGCACCGGGCCCAGAGCGGATGGTATCCTCATAATTATTATCTGGAACGGGAAGCCGTACAGCCCAGGGGAATCACGACGACGTGTCCTGATTTTCCGCGGGACTTGTACAAGCTGATCAAAAAGGAAGCCAAACGGTGGCTGTCTGTCGATGTAGCGGAGAAAGAAGCACAACATATTCGCGTAGAAGAAGCGCAGGCTTCTTTGCAGCAGTTCCGGAGTAAAGAAAATCCTGATTTATAGGTAGAGAAGTGTATAGGTATGATACGAAGTTCTTTGTTAGATAAATTGATGAAACTGGCTGTTCTTGTGATTGTTATCGTTGAACTGGCGGCAGTCCAATACTTTATCCCTGATTTCTATCAGACCTTGTTCCGTCTTACTCTGGATGGCAATGTGGAAGGGCTGACAGAATATATTTCTTCCTTTGGATATGGTGCAATCGGAATTACCATTTTTATGATTGTGCTGACCAATATGACGGGCCTGCCATCTATTCCTTTTTTAACGGTCAATGGTGTCATATTTGGTCTCCTGCCAGGTATCGTTATTTCCTGGATAGGGGAAGTACTGGGAAATATTCTGGGATTTGTCATCATGCGGACAGTGCTGCGGGATAAGGCCCGCAAGCTGGTAGAGCGAAGCCATCTGACAGAAAAACTGGATAAGTACAGTACCATAAAGACCATAGCGCTCGCCCGGGCTATCCCGTATTCGCCGAATCTGGTCATTACGGCAGTGGCCTCTATGAGCCGCATCAGTTTTTCCCATCACCTGGCGGCTACTATTATAGGCAAAGTCCCTTCTGTCATTGTCGAAGTATGGCTGGGGCACGACTTATTGAAATTTGGGCAATACGGCGGCCGGATTATTATATGGGCAACGCTGATCCTGACCGTGTATTATGTATATAAGCAGTATAAGAAAAGATAGAAGGGGTGCAGATGGAACAATCTTTTGCGTCTGTACGGATGGATCCGCATCATCCGCACTGGCAGACGGCTATTTCCCGCAGGGGGAACCTGTATCACCGGGCCGATGACTTCCGCACGGAATTTGGCCGCGATTTTACGCGTATCATTCATTCGACGGCATATAGCAGACTGAAACATAAGACGCAGGTGTTTTTTACGACAAAGAATGATCATATCTGCACCCGCATCGAACATGTCAATCAGGTCGCTTCTGTCAGTGGAACGATCGGTCAATATCTGGGCCTGAATACGGAATTGATTCAGGCTATTGCCAATGCCCATGATCTGGGCCACTCCCCGTTCGGGCATCTGGGAGAACGGGTCCTGCGGCAGATCAGTGAAAAGGAGCTGCATGAAACATTCTGGCATGAAAAACAGGGGCTGCGTGTAGTCGATGACATTGAAACGCTGCTTGATCCGGAAGGGAAAACCTCTAATCTGCTTCTGACATACGCTGTGCGCGATGGTATCATCTGTCATTGTGGTGAGGTACATCAGACGGTCCTGCGCCCCAGGGACGAAGCGATTGACCTGGAATCCATCCAGCGTCCCAATGAATTTGAACCGTATACATGGGAAGGCTGCGTCGTCAAAATTTCTGATAAAATTGCGTATCTTGGAAGAGATATAGAGGATGCCGTCCGCCTTCATATTCTGACGGAAGACGGTCATCCGCTGCAGGAGCTTAAAGAAGAATTGAATGGACATCTCCATGCTCATCTGCTGTCGGTAAGCAATACGGCTATTATGTATCCCCTTATTACGGATTTGTGCAAAGAGAGCTCTCCCGGACGGGGACTGGTCTTGTCCCAGAACCATCTCGACCTGATGCACTGCGTCATGAAATTTAACTATCAGTATATTTATCATAATAAAAGGCTGGAAGTATATCATGCCTATGCCCGCCTGATCCTGGAATCGATTTACGGCATCTTAAAAGAGTGTTATGCCGGGGAACAGACACTGGACAATATCAGGCGCCTTCAGGATGATTATCCTACACTGGGGAAACATTTTCTGGAACGGATGCGGAAGTTTTCTGATATAGGCCGGCATATTGCCAAAAAGGATAAATTTGGAAACAGCTTTGGCAACACGGTCATTTATCACATTTCAGATTCAGAACAGGATTACCGGCGGGCCTGTATCGATTATATTGCAGGCATGACGGATACCTATGCGGAGAAGATATTTGATGAACTGACTACTTTTTGACGATATCTATTTTGCTTTAAATGTGATACAATAAGAATTAGCCTGCCGACGGATAGTACGGATAATATGAGATGAAACAAAAAACGGGCAGGGAAATACCGGTTATTTTCAGGAGGATGTAATTCATGAGAGAACTTCCAAAAGCGAATGAAATATGGCTGCATTTCAAGGGTGGAAAATATCAGATCATCACCCTTGCCGAACATACGGAAACGGGAGAAAAATTCGTTATTTATAAGGCGTTATCGGGGACGATGAAAACCTATGCCCGTCCGCTGAAAGATTTTATGAGTGAAATTGACAAGGAAAAATATCCCAAGGCAGAACAAGATTACCGTTTTGTAAAAAATGCCTGAGAACGGACCATTAAACGCAAACAGGGCTGCCTCCCGTGAGTAGGAATACTCATGGGAGGCAGCCCCGTTTGTGTTAAGGGATGGGGAAAGTGATGTATATGGGAAGTAATGTATAAAATAGGGGAGATGGACTACTTATTTGATATCAATCCGCTGGCTGGCCTGAATGGCATCAGGATCCTGTTTGGGTAACGTGATGGTGAGGACACCGTTTTCAAACGAAGCTTCGATGCCATCGCGCTGGATGTTACGGACGACGAACTGACGGCTGTATACCGTATTGGTACGTTCTTTACGGAGGAAATGATGTTCTTCTTTTGCCGGAGCCTTGCTGCTCTTTTCGGCTGTATCACTGCTGGCAGAAGCAGCCTGAGCACTGGTTTCCGGAGATTTTTCTTCTGTTTCTTCCTTATGCTGTGCCCCGATAGTCAGGATGTCGTTGGCATAGGTAATGGTGATATCTTTTTTTGCCATACCTGGCAGATCGGCTGTCAGGACATACGCTTTTCCTGTATCTTCGATATCCACTTTGGGCAGTTTTACCTGCGTTTCTGCTGTGGGCTGGAACAAACCGTTGAAGAAATTATCAAATGTGCTGTCAGGAAATGCAAAATCGGTGCTTACAGGAAATAAGTTTCTCATAATATAAAACCTCTTTTCTTAGGTGAATATGTGATAGTGATGAAATGTAGACTTTTTATCTTTTAGCTCTTTTGACCTTTAAGCCTCTGGAACCTTTTCCTTTCTGTCTACGCCTATAGTATACGTCTTGTTAGCCACTATGTCAAGAGAGTGCTAATAAAAATTATTAAAAACTTTATTGCAACTATCCATTGACAAGCGATGGGAGTTTTGATATACTTTCAATGTTGAAAACAAAGCAGAAGCTATCCGCCTCTCACCTTACATGACTGAAATTGTTACTAAGGTAAAATGATGTATACCCATACAGACGGATGGCGCATGCTTTCCGTTCTTTTTTTTATGGAGGTGAACGACGATTAGTAAGGAATTACGTATCAACGATCAAATCAGAGCCCGCGAAGTCCGTGTGGTAAGCGACAATAATGAACAGCTGGGAGTCATGTCCCTTCGTTCTGCCCGGCAGATTGCCGAAGAACGGCACCTTGATCTGGTAGAAGTAGCGCCGAATGGCAGACCGCCTGTATGCCGTATCATGAATTATGGTAAGTATCGGTACGAACAGCAGAAACGGGAAAAAGAAGCTAAAAAGAAACAGAAGATCCTGATGCTGAAAGAAGTCAAGCTCCGTCCCAATATTGAAGATCATGACTTCTATGTCAAGATGAAAGCTGCGCAGCGCTTCTTAGGGGAAGGCAGCAAAGTCAAAGTTACGATTATGTTCCGCGGCCGCGAAATGAGCCATCCGGAACTGGGCGAAAAATTATTGATGCGTTTTGCTGATGAACTGAAGGACGTTGCCCATGTAGAAAAGGAACCTAAAGTAGAAGGCAGAAACATGACCATGGTCATCGCTGTCAACAAAGCGAAGTAAGAGGAGGATATATAATTATGCCGAAATTAAAAACCCGCCGTGCTGCGGCCAAACGTTTTACAACAACTGGTACTGGTAAATTCAAACGGATGAAACCGTATAAGAGCCATATTCTGGAATCTAAATCCCCAAAGCGTAAACGGAATCTGAGAAAAGCAGCACTGGTTGCCAAGACAACAGTGGATGCTGTTCGTAAAATGTGCCCCTACATCTAAGGGAATACTGACGTAGTTAACATATAGATTTGGAGGAAATGAATCATGGCTAGAATTAAAGTTGGCGTTACTGCACACGCTCGTCATAAAAAAATCTTGAAATTGGCTAAAGGCTATCGCGGCACCCGCTCCCGCCTTTTCAAAAAAGCTAACGAAAGCGTCATGAAGGCTCTTTTCTATGCCCGTCGTGACCGTCGTGCCAAGAAACGTGAATTCCGTAAACTCTGGATTGCCCGTATCAATGCAGCAAGCCGTGCCAATGGTATGAGCTACAGCAGATTTATTTATGGCCTGAACAAGGCAAATGTCATTGTTGACCGCAAGATGCTGGCTGACCTGGCTGTCAATGACGCAGCTGCCTTTGCAAAACTCGTTGAAGTAGCAAAAGCACAGTAAGATACGGTCGTATTTTATCTGATGTTTATAAAAGCAATTCTGCTCCCTGTGCAGCAGAATTGCTTTTTTTATGTTAGCAGATACGTTTCCAGGTCATGAGGGAGCGAAGCGGAAGAACGGGTGACATAATAGCTGCTTACGCGTGGCGGGGCAAAATCGAGAAGAGGAACGGCGCGGAGAATGCCCTGTTCCAGATCGTCTTCTACCAGGCTGTGGGGAAGGAAGGAATAGCCCAATCCCTCTGCCAGATATTGGGGCAGCTTGGTGCTGTTATCAATTTCCATCGGGAACCGGTGATGGCGGGGAAACAAGTCCTGGATATACAGACCGACTCCCTGCAGCGCAAAATTACAGAATAAATAGTCTATCTTTTGCAGGTCGTCTTTGCGTATTCCTCCGGCGTAGGTCGTATCTGCACTGCTGCATACCAGGTCTAATGTATCGGTACGGTATAGTTTACAAATAATGCCGTCCCGGTACAGTGCGGAATAGGTGAATACGACATCCAGTATGCCGTCCTGAAGGCTGCGGAGCATTTCCGGCGTATGGCTGATGGTAATGTTCAGGGAAACGGCCGGCCTGGTTTTCATATAGGCGCGGATGCTTTTTTGCAGATGACATTCATAAATCGTATTTGTCGAGCCGATGTGAATCTTCTGGGCAAAGACGGAACTGCTCTGGAGATCCTGGAAGGCCGTGATTTCCAGTGCGATGAACCGCTGGGCATAATCGAGGAATTTTTCCCCCGCCGGAGTCAGTTCCACTTGTTTATGATTGCGGACAAATAAGGATTTGCCCAGCTCGGTTTCCAAATCACGGATGCGGTTGGTTACGGTAGACTGGGCGACAAATAATTGCTGTGCTGTTTTGGTGAAATTTTTTATCTGGGCCAGGGCAATAAATGTACGCAGTGTCGTAGTATCCATAAGGTCACGTTCCTTTAACTATATAATTCGAAAAACAAATTGTAAAAATTAATATAATCTATTTCACAAATTATCTTTATCCATTATATAATACGTATGTAAAAGAAACAATTTAAAATTATTTTTTTATATCAATGGAGTTGAATAGGATGAACAAAAAGACCGTTCCATTTTCAGAAGAACAGATTCGCAATATTATTGCTACGTATCCTACGCCGTTCCATATTTATGATGAACAGGCTATTCTCGATAATGTCCGTAAATTAATCAAGGCCTTCGACTGGGCTTACGATTTTAAAGAATATTTTGCCGTCAAAGCGACGCCGAATCCGTATATCATGAAATTGTTAAAAGCAGAAGGCGTCGGCGCGGACTGCAGCTCCCTTCCTGAACTGGAATTATGTGATAAAGTAGGCATTACAGGACGGGATATCGTATTTTCGTCCAACGATACGCCGTATAAAGAATTTGCCAGAGCTATGGAATTAGGGGCTCTCATCAATCTGGATGATATTTCCATGATTGAATACATGGAAAAACGGGGTCCGCTGCCGGAATGGATCTGTGTCCGTTATAACCCCGGCCCCATGCTTAAGGGCGGCAACGAATACATTGGGAAACCGGAAGAAGCCAAGTATGGCATGACACGGGAACAGGTATTTGATGCTATCCGTATTTTGAAAGACAAGGGTGTCAAGCATTTTGGCCTGCATACCATGGTCGTATCGAATGAATTGAACGCCAGCGGACTTATTTTTACAGCAAAGATGATGTTCGAACTGGCTGCAGAAGTAAAAAATTTGTTAGGAATCAGTGTGGAATTCATTGATTTTGGCGGCGGGATCGGACTGCCGTACCGTCCGGAAGAATCCTTTGTTGATTATGATGAACTCAGCGCAGGCATTAAGGCCCATTTTGATGCCATCATGGAACCGGCCGGACTGCATACGTGCCGGATTTCCTTTGAATGCGGCCGTGCCATTACGGGGCCTTATGGGTATCTCGTAACGACGGCTATCCATCATAAACACATCTGGAAGGAATATATTGGTGTCGATGCGTCTATGGCTAACCTGATGCGTCCGGGCATGTACGGCGCCTATCATCATATTACGGTCATGGGCAAGGAAAATGAACCGAAAAACCACGTTTATGATGTGACCGGTTCCCTGTGTGAAAACTGCGATAAGTTCGCTATTGACCGCAGCCTTCCCCGGATAGACGATGGAGACATCCTGGTCATTCATGATGCCGGGGCACATGGTCATTCCATGGGCTTTAATTATAACGGAAAACTGCGTTCGGCTGAACTGCTGCTTCATGCTGATGGTTCGGTGACCCAGATCCGCCGTGCTGAAACGATAGATGATTTGTTTGCTACATTAGATTTTTCTGATTTATAATATGTCATGCTGCGAAAAAAGCCTGCCACAGACGGCAGGCTTTTTTGTGCATCGAGGACTGGCATGGAACCTTGGTCTGCCGTGGCGCCGTTTCTGATTTCCTATAAATTTTGTCTGATTTTCATAGGATTTACTTCCTCTTTATGTTAAAATACTAATATAAGCTGTGTTTATAGCAGAAGAGAGGAGTGGAAGCCATGCTTACCGGTTTCGATGCACTGACAGGGTTTCAGATCTGTATGGTCATTTTCCTCTCTGTATTTTCGTTCCGATACCGCAAACATTGTTCGGAAAATCTGGCATATTTTTTGCCTGTACCGGTATTGTATATTCTTTGGGCTTGTGTAGTGATCTATTACTTTGCCGATTTTTTTTTCATGGCTGTCCTCTGGTTTCTGCTGGGAAATTTTCTCAGCGTAGGAATCGCCGTGCTGTTGAGGAAAAAAATGCGACGCTTTTATCACGAACAGGCAGGGGGAGAATTTTATTATCCCTGTGCAGGCTGTATGTTTCTGTTCTTATTGGGCATTACGATAGTTCTGGCAGGAATCCAGTGTCTGGTATTTTATATGCCCCTTCTGGTACATTCGTGGGTATTTAATGAGCTCCTTGGTTTTATACCGGGATTGGGGATTGGATTTTTATTAGGTAATTTGTTTGCGGCTTTTTTCCTTTCTGTTAATCAGGATACAGAAGAGATTGTCATAAAGAAGGTATAGATATGGAGAGCGAAGATCGGAGAAAACAAATTATTGATATATTGACAAAGGCCAGCAGCCCTGTCACGGGAACTGAATTATCCAAAAAATGCCAGGTCAGCCGTCAGATTATTGTAGGAGACGTGGCGTTATTACGTGCCAGGGGAATCTCTATTATTTCTACACCCCGTGGGTATCAACTGGACCATGCAGGGCACGTGGGTATACAGCGTATGATTGTTGTATGTCACGGTCCGGAACAGATGCGGGCCGAACTGGAAGCTATTGTGGATAATGGCGGCCGGGTGCACAATGTCGTTGTCGAACATCAAGTCTATGGGTATCTGGAAGGGGCACTGAATCTCCGCTCCCGGCGTGATGTAGACCAGTACATCCATCGCATGCAGGTTGCCCACGCTGAATTGCTCAGCCGTATCAGCGGGGGCATTCACTCGCACCTGATTGAGGCAGATACGGAAGCGGATATAGCTGCCATTGAAGGCGCATTGGACAAGCTTGGAATTTTATATAATCCATAAATTCATCAGATAGAAGCAATAGGAATGATTGATTTCCTATTGCTTTTATTTTTTTTTGCGTGTACAATACACAATATATTACAGCTGTCATGACATCTGTAAAGAATGGATTAGGAGGAATTGACATGGTTTTGGAACGTCTGGAAGCGCTGCCTGTAGGCTCGTTTCACTACAAACTTTTATTAGTAACCGGCCTGGGCTGGCTTTTTGATTCGATGGATACGGGATTAATTGCATTTATACTGCCAGTCCTGGCAAAAGAATGGCAGCTGGCTCCCGGCCAGATGGGGCTGATTGGCAGTATTGGCCTGATCGGGATGGCTCTGGGGGCTGTTATATCCGGGACCGTTGCCGATCATCTGGGACGGAAGAAAGTTTTTTCGATAACCGTACTTTTATATAGTATCGCTTCGGCACTATGTGCTATATCATGGGATTATCAGTCTTTGCTTTTATTCCGGTTCCTCGTCGGGTTTGGTTTAGGGGGAGAACTACCGGTTGCAGCCACTCTGGTATCGGAATACGCTCCGTCACGGGTGCGCGGCCGCTTCATTGTCCTTCTGGAAAGCTTCTGGGGACTGGGCTGGATTGCAGCAGCCTGCATCGCTTATTTCTTTATTCCTGTTTATGGATGGCGTATGGCCTTTGCACTAGGAGCCGTCCCTGCCGTATATGTATTTTTAATCCGCCTTCATATGCCGGAATCGGTCCGTTACCTTCTGTCACGGGGCAAAGCCGAAGAAGCCAGGGCGATCGTCACGTCACTGGAACGCAAACTGCACGTACCTGTACTTCCTTTTTCTGACGGTCCGGAAGAACTGCCGCCGGCTACGACGGTCTCGTTCCTGGAATTGTGGAAGAAACCCTATATGAAACGGACTATCATGTTATGGCTCGTATGGTTCGGTATTAATTTCAGCTATTATGGGATTTTCATGTGGCTGCCATCATTGGTATTCCAACAGGGCTTTACCGTAGTCAAGACGTTTGAATATGTACTTGTTATGACGCTGGCCCAGTTGCCCGGATATTACTGTGCCGCATGGCTCGTCGATAAACTGGGACGAAAATATACCTTGTCTGTATTTCTTCTTTTCAGCGGCGTGGCCAGCTATTTCTTTGGACACGCTTCCACAGCAGCATCCTTGATGATGTGGGGCTCTGTTATGTCGTTTTTCAATCTCGGGGCATGGGGCGTCCTTTATACGTATACGCCAGAACAGTATCCGACTACTATCCGCGCTCTTGGCAGCGGCTGGGCGGCCGGCTTCGGCCGATTCGGCGGCATGGCAGCTCCTGTGATGGTCGGTGTCATGATTGGGAATAGTTTCGGTTTCGGCGCCGTATTTTACATGTTTGCCTTTGTTTTTATCGCCGTAGCAGCTGTTGTAATGGGACTGGGTATTGAAAGCAAACAAAAAGATCTGGAAAGTATTACGACGGTTCAGCATCGTTCAAAAAGTGTAAAACAGACGTTATAGAAAAAATTTTGCAAAAAGAGGGGCTGTACCTATTGACATCCTCTTTTTTTGATGGTAAAATTCTTTACATCGCATGAGACCGAAGAACATCAAATACAGTTTTGAAACAAAAGAGTTTAAAATTAGTGCTTGACAAAACGGAATAGTGTGATATACTAAACGAGCTGTTGGAGATACCACTTCAATAGCAGATGACCTTTGAAAACTGAACAATGCAACATACGAATGAACGCC
>NZ_QSFA01000002.1 GCF_003467125.1 Megasphaera sp. AM44-1BH
TTATGGAAAACCTCAGTTTGACTTGTCCTATTTATATGCTAGCACCATATCTAAACTTTGGATTGGAATCTGTCCATAAATAAATTTGAAAACGTGATGAAAAAATTGGAGTTTAAACCAAAATGCTTAATATAACTTCTTTGGGAAATTTATTTAAAGAAGTATGTATCCCGGTTAAGGATAGATACGAACATTTTATTCAGTATTCTGAAAATTACCTATGAGGATATGAGTAATGGGAACTTTTAAAGTGAAGTTAAAATATTATATATATGGATTAGTGCTGGGAACTGTATTTGCAGCTTTTTGTCAGACCATTTGTATTGAATGTTCTTTAATTGACTTAAATAGTTTCCTTAGTGGTACTATTATTGATATGGGCTTTTTTGTAGCATTCTTTGCAGTGCGTTTTCTTTACATTCGTCGTACTCAATGGAAAAAAATATCAAATTGGTGGTATTTTCAGCAACCAACTTACTGTTTTATTTTTTTAACTGGATTTTTGATAGCTGTTGGATTTTATAAAGGAATCCTAGCTTCTTATATGCCAGCAATAGGTTCTTCCGAATGGAAAGATATTTTTCAGTATGTGTCTTTAGCTATTTTAGGTGGTCTTGCAGTAATTTTTGCCACTGTTCAAGAAAACGTTTTAGATTCAACAGGAGAAAAGAATGAAACGGACTATTTAATGGATCGAGAAATAAACAATTTCAAAGATGACCAATTTTTTGAAGGGCAAATAGATAGATTTATTACAGAGATTAGTAATTATAAAAAGGCCTGCGTTTTTGGGATTGAAGGGCCATGGGGCGTTGGCAAAACATCTTTTGTAAATTTGATATGCAAACGCTTATCAGAAGATAGGCAGAATAAAATAGTTATCTATAAGTTTGATCCTCTTAATTATGAAGATTCCAGCCGCGTTTTGAGAAATTTTTATACGGGCTTAATCGCCAAAATCCGCGAAGAACATTTTGAACCAGAATTGGAAGCCCTTTTGTCGAGTTACATGGATAAAGTAGTAGCTACTGTATCAGAGCAGAATTTTTATGGCATTAAGGTTAAATTTTCTAATTCTGATACAAGTGAAGAGCGCATTATAGAAAAACTGGAAAAAGCTTTGGAATGTTGTAAA
This sequence comes from Megasphaera sp. AM44-1BH, assembly GCF_003467125.1. Taxonomy (GTDB): domain Bacteria; phylum Bacillota; class Negativicutes; order Veillonellales; family Megasphaeraceae; genus Megasphaera. The sequence continues at coordinate 1,136 of NZ_QSFA01000002.1, forward strand.
TATAAAATTCTTATTGTTATTGATGACTTGGATCGTCTTGATTTTTTGACGATTAAAAAGATTCTTTTTTTGATGCGGCATATTTTTTGCTTTGATAAATTACAATTTATTGTTTGTTATGATATTGAAAATATTATTTGGTCAGCACAAATAAATTTAAATTCAGATAATCTTGATAAAGAAAAAATCATTGAATTTATGGATAAATATGTTTCTGATGAATATCATTTACATTTAAAAAAAGATGCGGTTAAGAAATATTTATCTCAATTATCAAACTCTATAATGGCAACTGAACGGGTACGGATATCTTTTTGGAAAAATATGATTCATGGCATTGAATATATTCTCAACAGTGATGAAGACGAAAACTATCAACGCTTTTTTTCGACGCCTAGACGGATAAAAAAAATATTGCGTCAAATTGTTCGGCTTTCTAATAAAGATTGGTTTAAAACCAATCTTTATGATTTTAATAATCTTGATTTATTGAATTTATTATTACTTTATATGTATTATCCGATTCAATTCCATAAATTATGGACTGCAGAGACTGATGGGCGACGTGGTAAATATTCATACACCATGGATGAGACCGTCGAACAACACTTGAAGCGTTTACAAAATAACTTTGATAAAATGCCATATCTTGCAGCTTTTCTGTTTCGACAATTATTTGCGGATAAATTGATACTTAATAATTCTAGGGATGAAATTTACCGAAGAGCAGCTTTTAATATTCCAACTTATTCAAGTAGTGGTGTTTTAGAAAATGATTTGCGCTTTATTATATTTGGTGAAATATCTCCGGAGTCCGAGTCTCACAGCCTATATGAAAATATTGTTATGAATGAATTATTATTAGCAAGCAGTATAGAAGATGTTCAACATATATTTGAAAAACATCAAAAGCATATTATTCATTTGTGGGATTTCATTATTGGCTATGTAGACAATTTTATGAAGCATGAACAGTTAAACATATCGACAATAAAGTATTTAATAGTTGCTGCGATAGGACAGTTATCTTCTTATAAATTAACCTTAGAAATAGTTAGTTTTCATACTAAGATACTTATTTACATTAGATTCCTTTTGAATGATTTAGCAAAAAGACAGGATAAGCAATTAATCAAATTTATTTTTGATAGCGAAAGTGAAGGAGTTTTGTTTAGACTTTTATCGCGTGAGCCGCAATCACTGGCATTATTTTATCTATTTGATGCGTTATATCTTAAGGGTGTTATTGATATTCGTACGGAAAGGAATGACATATTTCCTTTGAATAATGTTTTGATTTGTGCGGCTGTAGGACATTTGTCGAATAGCATGAATATAGATGAAATGGCAAAGATTGAATTGCGAACGATTTCTCAAAATATTTATCATTTCTTTAAAACTGCTTTTGGTAATAGAAATTTATGGAATGAATTTAGTGATCTTCCATTAGATGATATATTTGAATTCAATTCAGAGCTTCCTCGAGAAGAACAAGTGATTGAGCAGCAAAGAGCATTGTTTGGTTTAAAACTTTTCATTCTATACCAGATTGGAAATCCAGAAAGAGGGCTGGCTGGATATGACTTGGTGGGGAGTGAAGATAATTTTGGAATACGTGCTGATTTTAGCCAGTATCTGATTAACCAGTGCTTTAATATTGATTTATATCATGATAGTGCTTGTTTTGATTTTATTGAATTTATGCTTATCAGTACCAGCGATGTATGGATTATTAGGAAATTTGGAAATAATCAGCAAAATGATTCTTCACTATTCACTATAAGTCCTGAAGCATTGATTTCTTTGATAGATCCTAATGTATTAAAAAACTATTGGCTGCAAAACAGGGAAGCTATTATAAACAATGTAATTTTTGATGGGAGACAATTTTATGTCAATCAAGATACTGTTTTAGATGCAAGATATGTAGTTGACGTTATTCGCTATTCGTTAGACTATTGGACTAGTGGGGAAAAAGCTTCTCAGTGAAATAATTTGTCATTAAAGTAAGAGAGCAATGAATAAGGAAATTGTCAGTAGATTTAAAGGCAATTGAGGCAGTATTTTGTTAGATGAGGTGGAAAAATGTCTAATATAGTAACTCTTAAAATTCTGCAAAATGTTCCTGTTGGTGACGATGAATTCGACAGCAAATCACAAGACCATATTGCAGAGTCAATTAAAAATTTGATTATGAATATTGATAATGAAAAAACACCAATGCGACTTATAGGTATTGAAGGCGGATGGGGAACTGGGAAAAGTAATTTGGTAAAAATCCTAGAAAAAAACTGGAAAATCAAGGTTACTTTTTTACCTTTACGATGCTTGGGGGCATCAGGAAGATTTACATCGACGGGCGATTATTGAAGAACTTTCAGATTTTGTTGATAAGGAAAATATTTGTAGTACGTACGATAAGTTAGCAGATATTAGGGAAGAAACGTTAGAAACAGAAGTTTTAGTACGGACTGTTCAAAGTCCGTTGTCCGTGGCAGTGTATTTGACGTGGCCGTTGATTTGCGCCAGCACTCACAGACCTATGGCAAATGGTATGGCGTGGAACTAATCGACGAAAATAAAAAACAATTCCTGATTCCTGAAGGATTTGCCCATGGTTTCCTGATCCTTTCTGATGTAGCTGAATTTTGCTACAAAGTCAACGATTTCTGGCATCCCAACGACGAAGGTGGCATGGCTTGGAATGACCCCGAAATTGGCATCCAGTGGCCTCATCTCGTCGGCGAATATCAAGGCACACCCAGTGCAGAAGGATATCAACTGGACGATGGCACACCGCTGAATCTTAGTGATAAAGACCAAAAATGGCTGGGCCTCAAAGATACATTTAAATTCTGATTGTAAATGTCAATGAAAAAGTGAGTCGTGTGATTACGAATTTTTGAGCCACTATAATCATGAAAAAGTGGGCCCATCTTACCGCAAATACCTGAAAGAGATATAGGCGCATAACATTACAACCATATATCGAATATAAACCAAAGCCCCTGCTGTCAGATTTCTCATAAGTCTGACTGGCAGGGACTGATTCATAGCTGGTATAGTTGAATGTTCAACCTGTTCTTTTCTTGGCATCATATCTCTGCAATCATCCATACTGTCTGTGGCGATGGAAATCAGATACGGGACTTCGTCTATGCCGGAGATATCGCATCGGTTATCGTACAGGCATTGCTCTCACCGGATACCACACAATCAACATATCGACAGGAACTGAAATAAGCATCAACGACCTGATCCATTTATTCGAATGGGCAATAGGGATACAAGGCAGAAGTGCAATACGCCCCACTCCGCCCCGGAGACATCCAGCGCTCCGTTCTGAGCAATGAAGAATTGCAACACATCCTGCACATGAAACCAGAAATGACATTGGAACAAGGCATTGCCTGCACCTTCGATTGGTATAAGCATTTGATGTAGAAGCCACCCAACGCTTCTACATCACACTTTTTGGTAACATGGTTGAATGTTCAACCATGCTGCATCTATCGCAGCAGGCTGATGGGAAACAAACGAAAACTTCTTGACACTAACCATAGGAGTATTCCAGTTGTACAAAGAATTTAAAATCTGATACAATGATGGCAAAGGAGGTGTGGCCGATGAATGAAGAGATAATGCAGGACGTAGAAGAACAGCTGGCAGGTGCTCTGGCCTACGATAAAGCAGCAAAAAATGTTTTGTCGCAGAAAAAGGTGCTGGCTTATATTTTGAAGCGGACCGTACCCGAATTTGAATCGGTCAGCCTTGATGATATTGCCAATATTTACATCGAAGGGACGCCAGAAGTCAGTACCATCCCCGTTTCCAAAGACAAAACGAACGCGGTCCGGCACGCTTTAGAGCGTCAGGATACCCTGGAAATCAAGGGGACGCAGAATGAAGATAACAGCATAACGGAAGGAAGCATCGTATTTGATATCTTATTTCGGGCGAAGGCGCCGGCAACAAATGAAGTCATTACACTGATCATCAATGTAGAAGCGCAGAAACGGTTGAAGCCGAAAAAGAAACCCAGCGGGACCTATCCCTTATTAAAAAGGGCCGTCTATTATGCGAGCCGGTTGATTTCTTCGCAAAAAGGGAGCGAATTCACTAATAGCGATTACGACAAAATAAAGAAGATCTATACCATTTGGATCTGTATGGAAGCTCCACATGGGAAAAGCGCTATCAACCGGTATCAACTGAAAGAACAGCATTTGCTGCACCGTTATAAAGAACCTTGTCAGAACTATGACCTGATGGGCATCGTATTCGTCTACTTAGGGAACAGCAAAGTCAAAGACCAGATGATGAACCTGCTGGATTTGATGTTCAAATCGAGAAAGAAAGCCAGTGAAAAAATTACAGTTTTGCATACTGATTTTGGGATTGATTTAACACAAGAAAGAGAGGGGGATTTGGAAACCATGTGCAACTTAGGAGAAGGAATATACGAAGATGGCCTGATGAAAGGCAGACAAGTGGGCTGGGAAGAAGGCAGAAAAGAAGGCAGAGCAGAAGGTAGAGCAGAAGGTAGAGCAGAAGGCAGAACAGAAGGAAAATTAGAATTAGCTCTAGAGTTGTTGAAGGATGGGATGGCCTTGGACAAAGTAGCAAAATATAGCAAAGTATCGTTGTCTATCATTGAGGAGCTTGCTAAAAAAAATAGATTAATTTAGGGCAACTTATGCTGACCGTACATGGCAAAAAGTCAATGATTTCTGGCATCCTAATGATGAAGGCGGCATGGCCTGGAATGACCCAGAAATCGGCATCCAATGGCCTCATCTCGTCGGCGAATATCAAGGAACACCCAGTGCAGAAGGATATCAACTGGACGATGGCACACCACTGAATCTTAGTGATAAAGACCAAAAATGGCTGGGCCTGAAAGACACATTTAAATTCTGAATATGCGGGAAAACATGCCCTAAGTCCGAAATACCTGGGTGACTCATTTTTCCATGAATACCTGAAAGAAATATGAATAAATCAGCCCCTGCTGCCAGATTCCCATAAGTCTGACTGGCAGGGACTGATTTATAGCCGGCATAGTTGAATATTCAACTATGCCGCATCTACCGTAGCAGGCTAACGGGGAACAAACGAAAACTTCTTGACACTAACCTAGAGAGGCATCATGATTGACGTTCTATTAAGCCAATGGTAGAATGAACGAAAAGGTGATTGCGATGCCAATGCAGGATATTCCTGATATTACTCATTTAAACCGCCTTAACGATGTATTTTTTAAGGCCTTGTTAGGCTCTGAAGAGCGGAAAACGCTGACGTTGAATTTTATCAATGCCATCTTGAACCGGGAAGGCAGCAATGCTTTTACGTCCATTACGTTTTCAGATAAGGAAATCGTTCCTCCACGGATTGATAGAAAATTATCATTTCTTGATGTTTTGGTGAAAATGGATGACGGGACGCGGGTGCATGTAGAAGTACAGGTGCTCATGGATGAATACATGGTCAATCGGTCCTTGTACTACTGGGGACGTATATACAGCCGTGAACTGGACAAGGGCGATTTATATGCAGACCTTCGACCGGTCATCAAGATTAATTTGCTGGATTTCAACCAATTTCCGCAATATGATACGTATGTAAACACGTATCATATCATGAACGATGATACCCATGATATATTGACAAATCATTTGGAAATGCATTTCATCGAACTCAAGAAAATCCATATCAGCGACATCAAGAAGTTGAAACGGTCGGAACGGTGGATTGCATATTTCTCACCTAATTTTACGGACCAGGAAAGGAGGGCGCTTGCAATGAGTGATACGGCTATCCGGGAAGCGATGGATTATGAAAAACAATTTGCCACCAATAATGAGCTGAAATCGGCTTATTGGGAGCATGAACGTACCATGCGGGATATTGCTTCGGCCCTTTACAGCCGGGAAAAGGCAGGTCAGGAACGTGGTGAAAGAATTGGCCAGGAACGTGGTGAGAAGATTGGCGATAAAACAGGGAGGCAGGCACTCAGTGAATTGCTTCAAAAACTGTTGCAGGAAGGCGGGAAAGAAGACATCAACCGTGTTTTACAGGACAATGAATATCAGGAAAAATTACTACGAGAATATCATTTGAAATAATGCTTCTGAAAAAGGCCTCAGGAATAATCCCTGGGGCCTTGATATTACATAATCAACGTATGGTTCCTGTTTCTAAGGACAAAACAAATGCAGCCCGGCACGCCTTAGAGCGTCAGGATACCCTGGAAATCAAAGGAACACAGAATGAAGATAACAGCATAACGGAAGGAAGCATCGTATTTGTCTACTTAGGGAACAGCAAAGTCAAGGAGCAGATGATGAACCTGCTGGATTTAATGTTCAAATCGAGAAAGAAAGCCAGGTACAATGTGCGGCCCCACTTCATTCTATTGCTTCTCTATGGTACAATTACATACATAATATGTTATGTTATGGGCATGGAGGAAATGATATGAAAGACATGTGGAGGCGTCTGCCACTCAAAAAGAAAATCGTCGTTTTGCTGACGTTGCTTTGCATCGGCCTGACCATCGGATATCTGCCGGAGCCGTACCCCCATGTCCTGACGAAAGAGGAAATTAAAGAAGCCGAGTCGGTATCTCGTTCGCAGACCGAGGTCCTGGCTCCCAATGTGTCCCTCATCGACCAGGCAGGTCATACGGTGTCGATGCAGTCTTTGTACAATAAGAAGCCGGTACTCCTGTATTTCTGGATGAGCTGGAGTGACATGGCTGCAAAGGAGCTGCCCGTCCTAGATGATATGTACCGGCAGCAGGGAAGGAATGTGTATTTTGTCATTGTCTGCCTGGACCGTGGAGATGCGGCACGGCAGCGCATCGAATCCGGCTGGTCCTACGATATGCCCTTATATTTTGCCAGTATGGAAACGGCCGGCACATATAATGTATATGAAGTGCCCCAATGGATTATGATTGACCGGGGCGGGACAATCCGGGAAAAGCGTACTGGCAGTCTGGATCAGCAGCAGCTGGAATATGCGCTGGCCCGGAGCTTGAAATAGGAGGAGATGGCGTTGATGAATATAATGATTGCTTCTGATATACATGGTTCTGCTTATTATTGCCGGCTTCTGATGGAGGCTGTCAGACGGGAACAGGCCGGGCGGTTGCTGCTCCTGGGAGATATTTTGTATCATGGGCCGCGCAACGACCTTCCCAGGGAATATGATCCCAAGGCTGTCATAGCCATGCTTTCGGACCTTACGATCCCCGTATCTTCCGTGCGGGGAAATTGTGATGCCGACGTGGATCAGATGGTACTGCCATTTCCCATCTTGTCCGATTCGTGCCTCTTGTTTGTAGGGGATAAGACGATATTTACCACACATGGCCATTTGTTCCACAAGGATCATCTGCCACCGCTTTCACGGGGCGATGTCCTCCTTCACGGCCATACTCATGTGCCGGCCTGGGAATGGCTGGATGAAGGTGTGCTGTACCTGAATCCCGGTTCGGCCGCCCTTCCCAAAGAAGAGAGTCCTCATTCGTACATGATGCTTTCCGGACGGGATGTGTACTGGAAAACGATGGATGGAACGGTGTTTCATCACATGACGATATGAACGGGTATGGCCTTCGAGAACGGTTGAGAAATCAGGGGAAAAACATAGAATTACGTCTTGAAAGATGATACAATAGATTTTGTATTGTATACGTATACTGATTACATACGGTACTATTCTCAGTATATAGAGGGAATGCCAGTTATGGCAGAACCAGAGGGGGACAGGATATGGCAGATAAGAAAATGTATGAATTAGGGGCCGTACGCTCCAAGTTCAGCGAATTATTCGAATATGGACAGGCCCAGGCTGCGAAAATCGGATGGGAAAATATTTATGATTTCAGTCTGGGTAATCCGTCTATTCCCGCACCGGACTGTGTCAAAGAAGCGATTATCGATATGCTCGATCACAAGACGAGCCGGGAAATTCACAGTTATACCAATGCCAGAGGCCTGCTGGAAGTGCGGCAGTATCTGGCAGACTATATGAATGAAACCTATGATGCCGGCGTCAGGGCAGAAAATTTCCACCTTACGGTCGGTTCATCGGCGTCTCTGGCGGTCATTATCCGGGCCCTTCAGGAAGATACGAGTGATGAGTTCATCGTCATTGCACCGTTTTATCCGGAATACCGCATTTTCATCGAACCCATCGGATCCAAATGCGTCGTCGTTCCGCCCGATACGGAACATTTCCAGTTGTCCATCGAAGGGGTGGCGCAGGCTATTACGCCGCATACGCGGGCAATCATCGTTAATTCGCCCAATAATCCGTCGGGAACGGTGTATTCAGAAGATACGATCCAGAAGCTGGCGGACCTTTTGAAGAAAAAATCGGCAGAAATCGGTCATCCTATTTTCCTTATTTCCGACGAACCGTACAGGGAAATCGTCTATGATAATCTTCCTATCCTGTATCTGCCCCATTATTATGATAATACCATCGTGACCTATTCATACAGTAAGTCCCTGAGCCTTCCGGGTGAACGGATTGGCTATATCCTGGTGCCGCCGACGGTGGATGATCATGAATATCTCATGACGGCCATTCTGGGGACGGCCCGCATGTATGGTTATGTCTGCGCACCCAGTACGTACCAGCGGGTCATTGCCGCCGTACATGGGGCGACTGCGGATATCAGCGAATACGATAAGAACCGTCACCTCATTTATGATAATCTGACGAAGATGGGCTATGATTGTGTCTATCCGTCGGGAGCATTTTATTTGTTCGTAAAAGCGCCTGACGGAAATTCGTTGCAGTTCATGGAAAATGCCAAGAAATTTAATATTCTCCTGGTGGCAGCCGATGAGTTTGCCTGTCCGGGATATGCCCGCATTTCGTACTGCGTCGATGCCGATATGATCCGCCGCAGCCTGCCGGCATTCAAAAAACTGCTGGCACTGTATCAGTAGCAGGAGGTATGTATGACTGATGTAATCATTATTGGTTCGGGCCCGGCCGGCGTTTCGGCTTCGCTCTATGCGATACGTGCCGGTCTGTCGGTGGAAGTGCTTTCCCGTGGCACGGGAGCCTTGGAGAAAGCGGCCCTTATCGAAAACTATTATGGATTTGCCGAACCGGTCAGCGGAGCCGAGCTGGCCAGCCGGGGGATAGCTGGGGCACGGCGCCTCGGCGTCCTTTTCAAGGAAGCGGAAGTCGTCTGGATTGGCATGGACGATACGCTGACTCATTTTGTCGTAGAGACGACGACGGAAAAAATCGAAACGCGCAGCATTATCCTGGCGACCGGTGCGGCCCGTCAGAGTCTTCCCATCCCCGGACTCCGTGAGCTGGAAGGGAAGGGTGTCAGCTATTGTGCTATCTGTGATGCCTTTTTCTACCGGAAAAAGCCTGTCGTCGTCCTTGGTGGTGGCGAGTATGCTCTGCATGAAGCGCAGGTGCTGCTGCCTGTTGCTTCTTCGGTCACGCTTTGTACCAATGGCAGCGATGAACCTGCTGATGTACCGGAAAAACTGGCCGTATGTACCCAGCCCGTAGAAGCTGTAGAAGGTACAGACCGGGTGTCGGCAGTCCGTCTGGCTGACGGCAGCCGGATAGAGGCAGCCGGTGTTTTTGTCGCCAGTGGCGTGGCAGGAAGCGCTGACCTGGCCCGTAAAATTGGTGCTCCCATATCGGGATCGCATATCATCGTCGATGACCATATGGCTACAGCCGTTCCCGGTCTGTTTGCCGCCGGCGATGCTACGGGCGGACTGTTGCAGATTGCCAAGGCCGTGTACGAAGGCGCCCAGGCCGGCATCAGTGCGGCTGCCTATGTGCGCAAACAGAAAGGATTATCCCACTGATACTTACATATATAGAAGGAGCTGTCCCCATTGCGGCAGCTCCTTTCCCTTTTTAGACTGCTTAGAACACAGTGAAATATTTTGATTGACTAGGTGAATATGGTGAATACGCAAGAACACATTTGGAACCGGAATTTTATCTTTATCACGATTGGGAATGGCCTGTTATTTGTCAATTTCCACATGCTTGTACCGACTATCGCTATGTATGCGGCTTCTATTGGCTCCAGTGGCAGTGAAATCGGCATTATTGCCGGCATCTTTGCCCTGTCGGCTATTGTCGTACGGCTGTTTACCGATGCCCTGGTGGGCAGATTGGGGAAGAAACGCTGCCTTTTCCTGGGACTTTTGACATCCCTGATTGCCACAACGGGGTACGGGTTGTTTCCGACTTTCGGGGGGCTTCTGGCATCGCGTATCCTTCATGGATTCGGGTTCGGTCTATCGACGACGTTTGCGGCGGCTCTGGCTGTGGAAGTCATACCGCCGGAGCATCGCGGTGAAGGCGTGGGGTATTTTGGTCTGGGCAATACGATTTCCATGGGATCGGCACCGGCCATCGGCGTGGCCGTCTTTTCGGCGTTTCCCCCGCTGGTACTGTTTGCTATTGCGTCGGCGGCCTGTGTCGTTGCTATCCTTCTCTTTATGCTTGCACGGGTACCGGAACGGCCGCTCATGCAAAAAAAGAAAGAAACGATTTCCCTTATCCACCATTTCTTTGAAGAGGGAACGGCCGTTCCGGGAGTCATTTCGTTTCTTTTCGGTTTTGTCTATGCATCGGTGAATACGTATCTGCCACTCATGGCGGAAGAAGCACATATTGTTTATGCCGGCTTATTTTTTGTATTTGGCACGTTGTTCGTTTTTATTTCCCGTCTGTTTGGTGGGAAACTGTATGACCGCCATGGACCTTTTTGTGTCATGTTTCCCGGCGTACTTATATACAGCGTCGCTATTTTCATGATCTGCACGGCTCATTCCTCAGTGTACCTCCTTTGTGGATCAATTTTTTATGGTCTGGGCGCCGGGCTTCTCATGCCGGCGATTATGACCTGGCTGTTTAATGTCGTGGCCCCGGCGCGGCGCAGCAATGCCAGCGCGACATACTACAACACCATGGATCTGGGGACCTGCCTGGGCATTGTCCTATTGGGGACCCTGGCCGGTCATGTCGGCTATATTGCCATATTCTACGCTGTCCTGGCCGTCATGGGGCTGTATATTGCTTTCACGCTCTGGGCATGGAAAAGCGGCCACATGTCCGACCATCGTACGCCGCCATCAGGCTCTCCGGTGCCATAATTCGGAAAGAGCTACGCCGCCCAGAACGAGGACGGCACCTATCCATTGCATCATGGTCAGGACTTCGCCGAGGAGCAGGCCCGATAAGGCCAGAGCCGTCAAGGGCTCGATATAGCCACAAATAGAAACGGTCTGGGCAGATAGCTTTTGTATACCGGAAAAATACAAGCAGTAACCGACGCCCGTATTGACAAGGCCCAGACAGAGAATGCAGGCAATGGCCGTGCCGTCCAGTGCGACCGGGCCGGAAGACATGGTACAGGTCACGAGACCTACGACGACGGAGGCGATGAGCAGCTGGCAGGCAGGGGACATGATCCCGCCTATGCCAGTTGTTTTTTTCATGGCTACGATGAGAAGGGCAAAGCACAGGGCGCACAACAGACCACATACGAGACCCCATGAGAGGCCGTTGGCCTGAAAATCGGCGCCATTGATGCAGATCATGCCGCAGGTGACGATGATCATACCGGAGACTTTGGGAAGGGTGAACGGTTCGTTAAAAATGAATCGTGACAGGATCATGATAAGGACGGGGCCGCAATAACACATGAGTGTGGCCAGGCTGACACCAATCTGCTTATAGGCTTCGTAGAGGAAAAGCCAGTTGCCGGCCAGAAAAATACCGGATAGTACCAGCCAGACGAGGGAACTGCGCGGTGCCGTAATAAGGACACGCCATTCGTGCCGGCAGAGGGCCAGTATGAGCAGGAATGTTCCGCCCAGGACCGTACGGCACAATACGATTTCATAGCTCGATAAGGGAATATGACTGGCAATGATGCCGTTTGTACCGAAAATGACTGTTGCCAAGATGAATTTAATATATGAGTCTTTCATGCCGTTTCCTCCGTTGTATCGCGTTATGTTGTATATGTGTATTGTAGCAAAGAATCGGGAGAAGGGCGAATTGATTTTTTTGTATACATGATTATAACGGAAAAAAATATCGGTTTTACGTTTCAGTTATGACAGGATTGTGATAAAATAGACCGTAGATGTACAAAAATCCAATACTACGAGAGGAAAGAAGCTGAGTATATGATGGATGTCAATAGCACGACTGAAAATTTTACACGCCGCGCTCTCTGGGCCCAGATTGATCTCGATGCGGCAGCTCACAATATGCGGGTCATCCGGCGCCATGTGGGACCGGATGTACGGATTGCAGCCGTTGTGAAGGCCAATGCCTATGGTCATGGCGCGGTCGAACTGGCCCGTACCTTTGCGGAAAATGGGGCCGACTGTTTTGCCGTATCCAGCCTGGATGAAGCAGTGGAATTGCGGCGCTATGCTGGGATTACCAAAAATATATTTATTCTTGGACATACTGACGGCAGGCGGACAGAAGAACTCCTGGCATATCATATTGAGCCGGCTGTATTCAATCTGAAGAATGCCGAATATTTTTCTTCAGAAGCGTCCCGTCTGGGCCAGACCCTGCAGGTTCATATTGCCATTGATTCTGGTATGAGCCGTATTGGATTCCTGCCTGATGAGGAAAGTATCTCCGTCATCAAGAAAATTTCCAGCCTGCCGCGTATCGAAATCCGGGGGATATTTACCCATTTTGCCGTAGCCGATGAAAAGGATAAGACCTTTACGCACGAACAGTTCAGACGGTTTATGTGGGTCTGCAGCCGCCTGGAGGATGAAGGAGTCCACATCCCCATCCGGCACTGCTGCAACAGTGCGGCGACGCTGGAACTACCCCAGTATCATCTTGATATGGTACGTCCCGGCATTATTCAGTATGGCTGCCAGCCGAGCCATGATGTATCCCTTGACGGGTATGATTTCCGGCCGGTCATGTCCCTGCGCTGCTGCGTAGCTCATGTCAAGCTCATCGATGCAGGGGCCACCGTCAGCTATGGCCGTCATTTTACCTGTGACCAGCGTCGTAAGATTGCGACTCTTCCTGTCGGCTATGCCGATGGATACATGCGGGCTTTGTCCGGGAAGGCGGAAGTCCTGTTCCACGGCCATCGCGTTCCTCAGGTGGGAACCATCTGTATGGACCAGTGCATGATCGATATTACGGGAGAAGCGAACTGCCGGGCAGGTGACGAAGTCGTGTTATTTGGCCGTCAGGGCGATCAGTTCATTCCCATTGAAGAACTGGCCGACAAGGCCGGGACCATCAATTATGAAATCATGTGTAATATCAACCGCCGCGTGCCGCGGGTCTATATCCGTAACGGCAAGGTCGTAGAACGGGAAGAATATCTCTTTGACAAACCTTAAATTTTCTTTTGGATACATGATAAATTTAAGAACGACCCTTGATACATGCAGAAATATGGTATATTATAGTATTAACAGAACGCATGTAAACTATGCGACGAACGAAATAATCTGAATAAGGTGGTGCGTGTTATGAATTGGGATGACAAAATTTCAAAAAAAGTGCAGGCAATCAAGCCGTCGGGAATCCGGAAGTTCTTTGATATTGCCAATCAGATACCGGGCGTGCTGTCCCTGAGTATCGGCGAACCGGATTTTGCGGCGCCTGATAAAGTCTGTGAAGCAATGAAAGCCAGTATCGATGCCCGGCAGACCAGTTATACGGCCAATTCGGGCCTCATCGAACTGCGGCAGGAAATTGCAAAATTATTCCATGACCGCTATGGTGTTGATTACGATCCGGTTAGTGAAATTATGGTGACTGTAGGGGCTTCGGAAGGGCTGACCATGGCTTTGCTGGCACTGACCGAACCGGGGGATGAAGTCATCATACCCGACCCGGCGTATGTGGCCTATCCGGCTGCCGTAGAAGCTGCCGGCGGTGTGCCCGTTTTCGTTCCGACCTATGCCAAAGATGATTTCAAAGTGACAGCTGAAGCGCTGGAAAAGGTTGTGACGCCTAAGACGAAAGCCCTCGTCATGGGGTATCCAAATAACCCGACGGGAACGGTCATGACCCGGGAAGAACTGCTGCCTATTGCAGAATTTGTCAAGAAACACGACCTGGTCGTCATGAGTGATGAAATCTATTGTGAACTGGTATATGGCGATACGAAATTTACGTCATTTGCCAAACTGCCGGATATGCGGGAACGGACGATCGTCCTCAACGGCTTTTCCAAGGCCTATGCCATGACAGGTATGCGCCTGGGCTATGTGTGTGCTCCGCGGGACGGGCTGGCCAACATCCTGAAGCTGCACCAGTACATGATCATGTGTGCTAATACACAGGCCCAGTATGGCGGCGTAACGGCCCTCCGGGAGTGTGCCGCTGACGTGGAATCCATGCGTCAGGAATACGATGCACGGCGTAAAGTCATTTATAAAGGACTTGTTGATATGGGGCTTCCCGTCTTTGAACCGAAAGGCGCCTTCTATATTTTCCCCGATATCAGCTGCACGGGCATGAACAGCGAAGAATTCTGTGAAAAACTGGTCACGGAAGAAAAGGTTGCCGTCGTTCCCGGCACAGCATTTGGTGCCTGCGGTGAAAACCATGTCCGTATCTCCTATGCCGCTTCCATGGAAACCATTAAAGAAGCATTGAAACGGATGGCGCGGTTTATTGAAAAGTACAGAAAATAATAAAGATGTGTAAGGAATATACAACGAGGAGCAGCCATTCCGGCTACTCCTCGTTGTATGTGAGGTTATTGGCGTCTGGACGGTTTCATTGTTTTACGGCCAGTGCGTCCAGGGTTTTAAGAAAGTTTTCTTTCAGATGGGCAATAAATTCTTCTTTTGGGTAGTGCACGGGCAGAGCATCCAGGACGGGGCTGTTCTGGGCGAGAAAGGTAATGATGAAAGGGGCTGCCAGTGAGATATAGGAACTGTAAAATACGATATCTTTTTGATCACAGCCCAGGGCTTTCTGCAGGATTTCCGATGCAATATAGAATTTCGGCAGACCTTTCTTAGTAATGATGGTATGGATATGCGGTGACGGGTGGAGCAGTTCACGGATCCAGACCCGTACATGCCAGTCGTTATGACGAAAGGCGTCGTCGATAAAATAATCGACGAACTGTTCCAGTTTCTGGCGGGGCGACCCTTCCTGCCGGGCCAGCTTTTTAAGTACATCAATATTGATCAGGTAGTCCTGCACTTTTTCGAGTATAGCAACATACAATCCGTCACGGCTGCCAAAATGATAGTTGACAGCAGCTATATTGACGCCGGCCTGCTGACAGATTTCCTTACTCGTCGTGCCATCATAACCGTTGCGGGCAAATAAAGGGCCGGCTGCCTGGATGATGCGTTCTTTCGTTTCCCTGCCGTCTTCGCGGGTTCCCGTGCCGGGAGCTTTACAAGCCATAGACATCCTTCTTTCTATGAGAGTTTGTGACGAAACAGCCAGGCTGCCAGAGGAAGCGTCACGGCGGCCAGTGCCAGCATGGGAATATATGCCGGCGCGACGGTGGAAAGACCGGCTCCTTCCAGATAAATGCGGCGGATGGCCTCTATGGCAAAACGCATGGGATTGATATACGTAATGTACTGCAGTACGGGAGGCATATTCCGTATGGGTGTAGCCAGACCGGACAAGAGAATCATGGGCAGGAGAAAGAGAAAACAGTATACCATGACCTGCTGCATGTTTTTGGCAACGGCTGAAATCGATAAGCCCAGGCCGACACAGCTGACGAGAAATATACTTATGGTCAGATACAGTACGGCTAATGAGCCAACTAAATGTATTTTAAACCAAAACAGGACCAGACACAACATGAGACTTGCCTGGACGAGGCCGATAAGAATCGGCGGGACAGCTTTGCCTATGAGGATTTCCAGTGGCGTCAGCGGCGTGACAAGAAGCTGGTCGAATGTCCCGTTTTCCCGTTCCCTGGCAACGGACAGGCCGGCCAGTATGAGTACCTGGGTCAGAGCCAGCATGGGAATCAGTGATGGCAGGAACATGTGGCGGGTTATGTTGTTGGGATTGTACCAGATGCGGGAGCGGATTTCGACGAGAGACTGCTGACCGCTGCGTTTCTGGTTGTAGGCAGTGGCAATGGAGGAAACATAACCGGCTGCCAGTCCGGCCGTTGAGGGATTGCGGCCATCGGTGATAGTCTGGACAGGTGCCGTCTTTCCCGCATGAAGGTTTTTGGAAAAATCAGATGGAATAGTGAGGACCAGCATGGCCTGCTGATTGTCTATGACCTGGGAAATCTGCTGTGGCGATGATAAGGTGGCGACCCGCTCAAAAATTCCCGTTCCATCCAGGTGGGACAGGAATTCTGCCGATTCGTGGCTGTGGTCTTCATCGACAACGGCATAGGGGACATGTTCCAGATTATACGTGGCCGTATAACCGAAGAGCAATCCCTGTACGAGGACGGGTACGATGAGGATGACGCGGCTTTTCGGGTCTTTGAGGGTAGCCAGTAATTCTTTGATGATTAATGCATAGATATGATACAGTGTCAGGGACAGAGAGGACATTACGATACCTCCTTGCAGGTCAGTTTCCATGACAGGCAGAAGAACAGCAGGGCATATACCAGAAGAATCAGGCAGTCTTTGATGACGATGGGTCCCGTCGTGCCGGCCAGAAACAGCATTTTCAGCAGTTCCATGTAATACGTAGCCGGCAGAATATGTCCGATGAGGGAAATTGCAATGGGGACGCTGCGCAAGTCGAAGAGGAAACCGCTCAGCATAATGGTGGGCAGCAGGCTGACAACGAGGGCAATCTGGCAGGCCAGAAACTGATTTTTGACGAGTGAGGAAATGGTGAGTCCCATGCCGATGGCGATAAAGACATATTCTACGGAAGACAGGAATACCAGCAGCAGTGATCCATGAATGGGTACGCCGTAGCCGTAATACGATGCCATAAGGCACAGGCCCAGCCCCACCATGGCAATGCAGAAATAGGGGATGGTTTTGGCTGCGATGATTTCGAGGGGCCGGACTGGTGTGGCAAATATGGCTTCCAGTGTTCCCCGTTCCCATTCGCGGGCCATGACCAGGGCCGTGAGAAAGACGCCGACCAGAGTCATGACGATGACAATCAGACCGGGAAGGAACATCCAGGAGCTGGTATTGGCATCGTTGAACCACTGCCGGGGCACGACGATGACGGTCCCGGTCCTGGCAGATTTTCTGTGTGCGGCCACCCACTGGCTCTGCCAGGACTGGAGGCCGCTGGTGATGTACTGATTTGCCGCATTAACCGTTGTTGCATCGATGCCGTACAGGAGAATCTGGACCGTTGCGTGTCCTTGTTCCAGCCGGCTGGTGAAATCAGGAGGAATGACCAGTACGGCGTCGGCCTGACGGGCGTCCATCAGGGCGATGGCTTCCTTCGATGAGGTGACATACGAGGGGGAGAAATACGGGGACCCATTGAGAAAGGACAGGGCATCACGGGCCGTCGGTGACGTATCTTCCAGTGCGACGGCAACGGGCAGATTCTTGACATCCAGTGACAGGCCGGAGCCCATGAGTACGATGAGCATCAGTGGAATGACGATGCCGATGAGGAAACTGCTGGGGTCGCGCAGCATCTGATAGAATTCTTTGCGTGTCAGAGCGAGAAAACGGTGTATATTCATCATGAGTCCTCCTTTTGGCGGCCCGTCTCGACGATATGGATGAAGGCTTCATTCATGGTCGGGCTGTCACCCCCCTGATGACGGATAGCCGATGGCGTGCCGATGGCTATCAGGCGGCCCCGGTCCTGGATCATGATGCGGTCGCAGTATTCCGCTTCTTCCATGAAATGGGTTGTGACGACGATCGTTGTTCCCCTGGCAGCCAGACCGGTAATCTGCCGCCAGAACGTACGGCGGGCCAGCGGATCTATGCCGCTTGTTGGTTCGTCGAGAAACAGGATGGGCGGATCATGCAGCAGGGCGGCTGCCATGGACAGCCGCTGTTTGTAGCCGCCGGGCAGAGAGCCGGCGGCCATGGAAAGACAGTTATTGAGGTGAAACTGCCCGGCGACGGTTTCGATGCGTTCCTGCAGTTTGTGGGCAGCAAGGCCGTACGCCCGGCCGAAGAAGCAGAGATTTTCATAGACGGACAGGGTACTGTAGAGAGAAAATTTCTGGGCGACATATCCGATATAGGAACGGGCTCTGGCACGGGCGGTACGCAGATTGACCCCGTATACGGAAATGGTGCCCGATGATGCGGAAAGGAGGCCGCAGAGCATGCGGAATGTCGTCGATTTCCCTGCCCCGTTCGGGCCGAGTAGACCGAAGATTTCCCCTTTGTGGACGGAAAAGGATGTGTGGTCTACGGCAACGAAACTACCGAAACGGCGGACAATATCGTGGGCTTCGATGATGGTATCCCCGGATATAGCCGGCGGGACTTTGGGCAGAGACGGCATACCCGGTGTTTCTTCTTCCGTAGATCCGGCTTTACGGAGGAGAATCATGAAACTGTCTTCCAGACGCGGCGAAACGGGAGTGATGACGGCACCAGGCAGATAGTTCTGCAGCAGGAGATGATTCGGCAGCTGGCGGCTGGATACGGTGAAGCGTACCTGACTGCCTTCGGGAACGGCATCCATGACGACGTGGCGGTCATCCAGCAGCCAGGACTGGATGAACCGGGGCGGCATACCCTGGGGGACACGGACGGCATAGCAGCGTCCCCGGGCGTACTGGAGCAGTGATTCCGGCGTGCCGTCAGCCAGAAGCTGCCCTTTATGTAGTATATAGGCATACTGACATTGTTCTGCCTCTTCTATATACGATGTATTGACGAGGACCGTCAAAGACTTTTCTTCCGATAAAGTATGCAGGATATGCCATAATTCGCGGCGTGATAACGGATCGACCCCGACGGTCGGTTCATCGAGGAGCAACAGATCCGGCGTAGATACGAGGGTACATGCCAGTCCCAGTTTCTGTTTCATGCCGCCCGATAATTTCCCTGCCGGACGGGCCGTAAAGGGGCTCAGGCCGGTGAGATCCAGTAATTCCCGGAAATGCTTTTGGCGGAGATCCGGTGGAATCGAATGGATATCGGCATAGAGCGTGAGGTTTTCCATGACGGACAAGTCTTCATACAGGCCGAATTTCTGTGGCATATAGCCGATACGGTCCTGAACGGCCTGGGGAGATTGCTGTACATCGTATCCACAGACGGAGAGACTGCCGGAATCGGACTGCAATAGTCCGCAGACCAGTCTCATGAAGGTCGTCTTGCCGGCTCCGTCTGGGCCGATGAGTGCAGTCAGGGTTCCTTTTTTTACAGTCAGATTGAGAGTAGAGAGGGCGGTGACGGCCGGGGAAGAAGGACGGGCGGGAAATTGTTTTGTCAGATGATGAGCTTGAATCATAATTATATCAGACATGATAGTGTTCCCTCCGGAGCGTGTTAAAATGTCACCGTTGCCGGCATTCCCAGACGAAGGACGTTGTCCAGGTCGGTGACGTAGATACGGACTTCATAGACAAGGGATGTCCTGAGGTCTTCCGTTTCTACCGATTTCGGGGTGAATTCTGCTGTGTCGGATATATACCCGACCTGCCCGGTCAGGGGTGTCGGGACGCTGTCGATGGTGACGGTAGCGGTCTGGCCTTCGTGAATCTGGCCCAACCGGTTTTCGCTGATGTACGCACGGATCCATTTTGTCGTATCCAGACTGAGTGTATAGACTGGCGTCGAAGGGGATGCCATATCGCCCGGTTCGACGAGGCGCGAACGGATGACGCCGTCCTGGGGAGCAATGAGCGTTGCCTGGCTCAGATTGTATTGTGCCGTCTGTAGTTCATTCTCCAGACTCTGCAGCTGGGCTTCGGCGGCATCGATATCTTCCTGGCGATAGCCGTTATCGGCCAGCGCGTGGGCTGATTGGGACTTAGCCAGGGAGGCTGCTGTCGATTTTGCCTTTGCTTCTGCCGTATCCAGTGTCTGGCGGCTGATGGCATTGCTGGCGTATAAGGTACTCATACGCTGATAATCGGCAGCGGCATTATCGGCTTCGGCCTGTGCTGACTGGACGGCAGCGGCGGCTTCGGCAATCTCTTCAGGACGGGATCCGTTGTGCATCTTGGCAACGACGGCCTTCTGCTGGGCAATCTGGGCCTGACAGCGCGCTATGGTCAGTTTGAGAGGCGTCGTGTTGAGCGTGGCCAGGACATCCCCTTTGTGGACACGGTCGCCTTCTTCCACATTCATTGTGGCAATCCGTTCGCTGGCATTGAAGGTCAGCGAAACCTGACGGACATCGACATTGCCATGTAACGTAAGGGGCGTATTGACCGGCCGTGTCAGATACCAGATGATACCAGCGGCCAGAATCAGTACAATGGCGATTAGGATACCGGCTTTTTTATGCTCCTTCAGTGTTTGAGCAGTCATGATAGATTCCTTCTTCCTGGACGTAGTGTAGTTTGCCTTCTTTTATTATATCTAATTCAAATTTAAATTTCAATTACAAATTGTACGGCAGAACAGAATGAGAGAGAATAAAAAAATACGAAAATACTACTGATAGGATACGGGCCGTATGGTAAAATAAATGTAATGAAACGATACCGGCATAGACGATAACGTCTATGGAAGGAATGAATAGAGGAGGACGATGATATGGAAATGAAGTATTATCTCGGATTTGATGCGGGGACCCAGAGCGTCAAAGTAGCTGTATATGATGAAAATATGCAGGAAATTGTCATGTCCACGGCAAAGACGACTTTGTCGTATCCGCAGCCCGGCTGGGTGCAGATGGATGTTGATGAATATTACCGCCTGATCAAGCAGTGCATGCGCATCTGCAGAGACGGCATGAAGGAAAAGGGACTCTCACCATCGGGTGTACGGGCCATCATGGGCGATGGCATTATCTGTGGTATTGCCTGCATAGATGAAAACGGCAAGGCTCTGACCCCTTATATCAATTATCTGGACAGCCGGACGGCAGAAGACGTAGCGCAGCTGAAAGAACAGCACCGGGATATCTGGGCTAAGGAAACGGGCAATGCCGAACCGAATGTCATGTTCCCGGCTATGTTTGCCCGCTGGTTTTTGCAGAATGTGCCGGACGTGCGGGAAAAGGGTGTTAAATTCGTCCATAACTGCCCATATATCCTCATGCATCTGGCAGGCCTTTCCGGCCGCGACGCCTTCATCGACTGGGGGACTATGTCCGGCTGGGGGCTCGGCTACGATGTGGTGAAAAAGTGCTGGTCAGAGGAACAGCTCCGCATCCTGGGCATTCCCCGGTCATATATGCCAAGAATCGTCAAGCCCTGGGATATTATCGGGCATCTGTGTGAAGCCGATGCAGCAGAAACGGGATTCCCTGCAGGCATTCCCATCTGCGCCGGTGCCGGTGATACCATGGAATCGATGATGGGCAGCGGCATACTGGAAGCCGGCCGGGCCGTCGATGTGGCCGGGACTTGTGCCATGTTCTGTGCGGCTACGGATGGGATCATTCCGGAATTGTCGGCTCCAGGCACGGGCCTGGTCTTTAATTCCGGTACCCTGCCCGGTACGTATTTTTACTGGGGCATGGTGCGGACCGGAGGACTGGCCCTGCGCTGGTTCAAGGATAATATTGCCCGCAAGGCCGACGATGATGCCTATTATGGAGAAATGGACGATCTGGCACGACGTCATCCTGCAGGATGTGATGGAGCTATGTTCATTCCCTATCTGACCGGGGGAAATGGCGATTATCCTAATGTGCGCGGTACCTTTACGGGCCTGACCCTGGATGATGACCAGGGCGCGCTATGGCGCTGCGTGCTGGAAGGCATCGGCTATGACTATATGGAAGTCACCGACCGTTACCGCAGCGCCGGAATCGATCTGACGCAGCTGACCATTACAGAAGGTGGCAGCCGCGACAGGCTGTGGAATCAGATCAAGGCCGATATGCTCGATACCCGTGTCGTGACATTAAAGGTTGCCGGCGGGGCTGTACCGACCAACTGCCTGGTAGCCGCTTTTGCTACCGGCGATGTGACGGATCTCAAAGCTGCCCTTCAGAAACAGCTGGCAGTAAAAGAAGAGTTTATGCCTGATGCCGCTCATACGGCGTTGTATCGTACAAATTATGAACATCGCAAAGGCCTGCTGGAAGCGTTGAATAATATCAGAAAATTATAAATTAGTTCGTGAATGTGTACAAATTCACAAATAAGAACCGGAAATTTATCCGGTTCTTATTTTTTTGTTATGTATGTTGTACATTACTGGTACAAAGTAATTCTACTATGAGTATGGTTCATAGATTTACGAAAATTAATGATTAAACAACATAAATACATGAAAAAAGGCCGTTTTTACGCCGTATATAAAAGGTAAAATAGGCAATAAACAGGTAAAGTTATGAAAATGTCTGTTTTTTTAGTGGACTTTTTTTTCAAACGTGTTATACTATGAATGTAAGCAGTGCATCTTATATTTACCAAAAAGTGATTTTTTTTTGAAGCAAAAAGTGAAAAAAATCACGCTAATAAAGGAGGAGTTTCAAATGTTCAAAAAAGTAATGGTTATTGGTGCAGGCACTATGGGTTCCGGTATTGCTCAGGTATTTGTTGAACACGGTGTAGATGTTATTCTGAACGATATCAAACAGGAATTCATCGATGGCGGCATGAAAAAAATCGACAAACAGCTGACCAGAAAAGTTACGAAAGGTAAAATCACGGAAGATCAGAAAGCTGAAATCATGGGCCGTCTGACCGGTATCGTAGAAATTACCGAAGAAAACATGAAAGACGTTGAACTCGTTGTCGAAGCTGCTATCGAAGACGAAAAGATTAAATGCGGCATCTTCAAGAACCTCGATGAAAAATGCCCGGCTAATACAATCCTTGCTTCCAACACGTCTTCCCTGCCTATCACCAAAATCGCTACGGCTACGAAACGTCCGGAAAAAGTTATCGGCATGCACTTCTTCAATCCGGCTCCGGTCATGAAACTGATCGAAATCATCAAAGGTATTGCTACGGATGATGCTACGACGAAAGCCGTTGTCGAATGCGCTGAAGGCCTTGGCAAATCCCCTGTCGAAGTTGAAGACTTCCCGGGCTTCGCTGCCAACCGTGTCGTCGTTCCGATGCTGAACGAAGCCTGCTATGCCCTCATGGAAGGTGTTGCTTCCAAAGAAGGTATCGACGCTGTTTGCAAACTCGGCTACAACCATCCGATGGGACCGCTCGAACTGTGCGACCTGATTGGTAACGATGTCGTCCTCCACGTTATGGAAGTCCTCTATGAAGGCTTTGGCGATCCGAAATATCGTCCGTGCCCGCTCCTCCGTAAATACGTTGCTGCTGGCTGGCTCGGCCGCAAGACAGGCAAAGGCTTCTACGATTACAACAAATAATGCCCGGATAGCTTGATACTGACCTTAAGGAGGATTCTACCTATGGAATTTGAAAACATTCTCTTCACCGTAGAAGAAGGTATTGCTACAATTACGATCAACCGTCCGAAACAGGCTAACGCCCTGAATGCTGCTACGGTCCGTGATATTGAAAAAGCTGTTGACTACATTGCTGGTTCGAAAGATGTACAGGTAGTCATCATTACCGGTGCTGGTGACAAATTCTTCGTTGCCGGTGCAGATATTAAAGAAATGGCTGATTATAACCCGAAACAGGCTGGTGACTGGGGCACATATGGTGCTGGCGTCATCACGAAGATCGAAAGACTGCCACAACCGGTTATCTGCGCAGTAAACGGCTATGCTCTGGGCGGCGGCTGCGAAATTTCCATGGCCTGCGATTTCCGTTATGCTTCGGATAACGCTGTATTCGGTCAGCCGGAAGTTGGCCTGGGCATTATCCCTGGCTTCGGCGGCACACAGCGCCTTGCCCGCCTCGTAGGTCCTGGCATGGCAAAAGAAATCATCCTGAGCAATCAGAATATTGATTCGGCTGAAGCTCTCCGCATCGGTCTGGTCAACAAGGTCGTTCCTCAGGCTGAATTGATGCCGGCTGCCATCAAGACCGCTAAGAGAATCATGAAACAGGGTCCTGTAGCAGTACAGATCGCTAAGAAAGCCATCAATAATGGTTTACAGTGCGATATCATTACGGGTATCCAGTTTGAAAGCAATGTCTTCGGCCTCTGCTTTGCTACAGAAGACCAGAAGGAAGGCATGAAAGCTTTCATGGAAAAACGTAAAGCTGCATTCAAAGGTGAATAATACGTTTTTCATAATCTAATAAAAATACAGTGTCAGAGATGGCACTGTATTTTTTTTGACCATAAAAGTCAAAAGAATAGTATGAGAGAAAAATATTTTTGACTTTTTGACTTTTTTAGCCTAAAATCATTGACAAATCTGCTCAATCATGCTATCTTTTATATAGTTGTTAGCACACCAATAAAAAGAGTGCTAAAACAACGCGGCATCGAGGTGATAGAAATGGATTTGGATGAAAGAAAACAGAAAATATTGCAAGCTATCATTCAGGATTACATCACATCTGCCGAACCTGTCGGGTCACGGACCATTGCCCGCAAATATAACCTGGGGGTCAGTGCCGCGACTATCCGTAATGAAATGTTTGATCTGGAAATGATGGGATATCTGGAACAGCCCCATACATCGGCTGGCCGGATTCCTTCCATCAAAGGGTACCGCTTCTATGTGGATTGCCTGCTGAAGCCGGAAAAGGTGACAAATGATGAAAAGAAGTTTGTTGAAACCTGGTTTCAGGATAAAGTAAGCGATGTCGATCAGATATTTCAGAATACGGCAAAGGGACTGGCCAGAATTACTCACAATGTGACCTTGGTCATGACGTCACAGCAGCCCGGATCCCGATTGAAATACATACGGTTCCTGCCATTGGATCACCGGCGGGCGATAATGATTGTCGTCACCGATTCCGGTCAGATTGAAAACTGTATTTATTCTAAGCCAGATGGAGTCGATGTAGATGAACTCAACATTGTGGCTGAGAAACTGACGAATTTCCTGGCTGGTGTGCCTATGGCCAAGATAGACATGGACATGCTGCAGCAGTTCCGCGACGATGTTGTCGATGACCTCGATTTGTACCGGACAGCTTTTCGTTCCCTGCACAGAGCATTCCGCCGCCATCAGCAGTTGTATAAGGGCGGGACGATGGAACTTCTCAATAAGCCGGAGTTTAAAGATGTCGATAAGGCGAAAAGCTTGTTTACCATGCTGGAAGAACAGGATATCGTAGCCAACATCCTGCATGATGATGGAGAACAGACCGACAAACCGGTAACGGTACGTATCGGTGATGAAGCTAAGTTATCTCCTATCAATGACTGCAGTATTATAGAAGCAACCTTTACTGCCAATGACGTAGTCCTCGGTAAGATTGCTGTTTTGGGACCGGCCCGCATGGAATATGCCCGGATCATTGGCTTACTCGATTTTATGAAACAGCATGTGACGCATATTCTGGAACATTACCAGGATGATAAATAGGAGGGATGCAGTTCATGAGTAAGGATAAGAAAAAAGAGGAAAAAGAAAAACAGACGACTGCAGAGGCTGTAGAAGAAACAAAACAGCCTGCTGATGAAATAGCAGCAGAAGAAAAAGCGGCAGATGATGGCGCTGATACGAAACAGGCGGACAACCAGAACGTACAGCAGCCGGATGCCACAGCGCAGGCAGAGGCGGCCGCAGCGGAAATGAAATCGCGCTACGTACGTCTCCAGGCTGATTTTGCCAATTTCAAGAAGCGGACTGCTACAGAAAAGCAGCAGATTTCTGAAGTCGTCAAAATGGATGTCCTTCAGAACATCCTGCCGGTGATTGATAATTTTGAACGGGCACTGCAAGTGCCGCAGGATTCTCTTTCGGATGAGCTCAAATCGTTTGTAGATGGCTATACCATGATTTACAAACAGCTTATGACGGTTCTCGAAAAAGAAGGTGTTACGAAAATTGATGCCGTAGGCAAGCCGTTTGATCCGAATTATCATCAGGCAGTCATGCGGGTCCCCAGCGATGAATACGACAATGACGTCGTTGTGGAAGTCCTGCAGGAAGGATATCTGCTGGGTGACAAGACATTGCGCCCGGCAATGGTTAAAGTTGCATTTAACGGTTAAGTATCGTAGAAAGTATAAGATTGGAGGAATTACTTATGTCTAAAGTAATTGGTATTGATTTAGGTACGACAAACTCGGTTGTAGCTGTTATGGAAGGCGGCGAACCGACCGTTATCACGAATACAGAAGGTTCCAGACTGACACCGTCTGTCGTTGGCTTCTCCAAGACCGGTGAACGTCTCGTTGGCCAGCTGGCAAAACGCCAGGCTGTTTCCAACCCGGAAAACACGATTTCTTCCATTAAACGTCACATGGGCGAAAACTATACTGTCGATATCCAGGGCAAGAAATATACACCCCAGGAAATCTCGGCCATGATCCTGCAGAAATTGAAGGAAGATGCGGAAAGCTACCTCGGTGAAAAAGTCACCCAGGCTGTCATTACCGTTCCGGCATATTTCAATGATGCCCAGCGTCAGGCTACGAAAGATGCTGGTAAAATCGCCGGCCTCGACGTACTTCGTATCGTCAATGAACCGACGGCTGCAGCCCTCGCTTATGGCCTGGATAAAGGCGGCGACGGCAAGATTCTCGTATTCGACCTTGGCGGTGGTACATTCGATGTATCTATCCTTGAACTGGGCGATGGCGTATTCGAAGTAAAAGCTACAAACGGGAATACACACCTCGGCGGCGATGACTTTGATAATAAAGTCATGAACTGGATGATCAGCGAATTCAAGAGCCAGACCGGTATTGACCTCTCGCAGGATAAAATGGCAGAACAACGTCTGAAAGAAGCTGCAGAAAAAGCCAAGATTGAATTGTCTACGGTCCTTTCGACCAATATCAACCTGCCGTTCATTACGGCCGATGCAACAGGTCCGAAACATCTCGACCTGACGCTGACCCGTGCTAAATTCAACGAACTGACGGAAGATCTCGTACAGGCTACGATGGAACCGACCCGTAAGGCTATCGCTGATTCCGGTTTCTCTATCGATGAAATCGATAAAATCATCCTTGTTGGTGGTTCCAGCCGTATCCCGGCTGTACAGGAAGCCATCAAACAGGTACTGGGCAAAGAACCGAGCAAGGGCGTCAACCCCGATGAATGTGTTGCCGTCGGCGCTGCTATCCAGGCCGGTGTCCTCGTCGGTGATGTAAAAGACGTACTGCTCCTCGATGTTACGCCGCTGTCCTTAGGGATTGAAACACTGGGCGGTGTCTTCACCAAAATCATCGACCGCAATACGACCATCCCGACATCGGGCAGCCAGATTTTCTCGACTGCTGTCGATAATCAGCCGTCTGTCGATGTCCATGTCCTGCAGGGCGAACGTGAAATGGCTGCCGATAACAAGACACTGGGCCGTTTCGAATTGACCGGTATCCCGGCTGCTCCCCGTGGAGTACCCCGTATCGAAGTCACATTTAACATCGATGCCAACGGTATCGTAAATGTATCGGCTAAAGATCTGGGAACGGGCAAGGAACAGAAGATTACTATTAAATCTTCTTCGGGCCTCGATAAGAGCGAAATCGACCGCATGGTCAAGGAAGCCGCTGCTCATGAAGCAGAAGATAAGAAACGTAAAGAAGCCATTGAAGCCAAGAACAACGCTGATTCCCTGATTTATCAGGCAGAAAAGACGATTAAAGACCTGGGTGACAAAGCCGATGCTTCTAAAGTTTCTGAAATCAAATCGAAGATTGCCGACCTCAAAGAAGCCGTCAAGACAAACGATGTCGATAAGATCAAAGCCGCTTCGGAAGCTCTGACTAAACCGCTCTATGACCTGACCAGCGATATGTACAAACAGGCCGATGCCCAGCAGCAGGCTGCACAACAGCAGGCAGGAGCACAGCAGAGTGGCAGTGCACAGCAGCAGGAAAGCCAGAGTGGTGAAAAAGTCGTCGATGCAGACTACAAAGTCGTCGATGACGATCAGAAGTAAGTTGTAAGTAAAGAGGGGCTGCCCATATGAGCAAAAAAGATTATTACGAAGTACTTGGCGTTCCCAGAGACGCCAGCGAAGCGGAAATTAAAAAAGCGTTTCGCAAACTGGCAATAAAATATCATCCAGATAAAAACCGGGACAACCCTAAGGCTGCAGAAGAAAAGTTCAAAGAAGTCAACGAAGCCTACAGCGTTTTGTCAGATAAGAACAAACGCGCCCAGTATGACCAGTTCGGCCCCGATGCGTTCCAGAACGGCGCAGCCGGAGCCGGCGGCTTCGGGCAGGGTGGTTTTGGCGGATTCGGCGGATTTGGTCAGGGCGGTTTCAGCTCTGGCGGATTCGGCGGATTTGGTGATATCTTTGATTCCTTCTTTGGCGGCCAGGGCAGCCGACAGTCGAATGGTCCGGAACGGGGAGCCGATCTCCGCTTTGATGTGGATATTACATTCAAGCAGGCTGCCTTCGGGACGGAAATGGAAATTCAGGTGCCGAAGAATGAAACATGCGAACACTGTCATGGGAATGGTGCCGAACCTGGCAGCAAGGTAGATACGTGCCCTGTCTGCCATGGTACCGGCCAGCAGCGGGTCGTACAGAACACGCCTTTCGGACAGATGGTCAATGTCAGGACCTGTTCCCATTGTGGCGGGACTGGCAAAATCATCCATGAAAAATGCAAGAAATGCCATGGCGAAGGCACGGTAAAAGTGCGCAAGAAACTGAAAATCAAGATTCCTGCCGGTGTCGATGACGGCGCCCGCCTGCGCGTAGCCGGCGAAGGCGAACCGGGTGTACGCGGCGGCGGTCATGGCGATTTGTATGTCTATATCTTCGTGCGCCGGGATCCGCAGTTTACCCGCCAGGGCAATGATGTCGTGTCACAGCAGACCATCACCTTTGCACAGGCGGCACTGGGATGCACTATCCGCGTGGATACCATCGACGGACAGGTCGATCTGAAAGTTCCGGCCGGTACCCAGAGTGGCACCATTTTCCGGATCAAAGGCCATGGCGTACCTTATCTGGGCTCCAGTGGCCGCAGAGGTGATCACCATGTGCAGGTCAACATCACGACGCCAAAGCGCATGAATGCCAAACAGAAAGAACTCCTGAAAGAATTTGCCCGGGCCGGTGGAGAAACCTGGGTGGGGGAGTCTAAAGAAGAAGGTTTCTTTGAAAAAGTAAAAAAGAAAGTAACCGACTTCATCCGCTCCATGAATAATTCCGGAACAATTGCCGGAAATCTATAAAACACAAAAACACTGCAGGTGTGATTTGCATCTGCAGTGTTTTTGTATGCATAAGAAAAGATATAAGAATATTTTTAGAATCTGGCAGGATTTTACTGTCCTGTGACGAATATAATAAATAAGGATTGTATGCCTTTTATGGAAAATACTATTTTATCGATTTATGAGGAGGATATACCATGTTTGCAGATAAAGACGATAAGAAATTTACGTTGGCAGAAAAAAATGAAATCGGGTTCCGGAAAGAATTGTATCAGAATCTTCTGGCTGAAGGAGAACAGGTACTGCTTGAATTCAACGCCCAGCGCAATGTGGTTGTACTGACCGATAGAAAAATCATCGGCGTCCGTGTGGAAGCCTATACGGCGCGGCATAAAGCAGCCCTGGTCATCCCGTACAGCAAGATTACGGCCTATTCGGCTGAAGTCAGCGATAATTCGGAAATGGATACGGAATTCAAAATCTGGGCTCCGTCTGTTGATTGCTGCACCTTCCGCGTACTGGAAGATACGATTGATATGAAGGAAATCCTTCATATCCTGGTAACGTATATCGGATAACGCCAAATACTAAACATCAAACTTTGAACTTGAAACTCACCAGGAAGCTGCCCCGTTACGTTTCTATCTTAACGGGGCAGCTTCTTGTTTTTATCTATTTCTATGTAAAATCTGTACTTGACAAGTATACTTATAAAGTGTACTATAATAGTAATATTTATGCGATAAGAAGGGTTGAGCATGGGTGAACTGATTTCCAAAAACATACAAGGTGTCGTCGATAGCATTCTGGCTGACTATAATCATGAAGGGCAGAGAGAAATCGACAAACTGGATATTTTCAATAAACCGAATAAGAAGGTCATTGTCGATATCATTACTAAACTGCTGCGGATTATTTATCCGGGGTATATCAAGGATAAGACCTACCGGTTTTATGATATTGGCAACAATCTGACCGTCGTCATCGAAGATGTGGCGTACAATCTCTGTAAGCAGATTACTATTGCCCTGAAGTACAAGGGAATGACTCAGAACGTCAAGATTGATAATGTGGAACAGCGGGCAGAACAGGCAACGCTGACGCTGCTCAAGACGATTCCAAAAATCCGGGAATACATTGAAACGGATATTGAAGCGATTTTCGAGGGGGATCCGGCGGCCGAAAGTAAGGCCGAAGTTATTTTTTCCTATCCCGGCCTGTTTGCCATTTCCGTCCATCGCGTGGCACATATTCTGTACAAAATGCAGATTCCTATCATTCCGCGGGTCATGTCGGAATATGCTCATGGTATGACGGGAATTGAAATCAATCCTGGCGCAGAGATAGGCAAATATTTTATGATTGACCATGGCACGGGCATTGTCATCGGAGAAACGACAGAAATCGGCGAACATGTCAAATTGTATCAGGGCGTTACCCTGGGGGCGCTCTCGCTGAAAGATGGCCGCAAGCTGGTTCATCAGAAACGGCATCCGACCATCGAAGATAATGTGACCATTTATTCCGGAGCATCCATCATGGGCGGCGATACAGTCATCGGCCATGATTCGGTCATAGGCGGTAACGTGTTTATCACTAAATCGGTAGCACCGGGTACCAAAGTCAGCGTCAAGAATCAGGAATTGCGCTTTGATGAAGATAAGCATGCTGTGAAGAATGTCGATGAAAATGATGAAACCTGGTTTTACATTATTTAAGAGCTGCCATTGGCGGCTCTTTTTTCATTGCCAGAAGGTGGAAAAAATATGGTATAATATAAATCAGATTTATTATTACTATGCATAAGGGCTGCCAGCTGGCTGAATCGCCGCAGCAGACAGGAGAAGCGTATGGAATATAAAGAAATAGATGTATTTGTATCTCCCGGGTTTACCGATCTGATTTCTCTCATTTTATGTGAGTGTGGCAGTCAGGGATCGATTATCCATGATGAGGAAACGTATGATGACCTGATCCGCATCACGGCTTATTTCCCGGCAGACGATGCTACGGCGGAACAGGCCGTACGGGAACGGATGAAATTGCTGCAGGAGCGGACTCCCCGTATGGGACGCTGGCATATAATGACCCGCAACGCTGATGATGCCGACTGGTTATACCGCTGGCAGGATTATTTTCACGCGACGAAGATTTCTCCCCATCTCTGGGTAGAACCATCATGGGAGACGGCGGAACCGGGGCCGGGAGAAAAAGTCATCCGCATCGATCCCGGCGTCGCTTTTGGCAGCGGCCTCCATGCGACGACGGCTATGTGCATTTCCTATCTGGAACAGGTTATACAGCCGGGGCAGCTCGCCTATGATATCGGGACTGGTACGGGTATACTGGCCATTGCGGCGGCTAAACTGGGAGCCGGTCATGTGACAGCCGTGGATCTCGACCAGAAAGCGGTGGACCAGGCGGTAGTCAACGTGGAACTCAATGAGTTAAGTGACCGCGTCGATGTCATGAACAGCGACCTTCTCGGCGCCATATCGGACAAGGGACATAAAGCCGATGTTGTTACGGCCAATCTGGTCACCAATGCCGTACTATCTTTGCTGCCGGATCTGGCCAGCTATACTCATAGCGGCTCCGATGTGATCGTCAGCGGCATCATTGATGACCGTATCGGAGAAATACGGAATTCAGCAGAACAGACGGGTTATGAATGGGTATCAGACACTTTGCAGGATGGCTGGTATGCTGTTTTGCTCAGGAGGAAATAATGCGTAAAGTATTCGTCGGTTTTCCGATTACATCTGATTTTATTCTGTCGCCGGAAGATTCGCGCCATATCGTCACGGTGCTGCGCAAACGCCAGGGTGATCGTGTCCCTGTGACGGATGCAGAAGGCGTGACTTATGAATGCCGTATCAAAAAGGCAGACAGCCAGCAGACGTTGATGGAACCCCTGCATAGGACGGGTGAGAGACCGGAATCGGCAGGCAGAGTGATCCTGGCGGCAGGACTTTTAAAAAATGATAAGTTTGAATGGGTGGTCCAGAAGGCAGCCGAGCTGGGGGTCAGTGCTATCGTTCCTGTACAAATGGAGCATTGTGTAGTAAAATTAAACGATACGCGCCGCAAGGACCGGCGCCTGCGCTGGCAGCGGATAGCACAGGAAGCGGCTAAGCAGTGTGGCCGCAATGATATCCCGGACGTGACGGATGTACTGTCTTTTACGGAAGTACTGGATACATACGGGACGATGCCTGTCATTATTCCCTTTGAGAAAGAAACGAGGCCTCTGCGCGAATGCTGCGCCACCGTGCGGACGGGGGACGTGGTCATCTGTATCGGCCCGGAAGGCGGTTTTTCCGATGGAGAAATCGCCGCGGCTTCAATGAGGGAGCAGTGCCAGACCGTTTCCCTTGGTCCCCGGATATTACGGGCTGAGACGGCAGCTATCGCGTCTCTGGCGATTATCATGTATGAAAGAGGATTCAAATAATGCCAACTATTGCTTTTGTTACCCTGGGATGCCGGGTCAACCAATATGATACGGACAGCATGCGCGGCCTGTTTCTAAAAGCAGGCTATACAGAGCGGGATTTTCATGATGCCGCTGATGTCTACGTCGTCAATACCTGTTCAGTGACACAGATGGGAGAAAAAAAGTCACGGCAGCTGATCCGCCGTGCAAAAAAAATAAATCCATCGGCCATCGTCGTAGTGACAGGCTGCTATGCCCAGCTGAATCCGGAATTGCTGTCATCTATGCCCGATGTAGATGCCGTTGTAGGTACGAATGAACGGCACCGTATCGTACCGCTGGTACAGATGCTTCTCGGCCGGGGCGGCGGTGAAGCAGTGACGGCTGTCCATGATGCCCGTAATGCCGATGCCTTTGAGGAAATACCCTTGTATCCATCGGCGGTTGAACATACCCGGGCGGATCTGAAAATCCAGGAAGGGTGCAATAATTTCTGTTCCTATTGTATCATTCCTTACACCCGCGGAGCTTTGAAATCACGCCAGCCCGATGCGATAATCAGGGAAGCACAGCGGCTGGTGGATGCAGGGTTCAGGGAACTGGTCCTGACCGGTATCCACCTCGGCGCTTATGGCAGAGAGCTGCCGGACCATCCCGGCCTGGCGCTGATACTGAGACGGCTC
Organism: Megasphaera sp. AM44-1BH; assembly: GCF_003467125.1. Taxonomy (GTDB): domain Bacteria; phylum Bacillota; class Negativicutes; order Veillonellales; family Megasphaeraceae; genus Megasphaera. The sequence continues at coordinate 34,538 of NZ_QSFA01000002.1, forward strand.
CTGGAAGAAACGGATGTACAGCGGATCCGGCTTGGCTCGCTGGAATCGCTGGAAGTCGATGATGAACTCATTGATGTCATGAACCAGTCCGACCGCATCTGTCCCCATCTGCACCTGCCTCTCCAGTCGGGATCGGATACCATATTGAAAGCGATGAACCGTAAATATACAAAAGAGGAATTCATCTGTCTCATTGAGACCCTGCGCCACCGTATTCATCATCTGACGGTTTCGACGGACCTGATCCTGGGATTTCCCGGTGAAACGGATGAACTCTTTGAAGAAACGCTGGATACATTGCAGAAGCTTCGCTTTTCCCATATCCATGCCTTTCCTTATTCTCCCCGCCAGGGAACGCCGGCAGCGGCTATGAAAGACCAGGTAGACCCGGCTGTCAAGAAAAAGCGGGTGGAAATCGTACAGGCCCTGTCAACCCGGCAGAAGGCAGAATGGCTGCAGCAGATGATCGGCCAGACGGTCCGGGTCCTGATTGAAAAACAGGATGGTACGACGGGGGAAGGCTTTTCAGAAAACTACGAACGCGTCTGTGTCAGGGGACTTACATCTCATCAGGAAGGTTCCATTGTTCCCGTCGTACTGACGGGAGCAGATGACCATAGATTAACAGGCATCATTAAGGAGGAGATTTAAATGGAAGATTGTTTATTTTGCAAAATTGCTGCTGGCGAAATCCCCAGCACAAAAGTGTATGAAGACGATGATTTTTATGCCTTTAAAGATATCGCTCCCGTAGCACCGGTACACGTCCTGGTCATTCCCAAAAAGCACATTGCCAGTATTGCTGCCCTGACGCCGGATGATGCCGATGTGGCAGGCAAAATGCTCTATGCTATCCAGAAAGTAGCGCAGATACTGGGACTCGATAAAGAAGGCTACCGCGTCGTATATAATACAGGGGAAAAGGCGGGCCAGACCGTTCATCATATGCATGCCCACATTCTCGGTGGCAAGGAAATGGCATGGCCGGGAGTATAAGGGAACCGGATACAAGCCAGCGTCCGGCACCCCACCGCAGACGCCGGAGGAAGGTACGCCGCAGAAAGGCTGTGAATGAGGGCGCCATGATACGCATTGTGTCTCTCCTATTATTGGCGGCCATCATGGCTTTCCTTATTTTCCATATGAAATAATTGGTACGGCTGCAGTACGGCTGCGGCCGTATCTTTATGCCTGTATAAAAGAATAGACCCGGTGACGGCAGGGGTTTGTGTTTCTGTGTCGAATAGTATAAATAAGAATCATGCATGGTGCATGAAACACAGTATAAATGAAGTACGGGCAGGTGAAGCATGTGTACATACGATATATACGCATAGAAAATTACCGGAATTTCCGGGATGTAGAAATGACGTTCCATGAAAAAGCGAATTATCTGGTCGGGGAAAATGCCATCGGCAAGAGCAGTTTTCTGCGGCTTTTAAAGCTCATGAGCGAAGGATGCGGCATTACAGAAGACGATTATGATTCGGTCCTGCAGCCTATTGTCATCACGTTGGAATTACAGCTGCTGGAAAGTGACAAGGAAGCCTTTGCCGACCTTCCGGAAGAGCATCATACGTCTATACGGGTGCGGATGGAAAAAAATGTGGAAGAGATTTATCCCCGGCTATATGACGAACAGACGGGAGAACAACTGCCACTGGATGTCATCCGCCGCATCCGTTACGTATCCTATTCCTCGTCCCTTCCGCAGGAATACGCGGCTCCGGCCCGGGTGTACCGTGCTATTGAAGAGATGCTCACGTCATGGGGACAGACGCAGCAGGCAGAAATCACGCCGGAACTGCAGCGGTTCATCCGTCACGAAGCCCGGTATGGCCATTTTGATTCGTCCTATTATGTCGATATTTTCCTCCTATCCTGTCTGCTCCGGCGTCAGGACAGGTCCCTGGCGGATAACATGAAGTTCATTTCCCTTGTGGCGCTGGAACTGATTACCCAGATTTATATCATGTGCCATAGCAAGGCCGTGCCCATTGAGCACAATCTGATTGTCGATGAAAAAGGACGGCGCTGGCTGCCACTCATTACGTCCATCGATGAACCGGAAATCCATCTTCATCCGTATATGCAACGGTCCATCCTGCATTATTATAAGCAACTCCTCAGCAACGGCGATCCCCGTTTTACGGAACTATTGAAAGGGCTGTTTCATATTGACGGTCTGCGGGGGCAGTTATTTGTCGTCACTCATTCTACGGATGCTCTGGTTGATGATTACCGCAACATTGTCCGCTTTTATCGTCATGACGGCGGTCAGGTACGGGCTGCCTGCGGGGCGACCATCCACTTCAGTGAAGAAATTGAAAAGCATCTGATCATGCACTTCCCGGAAGTAAAGGAAGCCCTGTATTCGCGGAGCGTCATTATCGTTGAAGGGGAAACGGAATATGGCTGCTTTTCCCTGTTCGGTACGACATTGGGCCTTCCCTTCGATTACTACGGCATCTGTCTTATCAATGCCCGTGGAGAAAGCTCCATTGCCAAAATCAGGAAATTACTGCAATTTTTCCATATTCCTACGGTGGTGTTGTATGATGCCGATGTCAAGGGGAGCAGGGGGCACGAAAAAAACACGTATTTTACCGACGGTATCTGTTTTGAAATGGATCTGGTGCGGACCATGATTTCCCATGGCAGGCGCCGGGAACTGGACCGGATTATCGATACGGCCAATGGGGAACATGCCCGGGCGACGACGGATATGCTCAAGAAAGCATGCCGCAAGCTGGATCTTAATTATCATGATTATCCGGCCCGCATGCTCTGGCATGTCAATCCCCGCAATCAGGACGCACTCTGCGTGTATTATTTCGCCTGGTTGTACAGCAATAAAGGGGTTATCCTGGGACGGCTCATCGGCCAGTCCCTGAAAGCCAGTCTGATTCCCCCGGCCTTTGTCCGTACCATCCGGGCAGCCGGCGATCTGGCACGGGTTACTCTCCAGCGGGAAGAAGAGGGACTGCGCCGCGAAGAGGAAAAAGAAGAACGGTAACTGATGTTTTCATAAGGATGTTATGTAATGACAACGTTGTTTATAGCTGAAAAACCAAGTATGGCCCGGGAACTGGCCAAATGCCTGCCGGCACCGCAGCAGCGTGGCAATGGATATATCCGTACGGGCGGTGGTATCGTGACCTGGGCGTACGGCCACGTCCTGCAGCAGGCAGAACCGCAGGATTATGACAGCCGTTACAAAACGTGGCGTTCTGAAGACCTGCCAATCATCCCCCGGAAGTGGAAACTTCTGGTCAGCCCGGCGAGCAAAGAACAGTTCCAGATCATCTGCCAGCTCATAGAACAGGCCGATACCCTGGTCAATGCCGGTGACCCGGACCGGGAAGGACAGCTGCTTATTGATGAAATACTGGACTATATTGGCAATACGAAGCCGGTCCGGCGCATACTTCTCAATGCCCTCGATGAAAAAAGCATTCATGAATCCTTATCGGATCTGCGGGACAACCGCGATTTTTATCACCTGAAAGAATCGGCCCTGGCCCGCAGCCGGGCTGACTGGCTCATCGGCATGAACCTGTCCCGTGCCTATACGCTGGCGGCCCGCCGGCAGGGGCATAAAGTTGTCCTGCCCGTAGGACGGGTGAAGACACCGACCCTGGCCCTTGTCGTGCGCCGCCAGCGGGAGCTGGATGATTTCAAACCCGTTACCTATTATGTCGTAAAGGCTGATTTCCTTCATCAAAATGGCCGTATAACGGCCCAGTGGCAGCCAAAAGACACGCAGGCCGGGCTCGACCCGGAAGGGCGCGTCATAGAAGAACAGCAGGCACAGGAACTGCTCCAGCGTTTGCAGGAACATCCTGACGGGACGATTGCAGAACGGAAGAAAACGAAGAAAAAAGAAGCCCAGCGGCTGCCTCTGTCTCTCTCGGCGCTCCAGGTGCTGGCAGGGAAACGGTATGGATACAGCCCGCAGCAGGTCCTGGATACGGCTCAGCAGTTATATGAACGGAAGCTGACGACCTATCCCCGTTCCGATTGCGAGTATCTGCCGCTCAACCAGCGCAAGGATGTACCGCGCATATTGGAAAATCTGCGTCAGATACAGGCAGGAAAGCTTGCGGACTGGGTTTCCGGTGCCGATCAGTCAATCAGGAGCCGGGCCTGGAACGATAGTAAAATCACGGCTCATCATGCCATTATCCCCACGACGGTACGCTGTGATTTTGCTCATCTGAATGCCATGCAGCAGCATGTATACTATCTTGTTGCCCAGGCCTATATTGCCCAGTTTTATCCCTTGTATGAATATGATCAGACGAAGATTACCATAGAAGCGGCAGGAGAACAGTTTGCTGCTCATGGCAAGGTAGTAACCCAGTGGGGATGGAAAGAGCTGTACCGCAGCGATAAAAATCAGGAAGATGACGATATCAAAGGGGACCTGCCGGCCGTCCGCAAGGGAGACAAGGTCCATTATGAAAAAGGTAGCGTCGATCAGAAGCAGACGAAACCGCCGCCGCGGTTCACGGCGTCTACGCTTCTGGCTGCCATGAAAGAAATATATAAATACGTCAAAGACGATTCGCTGAAGAAGAAACTGAAAGAAGTCCAGGGCATTGGTACGGAAGCGACACGGGCTACTATTATCAGTGAGCTCATCCAGCGGAAGTTCCTCGTCGAAGAAGGAAAGAAAAAATATTTAAAACCGACAGATATGGCCTATCTCCTCGTCGATGCCCTGCCCGACGCCATGGTATATCCCGATGAAACGGCTGTCTGGGAAGACCGGCTGTATAAGATGAGCGAAGGAAAAGACAGCCTCGACGCCTTTTTACAAGATCAGATTGCCTTTCTGAAAACACTCATCACAGCAGCCGGCAAAGCTGATATGAGCCAGCAGACAGGCGGAGGGAAACGCTGTCCAAAGTGTGGGAGTATGATGATCCTGCGCCATGGCAAATACGGCGATTTTTATGGGTGCAGCCAGTATCCTGCCTGCCGGGCTACGGAACCGGCAGAGACAGCATCGCCTGACGAAATCGACAGGACCTACAAGTGTCCGCGGTGCAAAGAAGGATATTTCCAGAAGCGGGAAGGTCCCTATGGTCCTTACTGGACCTGCAGTACACCGTCGTGTCATACGCGGTGCGCCGATGTAGATGGTGTTCCCAGCCTCTTTCATAACAAATAGCCTTGCACGGATTCTCTGCTCTGGGCTATAATAAACGAAATGAAACTATTATATTCCTGAAGAAAGGTGAAACTATGATATTATCGGGCAAGGAAATCGTTAAACATCTGGGCAGGGAAATCATCATTACGCCCTTTCATCCGGAACGGGTCAATCCCAACAGCTATAATTTGTCGCTGTACCATGAACTGATGGTGTACGACCATCCGGAACTGGATATGGCCAAACCCAATCCGGCATCGACCATCTATATTCCCAAGTCGGGATATGTCCTCCAGCCCAATAAGTTATATCTGGGCCGGACCAATGAATACACGAAGACCGATGGCTACATTCCCATGCTGGAAGGCCGTTCTTCTGTGGGCCGTCTGGGTGTCTTTATCCATGTCACTGCCGGATTTGGCGACGTAGGGTTTGCCGGTTACTGGACGCTGGAAATTTTCTGTGTACAGCCGATCCGCATTTATCCTGATGTGGAAATCTGCCAGATCTACTATCATGATATCGACGGGGAATACGATACCTATCATGGCGGCAAATATCAGAATAATACGGGAATCCAGCCCAGTATGCTCTGGAAAGACTTTGAAAAGAAATAGCAGGTGAAAACATGTTGCGTGAAATTCCTCTGGAAGATATACAAGGTTTCCGCATCGGCAGTAGTGACGATGCGGCCGGTGGGACCGGATGTACTGTTCTGATTTGTCCCGATGGGGCTCCGTGTGGCCTCGATGTTCGCGGTGGCGGACCGGCGAGCCGGGAAACGGAATTGCTCAATCCCAGAGCAGCGGCTGAACGTATCCACGCCGTGCTTTTAAGTGGCGGCAGTGCCTTCGGGCTGAATGCGGCTGCCGGTGTCATGCAGTATCTGGAAGAACATGACATCGGATTCGATACGCGGATTTGCAAAGTCCCCCTCGTACTGGCCTCGTGCATTTATGATCTGGGTTGTGGCAGTAATGTCCGTCCTGATGCGGCTATGGGATACGAAGCCTGCGTACAGGCAGAACAGAATCATACTCTCATGGGCAATCACGGAGCCGGTACGGGTGCTACGGTGGGGAAATGCTGTGGCCCATCCTACATGATGAAATCCGGCCTGGGAATCTATGCCGTACAGACCGGCGATATCCAGGTCGGTGCCGTCATTGCCGTCAATGCCCTGGGTGACGTGCTCGATGAAAACGGCCGTATCCTGGCAGGCATGCGCTCCCGGGAAGGCCGGGGATTTGCCGATACGCGCAGGGTGCTCCTGGAAGAATATGGAAAGACAGACACCTTGTTCTCCCAGCGTCAGGCAGCTGGCGGGACGACCAATACGACCATTGGGGCCATCGTGACTAATGCGGCATTTGATAAAGCTCATATGGGGAAAATTGCAGCCCTTGCCAGCAACGGACTGGTACGGACCATCCGGCCGGTCAATACGACAGCCGACGGCGATGCGGTGTACGCCCTCAGCGTGGGACATGTGCAGGCTGAACTTAATACGGTGGGTGCTCTTGCAGCCTATGCCGTGGAACAGGCTGTACGCCGCGCCGTCTGTCATGCCGAATCGGCATACGGCATTCCGTCCCTTCACGACTGGCAGTGATAGAGGGAGGGATAAAGGACGCCCCCCTTTCTTCCGTCCCTTGACGGCATGGCGGATTTATGATATGATTGCGCAGATGAGTATGAATGACAATCGCTGGCCTCCGGGTCAGAGGAAAGTCCGAGCTCCGCAGGGCAGGATGCCGGATAACGTCCGGCGAAGGCGACTTCAGGGATAGTGCCACAGAAATGTGTACCGCCGCGCAAGCGGTAAGGGTGGAACGGTGCGGTAAGAGCGCACCAGCAGTACAGTAATGTGCTGGCTAGGTAAACCCCATCTGGAGCAAGACCGAATAGGGAAGGGATGAGGCGGCCCGCTGATCTTCCGGGTTGTGTCGCTTGAACATGCTGGCAACAGTATGTCTAGATAGATGATTGTCGCTGCCGCAAGGCAGAACAAAACTCGGCTTACTGATTACTCATCATACTGTGATAGGAGAAGGCTGTTGCATCTATGCGGTGCGACAGTCTTTTTTACTGTTGTACCGGGCGTGCTGGCATCATCAATACCGGGAACTCCGTTTGAAATTTCATTAGATATAACGAAATTTTTGTATACATTTTTTTGATACTTTACAATAGGCTTAGCGCATGATATCATGGCAGAAGGTAGTCGTTTAGTAACGTTTACTACAGGCTTTATTTCAATAAAAGCGAGGGATATAAGTTGGCATTAATTGTGAAGAAATTTGGCGGCAGCTCTGTAGCCACGCCGGATAAGATGCGCGCCATCGTGCAGCGCGTTCTCAAAGGATCCCAGCCCGATGACAAGATTGTCATCGTCGTATCGGCTATGGGTAAGTCAACAGATAAATTGATTGAACTGGCCGGCCAGATCACATCGAAAACATATGGCCGTGAAATGGATATGCTTCTTTCTACGGGGGAACAGGTTTCTATTGCGCTGATGGCTATGGCTTTTCAGGAAGCCGGACATAAGTCGATTTCCTTTACCGGCGCCCAGGCAGGTATTACAACCAGTGATGCGTTTAATAAGGGCCGCATCCTGGACATCCAGCCGGACCGCATTTTAAAAGCACTGGATGAAGGCAATATCGTCATCGTCGCCGGGTTCCAGGGGATTACCGATGCAGGCGACATTACGACGCTGGGCCGTGGCGGCTCGGATACGACGGCTGTCGCCATTGCAGGAGCTATCCATGCTGACGTATGTGAAATCTATACAGACGTAGAAGGTATCTATACATCGGATCCCCGCGTCGTACCCAATGCACGGAAAATGAAAGAAATTACCTACGGGGAAATGCTGGAAATGGCAAAACTCGGGGCCGGCGTCATGCAGCCCCGCGCTGTTGAAATGGGCAGCCGTTTCAATATTCCTATTCATGTCCGTTCCACTTTTTCTGAAAACGAAGGTACTATTATACAGGAGGCTTATTCCATGGAAATCAAACAGTATTTGATCCGCGGCGTCGCAGAAGATAAAAATGTTGCCAAAATTACCGTTCTGGGAATTCCAAACAAACCGGGTTATGCATACAAATTATTTGAAACCCTGGCCAATGCCAATGTAGTCGTCGATATGATTGTCCAGAGCGTACGCGTTGCCAACGAAGGCGTAACGGACATTACCTTTACGATTTCCCGCGATGAACTGGCTTCTGCCAAGGATGTACTGGAACAGATCAAAGGGATGATGCCTGTAGAAGATATCCTTATTGATGACAAGATGGCAAAAGTTTCCGTTGTTGGCGCAGGCATGGCCGGCCATCCGGGCATTGCTTCCGGCATGTTTGGCGTGCTGGGTAAAAATAATATTAATATTGAAATTATTTCTACTTCTGAAATCAGCATTACCTGCCTCATTTCCCAGGACCAGGTAGATACAGCCGTACGTGCTATCCACGCCTATTTCTTTGACGAAAACTGAGGCTCCTATGTCTGTGCTGGATAATTTTGTAGAAGAAATGCTTCAGGTAGAAGTTCCTAAACGTGTTCTTCTGGAACGCATGCTGCACGGCCTTGAGGTCGAAAAGCCGCCACAGTTCAAGATACCGGCACCGCAGTACACGTTTGAATCCAATCTGCATGGCCTGCGCTATGATTATCAGAAGAAAGAAGTCACTATTTCGTATAAAGTAGCACCTAAAGTATATGATGATGTGACCGTTGCGTTTGCTACGTTCAAGGTACTGCTGGAAGGCATTGCTGTCTGTATCCGTATGCAGAAATGGTAAGGGTTGTTAGTCAGAAGAGAGGCTGCCGCATTAAGAAAAAACTTAGTGCGACAGCCTCTTGTTGTTTCAAGCGTCAAACATCAGATATCAAACATATGCAACGGGATATGCCCGTCTGGGAGGATTTTGTATGACTTGTGGAGTGGATATAGTAGACATACGGCGTATGGAAAAACTGGTTTGTACCCACAGCCAGTCTTTGCACCGCTTATTTACGGAACAGGAAATTACTTATTGCCGCAGCCGGGGAAAAGGACAGTATGCTTCTTTTGCCGCTGTGTTTGCCGCCAAAGAAGCCTTTTGGAAAGCCTGCCGTACAGGCTTCCGGGAAGGAGCATGGACTGATGTGGAAGTGCGGCATGATGAGCTGGGTGCGCCTTATTTGGCCCTGCACGGGGGCTGTGCGGCCCTCTTGAAGGAACGGGGAGACCTGTCCTTGTCTCTGGCACACGATGGCACGTATGCCATTGCCCAGGTCGTCTGGATGTAACACGAATTCCTTAGAGTTGAGATTAAGTTTCTATTCCGGATGTGCTATAATAGAGTCGTTGAATCCAAAGCACATAAAGGAGAAGATAGAGTGTACAAGAAATTCCTTATCTGGCCCCTGATTATCGTGGCCAGCCTGCTGCCCGTGGGAATATCCCATGGGGCATCAAAAGCCAATGTCACTAATGTCCGTGTCGTGACACGCAATGATGCCGATGTACCGTTTGTCCGCACTGTCCTGGATGTCACCGGCCCGGTGCAGCCCCGGTTTGCCATCGATAAAAGTGGCTATAATATTGTCGTCACCATTCCTAATACGAACCTGAGCCGGAGTATCAATCCCCGTCCCCAGGTCAATCAGAATGTCATTTCGCGCCTGGAACTGGGCAATAAAGGCCCCCATACAGAGGTCCGCATCCGCGTGCCCAAAGCCGTGAATCCAAAAGACTTGAAAGTCTTTACCCTGGATGGAAATGCCAAGCAGAAAATCAGCAACCGCGTTGTTATCGATGTGAACGATAAATCGGGCAAGATACAGCAGTGGAGTCACTGGCATGATTCCAAAGACAGTATTTCCAAGCCCTTCAGTGAATCCATCAAGAAAGGCTTTAAGGGGCAGAAACCTTTTGCCGGTCCTGGCAAAGGAGATATGATCTGGCCTGTCAAAGGGGTCATTACGTCGCCTTTCGGGTATCGCATCCATCCGATTTACGGCCGTCAGATTCTTCATTCCGGCATGGACATCGGTGTGGATTATGGTACTCCTGTCAAGGCGGCCCTGGATGGCGTCGTCGTCGAAGCGGACTGGATCAGCGGCTATGGCAACGCTGTCATCATTGACCACGGCAATGGCATGACTACTTTGTACGGCCATAATGAACGGCTCAATGTCGAAACGGGACAGAACGTAAAGCAGGGAGATATCATTGCTTATGCCGGCTCTACAGGAAATTCGACAGGGCCTCACGTTCATTTTGAAATCCGCGTCAATGGAGAAGCCGTTGACCCGGCTTTGTATTTGTAATCGATAAGGAGGGTATCATGCAAAAGCTCAATACAGCAGCCCAGATGCGGCGCATGGATCAGACAGCCATGCATGGCAGGTATGCCATTGCGCCGGCAGTCCTCATGGAAAATGCAGGTCACGCCGTCGTTACCTGCGCGGAAAAGGCCGTCCATGGCTGGCAGGGTAAGGACGTTGTGATTTTGTGCGGCAAGGGCAATAACGGGGGAGACGGTTTTGTCATAGCCCGTCATCTTCTGAACTGTGGCGCCCGGGTCTATGTCTATGTGCTGGGAACAGAAGAATCGTACAGCCCGGAAGCACAGGCTCATCTCCATACCCTGCAGGAACTGGCCGATGAGGAGACCTGCCTTATAGATTACTTTGTACCGTCGGACAAGGCCTGGGATACAATGTACCGGCGACTGGCATCCAGCCAGGTTGTGATTGATGCCATACTGGGAACAGGATTCCATGGTACGTTGCGCATGCCCGTGAGCCGCATGGTCAATATGGTCAACGAAGTGGCAGCATCGGGCAGCCTTCAGGTCATTGCCGTCGATATCCCGACAGGGGTCAATGCCGACACGGGCGACGTCAGCGGCAGTGGCGATGAAGAAGCAGCCGGTCCCATATTTGCCGACATGACGGTTACCTTCGGCGTCTGGAAACGGGGACTGCTCCTGTATCCGGGTCGTACCTGTGCCGGACTCGTCGTCTGCGATGATATCGGCATGCCCCGGCCTCTCCTGGCCGGCCGGGAAGATGATGCCGCGTATATGCTCGAAGAAAATGATATATCGGAAGTTCTGGTTCCGCGCAGCCCTGATTCCCATAAAGGCACTCATGGTACGGTCGCCATCGTGACCGGCAGTAGTGATATGGCAGGAGCCGCACTGATGGCTGCCCGCGGTGCCCTGCGCAGCGGAGCGGGAAAGCTCTTTCTGCGTGTGCCGGCACGTACGGCAGCCTATTGCATCGGCCGTCAGGCTGAAGCCATGGTGCGCGGTGTCGGAAGCAGTGATCATTTTACAGCTGCCGATGCAGCGGAAATCATTGAAGAAAGCCGGCAATGGTCGGTACTGGCCATGGGGCCGGGCATGGGGAAAGCAGAAGAAACGAAGACATTCCTCAAAGAAGTCATTGCCCATACGTCGTGCCCGCTGGTGCTCGATGCCGATGCGCTGAATCTCCTTGCAGGGGAACGGGATTTTATAGCCCCTTACGGCAGCCGCATCATTATGACGCCCCATCTGGCGGAATTCAGTCGCCTCAGCGGCCTGTCCCTGGCAGATATCAAAAAAGATTGTATCGCTGCAGCCAAGCAGTTCGTGCAAAACTGGCACGTAACGCTGGTCCTGAAAGGAGCGCCGACGGTTATCGTGTCGCCAAAGACGATCCATGCGTATGTCAATCCCGGCGGCAATGCCGGCATGGCCTGTGGCGGCATGGGGGACATCCTTACAGGTATGACAGCCGCTCTTGTGGCCCATGACGGCATGACCAGTCTGTGTACCGCTGCCTGTGCGGCTGTCTGGCTTCACAGTGCTGCCGGTGATGTCTGTTATGACACGTATGGCTCCTATGGATTTCTGCCTATGGAAGTCGCTGATGCCGTTCCCCGGGTCATAGCCCGTCTGGAAGACAACCGGCCACTGCCTGTATTGCAGCAGCCGCTGGTGACGGAGGCATAGCCGCAGCGTGTATCCCTTTAAGGGAAAAGGACTGTTCCGTATCGTTTGGATACTGGTGACAGTCCTTGTTGTTTGTCTGGCAGGCTGTGCACCGCATACACGCGACGACAGCAATCTGCAAATTCACGTCCTGTCTGCCGGTCAGGCTGATGCCGTGCTCATACGGCACGAAACCGGCGATTTCCTCATTGACAGCGGGGACAGTGACGGGACAGACAGGCTTTTGTCCCAGCTGCAGAAGTTTCACGTGCGCCGTCTGGAGGCGCTGATTCTGACTCATCCTCATGAAGACCATATTGGCGGTACGCCGGTGCTGCTGGAGACTCTGCCTGTAGCCTGTATCTATGACAACGGGCAGGAATCAGAATCTCCCGTATATGTTCACTATCGTAAGATAGCGGCCCAAAAAAGTATTCCCTGTAAACCACTGCAGCGCGGATATCAGCTTACCTGGCCCGATGGGCTGGTTTTATCCGTCTTATCGCCTCCGGCACGGGGAGAAAGCGGCTATTGGACACTGCAGGCTTCTAAGAGCAGGGAAAACAATTTTTCTCTCATCTGCCGCCTGGAATATGGAACCTTTTCCATGCTGTTTATGGGTGATGCCGAAAGAGAAAGCGAGCGGATCCTGCTGCAACATATACCATCCCCGCAGGTGCGGTCGGCTGTGCTGAAAAACGGTCATCATGGCAGCCGTACGGCGACAACGGAAGAATTGGTAAAAGAAGCAGCTCCTGCTGCAGCCGTTATTTCCTGTGGTGCCGGCAATTCCTTTGGCTTTCCTCACCGGGAAGTATTATCTCTCCTCGCGTCGTATCATATTCCTGTCTATCGTACCGACCGGGACGGAACCATATCGATTTACAGCGATGGCACATCCTATACGGTAGAACCATCTCATGATGATAGAACTTTGTGACGGATTTGTGAAAAAGAAGAACTTAAAATAGAGCAGGAGGTATGGTATAATAAAAACGTTCATTTGTAAAGGAGAAGATACTATTGCTGAAAAAACTATGTATGATACCTTTATTGGCTCTTGCCTGCCTGCTGCCGTTCGTTTCTGTGCAGGCTGCAGCCAATACGGAAATTACCAGTGTCCGTGTAGCGACACGCAATGATGCAAATACCCCCTTTGTCCGGACAGTCCTCGATGTGTCCCGGAAAGTCACACCCCGCCTGTATATTGACAAGAGCGGCAAATATGTGACGGTTACACTGCCCAATGCGAAAATCGATAAAAATGTGCAAAAGCAGTATGATGCCAATTCCAACGTCGTGTCCCGTATATGGCTGACACAACGCTCTTCCGGTACGGATCTGAATATCAAAGTGCCGCGTCAGGTCACGGCCCAGGATGTGAAAGTATTCACCCTGCCGGGGGATAAAAAATCGAACCGCTCAGACCGGGTAGTCGTCGATGTCAACGATAAATCCGGTAAAGTAAAGCAGTGGAAACACTGGGGCAATGAATCTATTGGCATTCACTCCTCGCAGAATACGAAAGCTTCTAAAACGGGCGGAGCATCGGTTACGGTGCCATCCTACGGCGGCAGTGCCAGCTACAGCCTGACAAAGGGGCTGAAAGGGAAGACCATCTGCATCGATCCTGGCCACGGCGGCAGCGATACAGGAGCCCTTGGCAGTTTCAGCCAGGAAAAGAATATTACTCTTGCCATTTCCAAGAAAGTACAGAGTCTACTGCAGCAGGCCGGAGCCAACGTTATCATGACCCGTACGACTGATGTCGATGTGTATGCGCCTAATGACGGAGCAGTAGAAGAACTGCAGGCACGCTGCAATATTGCCAATGCAGCGAAAGCCGATGCCTTTGTCTGCATCCATATTGATTCCTACTCTTCAGCCGATGCCGGTGGCGTAACGGCTTATTACAACAGCAAGACATCCCACGACGCCGGCCTTGCCAAGTATATTCACAATCAGAATATGAAGGCGACGAATTTCCAGGACCGGGGCATACGGACGGCTAATTTCTACGTCCTGCTCCATACGAACATGCCGGCAACGTTGCTGGAACTGGGCTTTATTTCCAATCCAGGTGAAGAAAAAGCCCTGAATACAGAAGCACAGCAGCAGAACTTTGCCGAAAGCATTGTAAAGGGCCTGGCTGATTATTTTGATAATAATGGCATATAATAAAAACAACTGATGACAGATGCCCCTGTCGGTCCGTGCAAAAAGCCGGACTGGCAGGGGCATTCCATTATGGTTGTTTTTTTAATTTATATATACTCATACCCTTTAAATTTTGCTATAATAGATAAATGAAATACGTTGCAGGTGCAACATACTGCAAGGAGGGAAAGGGTATGATTAAGCGCAATATAGTTCTTGTAGGCATGATGGGGAGTGGCAAAAGCCATATAGGCCGCAAGCTGGCTGTCCGTCTGGGGTGGCAGTTTGTCGATACAGACCGTCGGATCGAACGCCAGATGGGACAGACTATTGCCGACTTTTTTGAACGGGCCGGGGAAAAGGTATTCCGTGAACGGGAAATCAATGTGCTGCAACAGGTCAGCCGCTACCATGAAGCGGTTATTTCTTTTGGCGGGAATTTCCCAATGAATATCGAAACATACCGTATCCTTCACCGTCATGGCTATATTGTGGCCCTGCGCTCGCAGCCGTTCCGCGTTGAAGAACGGGTGGGGCGCCACATCGGCAAACGGCCGACTGTAGACTATGACAATCTCCATGCGTTTGTTACGCGAATGGATGCCCAGTGGAAGCATGTATACCCGTACTGTGATTATGTCGTCGATACGACCGATTACAGTGCTGAAGAGATAGTAGATATTATTGTACAACGCATCAAAGGGGACGATATCGTCTTCGTTTCCCGCGAACCAAAGGAGGCAGATGGTCATCATGATAAATAAAATTGGTGTACTTACAAGTGGTGGTGATGCGCCGGGCATGAATGCGGCTATCCGCGGCGTTACCCGTTATGCTATTGAAAAAGGGCTGGAAGTAACCGGTATTGTCCGGGGATATGAAGGGCTTCTGAGCCATGAAATCATGCCACTGAACCGCCGGAGCGTCGGTGCTATCATCCATCGCGGTGGCACGATGCTGCGCACGGCCCGTTGTCTGGAATTTCTGGAAGAAGAAACGCAGAAAAAAGCGGCGGCCTATATCCGCGAACAGGAAATGGACGCTCTGGTCGTCATCGGCGGTGACGGTTCGATGCGCGGCGCCCAGGCGTTGAGCCGTCTGGGGATTCCTACGGTTGTCATCCCCGGCACCATTGATAATGATATGGGCGGAACCGAATACACTGTCGGTTTCGATACGGCTGTCAATACGGTCCTGGAATCGGTCAATAAAATCCGTGATACGGCTTTTTCCCATGACCGGGTTGCCGTTATTGAAGTCATGGGCCGTCATGCCGGTTTTATTGCTCTCTATGCCGGGATGGCTGCCGGTGCTGAAGCGGTACTGGTACCGGAACATGAAGTATCGCTGGAAGATTTGTGCACCCATCTCAATGAATCCCACCGCATGAAGAAGATGAGCAGTATTGTCGTCGTAGCCGAAGGCGCTGCCAAAGGAGCCGATGTGGTCGATTATATCAAAGGCCATACCTATCTGGAGCCGACCCTGACGGTGCTTGGCTATGTACAGCGTGGCGGTTCGCCCTCGGCGAAAGATGCGATTATGGCCAGTCTGTTTGCGGAAAAGGCCATAGACAGCCTGCTGGCCGGTACGTATAATTGTGTCATCGGACAGATTGGTGAACGCATCGTCGCTACGCCTTATACGGAAGCGGAACGGCTTCATTTCCCCCTCGATGAAAACATGTACCGCCTCGTCCTCGAACTGGGACGATAAAGGAATCTGGCCATAACGGACCAGGGCGTTCCCATAATGTCACCAGCCAGGGGCCGGTCAGCTCGTTGTATAAATCCGATATAAAAATGCTGTCGCACGAAGCAGAAGTGCCTGATGCGACAGCATTTTTTTGCCAGGTTGTAGTTTTTAAAATAAATGTTTGAGCCAGAGCAGTGCGACGGCGGCTCCGGAGCAGAGAATGGCGATGGCGATGATGATGGGGAACCCCATAGGGTCATCGGCCCAGGGAACGGGAACGTTCATGCCCCAGAGGCTGAAAATAATCGTCGGTACGGCCAGGATAATCGTTATGGAAGCGAGGAATTTCATGACGATATTCAGGTTATTGGATATGATTGAAGCAAAGGTATCAGACATACTCATGAGGATATTGGAGTACATTTCAACCATTTCAATTGCCTGCTTGTTTTCGATGATGACGTCTTCCAGCAGGTCTTCATCTTCTTCATACATCTTGAGCAGATGGTGCAGTGTCGTATTGCGGCGCAGACGCATGAGCTTTTCCATGACGATGCCGTTGCCGCGCAGGGCTGATGTGAAATAGGTCAGTGATTTCTGTAATTCCAGCAGCAGGAAAAATTCCTTATTCTGCATAGAATGGCGCAGGTCCTGTTCGATGTCATCGGTACGATGATTGATCTGCTGCAGGTAGCGCAGGAAGAGTGTTGCCGTGCGGTATAAAATCTGAAACAGGAACCGGGTCTTTTTGAATGTATAAAACAGGGGATATTTATTTTCTGTAAAAGCCCGCATGACTTCCGTTTCCTGGATGCACAGGGTAATGATGAAGTCTGGCGTAATGAATATGCCCAGCGGCAGTGTGTCGTAACTGTCTGTTTCCAGGATGATAGGGATATTGATGACGATGAAGATATAATTGTCTTCCAGTTCCACGTGGGACCGTTCTTCCGTATCCAGAGAGGTCTTGAGAACGTCTGTCGGAATTTCCGTCACCATGGAAACGAGCTGGAGATCTTCCGAATCGGGGTTGACCACATGTATCCAGGAGCCTTTCTCAGCAGAGGCGAGAGAAATGTTGTCTTCCAGATGACCATTATTGTGTTTATAAACTTGAATCATGATGGCAGCCCCTTTCTCTGTGTGTGTTGTAAGTCCAAATTACAATATAATCATAATTTACTCATCCGTCAAGAGAAAAGGCGATATTAATTGTAATGACTCTGTAAAATACGGGACTGCCGGCCTGTAATCTGCGATGGTTGCGGGAAACACAGAAATTTGCTATAATTAAAAGGTTTATTTTCTATGGATATGGGGGAATGGAATATGTTGGCTGTCGTATTCAATGGTTGTATGACTTCGCTGGGGGCACTCATTGGATTTTTTCTGAAACGGGGGATTCCCAAGCAGTATACACAGGCAATTTTTGGCGTCATTTCTCTTTGTGTGACCGTCATGGGCATACAAGCTGCCGTCGCGACGCAGAATCTGATACTGGTGCTGGCCAGCATGATTGTGGGCACACTGGCCGGGACGGCGCTGCATATAGAAGACCATATGCAGCAGTTCGGGGAATATCTGAAAAAACGTCTCCGTGCGGGGAATGAATCGGATTTCGTCAAGGGATTTGTTACCTTGTCTTCCATGCAGGTCATCGGTGCCATGGCTATCCTGGGTCCGGTCCAGGCGGCTCTCGGCAATAATGAGCTACTGTATTTTAAAAGCGTCCTCGATTTTACGTCGGCATTTATCTTTGCGACCATCTATGGTCTGGGAATCGTGCCGGTAGGACTCGTCGTCTTAGTGTACCAGGGATTGTTCTACGTGCTGGCGACGCTCTTTCTGCCGCTCATGACGACCGATGTCATCCGGGAACTCAATGCCGTAGGCGGCGTCATGATCCTGGGGATAGCCCTAAATATGTTTGGCACGACGAAGTTGAAAATTGCCGATTTCCTTCCGGCTTTGTTCATACCGATGATCTATTATCATTTCATTTGTTAGAGAGAAAATCGTGGAGAAAATAAGGGAACCGGACTTTGGAATAAGAAAGAAGGAATAGGATGAACATCATGGTGAGTGGTATTGGCGGCATCGGCGGGTACATAGCCTCTGTACTTTGTGCCCATGAATCGGATGTAACTCTGGTAGCACGACGGAAACGGCGTCAGTCTCTGGAGGAAAACGGACTGATACTGCACAGTCTGCTCATGGGAGAACGGGTATTTCACCCGGCTGTTACAGATACTCCGGCGTCGGCAGGGATACAAGACATGATATTTATCTGTACGAAGACGTTTTCCCTCGTACAGGCACTGCAGGATGTTATACCGTGTATAGGCCCTGCCACGATAGTAGTTCCGGTGATGAATGGTGTGGATCATGATGACATAACCCGTCGTACCATTCCTTGTGGTATCGTAGTTAATACGGTCATTTTTGTCACCTGTTCATACCGGGACGATTATTCTATCGATCAGAAAAGCCGCTATGCCCGCCTGCTCGTATCCAGTCCGGGAACCGCTGGAGCCGCTGAAGTGGCAGCCGTATTGAATCACGAAGGGGAGCTGGAATGCACGGCCGTTGCCGATCTGCGTCCCGAATTGTGGCATAAGTTTATCCTGAATTGTGCCTATAATACGATTACTGCCTATTACGGCTGTACGACGCGCGGGCTGGCTGAACATCCGGAGCGGCTGCAGCAGTTCCGGACACTGATCCGTGAAGCCTATGCTGTCGCACGGGCAGGGGATGTCCCTCTCGACGAATCTGTTGCAGAGGATATATATGACCAGATCCTGCATCGCCGCAGTCTGGATGACACGAGTTCCACGGCCCGTGATTTTCTGGCTCACCGTCCAAGTGAACTGGAAACGTTCGGCGGCACGCTGCTCCGGTATGCTGCCCGGTGGCACGTATCAGTCCCGTTATCGGAATCTTTTTATACATCATTGTGGAAAAAAGAATCGTCTTATAGAGAAAACCCGTGACGGGTAAAAACAGGGTCAGCATATGATATCCTGAAAAGAGATGGGACAGCAATGTGAATGTATGGGTTCATGTTGCTGTTCTTTTTGTGTATGAAATCAGATGTAATGTTAGCATTAATATTATTATCTGGGAGTGCTATTATCTTAAATGTAATAAAAATAGTTATATTTAATGACAGGCCCTTCATTCTTTACCTATTCTTTTAAGTCTATTATATTGGTGTTTTTACATATCTATGGTATGATAGAATATGTTTATTATATCAATCGTTTGGAAAGGCTCCCTGTTTACCGAAGCGGGAGCGGTTCCATAGGGCAGAAAAACTATGGATAGGATGGGAATATCGTATCCACAGAAATATCTGGTTGGGAAAGTTGACAGAGTATGCAATTAATAAAGATGGAACTGCGGGGATTTAAGTCCTTCGCAGATAAGACAACATTGACATTTGATAAGGGAATCACAGCTATCGTCGGACCGAACGGCAGCGGCAAGAGCAATATTTCCGATGCCATCCGCTGGGTCATGGGGGAACAGAATGTCCGCCAGCTGCGCGGTCAGAAGTCGGAGGACATTATTTTTTCCGGTACGGAAAAACGGCGTCCCCAGGGAGCGGCAGAAGTATCCCTGTATTTTGACAATAGCGATCATCAGCTCGATGTCGAATTTGCGGAAGTCGTCGTAACACGGCGGATTTTCCGCTCCGGCGAAAGTGAATTCTTTATTAACAAGCGGCCGTGCCGTTTGAAAGACATTCATCTTTTGTTTGCTGATACGGGTATTGGCCAGGATTCGATGGCTGTCATCGGCCAGAACCGGGTGGACCGCATCTTGAACAGCAAGCCAGAGGAGCGTCGGGTCATTTTTGAAGAAGTGGCCGGTATCAGCCGCTATAAGAGCCGTAAACAGGAAGGATTGCGCAAGATAGCGGAAACGGAACATAATCTCGAACGCATCCACGATATGATGAGCGTGCTGGAAGAACAACTGGAACCAATGAAAGAACAGGCACAGCGGCTGCAGGCGTTCCGGCAGCTTGACGGGGAGCGACTGGCCTATGAAGGTACTTTGGCCTTGCAGGAGCTGCGCAATGCCGAACGACTCCTTTCCAAAGCGGAAAATAACCGCATCACGGCCCAGCAGGAACATGATGCGGTCACAGCGAAGCTGGAACAGGCGGCAGCGGTCCGCAAGGATCTGGTGACGCGTATGGAAGAAGAAAACGGTGTTCTGCGGCGTCTCGATGAGGAAACACTGGCCGTCCACAATGAACTGGATAGTATGAAAAGCCGTCACGAAGCCTTTTCCAGCCGTCAGCAGGAACTGGCGGAATCCTTCCGGCAGGCCGGACAGGATGCTGGTCTGGCAGAAAAAAAAGAAGAACAGGTCAACGAACAGAAGGCGGCCTATTCACGGCAGCTCGAAGGGAAAAAGCAGGAACTGGAAGCGGCCCGCCAGGGATTGTCCCTGACGCAGGAATTATTCCGTCAGGCTGAAGAAAAAGCCCGGAAAGCGGCAGAGGCTGTAGCAAAGATACAGACGGAAAGCGCAAAAAGACAGCAGGATTTATTTGTTCTGACCCGGGACATGGAAGACTTGCGGCGCCGTCTGGAAGAAAACCGGAGTCAGGCCGGAGAACTGGAAAAGACGAAAAGTGATCAGGAACAGGCCGCATCCAGGGCTACCCGTGCCGTACAGCAGGCCAGAGAAGAACTGTCACAGGCGCAGCAGAAATTTCAGTCAGCGGCAGCTCTTCTTGAAACGTGGGAAGGGAAACGAAGGGAAACCGGTGAGCGTCTCCGCCAGGCAGAACAGGCATACCGCAGTCTGCGGGGAAGTACGGCCGCACTTTCCCAGCGCATCCGCGTACTGGAAAGCATGGAGCAGGAACACGAAGGACTGGGACGGGCCGTAAAAACGGTACTGTTGGCACAGAAGCCGTGGCGGTCCCGGGTCTGCGGCGTTGTCGGGGAATTGTGTACCATACCGCAGGCTTATGCGACGGCCCTGGATATAGCCCTGGGCGGCGCAGCTCAATACGTGGTGACGGAAGATGAAGGGACGGCGAAACAGGCCATTTCCTATTTGAAAGAACGGCATGCCGGCCGCACGACGTTCCTGCCACTGGACACGGTGCGGCCCCGCAGCCGGACCCGCGATGAAGAGTCGGCTTCTTCTATGGCAGGCATCATTGGCTTTGCCAACGACCTGATACAGTTTGACGACAAATACAGAAATATATTTTCTTCTCTTCTTAACAAGACGCTCATAGCAGAAACGGTCGATGCCGCTTCTGCTGCAGCCCGCGCGTATCAGCACCGGCTGCGCATCGTCTGCCTTGATGGGACCTTGTTCAATGCCGGCGGCTCTCTTACCGGTGGCAGTATAAAAAACAGGGAAGGATCCCTCATCAGCCGGCGGGCGGCCCTGCAGGACCTGAAGGCCGAAGCCGCTGCATCGGAGCAGAAACTGCAGGAACTGGTCCGTCAGGGCAATGAACTGCGCCATGCGGCAGACGAAGCGGACCGGGCAGCGGCTCAGCAGCAGCAGCTCCGCCAGCAGGCCGATATGGAGCAGCAAAAACTGCGTCTCAGCGTAGAAAGTATGGAAAAAGAAGAAAAGCAGGCCAGCCATGCAGCCAGCGAAGCGGCACAGACCTTGCAGAAGCTGTATGCAGCCCGTTCTGATATCCAGGCAGCGCTGGTGCAGAAAGAGGAAATCCATGCATCCTGGATGGAGGAAAAGCCGGCAGACACAAAAGCACTGGAAGAAAGACAGCAGCGGACACAGGACGAACTGGAACAGTGCCGTCATGCTCTGACAGACCGGCAGGTCGCCCTGGCTACCCTGGAGGAACAAATTCGTCATCTGAAAGAGCAGATCTGTCAGCACGACGAACTGTCCCGCCAGGCGGCTGATGCGTCCCGGGAAGCGGCAGGCCGGTTGGAATCGATACGGCAGCGTCAGGAGGAAACGCGGCAGCTGTTGCAGGACCTGACAGAGCATATTAAAGAAAAAGAAGCGGAAACGAAGGCCAAGGATGACGAAAAGACCGCCTTTTATGCTTCACGGGAAGCGGATTTCCAGAAGAGCCGGGAACTGGAACAACAGATACACGGTTTCCGGGACGAACAGGAACAGTGGAATCAGCGCGTCCATGCAGCCGAAGTACAGCAGGAAAAGTACCGTGGTGAAATCGGGCGGGGAGAAGAACACCTGGCTCGTCAGGGACTGAGCCGGGAAGAGGCGATGAAGCGGCGCCGTGAAGGGTCTCTCCGTGAGTTGAACGAACAGGTCGCACAGCTGCGGCAGAAGATAGCCGGCCTGGGACAGATTAATCCCAATGCCGATACGGAATATCAGAATGCCGTAGATAAACGGGATTTTTATCATACCCAGTGTGAGGATCTGCTGGAATCGCGGAAACGGCTGCAGACCGTCGTTGCCGAAATCGATGAGGCCATGTCCAGCCAGTTCAGTCAGGCCTTTTCTGAGATTGCCCGTCATTTTCAGCGTATATTCAGCCAGCTTTTCGGCGGCGGGACGGCCCACATTTCCCTTACAGACAGTCACGATGTACTTCAGGCCGGCGTGTCTATCCTCATTCAGCCGCCGGGAAAGAAACAGCAGCCCCTGACATTGCTTTCAGGCGGGGAACGGGCACTGACCGTCATTGCCCTGCTGCTGGCATTCCTGGCCTATCATCCGGCGCCATTCGTGCTGTTTGATGAAGTCGATGCGGCCCTTGATGAAGCCAACGTCATCCGCATGGCAAAATATATGAAGAATTACAGCGGGACGACCCAGTTCATCGTCATCACCCACCGGCGCAAGACGATGGAAGCGGCCAACACCCTGCAGGGGGTGACTATGGAAGAAAAAGGCGTGTCCCGCCTGCTTACAGTCAAGGTAGACGATATGATAGAGAAAGGAAGTTAATTATGGGATTTTTTTCAAGATTACGCAAAGGTTTGGAAAAAACGAAAGGCTCGCTGATTAAAAATATTGAGACCGTCGTCCGCGGCTATGCGAAAATCGACGAGGATATGTACGATGATCTGGAAGCGGTCATGCTCACCGGTGATATCGGCGTGGAAACGACGGAATATCTTCTCGACCAGATCCGCAACGGCGTCAAGAGCCGGGAAATCCAGAATGGCGATGATGTCATTCCCTATCTGGAAAAATGTATCGTAGCCCTGCTGGAAGAAAATAACGAACCGGTCCCTGATTGCACCGGTACGACCGATGTTATTTTCATTGTCGGTGTCAATGGCGTAGGCAAGACGACGACTATCGGCAAGCTGGCCAAGTATTATACGCAGCAGGGAAAATCGGTCATGCTGGCCGCTGGAGATACTTTCCGGGCAGCCGCGGCAGAACAGCTTACTATCTGGGCAGAACGCACGGGTGTCCCCATTGTGAAACATCAGGAAGGGGCCGATGCGGCTGCGGTTGTATTTGATGCGACGGCGTCTGCCAAGGCCCATCATACGGATATCCTCCTCGTCGATACGGCCGGCCGGTTGCAGACTAAATCCAATCTCATGGAAGAACTGCGTAAAATGGCCCGTGTAGCCTCCCGCAATATTGAAGGGGCTCCGCAGGAAACGCTGCTGGTCCTCGATGCGACGACCGGGCAGAATGCGGTCAGTCAGGCCAAATTATTCGGCGATGTCGTACCCCTTACGGGTGTCGTCCTCACCAAGCTGGATGGTACGGCAAAGGGCGGCGTCATTTTATCGGTCAAACGGGAACTGGGCGTGCCTGTGCGCTGGGTCGGTGTCGGGGAAGGCGTCGATGACCTGCGTCCCTTTGATGCAGCCCAGTTCGCCGATGCACTTTTTGACCGCAATGTGGAAAAGAGAGAACAGGAAGAAGATTGATTACTCTGGAAGGGTGGGATTTTCATGTATGCAGGAAATATCAGGCAATGGGAGACGGAAGTACAGGCAATGCCGGAATGGCTGCGTCCCTGGATCAAAGAACTGGCGACGCTCCGTACGGCTTTGCTCAAACCGGGACGCCACGAGCTTTCGGGGCCGCATTTTTTCAATGTTGATGAAGTCATGACGGAAAATGCTTCGGCCCGTAAGATAGAAGCACACCGGTCCTATGTCGATATCCAGATGGTGCTGGCCGGGAGAGAATACATTGGCTGGCAGCCTTTGTGCCGTTCGGGAAAGGTCATAGAAGCGCGCCCTGATGATGATATCTGGTTTTATGACGGTTCCTACGAAGATGACACGCGGGTTCTCATGACTCCGGGGACGTTTGCCATCTTTCTTCCCGGCGACGGCCATCGTCCGTTGTGTGCGCCGGATGGGATGTGCGGCCCTGTCCGTAAGATTATTATGAAAATCCATATCTGAGAGGCTATGTCATGAATGTATTACAGGAAGCAGGAAAGGCACTGCAGCGCCTGCGGCAGCAGCGGCCACTCATCCACCATATAACCAATGTCGTCACCATCAACGATTGTGCCAATGCGACGCTGGCCATAGGAGCATCGCCGACCATGACCTGGGCTCCGGCTGAAGCAGGAGAAATGGCCGGTGCTGCCTCGTCTCTGGTTCTCAATATGGGGACTCTCCAGCCGTGGACCATCGATGCGATGGAAAAAGCCGGTAAAGCAGCAGCCGGACAGGGAGTCCCTATCGTGCTCGACCCTGTAGGTGCCGGCGGGACGACGTACCGGACGCAGAGAGCCATGCAGCTGGTGACACATCTGCCTCTGGCCGTTATCCGGGGAAACGTCAGCGAAATGATGTGTCTCGCCGCGGGAAAGAGCGGAGTCAATCCGGGCGTGGACAGTCATGATACGGAGCAGGTTACTATCGAAAAAGTCCGCCGTCTGGCACAGCTGTTAAAGACGACCGTGGCTGTCACGGGACCGGTCGATGCCGTATCAGACGGAACGCGCAGTGTCCTTCTGGGAAACGGTACCTCCCTTCTGACGTATGTGACGGGTACGGGCTGTATGACGACATCGCTCATCGCATCCTTTGCGGCCGTGTCCGACCCGTTTACGGCGGCTGTCAGCGGCATTCTCTCCATGGGAATTGCCGGAGAAAAAGCGGCCTGCATATCCCAGGGGCCGGGGACATTTCATTTGCATCTCATCGATGCGTTATACCAGTTACAAGCAGAAACATATCTTACGTATGGAAAGGTTCTGACCTACGATGAATAATCAGAATGCATATTTGAAAAAACTGACTCTCACGGCTATTTTTATTGCGCTCGGCGTCCTTCTGGCCCCTCTCGTATCATTTCCCTTTGGAGGAGCCCGCGTATTTCCCCTGCAGCATCTGATCAATGTCCTGCTGGCAGTCCTGCTGGGATGGCGTTATTCGGTTGCTGGCGCATTTTGCATTTCTTCTATCCGTATCGCTCTGGGTGTCGGCACGATCCTGGCCTACCCGGGCAGTATGATCGGTGCCTGTCTTTCGGGGATCCTGTACAAAAAGACCGGATCCATATGGGGAGCCGTCGTCGGGGAAATTTTTGGCACGGGCATACTGGGAGGACTGATTGCTTATCCGCTGGCTGCATTTATTCTCGATTCCAAAGCCGTGGCCCTCTGGTTCTTTGTCGTCGCGTTCCTGCCTAATACATTTATTGGTGCCATCTGTGGGGCGATATTCCTCAAAATCATTCCGCTGAAACGGATGGTAGAGGATATGCTGAAACGATAACAAAATAAATAGTTCTAAAACAAGACAAATTTATACGGGGCTGTAGATTTTCATTGACTAATACAGTCCCGTATATTAAACTATAAATTGGTACTGAGTTTTCTATTTGAGTTTTTTGTTGTTATTTTTTTGAATAGGACATATTCGTTTTGAAGTGGAGGATGGATAGGGTGAGTGCATGAATAAAGATATCCGTGAACAAATCTTGCAGGCGGCGATAGACGAGTTGCGTGTGCATGGCCCGAATTTCCATATGGATGATCTGGCCCGCCGTCTCCGTATCAGCAAGCGGACGTTGTATGAACATTTTTCGTCCAAGCAGGAAATGATTATTGAAGCGTTATATTCCCTGATGGATGAAGTATATACCCGTCATGTGAAACTGTTGCAGAATCAGGAACTTACGGCAGAAGAAAAACTAATAGAGTATTTTAATGTCAATGCCAGCGGCAAGGTGTTTTCCATGCGCAAAGCCAAGGAAATTTTCACCAAGATGCCGGAAATCTGTGCTACCATGCAGACCTATTCCAAACGGGACTGGCAGATTCTGGAACAGATTTTTGAACAGGCACAGGAAAACGATGAGTTTATTGATTTTGATAAAACGCTGCTCATTCATATGCTGCACAGCGCGGCTGATGATGTACTGGACTATGTGGAACAGACAGATCAGGATTACTCGTTTCCTGAATATATGGAAAAGTGTATCCGTATTATTTTATATGGAATAAAAAAAGACAGGGGGCTTACATTGCATGATAAAGAAGGGTAATTTATTCAAACTGGGCGTAACGGCGCTGACTGTTGCGGCCTTATTGACGGGCTGCGGGGCCCAGCAGGGGGCGCAGAAAGGTGCTGTCGCCGTCAATACGTACAAGGTACAGGCGGAGGATACGCCTGTCAAAGCAGAATACAGCGGCACCGTAACGGCTACGGATAAGGTTCCCGTACGGCCGAAGATTTCCGGCCGGGTTGTGGAAAAATACGTCCAGGGCGGTCAGGAAGTAACGGCCGGACAGGCCTTGTTCCGTCTGGACAGCCGTACCTATGACGCGGCTCTGGCCCAGGCGAAAGCCAATCAGGCACAGGCTGCTGCCAATCTGGCCAATCAGGAACTGAACCTGCGCCGCTATCAGACACTGGCCAGCCAGGATGCCGTTGCCCAGCAGATCGTTACCGATCAGGAAGCGGCGACGGCCCAGCAGCAGGCCGTCGTAGAAGCCAATGCCGCCCAGGTCGATGCCGCCCAGGATAACGTCGATGATACCATCGTCTATGCGCCATTCTCGGGAAAACTGAATGTCGATGATGTACCAATCGGCACCTTTGCCACGGCCGGTTCTACGGCACTGGTTACGATTTCCTCGACAAACCCTGTATTTGTCGAATTTTCGATCAGCGAATCGGAATACCTGCAGATGACGAAACAGACCGGGGCCGGCAGCTGGGGAGACCATCTGCTCCTGCGCCTTAGCGACGGGTCTACCTATCCTTATGAAGGCCGCGTCGTCCAGGTCAACCATGGCATGGATGGCAATTCCGGTTCGATTATCGTAAAAGCCGTATTTGATAACCCGGAAAATCTTCTCATCCCGGGACTGTATGCAACGGTCGTTTCCGATACACAGGTACAGCGGAATGCTCTGGCCGTACCGCAGCGTGCCGTACAGCAGACACTGGGCAAGTATTATATCTCCATTGTCGATAGTGATGGACAGGTACAGACGAAAGAAGTCACGCCGGGACAGAAAGTCGGCAAATTCTGGATCATTACAGACGGCCTGTCCGACGGGGATACGGTCATCGTCGATGGGTATCAGAAAGCCAAAGGGGCAACGCTGGATCAGCATCTGCTGACAAAGACGGATATTGAAAGCAGTTCTGATACGACGACGGATAGTACATCCAAATAGGAGGCAGTACAGTGATATCTAAGTTTTTTATAGACAGGCCTATTTTTGCCATCGTCATTTCGCTGGTCATCTCCATTCTGGGGCTGTTGTCTCTGCTGACATTGCCGATAGCAAAATATCCAAAAGTAACGCCGCCGCAGATCAGTGTATCGGCGACATATGTCGGAGCCAACTCGGAAGTCATCGGGACGACCGTAGCCAGCGTCATCGAACGTCAGATGACCGGTGTTGACGGGCTCGATTATATTTCCAGCTCCAGTAACGATGATGGCCGGTATTCCATGACGGCCCAGTTTAAGACGGGCACGAATGATGATATGGACATGGTCAATACCCAGAACCGTATCAGTCAGATTCAGTCCACCCTGCCGTCGGAAGTAACGCAGACGGGGGTAACTGTACAGAAGTCAACGAGTTCGACCGCTATGGTTTTTGCGCTCGTATCTCCTAGTGGCACGTATGATGCAACCTTTTTGAAAAACTATGCGACCCAGTACTTCATGGATGAATTAAAATCCGTGTCTGGTGTCGGTAACGTACAGGAATTCGGATCGGACTATGCCATGCGTATCTGGCTCAATCCGATGAAAATGAGCATTTTAAAAGTAACGCCGACCGAAGTCATGGCGGCGATTAAATCGCAGAATACGCAGGCTGCTGTCGGTACAGTAGGGTCACAGCCTACGCCAGATAGCCAGACGTATCAGTACAGTATGCGTACAGACGGCCGCCTTCAGACAGCGGAACAGTTTAAGAATATTATTGTCCGCACTAACAGTGACGGATCTATGATCCGCATAGGCGACATTGCCAGTGTCAATCTTGGCAATAAAGATTATAATGTCACCAGCTCTTATAATGGCCAGAATTCGGCAGGGTTCATGGTCAGCCTGACATCCGATGCCAACGCCATGCAGACTGTCGATGGCGTACGAAAAGTATTGGAAAAGGCCAAGCAGTCTTTCCCGAATGACATGGATTACAGTGTAGTCTATGATAGTACACAGTTTGTACGGGCCTCTATTAAAGAAGTTATTGAAACGTTCGTGGAAGCGCTGCTTCTCGTTGCGTTCATCGTATATCTGTTCCTTCAGAGCGGCCGCTCGACACTGATTCCGCTCATCGCCGTACCGGTATCGCTGCTGGGGACCTTCGCCAGCTTCAAAGTGCTCGATTTCTCCATCAACACACTGACCCTGTTTGCCATGGTCCTGGCTATCGGCCTGCTCGTCGATGATGCCATCGTCGTCATCGAAGCCGTCGAATACGAAATCAAGTATAATGCCAAGGGGCCGCGGGAGGCGACGATCATTGCCATGCGCAATGTACAGAACCCGGTTATCGGCGTTGCCTGTGTACTGGCATCGGTATTCATACCGGTCGGTTTCCTCAGCGGCATGAGTGGTATTTTGTACCGGCAGTTCGCCTTTACCATCGCCATTTCCGTCGCCATTTCGGCCTTCGTCGCACTGACGCTGACGCCGGCCATGTGCGCTTCTATCCTGAATATACACAAGCCCAATGACAACCCGAAGGGCATTTATAAGTTCTTCCAGAAATTCAACCTGGCCTTTGACCGCCTCATCGACTGGTATGGCATCCGCCTGGCTCATCTCCAGCTCCATCTGAAATGGGTCGTGGCGTTCCTTCTTCTCCTTTGCTGCCTGACCGGGGTTGTTTTCAGGGTTATGCCTACGGGATTTGTTCCTTCTGAAGATAATGGGTTCATCATGGTCAACGCCACACTCCCGGAAGGGACATCGCAGGTAGAAACCAAGAAATTGACGACAAAGATGACACAATGGCTTCAAAGTCAGCCGGCTGTCAAGGGCGTCATGAACGTTACCGGTTTCAGTATCCTGGCTGGTGGTGCCAAACCGAATGGTATGACTATTTTCCTGGGTATGGATGACTGGTCGCAGCGTAAGACGAAAGATTTGTCTGTCGATGCGCTGGTAGGTAAAACGATGATGTTTGGCAACCAGATTCCTCAGGCACAGGTCATGGCCTTGAATCCGCCTCCTATTGATGGCATGGGTACATCGTCCGGCTTCAGCATTGTCATTGAAGACCGTGGTGGTCATGGCACATCGGATTTGAATGCGACGACGCAGAAATTTATCGCCGCTGCCCGTCGGCGTCCGGAAATCGGTTCTGTCTATACGGCCTTTGCTGCCGATACTCCGGGCTATCAGCTGGATATTGACCGCGACATGGTAGCACGGGAAGGAGTATCGCTGAGTGATTTGTATACGACGCTGCAATCCTTCTATGGTTCCTATCAGGTCAATGATTTCACCATTTTTGGCCGTAACTTTAAAGTCGTCATTCAGGCGGCGCCGGAGTTCCGCCAGTCTATTGATGCCAATAAACATCTCTATGTCAAGAACAGCAGCGGAGAGCTCATACCGGTATCTAATTTTGTCCGGCCCAAGCCTATCGGTTCTGCTTCTATTATCAACCGCTTCAATGATTATCCTTCCATTACTGTTCAGGGGGCACCGGCCAATGGCTACAGTTCTGGTGATGCCCTGAATGCATTGAAAGAAATCGCCCAGGATACGCTCGGTGAAGGTTATGCCTATGAATGGAGCGGCATGAGCCGTGAAGAAATCGAAGCAGGAAATAAGACCGTTTATGTATTCAGTCTGGCTATCCTCTTCGTATTCCTGGTACTGGCTGCCTTGTACGAAAGCTGGAAGGTACCTTTTGCTGTATTGTTCAGTGTGCCGGCCGGCCTGTTCGGGGCTTCTGCCTTTGCCTATCTGCTCAATCAGCAGAATAATATTTACTTCCAGATTGGTATACTCGCCGTTATCGGCCTGGCTGCTAAGAACGCCATCCTGATCATCGAATACGCGAAAGTCCGTGTCGATGAACGGGGCATGGATCCCGTATCGGCAGCAATCGAAGCGGCCAAGATCCGTCTCCGCCCGATCATCATGACGTCCCTGGCCTTCGTCGTAGGTTCTATCCCCCTGGCCATCGCCACTGGGGCGGGCGCCGCGTCGCGAGTCACTATGGGCATCACAGTCGTATTTGGTACATCCATTGCGACCATCTTCGGTGTATTCCTCATTCCGATGCTGTTCATCATCGTAGAAAATATCGGACACAGAGGAAAATCCTTTAACACGGTAAAGAAATCCGATGGAAAACAGCAGGGTTCAGGAGCATAATAAGCAACTTATAAGCACTTTTGTGTCTCACGGGTAACTCCATGTAACTCGGTTGTCTGTAGAGTGTGTGTAGTACTTCAAAGTAGTTTCTACACTACTATGACCCATTAGTTTACTCACTCTCATAACATCCACATGTTTCTCAGTTATGAGTAGGGTAGCAAAAGTATGTCTCATGTCGTACAGGTGGTGTCCTCTACCCAGTACGGCATGGGTATACTTTTTGAATCGCATATTTACATTATCAATACTCATGTAACCATATTGGCTCTTGAAGGAATAGAAGATATTATCCTTTGGGAGCCTTTTTATATTACTTACTAACCACTTACCATATTGCCTTTTGTCTATCGGTACTATCCTATAACTACTATCCTGTGTCTTCATGCCATCCTGTAGTTTTCCTCTGAATCCCAGGGATTTGTTGAAGTTTACACAGTTTTCTGTAACGTCTTCTTTGGTAAGCGCAAGTATTTCCTGTGGACGTGCCCCAGTTATCATACCGATTACTATGTATATTTGGTAGACTAGGGGAAGCTTAGTAGACAAAGTTTTTTTATCTAGCAGCTTACTGACTTCCTCACTGGAGAATGTACGTATGTGTCTTTTGGGTTTACCCTTGATGGTCCTTATGGCACCTCTGCTTGTCATTGGATTATTATCAAGGTATCCCTCGTATACCGCGGTTTCCAGTATAGCTTTGAAGTTCTTTCTCCATCGTGACAGGGTAGAAGTAGCGTAGCCATGGGAAGCCAGACCTAGGAAATACCTATTGATATCCTGTGTAGTCAGATCATAAAACTTTGTCTTAGCCAACTTACTGCCTACTACATGTTTGTTATAGAAATGCTTGATACCATTTAAGGTAGACTCACGATACACATTTTCCTTCAGTTCTATGTAGTGTTCCCAATATTCTTCTACGGTAGTTGGAGTGAAGTACTTTATGTCTGTTCCTCGTACCTTATCGAAAAACTGCTCAACTTCCTGTCGGGTATCACACGTTTTACTAACTCGCTTACCATTACCGATGCGTATAGCACCTTTGAATTTTCCATTTGGTGTTCTTGTTATAGACCCAGTACCTTTTTCTCTTCTTATTCTTTTCATATATCACCTTTCTTCCCTAGATACTTTTAGTTGTTCCCTCTATGGGTAGGATAGCATAAGGTGACATAGTATTCCAGATGAAAATTGGAGAAAAATTTGTGATACTAGATTGATTGAGATCTCCTCAGATTTTCCCCCGTGTACCCCCTGGACAACAATATAAAATAAAATAAACTTAATTATATACTATTATATGTCTGAACAGAAACACATAAGGTCTCACGGTATCCCTGATAATATCAAGGTTTACACGGTATCCAGTGTCTATCTATTGCTTTTATTTATGATACACACGGAGCCGTTGTATTGATGTTATCAGTTTTTTTAATTAGTTGAATGAGTCAACTATATGGATACTCAAGGATATATGATGGAAACATTAAGATATATGAATGAATGTTCATGTGATATTAAAAATTGCTCTATAAAATATCTGTCTATATACATCAGAAATATTTATAAGATACATCAATGTTACTTATAAGATACATTGGAAATACTTATAATATACATATTCCAGGCATGGGGTATACTTATGATGAGATACATGACTTATGGTCTATAGCATATTGCTATTAATCTAGATCCACTAAGGAAGCATAAATAATATTGAATTATTCTTTTTTATGATACATATAGGACATAAGGAAAAATAACAATATCATACACAGTATTACTATACCCCATATCAAATTATAATTTATATCGCTCTGGTATTGATTGGGTATTTCTGTTTTTGTCGTTGTTTTCGTTTTTGGAGAATCCTTAACTTTTTGGTTCTCTGTATCATTGGCTGGCGTAATCATCGGTTTGCTATTTTGCATTGCTTTATCCACGCCACCAAAAGAAGGTATCTTTTGACTCATTCGCTGTACCTGCCTTTCTTTACTTTTGTCTATATTATATCAAAAAGGGAAACCATTTGTGTATGCTTTTGGTTTCCCTTTTTATTACTGTTTGTTTGTATTCTGTTGTATGTATTTTTCTATCCACTGCCTGATTAATTCGCTACCATTAACAGCCTTACTTTTGCAAATTTGTTGAAATTTATCTCTTGTATCTTTTTCTAACCTTATGTTTATTCTCACTTCTTTTGTCTTTTCTATCATATTTAACACCTTCCTTTTTTATATTATATCATGCTTCACATGTTATTACAAATTTAAAAAATGTGTTGACATGTGAGAACATGTATGATATGATGTAGCCATCAAAAAGAAGTGAGTACACGGATTCACATGATTAAATTTGTGAGTACATAGACGCACTTGTAATCAAGAAAGGTAGGTAATTACTATGACACAGAGAATCACGGAAAAATTTTTAGATAACATGATTAAAAACATCAATAACAGAACCGGCAGAAAGTACTTCTTAGAATATGCATACGGTGGGGTAAAACTGGTGCATACATACGAAAACGGTGGGTACACAGATGAAAGTTATAGAATGACAAAACGGGAAATGTATTATGTCCTGGATGCTTTACAGCACTTCATCAATCATAATTAGTGGATTTTACAGGGGCCTTAGTTTTCTAAGGCACTCGATAAAGGCCACTATAAGCCTTTAGGCAGTTAGGTAGAAAGGAAGTAATATCATGACAAGAATTAGCTTTTATCACGTTGAAGTAGTTAAGGAAGAAAGTCACAACTATAACATTAGCAGAGATATGTCTAGCCCTAAAAACGTTGCAATTTTCTTAGCTAACATTCTTAGGATAAATAAAAGTCCTGTAGAAAATTTTGGAGTATTAGTACTTGATGTACACAACAATTTAATAGCCAGTCACATACTAACAAAAGGAACATTGAACGCTACCATGGCTAAGGCAAGAGAAGTTTTTCAAGTAGCCTTATTGCATAACGGATGCAGTGTAATTTTGTTTCACAATCATCCTTCTGGGGATGCTACACCTTCTAAGGATGATATAGAAGTTACAGATGCAATTGAAAAGGCAGGAGAAATATTAGAAATTCCTGTACTCGATCATGTAGTTATTGGAGATACATATTATAGTTTTGCAAATAATGGCCTTATATAGGGTAGTTATCATGACAAATGAAAGAGAAATATTAACAAGAATAGAAAATACATGCGAATACATTAAAAGATATTTAAATATCTCCTTATGTATCAAAAAACGTGCCCATGGGTATGTTATCCAGTATATGGATGATACCTGGGAAGATATATCAAGAGGAATGACATTACAGGCTGCAGAAGAGGAAATTTTTGGTATATCTAATTTATGTCTAGTAGCTAATAAAATTCATAAGAAAGTGGTGCAAAACAATGACTAACAAAGAATTAGCAAGAAAAATATACGATACGGGGTGTAATGAAACAACTACAGGAAACTGGGTTTTTCACATAAGCGAGTTAGATGGCAGGACGCCAGAAGAATGTATGTATATCCTGTTAGATGAGTATAGAGAAGACATTTTAGACATAACGTGTACAGATACAGAACTGGATATCATTTTCGCATTAGCTGTTTGTCCTTATTTTCAAGAGTGAATTTAACAGAGTACCTTAGATAACTAAGGTATTCGATTAAGTCCACTAGTGACTTATCACATGTAACCAGAAAGGATGATACATATGTTAGCACAGGAAATTTTAAAAGTATTAGCACTCGATATGACTGAAAAAGAAAAAGTAGAAAAAATCCAAAAACTATGCACCGATGATATTTATGTACACACATGTAGCAAGCCTGTAGGCAATCGGTTCAAATTCATACAGAAAGAGTGTAAGAAGGCTAAAAGACCTTGCTTAACAAAGGTACACAGATCGGAAAAATATGGCCTAGTCTGGACCGATGCTTATGTATTGTGCACGTTTAGAGATGATACATTTCCAACTGAGTTATTAGCAACAGAAAAGGAAAAACTAAATGTAGACAATGTTTTAAAGAGTGTAGGCAATGATAAAGCCAATGCAAGTGTTGAATACAAGGACGTAAAAGCACGGCTTGCTTGTCTACCGACGAAAAAAGAAAAAGAAGCAGACATAATCGCAATAGGGGATTCGGTTTTCAAGACTTGCTTAGTTGACAAAGTTTTCAAATTTTATGGCCTGGACAAACTGAATTTACATACAAAAAATAGCTGTGTTGCATACGGTTATACAGAAAATGGTGATGCATTCTTAATTTGTCCGATGAAAAAGGAAGGTGAAAAATAATGAAATATTACTATGCAGAGTATTGCCCTTATGGCATACACATATCCTATGACTCTTTAAATGGAAATGCATTTGAATTCTATGCATTCCGATCTAAAAAAGAGCGTGAACGTTGGCTGGATGAAAACGAATGGGACAGGTGGTCGGCTACGTTGGTAGCACAGGCAACAACACGGAAAACAGTTGAACGAATGCTAGGTAAGAATTTCGATGTAGATAAAAATTACAGAGGTGAGCTTGTATGCATTCGTGGCATAAGGTAGAAGGATATGCATACTACATCATACTTTGTCTCTTATGCATGTTGTGTGAATACCTAGATAAAAACTTAATATAGTTAAGCTAAAAATAGCGTGTACTTAGAAATTTTTAAGTCACTCTAAGTACACGCTATTTTTATATATAAAAGCATGAACAAACGTTCTGTTAATTGTCCCACATAGTAGAGAGAAAGAATTTTGTCCCATCGAAAGGAAGGTAGAATATGTACACATTAGAGCAACAGATAGAAGTAGAGAAGCTGTACAAAACATTAGCTGAAGACAAAGAATTTAATTTCCTTACAAAAGCTAAACAAAATGATGAGTATGCAGATACTAAAATAGGTAAAGGAATTATTAAGATAGTACTCGATAACTATATGTCTAATATTGAAAAGAATGTTTTAGAAACTGTTATAAATAAGAAAAAAGGTATACAGCCTAGTTATTCTAAAATATTGAAAAATTATATTGTATATTATAAAAATAACCTGAATGATTTTTATATGACACTGGCGGTGCAAACTTTGAAGGTAGTTATCAATAGTGTAGTGGCCCAACAGTTTTTATTGTCTAATATATCTAAAAAAATTAGTGATGAATTACATGATGAAGTAGAGTTACATGCTTTCATGACTACAGTAGAAAATGCAGATAAACGCTATAGCAAGGAAATGAATAAAAGAGTAGGCAGACACTTTAAAAAACAGTTTATCTTCCATGCATATCAGGGTAACGATTTCAAATTTGCAGAGTATTCCTTAAAAGATATGGTATCTCTAGGAATGCATTTGATAGAATTGTTAGTAGAAACTACAGATTATTTTTATATAGACAACAGCCAATCTGTAGAAAAGAAAATAGCAGAGTTAAGACCTACAGAAATATTTCTACAAGCACTCCAAAATAGTGAAGATAATTCTCTAGCAAGAGTAGTAAAATATGTACCTACTATCATACAGCCTAAATCATGGAATGGTATGTTTGAAGGGGGTTATTATTCATATAACTCTGTATTCATGCGGTATCATCCATATATCCATAATACTAAGACACTAAAAAGATACCTGGCACGGCTTAATGAATTAGACTTAGCACCTATCTATAGTGCGGTGAATAGGATCCAGAACACTGCCTATCATATCAATAGTTATATGCTTAATGTAGTAGGTACTATATTGGAAAGCGGTGGAAATAGGGCCGGTATACCCCAGATGAAACCATATGAAAAACTTCCGGCTTTTCCGTATGGAGACAAAGAGATAGAAGAGTCTGAGGAATTGCAAGTGCTATTTAAAGAACATAAGAAGAAAATGATAACTATGATACACAAGGAAAATCAGAGACAAGGAAAGGCGCTAAGGTGCACTATGGTGTACAAATTAGCTAAAGATTTTAGCAGATTCGAGACAATATATTTCCCAATGAATATTGATTTTCGCGGGCGTATATATCCCATTCCTACGGGTCTTAATCCACAAGGGGATGATATGACAAAAGGTTTACTGGAATATGCTTTTCCTAAAGCTGTGTCTAGTGAAGATTCCTTGCAATGGCTTATGATTCATGGTGCAGGTTTGGCAGGTCATGATAAAATTTGTCTGGATGAACGTATCCAATGGGTACAGGATAACAAAGATAACATTGTAAATAGTGTCGATAATCCCATAGGGTACACATGGTGGCAAGAGCAGGATAAACCTTTCCAGTTCCTAGCGTGGAGCAGAGAATACGTCAATGCCTTAGCTTATATGTCTGCACACAATGGCTCTTTAATAGGGTTCGAGTGTCATTGTGTAATAGCATATGACGGTACCTGCTCTGGACTTCAGCATTACTCTGCATTACTGAGAGATCCTGTTGGTGGCAGTGCGGTAAATCTGGTGGACCATGATAAGCCTAGTGATATTTATCAGGAAGTAGCAAATAAAGTTCTGATATCAGTAGAGAATAATTCTCACAACGGCACTATAGAAGATACAGACAGAAAAGGAAATAAGATGCCTGGTACAAAAGCAATAGCGGAAGCATGGCTTGCACATGGTATTACACGGAAAGTTTGTAAACGCCCTGTAATGACACTAGCCTATGGATCTGGGCAATATGGTTTTGGGGACCAGATTTTTGAAGATACGACAAAAGACAATCCCTTCTTTAATGGTGTAGGTGACTTCAGGGCAGCTAGATATATGGCCAGTAAGGTATGGGATGCAGTACAGACAACTGTAGTTTCTGCTACACAGGGCATGTCTTTCTTGAAAAACCTAGCTAATGAACTAGCGTCTGACAACATGCCTGTCGAATGGATTACGCCATTAGGATTACCCGTACAACAGATGTATCTTGACTTACATACGGAATGCTTCAGGTTGCGGTTTGGTGGTGCCAGTGTGCGCTATCGTATATATGTTACAGAGCCGAAGGAAGGGGAAGACACAGACAAAAAGAAGCAGGTGTCTGGTGTTGCTCCTAACTTCATTCACTCCCTAGATGCTACTCACTTGATGATGTCTGTTAATGCTTGTGAAAATGTGTCTAACTTCACTACAGTCCATGATTCATTTGGTACGTCATTAGGTGAAGCAGAGGAGCTGAGAGAAGTTATTAGACAGCAAATGGTTAAACTGTATAGTGAAAATGAGCCACTAAAAGATTTTAAAGCTCACGCGGAAGAATTGCTAGGCAAACATATTGATATAGATTTACCTCAAAAAGGCACATTAGATATCAATTCTATTTTGTCTAGCAAATTTGTATTTCACTGAGTAAGAACATAGAGTTTTGCAGAAGTGCGCACAGAGTAGAAGCATAGGTTTAGACAAAAGTCAAGACTTCTGCTTCTACTTTTTAATTGTCCCACATATACTGAAAATCTTATTGTCCCACATAGTAGAGAGAAGGGAAAGGAATGCCTTAGGTATACTTAAGTATTACTTAGTTACTTTCTTGGTTACTTACTTAGTAGTTAGTTAGTAGTATTCCTAAGGAATACTAGGAAGGAGCAGAGAAGAAAAATGTATAGCATAGGAGATTATGTAGTTATTCATGATGTACCCATATCTTATGTCTCGTCTGCATATAATGGTCTGGTAGCGCAGGTTGTGGACAGCAAGCCAGTGGACAACGTGTATTATGTCACAGTTTGCGGATATGAAGAGAGAGGTTCTTTTGAAGTAGAAGAGAATTATTTGTCATTATACGAGGATGATGAGGAGGAGGAAGATTGCTACCACGACTCCCACTACAGAAACAGTGTCTTGGAACCTATTCTGATAATGCAGAGCATGTTCACACATGAAGAGTTCATAGGATTTCTCAAGGGAAACATTCTGAAATACAGATTACGCCTGGGACATAAAGACGATATCCAAAAGGAAATGGACAAGATACAGAGATACGAACAGTGGTTAGCAGAAGCAGAGGAGGGCAAGGGGATTACGGTATGATTTATAAAATTGGATTTCATAAATTACGAGAGGATGTTGAGTTACCACAGATTCAGACGGAGGGTTCAGCAGGTGCAGACTTAGTAGTACCAGATGATACCTATATTCCACCTTTTCATAGTGTAGGTCATGGGACGCTTGTGCCTTTAGGGTTCTCTTTGGATATCCCTAAAGGAATGCAGGTACACATTATGCTACGGTCAAGTGTAGGGCTGAATACTCCATTACGGTTATCTAATGGTGTTGGTTTGATTGACTCAGATTACAAAGGCGAAATTTGTCTGCTATTAGATAATTTGTCTAAAAATACTGTTTTCATCAAAAGTGGGACTCGAATGGCACAAATGGTACCTTTCTGCAGTGCGAAGTGGGAATTTTCTTCTATTGTCCCACATAGTAGAGAGAAGAGGGATAAAATCCCAATCCAGAAAAGAACAGGTGGGTTCGGTTCCACCAACAGAAAAAGGAGCGATAACGAATGAAAATCAAAGGGAAAGCATTTTGGGCAAAAGTAAGGACACCAGAAACATATCAGGGAAATCCTGTAGGATACTCTGTACAGGTTGAAATGCCTGAGGAAAATCTTCAGCGTATGAAAGACTACTTTACTGACAAATGCAAAAATGAACAGTTTACAGACAAACGTTGTGATGGTGAAATCACACTGCCCATCAAGGTTGATGAAACCACAGGTAGAAAAACGGTAAAGGTAAAGACTAAACACTTCTATGTCGAAAAAGCTACAGGCAAGCAGGTTAATAAGGTAATCCCTATTTACAACGAATATGGTGAAATTATTCCGGAGGATGTACTTATTGGGAACGGCTCTGATGTAGAAGTAGCCTGTAACTGCAAATTCTTCTATGATTCTGCTAAGAAGTGGGGCGTACGGCTCTACTTACAGAGCATGATGGTCACTAATCTTGTCAAATACAGTACAGACGGTTCAGATGAATTCGAGTTTAAGAAACGTCCTGAAGGGGAAGAAGCAGACGTGCAGGAAGATGAGGTGGATTTCTAATACGAATTGGTGGCATACATAAGAATAAACGTGGTACACGTTCAAAGTATGAAGAGACACTTTTACAGAATCTAAAAGACAGAAGTGTCTCTTTTGCATATGAGCAGTATTCTTTGAAGTACACAGTGGAACATACATATACACCTGATTTTGTACTACCTAACGGCATTATTGTAGAAGCCAAAGATGGTGAAGGTGGGTATGCTCATGTTGGCAAAAGCTCATACTACAGGGGTTCTCTGGATTCCGCAGCCAGAGGGAAGATGTTGCGTATCAAGAAGCTGTATCCGAACTTAGATATACGCTTTGTCTTCCGAACAGATCAGACACTGCATAGTCTGGGGAAAAAATGTAGTACATGGTGTAAAGAACATGGTTTCAAGTATCACATAGGTGACTCCATACCAGACAGTTGGCTGAAAGAAGAGCCTAAGGATACAGAAGGATTACTACTGAAAAAGAGAAAGGAGAAATAGTTATTGTTAAAGTTTAGAGACAGAGAAGACACAGAATTTGTACGTGTCTATTGGCATGATTTAAATGGTCTGTCTGTCCCTGGACTGCTTAAGGAGATTAGGAGAACTAAGGGTGACTTTACTGCTCCATATCACATGATTATTACTAAGGATGGTACGATTCATCATATTAGAAATCTGGAAGCGGTTGCAGGGTATGAACTGGCAGACAATGAGTTTGGAGTGCACATCTTAGTTGATTCCATTAGTAGAGATTTAATGACTAGAGTACAGCGGTTATCTCTGGAGGATGTTCTAAATGATATCAATGTAAAATATCCAGATATACCTGAAGAAAACTATTATGAATGATAATGTTC
This sequence comes from Megasphaera sp. AM44-1BH, assembly GCF_003467125.1. GTDB lineage: Bacteria > Bacillota > Negativicutes > Veillonellales > Megasphaeraceae > Megasphaera. Next base: position 75,167 of record NZ_QSFA01000002.1, read on the forward strand.
CTATTAAAACGCATTTACCGTGTCCGGATTGTGGTTCTCATGATGCATTAACAGAGTATTCAGATGGGCACACATATTGTTTCTCATGTCAGACAGTCAGGAATACTTTAGCGCGTGAAAGTAAATTGATTGACATAAACTCTTTGTCTTTCTCACCACTAAAAAAGCGCGGTATTATGACAAACACATGTGAGAAATATCATTATTACACAGGATATCACAACGGGAAACCTGTTCACGTAGCTTGCTATTATGACGACACAGGGGAGCTGATAGGTCAGAAAGTACGCTATCCAGATAAGACGTTTGAGACAATCGGAAAGATTTCTAAAAGGTTTTTCGGACAGGAGCTGTTCTCTGGCAGGGGAAAGTTAGTTATCACTGAAGGTGAAATTGACTGTCTTACTGTCTCACAGCTGCAGGGAAATAAGTATCCAGTTGTGTCTATCCCAACAGGTGTTGTGTCTGCTAAAAAAGTGATAACGCATAACATGGAGTGGCTTTCACAGTTCGATGAAATCATTCTGATGTTCGATATGGATGAGCCGGGGAGAAAGGCCGTAAAAGAATGTGCAGGCCTTCTCAAAGGCATTAAGGTAGCTAATTTACCTATGAAAGATCCTAACGAATGTCTGTTAAATGACAAAGGTCAAGCTGTGATAAATGCTATATGGAATGCGAAACCATACAGGCCGGATGGAATAGTTAATGGTGCTGAACTATGGGATATTGTAGATAGTGAGGAAGACACAAAAGGGTACAGTTATCCTTGGGATATTCCATTAAATGACATGACACTCGGTATGCGAAAAGGCGAACTGGTAGTGATTACCGCAGGGACAGGCGTAGGTAAAACTACATTTGTCAGACAACTTATGTATGAATTAGGTGTCAATCAGGGCAGAAAGATAGGCTGTATGATGCTAGAAGAAAATATTAAGCGTACAGCAATCGGCCTTATGTCTATCCATACAGGTAATAGATTGCACTTAAATAGACATGCAATATCGGAAGAAGAATATCATAAAGCATTCGATGAGACACTGGGTACAGGTCACTATGTCTTATACAATCATTTTGGTTCACTCGATGGTGACAACTTACTCAACAAAATACGATACCTGGCTATCTCAGAAGAGTGTGATTTCATAGTTTTAGATCATGTGTCTATAGCTGTTTCGGGGCTTGAAGGAGATAATGAGCGGAAACTCATAGACTATCTTATGACACAAATGAGGAGCATAGTAGAAGAAACTGGTGTAGGTATGTTGGTTATCAGTCACTTAAGGCGACCAGATACATCGCAACAATCTCATGAGGAAGGCGGAATAACGTCTTTGTCTCAGTTAAGAGGTTCTCATGCAATTTCTCAGTTATCAGACATAGTTATTGGCTTGGAGAGAAACCAACAGGATGAGGATGAACATACGAAAAACACCATAAAAATACGGGTTCTTAAGAATCGGTTCAGTGGCGATACTGGAATAGCCGGATACCTAGAGTACAGTAAGAAGACAGATAGATTAGAAGTAAAAGGAAAGAGGGAGAATAATAATGATGATGAAGCAGAGTTTTAAGGTCCCTGTTCATGATTATGGGATTACATTAACAGAAATTCCAGATGAAATCACTCTGTATTTTAACATTGGGAATTGTGAGTGCCATTGTAAAGGTTGTCATAGTGATTTTCTGTGGGATACACATTTGAATACACCGATGAAAACGGTAGATGAAATTTTGTCTATTGTCAAGAAATACAAAGATGATGTAACAGCTATTGTGTTCATGGGTGGTAATCGGAATGGCATGGATTTTGAAGAATTTGCAGACAAAGTGTTGAAGCCTGTGTCTGAATTTATGGATGTTGGTATCTACATGGGAGCTTGGGATGCTAATGATTTATTCGTTGCGTCTCAATATTGCCGATGGATTAAAGTAGGCTGCTATAAAGAGGATTACGGTGGATTAGATTCTCCAGCTACCAATCAGCTGTTTTTTGAAGTACAAAATTATAAATTCTTATAGGTGGTAACAATGACGTTCACATTACATGTTATTAAAGGTTGTGCATACTGTGATGCTATTTTGTCTTTATATCCATCATTGGTAAAGAGATATCCCAAGTTATATTTCAATATGAAATGTGATGAAAGTGCAAATGAGGGTATAGTATATCCATATATTGAAGCATATCATCTTGATGTTGACGGTGTGTATAGAGACAAAAAAGATTCCATGCTATACATCAATGATGTTGTAGATTTTGTAGAAAGGAGTCTTAATAGAGGTAAATGATTTTGAACTTAACTCCTGATCAGATACAGGGGAAGATTGATTATATTAAGAAGTATTCACAAGCGTCCAATAGTGCTGATGGTTCATTAGTTGATAGTAATGCTAATGTAGACACAAAAAACATAGGCATTCTGGAAGCGGAACTGTATAAGCCAGAGACGATTCAGATTAATAGAGAGATTGTGAAGCAAAAGTTAGACAGCATGTTTCCTGGACTAGGAGCACAGTATATCAAGGACATAGAAAGTCACTTTATTTATATCCATGATGAAACGTCCTTGCGTCCCTACTGTGCTTCTATTACCTTGTTTCCTTTCCTGCTAAATGGTACTAAACCTCTGGGTGGGACAAGCAAAGCACCAAAGAACCTGCATAGTTTTTGTGGATCATTCATTAATCTTGTCTATCAGGTAGCGTCTGGTTTTGCAGGTGCTGTGGCTACTGTCGAATTTCTGCTATATTTTGATTATTTTGCGAGAAAGACATATGGCAGTGCTTACATAACTACTAACAAGAAAGAGGTAGAGCAGGCCCTACAGGGTGTCGTATATGCCTTGAATCAGCCTGCTAGTGCGCGGGGAAATCAGAGCGTGTTCTGGAATATCTCTGTATTAGACAAGCATTATTTTGAGCACCTATTTGGTACATTTCATTTCCCGGATGGTTCAAAGGCTATGTATTATGGCTCATTCCATGATTTGCAGGAGCTTTTTATGGAGTGGTTTAGGAAAGAGAGGGAGAAAGAGCTACTGACATATCCCGTTTTAACAGCTTCTATGCTTATCGACGATGAGGGAGTTCCTGTAGACACAGAATTTGCAGAGATGTGTGCTGAGAAAATGTCCAAAGGTCTGAGCTTCTTTGTCTATGAATCACAAAGTGTTGACTCACTTGCTTCCTGTTGTCGATTGCGCAACGAACTGTCTGACAATACGTTTAGCTATACACTGGGAGCAGGCGGGGTATCTACAGGTTCCATACAGGTTATTACACTGAACATGAACAGACTCGTACAACAGAAAGACCATACTGTATCTGACATTGTAAAACGTGTTCATAAGTACCTTTTGGCGCACAGGGCAGTGATTGAAGACTACATGAATAGTGGTTTGTTGCCCGCGTATACAGCTGGGTTTATTAATCTGGACAAGCAGTTTCTTACCGTTGGTATCAATGGCATGTTGGAAGCTTCTGAGTTTCTGCATGGTAAACCAGACATAGATTTCTATAGAGATACATTGAAGACTATCTACTTGTTGAATAAAGAGGATGGCCAAAGATACAAAGTTAAATATAATACGGAGTTTGTCCCTGCCGAAAATTTAGGTGTGAAGAATGCGAAGTGGGACAAAGAAGATGGCTTAGTGGTTCCTAGAGACTGCTATAATTCCTATTTCTTTCCTGTAGAGAGCAGTGAGTACAGCATTATAGACAAACTTGATATGCATGGTTCACGTACTACAGCGTTTCTTGACGGGGGAGCAGCTTGTCATCTTAATTTGGCGCAGTTATTGACTGAGAAACAGGCGTATCAACTAATGTGTCTTGCAGGTAAGAAGGGCGTTAATTACTGGACATTTAACTGCTTAATGACAATTTGTGACGATTGTGGATATATCGATGTGAACACGGAAAGGCAGTGCACGAAATGTGGAAGTACCAATGTTGGTTATGCCACTCGTGTCATTGGCTATCTCAAACGTATTGATAGTTTTTCCACAGCACGTCAGAAGGAAGCTTTTAAACGACATTATACTTAAGAAAGGAGGACCTAATGATTCTATTAAAATTTCTGATGCGATTGGAAGAGTTTTACCGGAAACAGGCCTATAAGTGCCAGGTGCGGCGTGTTCAGTATGGTCAGCAGATTATGGAAAAACTGAATTACTCTCTGATTAAACTAAGAGAAGAAACTAAACGTGCAGAAGACAAAATTAAAGAGAAGATTGAGGATGTAAAGCTGTATATGTGATGGAGGTTGTAGGATATGTTGTTTTTTGATATTGAAACGGATGGACTATTAGAAGATTTAACTAAAATCCATTGCATGTGTATTAAAGACACTTCTACAGACACGATGTATCGGTATACTCCAGAAAACATAGAAGACGGTATAAAAAAGCTGATGGTGGCAGGTGAAACGATATGTGGTCACAATGTAATCGCATTCGACTTACCTGCCATTAAGAAGCTATACCCATGGTTCACTGTTTGTAAAGACAAAGTTATTGATACTCTTGTCTACGCTCGTCTGGTGTTTTCTGAAGTCAACTATATTGATAACAAACTGACAAGAATAGGTGTCTTACCAAAACGCTTGTATGGTTCACACTCTCTAAAAGCATATGGATATCGTTTGGGAGTACTTAAAGGTACTTACTGTGAGACAGAAGATGCCTGGGCAATTTTCACTCCAGAAATGTTGGACTATAACGAACAAGACGTTGTTGTAACAGAAGCTTTGTATAAGAAATGCAGTAAGAAAACTACTACGGAACAGGCTTTGTCTTTGGAACATAAGGCTCAGTGGTTGATGGTAAGGATGGAGAACAATGGATTTACGTTCGATAAAGAAAAGGCGATAGAGCTTATGTCTACATTACAGAATAAACAGATTGAAGTACTGAATCAGTTAGCCCATATGGTTCCACGTATACCCGACAAAGTTTTCATCCCTAAAAGAGATAACAAAAGCAAGGGATATAAAGCAGGCATTCCTATTCAGCGATATAAAGAATTCAATCCTAATAGCAGACAGCAGGTTCTATGGATCATGAAAGATTACTACAAATATCCTTTCAGTAATCCGGATATGCATACTGAGGACGGGAAGATACAGCTGAATGAAGAAACCTTTAAATTAATAGTAAAAGACACAGAAGCACCAGAAGAAGTTCGTAAACTTGCTGAGCTATTTCAAGAAAACTTCTTATTGACTAAGCGACTAGGACAACTGATTGATGGGAAAAACGGTTGGCTGAAACTCGTAAGTGAAGATGGGAAAATACACGGACATGTTAATCCTAATGGAGCTATTACAGGCAGAGCCACACACCGTAAACCTAATATTGCTCAAGTACCACATGTTGGCACAGAGTATGGTAAGGAGTGCAGAGAACTGTTTACCGTACCCGAAGGATGGTATCAGGTCGGTATAGATGCGTGTGGACTGGAACTACGGTGTCTATCTCACTACATGTATCCTTTTGACAATGGTGAATATGCTAACGAATGCGTCAATGGTGATATTCATACGAAAAACCAGATAGCCGCAGGATTGCCAGAGAGAAATATGGCGAAGACGTTTATATATGGTTTTTTATATGGGGCAGGTGATGCAAAGATTGGACAGATTGTAGGTGGTACAGCAGAGCATGGAGCAGAACTACGGAAGAAGTTCTTAAAGGAAACTCCTGCTATAAAGAAATTACAGAGTTATGTAAAAAATCTTTTGTCTGAATATGATGTAGGACTCAGACAAAGGAAATGGAAAACACGATATTTGAAGGGACTTGATGGTCGATTGCTTTATACTCGGTCTATCCATAGTGCCCTTAATCTACTATTACAGTCAGCAGGTGCTATTGTCTGTAAATACTGGATTGTACGAACTGAAGAACGCTTATTGAACCTGGGATTAGACCATGGTAAAGATTTTCAGCTCATGGCATGGGTGCACGATGAACAACAGATAGCGTGTCGTAATAAAGACATTGCTAAGATTGTAGTAAGGGAAGCACAGGAAGCTATGAGGGATACACAAAAATACTATAACTTTAAGTGTCAGTTAGATACGGAAGGTATCATAGGGCACAATTGGTACGAATGTCATTGATGAGAAGGAGACAGGACTATTATGAAATTTGAAGAAGCAAAGATTGGTATGGAAGTAATTTGGAATGGAAGTACTAAAATGAAAGGGACAATTACCATTATCGACACGCAGGATAAAAGTGTACTGGTTGTATCGGATGACAAATTTTTTAAATTGTGGTTTTTTGATGACAGTGAGAATCCAACGTTTGATTTAAAAACTTTAAAACCCTATAATAGCATTCAGCTTACCAAAAAGCCACCTAAGTTTGACATAGATCTAATAGATAGTAAAGAGTTTCAATCTTATGTTGAGACTGTTATTGCTAAGTATGAGAAAGAGTTTTTACCTGAGGGGACATGCCTTACACATGTGTCTATTCGCAAAGATGGAGAAATCGTAGTGAAGGACAACAGTGGGAAGACAGGGATTTCAAAATGCCATCCTGATGATGCTTTTAATATCGAAGTGGGATTACAGTTAGCTATGAAGCGATTGGCAGAAAGGCTCCCTTTCATTCCTAAAGATGGGGAAGAATATTACTCAATCTTACCTACTTCAGGAACGGTGTATAGCAGTGTTTATTATGGGGGTATATTTAGTGATGCCTTCAACAAGGCCATGGGTAATTGCTTCCGCACAGAAAAGGTAGCAAAAGAGAACAAAGACAAAATAATGGCTCGATATGAAAATATCTTAAAATTAGCTGAACTGAATGCTGTAGGAGATAAAGGATAATGAAATATTGTGCTCATGTGAAATATAAATTAGATGAGTATGTTCTCATTGAAGCTGATTCAGAAGAAGAAGCATATGACAAAATAGAAGATGTAATACATCCGTTTGCTGAGGATATCGAGGTTATATCAATATACAGAGAGAAATAAAATAAAAGGGGGTATGCGCGTTGCCTAAAGTAGAACTAATTGCTATTACGCCTAACTATATTCAGTTAATTCAGCGAGCTATGGGAGAATGCTATCAGCGCCCTGTAGGAGAAAAGACGGTAAAGAAAGCTATTCAAGCAGGGCATTTGTCTGTACTTGAACATTGTTCAGCAACGTTTGAGATTCAGTGCTCTATTTCTGTGTTGCTACAACTGACCAGACACAGACATTTTTCCTTTACAGTACAGAGTTCTAGGGGATGCGAACTTACACACTTTCACAAGACTGGCATTGAGTTTTTAGATAGTCTGCTGATAGAGCATATGGCTGATTATAAGTATGCTGTAGAAGATGGTTGTAAGAATAAAGAAGATGCTGCTTACTTACTGCCTAAAGCCGCTGAATATAAATTACTTATTACAGGAAACTTCAGGGCATGGTATGAGTATTTGCCTAAGCGGATGTGCAAGAGAGCACAGAAGGAACATAGACAAATGGCAGAACAGATTCAGAAACTGTTAGCAAAGTCAGCACCAGAGATTTTTGATAGAGATTTTATGAATTGCGATAGATGCACTGAAAAGAGTTGTTCGTTCTCATGATGAATCTTATTTTTGATGCTGACATGTTACTTTTTATCTCTCTCCTGGAATGTGAAAAAGCTGTTCATTGGAGCAATGATATCTGGACCTTGCACTGTGATATGAGAGAAGCATGTGTCTATTATGATAACTTTGTTACTGATCTTACGGAAAAAGTATTAAATCATTATAAATATGATGGAGACTATAAGCTGTTCATGTGTCTTACTGATAAAGAACATGATAATTTCCGTAATGTAGAAGTTTTTGCTGACTATAAAGCGAATAGGAGGAGCAAGCGTAGACCTGTGTGTTTCAATCCGATGCGTGAATGGATTCGTGATAACTATATTAGCTACATGGAACCACATCTAGAAGCGGATGACTGTGCAGGTCTTTTGACACGTGAAGTTGACGGTGATTACATTCTTATTTCGGGAGACAAAGATTTTCGCTCTATACCGGGTAAATTCTATGATTTCATGAGAGACAAATATTTCCAGACAACAGATGAGGATGCAGCCAAATTTCATCTATATCAAACTATTTTAGGGGATTCAACAGATAATTACAAAGGTGCTCCGGGATTTGGTGAAGTGAAAGCAAAACGCATTCTAGATGAACTGGGGTACACATGGGAAACGGTGGTAAAAGCATATCAAGGAAATGAACAGGAAGCACTGAAAAACGCAAGGTTAGCATATATCTTGCACAAGGCAGGTGATTATGATTGGAAAACAGGGAGTATAAAGCTCTGGGAACCCGATTCGTAGTTTCCTATGGTAGTCAGGATACCGAACTTGTCTATAGTGTTTACGAACGTTTATGGGAGTTACGGAAAGGACACAAGGTAATCGAGCCACTCGCGGACAAAGACAGAGTATTCAAAATGGTTACTGAACTGAACAGGTATGGTCAACTTGCCTATTTTTATTACAAAGACACCCTTGTTGGTGTAGTGGCCTTTAATATCAATCCGGATTTTGTCTGGTGGGGATATATGGTTAAGGCTGTGGAAGAAGTCTTTGTCCTGAGCATGTCTGATGATTATGCAGGGTTCGGCAGAGTGGCGGCTCAGTTTTTAAAAGATTTGTGCAAGGAAAATCAATGTGACTTAGTGTTTGCAGGGGCGTTTCTGGGTTCTAACAATAGCTATAAAAAGGTTAAGGGGTATTCTGAGGAGTACCCCACTTACGTTTGTCTTAGAAAGGATTGTGATGCTGTTGAATGAAGAATTACGGTATCTAGTGTCTGCACAATTAATCGCAAATTTACGGGAGACATTTACACCTAACTATTTCCTTAACGCTAATAAAAAGTTTACTGCTGAGTATCAGTTAGGTTTTATGGACGGTATATGTTCCCTTATTAATTATTTAGAAAACAGTATTGATGGGAAAGGAGAATGATTTACGTATGAGTGGTGGAATTGGTAGGGCACTGAAGAAGGTAGTGTCTGCACCATTTAAAGTTGTTGGGAAGGTTCTTGGTGTTGGTGGTGGCGGTTCACAGACTGTAAAGGTACAGACACCGGAAGTTACAGGAGCACAGATACAGGCGAGTACGCAGGCTCAGGCTCCAGAAGCACCTGTATTAGGAACTGAAAATACCACATTAGATTCCAATGGCAAGAAGAAGAAAAAAGGTAAAGCAGGGCTTCTCATATCTAAAGACAACGGTTCTGGCGGCAACAGTGGTGGTTACACAGGGCTGAATATCTAAGATATGGCGGATATTACGACACAGGAAATGCAGGAGCAGGGAGCAAAGAAGACATATGAACGATTAAAGTCGGACAGACAGCCTTATGTTGATCGTGCTGTTGATTGTGCAAAGGTCACTATTCCTGCATTGTTCCCTAAAGAAAATGATGATAAATCTACGAAATATGAGACACCATATCAATCGGTAGGAGCAAGAGGTGTCAATAACCTTGCGTCTAAGTTGATTCTTGCACTCATGCCGCCGAACTCGCCTTTCTTCAGATTAGGTATGTCTGATGAAGTATTAGCTGAGTATATGAATAATGGGCAGGAAGACACAAAAGCGCAGGTTGAACAGGCTCTGATGATGATTGAGAACAGAGTGATGAAGTACATAGAGTCTAATCAGATACGTGTTACGGTCCTGGAAAGTATTAAACAGCTGATTGTTGCCGGAAATGCCTTGCTGTTTCTTCCACCTGCTGAGGGCGGTATCAAACTGTACAAACTGATGGACTATGTAATACAAAGAGATGGATTGGGCAATGTCGTGCAGATTGTTACATTAGATAGAGTAGCGTATGCAACACTTGATGAAACCATACAAAACCTTATTAAGACAGACAAGAAACCAGAAGACCTTATAAATGTATATACACATGTGTGCAGAAGTGGTGATAACTATTTGTCTTATCAAGAGGTGGATGAACAGGTAATTCAAGGAAGTGAACAGACTTATCCCATAGCTAAGACACCTTATATTCCTATTCGTATGGTTAAGATGGATGGTGAATCTTATGGCAGGTCCTTCTGTGAAGAATACTTAGGTGATTTAAACTCTTTGGAAAATTTGTCTAAAGCCATGTTCAAACTGTCAACTATAGCAGCTAATATCTACTTCCTTGTAAATCCCAACGGTGTAACAAGGGTTAAGAAATTGGAAAATGCTACCAGTGGTGATTTTGTTGCAGGTCGTAAGGAAGATGTGGAAGTTCTTCAGTTGGACAAATATTATGACTTCAATATGACAAAGGCGCAGGCCGATGCTATAGAAAATCGGTTATCTTTTGCGTTCCTTTTGTCTTCTGTAGTACAGCGGAATGCTGAACGAGTTACCGCTGAAGAAGTTCGAACAGTAGCGTCTGAACTTGAAGATACTCTCGGTGGAGTTTATTCTATTTTGTCTCAAGAGCTTCAATTGCCGTTGGTACGGCGTATCCTTAATCAGTTACAGAGTACAGGTGAAGTTCCGAATTTACCAGAAGGGACAGTAGAGCCTACTATTACTACTGGTCTTGAAGCACTGGGAAGAGGGCATGATCTTGAAAAATATGCTACTGTATTGAATCTTATTTCACAGATACCAGGAGCGCAGGAAATGATTAACTGGAATGTCATGCTTCTTAACTTATTTACTGGTGTTGGTGTAGAGACAGAAGGTTTGATTAAGACACAGCAACAGATAGAGGAAGAACAGCAAATGGCTATGGGGCAAGAAGTGGCAATGCAAGCAGTAAAGGAAGGTGGTGATGAAACTAATGGCTGATGAATTAACTAATGTAGAAACTACTCCCGCAGTGGAAAACAATGATGTAGAAATTAAGACAAATCAGAATATTACTATTGAAGCACAAGGGGATACTCATGAATCTACGACTACTACGAATGAGGAGCAGACGAATGAACCTACTGGGCAGGATGTAGATGCGAATGTACAGCAACGTATTGATGCTCAGACACAGGCAAATACAGATCTTAAAAATGATTTGTCTAACAAAGGTGTCGATTGGAATGTTCTTGAAAAGGAATATACAGATAATGGTGAGCTGTCCAAAGAATCCTTGGAAGCATTAGAAAAGGCCGGATACCCTAAGAGCGTAGTAGATGCATACATCAATGGTATGGAAGCTGAGTATGAACGGCTTGCTATGCATGTTGTAGAAAGTGTAGGTGGTGCAGAACAATTTACTAAATTACAGAATTTTGCAAAGATACAGAATGCAGACTATCAGAAAATGTGGAATGACACGATGAATAGTGGCAATGTGTTAGCAATTAAGACGATGCTGTCTGGTATCCAGTCTGCCATGATTGCAGTTCAGGGTACACAGAAAAGTACTATTATGGGAAGTGGTTCTTCTGGGGCAGGCAACGGAAACGCAGGATTCACTTCTAGACAGGACATGATTAAAGCTATGTCTGACCCTCGGTACGGTAAAGACAAAGCCTATACTCATGAAGTTGAACAAAAGGTTATTAATTCTAAATTATTTTAAACAAAAGGAGATTGATTAATTAATATGGCAAATTTAACAAATATTTCTCAGCCCGGTCTTAATCAGGGGCAGTCTGATGCTTTGCAGGGTTTTCTTAAAGTATTCAGTGGTGAAGTTATTTCTGCATTCGATAGAGCTTCTAAAAGTGTGAATAATCATATCGTTCGTACTATTTCCAGTGGCAAGTCAGCAAGCTTCCCTGTAATGGGTCGGGCGACTGCTCACTATCTTGCACCGGGCCAGTCTTTGGATGACGTACGAGAAGCCATTCCGCATAACGAAAAAGTTATTGGTATTGATGGCTTGCTTACTTCTGACCAGTTGATTACTGACATTTATGAAGCTATGTCTCACTTTGATGTACGACAGGAATATTCCAAACAGATGGGTGAAGCACTTGCTTTGTCTGCCGATGGTGCTATTCTTGCTGAAATTGCTAAACTGGCTATTGCTAATACTGAAAACATTACAGGTCTTGGTAAAGGTATTATCATTGAGAAAAAGCTGGCTTCTGGTGACATTGGTATTACGGAAGCTGAAGGTAAGATGATTGTACAGATGCTTCTCGAACTGAAAGCTAAGTTTTCTAATCAGTACGTACCCAATGATGAACGCTATGTCTATATGAAACCAGAAGGGGTAGCAGCTCTCATTAATTCGTGGAATGCTATCAACCGTGACTATGGTGCTGTTGGTACTATTGTTGATGGGAACATTACCAAACTCGCAGGATTCAATATCATTGAAGTTCCTCATCTTACTATTGGCGGAGCAGATGGTGAACATGTCTTGCGGTCTGGTGTTGCTCACGATTTCCCGTCTGCATATAAAGACAAAACCGTATTTGTCGCCGCTCATCATACTGCTGTTGGTACAGTTAAACTGAAAGACCTTGCTGTAGAAACTGCCCGTCGTATCGAATACCAGGCGGATCAGGTAGTTGGTAAGTATTCTATGGGACACGGTGGTTTGCGTCCGGAAGCTTGCGCAATCGGTACTATTTCTGCTTCTGTATAAGTTTGTTTATGGATGGGAGAGGTTTACTTTTAGGGTTCCTCTCCCTATTTATTTCTCTGTAAAGAAAGGTAGGTGAGACATATGATACTTACACCATTGACTGAGTTAGATGCAATTAATGAAATTATCACAGCCACAGGTGAGGATGGAATTTTGTCTATCGAAGAAGTTTCAGAAAATGCAGATGCTACAATGGCTCAGAAGATGATAGAATCTGTAAGCCGGGAGATACAACAGGAAGGATGGGACTTCAATACTATTCCAGAGGTTACATTATTTCCAGATACAAACACAGGAAAAATAAAGTGGAATACGTATTTCTTACGTTTAGGCTCAACTGAATACAGAAATAGAGGTGGATATCTTTATAACATTACAGACAGTACAGACAAATTTGCCACATCTGTAGTTTTTAGTAATGTTATTGTGCTTATTCCTTTCGATGAACTACCGGAGGTTTTCAGAAAATATGTAACGACAAAAGCGGCTTTAGCATTTTCTACCCGTTTCTTGGGGGATGCTGAACTCGAAAACTCTTTGTCTTCTGAACTTTCTAAAGCGTATGCTGATGTAATGACATACGAGTTAGACACACAGAAAGTAAATGTCTTTAATAATACTTCTGTATCTGAGGTGGGAACACGATGAGTAATATGACCCAGAGAATAGACAACTTTATAGAAGGTGTGTCTCAACAGTCACCTATGTTGCGTCATGCTGAACAGCTAGAGGAACAAATTAATGGCTACAGTACTGAAGCAGGGGGATTACAGAAAAGACCTCCTACTATATCTATAAGTAAACTGTTTAGTGGTACTGAGACAAATGATAACCTATATGTTCATATTATAAATAGAGATGAAACTGAGAGATATATTGTAATCTTAGATGTGACGAAAAAGAGTATCAGAGTATTTGATTTGTCGGGCAAGGAAATAAAAGTCACTGTAGAAGACCCAGATTATTTGTCTGGTATCACAGGCAATTCATATGCTCAAATGAAAGCTATTACGGTGGCTGACTATACATTTATTCTGAATAAGACAAAGAAAGTACGTATGTCTGGCGTTAAGACTTCTGATACTATGGCTAATCAGGGGTGTCTAATTAATGTCAAACAGGGGCAATATGGTAGAACGTACAAAGTGTCTATTGATGGTAAGCAGGTCGCTTCCTATGAAACTCCTGATGGTTCACAAGCAGCTCATGTAAAGAATATTGCTACTGATTATATACGTGACCAACTAGCAACACAAATTCGTAGTGCAGGTTATACGGTTGATACAGGTTCGTCCTGGCTACGTGTTAGAGGTAATATTAGCAAGGTAGAAACATCTGACTCATTCAACAACTTGGCACTAATTGGAATTACATCATATACGAATAAATTCACAAACTTACCTGCTTCTGCTCCAGATGGCTACATTGTCTTAATTAGAGGTGAGTCTAATGCTGATGACGATTACTATGTAAAATATTCTTCCAGTAGAAACATTTGGGTAGAGTCGGTGAAGACAGGAATAGATAATACAATAGACAAAAAGACGATGCCACATGCTCTAATTCGTAATTCAGATGGAAGCTTTACTTTCAAAACCTTAGACTGGGCAGAACGAAAAACAGGTGATGAGAGCAGTAATGAAGAACCATCATTTGTTGGTAGCACTATCAATGATTTGTTTTTCTACAGAAATCGTCTTGGATTCCTTAGTGGTGAGAATATCATTTTGTCTTCTTCTTCAGATTTATTTAATTTCTGGATGCAGAGTGTAGTGGATGTACAGGATGATGATACGATAGATACGAACGCACCTAACAACAAAGTGTCTGTTCTGTATAATGCTATTCCATTCTCAGGTGCTTTATACGTATTCTCCGGCCAGACACAGTTTGCACTCACGGCAGACGGTACACTATCTCCTAAAAATGCCAGGCTGGATAGTATTACAGAGTTTACTTCAGATACAGATGTTATTCCTGTTGGTGCGGGTAATTCTGTGTACTTTGTCTCTAAGAGAGCGGATTTTGCTTCTGTCAATGAATATCGGGTAGCTCAATATTATACAGATGTAAAGGATGCAGAAGATGTAACAGCTCATGTTCCTTATTATATCCCAAATGATGTCTACAGGATGATTGGTAGTTCTAATGACAATTTACTGTTCTGTATGTCTGATAATGACAAGCATATAATATATGTATATAAGTATTTGTATATGAACGGCAATAGGGTACAGAGTTCATGGTCTAAATGGAAATTTACAGGTGAAGTAATTGGTGCTGATTTTGTGGGATCTACTATGTATCTCGCTATCAAATATAGTGACAATTCAATATATCTTGAGAAACTGACTTTGAGTTACAATACTGAGGATTTTAAAGATACAGAGAAATACCGTGTGATGCTTGATAGAAAAATAGAAGTAACATTGTCTACTGCTAATGCCACTGAGGATGACCAATATATTATTATAGATGTGTCTAAATTGTATGGAGATGCGAATACTCATATCTCAATAGTTACGAATGACGGTATAGTGTATGAAGACAATAAAATTCTCAAAAATGATGTAACAAAGATGGGAAGCAAAGTAATAGTAGGTGTTCCATATGATTTTGAAATGACACTTTCTACTATTTATATGAAACAGAAAAACAGTCAGGGAAGTACAGTAACTATTCCTAGTTATAAGTTGATGTTGAGACACGTATTTTTTGACTATGCTGATACGGGTTTTATGGAAGTCGCTGTTGACAATAAGTATAGGTACAAACTGACAAATAAGAAAGTTGGTTCATATAGATTAGGTAATATTGCATTGCTAACCGGAACATTCAGAGTGCCGGTTAGAAAACTGAATACTAAAGCCGTTATAAAAGTAATCAATTCATCACCATTACCTTTGTCTATTATTGGTGGTGGTTATGAAGCCAATTACACAACAAGATTTAAGAATTTGTAAGGAAAGGAGAGTTATATAATATGGGTGCAATGGGAGCTATTCAAGGTGGCCTAATGTTAACTCAGGCTTATACAGGATGGAAAGCTCAAAGAGACCAGGCGAAAGAGCAAGCAAAAGCTTTGTCTAAACAAGCAAGTGCCATAGGAAAAAATTTAGCGTATGCATTCCAGAACTATGAATTACAGCGTGTTGATGCCTTTGATTCTGCTGTGAATAGTTTGATGAAGACAAGACAGCAGGCATTAGCACTTACTTCTAGTGTACGCGCAGCTATAAATGAAGAGACAAGCGGTAATTCAAGAACTGGCAGGGCACTACAGAGAGCTTCCAGTGCCGACGTGTTACGTACTGAAAGTTCCATTAAAGACAACTATGAAAGACAATCTGATGAAATAGACTTGAACAAAGAAGCAGAGAAAAGACAAGCTATTGATGAAATTAATAATATTAAAGCACAGGCTCCACAAATGCCGTCTGTCTGGTCACTCATAGGGCAGGTAGCAGGTGGGGCTTTGTCTATATATAATTCGTACCAGAATGCGAGTGAGTCAGCGGCTTCACAGGGGATGAAATTAGACACATGGTGGAGAGCAAAGAATCCAGAGACATATACAGCTAATCGGTATCACTTTAGTATTCCTACGTATTCTTCTGGGCTTCCAAATAGTTACAACTATACAAACTATATGTCTAGAAATATTCCTATACGGTATTCTTTCCCTAACATGCCTACTTACTATACTCTTTTGCCTTCTACTTATACATACAAAAATACAAGGGGGTGGTGAATTAGATGGCAAATACGAATACTAGCAATGCTGTAGGTACTGCCAGACAGTTCACACCACAGCCCCAGAGCACGTATCAGAGACAGCTTATAACTCCTAGATTAGGAAATACTATTCGCTCCAGAGATGTACAGTCAGCAGGAGCACAGTTAGCAGAATCTTTGGGAGTTCTACAAAATGCAGTAGAAAAATACAGACAGGATTATGATACCAGACAAAAGGATATTGCAGACAAAGTAGTACCTATCCTGTATGGTAAAGAAGATCATGATACCCGGCTGACTGTTGATAGTGTCGCTCTTTTGAATAAAGCCGGTATAGGTGGTTTGCAAGATAATCCATATGCCTTGGCTTTGATAGACCAGTTGAGAGGGCAGGAAGTGTCTTCTGAAATTCATAAGAGATATGATGCATATGCTTCTCAGGAACGTCTGAAAGGTACTCTTGAGGATGAGATTAAGAGTTACGATGATTTCTATAATGAACATGTTCAGGACTATTTGTCTAATCTAAACGTTAACAATAAGTACGCTATGGATAATGGCCTGTATGAATCACGAGTAGTTAATACTGGTAAAGTAGCGAGTAAGTTCATCACAGAAAAAGAAGAAGAAATGTCTATCAATCGTTCTGAAGCCATATCTTCTTTTGTCTCTGAAAATACACGCAATAGATGGAAATGGTCAGAAGATGAGGAAAATAGTTTTGTCTCACAAGTTGGCAATCTTCTTACCACTACACAGGAGCGTGACCCGACAAAGAACTATCAGATACTAGACAACATGATGAAGACAATAGCTACTAATACAGGTAACTACAATATATTATCTAAATTGAAGGAAGCTGTTGTCTACGGTAATCAACGCTTAGGTGATTTTATTGATATAGACAAATATAAAGACCTTGCCAATGAATCCAATAAGGCACACTGGATGCAGAGAACACGAGATATATATGATAAGGTGTCTACAGCTAAAGACAAACGTTCTCTATATGAAATAGTAGATGGTTTTGATGATGATGAAGATAGACAAATTGCTTCTGGTTTTGTCAGTGGGCAGTTGTCCAGTATCGAAGCTGAGGACAGACAGAGAAGAGCGATTGAGCTTGCATCTGCTAAGGCTATGGCTAAAGCGGCTGTTGGCAATATTAATCTAAAAGCACAATTATCAGCTATTATGAATGGACAGACAACAGATGCCATGGGAAATGGCGTTGTTACTACTGCTTCACAATTAAAATCGCTTGGTATAGATGAAAATGATATGATTCTTGCTATAGATTCAACTATTGAGAGTCTGAATTTTGATGATCCTAATGCTATGTCTCAGCTGATGCGTTTGTCTTATCATCCGGCATATAAAGGAGCTTTTTCTAAGGTATTGCAATATGACGCTACAGCAGGTCTGAATAGTCTGACAATAGACAATCAAGAACTAACACCATCCTTAAAGCGATGCGTTGATTTATACTTGCGTTCTCCCAGTTTATTTAACGACATGGTTTCTGATTCCAGTTTACAAGCCGGTGTCATGTGTGTAGCCACTCAGGGTGTTCCTACTTACTTACAGGTAAAAGATGTATTAGGAGACAAAAGTAAGCTTGAGCAGATAGACAAAGATATGAAGGATGCTGTACAGGATGGCGTATCTGGTATGTCTTTACCCTCCCTGGCTGATGGAAGTTCATATGAAGGATTTTCATATACAGAACCTAACTCATTAGCTTTTAATGATACCTATAAAAACTACGCACGCATATACAGGGCAGAAGGTTTCTCTGTTGATGAAGCGATTCGGCAGACTAATTATCGTTTGTCTTCTGAATATTATGCATTTAATGGTTGTCCTATTCCTAAATCAGTAGCACGACTGTGTGATATAGGGGGCACGGATGAAGACACCTGTAGATCAGCTTTCTACTGGGTACTTGGTAGTAAATTAAAGAATTACTGTGAAAGTGCAGGTGTAGACTCGTCGGTGGTAACTGTGTCTTATCGTTCGAATAATGCTAATGGACAATCTATAGTTTCTTTCTCCAGTTCGGCAGGTATTGTATCGTATCCTTTAATGGGTGACAACGGTATTATCACTGAAGCTAGAGCAAACTTGGAACAGAGTGGTAATCAGACATATGAAATTCCTGCCAGTGAGAAGCTCGCTAAGGAAGAAGATAATACTGCAAGAGATAATGCTATACAAACTAAGGAAGATGAACGGTCGTATGTATATGGTGGTAATCATTTCTGGATGTAAGAAAGGTGGTGGAATTTCATGAGCAAGAAGGAAGATATAGCAAAATTTATGATGGCTATCAAGGGGCAGGAGTCGGGCGGGGATTATACAAAACCTAATGAATCTGGCTCTGGTTGTACAGGGGCATACCAGTTCTGTCAAGGTACATGGGATGCATATGCAAGCAGTGTAGCACCAGAGTATGTAGGAATAGATCCTGCCAGTGCACCTCCAGATGTGCAGGATGCTGTAATGTATGCTAAGACTTCTGAAATGTATGATAGATATGGTGGGGATACTCGCCTAATGGCTTTGGAACACTATGGTGGTTCTGGTGTAGCGGATAGGGCAATGGAGACAGGTGTCATTTCAGATGCACCAGAGTGGTTCAATGGTGACAGGTATCCCTCTCAGTTAGAATATGCAAATGCCATAGCAAATTCTTCAGGTAGTGCAGTTCCTTCTTTTGGTGGCATGGATAAAGCCGTGTCTAATAGCAGACCCATGTTACAACAAACAAGCGTACTACCTATTTTCATCAATCCGGACATATACAAGGTAGATAATACAGAGTTAAACAATAGGCCTTTCTTTGATAAGTTGTCTGATTCATTCCAGAATATGTGGTATGAAAATGGAACTATATCTGCTATCCGGTCTGCTTTGATAAAGTCTGTTAATAGAGGGTACGAGAAAAACTGGACACCTTCTGACGATGACCTGAAGTTAATGGACGATTTACTGGGGGATAATAAAGTAGCAAAACAGTCAGTACTTCTTAACTCCGACAATGAAGCACAATTCAGGGCATTTCTGAAGACAAAGAAAGAAGATATAGATAGAGCTGAGAGAGCGGAGCAAACTTCTTGGGGCATTCATTCCATTATTGGTGGTGGCCTTGGAATGCTCCTTGACCCTCTGAATCTTATTCCTTTCGTTGGTGAAGGTGCTATGGTAGCTAAGGTAGGTTCTAAGTTAGGCCTGAAGACATTGGAGAACATAGGAGCTAAACGTGTCTATCAAATCGCAGAATCTGGGGCAACACAGGGATTAGTTAATATGGCGGATTCCTTCCTTTCTGAAAGACACGGAATAAATGAAGCTAACTATGCTGTGTCTGGCTTACTCGGAGCGGCAGGTGGTGCAGGTGTTCGCTTGCTTAGGACCATGCGGAATATTCCAGGCACTAAGCTTGATGGGGAGAATATGCAGAAATTCATTGCTCAGACAAAAGCGCAGGAAGAACAGGCAGTCAGGGGAGCAATGGACATGGCAGATAATGTTTCTTTGGTAACTAATGTGGCTCTTAGACATAATGATACCCCTGTAGAAAGAGCAGTATCTGAAGTTTTGCGTTCTAAAGAAGACATAGCTAAAGGGCTTGATGAACTCACAGGTAGAAAAGTAACTACAGGTAAAGCAATGGAAAAAGCTGTGAGAATGACAACAACGAAATTACAACAGGCTAAAACTGTGTCTGACCTTGTAGGACGGAAAGCAAGCACTTTGTTACGGAAAGCAGGATTGGATAAGGATGCTTCTCTGTCTGATTTATTACAGGTAGCTAGAGACAATCCAGATATTGGTAGACAGGTAAGAAAGGCCACTGAAAAGTATCTGAAAACACCTTTCTCGGATGGAGCATGGAATGGTTTTCTGTACAAGAAGGGTGAAAAGAGTGTAGATGAAAAAGCTAAGTATGCCATGGAAGCTCTTACTGATTCTGAAAAAGCTAATAACGTCCGTCTGCAAATCGAAAAGAATACTGGTGAAAAGGTAACTAATGAGGATGTTAGACGGAGCTTAAAGAAAATACTGTATCAAGAAACTGGGGTTACGTACAAAGAGTCTGGAGACATCATAATCAATGGTACACGCATTAGACCAGAATCGCCTGTTCATGATTCTATTGTACATCCAGATATTTACTCTATCGGTATGGACGCACCAGAACTTGAAGATATGACAGTGGCTTCTCGCTCTGTGTCTCCTACGGAACTGAAGAAAGACGGAATAATCAGTAGGGAAGAACAGGAAGCTTTCCAGAAAGATACTGAGTTTGGTTCAAAAACACCTAGAGAAGTGGAAAAAGAATCACAGGTAGCATTCAAGAGCAGAGTGATGCAGTACATAGGCAGAAAACTACAGGATAGTAAATATCTCGGTAATACCTATGGGCATTTTACAAACTCTGTGTCTAATCATCTCCGTGACTTTGGTAGGAAGATGCTTGGTGATACAAGACAAAATGCTGATAGACTGAATGATGGTATGACTCTGGACTTCAATACACGAAAGACAATAGCACGCAGAGAATTACAGAATTATCTCGGTCAGATGTATAGTCAGTATGTGTCTTTTTTCAACAAGAATCCTGGGACTCCTACAGAAGTCAGGCAGAAATTTGGCAAACTGTTTACGGAAGCCTATGATTCGAAAGTTAAGAAAGGTCAGGTTATAGATGGGTATCCGGACGAAATTAAGGAAGCTGTTAAGTTGGCGGAACAGTTCCGTAAGGAAGAACAGTGGATGCTACATAAAGCCGGACTTTTGGATGATGTAATTCCAGACACAGGTTTTTACAGGAATGCTGATGTAGACAAAGTAGCTGACTTCCTTACTCACTTTGACACGACTGATGATGCTATTAGATGGTTGGAAAGATATGGAGCTGAAAATGCAGACAGAAGTGCACTAGAAAGAATGTGGAAAGAAGACTTGGCTAAACGTGAAGCAGATATAGAAGCAAGACGAAAAGCCGGTAAGAAGATCACAGAAGCAGAGGAAGAAGCGCTCGCTACTGAAACCTTAGATGATTTTATCAATAGAGAAGCTCATAACTGGGCATATGGTATCATAGACAGAAATTTGTCTAATTCCAGAATTGAGTTACGTGATCTGAATCATATGAATAAGCTTGAACAGTACCAGAGAAGATTCCCTGTAGACACAGCTGCTATTTCTTCCAGAGAACTTCCTAATGGTGGTGGCCTATGGTCCTTTGATGATTGTATGCGAGACCACGATATCTTTAAGACCATGGAACGAATAGCTGACCGTAGTTCTGCTAAAGCTACATTACGCTCCTTTGGTGTAACGGATATGGGTAAGTTCTTTGATGATTACAGAGACAAGATATATAGGGAACTACGAGGTGCTAATGAAAACAGGCGGCTTATCAATCGGTCAAAGGTAGAAGAAAGCTTGGAAGAATTTGACTATATTGTATCTAAACTTATGGGGTATCGTTATGGAACTAAGCAAGCACAAGACCCAATGAAAGGTATGGTACGCTTACTCAATAAACTTTCCTATTCTATGAATGGCTTCAACATGGGGCTTAACCAGATAAATGAAAATATGGGGCTTATGTCTGTTACTGGTAGCCGTGCCATAACTCATATGATTCCTGGGTTAGACAAAGTTTTACAGGGTATGAGACACACTGCACTTTCTCCGGATGAAATAAAGAAGCTGCGTATAGCCAGTGATTACGCCCATTACAATTTCTTGAATCCAATGGACTTAACCACACCACAGGTAGAGCGTATAGGATTGAGAGCTAAGGTAATGGCTAAGGCAAATACTATGGCTGACTATGCTTCTGATATGACTTCCATGATAAACAGATTGTCCGCGTGGACTTCTAAGGCTGTCAGTTTGGGCGAAGCGGATGTTATGTCTGATTTGGTGGACTGGGCTGTTCTGGGTAAGACAAGGAAGAAAATATTTTCTGATAGGTTCATGAGGGAAGCCGGGGTGCGTGATGAAGACAAATTCAAAGACACAATCAATAAGTACTTTGGTAATTTAGACCATGATGATCCAGATGCTGTATTTAAGGCTATACATGAAATGCAGGAGAAAGACTATCAAGCCTTTGTTTCCATGAGAGCATTGTCAGCACAAGCAGTACAGAGAGGTATCTTACAGCCTAATTTGTCTAATGATAATTACTTTGCTAAAAAAGGTATGTGGCCTATTCTGTTTCAGTTCAAGAACTTCTCACGAATGGCTTTGGATTCCCATTTAGCAAGAGCCTTGGAAAGACCAGACAGGGAAGCAATGACACAGCTCTTGTCTTCAGGGGTAGCAGGTGCAGGTATCTGGGCATTGCGTACACAGGTATATGCAAATTATAAATATAAAGACGAAAAGGAAAGACAAAAATATCTTGATGATACCTTGACGGCAGATAATTTTGCTCGTGCAGGTATTACCAGAAGTTCCTTGTTAGCCGGATTATCTTATGGGAACGACTTGTACGAAATGATATCTGGTGCTCCTACTGTACGTACTACTGTAAATAGACAAGGACAGGCTACGGGAATTGGCGATTATGTCAATCAGTTACCTGCCTTTGGTTCAGCTAATACTATAGTGTCTGGAGTTGGTGGTGTATGGGGTGCTTTGCACGACCTTGTGAAAGACCATGAAGTATATCAAGATGATGCCAAAACAGTAGCTAACATGTTCCCGATAGACAAATTTGTTGGCACACAGGCAGTTTTATCTGGACTCCTTGATATCCACAAAGGACAAACCGTAGAAAATAACTTTAAGAATCGTCCGGAAAAGAGACTGACTAACAATCCTGTACAGATGCTGAAAGATTATGTTACAGGGACAAATGATGTAAAAGAACAGAACGAAAAGATGAAAGAAAGTCAGAAAATGAAAAGAG
Organism: Megasphaera sp. AM44-1BH; assembly: GCF_003467125.1. GTDB lineage: Bacteria > Bacillota > Negativicutes > Veillonellales > Megasphaeraceae > Megasphaera. The sequence continues at coordinate 98,409 of NZ_QSFA01000002.1, forward strand.
ACAAAAATAAAAAGAAAGAAATTATTCCTATGAATGGAGAAAGGTGGTAACACATTATGGCTCAAGACTTAAAAGCAAGTGTATCTTTTATTGGTGATGGTAATACTACTAAATTTTATTTCGGATTTGATTATATTAATAAACAGTTTATTAAGGTCTCTGTGGGGACAGACGGCACACTTTTGTCTTATCCTACAGATTACACGGTGAATGATAAAGAGGTAGAGTTCGTGAAAGCACCTGCTAACGGTACACCAATTCGAATTTATAGACAAACTAATACATCTCGAATTATTGAATGGTCTGATGGTGCATTCATTAAAGCTTTACAGATGACGCTCGAAAACGTTCAGCAGTTACATCTGATTGAAGAATCCCAGGACTATGTAATCATCAATGGCATGTCTAAGTATCCAGATGGAGTTAATTTTAATGCTCTGGGAGCACGTGTTATAAATGTTGCAGACCCCAAAGAACCACAGGATGCTGTAACGAAGCACTACATGGAAACGGTACAGGGTGGCTTTGTGTCTCAGAATACAGCACTGGTAGAACAGGCGACTACACAGGCGACCAATGCGAAAAACAGTGCATCCAGTGCGGCTACATCAGCTTCCCAGAGTGCTTCTAGTGCCAGTGCTTCTGAAACATCTAATCAGTCGGCTAAGAAGTGGGCTGAGTCTACGGATTCACCAGATAATCAGGCAGACACAGATAGTACGACAGGGAAGACACAGAGTTCCCGGAGTTGGGCATTATATAGCAAGACAAAAGCGCAGGAAGCGATTACAGCTACTAGCACGATGGATGAAAAAGTTGCTGTTGCTATAGAACAAGCGAGCAATGCCGCTAAAAATGCTGAGAATAGTAGAATTAATGCAGAAAATTCTTCTGTAAGCGCAGAGAAAGCACTCTTGGCAGAAAACAATGCAGGTGCTTATGCGAATGCGGCTCAGATATCTGAGGTAAACGCAGCTGAGAGTGCAAAACAGGCAGCCGAATCCGCTGTTGTCTCGAATGCTTTCACAGGGGCCACAGCTACACAAGATGGCTTAGCCGGGATAGTACCAAAACCACTGGCAGGACAACAGACTAGTTTCTTAGCTGGTAGTGGTACATGGGAACCTATTTATCTCCTTGTGACCACAGGAATGATAGTGGCATTCAAGGGAAAGCTAGATACAAATGGATTCCCGATTATTCCTTCTTTAAATACTCCTAATTTTGCATGGCATGTATGTGATGGGACAAATGGCACACCGGATTTAAGAGATAAATTTATTCCAGGCACGTCTTATATCATGATGATCGGATAATAAGCGAATAATAAATGTAGGTAATCTTATGATGAGGTATTTTAAGAGTTCTTGAGAACACTCAAAATACCTCAGAAAACCTTGGTTACATTTGTGATTACGTAATAGGAGAATGATAGATGAAAGACTATATTATTCGTATGCAGGATGAACGTGCGAAATTAGAAACTAAATGGGACAAACTTATTAAATATGTGGGCGAGCATTATGATAACCTTGATGGAACAGAAATATACTTGATGCAACAGCAAATTAAGTGTATGGAAAAATATATCATGTTTCTTAACGCTCGTATTGATCATGCTAAACTCAAAGAAAAGTAAAAGGACGATGAAAAATGAAACGAGGTTCGCTAACTAATATGATTAACACAATATGGAACTTATGGACAGCCACAGAAGTTAAAATAGGCTGTCTTTTTTCTATCCTCTGGTTAGCGTTCAATACACTTGTAGGGGGTGTGGATGACCAGATACAAGCACTTGTCATTCTTGTGTCTTTAGACATACTGACTGGCATGGTTGCATCTTGTAAATCACACTCCTTTGCGAGTGCCATTGCTACGAGAGGACTTTGTAAGAAAGCTGTCATGTTCTTAGTCATTGGTCTGGGTGTCTTACTGGACAGTGCCATGCATACGCATATGATCCGCACGATGTTCATCGGGGCCTATGCGATTGTAGAGGCCATGAGTATCTTAGAGAACATAGACAAACTGGGGTATGGTCAATATATCCCTAATTTTATACGAAATGCTTTGGCACAGATTGCTAGAGAAAAACATGTGGAAAAGGATGTGGACAAATAGATGTTGTACGTTCTAATTTTGTACCTTTTTCTCTTATGCCTTATAAAAGGTGGTGTTATTTAAATGATTGATATTTCTGTTGTACTTAACATTTGCTTTTTGTGTTTCATTGTTGCTACTGTCCTTCACACACGAGTAAATGATAAAGATACCTGTACAGTTATTTTTTGTTTTATTTGGTTGCAATGTATTATCCTTAGTTTATTTTATACTGTTATTAAATCGTGGGGTTAAATTAAATGGTTAACTTTGGGCAATTCCTATGTATTATTCAATTTATTTTGTATCTCTTAACGCTCGTAAGTTTAGAGGTAGATGCTAACGAAAAAGTTATCATTATATTTCAGAGTTGTTGGATAATGACTATTTTACTACTATTCAGTTATCACATTTTTTAATGGAGGTGTTATTTAAATGGCCAGTAAAGTTATTGACGTATCCTATTGGCAGAAAGACATAGATTATGATGCAGTAGTTGATGCAGGTGTCGAGGGTGTCATTATCAAGATATCTGAAGGATGTACTGAAGAAGAAACATGGAGACACCATGTAGAACAGTGTATTGAACACGGTCTGAAGTGGGGTGTCTATGTCTATTCTCATGCTTCGACACCTGAAAGAGCCAGAGAGGAAGCAGAGACAGCTATCATGCTTTTGTCTGGATATCCTGCACCGCCTATGTGTATCTGGTTTGATTGTGAAGCCCCTGAGTGCTTTGCGGGAGGTGTAGACACAACAGCAGTCTGCTCAGCCTTTATCGTAGAATGTAATGAAGCTGGATTCAGAGCAGGTATCTACTCGTCTTCCTTGAAGTTTACAGACTACATGGAAAACTCCATTCAGCCGAACTTGCTCGCTGATTATGTACCGTATTGGATTGCAGATTATCGTGGATACAATGGGTTTGCTCAGACGTATCCAGATAAGCATGTAGCAGGTTGGCAGTGGAGTGATAAGGAGTATATTGGAGATACTAATGTTGATATGAATGAATGGTATGAGGAGCTGTAAATGAATGATGATAAAATCAAATATGCTGAAAAGATTGTTGCTGTCTGCATTATTGGTTGCCTCGCTATCTTCTGTCTCTTTTGCGTCTACAACTACCTATCCACAGACAAATCAGCAGACAATCACAATGACACTGTCACAATACAACGAATTGAAGATGAACATAGACAGCTTGGAGATGAACTTGCAGATATTAGAACAGAACTCCAGTACGGACAAGAAGCAGTTGGTAGAGCTGAGGAACGAGTTGGAGACTTGCAAGAGTCAAATGCTGTTAGCACAGAAAAGCTCAGAGAAAGCAGAGAACTTATTGAAAGAAGTAGAAACATCTTTAAAGACGTTGACAGAGCAAATGGACTCCCTGAAGCACAAACTAGCAGTGAAGGAACGACAAAATAAACTGGCGTGGTCTGTTGCAGGTGGTCTTCTGATTGGTCTGGTTGTGAAATAAGAAAAGTTATTTTTGTCCATGAGTAATTTGTCCTGAGGATAGTGTTATGTGTCTAAAAACGCTCTGGGAGCGTGATAGAGGAGAAAAAACATGAAAGTACGTATGAAAAATGTAGAGAAACCATCAATGGCTAAGGCAATCCGTGAGAAATGTATAGATTGTTGTTGTGGAGACACAGCAGAAGTACGGAAATGTATTTTGGATAGATGTCCTCTGTTTCCATACCGATTTGGGTGTAATCCCAAAAGCTATATAAACAGGAACAGAGATATCGTTAAAATTATTCCCTAGACCGACTGGGAAGGGGATAGAGACACATAAGGCTCCATCTAGGTGTAAGTACCTATGGAGCCTTTTATTATTTTTAATTCGCAAAGGGGTGAGGAAATAATGAAGATAGATCCTAAACTTTTAGATAAACTTGCAGAGGAAGAAGTACAGGCTCTACTTGATGGTATACGGGATGAAGAATTACGACAAAATCCTGCATTCCTGGCTAAAGTAAGACAATTCTTAAAAGACAATGATTTGAAGACAACACCAGAAACTACAGCACCTTTGGTTAAACAGATTACGAAAGAATTACCTGATTTTGGAGAGGATGATGATTTAACTGTTAACACAATGGACACAAAAACAAATTGATGACGCTAAGAAAGATTTTCGTAAGTTTCTGTTCATTTTATGGGATGAGATTGCGCTCCCTGAGCCTACAGGCATACAATATGCCATAGCGTCATTATTGATGAAATGCCCACAGAAACGATTCATTATAGAAGGATTCCGTGGTGTAGCTAAGTCATTTATTACCTGTGCTTATATTGTTTGGTGTCTATGGAATAACCCGCAGCTGAAATGCTTGATAGTATCTGCCAGTAAGGATAGAGCAGATGCTAATGCTGTGTTTATCCGGCGTATCATTTACTTATTAGACTTTTTGTCTGATCTTAAGCCTAGAGATGGGCAACGTAATACACAGAACCTTTTTGATGTTGGCTTAGCAATACCTGATATTTCTCCTTCTGTAAAATCCGTTGGTATTACAGGTCAGATAACAGGTAGCCGTGCAGACATATTGGTTGCAGATGACGTAGAGATACCAAACAATTCTAGTACACAGGTCCGTAGAGACAAACTATTCGAGGATGTAAAAGAATTTGATGCTATTATAAAGCCGGGGGATAGTAGTAAGATTATATACCTTGGAACTCCTCAAAATGAGATGTCGCTATATAATGAATTACAGAATCGTGGCTATGGTGTCTTTGTATTCCCTATCGTATACCCGGAAACACCAGAGGAACGTGAATACTATGGAGACAAATTAGCTCCCTTTATTGCTGAACCGTATGATAGAAATCCGGAGCTATACGCAGGCAAGCCAACAGATCCTAAACGATTCCCAGAAGAAGAAATTGAAGAACGTAGATTATCCTATGGTAAGGCAGGGTTTTCCTTACAGTTCAAACTGAATACTAACTTGTCTGACTATGAAAAGTATCCATTAAAAGTACAAGACCTAATTGTCTCAGAAGTGGATTTGGATGAAAGTTCACTGAAGTGGGCATGGGCAAGCAGTTATGAGTACAGATTAAATTCCTTACCTTGTGTAGCCGTCAAAGGTGATTACTTCTATAGAGAGTTTGGTAGGAGTAAGGAGACAGCTAAATATACAGGTACCGTTATGTCTATAGACCCATCTGGTAGGGGAACAGATGAAACTGCTTACTCTATTGTGAAATACCTGAATGGATATCTTTTTGTAGTAGAAGTGGGCGGTTATTCAGAAGGATACTCTGATTCTGTACTGACACAGTTAGCAAATAAAGCAAAAGTGTATGGAGTAAATGAGATTGTCGTAGAAGCTAACTTCGGGGATGGCATGTTTACACAGTTATTCAAGCCTATACTAAACAAAATACATCCATGCTCCATTCAAGAAGTAAAGAACACTAAGCAGAAAGAAGCTCGTATTATTGATACACTGGAGCCTGTTATGATGAGACACAAGTTGATAGTAGCAGAGTCAGTTATAAAAGATGATTATATAATATATGAAAATAAAGGGCAGAATTACTCTCTGATATATCAGCTGACACGCTTAAGCAGAGACAAAGGTTCACTATCACATGATGACCGCCTGGACTCCTTAACAATGGCTGTGTCGTATTGGTTAGAAGTCATGGATAGGGATGAGCAGGTAGGAATGGATGAACAACTGGATGACTTTCTGGAAACAGCTATGGATGATGACAGGGGTATCTTCTCTCTGATGTATGGTAATACCGATATGAATAAAAATCGGAATATAATGAATAAAAAATGGTAGATTCTGGGATACCAGAAATCTTATTGTCCCACATATAGGAAAGTCGCTTATTGTCCCACATAGTAGAGGGGAAGGGAAGACAAAGGAAAACTAAAGTATCTAAGGAACTCTAATTATACTAAGTATACATATGTACTCAGTTAGCTGTCCTTTAGTACACTGAAGCATTCCTGTATTCTTCAGTATCCCTAAAGTATCAAACACTATATCCCATATCGGATAGACAAGGAATAAGCAACTAACAGCTAACCACTTACCACTAATTACACACTCATAGGAAGCCTATGGGCATCACCGTCGTTTTTGGCACATCCATTGCGACCATCTTCGGCGTATTCCTCATTCCGATGCTGTTCGTCATCGTAGAAAATATCGGACGTCGTTCGAAAAAGAAGCCTCAGGGTGTACAGCGGATACAGGATGTATAATTCCGTGAGTGATTACTGACGTCACGAAAAAAGGAGCTGTCTCATGAAGGCAGCTCCTTTTTAAGTTTATAGTTTACAGATGTTGCCTGAACATTTAAAAATTCTAAAAACTACAGACTGCTATAAAATATAAAGAGCAAGGGACTGTCTCATGAAGGTTTATGTCATCATGAGACAGTCCCTTGTTTTATACCGGTTTAGTTACTGATTCAGCAACGTTTGTTTCAGTTCTTCATATCGTGTCGTGTAATACGGTTTCAGCTGGGCTTCCCGCAGGTCGTAGCCAAAGGAGCGACGGCTGATGGAAAGGACGGGCGGGCTCTGGATCCGTTTTGCCACGGCAAAGCCCGACAGGAGGCGCCACCACCGTTCCAGGTCGTCGATAAAGGCTTTGGCCGTGGGGAAGACATCCCGGACGGTGACGGCGCAGCCAATCTGCTTTTCCAGTGTCCCTTCGGCATACCAGGTGAGGATGGTTTCCGGCGTGACCCGCTGCCACCGTTCGACCATGGCGCGGAACAGGTAATCGTGATAGGGATAGACGATGGGGTCCCCCTGGCCTTTGGTGATGTCCTGGCTGGCCGATAATTCCGCACTGGGAACGATATCGATGCTGCCCTGGGGAACGACTTCCCGCTGGAATACGACATCGTTCAGATACCGGGCGAGCGCATAAACCTGATGTTTCCATAAATCGGCTGTTGCGGCCAGGAAACCGGCATGGTCGCCATAGAGTGTCGCATAGCCGACAGATGATTCGGCTTTATTGGCGTTGCACGTAAAGACACCGCCGAAAGCCGCCGCTGCCGCCGCCAGGATACGGCTGGAACGGTCCCGGGCCTGAATATTTTCTTCGATGAAACTGGTGAGCTGAAGATGGCCTTTCTCTTCGCCCTTCTGCAGGAGGACTGCTTCCCGGAATTGCTTCCGCGTCAGTTCCAGACTTTCCTGAACGGGGATGACCGTGTAGTAACAGCCGATATTATCAGCCAGCTGCTGTGCCAGATCTTTGGTCATAGACGAGTTGTAGACACTGGGCATATTGACAAGGAGAATATTCTCTTTTGGCAGGATGGAAGCATATAACGCCGCATTGACCGCCGAATCGATGCCACCGGAAACGCCGAGGACGACTTTGCTGAGTCCGGCATTTTCCATGAAGGACTGGATGCCGTAATGAAGGCTGTGATAGATATCGGCTACTTCTTCATCAGGCGGATTCTGTTTCTGCGGACTGACGAAGGCATGGGTTGTTTCATCAAAATCGAGAACGGCCAGTTCCTCTTTAAAGAGGGGAGATTCGTAATGAAGGGATCCGTCTTTGGTATAGGCGCCGCTGGCCCCGTCAAAGGTATAGACGTTTTTGCCGTTATTCTGGATGCCCGTGCAATTGACGTATAGTGCCGGTACGTTGAGCTGACCAATCGACTTGCCGAACAGACGGTGACGGCGCTGGGTTTTGCCGAGGGTAAAGGGAGAGTTGGAAATATTGATGAACAGATCCAGAGAATAGTTGTCGTGGAGGCATTGCATGGGTTTAAACGGATAGTTGTCATCCCAGCTGTCTTCACAGATGAGCGGCCCAATCCGCAGTGTCTGACCGCCGGCGAAGGTCAGCGTAACCGGGGAGGTCAGGTCTTCGGGGAATACATGACGTTCCTGGGCCGTCTGCAGCAGAGAGGTGAAATACCGGGTGTCACTGAATTCACGGTAATTTGGCAGGAGCGTCTTGATATAGTAGGGATAAGGAGAACGGTCCGGCCCGATAAACTGTCTGTTCTGAGCGACAAACAGTGCATTATATTTGCGCTGACGCCCATCGGGATTGATACGGCTTTCGTCGCAGGCGACGTTGCCAAACAGGATGGTAATCGAATCGGACAGATCCCGGATCCGGTCCCCTAAACGGACACATTCGCGGATATAATCAGGCTGGTCCCACAGGTCACCGATGAGATATCCCGGGATGGATAATTCCGGAAATACAATGACGTGGCAATGCTGCTCTTTTGCCTGGGATATGCAGCGTTCCATGGACTGCACGTTGCGGCGCGGATCGCCGGCATGAACGTTCAGCTGGGCGAGTGCTATTTTCAGCATGAGATAGGCCTCCCTCATAGATGGGTTAGATTTCAATTACCTACTATAGTACCATATTTTACCCGTAAATGCATCAGGCGCATATATAAAAAGAGCCGCTCCGGAGAGGGCTCTTAGATGATAGAGACAGGTTGAAATCAGAAGAAACGGCCGAAGAAAGGAAGACGCTGGGCGTCGGCACGGGTGACGCCGCCGGTAGCAGCCATGAGGCCGATGTAGATGGCAGACCCGGCTACTGTCGTAATCGTCAGGCTGAGGAACAGGCCGATATGTCCGATGGCATCGTAAAGGAAGTACATGGCAATCCCCATGACGGCGGCGCAGATGACGTTGCGCACGACCGTTTTGATATCGATGATATAACCGGTCTTGCGATAGATAAATACCAGATTCAGGGCAGCTGCTACGCCGATGTCAGCGACAGTGGCATAAGAAGCACCGGTGATCCCCAGAGCAGGAATGGCGACCAGGAACCAGTTGCAGGCCACTTTGACCAGGCAGGCAATACCCATGTTGATGACCGGAATCTTTGGTTTTTTAAGACCCTGCAGGATAGCCGTCGTAATCTGGTGAACGCCGAGAAAGCAGATGGCAATGGCGACGGCCCGCGTAGCGTCGGTCGCAGCCGGCGCGTTGTAAATAAAGGTGACTACCGGTTCGGCCAGTACGTAGAGCATGACCGAAAATGGGATGGTGACCAGAAGGGCGATGCGCATGGCACCGGACGTCTTGTTGTAAATTTCTTTCGTGTCACCCAAGGTGAAACTATGGCTGATGGCCGGTACGAGGCTCATGGCCATGGCCGCCGTGAGAATCGTAGCAAGGTTGATGAGCGGTACAGACATGCCCGTGAGATACCCGAATAATTCCGTTGCCTGATGGGTCGGATAACCGGCTACTTCCAGGCGTCGCGGTACGATCAAAAGGTCCAGGTTGGATACGACGGGAAGCATGATACTGGCCAGAGAAATGGGGACGGCCAGAATGATGAGCCGTTTCAGGATGTGACGGATACTTTCCTTAGGAAAGACCGGCCCGTCTGTCGGCAGATGGCGTTTCAGTTTATGATAGTAGTAGATGAGGACCAGCCATGCCGCTACCCCGCCGGCACCGGCACCGAGACTGGCACCGCCAGCGGCATAATCAAGCCCGTAAGGAAGCAGCAGTGCGGCAAATCCGAGCATGACCACGACGCGGACGAGCTGTTCGACAATCTGTGAGAGTGCCGTCGGCGTCATCTGCTGCCAGCCCTGGAGATACCCGCGGTATCCGGCTATGATGGTCGTAAAGAAGATGGCCGGTGCCAGGGCGATGAGCGAATAATAGGCACGGCTTTCGCGGATGATATGATAATCGATGAGAAACCGGGAACCGAAAAAGACGAGGACACTGAGAAACAGCGCCGTCGAACAGAGCATGGTCAGGGAAACGCGGAAAATGCGCTGGGCGCCATTATAATCCAGACGGGCCACTTTTTCGGCGGTGATGATAGAAATTGCGATGGGGATACCGGCACTGGATATTTCCAGTGCGAGCAGATAAATAGGGAAAGCCATCTGGTAAATACCGATACCTTCGCCCCCCAGGATACGGGAAAGGATGATCCAGTTGATACTGCCGATCGCCTTGACGACAAAACCGGAAAGGGTCAGGATCAGCGTACCTGATACGAATTTATTTGCCATTGTGAAACCTCTTTTTACGGAAAATGATGTGGAAAAATCTATAACAAACACCTAATTCTATCATATTGTCAGAGAAAAAGATAGATGAAGCGGGAAAGCTGTCTTTATTTACAGAGGTATGCTATACTATACAGATATCAAGGGAGGGACATATCTTGCGTATTGTAGTAATCGGAGCCGGTAAGCTGGGGTACAGTATTGCCGAGCTGTTATCTAATGAACAATATGACGTCGTCGTCGTCGATCAGAATGAAGAACGGCTGGAGGCTGTCAAAAACAATCTCGATGTACTGACTATTCTGGCCAATGGTGCCAGTCCTATCACCATGAACGATCCCGATATCCGTAATTCCGACATTCTCGTCGCTGTGACGGCTATTGATGAAGTCAATATGGTTTCCTGCATCCTTGCCAAGAAACATGGCATACGCTATACGGCGGCGCGTATCCGGGATATGCAGTTCATGTCGGAAGCCCAGGATTATCTGAAGGAAAATTTTGATATTGACCTCATGCTCAATCCGGAAATGATCACGGCCCGTGAAATCGACCGCATCCTCATGATGCCGGCGGCTCTCGATGTCGAAGATTTTGCCAATGGCAAGGTCCGGCTGTTTGAAACGAAGGTCCGCCGCCATTCCCATCTGGCCAATGTACCTCTGAAAGACCTGCACATGCCCAAGTCCATCCTGGCAGGGATGATTTTCCGCGATCACCGCATGATCATACCTCATGGCGATGATTGCCTCCTGCCTCACGATAATGCGTATTTTATCGGTGATCCCAAGGCTATTGAAAAATTCAGTGAGAATTTTGTTCCCAGTGGCACGAAAAAAGTGGAACGGGTCATGATTATCGGTGCCGGCCGGACAGGGCGTTTCCTGGCTCCTATGATGGATAAGCAGGGCGTCAAGGTAAAAGTCATTGAGCAGGACCGCGAACGGTGCCGCATGGTGGCCGATAAGCTGAGTGAGGGGATTGCCATATGCGGCGACGGTACGGATATCGACCTCCTCGTTCAGGAAGGGGTCGCCGATGCCGATGCTGTTATCTGTGTGACTGATGATGATAAATTGAATCTCATGCTGGCTCTCATTGCCAAGCATTTTGGTGCCAAAAAGACTATTGTCCGCGTGGCCCGCATCGAATACGTCGATCTCATGCAGAAAGTGGGCGTCGATATCGTCCTTTCTTCCCGCCTGCTGTCAGCCAGTGAAGTACTGGCTTTTGCCCGCCGTGGCGGCGTCGTGTCCGTTTCTCTTCTCGAAGGGGCCAAGGCGGAAGCCGTAGAAGTCATCGTACAGGAAGGCGCGCCTGTAGCAGGACAGCGCCTGATGGATGTCCGGTTGCCACGGGAGTGTCTGGTCTGCGCCTATGTCCGTGACGGACAGGCTCATATACCAGATGGCAGTTCGGTTTTGCAGGCCGGTGACAGGACGATTCTGTTCATTCAGACGGAACATTCCAAAAAAGTCATGAAATATTTTAAAGGCAGGGACTGAGTATGAATATGCGGCTCTATCTGTTTCTTCTGGGACGGATAGCCTTATTGAATGCAGTCGTCCTGGGACTGCCTCTCTGTTGTGCTCTGTACTGGGGAGAAGATACGGTACAGGCCTTTGCCATACCGATGGCGGTGACACTGGTGCTGGGACTGCTGCTGCAGAACGCAGGGAAACAGCATAAGAAACAGCTCGGTGTAGCAGAAGGCGCATGGTATTTAGTGTCTGTCTGGTTCCTGCTGGGACTGATTGGCATGATGCCGTATGTGCTGACGGGCATCCTTACGCCGGCCGATGCGTTTTTTGAAAGTATCTCCGCGTATACGACGACAGGTGTTTCCTGTCTGGCCCCGGGACAGGCAGAGGCCAGTTCCCTTTTGTTCTGGCACAGCCTGATGGAATGGATGGGCGGACTGAATTTTATCATCATGCTGGTTACGGTCGTGCCCCAGGTCAGCGGCTGTTTTGGAGTGACCTTGTCGGCCCATCAGAGTATTGCCTTCAGTCCGATGGTCAGCCGCATGCACAATGCGGCACTGCAGACAGGAAAAATATATGTTGGGATTACCCTGATTTCGGCTGCCTTATATATTGCAGCCGGATTAAATGTGTTCGAAGCTGTCAATCAGGCTATGACCACGGCTTCGACGAGCGGTGGTACGGCGTCCCTCGATTTTGCCGGTTACGACAATCTGTTTCTGGAAGTAGCGGCCATGATATCGATGATTCTGGCCAGTTGCAACTTTCTTCTCATCTGGAGAGCCGTGTCCCGGCGGGAACTGCGTTCTATCTTTTCTGATACGGAATTGCGGACCTTCCTGGCCATTCTGGGTGCGGTCAGTGTGATGATTGTATTCCACCTCTGGCATAGCGGCGTCTACGATATCTGGCAAAGCCTGCGCTATGGTACCTTTGCTGTAGTTTCTTTCCTGAGTACGACCGGGTTTGCTTCCGCACAGCTTTCTCTCTGGCCCGGATTTGACCGCTACGTCCTGTTTCTTCTCGTGTTTGCCGGCGGTTGTATCGGATCGGCTACAGGAGGACTTCGCATCATGCGCATCATCGTCCTGTTCCGCATGGCAGCAAGGGAAATGCGGCGCACACTCCATCCTCAGATGGTTGTCAGCCTGAAAATAGACGGTGTTCCTGTTTCCATGAAAATCATCAGCCGGGTCCTGAGCTTTTTCTTCCTGTACATAGGAGCATTCTTCTTTTCCATGCTGGTTATTTCACTGTCAGGCATTCCGCTGCTGCAGGCCATGGGCGTGGCTGCCGGGTGTCTCTCCAGTGTGGGATCGACAGCAGAACTCTATGGCCTGACTTCCTATGCTGCGCTTCCGGTGTGGACTAAATTATATTGTTCCTTTGTGATGATTCTGGGACGTATAGAAATTTTTTCCTTTCTCATTGTGCTGCAGACCATAGCAGCCCGGTTCCACAGCAAATGGTAATTTCCAATCAGAAAAGAGAAGTGTACAAATCATGGATATACGCATTATCCTGTATGTTTTAGGACGTATTTCAATGGCACTGGGGATGGTACTGACTCTGAATGCCGTCGTATCCATCGTCTGTCAGGATGACGGCCTTCTGGCACTGGCCGGGGCGGCTCTTGTCAGTTTTGCCGTCGGCATGGGAATGCAGCGCAGCCGGAAAGGGGCCATTGAAGATTTGAGCGTCCGGGAGGGAATTGCCATAACCAGCCTCAGCTGGATCCTCGTGACTTTTCTGGGTATGCTGCCCTATGTATTCGGTGGCTATCTGAATATCCTGGACGGCATACTGGAATGTATTTCCGGTCTTTCCGGCACGGGGGCTACGGTCATTACCGATATAGAAGTACTGCCACAAAGCCTGTTAGTCTGGCGCAGCCTGACTCACTGGCTGGGAGGCCTGGGCATCATCGTTATTTTCATTGCCCTGTTCCCCCAGTTCGGTCATGGCATCGTGCACATGATGGATGCCGAAAGTACGGGACCCACATCGGACCGCATGCTGCCCCGGGTGCGTCAGATGGCAAAGGCACTGTTTACGGTATACGTCGTCCTGACTACGGCAGCGACGGTGGCGCTTATGGCCTGCGGCCTTGATTTCCTGACCGCTCTGGAACATGCGTTTTCGACGATTGCCACCGGTGGTTTTTCCCCCTATAATGACAGTGTGGCCCATTTTAACAGCCCTCTCATAGAAGGAGTCCTCGCGCTGTTTATGATTCTTTCCAGTGCCAATTTTTCCATTTACGTAGCGGCCTGGCGGAAAGGAATCGGGGTCATTTTCAGAGATACGGAATTCCGCCTGTATGTGGCACTGGTCCTGGGAGCCTCGGCCCTGATGAGTCTCAATCTGACCTATGGAGCATCGTATGATCCGCTGGAGGCCGTACGTGAGACATTCTTTCAGGCTGCGTCTATTTCCTCATCGACAGGCTTCGTTTCAGCGGATTTTGATCAGTGGCCTTCCTTTTCCAAGGGAATCCTGTTGTTTCTCATGTTCTGCGGCGGTTGTGCCGGTTCGACCGCCGGCGGTCTCAAAGTGACGCGGCTCATGCTGCTCATGAAGACCATGCGCTCTGTGGTACAGCAGAAACTGTCTCCCCGTAGTGTCGTGCAGGTCCATTCCAATGGGGAAGACTATAATGAAGAAATCCTATATGGGGTAGCCCGTTTTTTCGTAGCCTATGTCATACTCGATATTTTATGGACGGTCCTGTTTATCGGGGATGGCGTGCCGACTCTGGACGCCATCGGCCTCAGCGTTTCCACGATGGGAAGTTGTGGCCCGGCTTTTGGTACAGTCGGGCCGACCTGCACCTATGCGGAGCTGCCTGTTTTCAGTAAAGTCATCGTATGTATTTCTATGCTCATGGGACGACTGGAAATGTTTCCCGTCCTGGCATTGCTCATGCCTTCCTTCTGGCGGCATAGCAACTGGTAGAGCAGAATAGAAGTAAAAAAGGTGTTGTTATGGATTTACGTGTCGTCTGCCGTTTTTTAGGGAGAATATCGTTAGCCGAAGCCTGCGTTACCTGTGTGCCCCTGTTCCTGGCACTGGGATTTGGTGATGAGTGTACAGGGTCTTTTATCCTGGCCATTGGTATCATGATTGCCTGCGGGATTCTGCTGCTGCGTTACGGAAGGGTGCGGACCAAGCACCTTACCATCCGGGAGGGGATTGCCATTACGGGCCTTGGCTGGCTTTTAGCCACCTTCCTGGGGATGATTCCCTATGTGGCTGGCGGGTACCTGAATCTGATCGACGGTGTGTTTGAAAGCATTTCCGGCTTTACCGGTACAGGGGCTACGGTCATAGAAGATATAGAAAGCCTGCCTTTCAGTATTTTGTTCTGGCGCAGCATGACCCACTGGCTGGGAGGGCTGGGCATCGTCGTCATTTTCATTGCCCTCCTGCCGGCAGCCGGGCAGAATACACTCTATCTCCATAATGCCGAATCGGCCGGGCCGGCGACGGACCGCCTGCTGCCGCGCCTCAGGGATATGACGGGCGTTTTGTTCCGTATCTATATGACCTTTACGGCCATTGCCTTCGTTATTTTTATGCTCTGCGGCATGGATTTCTTCAGTGCCCTCAATCATGCCATGTCTACCATCTCAGCCGGCGGATTTTCTACGTTTAATGATAGTGCGGCCCATTTTGACAGTGCTGCCGTTGAAGGGTGGATGACCTTCTTCATGATTCTGGCCGGCGGCAATTTTGGCTTGTACTATCAGTTATACCGCAAGGGATTCCATGCCCTGAAGAAAAACACGGAATTCAAGGCCTACCTGCTCATCCTGTTTCTGGCGACCGTATGTATTGCCGCCGATTTGATCCATGCCTTTGATGCCGATATCTTTACGGCACTGCGCTATGCCTCCTTCCAGGCGGCTTCCATTGCTACGACAGGATTTGTTTCGGCTGACTATGACCAGTGGCCATCTTTTTCCAAGGGAATCCTGTTGCTTTTGATGATCAGCGGTGGTTGCAGCGGCTCTACGGCGGCGGGAATCAAAATTTCCCGTGTCGTCATCCTCTGCCGTTCCCTCGTAGCGGCTGTCCGGGAAAAACTTCATCCACGGATGGTCATGGACGTGGAGATGAATGGCCGCCTTATCGGCCAGGATACGATTATCCGGGTCAATCAGTTTTTCTTTTTGTACCTGGTGTTCATCGCTTTCTGGGCATTGCTTCTGACTTTTGATGGAATCGGCATTTTTGATGCCATCGGGATCAGTGTCACGACTATGGGATGCATTGGCCCGTCCTTTGGCATTACCGGCGCAACCTGCACCTATGCCGGACTGTCCGATTTTGCCAAGACCATTTTGTGCATCTCCATGCTCCTGGGGCGTCTGGAATTGTTCACGGTGCTGGCCATGCTGCACATCAGCTTCTGGAAGAAGCGGGGAAATTGGTAAGAAACGTTTAGTCCTTTAAGGAAACAGCTTTTGATACATGTGTGTATCGGAGGCTGTTTTTTTGTATATGAAAAGAAAACTCAATCCTGTTTGATAACACATAACGTAAGGAGGAGAGAAAATGAAAAAAATGTTTTTGCTGATTGGTTGTGCCTGTTTAGCAGGCTGGTTTATGTGGAGTGAAGGGCTGACTCATGTATCGCCTGTACCGGAGGCCCCTGTCGTGGCAGAAGTGGAACAGCCGGAGTATATGGTATATATTACCGGTGCAGTCAGAAAGCCGGGATTGTACTCCTTTCCCGATGTCGTTACCATCGGCGATGCCGTCCATGCCGCCGGCGATGCTCTTCCCTATGCCGAAGCATCGGCTGTGAACTATGCGGCCCGTATCGAAGACGGCATGCAGATCCACCTGCCCTATAATCTGGATGGCGTGCCTGCTGCGTCAGAGAGCGACGGAAAAATCAATATTAACGATGCAGACGAAACGAAATTGACCGAACTTCCCGGCATCGGTCCTGCCATGGCCCGGCATATCATCGAGTACAGAGACAAACATGGCGGGTTTACCGATTGTGAGCAGCTGCAGCAGGTCAAAGGCATCGGTACTGCCAAGTTTGAAAAGTTGAAGGATAAGGTGACCGTATGACGTACATCAGTCTTTTTGCCGCCATAGCCTTAGCTTCCGGCATTATTGCAGCGGATATTCTGCCTGTTCCTGCCGGTGCCGGTCTTGCCGGAGTGGGTTTCTGCCTGCCCGCCATGTGGATAGGGCGGCGCCGGTTCCGCAGTGTCCTGGTTCTATTTCTGTGCATGATGTTTTCTTTGGGTCTCTTCCGCCTGGCATGGGAAAACAGGCAGTATGAATCGCTGCCGTCGTATCTGGCGGGAATGGAAGTATACGTAGAAGGGACGGTGAAAGAAAAGAAAAATTCCTATGAAACGGAACAGGGGAAGATGAGCCGCTATATCCTGACCATGGACCAGTTTGCTTTTCCCGATGACCCGGCGCGGCACAGGGGAAAGGGGAAGATATACGTCACTCTTCCGGCCAGTCCCACCCATCCACCATCGGAGCGCCTCGGACTCTGGCTGGATATGAAAGACCTGTCGTACTACCAGAACCCGGGACTGTATGATGCCCGGCACAGGGACAGGGAACAATCCATTTTCCTGAAAAGCTATATCGTGCCCGATACAGAGATACAGGTGCTGGAGCCCGGCCAGGGCATAGCTTGTCAGTTGTGGCGCCTGAGACAGTATCTGACCAGAATGTACAGAACCGTCCTCGACAGGGACTACGCCTATATCCTGAGCAGTCTGCTTTTTGGCGGTCATTATGGTGAGCTGCCTCCGGAGCTGCTGGAAAGCTTCAGCATTACCGGTCTGATCCATATCCTGTCCGTATCGGGATCGCACATGTCTTTGTTACTGGCGGCGGTACAGATTCTGGGCAGGATGGCATCTCTGAGGGAACGGCCGCTGTTTATCCTTTCCGCCGTCGTCGTCATCCTGTATGGCGCGCTGGCAGAGGGAACGGCGCCGGTCATCCGCTCGTCTCTCATGGGCCTCATATCAGCGTACAGTCTGACGGCCCGGCGACAGTACACGGCCTGCCACGCCCTGGCTCTGGCAGCCATAGCCATGCTGTTATATAGTCCCTATCTGCTGTTTGACCTGTCCTTTCAGTTATCCTGCGGCGCCGCGGCCGGTATCGTGCTGCTTCAGCGCCCTGTGGAAAGATGGCTATCCGTCCTGCCGGCGTTTTTACGATCCGGTGTCAGCGTCTGTATCTGTGCCCAGCTGTTGCTGATTCCTTTGTTGCTGTATTACTTTTCATCCCTGCCTGTTTATTCCCTGCTGGCGAATCTGCTGATAGCTCCCGTCCTGGATGGTGTCATCCTGCTGGGACTCGCGGCGTCTCTACTGGGGATGGTCGTATTGCCACTGGGACAGCTGCTGCTTTTCCTGATACAGCCGTTACTCTGTATGGCGGTCAAGGGCAATTATTTTATTGCATCCCTGCCGTACAGCCGGTTCTGGCAGGGGGCCTGGCCGGTATATACGGCAGCCGCCTATTATCTCGCACTGACAGCTCTGTTTTTCCTGCCGCGATACAGGAAAGTCCTGCTGCGATGGGCCGCTATCCTGTTCCTTGTACCCACGCTCTATGCCGGATATACCCGTCCGGAAATTACTGTTTACAGTTATGATATGGGAAATGACCGGGCAACCTGCGTTGTCTATGATGATACTTCGGCCTGCCTGTGGTATAATAAAAGCCAGTGGTCCCATGAGGGACAAATAGCCTGCGCTCTCACGCCGGCTCTCCGCCATTCTGGTATATTTCATCTGGACAAGGTCCGGGTCAGCGGTGATGCCGGCCCGGCAGCGGCACAGCTTATGCAGGATTTTTCCATTGGCAGTCTCGACATCGTGACGGAGCAGGAAGAGGCCGGCGGCATAGAACTGACACAGACAGCCGTTCCGTACTATCTGTATGGAACGGCCCTGCCACGGCAGTTTCCGTCAGGAGCCGTGTTTGAAATCCAGTCGCTGCGTCAGGCGGGACGGACTGCATTTCCCCACGACGCTCCCTTCCTGATCCTGCACCGCGGTGGCCGCGGGGATGTCTTGTGGAAGCGGTGGCGGGAGACGGCAGCGCTTTACGATATACCCTGTGTGACGCCCGAAGAAGACGGAGCCGTTATTCTTTCCTGGCGCAAGGGTAACTGGACTGTACAGTCCCCAGGTGGTGAATGGTTTGAAACAGGTAAAAATCATATATGGCAGTGAAACCTATTTAATGCATAGGGAAGAGCAGTCGTTTGTGGAAGCATTCCGCAAACAGGCCGGTGAAGATCCGGCACTCTCCGTGTTTGGGAAAGATGCCGTGCCGTCCCAGGTCGTAGAAGCATTCCAGTCGTCGTCGCTCTTTGGTGGTACCAATGTCTGTATCTGGCATGACTGCCCATACCTTCCCATCAAACGGGGCGGCCGGTCGCGCAGCCGGCTCACCAAGGACGAATCGTGGTTCCTGGAGCAGCTGGCCGCTATCCCCGAAGGAAATGGACTCCTGTTCATCATTAAATTCCCCAAGGAAAAGAGCAAACTCGATACGGGATGTGCTTTCTTCAAAGAAGTGAAGAAGCTGGCCGATGTGGCAGAATGTCAGCCCGTTACGGATAAAACCGTCATGTCCTATGTCAATTCCTATATGAAGGAACGTGGATTACGTTTTTCCATTTCTGCCGACCGCTATCTGCGGGGACTGTTCCAGACCTGGGATGCGATTCCGCTGCAGTACGTATTTTCCGAACTGGACAAACTATGTATCATGCTCCCTGACGGAACGGCAGAAATAGAAACAAGCCAGCTGACGACGTTATTTTCCGGCACCATGGAAAAGAATCTCTTTACCTTTATGGAGTATTTCCTCCGCCGTGACGGCCGGCACACCATTCCTTTTGCGGCCAGCCTGTTTGGCCGGCAGGACGCCTTCCTGAAAAATACGGGGTATATGCTGTCCCGGCTTCGTCTTTTGCGGGCCTATAAAGAATTGCTGGCAGCGGGCATGAGGGAAGGGCAGTGCGAACAGGTCCTGACGAAAGTCAATAAGGGGAAACCGGTAAAATATGCACTATACCACTTGAAAAAAACAGCATCTTATTGGAAAATAGAGGAGCTGGACGAATTACTCCTCCAGATTTTTACATTACAACTCAATATACGCAGAGGAACGGCCCAGTCCATGGATATGGAGCAGCTCATCTGTTTGTATTGCAGCAATAAAGGCAGGGTTTAAATTGCAGGACGAAGAAAAAGCACGTAAAGAACGAATGAAAGAGTACCGCCGCCGTTACCGGGAGAAACACGGCATCAAAGAACATCCCAACCGGCTGAAAAAAATAGCTGCCGTGGTCATTGGCGTCTGCATTGCCGCTTCGGGCAGCTTTTTTGCCGCCCAGAGCAAAGCCGCAGCCATGGTGACCCTTGAAGGGAAGCCGGTTACGGAAATGACGGAAGAGGATGTGCGGGAATATCTGGATCAGCGTGAAGGAGACCTGCAGAAAAAGTCGGTCCATCTTACAGCCGATGATGTCGATGAAACATTGCCTCTCAGCAAAGTCGATGCTCATTTTGACCGGCAGCGTATCAACGATGCCCTGTTCCTCGTCGGCCGTACCGGTTCTCCGGTCAAGCGTATCTCCGATGTCATTTCCATTTTGCGTTTTGGCAGGGATGTTCCCCTTTCCATTGCCGTCGATGAAGAGAAACTGGCATCGTATATCAGTGACATGCACGACCAGTATGATCAGGAACCGCGCAATGCCCATGCCAGGCCTGATGGCAGCGGCGTAAGAATCGAGAAAGAGCGGAATCAGATTACCATTGATTCAGACGCCCTGCAGTCGGCTGTTCTGGACGAACTGGGCGATGGTAAGACCGATACGGTAGATGTTCCCGTCACGGCCCGTAAAGAAGCGCAGATCAAAGAAAAGGACCTCAAGAGTATCGATACGGTCCTTTCCTATTACACCACTCATTTTGACGGGAAAAATGATAACCGCGATGCCAATATCCGCATAGCCCAGAATGCGCTGAACGACACACTCGTGCCGGCCGGGAAGGACTGCTCCTTTAATAAGACTGTAGGCAAGCGGACACGGGAAAAAGGCTATAAAGATGCACCCGTCTATTTTGACAATAAAGTCGTACTCGACGCAGGTGGTGGCGTCTGCCAGGTCAGTACCACCTTATTCAATGCGGCACTCCGGGCTGGCATGATCATTGCCAGCCGTTCTCCTCATTATGCACCGGCAGGCTATGTGCCTGTAGGCATGGACGCTACCGTAGCCGATGATTCTCTGGATTTTGCTTTTACCAATCCGTTCACCCGGCCCGTATACATTTATACGGAAATGGGAGATGCTTCGGTAACGGTCTATATACTGGGCAATCATGCCGATACGTGCAATGTGACCTTTACGACAGTATCCCAGAAAACACTGCCTCATCGTGTCATCCGCCGTCATGATGACAAAGTCACAGAAGATAAGCGGGATCAGGAAGGGTATGACGGACATGACATTACCATCCGCCGCACCGTCAATTATACCGATGGGGATCATTACACCGATACGATTGTATCCCATTATGACCCGAATTCAGAAATCATTCTCACGCCGGGAGATTCCTCGGAAGAAGTCGTACAGACGACCAATCTCGATGGGGAACAGCCCCAGGATGCTATGATCAACGCACCGCATGACCCGACGAAAATACCTGAACCGGCAGCTCCCGATACGGGTACCGACGATGGGGGAGACAGTGGCGATAGTGACAGCGGGGCAGCCGATGATGAATAGAAGTAAGAGAAAGGAACGGATATGAAAATCTGGCACATTGTTCCCAAAAAGGAATTTTCCATAGCGATTGATGACAGTCACAATGTTCTGGTCCATGAAATCTGTGCAGAAGATCCGGGACCCCGCTGGCATGTCCGTACGAAATCGGACTGGCCGGTGACCGATACGGACGTGTTGAAACAGGCCGTCTGCCAGGCCTTACAGCTGCCGGGAGACGTGACACTGGAAAACGAAGTGGAGTTCATACGCCACGGCGGGGATATACCCCTCAGTCAGACCGAAGCGGAATGGAACAGTGTGGCCCAGGTCAGCTGTGATGATATGGACGGATACAGCATCCCCCATGAAGATATTTACGATGTCAATGACGACGAAGACTGGCTCAAGGACGATCCGGAATATCAGAAAGCCTGTGCGGCTGCGGCAGGGAATGGCAAAGAAAGCAGCACGGCAAACCATAGCAGCAAAAAAGGAAATGGCAGCAGCCCTACAAAAAGTGACAGCCGCGTCTGGCTGGGGAAATATGTCGATGGCGACGTTACGCCCATAAACGATGTCATGGGTGAAGAACGGCCCGATGTCATCTTCCGGGGCAAGCTCGTCAAAGTGGAATTCCGGGAAACGAAGACGAAGCGCATCATCCTGAACTTCCAGATGGCCGACAAGACCAACGGCATTTCCGCACAAAAATTCCTCGATATCGGGGGCAGCAGCAACAGCAAGTATCGCCGCCGCAATATGATTACGGCGGAAGAACTGGACGCACTGAAAGGCAATATGAAAGAAGGAACGTGGGTCCGCGTCCACGGCGATGTCAAATTCAGTGATTATCTCAACGACTACGTACTCAACGTAGACAGCATCATGCCATCCAAAGGCGGGGCCGTTGAACGGGAAGATACTAACCCGACGCCGCGGGTGGAACTGCACCTGCATACGGTCATGAGCGATATGGATGCCCTGATCACGGTCAAACAGCTGATTAAAACGGTCAAGAAATGGCATCATCCGGCTATTGCCGTCACGGACCACGGCGTCGTCCAGTCTTTCCCGCTGCTGCAGGAAATTTCGACGGATAAGACGAACAACGTCAAAGTCATCTATGGGATGGAAGGCTATCTCTTCGATACAAAAATAGATGAATCGTACCATATCGTCATTCTGGCCAAAAACCAGATCGGCATCCGTAATTTATACAAGCTGGTCAGCATTTCCCATCTGAAATATATTTACCGTGGCCGGCCCCGTATTCCCCGGGCGGTGCTCAACGAATACCGGGAAGGGCTCATCCTGGGGTCTGCCTGTGAAGCGGGGGAATTGGTCCGCTCCATGGTGCAGAAACAGCTGCCCTATGAACAACTGCTGAAAATAGCTTCCTATTATGATTATCTGGAAATCCAGCCCTTGACGAACAACCAGTTCCTCGTGCGGGAAGGTCTGGTACAAGATGAAGAGGGACTGCGCAATATCAACCGTACGATCATCCGCCTGGCCGATGAGCTGGGAAAGATGACCGTTGCTACCTGTGATGCCCATTTCCTCAATCCCGAAGATAAGATATACCGGGAAATCCTTATGACCGGCAAGGGCTTTAAAGATGCCCAGTACCAGCCAGACCTGTACTTCCGGACGACCGACGAAATGCTCAAGGAATTCTCCTATCTGGGAGAGGACCGGGCACGGGAAGTAGTCATCACCAATCCCAACAAGATCAACGACATGATCGACGACGTCCGGCCAGTGCCGAAAGAAACACTGTATTTCCCGCAGATTGCCGGTTCATCGGAAGCACTGAAAAAGATGTGCTATGACAAGGCGCATCAGATTTATGGCGATCCCCTGCCCCAGATTGTAGAAGACCGCCTGACCGAAGAATTTACGTCCATCCTGGGCCATGGGTTCGGCGTCTTGTATTACATTGCCCACAAGCTGGTAAAGCATTCCAATGACGATGGCTATCTGGTCGGATCCCGTGGATCCGTCGGCTCGTCCTTTGTCGCGACCATGTCGGATATTACAGAGGTCAATCCGCTGCCGCCTCATTATGTGTGCCCCCAATGCCAGTACAGTGAATTTTTTACCCATGGCGAATACGGCGGTGGCTTCGATCTTCCTGACAAGAAATGCCCGAAATGCGGGGCTGAGCTGAAGAAGAACGGCCACAATATCCCCTTTGCCATATTCCTTGGCTTCGATGGTGATAAAGTACCGGATATCGATTTGAACTTTTCCGGTGAATACCATCCCAAAGCCCACAAGTACACAGAAGAACTCTTTGGTAAGGACAATGTATTCCGTGCCGGCACGACCGGCGTCGTCCAGGATAAGACGGCCTATGGGTACGTCATGAAATGGGCTGATGCCCGCGGCATCAAAGTCAATGACGCCTATGTCAACAGCCTCGTTGCCGGCTGCACGGGTGTAAAGAATACGACGGGCCAGCATCCTGGCGGCGTCATGGTCATTCCACGCGATATGGATGTCCACCATTTCACGCCCGTACAGTATCCAGCCAACAAAAAGGATTCAGGTATCATTACGACCCACTTTGATTACCATTCTATCGAAGGCCGTCTGGTCAAACTGGACATCCTCGGCCATGATGATCCGACAGTCATCCGCATGCTGGAAGATCTGACGGGCATCAAGGCGACGACCATTCCCTTCGACGATCCGGCAACGATGAGCCTGTTCAGCTCGACGAAGGCCTTGGGACTGACGCCGGAAGAACTGGGTTCCCAGGTCGGGAGTCTGGGAATCCCTGAATTCGGTACGCCTTTCGTCCGGCAGATGCTGGTCGATACGAAACCGAAAACGTTCTCCGAACTGGTACGTATTTCCGGTTTTTCCCACGGGACAGACGTATGGCTGAACAATGCCCAGGACCTGATCCGGGACAAAGTCGTTCCCCTGAAAGAAGCCGTCTCTACCCGTGATGACATCATGAACTATCTTATCCAGCATGGTATCAAGCCAAAGACGAGTTTCAAGGTCATGGAAAATGTCCGTAAAGGCAAGGGCATTGACAAACTGAATAAGGCCGGGCAGAAGACGACCGATTATGAAGGGGAACTGAAAGCAGGGAACATCCCCCAGTGGTTCATCGATTCCTGCCATAAAATCGGCTATCTGTTCCCCCGGGCCCATGCTGTTGCCTATGTCATGATGGCTTTCCGCATTGCCTGGTATAAAATCAATTATCCCCTGGCGTATTATGCGGCATTCTTTACAATCCGTGCCAAGGCCTTTAAATTATCGGCCATGATCCATGGCCTCGATACACAGGTAAAGGTCATGAAGGAAATCAAGGCACAGGGTAAGAGTGCATCCAAAATCGATCAGGACCTGTATTCGGCCCTGGAACTGGCGAAGGAAATGAGTCTCCGCGGCTATTCCTTCATGAACGTCGATATCAAGCGGTCGGCGGCGACGAAATTCACTGTCTGCGATGGGAAAATCCTGCCGCCATTCACGGCTATCGACGGACTGGGTGCCAATGTTGCGGAACAGATTGTAGCGGCCCGCGACGAACGCCCCTTTACGTCCAAAGCAGATTTGAAGATCCGCGGGAAGGTGTCCAAGTCCCTGGTAGACGCCATGACGACAGAAGGATGCCTGGACGATCTGCCCGAAGATGAACAACTCGATTTATTTGCCATGTGAGAGGTATCGACAGAGCGGCCGTTCTGCTTTATAATAAGGTAGAGTATTTACTATGCTAAAGTATGAAAGCGGCAAGCGAGGTGTCATCATGGCTGTCAATGAAAAATTAAGGGATCATCTTCATGACCAGCTTTTCCAGGCAATCCTGGAACTCCAGTCTATCGATGAATGTTATGAATTTTTTGAAGATTTGTGTACTATACAGGAAATGAAGGCCATTTCGTCCCGGCTGGAAGTAGCCCGGATGCTGAAAGCCGGTGATATCTATGAGGATATCGTCAAAAAGACCGGGGCCAGTACGGCCACCATCAGCCGTATCAAGCGATGCCTGAATTATGGCAGCGGCGGTTATGGCAAGATTCTCGAACGAATGGCACAAAAAAATCCGGATTTGTTGAAACTGAGCAGTGACAAAAAATAATTATATCTTGTTGTTTTAGTTTGTTGCAAAATAGTACAGTTTAGTATATGATGAGACAGATTCTATGTAATTTTCTTATCTAATACACGGACAGGAGTGGATGGAATGAGTTTCATCAAGGAATTTAAAGAGTTTGCCATGCGCGGCAATGTCATGGATATGGCTGTCGGCGTCGTAGTCGGCGGTGCCTTTGGCAAGATTGTCACGTCACTGGTCAATAATATTATCATGCCACCTATCGGCGTTCTCCTGGGAGGCATTGATTTTTCTGATTTCTTTATTCCCCTCAGTACGCAGCACGTAGGGAGTCTGGCCGAAGCGAAGGCTGCCGGTATTCCCGTCATTGCCTATGGGGCTTTCCTGAATACGGTACTGGAATTCCTCATCATTGCATTTTCTATTTTTATTGTCATCCGGCAGCTGAACCGTCTGTTGCCAAAACCGGAACCGGCAGCAGAACCCCGCCTGTGTCCGTATTGCCGTCAGCCTATTGCTGATGATGCGACGCGGTGTCCGCATTGTACGAGCGAATTGCCTGAAAAATAGCGGAATGTTTGTATAGGTGCATGATGAAGCGGGCCTGCCTTATGTGTGGCAGGCCCGTTTAATTTGTTTTCCGGAGTGTGATGGACGTGAAAACCAAGTTTGGCGTCACTATTTTTTCTAATGGTGATATGGATATATTGAAAGAATCTCTGCCGGAAGATTTGTGGAGAGATTATCAGTTTTTTTGTAAAAAAGCAGACAGCCACCGCCATAAACAGAGCCCGAAGGCCAGTCTGCTGGTACGGCGCTATGAACGGACTGCTATCATCACATTGTTTACCTTTTTTTCGACGGTGCTGGACAGCTGGCGTATCCGTCAGGGGGCAGCATCCGGCGTATCCCTGTCTACGGCCTGTCAGGACCTTTTGGAAGACTGCCGGAAATGGAGCGGGAAAGAGGGGGATTTTGCCCATCTGCTGGCTATTGTAAACCGCTATGAAGAAAACCGTCAGGCTGTCCTGGAAAATATTTCAGAAGAAACACGCTGTGACATAGAAAAGAGTATGTGTGCCTTCCTGGACTATATGGAAGGGCAGACCGACCTGCGCCGCTTTCCCGAAGCGGCATCGGGGACGGAAGGACTGATGAAGCATCTCATGGGCAGTATATGAAATCAGGCCCCTGTCAGCGAGAACATGGACATCTGGCTGACAGGGGCTGTTTGTATAGAAATTTTGCAGGCAAAGGAGCCGCAGGTATATTGCGCTCCCCTTCGTAATTTGCTATACTATAGACAATTAGTTGATTAAATCAACTAAAACAGAAAGGAAGTCATGCTGTATGGATTATCTGAAAGCGGGTCATGATTTTGGTGTCATAAACCGGCGGTCCCAGGCTTATGTGACGGAAATTTGCCGTCCCTGGGATTTGTCCTATTCCGAACACATCCTCCTCATGAGCCTGTATACGCGCAACGGATGCCAGCAGAGTGAGTTATGCAAAGCAATCGAAGCGGACAAGGCTCTGGTTGCCCGCTGTGTCAAGACATTGGAAGAGAAGGGGTTCCTGTGCCGCAGGCAAAGTGACCAGGACCGGCGGGTAAAATATATTTATCTGACGCAGAAAGCCTGGTCCTTACAGGAACGGATGGAACATTTCTTGAAAAAGTGGGTAGAAGCGCTGGTGCAGGGTATTGATGCAGAGGAGCTGGACAAGGCTCTGTGCATTATGCATGCTGTCGCCGAAAACGCGGCCCATGCCGATATTCCGGCACTGAGTGCGGTAAAGGAGATGAACGTATGAAGAGGAATGGAACCTATATGGCACTGACCCTGATGGTCGTACTGGCGCTTTTCGTATCGGGATGCGGCCAGAAGACGGAGCAGCCGGAACAGGCCCAGCTGGTCAAGGTCATCCGGGCCGGCAGCGACAGGGCTGGCAGTACGGCAGGAACCTATTCCGGTACGGTAAAGGGCCGTTATCAGAGCAATCTGTCCTTTCAGGCCGGAGGACGGATTACGGCGCGGAATGTGCAGCTTGGCTCCCAGGTCCGTGCCGGGGATGTCCTCATGACGATCGATCCGAAGGACATCACCCAGGCCGTCAATCAGACCCAGGCCCAGGTAGACGCAGCGGCAGCTCAACTGCAGCTGGCCCAGTCGAACCTCGCCCGCTATCAGCAGCTGTATCAGATGGACGCCATCAGCGCCTCCGTACTTGACCAGTACCAGACGGCGTACGATCAGGCCGCTGCCCAGTACAATCAGGCTCTGGCAGCCCGGCAGGCACAGGAAAACCAGTTGTCCTACACCCAGCTTACGGCTGATGCCGACGGCGTCATTTCCGCTGTTTCCGCCGAAGTTGGTCAGGTCGTGGCGGCTGGCCAGACCGTCGTCACCCTCGTCCATTCGGGGGACCTGGAAGTCAAAGTCAATGTACCGGAAAACAAACTGGCCGATTTTCCTGTCGGCCGGAACGTATCTGTATCCTTCTGGGCACTGCAGGGCCAGACTGTGCCAGGCGTCGTCCGTGAAGTCTCGCCTATGGCGGATGCAGCGTCCCGGACCTATGAAGTCGATATTTCCCTGCCCAATCCTCCCGACGGAATGCAACTCGGCATGACGGCGACTGTAGCCAACGGCACCGAAGAAGCATCTGCCGCTGATTCCTTCACCCTGCCTCTGTCAGCCATCTATCAGACCGGTGATACGCCCCGGGTATGGGTCGTCGGCAGTGATCACACCCTGTCTCTCAAAGACGTGACCATTACGGATTTCGGCGATAATACAGTACAGGTCACGGGCCTTATGCGGGGAGAAAAAGTCGTGACAGCCGGTGTCCATATGCTCAGTGCCGGTGAAACCGTGCGGATAGAGGGGGAAGATAAATGAGAAATTTATCAGAAGTTTCTATCCATAACCGGGTCCTCGTCTGGTATTTCATCATCCTCATTGCCATTGCCGGCATATTTTCCTACATGAAACTGGGCCGTATGGAAGACCCGACCTATACGGTGCGGACCATGGTCGTTTCCGTAGCCTGGCCCGGCGCGACGGCAGAGCAGATGCAGGAACAGGTGACCGATAAAATCGAAAAGAAACTGCAGGATACACCGAACCTCGATTATATCAAAAGCTATTCCCGGCCCGGCCAGTCGGTCATTTACGTATACCTGGACGACAAAGCTCCCAGGGATAGTATCCGCAGTACGTGGCATGAAGTGCGGAACCTGACGGAAGATATGAAAAAAGACCTGCCCGACGGTGTGTATGGTCCCTATTATAACGATCGCTTTGATGATGTCTATGGCTCCATCTATGCCATTACCGGCGATGGTTATTCCTATGAAGAACTGCGGCAGAAAGCCGAAAAGATCCGCCGCATGATGATGTCCGTCGATGATGTCAGCAAGGTAGAACTCGTAGGGGAACAGACGGAAAAAGTCTATATCGAAGTAGCCAATTCCAAACTGGCTGAACTGGGCATTGCGCCGACAACCATTGCCGATGCCGTCAAAGGACAGAATGCCATGACACCGGCCGGTATGGTCGATACGAAGTCGGATAATGTTTATCTTCGTCTGTCCGGTGTCTTTGAAGATGTAGAGGCCATCCGCAACCTGCCCATCAATGCCAATGGCCGCGTATTCCGCCTCGGCGACATTGCGACAGTAGAACGGAGATACACCGAGCCATCGGATCCCAAAATGTTCTATAACGGAAAACCCGCCGTCGGCATCGCCCTGTCCATGAAGAGCGGTGGCAACAATCTGCAGCTCGGCGAAAACCTGAAGAAACTGCAGCAGAGTGTCAAGTCTGACCTGCCGGCAGGAATGGAAATCCATCAGGTATCGGATCAGCCGCAGGTAGTCAAAGAATCCATCAGCGACTTTATCAATACTCTGCGGGAAGCCATTATCATCGTCCTCGTCGTCAGCTTTCTCAGTCTGGGCCTTCGTACGGGCCTGGTCGTCGCATTCTGTATCCCCCTGGTCCTTACGGGCGTTTTCTGCGTGATGGAAGTGTTTGGCATTGACCTGCATAAAGTATCCCTTGGCTCGCTCATCATCGCCCTGGGCCTTCTCGTCGATGATGCCATCATTGCCGTAGAAATGATGACCGTCCAGCTGGAAAAGGGGATGAACCGTGTTGATGCGGCCTGTTATGCCTTCAAGGCGACAGCCAAGCCCATGCTGACAGGGACCCTCATTACCTGTGCCGGATTCATTCCCGTTGCCTTTGCCGACGGGGCGGCATCGGAATTCTGCAAAGACCTGTTTCCCGTCATCACGGCATCGCTGGTTTTGTCGTGGATCGTATCGGTCATGGTAGCGCCCCTCTTTGGCTACTATCTCATCAAACCGAAAGTCAGTAAAGACGAAAAGCCGGAACCCCTGTATCAGAGCCGCTTTTACGTCTTTTTCCGCAAGGTCCTGACATGGTGCCTGACTCATCGCATCATCGTCATTGGCGGCACGGCGGCCTTGTTCGTCCTCTCCCTGGGTCTCATGAAACTCATTCCCCAGGAATTTTTCCCGCCGTCCCTGCGTCCCGAACTGATTGTGGAAATGACGCTCCCTGAAGGATCTTCCATGCAGGCGACCCAGAATGAGGCAGCCCGCTTTGCCCAGTATCTCGATACGCAGCAGGCCCAGCTGAAGGATTATTCCTACTATGTCGGCGAAGGGGCCCCGCGGTTTGTCCTTACGATTGAACCGGTATTGCCGGCCAATAATTACGCCCAGTTTGTCGTCGTCGCAAAAGACACGCAAACCCGGGAGGCCCTGACGAAGGAAATCAAGCAGGAAATGGCGGACAAGTTCCCCAATGTCCGCTGCAATGTCAAGAACGTTCCTCTCGGTCCGCCGTCGGATTATCCCATCATGCTGCGCGTATCCGGTTATGATACGGACAAGGTCAAAGCCTATGCCCAGCAGATTGCCGACCGCATTGCCAAAGATCCCAATACGGAAAACGTATTCCTCAACTGGAATCAGAAAAATAAGGTCATGCATGTCGAACTGGACCAGAATAAACTGCGGGCTATGGGGATTTCCGGCCAGAATATCGCCCAGACCCTGTATACGGAATTGTCCGGTGCGACGGTGGCACAGTATTATGCCGGCGATAAGACCATCGGTATCCAGCTCCGCCTTCAGGACAGCGACCGCAATGACCTTTCCAAGATCAAGAGTCTCCCTGTCTACGTCGGCCAGGCCGGCTATGTGCCGCTGGAACAGATTGCCCGTATCTCCTACGAAGGGGAAGACGGCCTCATCTGGCGCCGGGACCTGAAACCGACCATCACCATCAATGGCGGCATCAAGTCGGGGACGGCGAACGACGCGACCCAGAAGGCCTACGATTCCATTGCCGATATCCGGGAAAACATGCCTTTCGGCTATACTGTTGAAGTAGATGGTGCTCTGGAAAACAGCCAGAAATCACTGAACTATCTGCTCGTTCCCGTGCCGGTCATGATCATCATCATCATGACACTGCTCATGTTCCAGCTCCGCAGCCCATCGCTGATGGTACTGGCACTGGTCACGGCTCCTATGGGACTTATCGGCGTATCCCTGGGGATGCTCCTCTTTGGCAAATCCCTGGGATTCGTGGCCTATCTGGGAATCCTGGCTCTGGGCGGAATGATTATCCGCAACTCGATCATCCTCCTGGACCAGATCCAGAAGCATATGGCAGCCGGGGAAGACCCGTGGCACGCTATCATCGACTCGGCGGTCATGCGCTTCCGGCCCATCATGCTGATAGCGGCAGCGGCCATCCTGGGGATGATTCCCCTCATGCGCAGCGTCTTCTGGGGCCCTCTGGCTGTCGCCATCGCCAGCGGACTGTTCGTAGCGACGGTCCTGACCCTCTTAGTCCTTCCGACCATGTACGCTGCCTGGTTCAAAGTCAGACGCACGTCCTGATAGGGACAACTAATTCAATATAACCAAGCCAATGCTGAGGCTGCGGTACCATGAGCTTTTACGGTTCTGGTGCCGCAGCCTCTGTTTGGTATATCTGACTTTAGAAATGCCTGAAAGGCATTTCTTAACTCAATATAATAAGCATTTTACATACCATAACCGGAGCCATATAATACAAGCAGGAAATGAAAATAGTCAGGAGTCAGGAAGGGAGCAGAGCCTTATGAAAAAAGAATTGATTATTGCAGTATGCAGCCTTACGATGATGGCGGCATTGACCGCTTGTGGTCCGGCAGTGACAGGAAAAACCGAAGGATCGTCGGCGCAGACCATGGAACTGGAAAATCAGAAAACGTCAGCGTCTGTTATCCACAATCCTATGGGAAATTCCCATAAAATCCTCATCGCCTATTTCACCTATCCGGAAAATACGGACGCCAAAGCCATTCATTCAGATAAATACGATGTCATGGCATCGGCCAGCCTGAATGCCAGAGATGGGAAAGCCGTTGGCAATAACGCTGTCCTTGCGATGTATATGGCGGGAAAAACCGGCGCGGATACCGTATCCATCCTGACAGAAAAGCCCTATCCGGAAAGTTATGATGAAACGGTGGCACAGGGAAAAAAGGAAATAGAAAATAGTGAATTGCCGGCCTTGAAAACCCACGTGACCGATTTGAGCGGCTATGACACGGTGATACTGATTTATCCGAACTGGTGGGGTACACTGCCGGCACCGGTACAGACCTTCCTCCATGATACGGACCTGTCAGGGAAAAATATTTATGCTGTCGTTACATCCGGTGGCAGCGGATTCTCCGA
Source organism: Megasphaera sp. AM44-1BH (assembly GCF_003467125.1). GTDB lineage: Bacteria > Bacillota > Negativicutes > Veillonellales > Megasphaeraceae > Megasphaera. Next base: position 130,649 of record NZ_QSFA01000002.1, read on the forward strand.
TACGATACAGCTCATCCAGCAGCTGGAACCGGGAGCTTCGGTGAAAGAAGGTTTTGCCCTTCATCACAGCGATATGGCCGATGCCGAAGGGGCGGCCCAGAAGTGGCTGGAAACGACAGGATGGCTGCAATAAGTGTACGATAGTTTATGTGAATCATGAAGTCTGAGAAATGAGGGGGATACTATGTTTATACGGGAAATGGCAGAACGGGTACATCTTTCGGAAGATACCCTGCGGTATTATGAAAAAATCGGATTGCTGGCCCACGTTCCCCGCGATGCCGGCGGGCACCGCGTATATAGCAGCAGAGAAATCAAAGAAATCGAGCAGATTATGTATCTAAAAGCCAGCGGACTTTCGCTGACCGATATCCGGCAGTATCTGGAACTGACACAGAGTGGCAAAGAAGGAAAGGAACAGCAGCATATTTTATTACTGGCGACGCAGAAAACACTGATCCGGAAGATGGAAGACTTAGAGCAGGCTTTGAAGAAAGTCGATCATTTATTGAAAATCCAGAATCGTACATATATGTCAGTCTGCTCTCAGACGGTATCTGAATGGACTCAGGATGCAGTCTCCTATGTATGACACGAAATAAGGAGAACGTATGAAAGAGACAGCTATTATTTATTATTCTCTTGCCAATGGCAATACCTACAGCATTGCCCGCAGAATACAGCAGCAGGCCGGCGGCCGGCTGATCCGCATTGAGACAGTCCGTCCCTATACGGGAAGCTATGACAATATCGTGGCTGCAGGACAAGAAGAAGTAAACCGGCTTTATTGCCCGCCATTGCAGCCTGCAGATATCCATTGGGATGATATAGGTACGGTGATACTGGGGACACCTACCTGGTGGTATACTATGGCACCGGCTATGCGTACCTTTCTGACGGAGCATGATTTCCATGGTAAGATCGTGATTCCCTTTGTCACTAATGGCGGATGGCCGGGACATGTCATGGAGGACATAGCTTCACTGATACCCGGCTCGCTAATCCGATGTCCGCTTACGGTAACCTTTGATGTAGCCGGAAAAGGGACAATCGAACAAAGCACGCCTGATTTGTCTGAATGGCTGCAGCAGGTACGCCATATCGTGGCGCCAGAGTCATCTGAGCACCCGGCTGCCATCTGAAAGAAACGAGAGGATATGCCATGGAATTTCGTGTACTCTACTATTTTCTGACCGTAGCCAGAGAAGGAAATATTACCCGTGCAGCCTCGGTGCTGCATATGACCCAGCCTACATTATCACGACAACTGGCTCAATTGGAAGAGGAATTGGGTGCTCCTCTTTTGGTGAGAGGAAGACACTGTGTATCTCTGACAAAGGAAGGGCGGATGCTGTTGCGTCGGGCTGAAGAAATTACGGATCTGGTTGCCCATACGCGGCAGGAAATTGCCCATGCTGATGATTGCGTGGATGGATGCATCACTATGGGCTGTGGAATTTTGTCATCGGGCCATCTGCTGGCTGACCTGATAAGACAGTACCACCAGCGGTTTCCCTTGGTAACATTTGATTTATATACAGGAACAGCAGATGAAGTGACAGAACGTATGCAGGATGGACTTATTGATATCGGACTGCTATTAGAACCAACTGATTTGGAACAATTTGATTATGTCCGGCTGCCCATTGCAGAGACGTGGCAGGTATTCATGCGCAGTGATGATCCGTTGGCAGAAAAGGAATGTGTCAGTCCGGAAGATTTACTGTCTGCACCAGTTATTTTACCGCGACGCATGAAAGTTCAAAGTGAACTGGCTAATTGGTTTGGAACCGTATATGAGAAATTAGATATATTGCTTACAACGAATTTTTCGACAAACGGTATTATTATGGTTACACATGGGCTGGGACGGCTTCTCTGCATCAGCGGATCCCTTCCGTACATGGATAAGACACATATTGCAGCACGTTCTTTAAATCCCTTTTTGCAAGTCACAGCTGTCCTGGCCTGGAAGCGGGGGGCGGTCCACAGTGAGGCAACGGAACGATTTATCCAGCTCATTAGGAAACAAAGCCAATCGAGATAAAGGAGTAAAGCTATGCAGGTAATGAATCATACAAGTATGGATAAACGACAATGGGGATTGCTCGTACTGGTATTGGCCATGGCTGCACTATTCCTCACTCAGCCATGCAGTACAAAGACAGTGATCAATACTCTGCCTGCACAATTGTCAGGACAACAAGGAGCCCCTGTTTCGGAATCTGCCCATCTGGGACTTCTGACATGGCCTGGAGAACTGAATGCCGTGCGGTATACTGTAGAAATACTCGATGGAGTTCCTTCCAATCTTTCGGATTCCCGGCCGTACAAGTCTGCATTATATCGGAATGAACAGGTGTATTCGAATCAGATACTGCTTCCAATGGGGAATCTTTCAGAAAAAAAACAAACGGATACATTATATTACCGGGTACAGGCTTTTGACCTTGATGGAAATGCTCTGGGAGTGTATACAAGCCCTCAACCATTAGATAATCATATTCAGAAGATTACCCGCAATGCACCGGTTGTCAGATCGCAGAATCAGGATGATAACGGGACTAGCCTCCTGTATCCGGTGTATGCGTATACGGGAAATCCCGGTGCCAGTCAGTACGAAGTAGAAGTGACCAGCCAGACGCCGGAAAACCTTCATGGGTCAGCACCGTCCCGGTACCGGATTTATGCCAGGACAACGACGCTTTCCGATTTATATGATGAAAAACCACGCATAGGAACGTATTACTGGCGCGTCCGGGGAATGGATAAAACTGGGAATCCTGTAGGGGAATGGAGCCAGCCTCAACAATTTACTACGCTTCCTTCACGAAATGTACAAATCGGTATTTATGGGGACAGTATTTCTCATGGTGGCGGTCATTTATCGTACAGTCCTGTGGATTTTGCTTATAGTTACAGTCACTATCTGGACTTTCCGACAATCAATCTGGCAGAAAGCGGAGATACGAGTGCTATGATGCGGGAGCGGTTTGACCGGGATGTCCGCCCCTTTCACTTGAAGTATATCTTGATACTGGGTGGTACGAACAGCCTGCGGGCCGGCGTACCGGCAGAAGATGTCATTGCCGATCTCAGGGATATGGGCAAAAAAGCGAGAGAAATGGGAATCCGGCCTATTTATCTGACGCTGCCCCCTATTAATCCGGATAACATAGAAACGGCATTCCAGGAACCGACTAATCCGGACTGGAAGACCTCCTTTGATGCTGTTAATTCCTACCTCCGCACACAGGACCACATTGATATCGCAGCTGTCTTTGATGACAGCGAAACACTTCCTACAGAATTGGCCCTTGATGGCATACATGGTGACTGGGTCATGAAAGAAAAGATGGCACAGGTCATCAATGAGAAAATCAAAAAATACGTCATATTATAGCTTTGATAGAGAATAGGAGAATGACTTATGAAACTTACGTACATTTTAAAGATATTGTGTATGGGAATGGCTCTTTGCACTCTTACAGCCTGCGGAAATGCAGAAAATACTCAGGCAGTACAGGATGCCCCGTCGGCATCGACAGGAGTCTATGTACCGAATCAGACGGGTAAACCCATGTCGGAAGACATAAAGGACGAACTGGAAACGAAGCATAAGCAGGAAGCGGCTTCTATCCAGACGGTACAGGAAGAACCGGAAGGCAGTCACAAAGGCCAGCGTATTCTCATCGCTTATTTCACCTGGGGTGGCCGGTCCGGTGAAGTGGCTCATATGATCCAGAACAAAATCGGCGGTGACATGTATGAAATTAAACGGAATCCCGATTATTCCCGTGATTACTCGACAGTCCTCAAGGAATCGGCCAAAGAAGTCGATGACAACGCCAGGCCACAACTGACCGGAGGCCGGCCGGACCTGTCCCAGTATGATGTCATCGTCCTGGGCTATCCCTGCTGGTGGTTTACAGCACCTATGATTATTCCGTCCTTTTTGGAAGGACAGAACCTGGAAGGGAAGCTCATCGTTCCCTATATGTGCTCTTACAGCAGCCCCTTTGAAGTGACACTGCCTGCATTGGCAGCGGCAGCACCGGGCGCGCGGATTTTCAAAGGGCTGACACTGGATAAAGATACGGATTACAGCGTCATTGAGCCCTGGCTGGTACAGGCAGGTCTGCTGTAATGGATTATCGGGATTTGGAATAAGATTAGCAATCTGAGATGTTCATGAATAGGAACAGGGGACATACTCAAATAATGGAGGCATTATTATGAAAAAAATCGTCATTTATTTTTCAGCTAGTGGTGTTACAGCAAAACGGGCTAAAGAACTGGCTTCTGTGACTGGATCCGATGTAAAGGCCATCGTACCGGCACAGTCCTATTCGCCGGCTGATCTGGATTGGATGGATCACAAGAGCCGCAGTTATCAGGAAAACCTTGATGATGCCGTACGGCCGGCGCTGAAACAGGGAACGGTGGATTTTGCAGGATACGACCGGATTTATCTTGGCTTTCCTATATGGTGGGGCATCGCACCCAAGGTAATCAATACATTTATAGAAAGCAATGACTTACGCAATAAGGAAATTGTCATTTTTGCTACATCAGGAGGCAGTGGCCTGCAGCCAGCGGTCAGGACATTGCAAAAACAATATCCTAAGCTGGATATCAAAGCAGGAAAATTATTGAATAGCAGCGTAAAAGGCGATATCATTTGAATTATTAATGAAATCAGAAAATTGTGTACAGGGCTGGTCAGACGTACATAAGGGCAGGATGAGGTGGTACGATGAGTAAGGAAGTGAGCCGGCGCACGTTTTTGAAAATCCTCGGCGGGGGATTGGCCGGTGTGGCTGCTGGTGGGGCCGTGTTGAAACGTCATGAAATCATGGCCTTTCTCGATGCCGACAAAGCCGCAGCCGATGCAGGACAGGATATGGGCAAAGTCGCGACGCGGTATTACGCTCCGTTGGGGAAAGACTTGTCCCTGCTGGGATTTGGATGTATGCGTCTGCCGACGAGATTTTCTGCCCAGGGACGGGTCATTGATGCGGAACTGGGCGGCAAGATGATTGATTTTGCCTACCGTCATGGTATCAATTATTACGATACGGCCTGGTTTTATCATGATGGACAATCGGAAGAATTTATCGGTCAGGCCCTGAAACAGTACCCCCGCGACAGCGTATTCCTCGCCGACAAGATGCCGACGCCGGTTCTGGAGAGTCTCAATCAGGCAAAGGATATTTTCCAGACACAGCTTGATCGCTGTCAGGTCACATATTTCGACAATTACATGCTTCATTCTCTTTCCAGCCGGGAGGAGTTTGACCGGTTATATATTCAGGAGGGAATCCTCGAGTACCTTCGTCAGGAAAAATCCCGGGGACGGATCCGCTGCCTGGGATTTTCCTTTCATGGCGACGTGCCTTTCTTCCAGTATCTCATGGACCAGTACCCCTGGGATTTCTGTATGATCCAGCTCAATTACGCCGACTGGAACGATCCGGGAGAAGCGCCGTCGGGCAGCCGTCAGGCCGGTGATTTATACCGGAAGTGCCGGGAAAAGAATGTTCCTATTTTCGTCATGGAACCGGTCAAAGGGGGAAATCTGGCTGATTTGCCGCCCTCTTCAGAAGCCGTTTTGAAAGAAATGCACCCTGATGCCAGCATGGCGTCGTGGGCACTGCGCTGGGTCGGCTCCAAAGAAGGTGTCATCACGATGAATTCGGGGATGAGCAATCTGGAACAGGTTCTCGATAATATCAGGACTATGAGCAATTTTACTCCTTTATCGCCAGCAGAAGAGCGGGCCATTCAAAGGTCTCTGGGAAAGAGCGCTGACAGCGCGGCCATTCCCTGTACGTACTGCCGATATTGTGATCCCTGCCCTTACGGCGTCGATATAGCTACGGTATTTCAATTGTATAACCGCTTTGGTGAACCGGCCGGTATCGATATGGCCCATCCGGACAGGGCAGACGATGCGAAAAAACGGCAGTTCCTGACGCGGTATCAGAATAATCTGGAGCGGAATCAGCGGGCATCCCGCTGTACGGCATGTAATATCTGTCTGCCACGGTGCCCCCAGCATATTCCCATTCCCCGGGATATCCGGGCCATCGATGATATGGTACAGCAGTTCAGCCTGGATACGGGAAAGGTCGTGATATAGATGCTGAAAAAAGGACGTATATTCGTATCGTGGCTGACGATGACGGCGGTTTTGCTGTCCTTTGGCGGGTTGGCAGCTCCCTTCCTTCCACGGCTGCAGTTCCTGCCGGCCCTGCTGGCTGCCAATGTTCTCGTCATTGCTTTCATTCTTATTGTTACCTTTCTTTGTGGCCGGCTGTACTGTAGTGTGATCTGTCCTCTGGGAATCGGGCAGGATGCCGTATACTGGCTGGCAAAAAGGCGCAAAAAAAATCGCCGGAAATTTGCTTATCATAGAGAGCAGCGGTGGATCCGGTATGGTATCCTGACTGCAGTGGCCATATCCCTGCTGCTGGGCATATCCCTGGTTCCAGCTCTCGTAGATCCATACAGTATCTTTGGCCGTATCGTCACAGATATACTGGCCATCCCGGCATCGTATGCGTGGAATGGCCTGGCAGGTCTTTCATCTGGCTGGCTTCCGATTATATCGAAAGTGGATATCCTGCCTCTGGTAGTCCCGGCTGCCGTAATGGCCGGGGTGTATTTCCTCATCCTAGCCATCCTTTCCTGGCGGTATGGCCGCTGGTATTGCAACACCTTGTGTCCTGTAGGCACCTTGCTGGGAACGGTCAGCCGTTTCAGCCTGTTCCGTCCCGTCATAGACAGTAGCCGCTGTGTCCGGTGTGGGCAATGCGAGAAGATTTGCCGTTCGTCCTGCATTGACGTGACTCATGGGACTGTAGATTCCAGCCGCTGTGTCGATTGCTTTGACTGTATATCTATTTGTCCCAAAGGAGCATTGACCGTTTTCCGGCATGGAAGGGAACAAGGCGCTGCAGAACGGACTGAAGCGAAAGATGCAACGGAAATACGGGAACCAGAAGGCATGAGCCGCCGGGACATGCTGATTACGACGGCGGTTGCTGCAGGAACGCTGGCCGCGGGCCTTGCACGGAGCCAGACCCTGATCCCGGCTTTGCTGGGAACGGAAAAGAGAAAGAAATCTGTCCTGCCGCCGGGAGCCGTATCACTGGCTGATTTTTCCCAGCACTGCACGGCCTGTCATCTATGCGTCAGCCGCTGTCCCAGCGGTGTCCTGACGCCGGCTGTCCTGGAAAATGGCATCATGCAGATGGGCCAGCCTCATATGGATTTTACCCGCGGCTACTGCGTGTATAACTGTAATTTCTGTTCCCAGTCCTGTCCGGCCGGTGCTATCCATCCCCTGGACCTGGCCACAAAGGCGCAGACAAAAATCGGCATTGCCCGTTATGCCCAGTTTCACTGCCTCATTACCCGCGAGGGCATCATCTGCGGAAATTGTGCCCGCCATTGTCCGGTACAGGCCATCACGATGGTCGAAAACCGCGACGGCCGCAGCTATCCCAAAGTCGATGGATCACGCTGTATCGGCTGTGGCTCCTGTGAATACCACTGTCCCGCCCGGCCGGCCGCCATATCAGTCAGTCCCTTGCGTTCGTAGAAGGAGTTTTGACTGGATTATGATGCGGGCAGTATCGTAAAGGCATGAAATCTGGCTCCTCCTATAAGGCAAGCCGGGTGGTTCAGACTGTCAAAACTGTTTGATATTTTTAGCCCTGCGCGTGGTAAAAATACAGCGCATTTCCCAATTCGTCTTTTATGGAATAGATGGCGGAGATGCCAGCTGGGCCTTTTCGGTTTACGGCATTGCGACGATTCTCGGCGCGCTGGCTTCGGGGTACGTCTCCAGCCTCCTGCCAAAAGGATGGATACTGGGATTTCTCTATGGCTTCCGGGCTGTCTGGGTCGCGGCCTATCTCTTCCTCATGCCTAAAACGGTATTGACGGCTGTCCTTTTTGCGACGGGCCTTGGCTTTACGGGAGATGCGACAGTATCGCCGACGGCAGGACTGATCAATGAACATTTTTCTATCCGCCAGGTAGCTACGCTCATGGGATTCTTGTTTCTCTGCCATTAGGTCGGTGCATTCTGCAGCGCCTGGTTTTGCGGTATCTTATTTACGGCAACGGGAAATTATACGGCAATCTGGCTGATTGATATCGCTCTGTGCCTCTTTGCCAGCATCATGAGCTGGTGTATCCAGCCTTTGCGCCGGGTGAAAGAAACAGACGTTTCGTTACAGGAAAAATAAAACTACGTATTTTATGATACCTGATTATAAAAACAGCAGTCCCATACCTCTTTTCCGGATATAGAAGAGGTATGGGACTGCTGTTTTTTACCGGTCATGATTCCTATGGCTAGTTTTGTAGGAGAGCGGGCGATAGTCAGTCTTCCAGTGCCTGACGGGCAATTTCTGCGAGGACGGTGGCCCCTGTCATGAGGATATGGTCATTGTAATCGAATCCGGCGTTATGGAGCATCGTATTTTCTGTCGGGATGTTGCTGACGCCGCTCCCGAGGAAAAAGAAGGCACCGGGCACGTGATCCAGATACTGGGCGAAGTCTTCGGATATCATGATGGGTTCGCAGGTATCGTAGACCTGTTCACTGCCTAGGACGCGGTGGGCGGCTCGGGCAACTAAGGCTGTGTTGGCTGGCGTATTGCGTGTCGGCGCAAATTCGTGGGTATAGGAGAAATCGTATGTGGCACCATTGCCGGTGCATACAGCTTCTGTCAGGTCGTGCATACGTGTTTCTATCATGGTCTGCACGTCAGGGGAGAAGCTGCGCGTATCGCCTTTGATTGTGACGTGGGACGGGATGGCATTATGAGCCCCGTCCATATAGAGTTCCGTGCAGGAAACGACGACAGGATCCAGTGGATTGGCTGTCCGTGACGGAATGGTCTGCAGGGCCAGAATGAGTTCGGCAGCCGTTACCAGCGGATCGATGGCCATATGCGGGCTCGATGCGTGGGCGCCTTTGCCCGTAATCTGTATGGTGAAATTGTCTTCACTGGCCATGATGCCGCCGGGACGTACGTGTATCTGGCCGGCAGGCAGCATGGGCATATTATGGAGCCCGTAGATAGAATCCATGGGGAATCGCTGGAACAAGCCGTCGTCTATCATGGCCCGGGCGCCTTTCCCCGGTTCTTCGGCAGGCTGGCAGATGAAATACACCGTGCCGTCGAAATCTACCGTATGCGATAAGAGCCAGGCTGCGCCTAATAACTGGACCATATGACCATCATGACCACAGGCATGCATCCGTCCCGGATTCTGGGATTTCCAGGGCGGGTTTCCCTGTTCGGTAATGGCATTGGCGTCTATATCCGTGCGCAGCCCTACGGCGTTGGGGCGTGTTCCTTTTTTCAACGTGCCAACCAGGCCGGTGCCTCCTATGCCACGGGTGACGGTGATGCCCATTTCTTCCAGACGATCTGCCAGAAACGCGCTGGTATAGTGTTCGTCAAATGCCGTTTCCGGATGACGGTGCAATTCATGGCGCCAATCTGTGAGCTTATGAGCTAGTGAATTCGTATCCATAGAGGGGTCACTCCTTTACTACATAGCGGTAATGTATATTTTATATCCAGTATACGATACTCGTGCTGCATTTCATAGGGGAATTGCAGGTATAAATATCACTATGTTGAGAAATCCCCGGCTATACAGGACAATGACATTAGATTTGCTTGACGATGACAGAAATGCACCAATCTGTCCTATTTACTTTATACGATTTTTATAATAAAATAGAGGACAAATAGAAGGTATTGTATCTGTACAGTATCGTGAAAGAAGGGGTATGTATGTCTCATCCTGCTGATGCAGCGCCTCAGGCGCCGTATACTACGAAATCTATTTGTCTATCGGCGGTCCTGGCTGCTATTGTCTTTATTATGACTTTTGTACCGCGCATCCCCATTCCTCTGGGATATGCCCATCTGGGAGATGCTGTCATTTTCCTAAGTTTCCTGTATTTTAACCGCCGGGAAGCCGCACTAGCTGCCGCTATCGGTTCCTGTCTGTCCGATTTCCTCGGTGGATTCCCTTTGTGGATCGCACCGACTTTTGTCATCAAATACGTCATGGTATTCATCGTATTTGCTGTCTGCTGCCGGGGAACGCAGAAGAGCGCCCTTTATTCTGTCCGCACGCTCATGGCATTTCTCCTTTCCTCTCTGTGGATGGCCATCGCCTATACTCTGGCCGGTGCTGTGCTCTTTGGCAGCATTCAGGCCGGTCTGGCTTCCCTGCCGGGACTTCTCATGGAAGGCCTGCTCAATACCATCGCTGCCATGGGGGCCGGTATTTTTCTAAAACAACTGCCCCGGAATCGTCAGGGCAGCATAGGATGAGGCGATACGATGGAACAGCAGAAGAAGATTGCACTCATCAATGACATAACGGGATTCGGCCGCTGTTCGATTGCCGTCGAACTGCCGCTCATCTCGGCTCTGAAAGTACAGGCCTGCCCCCTGCCGACGGCTATCCTGTCGGTCCACACGGGATTTCCCACGTATTTTATCGACGATTATACGGACCGCATGAAAGACTACATCGCCAGCTGGAAGGAAAATGGCCTGACTTTTGACGGGATTTCCACAGGATTCATGAATTCCCTGGAACAGATCGATATTGTCATCGACTTTATTCACCAGTTCAAGCAGCCCCATACGATTGTCATCGTCGATCCGGTCATGGGCGACTACGGCCGGCTGTATCCGTCTTATACGGAAAAGCTGTGCGCTGAAATGCGCCGCCTCATGCAGTATGCCGACGTCATTACACCAAATCTGACTGAAGCCTGCCAGCTCCTGGGCATTCCTTATCCGGAAAAAGGCCACACGGACCGGGCTTATCTGCAGAATATCGCCCGGCGGCTGGCTGCCATGGGGCCGGGACAGATTGTCATTACGGGACTGGCCGATGAGAATCATATCGACAATTATATCTACGAAACGGGAAAAGAACCGGAAATCGTTTCGGTACAGAAAATCGGCCATGACCGGTCCGGTACAGGAGATGCCTTTGCCGCTATCGTTTCGGCTTCGGTCGTACGGGGTGACAGCCTGAAGGATGCTGTTGTACGGGCGACGGATTTTATCAGCCGGACGTTGGTCTATACAGAAGAACTGGGACTTCCTACCAACCGGGGACTGGCATTTGAACAATTTTTGACGGAATTATATTAAATTTATATAGAAAAGGGATGTTGTACTGATGATTACCTATGTATATGACAAAGGACACTACATTACCATGGCAGAAAGCCTGGCGAAACAGCCGCAGGGAAAACGTAATCTCTATGTCAATCTGACAAACCGCTGTACCTGTTCCTGTACATTCTGCCTGCGCAGTCTGAAAAAAGAAGCAGAAGATATGGAATTGTGGCTCAAAGAAGAACCGACCGTGGCAGATGTGGAAAAAGAACTGGATGCCCAGCCCTGGAAATATATCGGTGAAGTCGTATTCTGTGGTTTTGGGGAACCGACGATGCGCCTGGACGATGTCGTGACTCTGTTGAAATATATCAAAGCGAATCACCCCGATGTCAAGACGCGGATCAATACGAATGGCCTGTCGGACCTGGAATATGGCCGTGATACGTCTGTCGATTTCAAGGGCGGCATCCTCGATACGGTTTCTATCAGCCTCAATGCCTCCAATGCTCAGCGCTATCTCGACCTGACGCGCAGCAAATTTGGCATCGGTTCCTACGAAGCTCTGCTGACCTTTGCCCAGCACTGTCAGAAGTATGTACCCAACGTCGTACTGACTGTCGTCGATCATGTCGAAAGCGATGAAGAAATTGCTAAATGCCGTAAAATTTGTGAAGACAGGGGATTGACGCTACGCGTTCGTGCCTATGAAGCCAATTGAGTTAGAACAGTTTATTTCGATTTGTGACTACGGCGTCATAGAAATGTAACATGCATCTGTTATACTGTGTCCATCATCAGAAAAGGAGTGATGGCGATGAAAATGTTACATACATGGCAGCGGCGTACACTGGCCGCTGTATTAGCTGGTACGGCTGCCGTAATGATAGGTGTGGCTCCTTTTGCCATAGCACAGGCTGCGGATACAGCAGATGCGGCAGCGGGCGCCAGCACCCGTCCTCAAATGACACGGCAGATGCCGCCGATGCATCCCGGCATAGGACAGAATGCCCGAATCGACCGCATGGTCCAGCAGGGGAAAATCACGTCAGAACAGGCTGATAAACTGAAGAAGGCCATAGCTGATTTCCGGGAAAAAGAAGCGAAAGACCATCAGAAATTTATGAAGAGCCTGACCGATAAGACAGGTATATCGGAAGCAACGCTCCGTGAAATCATGGCGCCGCCCCGTATGCTCCGCGGATCCGGACCGCAGCAGCGGCTGCAGCAGCTGGTAAAGGACGGTTCCATTACACAAAGCGAAGCGACGGCACTGGAACAGAGCTTTAAGAAGCATCATCCCGGACAGGGACAGCCTTCCAAGGCGCCTGCTCGTGGGCAGAAACCAGACCGTCAGAAACTGGAACAGGAATTATCTGAGGAAACGGGGATTTCCACAGACCGGCTGCAGGAAATCATGCAGCTCATGCACCAGCAGGGGCCACAGGATGGAGCACATCAGGCCCGGGCTGATGAAGAAGGCTGATACGTTCACTCATGCAGCGGTATGTGGCATGACAGCATGATAAGTCCATTTTGGACAAATTACATACAGGATATAGAGTTGTAACCCTTTGGTTTCAGGGGGTTACAACTCTTTTTTTATGTGAAATACAACGCCAGTTTCTATGGACGGTAGAATGCGGAAAAAAAATCAAAAAAGTTTGAAAAAAGGGCTTGACCGGTTGTAACAACCGGATGATACCATACAAAACGTACCGGGGAACAAGCCCCAGAAACAGTACATCCCAGTTATTTCATATGGAGTATTTGTAAATAAAATGTAATTTGCTTTAAAAGGAGGAACTTAGTATGATATCCAAAAAGAAACTTCTCGTCATGGCTTTGATGACAATGGCACTGGGGGTGACGTCTGTAGGATTTGCAGCTGGTCCGGCAAAGACCGCCAATCCGTACGGTCTGGTATATGCCAATGCCATCACACAAAATGTCAAAGGACAGGTCAATATCCATCCGGTCCAGTATAACTTAGACGGCCGTCAGATTGCTGCCAACGTATATACACCTAAAAATTACGATCCGTCTCATTCCTATGCGGCTGTCGTCGTGGCTCATCCAAACGGCGGGGTAAAAGAACAGGTTGCCGGTCTGTATGCCCAGAAACTGGCTGAAGCAGGGTATATCACCATTGCAGCCGACGCATCTTTCCAGGGTGCCAGTGGCGGGGAACCGCGTCATCAGGACATGCCGTATTTCCGTACGGAAGATATCCATGGCATGGTGGACTATATCAGCCAGTATCCCGGCGTAGATAAAAACCGCATCGGAGCTCTGGGCATCTGCGGTGGTGGCGGCTACACCCTGAATGCGGCAAAATCGGATAAACGGATGAAATCGGTTGCCACCATCAGCATGTTCAATACGGGCCGCGTCCGTCGTGAAGGGTATATGGATTCCCAGAAAGACAGCGTGCAGCAGCGGTTGAAAGCAGCTAACGACGCTCGTCGGAAAGCCGTAGAAACGGGAAAACACGAAATATCCGGCCATGTCGATTTTGATACGATTACGTCGGAACGACTGAAGAGCATTCCCACTGATCTCTACCGCGAAGGCCTCATTTATTACGGTCAGACGCATCGTCATCCTAATTCGAGCTTTGACTATACGACAGACAGCCTGTCTGAACTCATGACCTGGGATGCAACGGACCAGATTGACCTGATCAATGTTCCGCTGCTCATGATTGCTGGCAGCAAAGCCGATTCGCTGTACCTGACACAGTATGCGTTCCAGAAAGCGACGGGGACGACGGATAAGGAATTATATGAAATTCCGGGAGCTACCCACATCCAGACATATTATGTACCGCAATACGTCAACCAGGCAATGGCAAAATTGATCCAGTTCTTTGGACGCACCTTGAAATAATAAAGGAGATAAGAGAAATGGAAAATTTTATTTTTGAAAATAGTACCAAAGCATATTTTGGCAAACAATGTGTCAGTCAGTACCTGCCGGCGATTCTGGCCCGCTATGGGAAGACGGTCATGCTGGCTTATGGCGGCGGCTCTATCAAACGCAATGGCATTTATGATGAAGTCATGGGCATATTGAAAGACGCTGGCAAAACGGTCGTTGAATTCAGCGGCATCATGGCCAATCCCACATATGCCAAAGTCCTGGAAGGGGCGGCTATTGCGGACACACAGCACGTAGATTTGATCCTCGCTGTCGGCGGGGGCTCTGTCATGGACTGCTGTAAAGCCGTTTCTCTGGCGGCTGTGTATACCGGTGATGTCTGGCAGGATTTCTGGGCCAAAGCCGGGACCATTGATTTTTCGACTATTCCTCTGGGGATTATCATGACCACATCGGGTACAGGCAGTGAAATGAACGGGGGAGCTGTCATCACCAACGAACGATTGAAGGTGAAGACCGGCCGGGATTATCCCCGGCTCAATGCGCAGTTTGCGCTGCTGGATCCGCTGTATACCTATTCAGTACCGCAAAAACAGATGATTTCTGGTGCCTTTGATTCCTTTACACATATGATGGAAACCTATTTCAGCGCACCTGATGACGATAACGTATCAGACAGTATCAATGAAGCTCTCATGAAGAGTGTCATCCGCAATCTGCGGGCGGCTATTGCCGAACCGGAAAACTACACGGCCCGGAGTAATCTCGTCTGGGCATCGACCATGGCAGAAAACCGTATTCTCAAGTTGGGGAAACAGTGTGATTTCCAGGGACACATTCTGGAACATGCCCTGGGTGCCTTTACGGACTGCAATCATGGATGCGGACTGGCCGTGCTCCTGCCCGTGTACTATCGCCATATCAAAGTAGCCGGTGCGAAAAAATTTGCCCGTTTTGCGACAAACGTCTGGGGAATTCCGGGAAAAGGCGCAACGACGGCCCAGCTGGCCAATGATGGCGTAGAAGCACTGGCAGCCTTTGTAAAAGAAATAGGACTTCCCACGACACTGCGTGAACTGGGTATGAAAGAGGAACAAAAACCCCTGCTTCCGGTTATCGCTGCAACCTGTGTCGCTTCGCCGGGCAGTTACAAACGACTGAGTCAAGCAGAACTATTGTCGATTTTTGAAGAAGCCTGGTAGGCAATATGACGGCACCGCTATCTATGATGCTCCTGGGGCAATTCGTTCATAATACGTATCTTCTGGCCACATGCATGGCAGCTCTGGCTACTCCGTCAGGAAATGTCATACCTCTTCTGGCGGCGATGTATAATAAAGAAGCTTATCCTGTTTCCGTGCAGGGGATTGCCGTAACGACTGCCGTTGCCGTTGTCACCATGCCTATTGTAGCATTGGCAACCGGATTGGGATAATAAGGAGGGTATTTCCATGAAAAAACAGCATCTGTTCCTGGCTGTGGCGGCAGCTTTTACATTGATTCAGACTGCTGCTGTCACTGTTTTTGCAGCAGTTCCGCCATCCGTACATGACGTGAGCCGTATGCTGCGCCATAGTGATGGCGCTGTCTTTCCTATAGGGTCCTATAATGCACGGAACGTCAATCACTTTACGGGAGACAGCTATGTAGCGCCCTTGTCCAAAGGCCCTGTTCCCGTTGCCAATGTGACGTTTGTCCGGGGAGCCCATACGCACTGGCATGTCCATCATGGCACCAGCCAGACATTGCTAGCTGTATCGGGACGGGGATATTATCAGATCGATGGCCAGCCGCCGAGGCAGCTGCTGCCGGGACAGAGCGTTACTATTCCGGCTGGGGCACGGCACTGGCATGGTGCGGCACCGGGTGAGATGTTCCAGCATATTGCCGTCATGGAACCGGTCAAGGGGGCCTGGACCCAGTGGTTCGAAGCCGTTGATGATCAAGAATTTGAAGCATTGCCCTAGTCTGGCTTCTGGCGCAGAGATGGATGATAACTATATGCATTGTGTATACATGCATGGGATATATTGACAAAGAAGGGAAAAGGCGTCTATATTGAATACGGTTTTCCGTATTCAATATAGACGCCTTTTTATGGATAAACCACTTGACCGGTAGTTACTACCGTAACGTATAGTACAGGTAAGAAGAGAATTATTCATAAGATGTGATGAAAAGGAGTGGATGGCATGATGTCAGTCAGATATTTAAGAAAACTCATATGCACCAGCATGGTGGGATTAGGGTTTTGTTTCCTCGGTGCGGCTGTAGGCGGCTCTGCTTCGGCAACCCAGCCAGCGGATTTGTCTCCCCGGGCATCTCAGGCAGAAAAGACCTACGCCCGCATGATGGGCGACCAGAAAACAGGGCTGGAACAAACCGACCCGGAACTGGATCAAATGATGAAAAAATATGTCTATGGTGATATTGCCAGTCAGGCAAACATCAGCCGCCGCGACCAGCATCTGGTCACACTGGCGGTCCTGACGACCTATCAGAGCGAAGAACTGCTGGCAAAAAATGTACAAGGCGCGCTACATGACGGGGTGACGCCTCTGGAAATCAGGGAAACGGAATATCACCTGGCGCCGTATATCGGTTTTGCCAAGGTGAGCGAAGCCATGAAGACCGTCAACCAGGTTTTCCGGAAAAACGGAATCAGACTGCCTCTGCCGGATCAAGGGACGACGACCGATGCCAACCGTTTCGATAAAGGGCTGGCTTTTCAGGTAGGGACTTATGGTGACCGGATCAATAAAATGAGAGCCGCGACGCCGAAGAATCAGAAACATCTGCAGGACGACCTGTCGGCATTCTGTTTTGGCGACATTTATACGCGGGGAACACTGGATTTGAAAACGAGAGAGATGATTACCATTGCTGCAATCGGCGCCCTGGGAACAGGCGATCCCCAGTTCAAATCTCACGTGCGCGGAACCCTGGCTGCCGGCGCATCGCAGGATGAAGTTATCGGCGTCCTTACGACCATGAACCCTTATATAGGCTTTCCGCGGACGCTGAACCTGCTGCGTCTTACCAATGAAGTTTTCCAGGGAAAATAAGGAAGATGTGGTTTGAAAAAATATATTAAGTATTAAATAGTGTATGTTATTTCCAATACCTAGGAGGTAATTAATATGTGGAAAAAAATCATGACCGGTTTACTTACCGTGATGGCTCTTGTCACGCTGACTGCATGTGGCAGTACGGGCAATTCAGCTCAAAAAGAGGAAAGCGGTGCTGCCCAACAGGCGGCGACAGGTCAGGGAAAAGTATTGGTTGTCTATTTCTCGGCGTCGGGAAATACGAAACGCGTCGCCGAAACGATTGCCGACAAACAGAAGGGAACATTGTTTGAAATCAAGCCGTCCCAGCCGTATACCGATGACGATCTGAATTATCGCAATGACAACAGCCGCGTCGTCAAAGAACATGCCCAGCCCCAGTTGCGCCCGGCTTATGACGGTGACGTCGCCGACTGGGATTCGTACGATACGGTCTACATCGGCTATCCCCTGTGGTGGCAGCAGGCTCCACACGTCGTCTACACCTTTGTGGAAAACCACAACTTTGAAGGCAAGAAAGTCATTCCCTTCTGCACGTCCGTTTCCAGCCCGCTGGGCAACAGCGGAGAAAATCTGGCCAAAGCAGCCGGAACCGGTGACTGGCAGACTGGTGTCCGCTTCAGTGGCGGTGTCAGCCAGAATGAAGTCCTGAACTGGCTGAAAAAATTGTAGTTCACAAAGTAAGGTTGAATTAAACAGCCGTTTTTCTACAATTGACAGAGGCTGTAACAATAGGGCGTAAAAGCTCATGTTGTTACAGCCTCTGTTTTCCTGACTGGAAATGACCATGTATCTGTATTGTGAAATTAGAAAAATAATTAGAAAAATAGTACTTGACCGGTAGTTACAACTGGATGATAGGATGGGTTTGTACCGGAAAGAAGGCATGTATGATCCGATACTGCCGGGATATTCTTTCAGTCTGAAACGATAGACGTGATGTATACACAAAGAAAAGAGGAATATCTATGAAATACCGCACATTGGGAACTGATTTTACTGTTTCGGCTGTAGGCCTGGGATGTATGGGCATGAGCCATGGCTACGGCAAGCCGAAAGCTGCGTCATGCCCCAGTTCCAGAAAGAGGCAGTCGAACAGAACCAGAAGCTGCTGGCCCTGATCCAGACGCTGGCTGACAGCAGACAGGCAACTCCGGCCCAGATTTCCCTTGCCTGGATGATTAACAAGAAGCCCTGGATTGTCCCCATTCCCGGCACGACCAATCTGGGGAGAATGAAGGAAAACGGCGGCGCTGCGGATATCGTACTGACTCCGGAAGAAGTGCAGCATATCGATGACGCCCTGGATCACGTCGCTATGTCCGCTGTGTTTGGCGGGACTGCTGTAGAAAAGAAATAAAGTTACACCGTATCTTTGAACTGAGATATCATGGAGAGTACGGACTGTTGCTGTTCTTTGGTGAGTGACCGGAAGTGCAGCAGCAGTTCCCGTTCTGCCGCTGTTACCGGAAACAGGATTGGATCCGATTCTTCATATCCCATGAGCCATGCCGGGCTGACTTCGAGTGCTGCTGCCATGCGTGCGATTTTATCTTGTTTTGGCTGGTATTTGCCAGTCAGATAGTCAGACAGTGATGACGGACGGATACGGGCAGCCCGGGCCAGATCGGCCTGATTCATATGCTTTTCCGCCATGCGCTGGATGATTCGCGTACGAAAAGACGATTTCATAAAGACCTCACGTCATGATGATTTATCTATTGGATAGTATACATAACCTGCTTATTATTATAGAAAGAAATCGTGACGGAGACAATAAAAATAGTGAAAAAATATAATCCGATATAAACTACCGGTTTATAGTAATATATTTATTTTCTGCCTTATAACAAAACCGGTTGTATATACCGGAGGGGCCCTCCAGGCACGGCTCCAGAGCATCGTGCCGTTTAAAAAAGTCTATGCTTATGATACGGAAAACCGTATTTTCAGCACAGGCTTTTTCCTTTTCTGTCTCAAAAGAAGACATTTATTTTTCTTTTATTGTCGTGTCAGTTTCGGCAGGAGCGTCGTCATTGTATTCCGGGAGCAGGTCACTGACATAGGGGACTTTACCAGACAGGACGTTATCATACAGATTCTGTTTCCAGTCTATGTAATCGATGGATTCCTGGATTTCTTTTTTCTTTTCTTCCAGGATAACCCGCTTTTTGTCCAGCATGACTTTGCGGACCGGGATGGAGGAAGGCCCCTGGAGACAGTAGGCGAGATATTGTTTCATTTCTTCGATGGTCATGCCGCATTTTTTCAGGCAGGCCAGGCTTTTGATCCAGGCAATATCGTGGTCGTCAAAGACACGGCGGTTATTGGCTGACCGTTTGACATTGGGCACCAGACCGGTATTGCAATAGAATTTCAGCGTTTCATAAGCCATGCCCGTCTGCTTGCAGGCTTCTTTCATGGGATATAATTTCTTTTGCTGCTGCACCATAGATAAACTCCTTTCAAAAAAAGTAAAACAGGCTATTGACCGGTAGCTGCTACCGGGTAGTATAGTTTTCTTGTAGCAAGTTTTATTGTAGCAGGAAAACAAATAGAATTACAAGAGGAGAGGATACAATGAAAGTCGTATTAGTCAATGGTTCACCTCACGAAAAAGGCTGTACCTATACAGCCCTTACGGAAGTAAGCAACACACTGCGGGAAAATGGAGTGGATACAGAATTTTTCTGGATTGGGAACAAGCCCGTCGGCGGATGTATTGCTTGTCACAAGTGCCGTGATATCGGCCGCTGCGTATTTAACGATGTAGTCAATGAATTCCGCGAGCTGGCCCTTTCGGCGGACGGTTTCGTTTTTGGCTCACCGGTGCACTATGCAGCTCTTTCCGGGAACATGACAGCATTCATGGACCGTGTCTTTTACTCTGAAGCGAATGGCAATGGCAATAAGGCTTTTTACCTGAAACCGGCAGCTGCCGTCATTTCAGCCCGCCGTGCCGGGACGACCGTTTCGTTTGACCAGATGAACAAATATTTTACGATTCAGGAAATGCCAGTTATTTCGTCACGGTACTGAAATGAAGTCCATGGAGCATCTCCGAAAGACGTGCTGCAGGACAAAGAAGGGCTGTATACGATGCGGGTCCTGGGACGCAACATGGCCTATTTCCTGCACTGTCAGGAAGCAGCACGCAAAGTTGGCGTACCGCTTCCGGAAAAAGAACCACCTATTTTCATGAATTTTATCCACTAATCAATCTTATTCAGATTCGTCATTACCGTTCTATCGTTGAAATATACCGCTTTG
The DNA here is from genome assembly GCF_003467125.1 of Megasphaera sp. AM44-1BH. Taxonomy (GTDB): domain Bacteria; phylum Bacillota; class Negativicutes; order Veillonellales; family Megasphaeraceae; genus Megasphaera. Next base: position 151,044 of record NZ_QSFA01000002.1, read on the forward strand.
TATCTATGCGCGTGTTTTGATCGGTTGCAGCGATTTCCGCCAGCGAAGGATGACTGACTGGCTTATGGGCGTCGAGAATCCGGGCTATCGTCTGGGCAATATCAGTATAGGCGATGCGTCCTGCGAGGAAGGCCTCAACGCAGACTTCGTTGCAGGCATTGAAGGCGCAGGGAGCCGTGCCGCCTTCCTTTCCGGCTTCGATGGCAAGCCGCAGGGCGGGGAGGGCATCCAGATCCGGCGCTTCAAAAGTCAATGTGCCGGCACGGACCAGATCGAGGTGGCCAAAGGAACAGTCGTAGCGGGCAGGCCAGGAAAAAGCGTACTGGATGGGAAGTCGCATATCCGTCAGTCCCAGCTGGGCTATGACCGAGCCGTCGCAAAACTCGACGAGGGAGTGGACCAGGCTCTGGGGATGGATGACGACGTCGATGGCCTCATAGGGCATATCAAACAGCCAGTGCGCTTCTATAACTTCCAGCCCCTTGTTGGCCAGCGTAGCGCTGTCTACGGTCACTTTGGGTCCCATATCCCAGTTGGGATGATGGAGGCATTGCTCTTTCGTTACATGGAGGAGCTGCTCTTTTGTCCAGCCCCGGAACGGACCGCCTGATGCTGTAAGGATGAGACGGCGTACTTCTTCTTTTCTGCCGCCGCGGAGGGATTGGAAAATAGCGCTGTGCTCACTGTCTACAGGTACAACCTGCACGTCGTGCTGCCGGGCCGCCTCCATGACCAGATGACCGGCAGCTACGAGAGTTTCCTTATTGGCCAGGGCGATGGTTTTCCCGGCGGCAATGGCATCGAGGGTCGGTTTCAGTCCGGCATAGCCTACCATGGCGGCCAGCACCGTATCGACAGGACCGTAGGAAGCGGCGGCACTGAGACCATCACTGCCGCTCAGGATATCACATTCTTTTCCTACCAGGTGCTGTAGATTTCTGGCGGCCGTCTCATCGGTCAGGACGGCGAAATCCGGGTGAAACCGGCGGATCTGGTCAGCCATGAGAGAGACGCTTTGATGGGCTGCCAGCACGCGGACACGCAGGTCCTCTGGATTGGCGGCGATGACATCCAGTGCCTGGGTTCCAATCGATCCGGTACTGCCTAATATACATATCTGTTTTTGTTTCATTGATTTCTCCTATTCCGTTTGCGTTTTATTGCTTCTATTGTAACAGGCCGCAGAGAAGAACGAAAGGACTTTTTCTTTCTGAAAGAGAAATGGTAGAAAGCCTTTGCTTTCTATGCTAAAATAATGTCAGAAGTAGAAGTTATAAGGAGGTTTTTGCAATGATCCGCAAAGAAAACAGAGTACAAGTAGAAGGACTGGCCGGCGGCAAGGGTCCGGCAACGGTCTGTCATATCCTGACAAAAGACGAACTGATGGGCCATGGCCGCATGTATGCCAAAGTCATCCTGCCGCCGGGTTCCAGTCTGGGATTTCATCAGCATGTCCATGAAACAGAACCGTACTACATCCTTTCCGGCGTAGGCGATTTTACCGATAATGATGGCTCCGTTACCAAAGTAACGGCTGGCGACTGCTGCCTTATCGAACCGGGGCAGTCCCACTGCATTGCCAATAACGGGACCGAAGACCTGGTATTCATGGCACTCATTTATAACGACTAAGACAGCAATGGTATATTGCCGATACCGTTTTTCATAAAAGGACGTGATTCCTATGTCACAACTCATAGGCATTATTGTTTCGGCACTCGTTGCATTTTCGTTATTCATGGTGTATGCGAAATTCTCGCAGCATCATTGATGGATGTACTACAAAGACTGGAGTGATTCCCATGGGAAAATATCTGGAAAAAGCAAAAGAACTGCGTGTCATTACGGACGTACATTATAACTGCGCACAGTCTGTCATCTGCGCCTTTGAAGAACTGACCGGGCTTGACGATACCACATCGCGCAAAATCGGGGCAAACTTTGGCAGTGGCATGAAACGGGGCGGTACCTGCGGTGCTATTACGGGCGGCCTCATGACATTAGGACTCCTGGGTATCGAAGACGGACCGACTATCGCCGCTTTCCACAAAGCCTTCCTGGATCATCATCAGAACTGTCTCGACTGCGCGGACCTTTTGCGCATGAATCAGGCCAGCGGCGGGGAAAAGAAGCCCCATTGCGACGGCATGGTATTCGAAGCCGTCCAGCTCATCGAAGACATCCTGGACAAACGCAATAAATAAAATCTTAAAAATAACAGAGTTGCCCAGATTATTTAATTTGGGGACCAGGCCGGGCCCAGTGGGTCCGGCTTTTCTTTCTTTGAGAGCCACGGACAGGCCCTGGGAGACAGGGTGTTGTCGAATAGAAATAAAAAGCCTGTTTCGCGTAAGAAACGTGTAAAGGAATGGGACAGATACGGCGCCAGCTATTGCAAAAAGTGGGGTAAATGATGTAAAATGTAAAATTGATATGAATGTTACTATGTGATGAATAAGTTGCAATGGAGGTTATTTCGTGTTTGATTCTTTTATACAACACCTTCTCGGCAATAATACAGACCGGGAACTAAAAAAAATGTGGCCTATCGTGCGCCATATCAATGATCTGGAACCACAGATGACGGCGCTCAGCGATTCGTCCCTCCAGGCTAAGACTTTTGAATTTAAAGAACGCCTGCAAAAAGGAGAAACGCTTGATGATCTTCTGCCGGAAGCGTTTGCAGTCGTGCGTGAAGCATCGCGGCGTGTCCTCGGCATGCGCCATTTTGATGTACAGCTCCTGGGTGGCATTGTGCTGCACCGCGGGGATATTGCAGAAATGAAGACCGGCGAAGGGAAAACGCTTGTTGCGACTCTGCCGGTATATTTGAATGCCCTTACGGGGGAAGGGGCCCACGTCGTTACGGTCAATGATTATCTGGCAACCCGTGACAGCGAAGAAATGGGCCAGATTTATAAGTTCCTGGGCCTGTCTGTCGGACTTATTGTCCATGACCTGAATTACGAACAGCGCCGCCGTGCTTATAATTCTGACATTACCTATGGCACGAATAACGAATTCGGATTTGATTATCTCCGTGACAACATGGTCATCAGTAAAGATCAGATGGTCCAGCGTCCGCTGAATTATTGTATCGTCGATGAAGTGGACTCTATCCTCATTGATGAAGCCCGTACACCGCTGATTATTTCCGGCCCGGGTGAAAAATCGACGGACCTCTACTATACGCTGGCAGGCATTGTCAAGACCTTCACCAAAGATGATTACATCATGGATGAAAAGCAGAAGACCATTGCTCCGACCGATTCGGGCGTTGCCAAGGTCGAAAAGATGCTGGGTATCAGCAATATGTTTGATAATGAACACCTCGACCTGAACCATCTGGTCATCCAGGCCCTGCGCGCCCGGTTCATGATGCACCGTGACAAGGATTATGTCGTGAAAAATGGCGAAATCGTCATCGTCGATGAATTCACGGGACGCCTCATGTTTGGCCGCCGCTACAGCGATGGCCTGCATCAGTCCATTGAAGCCAAGGAAAATGTCAAAGTGCAGGGCGAAAGCAAGACCCTGGCGACGATTACCTTCCAGAACTATTTCCGCATGTACAAAAAGCTGGCCGGCATGACCGGTACAGCCAAGACGGAAGAAGACGAATTCAATAAGATTTATAAGCTTGATGTCTATGTCATTCCGACCAATAAACCGATGATCCGTAAGGATCTGCCTGATGTCATTTACAAGACGAAGAATGCCAAGTACCGTGCCGTCGTACGGGAAGTCGTCAAACGCCATGCTACGGGTCAGCCTATCCTGGTAGGTACGACCAGCATCAGCCAGTCAGAAATCCTGAGTCAGATGCTCGATAAGGAACATATCGTCCATAACGTCCTGAATGCCAAGTATCATGAAAAAGAAGCAGAAATCATCAAGGATGCCGGACAGCGGGACATGGTTACTATTGCTACCAATATGGCCGGCCGTGGTACCGATATCAAGCTGGGCAAGGGCGTTGCCGAACTGGGCGGGCTCATGATCATCGGTACAGAACGCCATGAAAGCCGCCGTATCGATAACCAGCTCCGTGGCCGTGCAGGCCGTCAGGGGGATCCCGGTACGACACAGTTCTACCTGTCTCTGGAAGACGATCTCATGCGTATTTTTGGTTCGGATAATATTTCCAAGTTCATGGATAAACTGGGCCTGGATGAAGACGAACCGATTACGGCCAAGATGATTACCAAATCGATTGAAAAGGCACAGAAGAAAGTCGAAAGCCATAACTTTGAAATCCGTAAGTACGTCCTGGAATACGATGATGTCATGAATCAGCAGCGTGAAGTGCTTTATGCACAGCGACGTCAGGTACTGACGTCGGATTCCCTCAAGGATACAATCCTCGGCATGGTCAGCGATATCATTGACGATGGCCTCAATAAATATGCCGATGAAAAACTCTATCCGGAAGAATGGGATTTTGCCGGCCTTCTGACACAGATGCAGCAGTATTTCGTACCGAAAGACGCGACGACCAGCGAAGAACTGGAAAATCTCAGCCGTGTCGAAGTCAAAGAAAAACTGTATCAGATTGCTGTCGATCTCTATGAAGCCCGGGAAAAGGAAATCGGAACAGAAACGATGCGTGAACTGGAACGGGCCATCATGCTCCGTGTCGTAGACAGCAAGTGGATGGATCATCTCGATGCTATGGATGCTCTGAAGGAAGGTATCAATCTCCGGGCGTACGGGCAGAAGAATCCTCTCGTTGAATATAAGTTTGAAGCGTATGATATGTTTGAAGAAATGGTCGATTCCATCAAACGGACGACGGTTACATTCCTCTATCATATCCAGATTACATACAGTAAGCCTGTTCCCCAGGCAGAAGATCATCTGCAGGGCGCCCGGGAAGTCCATGATGAAAGCGCCCCGGTAACGGCAGAAGATATCAAGCGGGACGAAGAACGGCAGTAAAAGAGCCGCAGGTTGCAGTTTTAGGTATCCCCAAAAGCCTCCCCTGTGAAGGGGAGGAGGGCCACGAAATGGTGGTGGGGTTCTGTTTATGGTTATGTCTTTGAAAGATGGTGATTCTTGTGTTATTAGATGAAATGCGTAAACCGCTGGAAGATTTGAAGAAGAGAATACAGGAAATCGGGGATTCACTTTAACCTCCCCAGGAAAAAAGAAAAAATCATGGACCTCGATATGCAGATGAGTGATCCTGATTTTTGGAGTGATCCCGATAAAGCAAAGAAGATTTCCCAGGAAGCAACACTCCTGAAGACGGAAGTAGAAGGCCATGAAAAGCTGGAAACCCAGTGTGCAGACCTGCTCGATTTCCTCGATATGGCAATCGAAGAAAAGGAAACGGGACTGGCCGATGAAATCGAAAAGCAATACCATGCTCTGCTAAAGGATATCGAGAAACGGGAAGTGCTGCTTCTTCTTTCCGGTGAATATGATACATGCAATGCTATCCTGACCTTCCACGCCGGTGCCGGCGGTACGGAAGCCCAGGACTGGACCCAGATGCTGGTCCGCATGTATACGCGCTGGGCAGAACAGCACGGATTCCACATTACCGTCATGGATATGCAGCCTGGCGATGAAGCGGGCATCAAGAGTGCCGCTTTTACCATCGAAGGAGAATACGCCTATGGCTATCTGAAGTCGGAAAAAGGGGTGCACCGCCTGGTCCGTATTTCGCCGTTCGACGCGGCGGCACGGCGGCACACGTCGTTTACGGCCGTCGATGTCATGCCCGAACTGCCTGACGATGTCGATGTGGAAATCAATATGGACGATGTCCGTGTCGATTATTTCCGCGCATCCGGTGCCGGTGGCCAGCACGTCAACAAGACGAGTTCGGCTGTCCGCATGACTCATATCCCGACGGGCATTGTCGTACAATGCCAGAATGAACGGTCGCAGGTGCAGAACCGGGAAATGTGTATGAAATACCTGCGTGCCAAGTTGTTTGAATTAGAACAGGAAAAACAGGCGCAGCTCAAAGCAGAAATCGGCGGTGAACATCAGGCCATTGAATGGGGCAGCCAGATCCGTTCGTATGTATTCCATCCGTATACGATGGTCAAAGACCACCGGACAAACGTGGAAACAGGCAATATCCAGGCTGTCATGGATGGCGATATTGATATGTTCATCGAAGGATATCTGCAGCAGCAGAAGGAAAAGCGTCTGGCTAAGCAGACGATATAATGAAGAAATGGATATATGCTGCCGTCGTGGTCGTAGTGGTCCTTATGGGCCTCAATATAGCGGCCCCGCATCTGGCGGCTTATGGATTGTACCGGGGCCTTTCCCGGCATATGGAACTTTCGCCGGATAATGTCCTCGTCGAAGCCAGTCCAGGCCTGTCGGTTCTGACGGGCCGTCTGGACCGCGTCCATGCAGGCGGTGCTGATTTCCGTGTCGGCAAGCTGCGTTTTCAGTCTTTTGACTGTACTCTGGAAGGTGTCCGGTTCAATCCGCTGACCAGCCTGATAGACGGCCGTCTGCAGGCAGAATCGGCAGAGCAGGGCGAACTGCTGGCCACGGTTTCCCAGGAAGACCTGAGTAATTTCCTCAAAAAGCAGGTAAAAGGCACCGATCAGATGGATGTGGCCTTTGAGGGCGATACCATCCATGTCAGGGGCAAAGTACGGGTCGGTGGCTTTTTACGTGCCGATGCTGATATTGCCGGCCGGTTTGCCATGGAAGGAACCAAGCTGATGTTCCTGCCGGAAGATGCCGCCATATCGGCAAAAGGCGTCCGGGTCAATGCTTCGAATCTGGCCCGTCTGGAAGTCTACGATTTTTCGGACTTCCCGCTCCATATGGTTCCGGACCAGGTCAGCCTGGATAACGGATTGCTTACGCTGCACGGCAGAGTCAGCAATCATTGAATAAGGTGGATAGAATGGAAAAAAAGAACAAGCGCAGTATCCTGCTCATGCTTCTGGCCGTGTTCATCGGTCTGCTTTCATGTGCATATCTGTGTGTGCAGCGATACTATGTGGAAAATGAAAATATGTCCATCGAACAGGCGATGGATTATGATGCCGTCGTCGTCCTGGGACGCAACGAGGGGTACGATCTGGAAACGACACTGGAAAAGTGCCGTCAGGCCGGTATCACCAGTTTCACCATATACGATACGACGCTGAATAAGATGACCCAGCGCGGGGAATGTTCTCTCATTACCCGTCTGGGGGTAGAGCTCTATTATCCACAGTTCCATCTTGATTCGTATCAGTACGAATATTATCTTATCGGCAAGCCGAAAGACCAGAAGGATCTGTATTTTGATGAACTGACGGAAGACCTGCAGCTGCGGCTGGGGAAGGAAAATGCTGTCGTCCTCGACAATCCCCAGTACCGTATCCTCGGACTGCACGGCGTCATGCCGGCTCTGGGTGAAGTGAATTTGGGCATCATGTCGGCCGACGCCAACCGCATTGCCAGTTATGGCTTCAATGTCATCCTCCGCCCGACCAATTACCATAATGTCACGGCAGCTGATCTGGAACACTTCTTCCAGCGTGCAGATAAAATCCGCAATGTGACGGGCATCATGTTTGTCGGCAAGGAAGTACTGGGCTATAGCCCGGACCCGGCGCAGCGCAAAGATTTGCTGCAGCTGACGGCGGACCGCATGCTGGCCCGGCAGATGCCGTTTTATATGATTGAATCGGTCAACCAGCTCCAGTATGATAACCAGGATGGCATGTATGATCTGGCCGGCCTCATGCATTATGATACGGGCCGCGTCTACGCCATGGCCAAGGAAGAACTGGAAAAGATTACGCCTGAAGAAGCGGCCATGCGCTTTTATATCAGTGATTTGGAACGAAATGTCAGGGTCAATCTGTTCCCCATGTACAAGAAACCCCGCTACGGCCAGTCCCTGCTGGATACGAATCTGAGCTATATCAGCAAGGTAACACAGAAACTGGAAGGCCGTGGTTATCATCTGGACCGGGCGTCCGTACTGCCCGTCTACTATCCCAATAAGGTACTCCTGGCAATTGCAGCCGCTGCTGCGGCCTGCGGATTCCTGTTCCTGCTGAATCTGCTGGTGCCACTTTCGGACCGGGTCAATTACGGGCTCATGGTCCTGGTTGTCCTTTTCGGAGCTGGTGGTGCCTGGATTGCCAAAGGGGCTCTGTTTTTGCAGATGATGGCCGTAGGTTGTGCCGTAACGGCACCGTCGGCAGCTATTCTGGTGCTGCTCGATTTCTGGCGTCATCAGGATCTGACGAAGAAACTGGGCTATGGCCGGGTCATCCGGGATGGTACGCTGGGACTTACGGCGGCTGTCCTCATGTCCATGGTTGGCGGTATTTTCATTGCAGCTATGCTGGGAAATATCCGGTTCTTCATGGAGTTTGACTATTATCGCGGCGTCAAGCTCACGTTTATTCTGCCTATCATCATCGTTGCGATTGGTTATCTGCGGCGGTTCCCGCTCATGGGCCATGACTTTGCAACGTCTTCTGATTTTATATCTTTTGCCAAAGATTTTCTCCGCATCCCCATCCGCATGGGAACGCTGATTCTCGTCGGACTTCTGGGCCTGGTGGCCATCGTGTTTGTCGGACGCAGCGGTCATACGGCCGGCGTGCCCGTACCGGGAATCGAAGTGGCCATGCGGCGCTTCCTGGAAACAGTTATGTATGCCCGGCCGCGGGAAAAAGAATTCCTCATCGGTCATCCGGCATTTTTCCTCATGGTAGCAGCTATGTACCGTAAATGGCCGGAATTGGTCCATTTCTTTACGGTCCTGGCGGCGGTCATCGGAGTAGGATCGATGGTAGAAACCTTTGCCCATATCCGGACTCCCTTTATCATGTCCTTTATACGCGGCCTCAATGGCTGGCTCACCGGGCTGGTACTGGGTATCCTGCTGATCTGTGCTATTGCAGTCGTGCAGTATGTGACGGCCTGGATGGGAAAGCGGGTGAAGAGTCGTGACTAACATTGTCATTTCCGGCTATTACGGATTTGCCAATGCCGGTGATGAAGCGATGCTGGCGGCATTACTTGGTTCGCTTGAAGACCTCATTCCAGGCGCTTCTATCACGGTCATTTCAGGCCATCCTGACATGACCCGGGAAAATCATCATGTTGAAGCGGTGCACCGTCTGAATTTCCCGGGTATTGCCAGGGCTATCTGCCGGGCAGATCTCCTTATCAGTGGCGGTGGCAGTCTGCTGCAGGATGTGACCAGTGCCCGCAGTCTTTACTACTATCTGCTGATTATGCGCATGGCCCTCTTTTTCCACAAGCCGGTCATGCTGTATGCCCAGGGCATCGGGCCCATCCGGCGCCCGAAGGCCAGAAAAGCGGTCCGCAATGTGCTTCAGAGGGTGACTATGATAGGCGTCCGCGACAGTGAATCGCGGATGGAATTGCAGCGGCTGGGAGTTACGGTACCACCTATCCACGTGACGGCTGACGCCGTTTTGTCCATGCCGCCAGTCGATAAAAAAATCGGGTTTTATCTCCTGAAAAAACACGGCATCGAAGGGGTTGGCACCCGTATCGGCATTGCCATCCGCAACTGGCAGCACATGACGCACTACAAAGAAGAAATCGCCAAGGCGGCTGATGAACTGGTACGCACATTGGGAGCCCGGATTATTTTTATTCCCATGCAGTATCCTGCTGATGCAGAGGCTGCGTCCGATGTGGCTGCGCTCATGAAGGAACCGGCGACGGTCCTGAAGGAATCCTATAATACGGTGGAATTCATGGCACTCATGGGTTGTATGGATGTGGTCATTGCTAACCGGCTCCATGCCCTTATTTTTGCATCCATCATGCAGGTCCCGGTAGCGGCCATTTCGTACGATCCCAAAATCGACGGCTTCATCAGTCTCATTGGGGAGACCCTCTGCGGGACCATGGAGACGGTCACTGCCAAAGCACTCACAGAAGATGTGACTGCCAGACTGAAAGCCGGCGGTATCCAGCCGGAAGTCAGGGCGCGCCTGAATCATTTACGACGCCAGTCCCTGCGCAATGCCTATCTGGCGTTGCGTGTCATAGAAGAACATACGGCGGCCCGGAAAGGTTGACGCTCAAAGGAGCAGTGACTTGACGGCCGCTTTTCTTTATATATAATAGAGAGTATGTCTGATAAAAGTGTGATTTGCCAGAAAAGAGGAAATCGATGATATATTTCAAGAATGTATCCAAAGTATACGACAATGGGTCCGTTGCTCTGGATCATGCCAATGTGCATATTAAAAAAGGAGAGTTCGTATTTGTCGTAGGGGCCAGCGGTGCTGGCAAGTCTACGTTCATTAAACTGCTCGACCATGAAGAACTGCCGACGGAAGGGTCGGTCATCGTCAATGGCATCGAAGTCAATAAGCTGAAAAAAAGCCGGGTCCCGTATCTGCGCCGGCGCATGGGTATCGTGTTCCAGGATTTCCGCCTGCTTCCCAACAAAACGGCTGAGGAAAATGTTGCCTTTGCCATGGAAGTCATCGAAGCGCCACGGCGACTCATCAAGGAACGGGTTCGCAACGTCCTCGACCTGGTTGGCCTGGTAGGCAAAGCTGATGCCCTGCCGTCGAACTTAAGTGGTGGGGAACAGCAGCGCGTAGCCATTGCCAGAGCCATCGTCAATCGGCCACTCCTGCTCATTGCCGACGAACCGACAGGCAATCTGGATCCGGAAACGTCGAAGGGGATTATGGATATTTTTACCAAAGTAAATCACATGGGGACGACCGTCGTCATGGTAACTCATGACCAGCAGCTCGTCGATATGATGAACAAGCGGGTCATTGAAATCGTCGATGGCAAGATTGTTCGCGATGAACAGCAGGGAGGATATGACGATGAAAATTAGAACTATGAGGTATTATCTCTCCGAAGCCTTTACGTCGTTCTGGCGCAATAGTTTCATGTCCATTGCTTCCATTGCGACGGTTGCCGTCTCCTTTTTCATCCTGGGATTATTCCTGATTATGGTAGCCAATCTGGATTATTTTGCCGATAATCTGGAAAACCAGGTCCAGATCAGTGTCTATCTGAAAGATGATCTGACGACGGACCAGGTCATGAGCGTAGGTAGCCGGCTAAAAGCCCTGCCCGATGTAAAGGAACTGGAATTTACCAACAAAGATCAGGCCATGGACAAACTGAAGGAACGGATGAAAGACCAGCCGGGCATCCTCGATGCCTTAGACGGGAAAAATCCGCTTCCTACATCGTATACGCTGACCCTGAGCAATCCGGAACAGGTAAAAAAGACGGCAGCCGTCGTCGGAGAGTATGATGAAGTAGAAAGCACCCATTATGGTCAGGAAATCGTGGAACAGTTGTTCCGCGTGGCGACTATTATCCGCTGGGGCGGCATTGCCCTCATTATTTTCCTGACGTTTGCGACGCTGTTTATTATTTCTAATACGATTCGCCTGACCGTATTTGCCCGGCGCCGGGAAATCGGTATCATGAAATACGTCGGCGCGACGAACTGGTTTATCCGCTGGCCATTTCTGCTGGAAGGGCTGTTCCTGGGATTCATCGGCGGAGCCATAGCCGATGTGGCTCTGTTGCAGTTCTATGAATTCGTCACCCTGACGATTCACCGGACGTTGGCTTTTCTGCCCATGGTCAGCCCCTATCCGTTTATGTATCAGGCGAGCGGTCTCATACTCATACTGAGCATGGTTATCGGGGCCATTGGTAGTACCATTTCTCTGAAACGCTATATGAAGGTGTAACGGTATGATGAGTATACAATATAAAAAGCCGCTGGCAGCGGCTCTGACGGTCCTTTATCTCCTGAATCCCTGTGGCATCATCTTTGCTGAAGATGAGGATCTGCAGGATCAGTTATCGACTGTCCAGGGACAGATGGCAGAACAGGCCCAGAAGAAGAGTGAAGCCGAAGCTGTCATCGGCAATGTTTTTGAAAAACTGCGGGTCATCCAGGAAAACCTTGATGCCGCCAATGCACAGTATAAGTCTATTTCTCAGGAACTGGCTGAAACGGAACGCCAGATTACCAAAACCCAGGCCGAACTGGAAAAGGCGGAAACCCATCTGAAAAGCCGGGAAAAGGTACTGAGCCGCCGTATCCGTGATATTTACATGCACGGCCAGCTCAATTATCTCGATGTCGTCATCGGGGCAAAAGACTTCAATGATTTCGCCAACCGGGTCGAACTCCTGCGGCGTATTGTCAGCTCGGATCTGGAGCTCATTTCATCTATCAAGGATGAACGGGACCAGATCAACAAGACAAAGCAGGCTCTGGAAGAACAGCGGGAAACACAGGCACGTCTGAAAGAAGAAGCGGCGGCCAAGAAAGAAGAAATTGCCAAGCATAAGGCGGAACAGCAGGCCATCCTGGAAAAGGCCCAGACCGATAAGGCGACGGCAGAAGAAGCCTATGCTGAACTGGAAGCATCGTCTAATCAGATTGCCCAGATGCTCCGTGACCGCGAAGCGGCCCGTCAGGCAGCAGCTGCTGCGGCTGCTGCTGCGGCAGCGTCCTCCAGTGACAGCAGCAGTGACAGCAGTGGTGACAGCGGAGGTTCATCCGGTGGTGATGATGGCGGCTATTATCAGCCAGTCAGTGGTTCCGGACAGATGATATGGCCGGTTAACGGTGTCATCACATCACCCTTTGGCTACCGTGAACATCCTATTTTTGGCCGTCAGATTCTTCATTCCGGTATTGATATCGGTGTCGATTACGGGACACCTGTCCATGCTGCTGACGGCGGTGTCGTCGTAGAAGCGGGATGGATCAGCGGCTATGGCTATGCCGTCGTCATCGACCACGGCAATGGGACATCGACCTTGTACGGACATAACGAATCCCTGGCCGTATCGTCGGGGCAGTCTGTTTCCCAGGGCCAGGTCATCGCCTATGCCGGTTCTACAGGGAATTCGACGGGGCCGCATGTCCACTTTGAAGTCCGTGTCGGCGGTGAACCAGTTGATCCAAATTCGTATTTATAAACGAGGCAGACTATGAACCAGAAAAAACACATGTTTCAGATGTTGTTCCGGGCCATTGCCTGGGGGCTGTTTACGGCAGCCTGCAGTGTGTTGCTGCTAGTGGGCCTCTTTTACTATTACACGGGGACACCCGTAGGATTCATCAAATTTTTCCGCACTCTTCATGTGGTGGAGCAGAATTTCCCCGGCGCTGTCGATAAGCAGGATCTCCTCAACGGAGCGTTGGAAGGAATCGTAAAGAAGCTGGGAGATAAGCACAGTATCTATCTTGATGGTGATGAGTTCCAGGCTTTTTCCGACCAGACGTCCGGGTCTTATGCCGGCATTGGCGTGTATATCGGTTCCAGCGAGGAAGGAACGATTGTAGCCGGTGTCATGGATGATAGTCCTGCAGCGGAAGCCGGTGTCCAGCGCGGCGACCTGATCCAGGCCATTAACGGCACGTCTACGAAAGGCATGAGTCTGGAAGATATTTCTAAGACCATCCGTGGCCCCGTGGATACGACGGTTACGCTGACTCTGGGACGGGATGGCGGCTCTCAGGAAGTGGCCATAACACGGCGGCAGATTCATATGAAGACCGTCGGCGGCCAGATGATTGAAGGGACCGATGTAGGATATATCCGGGTAGCGATTTTCAGTGAAAATACGGGCGAGGAATTTACGCGCCAGTATCAGGAACTGCGCAAGCAGGGCATGAAGCGCATGATTCTCGACCTTAGGAATAATCCCGGCGGCATTGTCGATCAGGCCGTAGCCGTAGCATCAAATTTTGTTCCCAAAGACAGTGTCATCGTGTCGTTTACAAGCCGTTCCGGTGAGGAATCGGAATACAAGGCCAATGGCAGTGGTGATACCATTCCTCTCGTAGTGTTGATCAACGAAAACTCGGCCAGTGCCTCGGAAATCGTGTCTGGTGCCATTCAGGACCTGAAACTTGGGCCGGTTATCGGAACGAAGAGTTATGGCAAAGGAACCGTACAAGGCGTCTATCCTATTGATTCCGATGACGCCATCAAACTGACGGTCGCCAAATACCGTACTGCCAGTGGCAGAGAAATCGACGACGTAGGCATACAGCCCGATATAGAAGTCCAGCTGCAGCCCAATGACCCTGAAGACTATCAGTACGAAAAAGCACTGGAAGTCGTGCAGACTCTGTAACCGGAACAGAACGGGCAGGGGATACAGAATCAAAACAGAAGCATGAACCGGGGACTGGCAGAATCCTTGCATAGTCCCCGCTTTCATGATACAATAAATATCGTGTCAGACCGCATATGACAATCGGCAGGCGAGTGTGGCGGAATGGCAGACGCGCCAGACTTAGGATCTGGTGTCTTATGACGTAAGGGTTCAAGTCCCTTCACTCGCACCAACAAAAAAGCAACCATCGCATGAGGCGGTGGTTGCTTTTTTCAATGACGCCATAACAATGACGACATAAGTAGAGAAATAATTAAATCATTAAGGCTTACATACGCCGCAAGGAACGTACCCCTCAGCAAGGGCTTCATCACGGGAGTCGATGGGGACAAAATTTTCGGGATGCTTGATGGTACGGCAGTCGGTATAGTGGAATTTCATGGAGCGGGGATTGCCCAGGTAGTCGGCGGCAAAGGCCGTGCCGACTGAGGACAATAAGCAAAGCATAGCCAGGGCTAGAGATAATTTCTTCATCATAAAAGGTCATCCTTTCTTTTTATTTCTTCTTCAGCTGATTTTTCCTTTCATGCTCAATCTGCTTGATGCTTTTATCAGGAGTAGGGAGGTCTTCTGGCATGGTTCCGCCTAATGATTCGATGGCCTTGCGGACGGTATATCCGACTTCAAAGTGAGCCTTATTGGCTTCTTCTTTGGACTGAATGTTTTCACGCCATAACTTGGCTTCTGCCTGTGTAATGCGGAAGAGGTTGGCGCCTAGTTTTTCACTGCCCATATTATCATTATCCAAAATATCTTCGCTTTTCTTTAATCCCTTGCGTCGCTTAATGGCAGCTGCTGGTTTCTCCATCGTATAGCCCCATATAGCCGCTATTCTGGAGTCTTGCAAATTCTTGATTTGTCGAAACGCCGGCATCTTGGGCCGCCTTCGCCAGCGATTTATTATGTTCGCGGATGTCATCGCGAGCCCGTATCCGCGTGTCTATTTCTTCTTGCAGTTTTTTTGCATCGGCAAGATCCAGAAGATGATCAGCACCAGTTTGCGCCAACCAAAGTTTGAAAGGTTCAGCCTTGGGCGATGGAACGGACTGTATGATTCGAAGAAGTTCTTCCGTATTGGCTACATCTGTAAGACGCATTTTGCCGTCAGCCACCTGAAGTTTCAAACGGGGCTGTAACAAAATGAGCAAAAAAACTCATTTTGTTGCAGCCCCGTTTTACATGCACGGTTTTATTTTACGATTATGCTGTACGTTACCAGTCTGATCCCATATCGTATGGTTCCACGTCAATTCCGTTTTCCCTGCAGTAGTCATAGAGGGACGAGCCGCTCCAGCAGAGTACGGTGACAGGGGTGTTTTTGAATACGTCTTTTCCTATATGGGTAACAGCTGTGAATTTAATCGTTTTGAGGTTCGGGCAGTCAGCGAAGGCTTCGTCTTCCAGCGAATCCAGGCAGTTTCCTACTTCCACATAGGAAAGTTCTCTGCATCCTTTGAAGGCACGGGCCCAGATGCCTTTCACCTTAGTTGCATAAAATGCAACGATTTTGGAACCGGCAAACGCATTTTCCCCGATATAGGAAATGTTCGTTCCGCCGTAGACGTAGATCAGGGAGGAATTCATATACGCGTCTTCGCCGATACATTTTTGGAAAGACATAGTCCATGGGTGGATGCTGATATCCCTCATACCGTCTTCCGATTGATAGGCAGGCTTTTCCGGACAGCGTCTGATGGCGGCGACGATTGCATCCCTGTCATAGTCGCCGTTTTTCTCTGCCTGGCTTTTCACGACGTAAATCCGTTTATTGTCTTTCGGATTGATTCCTCCTCCCGGAAGAATCGGAATGCCCCGGTCATTACTGATCGTATGTACTGTGTTCCGGAAATCCGACCGATAGCTATATAACGTGTAGGTTTTTGAATTTTTATAAATATCATAGTGTTTCCGGGCGCGTTTTTCCTCTTGTTTTTGCCGTTCTTCCAGTTCCTGGCGTACGGGGGAATCTTCCCCTTTCAGGAAATAGGGGATGTCATGTTTCTGGCAGTACATTTCCCAGGTGCTCCCTGGCAGGCAGCAGACCGTGATATCCGTTCCGGCAAATACGTCTTCTCCTATATGGCAGTCCATCTGTAACAGTTCGATGAAATGAAGGTCGCGGCAATGGGCAAAGGCACCGTCGCCTACATGGGAAAGGGAGGCAGGAAGTTCCACCCGGTCCAAGAAATGCAGTCCTTCAAAAGCATGGGCACCTATCTTTTCCAGACCTTCTTCCGCTTTGAACTGAAGAAGGGTGGATTTCATAAAACACCATTCTCCGATTTCCCGTATATCACCGGCGAGATGGAGATAACATATGGGGGCATATGCCAGTGCCTTTGTATCCAGTTTCGTATAGGGCAGCGAATCTTCTTCATTTTCCGTATTTTCGGGAATATGAATGACTTCCGGATACTGTTTGCTTTCTTTATAGCAGACATCGGAAATAGGCGGAAGCAGCTTGCGTGATTCTATGGGAAGCTCACAGCGTTTGTCGCCTTTGATTCTGTCGATGGCATTTTTTGGTGTAAAAATGGATGTATTGCGTTCCAGTAGTCCCCATGATTTCATGTCTTCATAGACGTTCCCGCCAAGGGGAATATCGAGGCGCACATCTATATTGTAGAATTCATCATTGACAACAGTAGTGTGTTCAGAAAGGGACACTACCGTTTTGTCCCCGACGGCAGATAACGGATAGGTCGCAACGGAAGGGGGGATGACCAGTTTCTTCAAACATGGCACATCGAAAAAGGCACGGTGGCCTATGGTTTTCAGGCTTTGCGGCAGGATGAGTTCCTTCAGATGTTCGCAACAGAAGAACGCATAGTCTGAAATGGTGGTTACTCCTTCGGGTATGGTGATGGATTCATCGGAGACTCCGTAAAAATGAAAGGAAGGAATAGTTGTCCCATCGCCTGTTTCTTGGGATGATCCTTTCAGGATGACAATTTCTTCCGCTTCCTGCTTCAACTTGTCCAAAAGGGGATAGGGGAAGGTCATTTGCACATCATGCAGGGCACCGGCTATGTCACCTGCCTGAGAAAGCAGACCCAGGGACATGAACGCGTCTATCAGAGGACACCCATCCTGTATGTAGTCCAATAAATCGGCCAGGGGAAGATCTCTCTTCTTTCCCCAATAGCCCAGTACGCCTTTGGTCATCCGGAACTTGACATTTTCCAGCTTTTCAGAAAGTCCGAACGCTTCGGCTATGCGGTCAACGATACCGTCTCTATCGTTGAAATGGAGATAAAATAACTTGTAGGAAAGGGGTTTGTAGGGATTGCGGTCCAGCACATAGAATGCTGCTTTTTTCCGCTCATCCTTTCCTACGGTTCCATCCTTGATGGCACCTTCCATGACCTCAGGCAGTTCATCCTTTTCTGGATCTGGTGGAATAAGGTTCAGGCGATCGGCGGCGTCCATAGTAAGATAGAAAACAGAACGTCTGTACGTATCAATAAACGATTGTACCAGATCGTCAGAACGGAACAAATTATCGAGCTGTCTTTTTTCCCGGCTGTTGGTGAATGCGTTGCCGATGGCATTAAATATGCTGTGCGCCGCACCACTTGCCAGATTGAGAACACCGGCAGTAATCATACCCTGCAAAGCGCCGCCAAGCCCGAAGCCTCCGCCTATAATCCGGCCGCGGTATTCTTTCCGCAGTTCCCGGTAAGTTCTTTCCGCTTCGGCATTTCCTGTGATTTTGCCAACCTGGCCCAGCAGAGACTGGACGAAATCCTGCCATGCATCGAGCGCAGAAGGGGCCCCGTCTGCCGTGTCACGGGCCAGGAGATTATCCTTCGTAAGACCGTAAATATCACGGGATAACAGGAGAGAAGATTCCTTCTTCAGTACGCTGCCCATAATCTGTTCGGCCGCTTCTTCGCCCGTAAGGAATTGCAGAAGCTCTTCTACGCTGTCATTTTTCCAGTATATGCGTTTCAGTTCTTTATCTGACAGTGCTTCTTTTGTCATGGCTTTTGCCAGACGGATAAAGCCGACCTGCCGTTCATCGTATTCGAAATGGCACCTGCCTACATCAAAGACATATTTGCCTCTTTCTCCGTCATGGAAAGGCCTCAGTTCCGGACTATCGTCATCAGGAGAACAGAAAATAGGATATATTTTTTCTTCTTTTTGCGCATTTACCTTTTTTAGTACATCTTCATAGGAAGGTCCATCGGCTGAACCGGCTACTGGTGTTCCGCAGTACGGGCAGAATCTGGATCCATCAGGGACCGGTTTTCCACAATTTGTACAAAACATAGTTATCATTCTCCTTTACCATGTAAATGTCCTCTTGTTTTATTTTACTACGGCTACTGGGGAAAAAAAAGAGGGACTGGTTTGTGATAGTCGTTATTTCTTAGAAATGGAACGTGACACCGGCGCCAACACCGTGTTCGTTATCGCCATCTTCTGGCATGTAATTATGGTAATTGATATTCAGTCCCCATCCCAGGGCGATGTTATAGTTGATGCCGGCCTGGGCTTCAGAAAAATGGGATCCTTTGACATACGTGGCATAGGGCTGGATTCCCAGAATATGGGGCGCAGCGACGCCAATGCCACCGTAAAAGGAGGTCGAATCGGACTGATGGTCGATATTGTTGCGCCAGCCGCCAAGAAGCTGGACATTTGAGCCGATGACATTATATTTGGCGTAGATGTCGTTCTGATTGCCGTACTGGTCGCGGTCGGCCCGTTTGTAACCGATGGTCGTCCGTGGCAGGACCTTGGCTTCCGCGTATTGTTCTTTTGTGCCGACGCCGATGCTGATGCCAGCTTCTGGTACGACAGGCAGGGCAAAAGCCGGGGTAATGGCAAGGGCTGTAAAGGCCAGCAGGGTCGTGGTCAGTTTCTTTAACATAGGTATCTCTCCTTTGTGTGATTTCATGTTAATTCCAAGCCGACAGGGCAGTGGTCACTGCCGGTAATATCTGTATAGATAGAAGCTTTTTCCAGCTTATCGTCGAGGCTTTTTGAGGTGATGAAATAGTCGATGCGCCATCCGGCGTTGTTCTGACGGGCTTTGAACCGGTAACTCCACCACGAGTAGATGCCTGTCACGTCGGGATAAAAGTAGCGCCACGTGTCGGTAAAGCCTGCTGCCAGCAGATCGGTCATCTTCTGCCGTTCCTGGTCGGAGAAACCGGCGTTGTTGTGGTTGGTCTTGGGATTTTTCAGGTCGATTTCTTCGTGGGCCACGTTAAGATCGCCGCATAGGATGACCGGCTTTTTGTCGTTGAGCCCGGAAAGGTAGGCACGGAAGTCATCTTCCCACTTCATGCGGTAATCGAGGCGGGCCAGCTCGCTCTGGCTGTTGGGCGTATAGCAGGTGACAAAGTAGAACGTGTCGAATTCGAGAGTGATGAGACGGCCTTCATGGTCGTGCTCGTCGATGCCCATGCCGTAGTGGACCGACAGGGGATGGAGGCGGCTGAATACGGCCGTGCCGCTATATCCCTTGCGGTCGGCGTAATTCCAGTACTGTTCATACCCGGGCAGGTCCATGTCTATCTGTCCGGCCTGCAGTTTCGTTTCCTGCAGGGCGAAAATATCGGCGTCGAGCTGGTGGAATACATCCATGAATCCTTTTTTCATGACGGCGCGCAGACCGTTTACATTCCAGGAAATACATTTCATGAGATTTTGTCCTTTCTTTGCAAAGAAGCTATAATATTTGGTCATTCTTTGTTATAATGAAGTCATACAGTAAACAATAGAGTACTTTCTATATTATGACGTTATTGTATAGAAATTTACAGGGATTGTCAAAATGAAGGAATCAGGTGATTGTTATGGCAGTACACGAATTAGCAGGTACGAAAGTCAGAAAAGAAGATTACATTGATTTAAAGGCAATTGCTGATGCTTATGCCCACATCGTTCCAGATATAACCAATCCGGCATGCCAAGTGCGGTTCGGGACATCGGGACACCGGGGACAGGCCGGAAATGGCAGTTTTACCGCTGCCCATGTTGCCGCTATTACCCAGGCAGTGTGCAATCTGCGAAAGTCCTTTGGCGCCGAAGGGCCGTTATTTGTTGGCGAAGATACACACTATCTGTCCAAACTGGCTTTTGAAACGGTACTGGGTGTACTGGCAGCCAATGGCGTAGCGGCGTATATCGACAGTGACGACGATTTTGTGCCGACACCGTCCGTTTCCCGTGCTATTTTGCGTTATAACAGTTGCCGCAAAGATTATCTGGCCGACGGTCTCATCATCACGCCGTCCCACAATCCTCCGGAACACGGTGGTATCAAATATAATCCGACGAGCGGCGGTCCTGCGCCTTCGGATATTACAAAAGCTATCGAAACGGAAGCAAACCGCCTGCTGGCAGGGAAGAACCGTGACGTACGGCAGATTCCTTATGAACAGGCCCGGGAAAGTTCTCTGGTGACGGGATATGATTATAAGGGACTGTACGTCGCGGAATTATCATCTATTATCGATTTTGAAGCCATCAGCGGGGCCCGGCTTCACATTCTGGTCAATGCCCTGGGCGGGTCCGGCATGAATTACTGGCATGCCATTGCTGACCGGTATGGCCTCGATATGGATTTCGTCAACGATACGTACGACCCCCAGTTTACATTCATGAATTACGACCACGACGGTAAGGTCCGCATGGATTGCTCTTCGGCCTATGTCATGTCGTCCGTGACAAAGCAGAGCGGGGACTATGACCTCATCCTGGCCAACGACCCCGATTATGACCGCTTTGGCATCATCTCGGGCAGTCAGGGCATGATTACGGCCAATGCGTATCTGACCGTAGCATCCCATTATCTTATGACCCATCGCCATTTTGACGGGCTGGGCATTGCCAAAACGGTAGTGACGACAGACCTCCTGGCCCGTTCGGCAGCCTCCCTTAACGTGCCTCTTTATGAAGTTCCCGTGGGATTTAAGTATTTCGGCTCCCTCTACAGCGATGGGAAGATTGCCTTTTCCGGTGAAGAAAGTGCCGGCGGTTCCTTTATTGCCAAAGACCGCAGCCTGTGGACGACAGATAAAGACGGCATGATCATGTGCCTCCTGGCAGCAGAAATCCGGGCTGTGACAGGCAAGCTGCCCCTTGCGTATTATGACGAACTGTGCCAGAAACTGGGCCGGCCTTACGCCATGCGCAGTGATGCGCCGGCAACGCTTGACGAAAAGGCCAAGATCAGCAGTCTCACCGAAGCCGACGTAGAGGAAAAGACGCTCTGCGGCAGTCCAATCACGGCTGTATTATCCCATTCTCCCTATGGCGATTATGCTATAGGCGGCGTCAAAATCTGCAGTCCCGACGGATGGATTGCGGCACGCCCTTCGGGTACAGAAGATATGTACAAGCTCTATGCTGAAAGTTTCGTATCGGAAGACCATGCGCGGAAACTGCTGGACGAAGGACGGGCGCTCATCAGCCGGGCATTAAAAAAATAAGCAATAGTAATTTATCGCGGATATATGCTATAATAGGGAAGAATGATCAAGAGGGGCATTCTATCATGTCTCCGTACATGGAAAAGGAGTGGGCATCAGAATGAAAGTTGTCATCACAGTAGTCGGCGTGGACCGTACCGGCATCATTGCCGCTGTCAGCCAGATTATGGCAGAACATCAGGTAAATATTCTCACTATCAATCAGGTAATTCTCGATGGTATTTTCAATATGGCCATGATTGTGGACATGGATCAGGCATCGGTAGACCTGGGGGGACTTCAGCAGCTGCTGAAAGATAAAGGCGATGCCCTTGGGGTAGAAATCCGGGCACAGAACATGGAAATCTTCAATGCCATGCACCGTGTCGGATAGGGGGATGAGAGAATGCTGACTATCCATGACGTGTTAGAAACAAATCAGATGATTCAGAAGCAGAACCTGGACGTCCGCACTATTACCATGGGCATCAGTCTCCTCGACTGCTGCAGCAGTGACGGCAGGACTCTGTGCAATAATATTTATGATAAAGTGACCCGCTATGGGGAACACCTGGTACAGACCGGGGAAGATATTGCCAGGGAATTTGGTGTGCCCATCATCAATAAGCGCGTCTCGGTCACCCCTATAGCGCTCGTAGCCGGATGCAGCGATCTCGATAATTACGTCGAAATTGCCCGTACTCTGGATAAAGCAGCCAAGACCATCGGCATCGATTTCATCGGCGGATTTTCCGCATTGGTGGAACGGGGCTATGCTGCCGGGGACAAGAAGCTCATCGCTTCCATTCCGGAAGCACTGGCCTGTACCGATCTGGTCTGCAGTTCCGTTGCCGTAGGTTCGACGAAGGCCGGTATCAATATGGATGCCGTAGCTGAAATGGGCCGGGTATTCAAGGAACTGGGAGAACTGACCAAAGACAAAGATGCTCTGGGCTGTGCCAAGTTAGTCGTCTTTTCCAATGCCGTAGAAGATAATCCGTTCATGGCAGGCGCCTTTCACGGCGTCACCCAGGGCGACAGCTGCGTCAGTGTCGGCGTCAGCGGTCCTGGCGTTGTCAAACGGGCCCTGGAAAATGTCAAAGGGGAACCTTTTGATGTCGTCGCCGAAACGATCAAGAAGACGGCATTCAAGATTACCCGCGTAGGCCAGCTCGTAGCCCAGGAAGCATCGCGCCGGCTCAACGTTCCTTTTGGCATCATCGACCTGTCACTGGCACCGACGCCGGCTGTGGGTGATAGTGTAGCTGCCATTCTGGAAGAAATGGGACTGGAAAGCTGCGGTGCCTGTGGCACGACGGCAGCGCTGGCTCTCCTCAACGACGCCGTCAAAAAAGGCGGCCTCATGGCATCGAGCCGTGTCGGCGGCCTCTCGGGAGCTTTCATCCCGGTCAGTGAAGACAAGGGCATGCTGGAAGCCGTTGGTCGGGGCAGCCTCAGTCTGGAAAAACTGGAAGCCATGACCTGCGTCTGCTCTGTCGGCCTCGATATGATTGCCATTCCGGGAAGTACGACGGCCGCCACGATTTCGGCACTCATTGCCGACGAAGCGGCTATCGGCATGATTAATAATAAGACAACGGCCGTCCGCGTTATCCCCGTACCGGGCAAGGATGTGGGCGATACGGTTGAATTTGGCGGACTTCTGGGCCATTGCCCCATTATCGATATCAACAAGTATAAGTCTGATGCGTTTATTGCCCGCGGTGGCCGTATTCCGGCACCGATGCGCAGCCTGACGAACTGACAGGTTGTGTCGAGAATCCCTTTGAAAGTAGGCGTGTGTTGTGCTTGTATATTTCGTACCCTTTTTTATAGCATTGATTGTAGCGTATGCCCTGACGCCGAGCGTCAAGAAACTGGCTATCAAAGTGGGTGCTGTTGACAGACCCAATGCGAGGAAAGTTCATACCCATATCATTCCCCGGCTGGGCGGTCTGGCTATTTATATCGGCTTTTTGGCCGGTGTCCTGTATTCTATGCCCATGAATCATGAAATGCTGGGACTATTGCTTGGATGTACGGCCATTGTTTGTGTCGGCATCTGGGATGATATTTGCAACATCCCGGCAAAAGTAAAACTCGTCGGGCAGATTTTGTCGGCGGCAATTCCCGTCGCCTTTGGCATCCAGATTGAATGGCTGACTAATCCCTTTGGCAATCTGATCATCCTGCCGGAAGTCGTCGCGATTCCACTGACCATATTCTGGATTATCGGTTTTACGAATACGGTCAACCTCATCGACGGCCTCGACGGCCTGGCTGCCGGCGTGTCCTTTATTGCGTCCATTTCGATGTTCCTCATGGCTGTCAGCATGAATCAGTACCTGCCGGCCATGATTATCATTTCCATGGCGGGGGCTGCTCTGGGGTTTTTGCAGTATAATTTCAATCCGGCAAAGATTTTTATGGGTGATACGGGCAGTATGCTCCTGGGGTATACTATGGCTGTCACGGCTGTGCTGGGACTGGTGAAGACTGCCGCGACGATTGCGCTGGTCGTACCGGTCATCGCTCTGGGACTGCCGATTCTGGATACTTTATTTGCCATCATCCGCCGTAAGATGAGTGGCGTGCCTATTTTCACACCGGACAAGGGACATCTTCATCACCGTCTGCTGGCGCTGGGACTGTCCCAGAAGCAGGCCGTGCTCATCATGTATTGTGTCAGTATCGTATTGGGAATTGTGGCTATTTTTGTAGCAAATGTCAATTACAAAACCGGTATCTTGACCGTAGCAGTGGTCCTGGCGGTGATTATATATTCAGCAAAACGAATAGGAATACTGCATAAAACGACAAATTCTACTCATAAAGATTGATTTATGAGTAGAATTTGTTTAGTTCAAGGAGGTTTTTATATGCTTAAGGTAATGACTGTATTCGGAACGCGCCCGGAGGCCATCAAGATGGCGCCTGTCGTCCTGGAACTCAAAAAACATCCGGATCAGATCCAGACGGTCGTGGCCGTTACGGCCCAGCACCGGCAGATGCTGGATCAGGTGCTGGATTTATTCCAGATCCGTCCCGATTATGATCTGGACATCATGAGCCAGGGGCAGACACTGTATGATATTACGACCCGTTCCCTGCAGGGGCTGAAGTCGGTCATGGAAGTGGAAAAACCGGATCTCGTCCTGGTCCATGGCGATACGACGACGACTTTTGCCGGGGCGCTGGCTGCGTATTATCAGCAGATTCCCGTAGGTCATGTCGAAGCGGGGCTGCGTACAGGAAATATTTACTCACCGTTCCCGGAAGAAATGAACCGGAAATTGACCGGTGCCATAGCGGCGATTCATTTTTCACCGACGGCGACGGCCCGGGCCAATCTGCTGAGGGAAGGAATCAGCAAAGATGCGATTTTCGTTACCGGCAATACGGTCATTGATGCTCTCATGACGACTGTCGATGAAGGGTATGACTTTGAGGACAAAGAATTACAGACTGTCGATTTCCGGCATCACCGCATCATTCTCCTGACGACACATCGCCGTGAAAATCTTGGTGAACCTATGAGACATATATATAAGGCTCTGCGCCAGATCATCGAAGAAATCCCCGATACGGAAATTGTTTTTCCCGTGCACCGAAATCCACTGGTACGCAAAGTCGTAGAAGAAGAATTGTCCGGTGTGGACCGCATCCATCTCATCGAGCCCATGGAATACGAACCGTTCGCCAATCTGATGCATCACAGCTGTCTCGTCCTGACCGATTCCGGCGGCATCCAGGAAGAAGCGCCTTCTCTGGGAAAACCTGTCCTGGTCCTCAGGGATACGACGGAACGGCCGGAAGCAGTGGAAGCCGGAACGGTACGTCTCATCGGCACCGATAAGGACCGTGTCTACGAAGAAACGAAGCGGCTGCTCACGGATAAGGATGCTTATGATGCCATGAGCAATGCTGTCAATCCTTATGGGGATGGACAGGCGTCGCGCCGGATTGTACAGGCTATCCTGTATACCTTCGGCAGTGGTTCCGAAAAGCCAAAAGAATTTTCTCTGTAATTTTACAGAGTTTTGTAGGATTTTTCATAAAACATACTTTTTTTTAGTTTTATGACTAATAGCTAAAAATTATTGATTTTACATAAGTCCCGTGATACAATAGCTGTATTGCGGGGCATGAATCCTATACATGAAAATTTGTAATGCAGCCTGCGCCGAGGTAAGGACCATGCAGAAAAAACACGAAAAGGAAACAGTGCGCCTACGGGATATACTGGTCAGTGCCGCCTCTATGGGACTGACGTTGTGTGTCAGCATGTGTATCGGCATTGCCTGCGGGTACTGGGTGGATGCGCAGCTGGGCACGATTCCCTGGGGACTGCTCATTGGTGGCGTTCTTGGGGCGGTCAGTGGCTTCTGGTCTATTTTCAGGAAGGCCGTGCGTTTTATGAACGATCATCCGCCACGCCAGAAAGAGAGATAGGGCAGAGGACTCCTATGGAAGAATTTACACGATATGTAAAAGTGACACTGTTCAGACTATTGAGCCTGACCCTTCTGGTGACAGGATTGCTGCTCCTTCTGGGAAAGGCGGAATACCTCAGCGGCTGGCTTATTGGCTGCGCTATCAATGGCGTATACTTTCTCATGTTGTGCAGCCGGTCCTTCCGGGCTATGAAGATGGATCCTGCAAAGGCGTTTACCGTTCTCCGTGGCGGCGCGCTGATGCGTATACTTACCATCGTTCTGATACTCATTGTGGTGCTACAGTTTCCCTCTGTCCGCATATGGGCGGTCGTAGCCGGCATCCTGACGTATCGGATTCTCATATACTTCGAAGCGGTGTATCATGCCTGCATCCGAAGACATCTTTAAGGAAAGGAGGCGCTTATCATGGAGCTGCATACGGGTCATCATTTGATTTATCAGCTGTTTGGCATGAATGTCAATATGGATACGCTGTACATGACCTGGCTCACGGCGGCTATCGTTATTATCATTACGCTGGCCGCGACGCGGGGCCGGTCACTGGTTCCTTCCGGTATCCAGAACGCAGTTGAAATTGTCGTAGAAGCACTTCTGGCACAGTTCAAGGAAACATTGGGTCCGAAGTGGGGACAGGTCGTGTCGGTCCTTCTGACTATGTTCCTGTTTATTCTGGTCGGCAATGAATTAGGGCTGCTGCCCAGTCCGCATATCCTGACGTCGCCGACGAATGATCTCAATACGACGCTGGGCCTGGCCCTGGTATCATCTTTTATGGTACATTTTGTTGCTCTGCGCAACCAAGGTCTGAAAAAACACATCAAACATTATTTTCAACCGTTCGCTGTATTTTTTGTCATCAACCTGCTGGAAGAATTTACAAAGCCTATTACGCTGGCCTTCCGTCTGTTCGGCAATATCCTTGCCGGTGAAATCCTGATGGAAGTGCTGTACAAACTGGTCCCCGTCGGGGTGCCTATCATCTGGTTGATATTCAGTCTGGTCATCGGCCTGATTCAGGCCTTTATCTTCACTATACTGACCACATCGTATCTGGCAGATTCCCTCAGAGAAGAGTAAGTGAAGACAAGTAACTCATATATCAAGGAGGATTATAATTATGGAATTAGTATTAGCATTATCCGCAATGGGCGCAGCTATTGGTATTGGTCTGGCAGCAATGGGTGCTGCTATCGGTGATGGTCATGCCGCATCGAAGATGCTCGAAGGTCTGGCACGTCAGCCGGAAATGGGCGGCAAGCTCCTGGTCAACTTCCTGATTTCTGTAGGCCTGATTGAATCCATGCCTATCATTGCAGCTGTTATCGCTATCGTGCTCGTATTTGCCAACCCTCTGGCAGGCTAAACTGTACCGGCACAGTTCGGTAAAAGGAGGAGAAAGTTTTGGTAGATATTAACTTTACACTGGTAATCCAGTTCATCAACTTCTTTGTCCTCGTCGCTATTTTAGCCAAGTTTGCATATAAGCCTATTTTAAAAGTGCTTGAAGACCGCAAGAATAAAATCGCTTCTGACCTTAGCAGTGCTGAAGAAGCCCGCCTTTCAGCGGAAAAACTGAAAGCCGATTATGAAGCACAGCTGCAGAAAGCTCATGCGGAAGCCCAGGCCACTGTGGACAAGGCTGTAAAACAAGCCGACAAGGAAGCGCAGGCTCAGCTCGATGCTATCCGTTCCCAGATTGCAAGGGAAAAGGAAATCGCCCAGGCTGAAATTGCCAATGAACGGGAAGCAGCTATTCGCGAAATGAGAAATGAAGTAGTGACGCTGTCTATGGCTGTGGCAGAAAAACTGCTGAAAAAGAACATGGATACGGATATGAATCAGAAACTGGTAGCAGAATGCCTGAAGCAGTTTGACGGGCAGCAGCCGGCAGGTAAAAAGTCATGATTCCTGAAGCCGTATACAGCAAATACAGCCAGGCTATGTTTGACATAGCAAAGGAACAGCACAAGATGGACGAGTACGGTACTGAATTAAAAGCCGTCCGCGATACGATGCAGCTCAATCCGGAGCTGAAGAAGTTCATCCATCATCCGCTGGTTCCACCCCAGTCGAAAAAAGAAACACTCCACGCTATTTTTGCTGATGACGTGTCCCCTGTTGTCCTGCAGTTTCTCTACGTCATGATAGACCGGCGCAGGGAAGCGGCCATCATCGCGGCTATCGACGGGTTTATCGATTTGGCCCGTGCAGCTCAGAATATCGAAGTCGCGAAGATCCGCCTCGTAAAACCGCTGTCAGCAGAAGAGGAAAAACAATTGGTCGCGTCTCTGGAAAAGATGACTGGCAAACATATCGAACCGCTGTATTATATGGATCCTTCCATTATCGGCGGCATGATTGTCCAGATAGGCGACCGGCTAATAGACGGCAGTCTGAAGCGGCAGCTCACGGATATGCAGCATTCCCTGCTTCAGTCTGACGTAATGAATGAGGTGACGGACGAAAAATGAAAATGAAGCCAGAAGAAATAACGGCTATAATCAAAAAACAAATCGAAGACTACAACGTCGAAATGAACGTCGATGACGTAGGCACCATCCTGGAAGTCGGGGACGGCATAGCGCATATATACGGTTTGGATAAGTGCATGTCCGGGGAACTCCTGGAATTGCCTCATAATGTGTATGGCCTGGCCATGAACCTGGAAGAAGACAACGTAGGTGCCGTTCTTCTCGGTGAAGACGAACTCATCAAGGAAGGCGATACGGTACGCCGGACCGGCAAGGTTATGAGTGTTCCTGTCGGTGATGCCATGATTGGCCGTGTCGTCAATCCCCTGGGTGCACCTATTGATGGCAAAGGTGCCATCAAAGCGACGGAATATCGCCGCGTCGAAGTCGTAGCTCACGGCATTGCAGACCGCCAGCCGGTCAAGCAGCCGCTCCAGACAGGGCTGAAGGCCATTGACTCCATGGTTCCTATCGGACGGGGCCAGCGTGAACTGATCATCGGCGACCGCGGCACCGGCAAGACGGCCATCGCCATTGATACGATCATTAATCAGAAAGATACAGGCGTCATCTGCGTATACGTCGCCATCGGCCAGAAAGCTTCTACTGTTGCCCGTGTCGTACGGACACTGGAAGAACACGGCGCCATGGCGTATACCATCGTCGTTGCTGCTACGGCTTCCGATGGTTCGCCTCTCCAGTACCTGGCACCGTATTCTGGCGTTTCCATGGCCGAATACTTTATGCATCAGGGCAAGGACTGCCTCTGCGTATACGATGATTTGTCCAAGCATGCCCAGGCGTACCGCGCCATGAGTCTGTTGCTCCGTCGTCCGCCAGGACGTGAAGCGTATCCGGGCGATGTATTCTACTTACATTCCCGTCTGCTTGAACGGGCTGCCAAATTGTCTGATGAACTGGGTGGCGGTTCCATTACGGCCCTGCCGATCATTGAAACGTTGGCAGGTGACTTATCGGCCTATATCCCGACAAACGTCATTTCTATCACCGATGGCCAGATTTTCCTGGAAACAGAATTATTCAACTCCGGTGTACGGCCTGCTATCAACGTCGGTCTTTCCGTATCCCGTGTCGGCGGGTCTGCCCAGATCAAGGCCATGAAGAAAATTGCTGGCACGCTCCGTCTGAGCCTGGCCCAGTACCGTGAACTGGCAGCGTTTGCCCAGTTCGGTTCAGACCTCGACAAGAGTACCAAGGCCCAGATTGACGCCGGTGAACGGACGATGCAGATGCTGATCCAGCCGCAGTACCAGCCTATGCCCGTCGAAGACCAGGTCATCCAGATTTATGCAGCTGTCAAAGGGTATCTCATGCCTGTAGAAGTAGAAGACGTACAGGAATTTGAAGACCAGCTCATCAAATTTATGCATGCTAATTATCCTGAAGTCGGTGCAGATATCAAAAAGACCAAAGAACTCGGTGCAGATAATGAAGAAGTTCTCAAAAAAGCTATTGTGGAATTTACGAAGCAGTTCGGTACAAGCCACAAGCTGATTAAAGAGGAGGAATAGTCTATGCCGAGTGCACGCGAAATAAACCGTCGGATTAAATCCGTAACGAATACGCAGCAGATTACAAAGGCTATGAAGATGGTATCCTCCGTTCGTCTGCGCCGTGCACAGGAACGCGCTCTGGCAACTGCTCCTTTTACTGAAAAAATGGAAGGAATGCTGCAGCGTCTGTCGGCAGCTATACCAGGAGAAAATAATCCGTTATTCGTCAAGCGTGACGTGAAGCGTACGTGTTATGTTATCATTGGTTCCGATAAGGGCCTGGCAGGAGCGTTCAATTCCAATATCAACAAGGAAATGGTGAGTCTCCTGAAAGATAAGCCCCGTTCGGCTTCGTACCTCATCGTGACAGGACGTAAACCGGTAGAGTATCTGAAGCATCTGCGCATCACGCCGGATTATAAACGGGCCGGTTTTTCTGACAAGCCGAATTTCGGTCATGCCCAGAATCTGGCGCGGAAGGCGACGGAAGAATTCCTCGCCGGTAACGTCGATGAAGTGTATCTGGTGTATACGAAGTTCAAATCTGCCCTGTCACAGGTCGTGACACAGACAAAGCTGCTGCCAATCGAACCTTCCGTATCGGAAAAAAGCGGCCCTTCGGAAGAATACCTCTTTGCTCCCGATGCCGGTCAGGTTTTATCGACATTGCTGCCGCAGTATATCGACATGGTCATTTACAATGGCCTGCTGCAGTCTGCAGCTAGTGAACTGGGAGCACGTATGACGGCCATGACCGGCGCGACCGATAATGCCGGTGAATTGATTGAAAAGTTGACCGTTCATTATAATAAGGTCCGTCAGGCCGGTATTACAAACGAACTGACGGAAATCGTCAGCGGTGCCAATGCACTGCAGTAAGGACGAAGGAAAATCTAAATAAGGAGGAGAGCCTCTTCATGAGCAATACAATTGGGAAAGTAATTCAGGTCATTGGCCCGGTCGTAGACGTCCGCTTTGCGAGCGAAGAAGACCTGCCGGCTATATATAACGCCATCCATATCACCGGCGGCACAGGCGATCAGGCGATTGATCTGGTAGCAGAAGTCATGCAGCACCTGGGCGACGATGTCGTCCGCTGTGTAGCCATGAGCTCCACAGACGGTCTGGTGCGCGGCATGAAAGCAGAAAATACAGGCGGCCCGATCAAGGTACCTGTCGGAGAAGGCGTTCTGGGCCGGATTTTCAATGTCCTGGGCCAGACAGTTGATAAAGTAGATAAGAAGGTAGAAGCTGCCGACTACTGGCCAATCCACCGCCCGGTACCGAAATTTGAAGACCAGGCTACGGGTACAGAAATCTTTGAAACAGGAATCAAGGTCGTTGACCTTATCTGCCCCTATGCCAAAGGCGGCAAAATCGGCCTCTTCGGTGGTGCTGGCGTTGG
Organism: Megasphaera sp. AM44-1BH; assembly: GCF_003467125.1. GTDB lineage: Bacteria > Bacillota > Negativicutes > Veillonellales > Megasphaeraceae > Megasphaera. Next base: position 182,472 of record NZ_QSFA01000002.1, read on the forward strand.
CAAGACCGTCCTCATCATGGAACTGATCCACAACGTAGCTACCGGCCACGGCGGCTATTCCGTATTCACCGGCGTTGGTGAACGGACACGTGAAGGCAATGACTTGTGGAATGAAATGAAAGAATCGGGCGTTATCGACAAGACGGCTCTGGTATACGGCCAGATGAATGAACCGCCAGGAGCCCGTATGCGTGTCGGCCTGACAGGTCTTACCATGGCTGAATATTTCCGTGATAAAGAACACAAAGACGTGCTGCTCTTTATCGATAATATCTTCCGTTTCATCCAGGCTGGTTCGGAAGTATCGGCCCTCCTGGGCCGTATTCCGTCGGCTGTTGGCTATCAGCCGACGCTGGCGACCGATGTCGGTGCCCTGCAGGAACGGATTACCTCGACGAAGAACGGATCCATCACATCAGTACAGGCCGTATACGTCCCTGCCGATGATCTGACAGACCCGGCTCCGGCCGCTACCTTTGCCCACCTGGATGCGACGACCGTCCTGTCCCGTCAGATTGCCGAACTCGGTATTTATCCGGCTGTGGATCCTCTCGATTCCACATCCCGTATCCTCGACCCCCACGTATTAGGGGAAGACCATTATAATACGGCCCGTGCCGTACAGGCTATTCTGCAGAAATACAATGACCTGCAGGATATCATCGCTATCCTGGGTATTGACGAATTGTCGGAAGAAGATAAGCTGACCGTTGCCCGTGCCCGTAAAATCCAGCGTTTCCTGAGCCAGCCTTTTGCTGTTGCTGAACAGTTTACAGGGCAGCCCGGACGGTATGTCCCGCTGAAAGAAACCATCGAAGGATTTAAGGAAATCCTGTCGGGTAAATGTGATGACATGCCGGAACAAGCCTTCTATATGGTCGGCAATATTGAAGAAGCATATGAAAAAGCCAAAACTCTGAAAGGAGAATAAGGCATGGCAGAAACAGGCAAAACAATCCACCTGGAAATTATCACGCCTGATGCTGCTGTCCTGGATACGGATGTTAGTTTTGTCCTCGTCCGTGCCCTCGATGGCGACCTGGGCATTATGCCCGGTCATGCACCGCTCATTGCTTCTTTGCGTATCTGGCCGCTGTTTTATGAAACAGATGGCAAGCGTCATTGTGTCTGCGTGGCTTCCGGGTTCCTTGAAGTCAATGGCAGCACCATAACGGTCATCACACCGGCGGCTGAACTGCCGGCAGATATCGATCTGGACCGGGCAGAACGGTCCAGGGCCAGAGCGGAAAAACGCCTGCAGGAAAAGAAAAAAGACCTTGATGAAGTCAGAGCGCAAGCTTCTCTGAAACGAGCGCTGCTGCGCATCGACGTGGCTCATAAATATGGTGGAAGATAAGAAAAAGGGGACTGCCGCACGTGCGACAGCCCCTTTTCCGATTTTACTGATGGAATAGAAAGGAAAGACATTTGTATCATGATTACTATCCGTACTGCCACGCTCCAGGACTTGGACGCCGTAAGCGCTGTAGAAGCGGCTTGTTTTCCTCCGGCTGAAGCGGCATCGAAAGATGAATTTTACGAACGGCTGACGTATTACGCCAATCATTTCTGGCTCCTCTTTGAAGGCGATACACTTATTTCCTTTGTCGATGGCATGGTCACTGACGAAACGGACCTGACAGACGATATGTATGCCCGGGCCGCCATGCATGATGAACAGGGCGCATGGCAGATGATATTTGGCGTCAATACGATTCCTTCACATCGCCAAAAAGGCTATGCCGGACGTCTCATCCAGGTGGCGATTGACGATGCACGCCGTCAGGGCCGGCGCGGATTGGTCCTGACCTGCAAAGACCGGCTCATCCACTACTATAGCGGTTTTGGCTTTATCGATGAAGGCGTGAGCAGCAAATCTGTCCACGGCGGAGCCGTCTGGCATCAGATGAGGCTGACTTTTTAGCTGTCATTTTAAGTCGTGCATCTTGTTTTTCTGTGGGCCCGGCACATCAGGACAGGCAGTTTTCTTATAATAGAGGTTGAACCTGCAGAGATTATAGTGTATCATGGATAACTGAATATACATAGGTTTATAATCATGCAGAATATATACGATACTATGATACACAGAGAGTTGGGATATAGGGATGTTAGAATTTCCAATCAAACGAACAATCGTCATTGACGACAAGAAAAAGAAAGGCCGGGGCTGTAAGAAAAAGGGCGGCGACGAAAAGATGGTCATCAAGGGCACGGTCCACCTGCCGGAGAAGCAGCCTCTGAAGAAAATGGATCCCCTGCCTAAAAATGCAAAAAATCTGGTCATTGTGGAATCGCCGGCTAAGGCGAAGACTATCGAACGATTCCTGGGCAGTGACTACAAGGTCATGGCCAGCCGGGGACATCTGCGCGACCTGCCACGCAATCAGTTTGGTGTCAATATTGAAGATAATTTTACACCGACCTATACCAATATGTTCGATAAGCGCAAACTCATCGAAGACCTGCAGAATGAGTATGTCCGCTCCAAAACCGTTTATCTGGCAACTGACCCGGACCGTGAAGGGGAAGCCATTTCCTGGCATCTGGCCTATCTGCTGGATATGGATCCCCATACGTCATGCCGTGTCATGTTCCATGAAATAACGAAGAAGGCCGTTCTGGCGGGGATGGAGAACCCCCAGCCGATCGACTTGAAAAAAGTGGATGCCCAGCAGGCCCGCCGTGTCCTGGACCGTATCGTCGGGTATAAACTGAGTCCGCTCCTATGGAAGAAGGTCTGCAAGGGTCTCAGTGCCGGCCGTGTCCAGTCTGTTGCCGTACGGCTCATCTGCGAACGGGAAGAGGAAATCAAGGCGTTCGTACCGGAAGAATACTGGACCGTAGAAGGTACATACAAGACGGAAGACGGGCTGGAACTACATACGGAACTGACGAAAATCGACGGGAAAAAAGCATCTATTGAAAACGGGGAACAGGCCGCAGCTATTGCGTCGGCCCTGCAGTGGGAAAAACAGGAAGAAGCCGGCCATGAGCCGGACCGTATAGAAAAAGTAGAAAAGCGGAAGCGTAAACGCCAGCCCCAGCCGCCGTTTACGACGTCTACGATGCAGCAGGAATGCGTCAGCAAGCTCAATTTCGGTGCCAAGAAGACGATGATGCTGGCCCAGCAGCTGTATGAAGGCCTTGATATCGGCGAACACGGTCATGTAGGTCTTATTACCTACATGCGTACCGATTCGGTCCGTATCAACGACGATATGGTGCAGAATGCCCGGGATTTCATTACGGCAACGTATGGGAAAGAGTATATTCCCGCCAAGGCCCATGTCTACAAGGCCAAACAGTCCAGTCAGGATGCCCACGAAGCCATCCGGCCTACGTCGCTTGAACTGACGCCGGACAAGGTGGCACCGTATTTGTCACGGGATCAGATGCGCCTGTACACGCTCATCTGGAACCGTTTCCTGGCCAGCCAGATGGCTCCTGTGGAAACGGAACATATGGCCATCGTCATCATGAGCGGCCCTTACGAACTGAGAGCCGCCGGGTATACAGTGCTGTTCAAAGGGTTTACGGAACTGTATGAAGATACGAAAAAAGATAAGACTCTTTCCGTACTTCCGTCTATTGAAGCCGGCACGGTCGTCCACAACCAGACTATCGATACGCTCCAGCATTTTACCCAGCCGCCGGCCCGCTATACCGAAGCCAGCCTGATTAAGACCCTGGAAGAAAAAGGCATCGGCCGTCCGAGTACATATGCACCGATTATGGATACCATCCAGAACCGCAATTATGTCGAAAAGAAGGATAAGCAGTTCGTTCCGACCGAGCTGGGTGTCATTATCGTCGATCTCTTGAAAAAGTTCTTTGAACGCATCATCAACGTCAGCTTCACGGCTCATATGGAAGAAGAACTGGATGCCATCGAACAGGGGAAGGACACCTATGTCCACGTCCTGAAAGAATTTTATGATGTCTTTGAGCCGGAAATGGAAGCGGCCGAAGAGGGCATGGAAAAAGTCACCGTAGCCGGACAGGATTCGGGAGAAGTGTGTGAACTCTGCGGTGCGCCTATGGTCTATAAATTCGGACGGTTTGGCAAATTCCTGGCCTGTTCCAATTTTCCCGAATGTCATAATACCAAGGCCATTGTCGATGATCTGGGCATTACCTGTCCCAAATGCGGCAAGGGTACGCTCATCCGGCGCAAGTCCAAAAGAGGCCGCGTCTTCTACGGTTGCAGCCAGTATCCGGAATGTGATTTCGTCCTCTGGAACCAGCCTGTAGATAAGAAGTGCAAGCTCTGTGGCAGTATTATGACCATCAAACATTATAAAAAAGGTCCGGATAAGCTCTTCTGCAGCAATCCGGAATGTGAAAATCATAAAAAGGGTGAAGAAGTGAATGAAGAATAGCGTACTCGTCATCGGCGCAGGCCTGGCCGGTTCAGAAGCCGCCTGGCAGCTGGTACAGCGGGGAATCCCTGTCGAACTGGTTGAAATGCGTCCGGTCAAACCGTCTCCGGCCCATCATACAGCTCTCTTTGCCGAGCTGGTCTGCAGTAATTCACTGCGGGCTGCCAATATCGAAAATGCCGTTGGCCTCCTGAAGGAAGAAATGCGCCGTCTGGGATCGCTCATCATGGCGGCGGCCGATACGCACCGCGTGCCGGCCGGGGGGGCCCTGGCCGTGGACCGCATCCCTTTCAGTCAGTATATTACGGACCATCTGCAGCATCATCCGCTGGTGACGGTCCGGCACGAAGAAGTCTCGCAGCTCCCTTCGGACCAGATCTGTATCATCGCCACGGGACCGCTGACCAGTCCGGCCATGACGGAGACTATCCGCCAGATGACAGGAGAAGAATATTTCCATTTCCACGATGCCGCGGCGCCTATTGTAACTGTGGAATCGCTGGATATGACTAAAGTATACCGGGCTGCCCGCTATGGCAAAGGCGGAGCCGATTATCTGAACTGCCCGTTTACGAAAGAAGAATACGAAGCGTTCTGGCAGGCCCTGACGACGGCAGAATGTGCCGAACTCCACGATTTTGAAAAAAATGATGCCGTCTTTGAAGGCTGCATGCCTGTAGAAGTCATGGCGTCCCGTGGTATCGATACACTGCGGTTCGGCCCCATGAAGCCTGTAGGCCTTGAAATCCCCGGTACAGGAGAGTTGCCCTATGCGGTCGTACAGCTGCGTCAGGATAATGGCAGCGCAACGCTGTACAATATCGTCGGTTTCCAGACTCATCTCAAATTCCCGGAACAAAAGAGAGTATTTTCCATGATTCCCGGCCTGGAATCGGCGGAATTTGTCCGCTACGGCGTCATGCACCGCAATTCCTATATCAATTCTCCGGAACTGCTCGATGCAACTCTTCAGTACCGGAAAAATAGACATGTGTTCTTTGCCGGCCAGCTGACCGGTGTCGAAGGATATCTGGAATCAGCGTCTATGGGCCTTCTGGCAGGTATCAACGCCGCCCGGCTGCTGCAGGATAAGCCCTGCATGACCTTTTCCAAACGCACGGCTATAGGCGGTCTGAGTCAGTATATTTCAACGCCCCATGATAATTTCCAGCCCATGAACATCAATTTTGGCATCATGGAACCACTGGGAATCAAAAAACGGATGAAAAAGAAAGAAAAGAATGGCCTTCTGGCCAAACGGGCCCTGGAAGAAATTGATGAAATAAAAGGGAGTATATGATATGACAACAGAATTTCATGCTACGACTATATGTGCCGTCCAGCGGGATGGCAAAACGGCTATTGCCGGTGACGGACAGGTCACGATGGGCAATTCGGTCATTATGAAAGGAACGGCCCAGAAGGTCCGTCGCCTGTACCATGGCAAAATCGTCAGTGGTTTTGCCGGATCTGTAGCCGATGCGTTTACCTTGTTCGACCGCTTTGAAGATAAACTGAATGAACACAACGGCAATCTGGTACGCAGTGCTGTCGAGCTGGCCAAAGACTGGCGGTCTGACAAAATCCTGCACAAGCTGGAAGCCCTGCTCCTCGTCGCAGACAGCCAGCGCATCCTGCTCATTTCCGGCAATGGGGAAGTCATCGAACCCGATGACGGTGTGCTGGCAATCGGCTCGGGCGGCAATTATGCCCTGGCATCGGCACGCGCATTGCTGCAGAATACGGACCTGTCTGCCCGGGATATTGCGGAAAAATCTCTTCATATAGCGGCAGATATCTGCGTTTACACTAATCATAATGTAATCGTAGAAGAAATATAATCAATGTAGGAAAGAGGTATAGCATGAACGAAATAGAATTAACGCCAAAGCAGATTGTTGCTGAACTGGATAAATACATCGTCGGCCAGGGCGAAGCCAAGAAATCCGTAGCCATTGCCCTGCGCAACCGTTGGCGCCGTAAACGGCTGAGTGAAGATATGCAGAATGAAATCATTCCAAAGAATATCCTGCTCATCGGACCGACCGGCGTAGGTAAGACAGAAATCGCCCGCCGCCTGGCCCGTCTGGTCGGCGCGCCGTTTATCAAAGTCGAAGCGACGAAATATACGGAAGTAGGCTATGTAGGCCGTGACGTAGAACAAATCATACGCGACCTCGTGGCCAATGCCATCCGCATGGTTCAGGAACAGGAAAGCCAGCGCTATGAACAAAAAGCTGAAGAAGAAGCGAATAAGCGTATTCTGCAGGTCCTGTGGCCGAAAAAGAAGAGCGTGACCGATAAAGTCCCCAACCCCATGGATGTCTTCTTTTCTTCCGGCGATGAAGGAGAAGAAAAAGAAGAACCAAAGCAGTTGGAAGAACCCATGTCCGGCCGCCGTCAGCAGATGCTCGACGATATCCGCCAGCATAAGATGGACGACCGGGAAATCGAAGTGGAAGTAGCTGAACAGGAACGGACTATCCAGGGCATCCTGACGGGCAACTCGACGGAAGAACTGACGAATAATTTCCAGGAAATGCTGGGCAGTATCCTTCCCAAGAAGAAAAAAATGAAAAAAATGACCATCGCCAAGGCACGGGAAGTGTTCAAAGAAGAAGAACTGGAAAAATGTCTGGACATGGATGTCATCGTCGATAAAGCTATCGAAGCGACGGAAGAAGCGGGTATCGTATTTATCGATGAATTCGATAAGATTGCCGAAAAAGGACGTTCCAACGGTCCTGACGTATCCCGTGAAGGGGTACAGCGGGATATTCTGCCAATCGTAGAAGGCGCTACGGTCAATACGAAATACGGCCCCGTCAAGACGGACCATATCTTATTCATCGCCGCCGGTGCTTTCCACGTATCCAAGCCGAGCGACCTTATCCCTGAATTACAGGGCCGTTTTCCTATCCGCGTGGAATTGCAGTCGCTTACGGTCGATGATTTCCGCCGCATCCTGACGGAACCGAACCAGTCTCTGGTCAAACAGTATACGGCACTACTGGCGACTGATGGGGTTACCCTTGAATTCACCAATGACGGCATCAACGCCATTGCCGAATATGCCCACCGGGTCAATCAGGAAACAGAAAATATCGGTGCCCGCCGCCTCCACACCATCCTGGAAAAAATCCTGGAAAACGTGGCCTACGAAGCACCGGATATTGAAACGAAGCATATCGTGATTGACAAAGCTTTCGTGGCTGACAAACTGAACGATGTCGTACAAAACGTCGATCTGAGCCATTATATCCTGTAAAAAGGCATACAGCGCAGTCAAAACCGCATATAGTATGAACAAATCAAAACCTGCCTGAGGTTGTATCTCCGGCAGGTTTTCTTTATAATAATGATGTATGTCTTACACTTTCGCAGGTGGTGAATCGATTTGGCACAATATATTATGCTGCAGGGGACGAGTTCCCATGTAGGCAAAAGCATCCTGACGACGGCATTATGCCGCATTTTTTATCGCATGGGCCGGCAGGTCGTTCCGTTTAAGGCACAGAACATGGCATTGAATTCATACGTGACACGAAAGGGACTGGAAATGGGGCGGGCTCAGGTAGCACAGGCCGAGGCGGCCGGCCTGGAACCGGACGTCGATATGAATCCTGTCCTGTTGAAGCCGACGGGGAACAGCTGCTCCCAGGTAATCATCAATGGCATGCCGCTTGGCAATATGTCTGCCCGGGACTATCACACAGGGTATTCCCTCCGTGCCTTTTCCGCTGTGACGGAGGCGCTGGAGCGGCTGAAACACCAGTATGACACGATTGTCATCGAAGGAGCGGGCAGCCCGGCAGAAGTCAATCTCCGGGACCATGATATCGTCAATATGCGCGTTGCAAAGTATCTCCGGGCACCGGTCCTGCTCGTGGCCGATATCGACCGTGGCGGATCTCTGGCGGCACTGGTAGGTACATTGGAACTGCTCGAGCCGGAGGAACGGAATTTGGTAAAAGGTCTCATCATCAATAAATTCCGTGGCGATATATCCTTGTTTACGCCAGCTGTGGATTTCCTGGAACAAAAGACGGGAAAACCCGTGCTGGGTGTTATCCCTTTTATAGAGCAGCTGGGCATCGATGAAGAAGATTCGGTTTCTCTCGATGACAAACCGCGCGCACCCCGGACCGGCGATGTGCAGATAGCCGTTATCCAGATGCCGAAGATTTCCAATTTCACCGATTTCGACAGCCTGTCTGACGAACCGGATGTATCCCTGTATTACGTCCGTACGGCTGCGGAACTGGGGCATCCCGATGTCATCCTCCTGCCGGGCAGCAAGAATACAACGGAAGATCTGCGCTGGCTCTATGCGTCGGGACTGGCCGGGGCCGTATTGAAGCTGGTAAAAGACGGGACGCCTGTCATCGGTATCTGTGGCGGATATCAGATGCTGGGGCAGGTTATCTATGACCCGCATCATACGGAATCAGATTTCCCGGAAACTGCCGGTCTGGGGCTGCTGCCGGTCAGGACAACCTTTGCCGACTGGAAACAGACCTATCAGGTGCAGGCCCTGTGCCGTCCTTTTCCTTTTATGGGAGAGACTCTTGAGGCCCGTGACCTTACGGGATACGAAATCCATATGGGCCAGACTGTCGTAGATTCCGGCGCATCCGAGCCCTTTGTGGTATGCCAGCGTTCAGGCAAAGATTGTTCGCTTACAGCCGGAACGGCCCGGAAAGACGGACTGGTCTTTGGCACCTATATCCATGGCCTCTTTGACAACGACCAGTTCCGCCGGGATATGCTCAATATTCTGCGTCGTCATAAAGGTCTGGCGCCACTTCCGGCACAGCGCAATTACAAGGCAGAAAAAGAACGCAGCTATGACCGTCTGGCAGCGGTGACAGCGCGTCATCTCGATATGGATAAATTATTACGGATAATGAGTGATAGTGACTTATGATAACTTGTTTGGCAGCATTACTGATTGATACCCTGATTGGAGATCCCTGTACGCGTCTCCATCCGGTGGCACTTATAGGGCGGCTCATCGGCTTTCTGGACCGTCTCTTTTATACCAGCCGGACCCGCCCCATCCGGCAGATGATGGCCGGTCTGGTCGTGGTCCTCCTTGTTCTTCTGGTCGTATTCAACGTATTGTACCTCTTGTACTGGGGGCTCGACGCACTGGGAAACCCCTATGTCACGACAGGAGCAGAGGCACTGCTCCTGAGCTTTACCATTTGTCCGCGCAGTCTGGCCAGCGCGGCAGAGGAAATCTATACATTCCTCATTCATCATCATCTGGGCGCAGCCCGGGAAAAAGTCGGCTGGATTGTAGGCCGCGATACGGATCAGCTCGATGAAGGAGAAATTGTCCGGGCGACCGTAGAAACGGTAGCGGAAAATACGACGGACGGAATTATTTCACCGTTGTTTTTCTATGCCATCGGCGGTCTTCCCCTGGCAGTTCTCTACCGGGCTGTCAATACGATGGATTCTATGCTGGGGTATAAGAATGAAAAATATCTGTATTTCGGCCGGCCGGCAGCACGGCTGGATGACATCTGCAATTTTATCCCGGCGCGGATTACGGGACTGTTATTTGTCACAGCCGCCTTTTTCCTGCGTCTGGATTACGGCAATGCCTGGCGTATGATGCGCCGTGATGCCGCAAAACATCCCAGTCCCAATGGAGGCTACGCCGAAGCTTCGGTGGCGGGGGCGCTGGATATCCGTCTCGGCGGGTATAATTCCTATTTCGGCAAGATGACCTTCCGGGCCTATATGGGGGATGCGCGGCAGGCTTTGCGGGCCCGTCATATCCGTGGAGCTGTACGCCTCATGTATGCCGTGACTCTCATGGGCACTGCTCTTACGGTCCTGTGCTGGGCTGGGAGGAGCTTATGGTGATACGTGTCCGGGTTCCCGGCTCCTGCGGAGAACTGGTACAGGGTATCTGTCACGGGACGCCTTTTCTCCTGACCTGCCCGGTACCGTTGTACAGTACGGTCTGTGTGTCTGACCGCCCGGCCCCTTCCCGGCTTCCGGAAAAAGCAACGCAGGCCATGAAGGTCACTTTGGCGCATCTGCAACGTTCTGTCTTTCCCTATCATGTGAGCCTTACTTCGTCCATTCCCCGGGGAAAAGGCATGGCATCGAGCAGTGCCGACGTGGCAGCTGTGATACAGGCCGTAGCCTGTGCCTGCGGTACGGTGCTGAGTGAGCAGGAAGTAGGTCATCTGGCGGCCCGGGTCGATCCCGTTGATGGCGTATTTGCCCGGGGACTCTTGCTGATCCAGTACCGCAGCGGCAATCTTATCCGTTCCTATGCGCCGGTCCCTCCCATCCGGATTGCCATACTGGATACGGGCGGAACGGTGGATACACAGGCCTTTCACCGGCAGTGGGATGATACTATGCCGCTTCATACGGCTCCGGCCGTGTCAGCACTCTCGCTCCTTGATGAGGGCCTGACAGAGCAGCGGATTGGGGAGGCGGCGACCAGGAGTGCCCTGGCTCACCAGGCGGTATTACCAAAGCCGGATTTTTTTCAGCTCGTCCGGGCCTGCCGGAAAATGGGCGCTCTTGGTGTCAATACGGCCCACAGCGGGACCGTATGCGGCGTATTATTTTCTTCCCATACTCCGTTTGAAAAAATAAAGCAGTATATGGCGTCCTTGACTGCCCGCTTCCCGGACTATACGTTGCTAAATATAGTGCCGCTCATCAGCGGTGCCATGGACATAAAGAAAGAAGAGTGACTATATGATCCGTCCCTTTGAACATGGAGGCAATATATACCGTCATACCGGTGACCGGCCCGTGCTGGATTACAGTGCCAATATCAATCCCCTGGGACTGGCTGGAGGAGTCAGAGCGGCTATAGCGGCTCATCTGGACGATGTCGTTCATTATCCAGATCCCGATTGTACGGCACTACGGGAAGCCTTGTCCCAGTTTTATCGTATCCCTGCTGATGCCATCATTCCCGGAAATGGAGCCGCCGAGCTATTGTATCTGTACTTCCACCATTTTCATTTCTGCCGCGTCTGTATTCCCGTACCGGCTTTCAGCGAATACGAACGGGCCGCCCGGTCTGCCGGGTCAGAAATAGTGTATGCCTATCTGGATCCGGATAAAGCGTTTCAGCCTGATCTGGCTGCCATAGAACGTCAGGCGGAAGGTGCTGATTGCATTGTCCTCGGTAATCCCAATAACCCTACGGGAAATCTTATCAGGCGGCAGGAGCTGATTCCGTTTATTGAACGGGCAGCGTCACGGGGCCAATGTGTCATTGTGGATGAATCCTTTCTCGATTTCCGCAATGACAGGACTGCCTTCACTGTGGCAGATTTTGCCAGCCGGTCCGGACACGTCTTTGTCATTCATTCCCTGACGAAATTTTATGCTCTTCCCGGACTGCGGCTCGGATTTGGCATCGCCCCGGCAACGGTCATACAGGGACTGATGGAGCAGACCGACGTCTGGCATGTCAATACACTGGCCCAGATTGCCGGGATTGCGGCTCTCCGGGAGACAGAATATCAACAGATATCCTGCAAAATGGTGGCAGAAGAAGGAGAGAGAATGAGACAGGAACTGTCGCGTATTTCCGGTGTGACAGTCTGCCCGCCGTCTGTTAATTTTTTGTTATGCCATATCAGGGAGACGGGCATGACGGCTGCGGTACTGGCTGGGCAGATGCAGGAGCAGGGCATCCTCATCCGTGACTGCAGCAACTATCCCGGCCTTACTCCATACTATATCCGCCTAGCTGTCCGCGGCAGAGAAGAAAATGATTATGTCGTACGGACAATGAAAGTATGCTTAAAAAATAAAATCGAATAATTTTAGGAATTATGGTGAGCAATCAGATAATCTTTTTGTTTTATTATGGCAATTCAGATATTATAAAGGAAAAAATTCACATTCAAATTAAATGAAGATTAGAACAAAGTTAAAATAAGGTTAAATATGCAAATCTGCTACTTAAAAGGGTGGATAACTTTAAAAATTTATGATAGAATAAAACAAACAATAAATGAAGCCGAGCTTCTGGTATGTTGTTATTATTCTATATTATCTGTTCTTATAAGTAAGGAGGTTTGACGTATGGGAGGAAAAAAGGGCAATAGAACGATCGCAATTGGCTTAATGTTATTCGCCTTATGGTTTGGTGCCGGTAACCTTATTTTCCCTGCATCCATGGGTCAGGCGGCAGGTACGAACGTTTGGTACGCTGTTGCTGGTTTCGTTATTACCGGTGTAGGGCTGCCGCTTCTGGGCGTACTGGCCATGGGCTATTCGGGCTGCAGCAACCTGCAGGAATTAATGAATCGTGTAGATAAAAGATACGCTATTTTCTTCACGGTCATTTCCTATCTGGCTATTGGTCCTGCCTTTGCTATTCCTAGAACCGGGACGGTTTCCTATGAAATCGCTGTCCGTCCGCTCCTCGATGGTGGCGGTTCCCAGCCGATTATGTGGGCGTTCCTGGTATTATTCTTCGTGTTTTCCTGGTGGCTCTCCATCAACCCGGCCAAACTGGTTGACCGCATCGGAAAAATCCTGACGCCGGCTCTGCTGCTCACCATTCTGGCACTGATTGTAAAATCCCTGATTACGCCTATGGGCGTTCCCCAGAATCCGCTGCCGGCTTATGCTACGGCAACGACGGCATTGGCACAGGGCGCTATTGATGGTTACAATACACTGGATGCTATCGCAGCCTTCGTATTTGCTATTCTGGTCATCGAATTCGTCAAGGAAGACGGTGCCACGACGAAAGAAGAAATTACCCATGAAGTATTCAAAGCCGGCGGCCTGGCTGTATCGCTGCTCGCTTTCGTCTACGTCTTCGTCGCTTATCTCGGTGCCCAGTCCGTACAGGCCATTTCCATTCAGGAAACAGGTGCTCCTGTCCTTTCCATGAGCGCTCAGATTCTCTTCGGGTATGGCGGTGCCCTGCTGTTGGCAGTCATCGTACTCCTGGCCTGTCTTTCCACTTCTATCGGTCTGATTACCTCGTGCGCAGCGTACTTCCATCAGCTCATCGGCAAGACGAGCTATAAGAATTACGTTACCATTTTTACCATCGCATCCTTTGCGGTAGCAACTGCCGGCCTGAAGACCATTATCGTCGCGGCTATCCCGGTCCTGATGTTCGTATATCCTCTGGTCGTTGCTAACATTATTCTTACCTTTACACACAATCTGTTCGGCGGCCGCCGCTGTGTATGGGTCTGCTCGACAGCCTTCACTTTTGTGCCGGCTCTCGTAACGGGCCTGCAGACGGCTAAGGTTCCGCTTGGACCTGTTGACGCTATCTTCCAGGGACTGCCTCTCCATTCCCTCGGCATGGACTGGATTCCGTTCCTCGTAGTTGGATTCATCGTCGGCCTGATTTACAAGGCTGTCGTTCCCGACAAAAAAGCTGAAACAGAAGAAGCATAAAAATAAAATATGATGTAATGTAAGAAAACCGGAGCTGTCATGATGAGACGGCTCCGGCTTTTTCTAATTTTTGGTGGAAATTTCATATCGAATTATGTTATAGTAACAATATAGAATATGCGTTTGTTCAACTTACAGGCAGAGCGGATATCCGGCCTGCCAATACAAAATATAAGGAGTGTATAGACATGAAAAAAATTACAGCTTTTTATCTGACAGGCTGCCCGTACTGCGCCAATGCCAGACAGGCCCTGCAGGACCTGATTGCAGAAAACCCGGAATATGGGAAAGTAGAAATAGATTGGATTGAAGAAACCCAGAATCCCGATCTGGTAGCCGGTCATCAGTATTACTACGATCCCAGCATGTTTGATGGCTTCCATAAATTATATGAAGCCCAGCCGGGAGAAAGTTTTGAAGAAACAAAAGCCAACGTCCGGCGCGTTCTGGACTATGCATTGAAATATTGATAAACAGCAATAGATAAGGCTCATCACATGACGATGGGCCTTATTTTTTTATGGCATGAATCTATGAAATGATTTCCATTTGTTTTACATATTACTGATTCAAGTGTCAGGATAGTACATCATAACAAAGACGTGGGTTTCATCAGTTCCTTCATTGCAGTACCAATGAGGTTTATCGCCTGTGAAGTGGAGAATTTCTCCGGTTTTTACGGTATAGACGGAATCAGCCAGGTGGAGTGTCAAATTGCCTGAGGCGATAAGAGTATATTCTTCAACACCGGTATAATGAATCTGTTCTGTCGTACAGCCGCCTGGATAAAAAACACCGGAGTAGAGTTCGATTCGTTTGGTATCGTCAAAATTCATCAGGGGATGATAGCAGTAACCGGGACCTGTAATATCAGGCAGAGTGCCTGCACGGTAAATGACTGCCGTATCAGGAACGGGGTCTTTCAAAAAGAAATTCAGAGGTGTTTTCAGCGTATTAGCCAGATTCCACAATATTGAAATCGAAGGATTGCGGATTCCCCGCTCAATTTCACTGATCATACTTTTGCTGACTCCGGACTGGGAAGATAAAGATTCAAGGGTCAGACCGCGGTCTTTCCGGATTTTTTTGAGATTGAAGCCAATATTTTCGTTGATAGATGCCATCGATATCTCCTTTAAGGGTTGCAAAAACATAGTCCATCATCTATAATTCGATATAGAAGAAATATGTTCGATATAAAAGAAATACGATATATCGAACATATTAATTATTATATCGCAATCACCGGGGGTATGTCCAAACGGTGTGGTATCTATTTTTACTTTTTGGTATTTTTTACAGGAGGATCAGTATGAGTTTATACGTTAAAACACCATTAGTTGATATGCTTTCTTTAAATAATTCTCAAAGGCAGGTTCAAGTCAAAATGGATGCATGGCAGCCATCAGGCTCGTTTAAGTTGCGTGGCATGGATGTTCTTTGTTCTCAGATGATTCATGATGGGGCATCCCGGCTTGTATCGTCCTCAGGAGGAAATGCTGGACTATCCGCTGCGTATGCGGGGCGTAAATCAGGGATTCCTGTTACTGTTGTTGTTCCGGATACGACAGATGCAGAGACCATAGGCAGATTACGACAGGAAGGGGCTGAAGCTATTGTCTATGGCTCTGTCTGGGATGAAGCTGATGAGTATGCCAGACAACTGGCAGAACGTGTCCATGGTGCCTATATTCCTCCTTTTGATCATCCCCTTTTATGGAAAGGACATTCAACGATTGTCGATGAATTAGCAGAACAATGTCAGACCCGGCCGGATTGCATTATCCTTTCTGTTGGTGGCGGTGGTTTGTTTTGCGGTGTTATGGAAGGACTTTTGCGTCATGGCTGGACGGATACAACCGTGATTGCTGTAGAGACAGAAGGTGCGGCTTCTCTCCACGTATCCTGTCAGGCAGGTCATCTGGTAACACTTGATGGAATTCATACTCTGGCGACAAGTCTTGGTGCCAAACGGGTTGCTGCCCAGGCACTGGACTATGCTTTACATTATAAGGTCATTTCTTATACCGTATCTGATGCAGCCGCAGCCCGGGCCTGTGTACACTTTGCTGATGAGTTCCGTACGCTCATCGAACCTGCCTGCGGGGCCTCTCTTTCACTGGTATATGATGATGTCCCTATTCTCCGTGATTTCCATCATATCGTTGTGGAAGCCTGCGGAGGGGCTAAAATCAGTTTAGACACTATTGAAAATTTCCGGTCAGAGTACATGAAATGATGTGCCTGGCTATTTTGTCCTCCTGACGTTTCTTTGAAAATAGTCTCATAATAAAATCTGTTACTTATATACTTTCGTTGTTGCTCTTTACAATACAACGAAAGTATGCTACGATGTAGCCGTTCGAACAACAACAAAGACAAAAAAGGTGATCCTGTTGAAATTTTCCAGCCGTATGACCGTGGCCATCCATATCCTGCTGTATCTGGAAGAATATGAAAAAGAAGAGAAAGTAACCTCTGAAGTCCTTGCTGATACGACCGGTGTCAATGCAGTCAATATACGCAAGACGCTGCAACTCCTGAAGAAAGCCGGGTTCATCGAGATTCGCAGAGGGACTGGCGGTGCCTGCCTTAAAAAAGCGCCTGGAGATATCACTGTGAGGGATATCTTTGAAGCCGTAGAGGATTCTACAGGAGAACTGTTCCATATGCATGAGCACCCGAATACGAACTGTCCTGTTGGAAAATCAATCAAAGGAGTGCTGGACAAGCATCTTACTGCATGGAAACAACTGCTGTTGCAACAGATGCAGGAAGTCACTCTGGAAAATTTATTTATAGAGATGCAGGACGAGATGAAGAAACATGAGTGAGGAGGAACGTTTGTGAAGATGAGAAATATGAAGAAAATGATGACCCTGATACTGGGGCTGAGCCTGGTTACAGCTATGTCTGCCGGCCCTGTCTTTGCTGCGGATAAGATGCCGGCGTTCAAGAATAACAAACAGATGGTCGAATATTTCTGGAATGAAGTATTCAATAAGCACAATACATCTGTCATAGACAGTCTGACAGCACCGGGATATATTCAGCACAGCCCCGGCTTCCGCGACGGGCGTCAGGCTTTTGAAGATGGTATCAACGGTTTCCTGAAAGAATTTCCTGAAAGCAAAGCGGAAATCAAGCATATCGGTGCCGACGGAGATCTTGTATTCATCCATAACCATATTACGCTGAATGCATCAGACCGGGGACAGGCGGCAGTCGATATTTTCCGTGTCAAAGATGGGAAAATCGTGGAACACTGGGATGTCATCCAGGATATCCCGGAAAAAGCAGAAAATAACAATACTATGTTCTGATTGGATCTGCCGGGAGCATAAAAAAACTGGCATGGAGCATGTAGAGCATGTCCTGTGCCAGTTTCTCTTACTTTGAAAGGCTATTATTTTGTTTTCTTTACATTTTCGCCATAAATAGTTTTCCAGTCATTTTTCATGGAAATAGTATTCCAGCCGTTTTCGTCGGATGTCTTCTTATCCCGTTCCGCCCGTTCAGGACGACCGTATTCACGTTGTGTATCATCGCAGAGCACATTGAAGACTTCAGCTTTATAGGGATTATCCTTTAAGGTATAGCGGAACATAGAATAATCGCCACTGCTGTTACCAAAGGCCAGTACAGGCTGGATTCCGATTTCACGGACGATAGAGGATACTTTATTCATCTTTTCATTGACCCGGTCCAGTGTACCATACTGAATGGTGTCATCGTATGTCATCTGGTACGAACCGCCGGCTGTATCTCCCTGATGAGAAGCGACAATCTGTGGATCGGAACCGATGATGTTGTTTGGCGCAATATGGATGACGTCACGGGTCAGGGCACGGACGAGGGGACGGTCCGAAGCAGAGACGATGTAACACGTAAAGTCATTGGACTGCAGATAGGAAATGACTTCCACCATGGGCATATAAAATGCTTCGCCATAGGTCAGGTTGGTCAGGCCGATGACCGGCTTTTTCATGAATCCCTGTGCATAGGCGTCCAGAGATTGCGGTGTCATTCCGGCCAGCCCGGCGTATAATTTGTTGTATAAATTATTGTCGATTTCCGGCGGAACGGGTTTGCGCTGGGAAATGGCATCCCAATAGTCCCTGGCAAACTGTTTGTCTTCAGCCGATACCTTGCAGTCGGGATCGTGAAGGACCCGGTCCGCATAAAAGACGCCATCTGTGTAGGACGGTGTCCGTTCACCTAAAAGAGTCCCATCCATATCGAAGACGGCCAGGCGGTGTTCCACAGGAATGAAATTGGAACTCTTTGGATTGGTTACATCCTTTACATACGATACCAGTTTTTCCTTAGCGGCGGAATCGCGGTTCCAGTACTGAAAATTTCCCGATTTATTGACGTGGATGGCTGCCAGCTCAGCCCGGCTGGCGCCTTCAATCGTTCCCGTCATGCTAAAACTGGTTAACATAACCGCGACGGCTAAAATGGATGCAAAGTGTTTCCTTTTCAAACTAATCACCTCATGTTGTGGAATTTGTACTCATTATAACATGAGAAATAGCTACAAACAACCAGGACAGATAAAATAACTACTGTCCTATTTTGCTTACGTTTCCATACCATAACCTGGAATAGCATAAACACGATAAGGAAGGTGAATTTCTTGGACAAAACCACATATTCTATTGACGGGAGAGACTGCCTCCTGTATTTGACAGGTAAGCCGGCGTATATACTGGTCCAGCCTGTCGATGACCACGACCGGGAAGTACTGGATGAGCAGGTTACCGCTATTGCCGGAGCCTCTCCATCTCCCTTCGTGTTTGTGGCATTTCCTGTAACGGACTGGAACGAGGAATTATCTCCCTGGGATAATCCGGCTGTTTTTGGCCCGGATGACTTCGGGCACGGTGCGGCAGGAACTCTGCATTTTGTAGAAAAGGAGCTTCTGCCTGCTGTCCGGATACAATTTCACTTGTCTGATGAAGTGCCTGTCATATTAGGCGGCTATTCTCTGGCAGCTCTCTTTTCTTTGTGGAGTGCCTGGCAGACTGATACCTTTTCGGCGGTCGCCGCTGCTTCCCCTTCCGTCTGGTTCCCTGGCTGGCTGGAATATGCCAGTCAGCAGCAGCCAATGACGAAAGCCGTATACCTGAGCCTGGGTGATAGAGAAGAACGAACGCGGAACCCTGTCATGGCCACTGTAGGGGACCGTATCCGTCAGTTGCATGCCCATCTGGAAATGCTGCCCCGTATCCAGACCACATTAGAATGGAACAAAGGAAATCATTTCCAGCATACAGGTCAGCGGTGTGCTAAGGCTTTTGTCTGGTGTATGTCGGAATTTGTAAAAATGCAATAAAACAAAAATTGTGAATCCAGATGATCTCATACGGGCAAAGGTCCGTCTTCCAGTCGGGGGATAGGATGGTGTATACTAAGTAAAGAATAACTGATGAGGAGGTATATCGAATGAACGTAGAATTTGAAGGGAAGAAGGCGTGCATCGCGCCGGAAGGTGTATTTATCATCGGGACATATGATGAAAATGGCGTACCTAATGCTATGAATGCAGCCTGGGGTGCCCAGTCGGATTATGGCGAAATCACGCTCTTTCTGGCAAAGCACAAGACAACGGAAAACATCAGGCACACGAAGGCCTTTACTGTAGCCTTTGCTACGAAAGATACGGTGGACATTGCCGATTATTTCGGTGTAGAAACGGGTAATAAGGTAAATAAGATAGAAAAAGCAGGCTGCCACGTCCACAAAAGCCTTCATGTCAATGCTCCGATTATCGAAGAATTTCCGGTCACACTGGAATGTGAATGCACCAGCTATGATGATAACACGGGCATCCTCGTGGGCAGAATCGTAGCCCAGCAGGCTGATGAATCGGTCCTGACTGACGGCAAAATCGATTATGACAAACTGCAGCCCATCATCTTTGACATTTCTACCATGACCTATCGTCTGATTGGTCCTGTCGTAGGACAGGCCTTTCATGACGGATTAAAAATAAAAGGATAAGGTCTTCAGACAACCTCAAAAAGCCGTGCATGAAGTGACATCATGTACGGCCTATTTTTTTCTCACGTATATCTTTTATTTCTTCACTTCCCAGTCGGAAATGCTGCTTCACCGTATGAAACAGAATGAGACGACTCATGGGGAAACAGTCAGACGACAAATGGAAGACCTGAAGGACTGTCAGATGAAATTAGAAAAATTACTGGAGGAATGACAGTAGCATTATCTGCCCGGATCGTAGGTCCTCAGTGATTCCTGGATGCCCTGTATGAGGGCGTCGATAATTTCATTGGATGGCTGTGCATGGAGCTGTACATAGCCAATCTGAGCCTGTACGGTGAGGCCTGACAGGGGAATGGCGGTGATGGCAGATGGCATGACTGCCGGGATGAGGTAGCCTGTGCCGATGTTCAGGCAATCCGTACTGGCCAGGAGATTATTGGTCGTCCCCCTGTCGTACGAATAGATGATTTTGTCATGATCATCCAGCGTGACCAGTTCTTCGTCGGCGTATCTTGTGGCTGCGGACTGGGCATACTGGATCAGGGGATAGGGCCGTATGTCGTCCAGCGTCACAGACTGGCGCCGGGCCAGGGGATGATGGATATTCATGAACACATGGGGAATGACAGGGCATAATACGTGGAACGAAAGGCCCCATTTGTCCAGTACCTGGTGGATGTAATGGCTGTTTTCCCCGGTGATGGCGACGATACTGAAGGCGCTCTTTTTCAGGTATACATCTTCCAGTGCCGTGATGGTTTCCGTTTCTTTCAGGGAAATAGTGTAGCGTTCCTGCTGAAAGGTGCGGAGAAAATGGATGAAGGCATCGATGACAAAGGCATAGTGCTGACAGGATATCTGCAGGTGGAGCCGTGTCACATCGTTCTTTATGAGATAATGGTTGCGCAGTTCGTCGGCATCGGCAATGACTTTATCTGCCAGCTGTAAAAATTCGATGCCTTCTGCCGTCAGGCTGACACCGCGGCGGGAACGCTCAAAGATAGTAATGCCAAATTCCTTTTCCAGGTCCCGTATGGCTTCGGACAGACTGGGCTGGGATATGTACAGATGGACGGCTGCCTGGTTCATGGAACGGCAGCGGGCGATTTCTTTTACGTATAACAACTGTTGCAGACGCATGGTTGCACCTCTTCGTGTAATAGGGGACACCTATTACTGATAAAATATTTCTTATTAGAAAAGTAACTCGTTTTATGATACTATAACCGCATAGGCAGGTCAATGAATGTATGATGGACAGACTTATTGGATACCTAAAAATATGCAGTGCTGTCTCATCGACTTTATCTATTATATGATGCCTGATGAGGGGGAATAGTCATGAGTACGAGTCATCTTACCACTGAGTTGTGCCGGGCGGGGGAACATGAACTGGCCAAGGAAATAGCGGAATCGGTATCGGTTCCGAAAGTCATTCCTATTTATATGAGCAGCGTCTTCAGCTTCGACGATGTGCCTACGCTGGACAGCGTTTATGAAGGCAAAAAATCCGGCTATGTGTACAGCCGCATGGCAAATCCGGGCCTTGATGCGGCTCAGGATGTACTGCGGGCTGCTGAAGGCTCCGATGGGGCTATCGTCTTCAGTGCCGGCATGGCAGCTATTATTACGACTATCATGAGCAATGTAAAAAGCGGCGATCATATCGTATCGTCCCCGGTCCTGTATGGCGGTGTCTACGATTATTTTGCCAATGAACTGCCGAGGTGGGGTGTAACCGTTGATTTTGTCGATTTTGATACAGAAGATATAGAAGCCCATATCAAACCAAATACGAAGCTTGTCTATACGGAAACGATAGCCAATCCGCTCATGGAAGTCACGGATATCCGCAAAGCGGCAGCTGCCGCTCATGCGCATGGGTGCAAGCTCGTCGTAGATAATACCTTTGCCACACCGGTCGTCTGCCGGCCACTGGAACTGGGTGCCGATATCGTCGTCTACAGTGCTACCAAGTACCTGGGCGGACATAGTGATTTTACGGGCGGTGCCGTCTGCGCTGGTGCAGCAGATATTGCCAATATTCAGAAATATGCTACGTTATACGGTGACCTCCTGAGCCCCTTTGATTCGTTCCTCCTGACGCGCAGCATGCGCACTCTGGAACTGCGTGTCCGCCAGCACAGTGAAAATGCCCTGAAAGTGGCTCAGTTCCTGGAACAGCATCCCAAGGTGGAAAAAGTATATTATGCGGGCCTTGAAAGTTCGCCGTATCATGACCGGGCCATTTCCCAGTTTACCGATGCCATGTGCGGCGGCATGGTGAGTGCTGACATTGCCGGTGGTGCCAAAGGGGCGGAAGATTTTATTGCCGCCTGCCAGTACATCAAATTCGTACCGAGCCTGGCCAGCTTCTCGACGACGCTGTCCTATCCGGTCAAGACCAGCCATCGGGCCTATCCGCCGGAAGAACTGAAGAAATGCGGTATCTCTGCCAGCATGATCCGCTTCTCCATTGGCATAGAACATGCTGACGATATCATTGCCGATATGGACCAGGCGCTCAGCAAAATCTGATAGAGGTCTGAGCTGCAGTAGAAAAATTTGAGGTTTTAAGATTTCACTAAAAATTGAACCATTCATACGTAAAGAGTAAAAGAGATTGTCTTCGAAGGACAATCTCTTTTTTCAATTTGTGCTGTCTATATTATCATTGTTACCATACTGTCCATTCAAGAAAAACATAATATAAAAAATATAAATAATGCAAATAAGATATAGAAAAAGTCAATAAATTTGTGACAAATACTGATATTTGGTATATGATAGAGATATAGAATCAGTTGTTACTTTATTTATTGATAAGTAACAAGAAGTTATTTGGCGATGAATTATTGGGAATTACGTGAATCCATATAATGAAGTTATACCTGAACCGGTCAAAAATTGTCCATTGGGGGGGGACTTTACACTTTGGTGATGATATCGCCAGTATCGGAAAATAACGAACGGGTTTGAATGTTAGACCAGGACCAGAAAATGGCATAGCGCACCATGGAAGGCTTAATAAAGAAACAAAGTGTAATGATTAAACAGCGTGTTAGTAAGAAATAGGAGTGTATACAATGGCACAGACGACGATTTGCATCCGTTTGGATGAGAATTTGAAGAAAGAATTTGAACAGTTTTGTAGTTCTACAGGGATGAGTATGTCAACAGCGATTAATATTTTCATTATGAAATCCGTACGGGAACAACGGATTCCCTTCGATATTACAGCCAAGGACGAGACGAAGAAATCGTGACTTTTGTAAGCGGGTGGTGCGATGTATGATAGCCATTAAATTAATAATACCACAATAATACCATATTATAGTTAAACATTCAGCTTAGAAACCACTATAATACCATAATATACAGGGAAAAAGAGCATTTTATGAAATTTTCCATCAGGCAATTTCATAAAATGCTCTTTTTTTTATAAATTTTTTATGCAATATTTTATTAATATGTTGTGCATACGACATATAGATTATTTATCATAAAATGAATAAATATATCGTAACAAAACGATGTAATGACAGCTGTAAACGAAAGCAAAATGGCTAAATGAAGCCTTTTCATTATATAAGATACGTGCTATAATTCCTTAGCCTTAAAATTGTATAATACGTATAAAAATGCAATAAATGAGAGGAGGTACAATAAAAAACTATAGAATACCTGTGCGTGTTATAAAATCGTTACAAACAAAGGATGCGTAATTTCATGAACAAAATATTTAAAGTCATCTACAGCAAAACAAAACATTGTTACGTTGTCGTTTCAGAATTGGCTAAAAGTCACTGCAAAACGGCAGGTAGTCATACGGCAAGAAATAAAACAGCATTGACGGCAGCAGTGCTGCTGGCGTTAGGCGCTTTTTCGTTTGCAGGGATGCCAGTGGCGCAGGCGGATGCGGATGCGCATAATAACGATTTTATAGGAGCCAATGATTACTACTGGTATTGGGATGCGAAAGCAAAGAAGTGGGAACAGCAGACATATCGTGACGCTTTGATTGGACATCTCCCACGGAAGAATCTGCCGAACAATGAAGGAGCTGGAGCCAAGGAAACAGGTTCAGTTGCAGCAGGCTTATATGCACAGGCAGGAATGCAGACCGTTACCATCGGCAATCGCAATGCAGGTCAGTCAAGGGGCAGTGTATTCATCGGCGAACATAGCGGGTATGATGATAAAGCTAGTAATGTACCAAAGGGCTCGAGTAATAACTATGTGACTTCTGTTGGTTTCCAGTCTGATGCAACAGGCTGGGGCTCCATTGCAATTGGTTCCAATGCAACAGCAGAGAATACAAAGAAGACTGACACTGCAGTAACAATGACAGGAAACACGGATGAAGATAAGAAGAACGGCATTTATGAAATAGAGAAAAATCCGACGATTGACGGCGCTTCTGTCGCTTTAGGCTACGGTGCTCATTCAAAAGATGGCAACATCGCCATTGGTGCGTACTCTGAGGCAACTACGGATCTCAGTGCCGATACCAGTGACAAAGCGAAATCCTATTTAACAGGAAAGACTGCAACGTCCTATGTATCCGTAGGCAATAAGGAAAAACAGCTACAACGCCGCATCACCAATGTCGCTGACGGTGCCGCTGATTCTGATGTAGCTACTATTGGGCAGCTGAAAAAAATGTCTGAGAAAGCAGGTGTCTACAATGAAGGCTGGGGCATTAAGATTGGCGACTACACGAAGAAAGATGCCAATGGAACTGAGACCACAGTGAAAAACGCCATCAGTGTAGATCGCAACCTGGGAACGAATTTGGATACGACAGGGCATGTACATCTGGATGTCAGCAAGACAGGATTAGTTCTCGGTACAGTTGTGGATGGAGCACCAGGAACAGACGTGGATTTGCATTATGGTGCTACCGGTGATTATGCGGTAACTGTTGGTGGCGGTGCAAATACTGCTTCAGGAAAAGCGAGCGTTGTTATTGGTGGCTCTGGAAATACAGCATCCGATGAAGCAGCTGTATCCAGCGGTGGTAGTTCTAATGTAGCTTCTGGTAGTTTTGCATCCGTCTATGGCGGCTTTGATAATAAAGCCAGTGGAACATATGCATCGATTTTTGCCGGAGCGCAGAACAAGGCGTCCAATATGTGGACAACCGTTGGTGGTGGTGCATTAAATGAAGCCAGCGGAACATATGCGTCCATCTGGGGCGGATATGGGAATAAGGCAACTGATGAGTTTGCATCCGTCTATGGCGGCGTGGCAAATTCTGCTTATGGTACATATTCCGCCATTTTAGGTGGTGGTTCCAATAAAGCTGGATCGGAAGCAGTTGTTAGTGGTGGCTTAGGTAATGAAGCAGCAGGCTTAGGAAGTGCTGTTGTTGGTGGTGAAGCCAATATTGTGACAGGAGCCAATGCCACTGCTTTAGGCGGTACTAAGGGAAGTGTTAATGGTGTTGCCTCAGTGGGAATCCTTGGCGGTTCGACTGGAATGAATGCTCCCTTAACTTTAGCTGCAGGGTATCAGTCTACTGTAACTGACACAGGTGTTACGAGTACGCCCATTTCTGAAGAAGATTATAACAAAATCTTAGAAGCAGGTGGTACACACCCAGGACTTCTTGTGGGCAGTGGGGACCCTGACAATCCTACCTTTAAGATTCTTGATCATTTTGCTACTGCTGTTGGTTATCAGGCAACGGCTGATGAAGCACAGACAGTGGCTTTTGGTCATGATAAAGGTGATACGTACTATGGTACAACTACCTATACATGGAAGCAGAAGGCCACAGTCAAAGATGGCCATTATTACACTGAATACGGCGAAGAAATTGATGAAAAAAGTTATAAGTCTTTAATGAATGCTGATGGCACATGGAATGACTATAGCCAGCCAATAGCAACGATTGAAAAAAAGGAATATGATTCTGCCTACTACAACCGCCTTGTCAAAGCAGCAGATGGCATTGAAGACCATGATGCTGTTGTCATGGAACAGCTGAAAAATGCTTCTGATGTGGGCAGTAAGATCAAAGTCTATCAGACGGATGAAAATGGAAACATAAAGTTTGATAAAAACAACAACCCCATTGAAGATACAAGCGCTGAGGCAGAAACAAAGAAAACGGCTGCACAGAAAGCTAGTGAAGATGCTTGGGGCAGCGCAATCGGTACCGGCAAGGTGGTGGATCCTAATGCAAAGGACAAAGATAGCAACGGGTCTGGACAGCTCGTCACTGGCGGCACGGTCTATAATGCCCTTCAGCAGCAGAAAACGGATTTGACGGATGCTTTATCTGTCAATGCCGGTTGGGGTATTGATGTTGATAAGACAAAAAATAATACCATCAGTGTCAAGCACAACCTGAGCTCGGGGGACTCAGCGTATGCTGATACCGATGCTACAGGCCTCATTCTGGGCGGTTCCATCAAGGAAAGAAAGGCTGATAAGAAATACGGCGCAGCAACTGCATCTTCTGTAATCGTGGGGGCTCAAAATGCCCTGGCTTCCAACGATAACAGCGTTGTTGTCGGTGGATTGGATAATGTTGCTTCCGGAGCCAATTCCACCGTTGTTGGCGGCGACAATAATAAGGCAAGCGGAAATCAGTCTGCCGTATTCGGCGGACGCGATAATACAGCTTCGGGAATTACCTCAACAGCAAGTGGTGGTATCATGAATGTCGCTAATGGCCAGAATTCAACTGCTGTTGGTGGTACTTTCAATTATGCATTAGGAACTGGGGCAACGTCTGTTGGCGGTTATGGTAAAGATTATACTACTGGTTATAACAGCAGTGTCAATGGCAGCTATTCAGTCGGTATAGCAGGTGGTTCTACAGGTGATAAGGCAGATTATTCATTGGCTGCCGGCCGCCAGGCTGTGGTAACCACGGAAAATGGCACGGCTGTCGGCTATCAGGCTACAACCGATGAATCCGGGACAATCTCTTTTGGCCATGACGCTGGTGATGTATCCGGATATACAGTAACCTGGAAACAGCGGACCGACGGCAAGACCAATGCAGATCTTACGACCAATGACTATACCCAGGCTCCGGAAGCTGTAACAGCTACTACTTATACAGATTCCTACTACAACCGTCTGGTCAAAGTGGCTGAGGGCCAGGATGACCATGATGTGGTAGTGGTGAAACAGCTGAAGCAGTATGCCCAGAAAGATGCGGGCAATATCGGTAGCAACATCAAGGTTTATACGACGGACAAAAACGGCAATTCCGTTGAGGATACAGATGCATCCACAGCGGCTCAAAAAGCGAATGAAAACCTCTGGGGCACAGCTATCGGCACGGGCAAGATTGCTGATTCCAAAGCAACAAACGCTGCCGACAACGGTTCTCAGCAGCTGGTTACCGGTGGCACGGTCTACACCTACAACGCTCCGGTTGCAGAATCTGGCAAGACGCTAAACTATGTTTCTGCAGATAAAACGACAGGCCAGAACCTGACTGCTCTTGACACCCAGGTAAAAGCCAATGCGGATACCCTGAACGATTCGACCCACAATATCAAGTACTACTCTGTCAACAGTACGAATGCTCCTACCTTTGGCCTTAATGTCTACACCAATGAAAAAAATGACGGAGCAAGTGGCAGAGCCAGCCTGGCCGCCGGCTTTATCACCCATGCGGATGGCTTGGCTTCTACGGTAGCCGGTTCCTATTCCGGTATTTACAATAAGGGAACTGTATCAGGCACTGATTTCCGCGGAGCGGCAGCGCTGTCCCTTGGTACGGTCAATATCAACAGGAATATGGACACAACAAAGCCCTACAGCGGCGTCGCCAACAGCCTCATCGGGCAGGCGAATGTGACCACGGATTCCAACGCGGCCATCATCCTGGGTGCAGGCAACACAGTCAAGGACTCCTATCGGACTATCAGCAACTTGAATTTGTCAGGAGATATGACAGCTGCACTGAAGGAAGCCGTTCCTGGGAGTGGCGGTCAGGTCATGGTCATGGGCGGCGGCAACTCTGTTGAAAATGCCTATATGACCCAGGTCACCGGCGTTGGAAACACCGTTACCGGCAGCGGCGATGCCTATGATGCGGATAAATCTTCTCAGCTGAACTATGTGGAAGGGTTCTACACCACCCTGACCAACGGGAAGAATGACTACCTGATCGGGGCTCACAATACCGTAACCGGGGACAGCACCGATACGAACAAGTCCAATATCGTCTTTGGGGATAATCACACCCTGACGAATACAAAGAACAATATTATTGTGGGTTCCGCTGATAATGTGGATACTACGACCGTTTCTGACGTGGTCTCCATCGGCCATAATGCAAAAGTGACCAAAGAAGGTGGCGTGGCTATTGGCAGCGGTTCTGAAGCAACGACAGCAGCCGGTGTTGCCGGGTATGATCCCACTGGTGCAACAGCAGATACTACAGCTGCATGGACGTCCAAGAAGGCGGCTGTATCCGTTGGTACAGCAGATGAAACTCGTCAGATTACTGGCGTGGCTGCTGGTAAAGAGGAAACCGATGCCGTCAACGTCGCACAGTTGAAGAAACTGAACGGCATGAAGGCTAATGTGAATGCAGATAACATCGGGAAGAACCTGAATCATAAAGCAGATGGCACAGCTGTCACGGATGAAGATAAGACAGTCAATGAAAACGCCTGGGGTGCAGCTATAGGTACGGGCAGCATCGCAGCTGATAACGGTCAGCTGGTAACAGGCAAGACGGTCTATGCGTACAACAAACCGGTCGCAGCCGAAGGAAAGACACTGAACTATATTTCTGACACCATGACGACAGGCCAGAACCTGACTGCTCTGGATACACAGATCAAGACGAATGCCGATAATATTGGTACGAATACGACGAACATCTCGAACAATACAGAAAACATCACGAACCTGAAGAACCTGTCGAATATCACCGAAGCAGGTCAGACCGTCATCAAGAACCTGGCCAAAGGTTCAATCGGAATGGAAGACGGCAGCCACACGAGCGTATCCCATAGGGATGTGAATGGGGTTGAAACCTATAAGGTGGATGTGACAGTTGATGGTCAGGTAGCTGAAAATAATACGGGAATCGTCAATGGCGGTACGGTCTATAGTGCTTTGCAGGATGTCAAAAATCAGACGAGTGCGGATTTGGCAAACAAGGCCAATGTGGATGCCTCCAATATCGGGAAGAACCTGAATCATAAAGCAGATGGCACAGCTGTCACGGATGAAGATAAGACAGTCAATGAAAACGCCTGGGGTGCAGCTATAGGTACGGGCAGCATCGCAGCTGATAACGGTCAGCTGGTAACAGGCAAGACGGTCTATGCGTACAACAAACCGGTCGCAGCCGAAGGAAAGACGCTGAACTACGTTTCTGACACCAAGACGACAGGCCAGAACCTGGGCAGTCTCGATGCACAGGTAGGCACAAACACCGGAGATATTTCCAACCTGAAAAACCTGTCCAATATTTCTTCTGCCGGGGAAACTGTCATCAAGAAACTGGCCAAAGGTTCAATCGGGATGGAAGACGGCAGCCACACGAGCGTATCCCACCGGGATGTGAATGGCGTCGACACCTACAAGGTGGATGTGACAGTTGACGGTCAGGTAGCTGAAAATAATACGGGAATCGTCAATGGCGGTACGGTCTATAGTGCTTTGCAGGATGTCAAAAATCAGACGAGTGCGGATTTGGCAAACAAAGCCAATGTGGATGCTTCGAATCTCACCCCTGATAACGTGACAAAGTGGCAGGAAAAGCTCGGCAACGGCGAGGTGGTATCTGGAAACAAGGGCCTTGTAACTGGGGATACTGTTTTCAAAGCAGTAGATACCAAAGCCAATAGAGATGGCTCTAATCTGACTGATGAAGAAGCTGATAGTTTCTCTGAAAAGATTGCTAGGGGCGAAGTCAAAGCCGGTGAAAATCGTGCTGTTTCCGGTGATGCTGTCAGCCAGGCTATCAGTAAAGTAACGGGTGATATGAATACCCAATTGGATGGCAAGGCGAATACGTCTCTGGATAATATCACGAAAGATGGTCAGACAGTCATCAAGAAACTGTCGCAGGATGCAGTACAGGTCAAGGCTGGCGACGACCATATTACGATTGATGCAAAAACGGATGAAACGACCGGCAACAAGACCTATACGATTTCTGCCAAAGACGGCAAGGTCGCTTCCGGCGATACGGGTTTGATTTCCGGCGGCACGCTCTACAACGAAGTCCATGTCGATAAGGACGGCTCTTACATCAGAAGTGGTAATACGGTCGGCCAGAACCTGTCTGCTCTGGATTCGGGCCTCAAGACGACGAGTGACCTCATCCACACGAATACTAAAGGTGACACTATCCAGATTGGTGGCAACAGCACGGCCACGAAGATTGATGTCAGTGGTAAGGACAAGGATGGCAATACTACAGGCCGCGTCATCACCGGCATCGTGACAGAGGGCAAAGATCTGACCAGTGCGGCAAATGTCGGCTATGTCAACGGTATTACCAGTGCTAATACACAGCAGATTTACCGCGATATGAACAATGCTTACAGCCGTCTGGATACGAATATTAACAGAGCGGCAGCCGGCAGCAATGCTTTGGCAGCCCTCCATCCGCTTGATTTCGATCCAGCTGATAAAGCCAGCTTCGCTGTAGGCTACGGCCATTACCATAACGCTAATGCTGCTGCTATCGGTGCTTTCTACCAGCCAAATGCCAACACCATGGTCAACATGGGTATTTCCCTTGGCAACGGCGACCCGGGCTTCAATGCCGGAGTCTCCTTCAAACTGGGAAAAGGCTCCGCATACAACGGTGTCAGCAAGGCCGAAATGGCACAGACTATCCATGATCAGGCTGAAGAAATCTCGGCTATCAAAGCAAATGATGCAGCCAAGGATAAGCGAATCGATGCACTGGAAAAAGAAAACCAGGAAATGAAGAAACAGATTCAGGAAATCCTGTCCCGCCTGAATGGGTAAACCGTACGTGTCTGCATAACGAAAATAGAACAGGCAAAAAAGAAACCAGCCATAGCGCGAAAAATCGCGTTATGACTGGTTTTTTTAGCGGTGGCCTTTTATTCTGAATTCCCATATAATTCAGAAAAGTATAACATGGCAAACCGCTTTTTCTCTATACTGCAAACGACAAACTATTCCTTACTTAACCGTATTTTTCAATGTACCGATGGAAGAGATGGAAATTTCTACCGTATCGCCGGAATGGATATAGCGGGGCGGTTTGAAGCCGGCACCGACGCCCGATGGCGTGCCCGTCGAAATGATATCGCCGGGCTGGAGTGTCGTGCCCTGGGAGAGGGTGGATATGAGCGACGGGATGGGGAAGATGAATTCTTCCGTCGAGGCATCCTGACGGACTTCGTCATTGACTTTGGTCACGATAGTAAAGGCATCGGGGGCCGCATCGCGCAGCAGGATACAGGGGCCCATGGGGGCAAAGGTATCGAGACTTTTGCCATGGAACCACTGGCCGTGGTTGCGCTGCAGGTCACGGGCAGTTACATCATTCATGATGGTGAATCCGTAGACGTGGTTCATGGCTTCACTGACAGGGATATCCTTGCCGCTGGTGCCGATAATGACGGCCAGTTCTCCTTCATAATCCAGTTCTTTCGTTACCTGCGGATGGGAATCGATGGTATCTTCCGGGCCGATGACGCAGGTCGGGGCTTTAGTGAAAAACTGAGGATATTTTGGCAGGGAATCGAGCTTTTTCTTGTGGAATTCTTCGATGTGTTCGGCATAGTTTTCGCCGACACAGAAGATATTTTTTGTAAGATGCGGCAGAGGTGCCAGAATGTGAATCGTTTCCAACGGTCTGGCTTTTACAGCCTGGGTCTTTTCATTCTGTTCGAGAGCATCGGCTAGAGCCAGCAGGCCTTCATTTCCCTGCTGGACAAATTCTGCCAATGTTTCCGGAAGGGGAGTAAAGAACGCTTCTTCCAGAGCGATGGCGCTGTATACTCCTGTTTCTTCGGCATCCAGCACGCCCCACTGGACAAATCCCAGGTCTTCAAAGGTAATCAGTTTTTTTATCATCATAGCTATCTTCTCCTTGTCGTATTTGTTTTATTATATCATATTCATGACGTCATGTATTCTCTGTGCCTGCAGGAGAACAGCTTTCTTTCAGCAGCCGGATAAAGGTTTCGCACGGCTTGGTGAGAAGTTGATATTTTTTCCAGGCAATGAGACAGGAAAAGGAGATGGCCGGCTCCAGGGGAACAAAGGCCAGATCCGGTGTATGGAGCTGGAAGAGCTCGTTGATTCCGATGGCACTGGTAATGCCTGTCCGGATAAGCTGGGCCGCATTGGCAATGAGGTCGAACCGTCCGACAATCTGCAGGTCTTCCGTTGTCACCTGTCCCCCGGACCAGGCACGGACATCAAAGGCGGCTGTTGCCGTCCGTGAAGACGTGAGCAGGGGAATATCTTTCAAGATGTCCGGGGTAATAGCCGGAAGATCAGCCCACGGGCTGTCACTGCGGGTAATGATTCCGACCGTATTGGTTTCAGGCAGACGAATGTATTCGTATTTTTCCGGATTGAACGGCTCGATGAACAGGGCAAAGTCGATGAGTCCATGGACTAGTCGTTCTTCCACCGTATCGGCATTTCCCGTAAAGAGTTCGCACGTGATACCGGGATGCTGATGGTGCAGCCTGGCAAAGGCATCGGTCAAGAAATGGATGACCGGTGTTTCTCCGGCGCCAATGCGGATACAGCCGGTCAGTTCCAGCTGGTCATTGCTGATTTCCGCTTCGGTCTGACGGACAAGGGACAGGATTTCTTCGGCCCGCTGCCGGAGGTGGATTCCTTCTTCCGTCAGATGGGTGCTGCGGTTGGTCCGGACGAACAACTGCTTGCCCAGTTCTTCTTCCAGATCGGCCATCTGCCGGGATAATGTGGGCTGGGTAATATGCAGCATATTGGCGGCGCCGGTCATGTTTTCCTCTCTGGCCACAGCCAGAAAATAATGTAAGGTCCGTAGTTCCATAGCAACACTCTCCTTTCTCTTTCGTTTAGTATACGGCAGGTCTGTCCATTTGGCAATGCTTTTTACGTATGTCCAGAAATAAAATATAAGCGTTTTACATTTCAATTGCCGACTGCTAAGATAAAAGCGTAGGGAATGATAGAAAAGGAGGCACAGATATGGCTTCAGATATGTGGGAAAGTCTGGCTGATACAGGTTGTTCCCGCGATTTCATCGAGCAATACCGGACACAGACGAGAGAGCAGCAGCTGCAATCTCTTCAGCGTCATCGGCGCTATCTGCTCGATTCAATCCACGATAAGCAGATTCAGCTGGACCGGTTGGACTATGTATTATATGTATTGCGAAAAAGAGGAGACCAACGAAAATGACTATTGAAGAAATCAAAAAAACAAGTCCCTTTGCTATGGGTGGAGAAAATGTCAATTATGCCCAGTATTTTGACGGCACGAGTTATTTGAATATGCTGTCTTTGAAACAGGTCGTTGTAGGTAATGTTACTTTTGAACCGGCCTGCCGCAACCACTGGCACATCCATCATGCCAGTCAGGGCGGCGGACAGATGCTCTTAGTCACGGCCGGCCGCGGCTGGTATCAGGAATGGGGAAAAACGGCACAGGAACTCCACGCCGGTGATGTCGTGCACATTCCGGCCAACGTCAAGCATTGGCACGGTGCGGCTAAGGATAGTGCCTTCCAGCATCTGGCTATTGAAGTCGATGGGAGCGATACGGGTACAGAATGGTGCGAAGCCGTAGCGGAGGCCGATTATGATGCCCTTCCGTAAGCACTTCTTAGCGGCCGGGCTCATGGTCCTGGCGGGAATCGGTTTTTTGGGAACAGGAGATGCATATGCTATGAATACGACTGATAATCAAGCGAAAAAAGCCGTCAAGATTGTACAGACTGCAGGCCGGCAGCAGCTGGGGACCTTTGCTCCCGATTTTGCCCGCTATAATGATGACATTCTTTTCGGTGAAGTGTGGAGCAAGAACGATGTCCTGCCCCTCAGGGAACGGAGCATTGTTACCGTATCGGCCCTCATCGCCCAGGGCATTACCGATAGTTCCTTGAAATATCATATGGAAACAGCAAAGAAAAATGGCGTCACCAAGGACGATATGGCGGAAATCATTACGCAGCTCGCCTTTTACAGTGGCTGGCCCAAAGCCTGGGCTGCCTTTGGCTATGCCAAAGAAGTATATGGGGAGTAAATGTCTCTATTTGAAATAATCAGGAGGTAAAAAGCAGATGATGAAGAAAATTTTAATGCTTGCCCTGAGCAGTCTCATGGTCCTGGGCCTGGCTGCCTGTGGCAATACGAACGGTGCCGATGCGTCTTCCAGCGCCTCAAAAAAGACGGATGCGGCGGCCCAGGCTCCGGCCAAGGGCAATGGCAAGACGCTGGTCGTTTACTTTTCGGCCGGCGGACATACCAAGAATGTAGCCAATTACATTGCCAAAGCGACCAACGGCGACGTCATGGAATTGAAGCCGGTCCAAGACTATACGGAAGCAGATTTGGACTATAATAACCGGGAGAGCCGCGTCTATCGCGAACACGATGATGCCAGCCTGCGCGACATCCCTCTGGTCAAGGATAAGGCAGACAACTGGGAAGGCTACGATACGGTCTTCATCGGATATCCTATCTGGTGGGGGATCGCTGCCTGGCCGGTAGATACTTTCGTCAAACACAATGACTTCAGTGGTAAGATGGTCATCCCCTTTGCCACGTCGGCCAGCTCCGACCTCGGCGACAGCGGCAGACAGCTGCAGCAGATGGCTGATACGGGCAACTGGCTGGAAGGCAAACGCTTCCCGTCCAATGTGTCGGAAAGTACGGTCCAGCAGTGGGTCCAGAGCCTGAATCGTTGATAGAAAAAGGAGAAGGCTGTCGCATTAAACCATTTTTGGCTTAATGCGACTGCTCTCTTTTTTTATTCAAATAAGTATAGGGAAAAAGCATTGATTAATGAAGTACATAGGTATTTGTTATTTAATGGATAACCAAGTATACTGTAATCAAGCAATAGATAGAGATTCAAGAGCGTTGAAAAAGGAGTATATAACATGAAAAAACATCAGAAAGCCTTATTAGTAGCGGCTGCTTTGGTTGTCAGTACCTTTACTTTTTCTGGATTCGGCACGGGTGCCGCATATGCGGCGACGCAGGCAGCGGTTTTGCAGGCGGAATCGCAGATGAAACAGTCTTCCATCAGCGAATTAACGAATGATACACGGGTATTCAAAGTTGACCCCAAGATTGAAGCGAAGAATGTCCGCTTTCAGAACCGTTATGGTTTTGACGTCGCTGGCCACCTTTATTTGCCGAAAAACTTCAATGCCCAGAAGCAATATAAGGCCGTCGTCGTTTCAGGGCCTTTCGGCGCTGTCAAAGAACAATCTTCCGGCTTATATGCCCAGGAAATGGCGAAACACGGATATGTTGCTGTCGCCTTTGATCCGTCCATGACTGGGGAAAGCGGGGGAACGCGCCGTAATATGGCTTCGCCTGATATCTTTGTAGAAGATTATAGTGCCGCTGTCGATTTCATCAGCAATTTGAAATTCGTCAATCCCGATAAAGTAGGGGCTATCGGCATCTGCGGCCTGTCCGGTATGGCCTTGACGGCGGCTGCCAATGACACGCGCATCAAAGCCGTCGCGACTTCAGCGATGTATGATATGTCCGACAGTATCCGCAATCACTATCAGGGAGATTACTATACGCCGGAACAGCGGGAAAAAGTGAAGGAACATTTGGCCGTTATGCGGGATAAAGAAGCAAAAGAAGGTCAGCCTATCCCGGGTTCGCATGAACTGGCCGTCGACGCCCAGGGACATGTCGTTTCTCATGACACGATGTTCCCGGACAAGCTGCCTGACGATGCCAATGATGTCGTCAAAGGCTTCTATGATTACTATGTAGGCCGGGCCTATCATCCGCGTTCCATCAATTCCAATACACTGGCCTGGGATTCGACGACGCCTTATGGGTTCTTCAACTTCTCTCTCATGGAACACATTGACGAAATCAGTCCGCGCCCGGTCCTGCTCATTACTGGTGAGAAAGCTCACTCGAAATACTTTGCCGATGCGGCCTATGCCAAATTGAAGGCGCCGAAACGGGAAATCGTCGTTCCCGGGGCTACGCACACCGATTTATATGACCAGATGGATAAGATTCCTTTTGCCGATTTGGTCCAATTTTTTGACGATGCCTTGAAATAAAGGTAAAAATATCAGAAAGGAGCCTTTATATGCTATCTTTATCGCAGGCCTTGAAGCGCTGGGACCGGGAGCCGGTCATTGGCACGACAGCAGGCGAAATCGAAACGATGCGATTTTACAGCCGGCAGGCCCAGAAGATTACTATGGAAATCAATACACAGTACCACGAACCGGAAGAGATGCGCCAACTTTTTTCACGGCTCATCGGCCGTCCTGTCGATGATACCTTTGCCTTTTTTCCGCCGTTTTATACGGATTTTGGCAAGAATATCCATATTGGCAAGCATGTCTTCTTCAATAGCGGCTGCAAGTTCCAGGACCAGGGCGGCATTTTCATCGGTGATAATGTCCTCATCGGCCATAATGTCGTCCTGGCTACGCTCAATCATCATCCTGACCCGGATAAACGGAGTGAGCTCATGCCCGGCCGGATCGTCCTGGAAGAAGGCGCCTGGATCGGGGCCAATGCGACCATAACGGCTGGTGTCACTGTCGGCCGTTATGCCATCGTCGCAGCTGGTGCCGTCGTGAACCGGGACGTCCCGCCATATACCGTCGTCGGCGGCGTACCGGCTCACTTCATCAAAAACATTGAACATTGAGGTTTTACGGCGGGCTTATTTTTTCCGCCTCTTCCTTCAGGAGATGGATGAATTGCTGGGTCCCTTTGGAAAATAATTGGAATCGTTTCCATACGATGAACAAGGTATCTTCCAACAACGGGTCCAGGAGGCGGAAGCAGAGCGCCGGGTCATGGGGCGGCACGTTGATGATTTTTTCCAGCATGATGCAGGACCCCAGCCCTTCGCGGACCATGAGGGACGCATTATAGGCCAGATTGTAAGTCGCCTGGATGTGCAGTTCGGCAAAGGGCTTTTTTATCCATGTCTGCAATTTGTTACCGTGGCTGTTGGCTTGTAATACCTGCTGGGACAGGATGAGGTTTTCCGTCCATAAGTCTTGCGGATGGATTACTTCCCTGGCTGCCAGCGGATGGCTGCGCTGCAGGAGGAGGCCCCAGTGGTCAGTGTATGGGCAGGACAGGACCTCATATTTTTCCGTATCGACATGGCCGTAGATGACGGCGACGTCGATGAGGCCTTTGTCCAGGGCTTCCATGATGGCTTGACCATCGCCGCTGGTAACGTGGAAATGGAGGTTCTTATAGCGGCTTTGCAGCTTATGGGCTGTCTGCATGATGAAGCGGACATTGTCGGCTTCGGCCGAGCCGATGCGGATATTGCCATTCAGTTCCGTATCGTCGCTGCGCAGTTCCTCTTCTGTATGACTGGCCAGGGAGAGGATTTCTTCAGCCCGCTTTTTCAGGAATAAGCCTTCTTCGGTGAGCGTAATGCGCCGGGGGCCGCGGATCATCAGTTCTTTTCCCAGCATATTTTCCATGTCGCGCAGCTGCCGCGACAGCGTCGGCTGGGATAGGTGCAGAGCTTCGGCAGCATGGGTGATACTTTCTTCGCGGGCGACGGTGAGGAAATAATTGAGTACCCGTAAATCCAACATGAACAATACACCCTTTCTGAAACGATTGATTCCTATCTTTCATTTAGTATAAGGCCATTCTCTCGTCTTTACAATGTTCCTCGTGGGGATGGAATATAAAAATAACCATAGTTAAAAAGCATGGAATAATAAAATCCATAGGTATTTGATATATGTATGGGCTGTCGTATACTATAGTCAAGCAAGGGGGACTTGCGATGAATACGAAAACAGTTTCTTGTGCATTTAACATTCTAAGGAGAATAATTTACATGAAAAACAATATCTTAAAAAAAGTAATGGCAGTGACGCAGCACTAAGGGGAGGAGATATATTATGTTAGGAAATTTTAAATACCACAATCCGACGAAACTTTACTTTGGCAATCAATCTCTGCAATTTTTGAATCAGGAGCTACCTGAATATGGTCATAACGTCGTCCTCATCTATGGCGGCGGCTCTATTAAAAAAAATGGCATCTATCAGGCTGTCATGGACATCCTGACAAAAAATAACAAGAATGTAGTTGAGATTTCCGGGGTCATGCCTAATCCGACACTGAAGAAACTCTATGAAGGCATCGATATCGCCCGCCAGCATCAAGCTGATTTGCTGCTGGCTGTCGGCGGCGGTTCGGTCTGCGACTATGCCAAGGCGGTCGCCGTTTCTGTCCATTGCGACGAAGACCCGTGGGACAAATACTTCATCCGCTTTGAAGAACCGGATTGCCAGCTCGTCCCCGTAGGCTGCGTCCTCACTATGGCCGGTACGGGTTCGGAAATGAATGCTGGCTCGGTCATTACCAATAGCGATACGAAACAGAAAATCGGTCATGTCTTTGCCAGTGAAGAGGTGATGCCGAAATTTTCTATCCTCAATCCGCACTATACCATGACTGTACCGGAATACCAGATGAAAGCCGGTATCTATGATATTTTCAATCACATTTGCGAACAGTATTTCTCCGGCGATGACGATACGACCAGTGATTACATCAGTGAAGGCTTGATGCGGTCAGTCATCCATTCCAGCCGTATAGCTATAAAAAATCCCCAGGATTATGAAGCCCGCAGTAACATCATGTGGACGGCTACTTGGGCCTTGAATACCCTCGTCGCCTGTGGAAAGTCCAGTGACTGGATGGTCCACATGCTGGGACAGGCCGTTGGCGGCTATACCAATGCGACTCATGGCATGACACTGGCGGCCGTTTCCCTGCCGTATTACCGCCATATCCTGCCCTATGGCCTGCCTAAGTTCAAACGCTTTGCCGAAAACGTCTGGGGCGTCCAGGCAGCCGGCAAGACGGACGAACAAGTGGCGCAAGAAGGACTGGCCTGCATGGAGGCGTGGATGAAAGAAATCGGCGTCGCCATGTCGATTCGCGAATTGGGAGCTGACGAAACAATGCTAGACGAGCTGGCGGATGCGACGATAATTCTCGATGGCGGTTATAAGAAACTGGGCCGCCAGGAAATCATCGAAATTTTCAGAGAAAGCTTATAAGTCAGGGTACAGGGCATAGCATAGTAAAATCGTCTTGCTATGCCCTTGTTTATTAAAATCAGTCCATGAAATATGACTTTATAAATGCTTGGAAAAGTGGGAAAGACGTTGATATATGCTAGTGTTGAACCGATATTTATGATACAATGTGAGAGTATTATATTGTAATAGCGAGGAGCGACACTATATGGGTACTGAAATTGCAAAAAACTTTATTGAAAATTTCATTGATGAAGACTTCAAATCCAATAGATACGGACAGCGTTTTGTGACACGGTTTCCTCCTGAACCGAATGGATATCTGCATATCGGTCATGCCAAATCGATATGCCTGAATTTCGGGCTGGCCCAGAAATATGGCGGCATTACGAATCTGCGTTTTGACGATACGAATCCGACAAAAGAAACTGTCGAATACGTCGATAATATCATGAATGACGTAAAATGGCTGGGCTTCGACTGGGGCGACCGCCTGTACTTTACGTCGGATTATTTTGACATCCTGTACAACTACGCCATCAAGTTAATCAAGTTGGGCAAGGCCTATGTCGATGATTTGTCGAAGGAAGAAATCAAGGAATATCGCGGCACCTTCAATACGCCAGGCAAGGAAAGCCCGTACCGTAACCGCAGCGTCGAAGAAAACCTGCGCCTTTTTGAAGAAATGAAGGCTGGGAAATATGCCGATGGCGAAAAGGTCCTGCGTGCCAAAATCGACATGGCAAGCCCAAATATCAACATGCGTGACCCTGTCATTTATCGTATTTTCCATGCATCCCACCACCGTACAGGCGACAAATGGTGCATTTATCCTATGTACGATTTTGCCCATCCTGTTTCCGATGCGATAGAACGGGTAACTCATTCTATCTGCACCCTGGAATATGAAGACCACCGTCCTCTCTATGAATGGTGTATCCAGGACTGGGAAGACCCGGAAGGCCAGCTGCCCCGTCAGATTGAATTTGCCCGCCTCAATGTGACCAAGATGGTCATGAGCAAACGTAAGCTCCGTGTCCTCGTCGAAAAGGGTATTGTCAGCGGCTGGGATGATCCCCGTATGCCGACCATTGCCGGTATCCGCCGTCGTGGCTATACACCGGAATCCATCCGTGATTTCTGCGACCGCATCGGTGTGGCAAAAGCCGACAGCGTCGTCGATATTTCCCTCCTCGAATACTGCATCCGTGAAGATCTGAAGCTCAAGGCTCCGCGCATCATGACTGTCATCGACCCCATCAAAGTCGTTATTACGGATTATCCTGATGGCAAGACTGAAACCATTACGGCAGAAAATAACCAGGAAAATGAAGCCATGGGTACGCGTCAGATGACGTTCAGCAAAAACATCTATATTGACCGCAAAGACTTCATGGAAGAACCGGTAAAGAAATTCTTCCGCCTGGCTCCGGGCAGGGAAGTGCGCCTTAAATATGCATATATCATCAAATGCGAAGAAGTCATCAAAGATGCTGATGGCAATATCGTAGAAATCCATTGTAGTCATGATCCGGAAAGCATGAGCGGTACCGGCAAAAATGCCAATCGCAAGGTTAAAGGGACACTTCACTGGGTCAATGCTGATGATGCTGTCGATATCGAAACGAGGGTCTATGACTATCTGCTCAAAGATGCCGATACCGACGATGAAGAAGAAACGGACAGCAAGGATTTCCTCTCCCAGATTAATCCGCACAGCCTCGATGTGTATCACAGCAAGGCTGAAGCCTGCATCAAACAGTATAAAGCAGGCGACCACTTCCAGTTCCTGCGTGAAGGATATTTTGTCATCGATCCCGATACGACAGAAGACCATATCGTCGTAAACCGTATCGTCGGCTTGCGGGATACATGGGCCAAGATGCAGAAGAAAAATAAATAAGAAACGGTAAGATTAAAATAAAGTGAGAAAATGGGCCGCCTTTTTTCAGTATATTAAAATTAACTGAGAAAACCGGCCTTTTTCTGTCTTATCATTGCGCTGTGAAGGCAATAACGGTATAATGAAGTCCGTAGCTACTGCAGAGGAGATGTACATATGAAAGTATTAGGTACACATAGTGTCCTGCTTTTTATTTTATTTATCGTCGTCGGCGGTATCCTGGGAGGCATCCTGGGAGAACTGCTGTCCCACGTCAGCTTCGGCAGTCTCATGCCTTTGCTGTCCCAGCATTATGAAATTTTTAATATCCAGAACGTTAATTTGAACTTATATGTCATGCAGATTCAGTTCGGCATTCATTTTGCCCCCAATCTGCTGAGTATTCTTGGCATTATTCTGGCGTTTCTTATTTTCCGCCGGTTATAATTGGTATATAAGGAGGTTTTTGTTATGCTAATTCTGGCTTCCGCTTCGCCAAGGCGCCGGGAACTGCTGTCCCAGATTGGTGTGGCCTATATGGTCAATCCCAGCACC
Organism: Megasphaera sp. AM44-1BH; assembly: GCF_003467125.1. Lineage (GTDB taxonomy): Bacteria > Bacillota > Negativicutes > Veillonellales > Megasphaeraceae > Megasphaera. Next base: position 223,942 of record NZ_QSFA01000002.1, read on the forward strand.
TATGAAGAAGATGTACCCAAAAAGAAGGATCCCGCGAAATTTGTCCTGGCCCAGGCACTGGGCAAAGCCAATGATGTATCGGCAAAATATCCGGGCCAGTGGGTACTGGGTGCCGATACGGTCGTGGCCCTCGATGGTGAAATCCTGGGCAAGCCGAAACATGAAAAAGATGCCATCCGCATGCTCCAGGAGCTGTCCGACCGGAAACATTCCGTATTTACGGGGATGGCACTGGTACGGGGTAAAAAGGCTTACACGAAAGTGGTGGAAACCAAGGTCTGGTTCCGGAAGTTAAAAGACAGTGAAATCAAACGCTATGTCAGCTCCGGTGAACCGTTGGACAAGGCCGGTGCTTACGGTATCCAGGGAAAGGCGGCTGTTTTCGTTGAAAAAATCAATGGTTCTTATACGAATGTAGTCGGCCTGCCCCTGTCCCAGGTCTACACGATGCTCCAGAAGGCAAAAATCATCGAATGACTTGTCTCAAAGAACTGTCATCGCGGGAAAAACCACGGGAAAAACTGATCCAGCACGGCGCACGCATGCTGACCGATCCAGAGCTTTTGGCAATTCTCCTGCGGACCGGCACACGGGGTTGCTCCGTTCTGGATGTGGCCCGCAGCCTGATGTCATCCCTGCCGGGAAGCAACCTGGGCTGCCTCGGTGAAATTACCCTGAATGAGTTATGCCGTATCCGCGGTATCGGCCCGGATAAAGCCGTCACTCTCTGTGCGGCGGTAGAGCTCGGCCGGCGCATCGTCCGCTGCCGGGTACGCCGCGATAATCCCGATTTCAGTTCTCCCCAGGTCATCGCTGAATACGTTATGGAGGACATGCGCTTTCTGCCGCAAGAACGGTTTGCTGCCGTATACCTTTCGACGAAAAACCAGCTCCTGCGCGTCCAGACTCTGACGGTAGGGACAATCAATGCCAGCCTGGCCAAGGCCAGGGATGTGTTCCGCTATGCCCTGCAGTGCAATGCGGCAGCCGTAGTACTGCTGCATAATCATCCCAGTGGCAATCCCGAACCGAGCCAGGAAGATATAGACGTTACACGGCGCCTGGTGCAGGCCGGTGATGTCATGGAAATTCCTGTCCTGGACCACATCATCATCGGCGACGGCGTATTTGTCAGCCTGTGTGAGCGTGGCTATTTGTAAGATGACCAGACAATGTATGCATATGCAATATGAACCAGCATCCGTTTACGGATGCTTTTAATTTGCCTATTTTTTTATAAAATAATAAACATTATTTCTTGATAAATTCATGTGACCGTGAGATAATATATATAAAATAAATACATAAGTAATCCGGCTAAGATAAAGGAGGAGTGTTGTATGAATATCGTAGTACTGATTAAACAAGTACCGGCTGTTTCAGATATCCAGATTGACAGGCAGAATCATAATCTGGTTCGTGTGGGAGCGCCGACTATGCTGAACCCTGTAGACAAAAATGCTATTGAAGCGGCCCTTGCCATAAAAGAAACTCTGGGTGGTACAGTGACCCTGGTTTCTATGGGGACGGCTATGGCCAGTGAAGCCTTGCGGGAAGGTGTGTCTATGGGAGCCGATGGCGGCGTCCTCCTGTCTGACGAACGGATGGCCGGATCGGATACGCTGGCGACAGGGAAAATCCTCGCTCTGGCCATCAAAAAGCTGGCACCTGTCGATCTGGTCCTGACAGGAAAACAATCGGCCGACGGCGATACGGGACAAATTCCACCGGCTATTGCAGAACATCTGGGATTTAATCTCATTACCTATGCGGAAAGTCTCACCGCAGAAGACGGCGTAGTCCGGGCAACGCGTAAGAATCGCGGCGGAATGGAAACGGTAGAAGCGGCGCTTCCGGCAGTCTGCTCAGTCATGGAATCGATGAATGTGCCCCGTTCTCCCAGTATCCGCAACAAAATGAAAGCAAAGAAGGCCGTCTTTGATGTCTGGCGGCTGGAAGATATCGGTCTTGACCCGGCCGAATCGGGCAGTGCCGGCTCGGCAACAGATGTCACCGAATTATTTGCGCCGGAAAAACATGCTGTCGGCATCATGATTGATGGCAATACGGCCGAAGAAGCTGTCCTGAAACTGATGGCAGATATGAAAGCGAAAAAACTGATATAAGGAGGCGCAGGGTTATGGAAAAGAAACACAATATCTGGGTGTATATAGAATTGGTAGATGGAAAACCGTCACAGCTCAGCCTGGAACTACTGGGAAAAGGCCGGGAACTGGCTGACAGCAGAAACAAAGCCCTGATGGCGCTCCTCGTGGGAAACGGGGCAGAAGAAGCTGCCTCTGAAGTTATCGGCTATGGTGCCGATATAGCGGTTGTAGTCAGCCGTGAGGAACTGGAATCGTTTAATGCTTCTTTGTATACGGAAACGGTCCAGCAGATCCTGACCAAATACGAAGCCAGCGCCATGCTGATCGGTGCATCTCCCGATGGCCGTGATTTGGGCGGACGGCTCTCTGCCGCTATGAATCTGGGCCTCGTTGCTGACTGCATCGATTGCCGGTACGAAGGGGATGACGACAGCCTGACCTGGATACGGCCGGCTTATACAGGAAAATTATTTGTCAAGATCCTGACGACGACGCGGCCCCAGCTGGCGACTATCGGAGAACGGATTTTCCGGGGAAATACGTTTGACAGCAGCCGGACCGGAGAAATTATTAAAGAAGATATGGCTCCTGGTACGCGCACGGCCTCCCAGAAGGTGACAGCCTTTGAAAGCCTGCCTCCTCTCGATGAAACTCTGACTATTGAGACGGCTGACCTGGTCGTTGGCGCAGGCCGGGGTGTAGGAGATGAAGAAGGATTGAAACAGGTGGCTGATTTCGCAGCTTCCATCGGCGCTCCCTTAGGCGTTTCCAAACCGCTTGTCGATAACGGCTGGATGCCCCATGATGCCCAGATTGGCGTAACAGGCAAAAAAATCGCTCCTAAGATTTATATTGCCCTGGGAATTTCCGGTGCCATCCAGCATCAGCTGGGGCTGAAAGAAGCGGAATTGATTATAGCAGTCAATACCGATCCCAATGCACCTATCTTCAAATTTGCCAACTATGGTATCGTAGGTAATTTATTTGAAGTCATGCCTGTTCTTCAGCGGGAAATCAAAAAATTGCAGGCCAAATAAACCCTTGTATTCCATCAAGGCCGGGAAACGCTGTCATGCAGCGGTCCTGGCCTTGTTTTCTCGACTGGCTATTGCACTTCCGGCTGATATTTGACATAATTAACAATAACCTTATAATTGGTTTATCTTTTGTTTACCATTTTCGTATAGTATAAAGGAGTCATATGAGACCATACGCCAAATTATATCTGACCCGCAAAGGAGAACGGGCTGCCCGCAGCGGCCATCCCTGGGTCTATGGAGAAGAAGTGACCCATGTCGATGGGCAATACAAGACGGGGGACCTGGTAGATGTCCTCAGTGAAAAAGGAAAATACCTGGGAACGGGATTTGCCAATGATATTTCTAAAATCCGCGTCCGCATCGTATCGCATAATGCTAACGACCGTTTCGACGAAGCCTTCTGGCAGCGCCGTGTCCAGTATGCGCTGGCGTACCGCCGGACGGTAATGGGAGAAAAGGATTTTGCCTGCTGCCGTCTTATTTTTGGCGATGCCGACGAAATGCCGGGCCTGACTGTAGACCGCTACAATGACCTGCTTGTGGCTCAAACGCTTTGCTATGGCATGGATGTAGTAAAACCGGTTATCTTCAAGGCACTGACTGAACAGCTGCGCCTTATGGGAGTCACTGTGCGTGGCATTTACGAACGTAACGATGTCCGCGTCCGTGAACTGGATGGGATGGAGCAGTATAAAGGCTGGTACCGTGCACCCTATCTGCTGGAACCGGGCAGTGTGCTTACGACTATCGATGAAAACGGTATATTATATGACGTGGACGTAGAAAACGGACAGAAAACGGGATTTTTCCTCGACCAGAAATATAACCGGCTGGCTGTAGCCAAAATTGCAACAGGTCATCATGTGCTGGATTGCTTCACTCATACTGGTGCCTTTGCCCTAAATGCTGCCAGAGGCGGCGCGGCAAGTGTGACTGCCGTCGATATATCAGACGAAGCCGTTGCCATGACCCGGGAAAATATCCGCCGCAACGGACTGGAAGACAAGGTTACGGCCCGGCAGGCCAACGTGTTTGACCTCCTGACGGATCTGGCAGACCATAAAAATCATGACTATGATTTCATCATCCTCGATCCGCCTGCCTTCACCAAATCGGGCCATACGGTGCGTAATGCCATCCGGGGCTATAAGGAAATCAATCTGAAGGCCATGAAGCTGCTGCCACGGGGCGGGTATCTGGCTACTTGTTCGTGCTCCCATTTCATGCGCGATGACTTATTCCGGTCTATGCTGGCCGATGCGGCTTCCGATGCCGGTGTTCATCTGCGCCAGATTGAAGCGCGCCAGCAGTCTCCGGACCATCCCATTCTCTGGAATGTACCAGAAACGAATTATTTGAAGTTCTATTTATTTCAGGTCGTCTGACACACATGCATCTGGCGAGGCTGACGCCGCCAGTCAAGTATGGTATAATAAAACAGCAGATTTGGCCTACTATTACTGAATGAAATAAAGGAGAGGGTCCCATGAATTTCAGAAGTACTCGTTCTCAAGAAACAGTTACTCCGTCCTATGCCTTATTACATGGCCTGGCCCGGGATGGCGGGCTCTATGTCCCGGAAACATTCCCGGAACAGGTATTGTCTTATACAGACCTGAAAGAAAAATCGTATCAGGAAATTGCCGATGCCGTGTTATCGTACTTTTTTACGAATTTTACTCCCAAAGTACGGCAGAAAATGATTGATGCCGCTTACAATGACCAGACATTCCGTGATGACCGCATCGTGCCTCTCCATTCGATTGACACGGACCTTTCTATTGCGGAACTGTACCATGGCCGCACGCTGGCCTTCAAAGATCTGGCCTTATCCCTGTTTCCCTATTTACTGACGGCAGCCAAGGTGCAGGAAGAAGAAAAACGGGATATTCTTATCCTCACTGCAACCAGTGGTGATACGGGAAAAGCAGCTCTCGAAGGGTTCAAGGATGTAAATGGTACGAATATCATGGTCTTCTATCCCAGCGAAGGCGTCAGCCCCATGCAGAAACAGCAGATGCAGAAACAGGAAGGCCGGAACGTCCGTGTCAGCGCTATCCACGGGAATTTTGACGATGCCCAGAGCTTTTTGAAACGGGTCTTTACGAGCGAAGAAGTCAATGCCTATGCCCATAATCATGGCGTGCTCTTTTCCAGTGCCAATTCCATCAACATCGGCCGCCTCTTCCCGCAGATTGCCTATTATGTCTCTACATGGGTACGCCTCGTAGATGATGGCGTCATCGGTCCCGATGAATCGTTTGATGTCGTCGTGCCTACAGGAAATTTCGGCAATATCCTGGCTGGCTGGTTTGCCAAAAAGATGGGGGCTCATATCGGGCGGCTCATCTGTGCATCCAACCGCAATAAAGTCCTGGCGGATTTCTTTGAAACTGGTGTCTATGATATGAACCGCGATTTCTATACGACAGACAGCCCGTCCATGGATATCCTCCTTTCTAGTAATTTCGAACGCTTTTTATTCTACGTAGCAAAGGGCGACTGCCAGCGTGTAGCCCAGTGGGAAAAGAATCTGCAGGAAACGGGAAAGATGGCCGTAAATGCAGCGGAACTGGCATGGCTGCAACAGGAATTCTGTGGCGGCTGGATCGACGATGACGAAACAGAAGCCGTCATCAATCACGTATATAATGATTTTGGCTATCTTCTGGATCCGCATACGGCTGTCGCCTATGGCGTGTATCTGAACCGTCACAAGCAGGGCCTGGACCAGGGCCGTCATACGGTCATCATGTCTACGGCCCATCCGTACAAATTCCCACCAGTCATCTGCAAGGCCCTGGCATTGCCGTCCAGTGACGATCCGTTTACCATGCTCCAGTCTATCAGCAGTCTGACCGGCATCGCCCTGCCGGAACCGCTGGCCGCATTGCAGCAGAAGCCGGTCCGTTTTGCAGACACTATTGAAAAAGAAGATATGAAGCAGGCGGTATTGTCCTTTATTGACGATATCAGCAAGAAGCAATAGAAAAGAGGCGCTCTGGTTTTATATGAATAAAGGCGTTGTGTATGCCATTTTATCAGCTCTGGCGTTCAGCATTCAGAATGTCATAGTCAAGGAGTTGTCGTATACCATGAGCACTGGGGAAATCGCGTTTTTTCGCGGTTTTCTCAGTGCTGTTCTTATCCTGGGACTGATGCGGGTCAATCACGTCCACTTATCTCGCGAAGACCGGCCCACGCTCTGGCTGCGCGGCATACTGGGTGGTACGGGGATGATATGCATTTTTTATGCCCTCCGGGGCATGCCTCTGGCAGACGTTTCCATCATTTCCCAGTTATCGGCATTTTTTGTCATGCTTTTTGCAGCGATTTTCCTGAAAGAAGTATTGCCGAAAGGTGCGAAACTCCCTCTTGTCGTCATTTTTGCCGGCGGTTGTCTTGTCGTCCGGCCATGGAATTTTGATTCCTTCAATGTATACTCCCTGTTTGCCCTGGCCCAGGCTGTGTTTGCTGCCGGTGCCTATACGACAGTGAGTAAACTGACCGATTCAGGGAAGCATCATCCCTATGAAATCGTGTTGTATTTCCTGGTCTGTGCGGCCCTGTCGGGAGCTGTGCTCATGATACTGGGCGGCAGTTTCCTCGTTCCCAATCTGCAGGAATGGGGCTGGTATATTGCTCTGGGACTGATTACGGTCATTGCCCAGATCTGGATGACCGATGCCTATGCTATGGCTAATCCGGTCGTCGTCAGTTTTGTATCGTATATCGGCGTTTTTTTCAATGCCCTCTGGGGATTTGTCATTTTCCGGGAAATGCTGACCCTGCTCACCGTAGCAGGCGGCGCTTTAATTATTGGTGGTTCCATGTACCTGACGAAGCTCAAGCATGACCGGATTGCCGAAATGGCAGCTGTCAGGGAACGGAATACAAAAAAAGAAGTATGAGGACTATGAAAATAAACGAAACGCATGTAAAAATCGGCTTTTTTGGCATGCTTCTCGTCGTACTGGCTGGTATCCATCTGGCTATTCCTGATTTTTACCGTACAGTCTGGGCCCTTTCGACGAGCGGCAATATGCAGGGAACTATAGCCTATTTACGGTCTTTCGGCATCTGGGCTGTAGCTGTCAGTATGATCATTGATATTGTCATCAACATCGTAGGCTTTTTGCCATCCATCTTTATTTCGACGGCAAACGGCGTCGTATTCGGCGTGTTCCAGGGGACCGTTGTTTCCTGGATTGCCGAAACAATCGGTGTCATTATCAGTTTCTTCTTCATGCGGACTCTTTTCCGTAGCAAGGCAAAAAAAGTCATAGAAAAGAGTAAAATGCTCAGCAAACTGGATCATTACAGTACGTGGCAGGCCATGACCATAGCCCGTGCTGTTCCGTATTCGCCCAATGGGCTGGTGACAGCCCTGGGAGCCCTGAGTCACATCAGCTACCGCGATTATATCCTGGGATGTTTTATCGGCAAGCTCCCATCCGTAGCTTGTGAAGTGTTTGTAGGGCACGATGTGGTCATGTTCGAAGACCACACCATGCGCCTGACCATCCTGATTATTGCCATTACAGTGATTTATGGGGGACTCTGGTACTGGCACCGCCGCCAGCGGGCGAAAAAAGTACTCCGCAAAATCTCGGAAGATCTCGATAAAGAAAATCTCAATAAAGAAAAATAAAGAGGCTATCGCATTAGGTAAAAGGATACGTAATGCGATAGCCTCTGTTTTGCGTTTGATGCTCAAAGTCTGACGTATAATGTGGAATCTGAAATGTTATTCCTCATCCGGTTCGTCTATAGCCAGTTCATCCGGTGTCGTGCAGAAGGTAAAGTCCGGATTCCGTTCGACGATCCAGTTGGTCTGCCATTCGTTGGCAATGAGCAACACGACGCGCTGCTTATGGTCTTTGACGATCATGGCACTGTCGATATTTTTCAGTTCCTTATAGTCGTGGCCATTGGTCTGAATCCAGCGGGCTACGGTGTATGGCAGGGTATTCATTTCCAGATCGACGCCGTATTCGTGTTTCAGCCGGTATTCCAGGACTTCAAACTGCAACTGGCCAACGGCTCCTACGATATAGCTTTCCATGGAACCGAGGTTTTCGTAAATCTGTACGGCTCCTTCCTGGGCCAGCTGGGTCATGCCTTTCAGAAACTGTTTGCGCTTCATAGAGTCTTTGGCACGGATCCGGGCGAACAGTTCTGGCGGGAACGTCGGAAAATCTCTGAAGGTGACCTTCTTTTTCCCCGAGTACAGCGTATCGCCAACGCCCATGGTGCCATTGTCAAATACGCCGATAATGTCTCCGGGATAGGCTTCTTCGACGATGGTCCGTTCTGTTGCCAGAAATTGCTGGGGCTGCATGAGACGCAGTGTCTTCCCGGACTGGCGATGGGTTACGGTCATGCCTTTTTCGAACTGCCCGGAGCAGATGCGCATGAATACGATGCGGTCATGATGCTGGGGATTCATATTGGCCTGAATCTTGAATACGAAGGACGTAAACTGATCGGACGTCGGTTCGACGATGCCTTCGGCACAGGGACGGGGCTGGGGTGGCGGAGCAAGACGCAGGAATTCTTCCAGGAACGGTTTGACGCCGAAATTGGTCATGGCTGAACCGAAGAACATCGGTGTCAGCTGGCCGTTCTTTACTTTTTCCATATCAAATTCGTCACCGGCCATATCGAGGAGTTCAATGTCGTCGATAAGCCCCTGATGTACGTCGTCGTCGAGAAGTTCCTTGAATATAGGATCATCGGCAGAGCCTTTGGTCGATGCCAGTTTGCGCTGGCCGTGAGATGTATCTTTTTCAAAGAGTTCGATGGATGCCGTCGTCCGGTCGTAGATGCCCTGATAATTGCCATTGAGGCCGATAGGCCAGTTCATGGGATAGGCATGGATGCCCAGGATGTTTTCGATTTCATCCATCAGGTCGAAGGGATTGCGGCCAAAGTGATCGATTTTATTGACAAAGGTAAAGATGGGGATGCCCCGTTCCTTACAGACCCGGAACAGCTTCTTCGTCTGGGCTTCGACGCCCTTGGCAACATCGATAAGCATGACGGCGCTGTCAGCGGCCATGAGCGTGCGGTACGTATCTTCACTAAAATCCTGATGACCCGGTGTATCGAGAATATTGATATGATGGCCTTCGTAATCGAATTGAAGAACTGAACTGGTAACTGAAATCCCACGCTGCTTTTCGATTTCCATCCAGTCTGATACGGCGTGTTTTGCTGTTTTTCTGGCTTTGACAGAACCGGCCAGATGTATGGCACCTCCGTAGAGGAGCAGTTTTTCAGTCAATGTCGTCTTGCCAGCATCAGGGTGCGAGATGATGGCAAAGGTACGGCGGTTATTTACTTCATCCACTAATGACATGTTCCACCTCATGAATTCGAATAATCAAAAAATACAGTACATACTATTATACTAAGAAAAATGTCGTTCGTAAACAGCGAAACGAGGAGAAAAGTCCAGTGAATCTGTTTTCTTCCGATTGATACAAAGTGTTTTATGCTCTGCAGGACAGAGACGGGCCTTTTTTGGTATAATAAAAGTGTAGAGCTGTTAACAATACGGCGATGCACGTTTTCTGCTACTGCCGGAGGTGTATGGCGATGACTACCAGACCGTTGGCCTTAACCCGTGAAGATTTTATGGCGATTACCGATGCAGTGTACTGTATCCTCATACTGGTAAATGAAAAAGGAACTCCCGTATACTGGAATGGCGCTGCCTGTGACCTTGAACGGCGGCTGCCCGGTTCGTGCCGGGAAATCATAAAAAAGCTGGGAGAAACCGTAGATGTCGTTCATTGTGAAGGACGCTATGTGGTGACAGCTGCATCCCGCGATTTTATCTGCCATATACGTCCCTGGCAGATAAAACAGCATCGCCGGGGCAGTATTCTCATCGTCCACGAATCGTGCGTATCTTCCTGTGCCGTCCAGGAGCTGAATGTCGTGCGCGATGTCGTTGAGGAAATCGATGCTGTGCTCGAAGCCGGTCCGACGGGGCTTCTGGTGCTTGATTCCCGTGGCATGATAAAACGGGTCAATCACCGTTTTGAATCCCTATATGGACTGGACCGGAAAACCATACTGGGCAAGTCCATAAAGATGATCATGAAAGAAACACAGATTCCCCAGGAACTGCTGGACAAGGCCCTTCATCAACAGGAGCACGGCATCTCTCTCGTAGAATATAAAGGGCGGAAACTCGTCTATACGGCTACCCCCGGACTGGACCGCAATCATCAGATGCGCTGTCTCGTCGTAGATATCCAGGATGTATCGGCATGGAAGATCTTGTGGGAGAAATTCAAAGAACAGCGGAAGCACATGAATGAATTTATCCGCAAAGTCGCCGTACTGAGCAGTCATTCTGAGGATATGGTCATCGGCCGCAGCCAGGCGATGCAGAAGGTCATGCATCTCATCGAAGTCGTTTCCGATGTCGATTCGACGGTGCTGATTACGGGAGAATCGGGGACGGGAAAGGAAGTCGTCGTCAATGAAATCTATCATCGCAGCCGGCGGAGGGATAAGCCATTCCTGAAGATTAACTGCGGTGCCATTCCCGAGGAACTCTTTGAATCAGAGCTGTTCGGCTATGAGAGCGGTGCCTTTACCGGGGCCAGGCGGCAGGGAAAGGCCGGCTTTTTTGAACTGGCGGACCAGGGCGTTCTCCTGCTCGATGAAATAGGAGAGCTGAGCCTGGCAGCCCAGGCCAAGCTGCTGCGGGTCATACAGAATCAGGAAGTACAGCGTATCGGCGCTGCCCGGTCTATCCATGTCGATGTCCGTCTTATTGCTGCGACGAACCGGAATTTGTGGGACATGGTACAGCAGGGGACGTTCCGGAGCGACTTGTATTACCGGCTTCACGTCATCCATATCCACATTCCGCCGCTGCGGGAACGTCGGGAGGACATCATACCGCTGGCCACGCAGTTTCTCCATACGTTCAATGCGAAATATGAAAAGCATAAAGTACTGACGCCGGCACTCTGCCGTCTCCTAATGGTACAGGACTGGCCCGGCAATATCAGGGAACTGGAAAATGCCATTGAAACACTGGTCATACTGACCGAAGGGGATGACCTGCAACCAGAAGATTTCATCAGTCAGATCCAGATGGAAGAGAGTGAAGCTATTGTCACTATCCGCCGCCTGGCTCCATGGAATCAGACCATGGCCGAAGTGGAACGGAAAATATTGCAGATGACAGCGGACCAGTGTCATTCGACACGGGCTATGGCAGATATTCTGCATATTGATCAGTCTACTATATCCCGGAAAATGCAGAAATACGGGCTGTCTCTGGGAAGAAAAAAGTGAGCTGTTCTGGCTGACGTCAGGGTATTGATGCAGTATTGCATAGTTTCTGATGCAATGCTGCATCAGAAAGCCTGTTTTGTACAGGGCATTTTGTCACAGTCCGGGCACTATTTCTGAAAAAGCGTTTCCTGATGATGCAGAATGACATCATCGGGAAACGCTTCTTTTTTGCCTATGCCGGAATGGAGGCATTCCATGCCGGTCTTTTGTTTATTCATAACTGGTACGATTATTTCATATATATTTACAGAGGGAGAGGAAAGGGTATCCTGTCCCGGGTCATGCTGAATGGAGAGAAGAGGAGGCGGACATGATGAATCAATGGCAGCGTATATACAAAGAAAAAAAGATGACGGCTGAATCCATGGCCAGGCAGTTCAAACAGGGCGATGTCTGTGTCAGCACAGGGCAGGTGGCGGAACCGACAGGGATTCTCCAGGCACTGGCTGCATATGCACCTGAACTGGAATTGGAACATATCCGCCACTGTGTACTCCTTCCTCTCCGGCAGCAGGAGTACATGAAACCCGGTATGGAGAAGTATATTTACCATATTTCTCATTTTGTCAGTGCCTTCGACAGGAATATGATCTGGGAAGGGCGGGGCGATTATATGCCGGCTCATTACAGCCAGGTGCCTCAGGTATGGACCAGTGTCCTGCCGGAACCGGATGTGTTTTATGCCACTGTGTCCCCTATGGATGAACATGGATATTTTAGTTTTGGAACGGCCGCTGATCTGAGCGAGGTACGGCATCATGCAGAAAAAGTGCTGGTCGAGGTAAATCCCACCATGCCCAGGACCTTTGGGTCATTTATTCATGTCTCGGAAGTAGATGGCATATTGGAAAATGATACACCCATTACCGTGGTCGATCCGCCACCGGTCAGCGATATGGACCTTGCCATCGGACAGATGATTGCCGAAGAGATTCCCAATGGTGCCACCTTGCAGCTGGGAATCGGCGGAATACCCAATGCGGTAGCACAAAGTCTGCTTGATAAGCGGAATCTGGGCGTACACAGCGAAATGTTTTGTGACAGCATGGTGGACCTGACTCTGGCCGGAGTCATCACCAATAGCCGTAAACGGATCCATCGCGGTACCTCTGTTGCGACCTTCACCTTTGCATCCCGCCGGACATACGATTTTATTGATAATAATCCGGGCGTCGCCTTCCTGCCCGTTTCTTATGTCAATGATCCCCGCGTCATTGCCATGAATGATCAGGTCATTTCCATCAATTCGTGCATTGAAATCGACCTGTTTGGCCAGGTCTGTTCGGAAACGATGGGGACAAAGAACTATAGTGGGGTAGGCGGACAGGTCGATTTCATACGCGGGGCTGCTGCTTCTAAAGGCGGGAAATCGTTCCTCGCTTTTACGGCTACGGCCAAAAAAGGGACAGTATCCAAAATCAAACCGGTCCTGACAGAAGGGGCCTGTGTCAGCACGACGAGAAATGATGTCGATTATGTAGTCACTGAGTATGGCATGGCCCGACTGAAAGGCCTGACCTGCTCCCAGCGGGCCAGAGCGCTGATTGGCATTGCAGCTCCTGCTTTCCGGGAAGAATTAACAGAGGCTGCCAAAAAGATGCATATCATTGTGTGACATTGTGAATGGACAGGGAAGGAGGAATTGCTATGTTAATGACGAAAGAACAATTTCAAGCCAGTATCCGTGCCCGCAAACCGATGAATGTCTATTTCCTGGGCAAAAAGATTGAAGACCTGACGACATTCCCGCCACTGGCGGCCAGTTTCAATGCTATTTCCACTATTTATGACCTGCAGAGCCGTCCGGAATGGAAAGACCTGATTACTGTGCCATCCCATCTAAGCGGACAGCCGGTCAGTATTTACAATGCACCCCTGCGGTCCGCAGAAGATGCCAACCGAAAAACACGGGCTGCCCGGGCTCTTGCTGAAGTCGTCGGCTGCTGTACCCACCGCTGTACCGGTTCAGAAGCCTTTGCCGGGCTGGGACCTGCCTGCTATGACATGGATCACGATCTGGGAACCCGGTATTTTGACCGTTTCATGAAATTTCTCGACTATGTACAGCGTAACGACCTGACCTGTACGGTTACGGTGACCGATGTCAAAGGACTGCGCACGCTGGCTCCCCATGAGCAGCCTGATCCAGATATGTACGTCCACGTCAATGAAGTACGGGATGACGGCATTGTCATCAGCGGCTACAAATGCAATCAGACGGGCATTCTGTTCGCCCATGAAATCGTCATCGTCCCGACGACGAATATGCGGCCCGAAGATAAGGCATTTGCCCTGGCCTGTGCCGTGCCGGCTGATACGCCGGGCCTGACCTTTGTACTGGGCCGTACGCCACAGGATAAACGCTTCTTTGAAGTCGGAGGCGATATCGAAGGAATCGATCTTGGCAAAAAATATGCTGACCATCAGGCTCTGGTATACTTTGACCATGTATTTGTACCTAATGACCGCGTCTTTATGTGTGGCGAGACGAAATATGTCGGTCGCCTGCTGAGTTATTTTACCGCTGTACACCGGCTGACAGCTGGTGGATGCAAGGCCGGCGGCTGTTCGGCCTTGTGCGGGGCGGCCAGCCTCATTGCTGATATGATCGGCGTACAGAAAGCCGGACATATCCGCACGAAACTGACCCAGATGGCCATGACGGCCGAAACGGTATATGGTCTGTCACTGGCATCGGGTGTTGAAGGGTTCCAGCATCCCAGCGGCTTCTGGATTCCCAATCCGCTCATGTCCCATACCTGCAAGTATACGTGTACGCAGATGCCATTTGAAGCAGTGCGGCTGGCACGGGATATTCTGGCTGGCTTTGGGGAAACGGCACCGTCTGAACTGGATATGCGCAGCAAAGAAGTAGGGGAACTCTGTCAGAAAGCGTTTAATCCGGGCAATCCGGCTTATACGGCAATGGATCGTCTCCGGGCCGGCCGGTTTATCGAACATATGGCCCGCGGCTCCAACTGGACGGCTATGGCGCTTCATGGCGGAGGAAATCAGGAAGCGTCTACGGTCATGGCAAGGTCGTTTACGGACTGGGATTATCTGAAAAATCTCGTCCGGGCGGCGACGGGCATGGAAAAAGACCCGGCCAGAGTGGACGAAATCATCGGCACTATCGGCAGACGTCAGGGACGCATCTGTACCAACCGTGATCTGCCGCAGTCTGGTAACGAATAGCAGAAAGCGCGGGGAAGCTGCACCAAAAGGGCTCACTATAGTTCCTTTTGGTGCAGCTTCTTTTTGATAGAATGGACAAGGGGTGTCTTTAAAAAAAAATCGTTCTATGCTATAATGAAACGTCACTTGAACATTGCTTAATAAAAGGGCTTTAGGGATTTCTTTCTAAAGCCCCGTTTTCTATGAGGTCGTGTAACATGAATACTTTTTTTCAACGCATGAACGATGATGCCAATATTCAATCCAGCGCTGATTTGTTTATACAGTCCGGATGTCACAGCATATACGGCGTCGGCGGCTCGGTCAAAACGTCTTTTGCCTCCCGTGCTATTATGGCGGCAGGAAAGCCGGCCCTGATCATTGTGCCGTCGAAAGAACAGGAAACGGCGTGGCAAACGGATCTGCAGTTCTTTGCTCCGGAACTTCCCGTCTATACATTCCCCCTGGGTGACAGGGCGGTATTTTCGACGACGGCCAAAAGTATGGAACGGACGGCCCGGCAGATGGAAGTACTGGCGGCACTTTGCAGTCATGCCTTTTGTGCTGTCGTTGCGACTATTGAAGAATCGGCCCAGCCTGTAACAGCACCGGAACATGTCAATGCTGCAGCCTTTGATCTTTCAGCAGGACAGGATTACGAACGGGACACACTGCTCCGGCGGCTGTCAGAAGATGGGTATGAACGGGTGGATCTTGTTGAACGGCGGGGCCATTTTTCTGTGCGCGGCGACATTATCGATGTTTTTGCTGTCAACTACGAACAACCGCTGCGCCTGGAATTTTTCGGTGATACGCTGGAAAGCCTTCGTTTTTTTGATGCGGCAAGCCAGAAATCTCTCGACAAGACGGAGACCGTGCGCATCCTGCCCTTTGCCCTGGACCAGTCCGGAGACAAAGAACATACGGTCCTGGATTACATGACTGACGGAATTATTATCTGGGATGAACCAAACCGCAGCCGGGAAAATCTGAAAAAATTCCTGAAAGAAAGCGCCGATTACAAAGACTGGCTCTGTTCGTGGCGGTCCCTGGCCAGTGCACAGCGTCCGGGTACACAGATTGTCCTGTCCCTTCTGGCCCAGTCCGTGCCGGATATGATGATGGATACATCATCGAGTTTCTCTGCCAAGGCTATGGCCAGTTTCCAGAAGCAGTTCGATCTGCTCCACGATGAACTTTTGCACTGGCTGGAAAGCGGCGATGCCGTACTGTTCGTCATGGGCAGCCGGCAGCGGATTGCGACACTGAAGAGCTGGTTTGCCCAGCATGGATTTTCTGTTATGCCATACAATGATACGGTGCCCCTTGAAAGTAAGCAGATTTATCTGGCAGAAGGAGAAATCCGTAATGGTTTCGAACTGCCTTATGCGAAACTGGTCGTCATATCCGAACGGGATATTTACGGCATGCAGAAGCACCGCCTGCGCCACCACGTGCAGAAAGGGCAGGAAATCAATGTATTTACGGACCTCAAAGCCGGGGACTACGTCGTCCATGAAGTCCACGGCATCGGCCGCTATGCCGGCATAAAAACGATAGAAATTGATGGCGTCCATAAAGATTATCTGGAAATCCATTATGCCGGGAAGGATATTTTGTATGTCCCGACAGACCAGCTCAACCTGCTGCAGCGTTATATCGGCAACGAAGGCGATACGCCGAAATTGCATAAGATGGGTGGCAGTGACTGGCAGAAAACCCGGGCCAAGGCACAGAAATCCATTACGGACCTGGCGGAAAAACTGGTGGCAGTCTATGCCAAGCGGGAAATCGTATCCGGTTTTGCGTTTCCGCCTGATACACCGTTCCAGAAGGAATTTGAAGACGCCTTTCCCTATGAAGAAACGGAAGATCAGCTGAAAGCTGTAGCGGAAATCAAAAAGAGCATGGAAAAGCCTTTTCCTATGGACTGTCTCGTCTGTGGCGATGTTGGTTTCGGCAAGACGGAAGTGGCTATGCGCGCTATATTCAAGGCTGTTATGGGAGGCAAACAAGTTGCCGTCCTCGTACCGACGACGGTCCTGGCCCAGCAGCATTTTCAGACTTTTACTGAACGGTTCCGCAATTTTGGCGTCAACTGCGATGTCCTCAACCGTTTCCGGTCACAGAAAGAGAAAAAGGATATCCTGCGCCGGACTCTCACGGGAGATATCGATGTCCTCATCGGGACCCACAGCCTGCTTAATAAACGGGTGAAGTTCAAAGATCTGGGACTACTCGTCGTCGATGAAGAGCAGCGCTTTGGCGTGGCCCAGAAAGAAAAGTGGAAGGCCTGGGCTGCCCACATCGACGTGCTGACCCTGAGCGCGACGCCGATTCCCCGGACGCTCCATATGTCCCTGGTCAATCTGCGCCAGATGTGCGTCATCGAAACACCGCCAACGGACCGTTTCCCTGTCCAGACCTATGTCACCGAATATGATGCCCGTATTGTCCGCGATGCTGTCATGCGGGAAAAACACCGGGGCGGACAGGTGTTCTTTGTCTATAATATGGTCGATTCCATTGAAAAGATGAAAGACCAGCTCCAGGCCCTGCTGCCGGATTTGTCTATCGGGATTGCCCACGGGCAGATGGCAGGCGCTCTCCTGGAACAAGTCATGTTTGACTTTTACGAAGGACGCTATGATATCCTCTTGTGTTCCAGCCTCGTCGAAAACGGTCTCGATGTGGCCAATGCCAATACGATTATCATCTACGATGCCGACCATTTTGGGCTGTCCCAGTTATATCAGATGCGGGGACGCGTTGGCCGAAGCCACCGTATGGCTTATGCCTATTTCCTGTACCGCCGGGACAAAGTCCTGTCAGAAGTGGCAGAAAAACGTCTTCAGGCCATCAAAGAATTTACCGAACTGGGATCAGGATTTAAAATCGCCATGCGCGATCTGGAAATCCGCGGTGCCGGCAATCTCCTGGGACGGGAACAGCATGGCAATATTGCCAGCGTCGGCTTTGCCATGTACTGCAGTATGCTGGAAAAAGCCATCGCCAAGGCCCAGAAAGGGCAGAGCGATGAACTGCCACCGCCGGAAACGGTCATGGAAACCCATATTGATGCCTTCATCGACGATGCCTATATCAGTAACGGCGGCCAGAAGATAGAAATGTATCAGCGACTGGCGACTATTACCGATGAAAAAGAACTGGATGACCTGGAAAAAGAACTGCTGGACCGTTATGGCCGGCCTACCCATCCCGTGGAAACGCTGCTCCATGCGACGCGGATCCGCCTTACGGGACGTACTCTGGGCCTTACGCTCATTGCCCAGAAACGGGATACGCTGGAACTGAAGTGGCGGAGCCTGCAGGATATGCCGTCGCTGGCCGGGCTGCCGACGACGCTGCGGCGCCGTTTCCGCACCGTGCCGGGTATACCGCTTATGCTGCGCGTGAGCCTTGCCGGGGCAGGAGATATACTGACTTTCCTGGATCAGATTTTTGCGTCTATCAGCACAGTGAGAAAGGGGAATTCCCTTGGCTAATGTTTCTTTCCTGCGTGGCGCCATGGTGCTTACCGTTGCAGGAATCGTCGTCAAAATCCTGGGAGGCGTGAACCGCATCCTTCTGTCCCGCCTCCTGGGCGGCGAGGGAATCGGCCTGTATCAGATGGCCTATCCCATGTATATTCTGCTGCTTAGTATTGTCGGTGCCGGCATCCCCATTGCCGTCTCCATCATGGTGGCCGAGCAGGCCGCCCGCGGCAATTATAGTGGTACGCGGCGGATTTTCCACGTTACACTGGCTTTTATGGCCGTCATCGCTCTTTTGTGCGGCCTTGGCATGGTACTGGGAGCCCGGGCACTTATTGCTACGGGACTTGTCAGTGATGAGCGGGCCTACTGGCCGCTGGTCGTACTGGCGCCGGCTCTGTCCCTGTCGGTCCTGACCTGCTGCTTTAGAGGCTATTTCCAGGGCCTGCAGCTCATGACGCCGACGGCCTTGTCTCAGATGGTGGACCAGTTCATCCGGGTATGCGTCATGCTTACCCTGGCCTGGATCCTGCTGCCGTACGGACTGGTGCCGGCTGCATCCGGTGCTGCTTTCGGCGCCGTCCCCGGCGCTGCAGCAGGGTTATGTGTCATTGCTGTGCTGTACATCCGGCACGAAAAAAAGGAACGGCTGGCCGATGAAGGGACATTTGTCCCGTTACGGGCCCTGTCCGTCATTAAACGCCTGATTGTCCTGGCCGTTCCGGTGGCGGCGGCCAATATGCTTCTTCCGGCCGTTGCCAGTATTGATTTATTCATCGTGCCGCGCCGCCTGATTGCTGCTGGATATACGGGCCATGAAGCAACAGCTCTGTTCGGCTATCTGTCCGGCATGGCCAATGGACTGGTGCAGCTGCCGGCCATCCTTACCATGGCGCTGGCAACGAGCCTCGTTCCGGCTGTCTCGGCAGCTTGTGCCAGTGGCAGAGGAGACCTGGTGCTGGCACGGACCCACACAGCCATGCGTATTGCCTGTGTGATTACCATACCAGCTTCACTGGGACTGGCCGTTCTGGCAGTACCCATTTCCCGGTTGCTCTATGCGACGCCGGCTGCCGGACCATCTATCTGTGTTCTCGGTCTTTCCGTATTCCTCATCGGCCTGCAGCAGGTTACAGGCGGCCTCCTGCAGGGGCTGGGCCATACGGCGATTCCACTGTATAATATGGCCGCTGCGGCCGTCGTCAAAATCACCCTGAGCTGGTATCTGACGGCCCTGCCCTGGCTGGCTGAAGTAGGAGCTGCATGGGCGACTAATGCTGATCTTGCCATTGCTGCTGCCCTTAACCTGTATTTTGCCCGGCGGTACTGCCAGTATACTGTACAATGGCTGTATATCGGGAAACTGTTCCTGGCAGCAGCCGCTATGGCCGGTACGGCCTGGTTTGTCCATAAAGGATTATCGGCGGTTACACCGGATGCACTGGCCACTGTCGCCGCCATGGGGGTTGCGGCCCTGATTTACCTGATCTGCCTTTTTGCCTTCCGTGCCGTCGATGCTGATGATGTGGCCAAAGTCCCTGTCGTCGGACATCGTATGTACCAGTGGGTAAAAAGGCTGGAGAAATGATATTGTAGAAAAGAGGCTGATTATGGGAACGATACATATTGTCGGACTGGGGCCGGGAGATGCCGGCCTGATTACACTGACGGCTTTCCGGCTCATGAAGGAAGCCCGGTGCCTGCTGCTGCGCACGGCGGTGCACCCATCTGTTTCTATGCTTGATGAAGCGCATATTGCCTACGAAGCCCTGGACCGTTTCTATGAACAGGGAACTTCTTTTGAAAACGTATACCAGGGCATTACCGGTTATGTGCTGGACCAGGCAGCCGGCGGAGATGTCGTCTATGCTGTACCGGGCAGTCCGGTCGTAGCCGAACGGACCGTACTCATGCTGGAAAAACAGGGGGCAGAACGCCATATCCCGGTCGTAGTCCATCCGGGCATGAGCTTTCTTGAAGTCATGTATACCCGCCTGCGTTTTGATCCCGTAAATGGCGTAACCATCATCGACAGTTCCGATGCCGGTCAGGTACCGCGTGATATCTCTACGCCTCTCATCGTGACCCAGGTGTACGACCGCCATGTCGCATCGGATCTGAAACTCTCCCTGATGGATATCTACGGCGACGAATACGAAGCGCAGCTGGTATATCATGTCAGCCTGCCCGATGAATCCATACAGCCCATAAAACTTTATGAACTGGACCGCTGTGACCATATCGATCACCTGACCAGTCTCTTCCTGCCTGTACCACCGTTACAATCCCGTACCGGGGCTATGACGACAGAAGGGGAAGAACTGCCGGATGCAGAGATGCCTTTTGATATAGATCCTCTGGTACAGGTCATGGCCCGGCTGCGCGGTGAACACGGCTGTCCCTGGGATAAACGGCAGACCCATAAGACGCTGCGCCGGTTTCTCATCGAAGAAGTCTATGAAATGCTCGATGCTATCGACCAGAATGACATAGATGGCATTCGGGAAGAATTGGGCGACATCCTGTATCAGGTCGTCATCCATGCCCGCATTGCCGAAGAAGAGGGCCTTTTCTCGGCACAGGATATTGTAAACGACGTTACGAAAAAGATGATTCACCGTCATCCCCATGTTTTTACGGATAAACCCCTTGAAAACAGGCATATGAGTATGGTAAACTGGGATAGATTGAAACAGAGCGAGCGACGCCAGCAGCACGAGCATCTTCTCGATGGCGTTGTGAAGGGCCTTCCTTCGCTTCTTTCAGCCTATAAGCTTCAGGAAAAATCTGCAAAAAAGGGATTTGAATGGGATACGGCTGAACAAGTTGTAGCCAAAGTCCATGAAGAGTGGCAGGAATTCCTGGATGCGGTGGCTGAAGGTGACAGGGACCACATGGAGGAAGAAGCCGGGGATGTCCTGTTCGTTCTGGCCAATTTATGCCGGCGCTATGATATAGAACCGGAGTGTGCGTTACATCGGGCTAACAACAAGTTCCGCAGCAGATTTTCCTATGTGGAGGATTGTGTCCGTGCTTCAGGCAGGGACTGGTCTGATTTTTCTCTGGATGAGCTGGATGCATTCTGGCAGAAGGCGAAAGAGGAAGAACGGAAAGATGCAGGGACAAAGTTAGACGGAAATGATAGATGTAACAAATCAAAGGAGGATTTACAATGAATAAAACCGAATTAGTCAACAGTGTAGCAGAAAAAGCTGATATCACGAAAAAAGACGCTGAAAAAGCAGTAAAAGCCGTATTTGAAGCTATCAGTGAAAGCCTTCAGAAAGACGACAAAGTTCAGATTATCGGCTTCGGTACCTTTGAAGTACGCCACCGTAAGGAACGGGAAGGCCGCAATCCGCAGACGAAAGAAACCATCAAGATTGCCGCTTCCAATACACCGGCATTCAAAGCGGGCAAACAGCTTAAAGATTTGGTTAACAATAAATAAGTCCGTGAGGGAAAAGAGCCGCAGTCAGAAACGGCTCTTTTCTTTTCTTGCATTTTGTCGTACCATGGATATATAATTTAGTAAGACCAGCGGTCTGAAAGAGGGAATCAGGATGACGAAGAAAAAAGTGCTGATTATGTCAGCTTCTATCGGAAGCGGTCATACCCAGGCAGCACATGCTATAGAAGAATATCTGAAAACCCTGCCGGCAGAATGCGAAGTGGAACATTTTGACTTCATTTCCAATGATGTGCTTTCCATCGACAACATTGTCAAGGAAACGTATCTGAAGATACTCGATGTATTTCCCATGCTCTATGACCTGATGTATTATTCCTCTCAGGGTTATAAAAAAGGCATGGTTGTAAAAACGCTGTTTTCGTGGGGTTTGAAACGCCGTATGCTCCGCGTGCTGGCCGATAAGAACCCGGACATCATTGTTTTTACGCATCCTTTTCCGGCAGGAGCGGCAGTTCTTTTAAAACGGCAGCACCGCCTGCAGGTTCCCCTGGTCGGCGTAATCACAGACTTTACCATCCATCAGCTCTGGGTCTATCCACAGATGGATTTGTACTGTGTAGCGACGTCCCAGCTGAAACAGCAGCTCATTGCACAGCATGTGGCAGCTGAAAAGATTGTCGTTTCCGGCATTCCCGTACGCAATACGTTCCAGCAGCAGCGCTGGCATTGGGATGAAGATCATGAAAAGCGGCGCAATGTCCTCATCATGGGAGGCGGCCTCGGCATGGGCTCTATCCGTCAGTCCTTGTCCGTACTGGACAAACTGCCGGCCGTCGGTGATTTTACTGTCGTAACGGGCTATAATGCCGATTTGTACGATGAACTTTGCCAGATGCGGCGGGAACTGCAGCATCATGTAGAAATACTGGGATATACCAATCATATTCCAGAACTGATGGTACGGGCTTCTGTCCTGGTCACCAAACCGGGAGCCCTGACCTGTACTGAAGCTGCTACTGTCCAGGTGCCTATCGTTCTCTACAGTCCTATTCCCGGACAGGAAGAAGCCAATGCCACATATATGCAGAGCAAAGGCTGTGCCCGCTGGGTTAAGACGAAAGATGATCTGGCTGCCGTCGTTTCCGAGCTGCTCGGGTCACCAGAAAAATTGCAGCACATGTCTGCGGCAAGCCTGGCCTGCCACCGCAACGGGGCGCAGATCATAGGGCGGCGCGTGCTGCAGCTGTTGCAGGGCCCCTGTGAACCGGAGCTGGATGTGACGACAGAAGAATATTCAAAAGCCTGATTTGATTCAGAAATGAAAGAAACCGGAGTGGCTGTTCATAGATAGTTGCTATGAAAGCGGCTCCGCTTTTTACTATGGAGGGAAATACACGATGAAACGTAAACGCAGCCGGCGCTCTTCAGGAAGCCCGGCCATTGCCAGACCTTTTGCCGTCCTGCTGTTGCTCATTGCCATCTGTGCCGGGGCCTGGTGGTATCTTAACGGCAATACGGAAAAAAAGGCCGATGAAGAAATAACCCATATCGATACGGTACAGGACAATGGCATGGATGCCGATTATACGGGACCGGCCGGAGAACTGCAGGATGCCGTGGAAACATGGCTGAAGGCACAGCATGCTTCAGTGACTGTCCTGAAAACAGAAAACAGGGAAGAAGACCGTCGGGCTACAGGCGGAAAGATACGCTGGACGACGAAACAGGTCGAAGTCGTGCCGGAAAAAGAATTCTCACGGACTGATCTGGAAAACGAACTGGCAAAGAGTGGCGGAAAAGCTGTCCTGTATCAGGTGGATACGAAAAAAGCTGGTGGCAGTACCGTTACGGAATACGATATCGCTTTGTTCGATATGCTGGATAAGGAACAAGTCTATCTCGTCGTGACCAAATTGTATGTCACTGAACCGGGAGCTTCAAAAGAAAAGGAAGAAGCCGTAAAGAAAGCCGTGCTGAACGCAAAAGACAAGGACCTGGCCAGTACGAAAGAAAAGAAGAGCACTGCCGGTCAGCAGCATCCGGCTGAAGTCCGGGGACGGCTGGCTATCGTCATCGATGACTGCGGAAGCAGCCTCGATATCCTGAGCCAGTTCAATGATATGCCTATTCCTCTCACGTATGCTGTTATGCCATATAAATCCCACACGGCGGAAAGTGCTGACAGTGGCTACCGGGCAGGACGTCAGATTTTCGTCCATATGCCCATGCAGCCTCAGGGCGTGGCGTCATCGGAATCAGTCTATATCGGAACAGATATGAGTGACAGCAAGGTGAAGGCTACGGCCAATGAAATCCTCGACCAGGTACCCCATGCCATCGGCATGAACAATCATCAGGGATCTCTGGCGACGTCGGACAGCCGGATTATGAAGGACATCATGCAGGTCATGAGCAGCCGCGGCCTGGTTTATCTGGACAGCCGTACCAACAGTACCTCTGTGGGAGAACAGACGGCCCGTGCTATGGGTGTCGTGACCAGCCGGAATAATTTGTTCATCGATAATGATGCCAGTGTCGATGCGATAAAGAGCCGCCTGCGCCAGGCCGGCAGCATCGCAAGGGAAAACGGCAGTGCCATCGTCATCGGCCACTGTCGCCGCAATACGGCACAGGCACTCAGTGAAATGATTGATGAACTGCACAATGACGGCATTGACCTGGTCTTTGCCACAGATCTGATGGAATAGGAGCTGCTAGAATATGGATTTTCTTTCCCTTTCATGGGAGTATTTGCTGATTACGCTGTGCGGTGGTTTTTTATCGGGATTCATTGACTCCATTGCCGGCGGCGGGGGACTCATTTCCCTGCCGGTTTTCCTGGCCATGGGCATGCCGCCCCACTACGCTATCGGCACGAATAAATTTGCTGCAACCTTTGGCAGTGGTATCAGTACGGTCCAGTTCATGCGTGCCGGGAAAGTAGACGGCGGTCTCATGAAGAAACTCGTGCCTTTCACTTTTATCGGGGCCGTCCTGGGCTGCCTGCTCATGCTTCATATGTCGGCTGCAATGCTGCAGCCCCTGGTCATTGCCGCGCTGGTGGCCGTAGCCATTTTCGTTTTCAGCCGCAGGGACCTGGGTTCAGTCAGCACTTATACGGGAGAAACGAAGAAAAAGCTGATCCAGGGAGCAGCCTTTGCCTTTGCCATCGGTGTCTACGATGGTTTTATCGGGCCGGGAACAGGGACATTCCTGATTATTGCCTTTGCCATGCTGGGCTTTGATTTCGTCGTCGCCGCTGGTAATGCCAAGGTGCTGAATTTTGTGAGTAACCTCACGGCCTTCTGCTTATTCATTTATTCGGGAAAAGTCCTGTATGCTTACGGCCTGACCATGGCACTGGGAATATTCATCGGTGCCTTTTTCGGATCCCGCATGGCCATCCGCCGGGGCAGTGGTTTCGTCCGCCTCATCATGATGACCGTAACGACCCTGCTTATCGGCAAGCTGATTCTCCAGTATTTCGGACTGTTCTGAGGTGGTTGCATATGAATTGGAAAAATAAAGTCATCCTCATCAGTGGCGGGACTTCCGGAATTGGTCTGGCGACGGCCCGGATTCTACTGGGAAAAGGAGCCTGCGTCGTCATCAATGGCCGCGATACTGCACGAGGAGAAGAAGCTCTTGCGCAGCTAGGCACTCTTGCGGGAAACTGCCAGTTTGTGCCCGGCGATGTGAGCAGGGAAGAGGCATGCCGGCATATGGTGCAGGAAACACTGGATTATTTCGGCAGGTTGGACGGACTGGTGACGTCAGCCGGTTATTATGAAGAAGAACTGCTGGAAAATGTGACGGCCCAATCAGCGGCGCGGCTTTTTGCTACCAACGTATACGGCACCATATTTCTCTGCCGGGAAGCTCTGGAACCACTGAAAAAGAACAGGGGAAGCATCGTCATGGTCAGCAGCGATGCCGGTCTGCAGGGAAATGTCGGCTGCTCTGTCTACAGTGCGACCAAAGGGGCTGTCGTATCCTTCTGCAAGTCCCTGGCACTGGAACTGGCTCCTCACGGCGTCCGGGTCAACTGCGTCTGCCCTGGCGATGTAAAGACGCCGCTCCTTTCCCGCCAGATGACAGCCAATCCCGATGAGACGGAAGAGTCCCTGCGCCAGCAGTATCCGCTCTACCGGCTGGCAGAAGCTTCTGAAGTTGGAGAAGTCATTGTGTTCCTGTTAAGCCAGGCCGCTTCTTATATGACTGCCACGGCAGTTCCCGTCGATGGCGGTTTGACAAGCTGGTAAAAACATGGGAAAATAAAGAAAAGTGTATTTTGAAAATGGGGGGATTCCTATGTCAGATGAAATGGATAAAGTACAGGCACTACAAGAAGAAATCGATGCCCTGAAAAAGGAACTGACGGCTATGAAAGCCGAAAAAGAAGCCCATGCGCCGGTTGCGCCGACGGCTTCCCTGGAAGTAATCCAGTCCATCGAAAATTCGTCTGCCGATTCCGATCTTAAGGTCGAAACCTATTGCCGCTGGGCAGCTGCCCGTGCTGGAGCTATTGTCATTGCGCCCCTCGTCGGCACTATCGCCCTCATGGCAAATGAAGTATATCTTGTCAGCCGCATTGCCAAAGTGTACAATGTTAAACTTTCTGAACGTGCTGTCATCGCTTTCCTCGGTGCTATGGGCAGCCGTATGGCCGGCAATCTCCTGACGACACTGATTCCGTTCAGTGCCGTACAGGTTCCTGTTGCCGTAGGTATCACCTACAGCCTGGGCCGCGTAACGCAGCGTTGGATGAAAGACGGTATGCCTACCGACATGGGTCCGTATATTGAAATGATGGCACAGTGGAAGGACAAGGCCCGCAAACAAGTAGACCGGCTGCGTGACAACCCGCTGAAAAACGTACCTCTCGGAGATGAAACGGTTGATTTCATGAAACGCTGGGGCAGTGCGGCCAAGGAAGCGGCTATCGATGCCTTTGACGACGTCAAGGAAAAAGGGCAGGTTGTCGTCGATTCCGTACGGCGCCGCAGTGTTGTCGATGACGTAGAAGAAGCAAAAGAAAACAGTGCCGATGCCAAAGTACCGGTGCAGGAAGATGCGGCCCCGGAAGGGGAAACAGCTGCTGCTGATACTGCCGAACCGTCTGTCGATGAAAAGGTACAGGCGGCTGTAGAAGATGCTAAGATTCCTCTTGATGAAAAATAAATGAAGGTGTGCCTATGTGGAAATTATTGCTGTTTTTTACCCGCTTCTATTCGCCAGGCCGTTTTCTGCGGTTCCTGAGTAAAACGAAGGGGAAACTGCATTTTCTGCCGAAACTCCTGGCCATCTTTTATTGCATTCAGGACAAGGATACGCCCCGCATGGTCCGGCTCGTGCTCATGGGTGCCATCGGATATGTCATCCTGCCCATCGATATCGTTCCCGATATCCTGCCTGTCGCTGGCTGGATCGATGATGCGGCTGTCGTGGCAGCGGCTTTGAAGTTTGCAGCGGCGTACATCAAACCGGAGCACAAAGAAAAAGTACGTCGCATCCTTCCCTTTGCCCGCTGTGACTGGTGAATATTCCGGCGGGAGGAAAGACTGCATCAGCTGCAGGCCCGTCAGTTATAGTGTTTCAGGCTGCCGCATCTGCGGCAGCTTTTTTTACGGTATAAAGTACCATGTTTTATGCGGCAACTTTTGACAAATGGTCCTATACAGCGTAAAATAATAGGGCATGTTTGAGTGAGAACAGGAGTGGAGAAAATGGTCAGCGTAACAGAAAGAGTCCGCTTCAGCGAGACAGATATGATGGGCAATGCCCATCATGCCAATCACATCCGCTGGTTTGAGTGTGCGCGCTGTGAATATATGCGTGCTGCCGGTGTCGATTTATTTGAACTCATGGATGAAGGAATCCTCTTTCCAATCAAAAACGTAAGTTGTGAGTACATCGACAACATTTATTATGATGATGAAATCATCATTGAAGCCCGGCTGGTCAAGTTATCCCGGGCCCAGATGGTGTATGCCTACCGGATTCTGCGTAAACGTGACGGACGCCTTATGGCTGAAGGCACGACGCAGAACGTATTTACCCACAAGGATACGGGCAAAGTAGCCCGCATCGGCGATGGCCCGTATCTCAGACTGAAAGCCATGTATGAAAAGGATCAGCAGGAAATGTAATATATTTCTGCATCCACTACTCTAGTTTCACTGCGTATTTTACCTAAAGGAGTCCTGTGTCGTGATTGTCTACCAGTTACTGAACATCATTATTTTCATTGTCGGCCTCGTTGCTGTACTGTATCTGTTATTCCGCCTCTTTGCCTGGCACCAGGGTGATGCCCGCTTCGTTATTGAAGCGCGGAAACGCCAGCCCTTTGCCTTAAAAAGCCTGACTGCCAGTACGGCTGTATTTGAAACGGAAGTTCCTTTCAAGAATGTAGGGAAACAGCTGGGAACAATTATGGATTTTTATCCCCGGACCCTGCTTCCATATGAACAGTATGACAAAGTCATTGTCCATTCCCAGCTGGCAAATAAAGCGGCGGAACGCAATGATGGATATTGGGAATCGGTTATCATCAACCCTGGTGAATCGGGCCGTATCCGCGTTACCATCGAACTGGTAAGTAAAGAAGGAACCATCCGCGAAGACCTGAAAACGTTCCCGGATATGCCTATTGATCTGGTATATCAGGTCGTATCCCGTAGTGAATGGTATATTCACAAGGCCCGCATTACACTGAAAGCTTCCGAAGTAAAACGGGCAATGGAACAAGCATAGGAGGGGGAAAAGACATGGCAGAATTAGAATTAGTACCGGTAAAGACCAGAATACTGACAGATAAAGATGACATCGTCGATGTCATAGAAGAATATGCAAAAGATATTGTCGGCCCCGATGATATCGTCTGCTCGGCTGAAAGCGTCGTCGCTATCACCCAGCACCGCTATACCCGCCCGGAAGAATTGACGCCGACCTGGCAATGTCGTCTCATGCGCCGCTTCGTTCCCGGTGAAGGGAGCATGGCCAGCCTGTATGGTATGCAGGCGGCTATGAACCTCGAAGGAGAATGGAAGATGCTCTTCTGGTTCATCATTGGCTTTTTGGCAAAACTGGTCGGTAAAAATGGCGTCTGGTATGCTAAATGCCGTCAGGCATCGCTGACTGATGACGTAACAGGTACGATGCCGCCTTTTGACAAATGTATCGTCTATGGTCCGGATAAGCCTGATGAAGTGGCAGAAGCCATCAAAAAGCGCATGGGCTGTTACGGCGCCTGCGTAGCTGATGTCAATGACCTCAAACGTTCGGCTGTCCTGGGACATTCCCGTGGCCTTAATCCGAAGGAAATTGCCCGCATCCTGATCAATAACCCCTTTGGCAACGCATCGCAGAAGACACCTATTGTCGTCATCAAAAACTATGCCCAGGCCGTGCGGGAACAAAAAAGTGAAGCAGCCGCCAAGCAGCAGAACTAAAGGCGGAGAAGGAGCATACGATGAAGGAAACGATTGTCCTGGCAACGCATAATGCCGGAAAGATCCGGGAATTCAAAGGCGCTCTTGAACCATTGGGATATGACGTCGTGTCTGTACATGACGTCATTTCTGATATCAAGGAGCCGGAAGAAACGGGCACAACCTTTGAGGAAAACGCCCGTCTGAAAGCCCTGTATTATATGAAGGCTACAGGCCGGCCCTGCCTGGCCGATGACTCGGGCATCATTGCCGATGCTCTTCATGGCCGGCCCGGCGTCTATTCGGCGCGATATGCCGGACCGGAATGCGACGATGAAAAGAATAACCAGAAACTCATCGATGAATTGCGGCCTTTTCCTCCAGAACAGCGGACGGCCCATTATGTGTGCGACCTGGTCCTTATCTGGCCCGATAGCCGTGAAATTCATGCCGAAGGAACCTGTTCCGGTATCATCCGTGATTTCTATGCCGGTACAGGCGGATTTGGTTATGATCCCTTGTTTTATGTACCTTCCTATGGCAGGACGATGGCAGAACTGTCACTGGAAGAGAAAAACAAGATCAGCCACCGCGGCCGTGCCTTGAAAAAACTATTGGAGCTTTTGCCATGACTACAGCCCGTATTGGATTAGTCAGTGACAGCCATGGACGGTTTTCCTGTCTGGAACAGATGGTGGATCAGGCACCGGACGTCTGCTGCTGGATACACGGTGGCGATTACTGCAACGATGCCGAAGATCTGGCTGCATATGCGGCCGTACCCGTATATGCCGTCCTCGGTAATAATGACTACCTGACAGATATGAATGTGCCCGAACGGCGCATCGTGAAGGCTGCCGGCCTTACGATTGCCGTCATCCATGGTAGTCAGTGGTATGGAGAAAAACGGCTCCGAAAACTGGAAGAATGGGGGCACAGTGCCGGAGCTGACTTGGTCGTATTCGGTCATACGCACTGCCAGTATAAACTGGAACAGGATGGCTTTGTCGTTGTCAATCCCGGCAGTATCGGCCGCCCCAGAGACAGGAGAGAAGGGACTTACGCCATCGTCACGGCAGAAGATGGCCGGCTGACGGATATCCAATTTTATCACCTATAAAATTTAGTGATATAATATTTGACAAACGATGGGATAACGTGTATAATGTTTTACGTTGACGGGGCATAGCGCAGTTTGGTAGCGCACCTGGCTTGGGACCAGGGGGTCGCAGGTTCGAATCCTGCTGCTCCGACCATCTGCACGCGGGTGTAGCTCAATGGTAGAGCGTCAGCCTTCCAAGCTGGTTACGTGGGTTCGATTCCCATCACCCGCTCCATTTTTTTACTTTTTTTATGACTCAGTAGCTCAGCTGGATAGAGCAACAGCCTTCTAAGCTGTGGGTCTAGGGTTCGAATCCCTACTGGGTCACCAATGACCTGACTGCATTCAGACTATTCTGGATGCTTTTTTTTATGCACGAAACCAGGTAACAGCACACTCTCTTTTATTTTTTAATGTATTTTGT
This sequence comes from Megasphaera sp. AM44-1BH, assembly GCF_003467125.1. GTDB lineage: Bacteria > Bacillota > Negativicutes > Veillonellales > Megasphaeraceae > Megasphaera. Next base: position 254,448 of record NZ_QSFA01000002.1, read on the forward strand.
ATACAATATGCCGAAAAGAAATATATTAACGATAAAATAGATGATTTTTCAGTTATTTTATTCTAGTATGCTAAAAATATATTTACAAAGCTGCAGATAATGTGCTATAGTAAGTGTGTTATTTCATTTTCTTAATAACAGAGAAAGAATTTCTTCTTTATATTATCCAAAGAATACTTTATACCATCTGTTTTGAAGAAATTTTCTTATTCTGTTATGGAAAGACATCATATCGCAGCTCTGGAGTTCTCGGTCGGTATGATTCAAGCTTTCAGGTTTTATTATTTTGTGCAGGCGAGAATTCCAATAATTGCATGAGGGGGCAATGTGTATGGAATTTTTTGGTTTGATTGCAAAAGGAATGATGGCTTTTGCTGATTTTATCTGGGGCTGGCCGCTGCTCATCGGTACGTCCTTTGTAGCTGTCTTCTTATCGGTCCGTCTTGGCTTTTTCCAGTTCGCCTTTTTCGGCCACGTCATGAAGAATACCTTTGGTAAAATCTTTGATAAGGGATCCGGTGATGGCAACATTAATCCGTTCAAGGCAGCTTGTACGGCTCTGGCATCGACACTGGGTGTTGGCAACATCGCCGGCGTTTCCGTCGCTATCGCAACGGGCGGTCCCGGTGCTGTCTTCTGGATGTGGTTTATTGCTATGCTGGGCCTGATTGTTAAGTTCTCGGAAGTTACCCTGGGTCTGGCCTATCGTGAAAAAGACCCTGTAAGCGGCGTCTGGCACGGTGGTTTCCCCTGGTATGTCAAGAACGGCCTTGGTAAGAACTGGCGCTGGCTATCCGTCATCTGGGCTATCGTCATGGCGGCAGGCATGATGTTTGCTCCGTCTATCCAGGCAGCAGAAATCTCCAATGCCATTAATACAGCCTTTGCTGTCAATCCGTATGTCGTTGGCATTACCGTTGCCGTCCTTATGGCAGCCGTTCTTCTGGGTGGTCTCAAGAGTATTTCCAATTTCGCCAATCTCGTCGTTCCATTCATGGCGGTTATCTACATCATCGGCGCTATTTTCGTCATGATTGTCAATGCCAGCATGATTCCTCAGGCATTTGCCCTGATTTTTGAAGATGCTTTTACCGGCACGGCTGCTACAGGCGGCTTTGCTGGCAGCACGGTTATGCTGGCTGTCCGCTGGGGCCTGGCCCGTGGCATTTATTCCAACGAAGCCGGTACCGGTACGGCACCGCTGGCTCATTCCTCGGCATCGGTCAATCATCCGGTCAAACAGGGCCTGTGGGGGATTTTTGAAGTATTCTTCGATACCATCGTCGTCTGCACCATGACGGCTATGGTCGTCATGACATCGGGCCTCTGGAACACGGGTATTTCCGGCGCCGCTCTTACGACGGCCGGTTTCTCCACGGCTTTTGGCAGTGTGGCTGCCGGTGCCGTATTCGTCTCGGTCATCATTACGTTCTTTGCTTTTACGACATGCGTCGTCAATGTTTATTACGGTGGTATCTGCCTCAATTCACTAGGTTTGGAAGGCGTCTGGATCAAGATTTATTACGCTGTCGGCTGTGCCTGGGCCATTGTCGGAGCCATTGGCGCTGCCAAGACACTGTGGTCTTCCTTCGACTTCTTCTATGGTACGTGCGTCGTCTGCAACCTTATTGTCGTATTCCTTCTGAGCGGCAAAGTCAAGATTCTCGTAGACGATTACAAACAGCGCCTCAAAGATGGAAAATGGGACGAATCGGCTGCTGACTGCGTAGCCCGTCTCGGTATCTGGCGCGATGAAGTCACTCTGAATATGGAAAAAGAAGCAAAAAATAAATAATGGATATATGGAACGCCCTGCATGACACATACTTCATGCAGGGCGTTTTACATTGTAAGAACTTAAGATTGTTTGCTGGCATAACGTTGTTCCAATTCTTTTTTTGCAATTTTTCCCGTGGCCAGGCGGGGCATTTCGTCTATTTCATAATAGATACGGGGAACTTTAAACAAGGCCAGGTTCTGTTGGAGATATTTTTTCAGAGCCCGCTTATCGACGGCAGCGCCCGGTTCTACCGTATAATAGCAGCAGCCGACATGCCCCCGGAGCTTGTCCGGAACGCCGATGACGGCAGCCTCTCTGATATGAGGGTATTCGTAGAGCAGTTCTTCGATTTCCCGGGGATAAATGTTTTCTCCCATGCTGATAATCATTTCTTTCAGGCGGTCTACGATGCGCAGATATCCGTCGCTGTCCCTGACGGCTATATCACCGGTATGGAGCCAGCCGCCGGCCAGCGTCCGGGCCGTTTCTTCCGGCCGGTGCCAGTAGCCCTGCATGACGTTTCCGCCGCGGACCAGGAGCTGTCCTTTGCAGCCATCGGATACGTCACTACCATTTTCATCTACGAGACGCGTCGTGATGCCAGGCAGTTCGACACCGATGGTGCCGCTTTTTACACGGTCCGGGGGATAACGCAGTATTTTTTTCATACAAGACAGTTACTATTTTTTTCCATCTTTTTTGCATCTATGGTAAAATAGGGAAAGGAGAAATCCAGGGAAACTTTTTGTAGGAGGCATTGCTTATGAACTATCTGGAGCAGGCTGAAATAGTAAAGAATGAAGCGATTATCCCTGCCGTATGGCAGATGAAATTCCATGCACCACAGATTGCCCGGAATGCGCGGCCGGGGCAGTTTGTCAACGTACACTATGATGGCGGTACGACGTTTTTGCGCCGTCCTTTCGGCATCGTCGATGCATCTTCACAGGGGACGGTTACCATCATCTACCGCATCGTCGGTACGGGAACGCAGGAACTGGCCAGGCTGCATCCCGGCGATATATTGAACGTGGAAGGCCCTCTGGGGAATGGCGTATTCACGACGAGTCCGGGCAGGGCATTGCTGGCTGGCGGTGGCGTCGGGCTGGCACCGCTTATTTTCCTGGCAAAAAAACTGGATCATCCGGTAGTTCTCGTGGCTGGAAAAACCGCGGCAGAAACGTTCTGGACACGGTTTTTTGAACCCTATGCCGAGGATATCTATGTGACGACCGATGATGGGTCCCGGGGCATACAGGGATTTGCTGTACAGGCTCTGCCTGCGATTTTTAAAGACCATTCCATAGACCGCATTTCCGTCTGCGGGCCGACGGTGATGATGAAAACCATAGCAGAGGCTGCGGCAAAGGCGGATATTTCCTGTGAAGTATCTATGGAAAAACGCATGGCCTGCGGTATCGGCGTCTGTCTCGGCTGTACCTTTGCCAGCAAAATCGATGGCAGGCGGCATAAGGTGTGTGCAGACGGACCGGTATTCCCGGCGAAGGAGGTATTTTGATGAGTACAAATCGATTGGCCGTAACATTCGCCGGCATCCCTATGAAAACGCCTGTCATGGGAGCTTCGGGAACCTTTGGATTCGGCGTGGAATACAGTGATTTCCTCGACCTCAGTGAAATTGGCGCTGTCATTTCCAAGGGAATCACACCACTGCCGAGAGCAGGAAATCCCGGCGTACGGGTTGCAGAAACCCCATCGGGCATGCTCAATTGTATCGGTCTGGAAAATCCCGGACTGGATGTATTTAAACGCGATATTCTTCCTAAAACGAGGCATATGGGAGCGCCTCTTATCGTCAATATTTCTGCCGGTTCAGCTGAAGAATACGGCAGGCTGGCCGAAGCACTCGATGTCGATGGCGTAGCCGGGCTGGAAGTCAATATTTCCTGTCCCAATGTCAAAGAAGGCGGCATCGTATTCGGAACGGATCCCAGGGCAGCGGCGGCCGTAACGGAACAGGTCAGAACGCATACGAAAAAGCCGGTCATCGTGAAATTATCACCGAACGTGACGGATATTACGGTCATGGCCAAATCCGTAGAAGCAGCCGGTGCCGATGCCGTATCTCTCATCAATACGCTGACGGGTATGGCTATCGATATTCATTCACGACGCCCCCTGCTGGGGAATATTACAGGCGGCCTTTCCGGTCCGGCCGTCAAGCCCATCGCCCTGCGCATGGTATGGCAGACGGCGAAGGCCGTGCAGATTCCAATTCTTGGTCTGGGTGGCATTGCCTGCTGGCAGGACGCCATCGAATTTATGCTGGCCGGAGCCAGCGCTGTTGCCGTAGGAGCGTACAATTTTGTCAATCCCCGGGCGGTACAGGAAATCGCAGAGGGGATGGCTCAGTATTGCGAAGAAGAAGGTATCAGACATATTACCGATATTGTAGGGGCCCTTACGGTCTGAGACAGGCCATCAGCGAAACCCTGTGATATACGGAAGGGGAGAAGATAATTATGAGTATGGAATCATCCAATCAGGAAGTATGGATTGGTGTCGATGTAGGAACGACGGGAGTGCGGGCCATTGCTTATACGGAAGACGGGACGAATGTGTGTTCGTCGGAAGCCTTTTATCCGCTCCTGACGCCTCACCCGGACTGGGCCGAAGAAAGCCCGCTCCAGATATATGAATCGGTAGAAGAAGTCATCAGCAAAACGGCAGCCCAGCTCCGCTATAAGAATAAAGAACTGGCAGGGATTGCCCTGAGTACGGTCATGCACAGCTTTGCCGGGCTCGATGAACATCTGGAACCGCTCATGGACATGCAGACCTGGGCAGATAGCCGCAGTGCCGATATTGTCCGCGATATGAAAAAAGACCCGGCACTGTGCCAGTCGTTTTATGAACGGACGGGCTGCCCCATCCATGCTTGCTATCCACTGGCCAAGGTACTCTGGCTCAAACGCCATCAGCCGGATCTGTTCCGTCAGATGAAATACGTCGGCTCTATCAAGGATTATATTTTTTACCACATGACTGGCCAATGGGTCATCGATAAATCGACGGCCAGCACCAGTGGTATGTATAACGAACGGACACTCCGGTGGGATGATGAAATCCTTTCTTATGCCGGCATTGACAAGTCCTATATGCCACCTGTCGTTTCCACGACGTACATGCACGCCCTGGCTCCCAAAGCCGCCGAAGCCATGCATCTGCCGGAAGGTCTTCCCGTCGTCATCGGTGCCACCGATGGCGTCCTGGTCAACGTCGGCATTGGTGCCGTCCAGCCGGGTCAGCTCAGTGCGACCATCGGCACCAGCGGTGCATTGCGCATGTTGACCAGACAGCCGAAGACAGATCCGCAGATGCGCACCTGGTGTTATAATCTGACCGATGATATGTGGGTTGCCGGTGGTGCCATCAATAACGGCGGCATGATTCTGCGCTGGGTACGCGACAAAATCTGCCATTACGGCGGAAGTAAACTGGAAGACCTGGATATCGACCCCTATGACCTCATGACCATGAAGGCCGAACACGTCGATGCCGGCGCCGACGGTCTTATCTGCCTGCCTTGTTTTACAGGGGAACGGGCACCCTACTGGAATTCGGAACTGCGGGGTATGTTCTTTGGCTTTTCCCTCAATCATAGCCGTTCCCACATCATCCGGGCCGTCATGGAAGGTATCTGTTACAGCTTGAACAGTGTCATGCTGGCCCTCCGGGAGTTCGGCGATATCCGCGATATCCGGGTCAGTGGCAGCTTTACCAAGTCCCGCCTCTGGCTGCAGATTCTGTCGGACGTGCTCAACGAAAAACTGACTCTTCCCGACAATAGCGAAGGTGCGGCGTTTGGCGCGGCGACACTGGGATTTATTGCTAGCGGCAGATTAGACAGCATTGCCGATACGGCCCATCTGGTCCATGCGAAAAAAGTGTATACACCGATAGCAGAAAACGTGGCAACATACCAGGAACTGTACAGTATCTTTGCCCGGCTGTATCTGAAGCTGCAGGATGAATTTGCAGAAATCACGGAGTACCAGAAAAAAATCTGACGGGAACAAAGTCAGTGGTAAAGGAGCGAATACATAATGGATTTACATGATATCGGCGTTGTTGGAATGGCTGTCATGGGCAGCAATCTGGCCCTCAATATGGCAGATCATGGATTTACGGTCAGCGTCTATAACTATACACCGGATCTGACGGAAAAATTTGTCAAAGAACGGCCCCACGATCATATTACCGCCTATTACGGCCTGCAGGATTTCGTATCGTCCCTCAAACGGCCCCGTAAAATCATGTTTATGATCATGGCAGGAAAGCCCGTAGACAGCATGATTGACCAGCTCATCCCTCTCCTCGACCAGGGGGATATCCTCATCGATGGGGGCAATTCTTATTTTGGGGATACGCGCCGCCGCTATGAATACTGCCACAAGCAGGGTATCCATTTCTATGGCATGGGCATATCGGGCGGAGAAACCGGTGCCCGTCGCGGCCCGTCCATCATGCCCGGCGGCAATAAAGACACGTATCCGGAAATCCAGCCCATTTATGAAGCCATTGCAGCCAAGGCCAGTGATGGCAAGCCCTGCTGCACCTATATCGGCAGCGACGGTGCCGGCCACTATGTCAAAATGGTCCATAATGGCATCGAATATGCGGACATGCAGCTCATTGCCGAGTCGTACCTGCTGCTGAAAAACGTTGGCGGCTATACGAACAGAGAAATCGCCGATATTTTCCATCAGTGGAATCAGGGGGAACTGCACAGTTTCCTCATCGGCATCGCCGCCGATATTTTTGCTGAAGATGACGAAACGGGCGGACAGGTCATCGATAAAATCGTCGATGCGGCAGGACAGAAGGGCACAGGACGCTGGACTAGCATCGAAGCGCTGAAACAGGGCGTCGATATTTCTATGATTACCGCCGCCTGCAATGCCCGTGTCATGTCCAACCTGCCTCAGCGGCACATGGCAGAAACGGTCATTTCCGGACCGGAACATAAGCCTGTCAAAGGAGAAAAATTCATCGGAGCCGTACGGCGCAGCCTGTATACGGGAAAAATCGTGGCCTACGCCCAGGGATTTTCTCTTTATCGCAGCGCATCGGAAACGTACCACTGGAATCTCGACTACGGCCGTATCGCATCTATTTTCCGGGCCGGCTGCATCATTCAGGCTGAATTCCTCAATAAAATCACCGAAGCCTATGAAAAAAATCGGGATCTGGAAAACCTGATATTCGACCAGTTCTTCCTGGAGAAGATCAATGCCAATGAAGAAAGTCTGCGCCAGATTGTATGCCTGGCTGTACAGGAAGGCATTCCCATCCCGGCTTTTGCCAATGCTATGGAATACCTCGACGCCTACCGCAGTCCCCGCGTCGGAGCCAACCTGATACAGGCTCTGCGTGATTACTTCGGGGCACACACCTATCAGCGCACCGACCGGGAAGGCACATTCCATCATCAGTGGCACGAACATTATAAAAAATAATATTCAGTCTGTCAGTCCCTCAGGAGTATGGCCTGTCCTGAGGGATTTTTTACGTACAAAAACGTTATATGTTACAGATTGTTTATGATTTTAGCGACAATATATGTCGTAATTTTATGATACTATAGGGACGAAAGGAGATTGTATGGATAAAGCTGAACGGATACTTCTCGTATTCTGCCGTTTATTGAAACACGAATGGCTGAATAAGACGAGTCTGGCATTGGAATTTAATACGACAGAGCGGACCATTGAACGGGACATGCAATCTATCCGTGCTGTCCTTTCCGAAGCCCGCAGTCCGGCCGTGCTGCTCTGGGACCGTCAGAAAGGGTCCTATATCCTGAGCCACTATCAGCATCGCCCGTTGCAGAGCATGGAGGCGCTGACCATCCTGAAAATCCTGCTCGGGAGCCGGGCACTGCGTCTCGATGAAATGGAAGGGCTGGTACAGGCTCTGTGCGGATTGCTGTCGCCCCGGGATGAGACGGAATTTTCCCAGCTGCTGGAAGAAGAACTGGACGGCTACCATGAACCGGCCCATCACCAGGCCATCATAAAGACCCAGTGGGACCTGCAGCAATGCATCCGGGATCACAGGAAAATCCGCCTTCATTACAGCCGCGGCGACGACATGCGGACGTCTCATGTCGTGTTTCCCCTGTCGGTCGTCGTTTCCGATGGATATTTTTATCTTATCGCCGTTGTAGAAGGGACGGCTCATACGGGACCGGCATTTTTCCGACTCGACCGCATCCGTTCCTTCGATGTTATTCACGGGGGAAGTCATTTGCCGGAGGAAGACGCGTTTTCTCTCCGCCGCCTGCGCTCGACGACGCCCTTTATGTTCGGCGGAAAACCTGTACGCCTGACCCTGCGCTGTAAGAACAGCGCGGTAGAAGCTTTGTTCGATAAAATCCCCGCCCACACGGTGCTTTCCTGGGAGGAAGATACCGTGCTGGTGGAAGTGACCGTGAGCATCTCCGGCTTTTTCCGCTGGCTCCTCATGCAGGGCGATGCCATCGTCATCATCGGGCCGGAACCGTTACGGCAGGCCTTTATCCAGACGTTGCAGCGAATACAAAACGCGTATACAGATATTAAGGAGGATTGCCCGAAATGAAGCATATAAAAGAACAATTCATCCGCTATATGGATGCAGGATTTCCCATCATTTACCTCAACACGTATGAAGAAGATAAAGCCGATGCACTCATCCGGTCCGTCGCCGGCGGCCGGAAAATAGAGGAATGGAATGTGCGCGGCTATTTTGAAAATCAGGTGCTCATGCAAGCTGAGGCGCCACTAGAAGATATTCTGCGGACACTTATCGATGACCCTTTGTCCCTGCAGCGGTCTGTCCTGGTCCTCAAAGACGTCCCCCTTTTCAAGGATCAGATGACCGTCATCGAACTGCTGAAATACCTGGCCCGGCGGATCAGCAATGGCTCTCTGCCCGATTTCAATATAGTCATCGTGTCTTCTGAGGTCTGCATTCCCGGCGAGCTGGATCCGTTTCTGACCATCCTCCACGACGAATACCTGACCGTGTCGGACATCCGTGGTGTGATTGAACAATTCTGTCACGATCAGGAAGTGGACATGCTGCCGGAGTTCATCCGCGAACTGGCACAGATGTTCAAAGGCCTTTCGGAGTATGAAATCAATACCATCCTGGCACTGGCCCTGTCTGATGACGGGGAAATCACCCGGTCCGATTTATCGCTCATATTGGAGCAGAAAAAGCAGGTCGTACAGAAATCGGGCATATTGGAAATGATTCCCCTCAAAGAAGGCATGGATGATATCGGTGGACTGGAAAGCCTGAAACAATGGCTCCAGAGAAAGGAAAAGATTTTCCGCAATATGGAGGCCGCTGCTGCCTTTGGTGTCGATATGCCAAAAGGCGTCCTCATTGCCGGCATGCCCGGATGCGGCAAATCTCTCAATGCCAAGGCGGCGGCCAAACTCTTCGGCGTTCCCTTGCTGCGCCTCGATATGGGCCGCCTCATGGGCAAATACGTCGGTGAATCGGAAGCCAATATGCGCAAGGCCATTGGCCTGGCCGAAGCCATTGCGCCGTGTGTACTATGGATCGATGAACTTGAAAAAGCCTTTGCCGGAGTCGGTGGCAGCGGCGGCGCAGCAGACGTGACAACCCGTCTGTTCGGGACGTTCCTTACGTGGCTGCAGGAAAAAGACAGTCAGGCCTTCGTCGTGGCTACAGCCAATAATATCGCCAGTATGCCGCCGGAACTGCTGCGGAAAGGCCGTTTCGATGAAATCTTCTATGTGGCCCTGCCCAATAAGGAAGAACGGAAAAAAATCTTTTCCATCCACATCGGGAAACGGCGGCCCGATGATCTGGAAGGCATCGACCTGGACCGGCTGGCGGCCCGGACAGATGGCTATAGCGGCGCTGATATCGAAGGCGTCGTCAAGGACAGCATCGAAGCAGCCTTTGCCAAAGGAGAAGATGCGATTACTACCGACGGCATCCTGGAAGCGGTCAGCCAGACTCATTCTCTGAAAGAAATCATGAAGGATTCCCTGCAAAAGATGGAATCTCTCTATAAACAGCGTAAGTTCAAAAATGCTTCGGCATAGAAAGGAGCAGGGCCATGGAAGAAAAAGAACAGCCCCGTCAGATGAGCGGCGAAGACATGGTACGGCAGATGCGGCCAGTCATGGAACGGTTCTTCCGTTCCTACGGGGCAAAGGATCCGGCCGTGAGTACCGAGGAGTGGCTGACGGAAACACTGGGCAAAGAACTTCCATCGTACAGTAAGGATGACATAGCCGCTATGAGCCGGGACATCGTGCGCGAAATAGAACAGGCTGAGGTGCGTAAAACGTCACTGGATAAGGCCTGTGCGGCGGGGCAGACAAAGGAATCATGGCTCGCCGATGAAATTCAGAAGGCGTCTGTCGGCGTCGGTGTGACAGCCATGGGCCAGTATCTGCAGCGCATAGACGATGTACTGGCCGATAACAATCAGGCTATGCTCAAGGTAATCATGAAACAGAATGGCTCAGTCAATATGAACCCCAATCTCGACGGATTCATTGCCGAACAGCAGCAAGTCAGTTCCTTTAACCGGACGGCGGCACTGGAAAACTCCCCGTACCGTGCGGATGTACTCCAGCCCGATGGTACGGCCTATGGAAAAAACTCCGTCGATGTCGTCATCTGCGATACGCGTCTGAAGGTGCAGACTCCGGTACGGCGCTATCAGCTGAAATTCGGACGCAATGCTGAGGCCACGGCGTCCTATTTGGAGCACGGCGACTACCGGGGGCAGCGCTCCCTGGTACCGAAAGGGCAGGTAAGTGACGTCCGTCAGCACGTCTCGCCGGGGAAACACGTATCCGATACGATAGAAAGCCCCGATGGCGTCCGGTCCCGGCCGCTGGGCAAAGAACAGGCCAAGGCCATGCAGGAACGCGTCCAGCGTGGACGCCGTCTGGCTCAGGACAACTGGAATTCCTTCAATACCCGTTCCCTGGCTTTGCATATCGGCAAACAGGCGGCTCTGGCAGGCATTTCCGGCGCGGCCCTGGCCACGGGATTCCATCTGGCGGGAAAAGCGCTGAAGGGAGAAAAAATCGACGGCGAAGAAGTAGTCCGCACAGCTATCACGACCGGCGCCGATACGGGGATCAAGGCGGCTGCCGCCGGGGCTCTCAAAGTCGGTGTGGAAAAAAATCTCATTCCCATACTGGCCAGAGGAACGCCGGTCGCGGTCCTGACGCCCCTGGCCTGGGCCGGCATCGAGCAGGTAAAAATCTGCTACCGTGCCGCCAAGGGCGAACTGACGGCAATGGAGGCTATTGACGCCATGGGCCGCGTTACCGTATCGACCGTTGGCGGATATATCGCCGGCAGTATCGGTATGGTTGAAGGCGCCATTACAGGAGCCGCCATGCTTTCGTGGATTCCCGTCATCGGGACCGGCGTCGGTGCCGTCGTAGGTGGCATCGTAGGTGGCCTGACCGGCTGTCTGGCTGGTTCTACTGTGGGAAAAGCCGTGTACAGCGGCGTCAAAACCGTTGCCAAAACGGCTGTCCGCGTCGCCAAAAGCGTGGGCCATGCTCTGTATTCCGGGGCAAAGGCGGTTGCCAGAGGAATCAAGAATGGTCTTAAGAGCATTTTCAGTTTTTTCTGATGCAGGAGTGTACCTATGGTAAAAAAAATAAAATATGCCCTCACTATGGCCGACGGGGCCAAAGTGCGGACATTGGAAGATTTGCGGGACCATTTCGACTGGCCCCATGTACTGGGATATTTTCTCGACGGCAAACTGGCAGAATGGCTGCGGGACCGGTATTTTGATGAACTGGCCGCGTCCGTAGAGTCCCTGCCGGCGGAAAGCCCGGATCTGGAACAGCAGCTGTGCCATCTCCTGGGCGTCGCCTGGGAAGCGAAGGAAACGACCGTAGATGTGACACGGATGCAGCGGCGGCAGGAAAAAGAAGCGTTGCTGCGGCAGATGACGGCCGACGAATCCATCTGGCAGCACGGGGAAATGACAGCTTTCACCCAGGAAGATCTGGATGAACTCATCGGTGACGGCGTACCGGTCATATACCTTTGCGGTGAGGAATTTACTGTGCCATCTGATGTGGTGCAGCGGACCTATATCGGCATTCTTGGCAGACCCCGCATCCAGATCGACGTTGCATCGCCAGACGAACTGGAAGAAAAGGGGATTGTCTTTGAACAGGTTGACCTGCCGGAACCGTTGAGAATGCCGGAAGAACCACCGGAACCGGTACGGCAGAATAAAAAACAGGACAAGCCGTACGTCGTATCTGAAGCCTTTCAAAGCCAGCTGAGTGACGAACAGCAACAGAAAACAGCGGTCCTGTACGAAGAAGCCCAGCATATACTGGGAGCAGCCGTGTTCGATATCGACGTAGCGACGAGGCTGCTGTTGGACACAGCCCAGGCAGAACTGGGACATGCGACCTTTGATATCGATGTTTCGACACACAGCCTGCTGAATGCAGCCCGGGAAGAACTGGGACGGGCGAACTTTAATATCGATGTCTCGACACACAGCCTGCTGGATATGGCACGGGAAGAACTGGGACGGGCGACCTTCGATATCGACGTCTCGACACACAGCTTGCAGGATGCGGCCCGGGAAGAACTGAGACATGCGACCTTTGATATCGATGTCTCGACACGCCCTCTCGTATCAGAAGCCCGGTCCTGCAGAGAAGAATCCCTGTCTTTCATCGAGCGTATAAGAAAGTCAATGCAGGCAACACAGGAAATCAAGTAGAGAAATACAGGCAACACAGAAAATCAGCTATCCTGATTATGAGATAAAATAGACACAAGTACAGACAGAATAAAGGAGAGAATACCCATGGCAGATAACGAACAAAACGCAGAAGTAGCACAAATGAAAATGGTGAAATTTAAGGCAACCGTAGAACGCCTGCAAAAATATTTATGGCCTTATAGGTCTAGTTCAAGCGTTCCTTGTGTTCCTGTAGGTCCTGAATGGCTTTCTTCATACGTCGATAATCCCTATATCAACATGTTAGTAGCAGAATCTATTTTTTCCCGGTGTGAGATGGGAAATAATGTATATGGTTATGTTCAAAACAATAGTTTTTCTATTTCTAAACCAAATGCTACCGGCAGCAGCTATTATGATATCCGTGTTCCCGAGTCTGCTCCTTACGATACAGTTTTCTGGTTCTTCATGCTGGCCGCCATCGATGACCGCATTTATAATGATCAGCTGGATTATATTGTGGACGTGGCCTACCTCCTGCATTTCTCAGAAGCGATGATCCGCGACTGGTGCCGTGCCGTCGTCTACGTTCTTGATGGTCATACCCTGTCTCCCGACTGTGACCTCACGTGTGAAACAGAAGCAGGAAAAAAATTCTTCCTCCATCAGTAGGAAAGGATGGTTTGCAGGGAAAGTGGCGTCCCCATGAGGGGAAGCTGTCAGCCAGGCTGACTGAAGGGGCTTTGTTTATATTCAAGTTTCTATATGTTGAGTCCGTTTTCTGCCGCGGCAGTTGGCATTGTATGCCAGCTGTCGCGGTACTTTGTTTTCTTTATGATGACATGGTGTACGTATTTACAAATTTTTGTGGAATGATTAGTGGATTCGTATTATAATAAATAGAGAATAACCGTAGTAAAAACATGGGAAATATGATAAAATATAATAACTATGCGATAAAGTGTATTGGAGGTGCATTATGGCAACAGTTCAGGAAAAGATTGAGCTCCTGCATCAGAAGCTTGATACGATAGAAATGGGCGGCGGCCAGCAAAAAATTGATAAACAGCATGAAAAAGGGAAGATGACAGCCCGGGAACGGCTGCATATGCTTTTTGACGAAGGCAGTTTTACCGAAATCAGCCAGTTTATCCATCACCGCTGCACCAATTTTGGCATGGAAAAGAAGGAAATCCCCGGCGACGGCGTCGTTACGGGATACGGCAATGTCAATGGCCGCCTCGTCTTTGCCTATGCAGAAGATTTTACCGTCGAAGGTGGCTCTCTCGGGGAAATGCATGCCCACAAGATTTGCCAGGTACAGGAAATGGCACTCAAAATGGGGGCTCCTATTGTCGGAATCAATGATTCCGGCGGTGCCCGCATACAGGAAGGGGTCGATGCTCTTTCCGGATTTGGCCGCATCTTTATGAATAATACCAAGGCATCCGGCGTCATTCCCCAGATTTCTGTCATCATGGGACCTTGTGCCGGTGGTGCTGTCTACAGTCCGGCCCTGACCGATTTCATCTACATGGTCAAGAATACAAGCAATATGTTTATTACGGGACCGAAGGTCATCAAATCGGTTACCATGGAAGAAGTGACGGCAGAGGACCTGGGTGGTGCCGTAGCGCACAATACTATTTCCGGCGTAGCGCATTTTGCCTGCGAAAACGAAACAGACTGCATCCAGCAGATCAAATACCTGCTCGATTTCCTGCCCAGCAATAATATGGAAGAAGCTCCCGTGTATGATTCGTCCGATGATCCCGGACGGATGGATGAATCCCTCGATTCCATCATTCCCGACAGCGACAACGTAGCCTACGACATGGTCGATGTCATCAAATCCTGCGTCGATAACGGGGAGATTTATCAGGTACTGGAAAACTATGCCATGAACATGATTACCTGCTTTGCCCGTTTCGACGGCCAGAGCGTAGGTATTATTGCCAACCAGCCAAAATTCCTGGCCGGCTGCCTCGACATCAACGCGTCCGACAAGGCTGCCCGCTTCATCCGTTTCTGCGATGCCTTCAATATCCCAGTCGTTACCTTCGTGGACGTGCCGGGATTCCTGCCTGGCATCAATCAGGAACACGGCGGCATTATACGCCACGGGGCCAAACTGCTCTATGCATACTGCGAAGCGACGGTTCCCAAAGTGACAGTCGTCACGCGCAAAGCCTACGGCGGTGCTTATATCGGCATGTGCTGCCGCCAGCTTGGCGCCGACATGGTATTTGCCTGGCCGACAGCGGAAATAGCCGTCATGGGACCCGATGGGGCGGCTGATATCATTTTCAAACGCGATCCCGATAAAGAAGCCAAAAAGCAGGAATACATCAAGGAATTCCTGACACCGTACAAAGCGGCAGAACACGGCTACGTCGATTGCGTCATCGATCCAAAAGAAACGCGTCCGCGCATCATCAATGCCCTGGCTATGCTCTACAGCAAGCGGGAAGACCGGCCGCAGAAGAAACACGGTAATATTCCGTTATAAGGGGGAATCAGGTCATGGAAGAAACATCAGCCATTTCGATGGAACTCGTATTAGCGGCCCTGATTGCCCTGGCTGTGCTGCTCCTGCTCGGCTGGTATATTTTAAACAGCAAGATAAAAGCCCTGGCTTCTGACGTAGAAACATTGAAGAAGGAACGGGATGGCCTTCTGGTACGTCTGAACGCATCAGAAGAAAAGATAGCTGCGGTTCCGGCTGCTCAAGGGATAGCAGCTGCGGCGACTGCTGAACCAGCGGAACCGGCTGTAGGGGAAGTGCCGGAAAATACGGCAGAAAAACCACTGCAGCCTGCTGGGGAAGAAGCAGAAGATACAAAAGATATCCCATCGGATAGTGAAATACCGCCTGAAGTCGTAGCCGTCATCATGGCTGCCGTTGCCGCCTGTGGTTACAACCCGGCAGCCATCCGGTCGATACGGCGGGATACAGCCAGGACCCATCAGAATCATGGCTGGGTCATGGCAGGCCGTCTGGCTGGTATGAGATAAGAGAAATTGGACTCCAGGAGGAATTAGTATAATGAAAAAATTTAACGTAACTGTCAATGGCAAGACCTATGAAGTAGAAGTAGAAGAAGTTGGCGCCCCTCAAAAACCATCTGCACCGGCGTCTCCTGCCCCGGCTCCGGCACCGTCTCCAGCCGCGCAGCCTGTACAGAAGGCACCGGCAGCCCAGCCAGCTCCGGCAGCACCTGTTGTTCCCAAAGGCCCGGTTCCGGAAGGAGCCATCACGGTAAAAGCTCCTATGCCGGGCAAGATTTCCGCAGTCAAGGCAGAAAGCGGTGCGGCTGTCAAACGCGGTGACGTACTGGTCGTACTGGAAGCGATGAAAATGCAGAACGATATTACTGCCACAGCTGACGGGACCCTTCATGAAATCCGTGTCCAGGTCGGTGATAACGTTAAGACAGGAGATATCTTAGCCGTTATTACCCAGTAGTGAGAAGAGGTAATCTCCATGAAAATATCTACCCGTGGTCGTTATGCATTACGTCTGATGCTGGAACTGGCTATGCGCGAACAGGAGCCCCGCTATATTTCCATAAAAGGAATAGCGGATCACCAGCATCTTTCCGAGAAGTATCTGGAACAGATTGTTACACGTTTGGGACGGGGCGGTATGGTATGCAGTGCCCGCGGTCCTGCTGGCGGCTACCGGTTGGCACGGCCGCCTGAAGAGTATACTATAGGTGAAATACTACGTCTGATGGAAGGTGATCTGTCACCTGTCCCGGAACCCAACCCCGATCTGCCGCCGTGCGCTGTAGAGTATGTGTGGAAGAAATTGTCTACGGCAATCAATGATGTTGTCGATCATATTACTCTGCAGGATCTGGTCCATCTGCAACATGAAATGGATAAAGGCAAAGGGTAGATATGGCATGGGATGCAGATAGAGAAGAACCCCTCAGGAACGATGATCCGTTCCTGAGGGGTTCTTTTTTTACGGAATTATTTTTTCAGTTTACTTTCTGCCTTGGCGACAAAGGGTGCCGATTCGATGATGAACCGTTCATGGACGGCTTCCCCGACGAGACCTGCGTCATCCCAGGCCTGGATGGTAAAGGTCAGTTTCCGTCTGTCCTGCTCTGTGAGGACGGCTTTGGCCCGGACTGTAAGGCCGATAGGTGTAGCCGACAGGTGTTTGACATTCATGGAGATGCCGACAGTGCTGTATCCTTCAGGCAGCTGGGAATCACCGGCCAGGACGGCGGCGTGTTCCATGAGTCCTACCAGGGCAGGCGTGGCATATACAGGGGCTGTGCCGCTGGCATAGCGGATAGCCGTATTCTGTTCCGTGACTTTTTCTGTTGTTTCTGCAGAGGACTGCAGGGTAAGTGTGAAATCCATCATGTTTTCCCTCACAATTCTTTTTTATTTTATTGTATCATATTGTACACAAAATAGATAGGACGGGCCAGGTCATTGGACTTTATGAAAAAAATACGGTAAAATGGACTATACGTATAAGCAATATCAGAAAGAAGGGTAGCTCGTGAAGGGTAAATGGTGTATTCTGGCTCTGGCTCTTATCTGCCTGAGCCTGCCTGTTATGGCAAAGGACAAAGATAAAGGCGTGGAAACGCGCTTTGATAATTGGGGAATCGTGACCGTACCGCCGGATATCATTATGGAGGAAGGTACACAGCCGTTTCTGACGGCCCGGTCCTATGGCAATGATGTCGTACGAATGATGGAGGAAATCTATCCGGCCGAACCTGTGTGCTGGCAGATTGTGGAAAAGGATGATGCCAATTTCCAATACGGATACATGCTGCGTTACAGTCTTGATATATGGCAGGTGGAAGCAGCTATAGATGGCAGACAGCAGGTCAATTCCTATCTCCGCGATATAGGCAGCCGTCCATCTGCGCAGACACTGGCCAGTCATGCCAATAACCGTCTGCGCACATCCCTTCCGGCAGAATGGGAGCTGGTACAGCCCTTTACGGCACGGAAAGTACGGGGTACGATGTTCTATGAAAGCCGGCTGCGGCACAGGCTGCTCGTCAACCAGTCTTATTTTACAGAGTCTGTCTATGCTCTGGCATGGCAGCACGGCAGTTCCATTGAAATCGCCGTTATTTTCGGACACAGCGGACAGGACGAAAATCTGCCCGATACATTGCTGGCCATGCTGGAAAATGCAAAAAAAATGCCGCGTTCATAGCGGCATTTTTTTATAAGAAGCTTTTTCTCAGAGTTCTTTCATCAATTCTTCCAGATGATGAGTCAGTTTCATGTTTTCACTATAATCAACGGGGCAGTCGATGATGACCGGTTTATCCTGTTTGAATGCTTTGATCAGCGTCGGCAGCAAGTCTTCCGTCTTTTCGATGCGGTAGCCGGCAGCCCCCATGCTTTCGGCAAATTTTACGAAATCGGGATTGGTGAAATCGACGTATTCGTGATGGCCGTATTGCATGTCCTGCTTCCATTTGATCAGGCCGTAGCTACGGTCGTTGAAGATGAGCGTGACGAAATTTGTTCCCAGACGGTGGGCCGTTTCAAATTCCTGGCAGTTCATCATGAACCCGGCATCACCGGTGATGGCCAGTACCTTTCTGTCTGGATGGACTAATTTGGCGGCAATGGCGCCGGGGACGGCAAGACCCATAGTGGCGAACCCGTTGGAGATGATGCACGTATTGGGCTTATAGCAGTTATAATGGCGGGCAATCCAGACTTTATTGGCCCCTACGTCGGAGATGACAATATCGTCCTTGTCCATGACGCGGCGGCAGTCGATGAGCGCTTTTTGTGGCTTGACGGGGTAGGAAAGGTCCTGGGCATAGCTTTCGTGTTCTTCAACCATCCGTTTCCGCAGATTGAGGAACGGTACCGGTTCCTGCAGGCGGGCTGCCTTGTCCATGATCCGTTCCAGTGCATCGGGAATGTTGCCGACCACTTCCACTTCAGGCTGGTAATTTTTGTTGATGTCGGCAGGCATGGTATCGATATGGATGATATCGGCGTTGGACATGTGCCATTTAGCCGGGGCGTATTCGATGATGTCGTAGCCGATGGCGATGACCAGGCTGGCTTTTTCCAGCATTTTCGTCTGGTAATCGTCCATGGGGATGCCGACGGTCCACATAGAGTAGGGATTGTCAAAGGGAATGGCACCTTTGGCCATCATGGTATTGATAACCGGCAGTTTCAGCTTTTCTGCAAATTTGGTGAGCATTTCCGTGGCATGGCTGCGGATGACGCTGCTGCCGGCGAGAATGACCGGGTTTTTGGCGTAGGAAATCATGGATGCTGCGGCTTCAATCTGCGCTTCCAGGGCCGTTTCCGGCTGGATGGTCTTGCGCTGCAACGGTTTTTCGTCGTCACCGACAGGCATTTTGCTGATATTGACTGGCAGGTCGATGAAGGTAGCACCGGGCTTTTCCCGTTCAGCGTATTTGAAAGCAAGCCGCGTGATTTCCGACATCGTATCGGGACGAACGACTGTATAGGCGCGGCGCGTGATTGGTTCGAACATGGAACGAAGATCCAGATACTGGTGGGCCGTGATATGCATCTTGTCCGTGCCGACCTGGCCGGAAATAGCTACAAGGGGTGCCCCATCGCAGTCGGCATCGGCGACGCCGGTGATGAGGTTCGTCGCCCCCGGTCCGAGAGTCGCCATGCAGACACCGGCTTTTCCCGTCAGTCTGCCGTACACGTCAGCCATGAAGGCGGCACCCTGTTCATGACGGACCGTGATGAATTCTATTTTTGAATCTTTCAGCGCTTCCATGATGGCCAGGTTTTCTTCGCCGGGAATGCCAAAAATATAATGAACGCCTTCTTCTTCCAGACATTCGACTAACAGATCAGCTGTATTGCGCTGTTTCGTTTTCATTGGATGATCCCCTCTCTTAAAAACACAGATACTTTTTGTTGCGGCTCCAATTATAGTATCTGGAAATGACTTTTTCAATTTCACAATATGAAATTTAATCTAGTTTTAATAATTCTTTCCTTTGCGAAAATGGGGAGCAGAGAAGATAAAATACTGTAAACAAGGCGGTTTACAGGTTATTATGAGTCATTTATCTGCTAAAAACAATGCTGCGATACAAAATTTAATTTTGATATAAGAAATTTATTATATAAATATGTCTTTCATAACGTGAAAGGAGATGCCTTTTATGCATTATATCATCATCAGCGCCTGCCTGCTGGGACAGTCATGCCGCTATGACGGGCAGTGCCGGAACTATCCGGAAATAGCCGCTTTGCGCAGCCGGGAGGATGTGGTACTCATCCCGGTCTGTCCCGAGCAGGCCGGGGGACTGGCCACGCCGCGTCCGGCAGCCGAACGGTCAGAAAGCGGCGTCTTTACCCGGGACGGCCGCGATGTGACTGCCGAATATGAGCGGGGAGCCAGGGAAGCGCTGCGACTGGCCCGGCTTTACGGCTGCCGCTGGGCCGTCCTCAAAGAAAAAAGCCCGTCCTGCGGCAGTGGCCGCATCTACGATGGTACGTTTACGCGCACCCTGACCGCTGGCGACGGTGTGACGGCGGCTTTGTTCCGGAAAGAGGGGATTTCCGTCGTAGGCGAAAGCCGTATTCCATGGCTTCTGGAACAGCTGTAAGACGCCTGTTTCTATCACAGGGCATGGCAAATACTGCTTGCTTTATGAAGGTCTCTTTGCTACAATATATAAGTACGCAAGGAGGAACACATAGTGAATACAGTATTGCATGAAATATTGGAATGGCTTTATGCCATTGTTATAGCACTGGCCATTGCCATGGTCATCCATATATTCTTTTTGCAGCCCACACGGGTTTCTGGTGAATCCATGGTACCGACCCTGCACAATGGCGAATATCTGATCATTTCCAAAATGGGCCATATCATGGGCGATGTGCCAGATTACGGCGATATCGTCATCATCGACAGCCGCGTCGGCTATCCCCGTACGTGGAAAGATGATGTAGCCGAACCGATGGACAATTATCTGGCCCTGTTCAGCTCCCGCTTCCAGACGAAAAATGTCTGGGTCAAACGGGTCATCGGCCGCCCCGGTGACACACTGGCTTTCCATGATGGAAAGGTCTGGCGCAACGGCGAGGCCCTGGATGAACCGTATATTAATGAACCCATGACATACAGCCGGAAAGGGGAAATCCAGGTGCCGGAAGGATACGTCTACTGCATGGGCGACAACCGCAATCACAGCAGCGACAGCCGGTTTATCGGACCGGTTCCCATCGATCACGTCCTCGGCAGAGTCATCTGGTAAACAGAGTGTAAGAGCCGTCGCGCGTACTACTTTCAGTTCGCGCCCCACTCTTGCACTTTTTTTGTAGGAAGGAGATTATTCATGAGCCGCACGAAAGAAGAATTACAGGGAGTCACCTCTCTGGGAAATAAGCATACGACCTATACCTTTGATTACGATCCGTCTCTGTTGGATACTTTTGTCAATAAACATCCCGACCGGGACTATTTTGTCAAATTCAATTGTCCCGAATTCACCAGCCTCTGCCCCATGACGGGACAGCCCGATTATGCCACTATATACATTTCCTATGTACCGGGCCAGCGCATGGTAGAAAGCAAATCATTGAAACTCTATCTGTTCAGTTTCCGCAATCATGGCGATTTCCATGAAGACTGTGTCAACATCATCATGGATGACCTGATCCACGCCATGGATCCGAAATACATCGAAGTATGGGGGAAATTCCTGCCCCGCGGCGGTATCAGCATCGACCCGTACTGCAACTACGGCCGGCCCGGCACACCGTGGGAACAAGTGGCATGGCAGCGCCTGTCTCATCACGACCTCTATCCGGAATCCATTGATAACCGCTGACCGGTCATCTCCCGGTTACAGTTTTGTCCCAGTTTTCCAGCCATTGACAGACGGCGGAAAAGATATGGTATAATAGAACAAACAATAGTTCACAGAAAACATAAAGGCGGTGTTCTTCTTGAAGATGAAAAAAATACTGGCTGCCCTGGTTTTATCCCTGGCTGTGTCTGTTACGGCTTTTGCCAAGGAAGAAGTATGGCAGTACAATCAGTTTACGACCATTGATATGAGTACAGCAAAAATTTCCTATCCTGCAGGCATGCAGACCCTGACCTTCCGTACGGTAGAAAAGGCCGGTGATTCCACTGATTACTGCACCTATGTCTACAACGTGGATGAACAGACTATCCAGCTCAAGGAAATGGTGACAAAGACGAAAAAGAGCAAGTATAAGAGCAGTTTTTATCCCGAATCCATCAAGAATGGCAATAATGTCATCAAAGCACGGGCCCGCATGGCCGATGAAGTGTTGCAGAAAGTACTGGCAAAACTCAATAAATAACAAAAAGGAAGCTGTCGTAACGGGCAGCTTCTCTTTTTGCATTCCCTATGTCATTTAGTTATTTCCCTTTAATGCAGATGCGCAGCCACCGCGGCAGGGGAGCTTTAGTGACGATGATGGAAAAGGCGATGGCCAGGAGCGTCACTATGCAGTAGATGGCGATGATATAGAGGCTGCGCAGGAAGATATGGTAATGACCGGCCAGCCGGGTGAGCAGTCCCAGAAACAGGGGATGGACCAGGTAGATGGGATAGGAATAGTCCCCAAGGAGAGAAAAGACTTTGTCTACGACATGCGGTACAGGGCGGCATTGCCACCAGTACAGGCAGAACAGCATCGTAGACAGGGTATAGATCATACCGACAGGGCTGAGCTGATGAATGGTGAATACTGCAGACAGGGCATCGTAGCCTTTATAGTACATGATGCCATAATAAGCGGCGAGCATGCCTGCTGTGGCAAGGCCCTGGAAGAGATTGACCATAAGTCCATGACATTTGAGCCAGTTGCAGACGGCGGAGAAATGTTCTGCTGTAAACGCGCCGAACAGGAAGATGAACAGATAATGAAGGACGACATAGTTCAGGCGGTATGTGAAAGCGTCCTGCAAAACCGGGCTGGTGAAATGAAAATTCCAGATATAGCTGGAATAAAAGTTGAATATCATGTTGGCAAAAAAGAGAACCGTAAAGGACAGAGCCGGTTTTTTGTCCATCCAGCGCAATAGGGAACGCCAGAGAGGCATGAGAAAATAGAACCATAGGAGAATGACGAGAAAATAGATGTGATACATGGCCAGACCGTACCAGAGAGTGCGGATGAACTGCCCGGGATGGAATAAGGTGAAATTATGACCGATGACCGAAACGTACAGCATATAAAATACGGACCAGGAAAGGTAAGGGATCAGGACGGTACGCAGACGGCGCTTCAGATAATCTTTATATACAAATGGCTGATTCAGCGGCTGGCTGAGGAACATGCCGAAGGCAGACAGGAAAAAGAAAGCCGGGACGGAAAACCGGGACAGGATTTCCAGCACGGCCACTAGTCCCAGATTGGGAGAGGGATTGAGAAGGGCTACAGAGCCGACATGAATACCAATGACCCCGAGCATACAAAGGCCGCGCATATAATTAATGGAGCGAATAAAACGTTTTGACATCTTGCACCTCATTCAATATAAGTTTGCACTAGATACTTTCAGCTTTTTATTGTATCATATTTTAAGACACATGTAGAGACAGATGAAAAAAGAGGAAGCGGTTCCTCTTAAAAGGAGACATGGCGCAATGAGTATTTTTTATTATGTACCGGCTGTCCTTGGCGTGCTGTTCATCGGTATCGGCACCTGGCATGGCTGGCGGCTGCGTGCCCTGACGAGACATTGTACGGTCCCGGCTACGGGCATAGTGGTGCAGTTTGACGTACAGAAAAACAAGAGCGGCGATATGTATTATCCTGTTATCCGCTTTCAGGCAGGAGAACAACAGTATACAGCGCGCTATACCTTCGGCAATAGTGAATGGAGCTTTGAAGCTGGCGATACGGTGGATTTGCGCTATAATCCGCAGAAACCGGAAGAAATCTATCTGTATCACGAACAGACAACGCTGCAGCAGTATGCCAGTCCGTTTATGATCATTGTCGGCGGCCTCATTTTTATTGCGACGTATTATATTACAATGTAAGGAAGTATATCCATGACTGATTTTTCTAAACACATGCCAAATCAGGCTGAAGTAAATGAAAAAGCCGTACAGGCTGCAGGAGAATTCCTGCAGGCCCTGGGATTGGACCTGAAGCAGCTTGGCATGGAAAAAACACCGTACCGTGTGGCTATGGCCTTTTCTCATTTTTTCTCCGGTCTCAGGGAGGACCCAGAAGACTGCTGGGGTGAATTGATACCCACCCAGTCGGACGGACTGGTTGCCGTACGGAATATCCGCTTTTATTCTATGTGTGAACATCACCTGCTGCCGTTTTTCGGTACTGTCCACATCGCATACTACCCTGCAGAAGGCAGGATTGCCGGGTTCGGCCATTTTGCCGAAGTCGTAGATGTGCTGGCACGCAGACCACAGCTTCAGGAACGGTTTACTTATGAAATCTGCAAAGCCGTGCAGGACGGCCTGGGAGCGCGGGGAGCTCTGGTCATTGTCAGAGGGACCCACTTATGCCTTTCTATGCGCAATCATCTGGGCGGCGATTCGGATATTATTACCCAGGCCGGTCTGGGATGTCTGGCCGATGGCACCGAAGCGGGCCATCAGGCCTGGAAACTGCTCATGGAGGGGGATGCACAGGAATGACGAGACAACGACGTACCTATCACTGGAAAGACGGCAAGACGCTGACCGTCGGGGAAAAGACACTGATCATGGGCATACTGAATTATACGCCCGATTCCTTTTCTGACGGCGGGACCTGGAATGATGTGGACAAGGCTCTGCGCCATATGGAAGATATGGTGGCAGCCGGCGCGGATATCATCGATATCGGGGCTGAATCATCGCGTCCGGGATTTACGCCTATTTCGGCAGAGGAAGAAATAGGGCGGCTGGAACCCATCCTGCGCCGCCTCGTATCAGAGTGTCCGTTCCCCGTATCGGTCGATACGTACAAGGCAGAAACGGCCCATTATGCCATGTCCTGTGGTGCCCATATTATAAATGACATCTGGGGGCTGCAGTATGCCCCGGAACCAGGTGAGATGGCAGCTGTAGCCGCTGAGTTCGATGTGCCGGTCATTGTCATGCACAATCAGGATGGGACGGAATACGGCGACATCATGGCCGATATGAAGGCCTTTTTTGCCCGGTCTGTGGCCATTGCCGATGCTGCCGGCGTCAGCCGCGACAACATCATTACCGATCCAGGCATTGGATTCGGCAAGACTTTTGAACAGAATCTATATGTCATGAAGCATCTCAGCGAACTGACAGAACTGCCATACCCGCTGCTTCTCGGTACGAGCCGCAAAGGGTTCATTGGCAAAGTGCTGGATCTTCCCGTGGCAGAGCGCATAGAAGGGACCGGTGCTACCTGTGTAGCCGGTGTGCTCGATGGGGCGGCCATCGTCCGCATCCATGACGTCGGGCCTATAGCCCGTATGTGTAAAATGGCCGATGCTCTTCGGCCGGAGTAAGAGGATAAGGAGATTCCTATGGATAAAATTGTATTAAAAGGACTTCATTTTTACGGTTATCACGGCGTATTTCCGGAAGAGACGAGAAAGGGTCAGCCTTTTTCCGTCGATCTGGTCATGGAGCTGGATACGACCGATGCCGTACGAAGTGACAGCATCAGAGATACGGTGGATTATAGTGCCGTCTATACGACAGTACAGGAAATTGTCGAAGGAAAACCGTATAAACTCATTGAAAAAGTGGCTGCTGTCATAGCCGATACGGTCCTTCGTACCTATGAAAGGATACAGGCGGTGGAAGTGACATTGCACAAACCCCAGGCTCCTATTGATGGTCATTTCGACGATGTGACCTTTGTCATCAGGCGGAGCCGGTCGTGATCCGGGTCTATCTGAGCCTGGGAGCCAATCTGGGCAGGAGGAAAGAGACGCTCCGGCAGGCAGTTCATGCTATTTCCGCTCTTGACGGAGTGCACCTGGCTGCTGTATCATCCTTTTATGAAACGCCGCCATGGGGAAAGGAAGACCAGCCGCCGTTCATCAATGCGGCTGCGCTGGTGGAAACGTCGCTCCCTATCGTGGAATTTCTCCGGGACTGCCAGTCGATAGAAACGACGCTGGGCCGGGTACGTCACGGAAAATGGGGAGCCCGTACCATAGACATCGATCTCGTGTACAGCCCTGATGTGACCTGCCGGACGGCAGAACTGACTTTGCCCCATCCCTACCTGACACAGCGGGCTTTTGTCCTCGTGCCACTGCAGGAAATCGCACCGCATCTGTCGATTGGCGGGGAAGATATCCAGCAGTTGCTTTTAAAACTGCCGGAACGTTGGCAGATTATAAAAACAGAATAGGAGAAGATTATGGAAAAGATACTGATTGCCGATGATGAACAATTGATGAGGCAGCTGGTCATTGATTTTTTAAAACCAGAAGGTTATGAAATCGTAGAGGCTGGTGACGGAAAAGAAGCATTGGAAAAGTACCGGTCAGAACATCCGGATCTGATTCTTCTCGATGTCATGATGCCCGGCTATGACGGATGGACGGTCTGCCGTGAAATACGCCGGGAATCGACGGTACCGATTATGATGCTCACCGCCAAAGGAGAAGAGATTGACCAGCTCTTTGCCTATGATCTGGGTGTCGATGAATATATCACCAAGCCGTTCAGCCCGAAAATACTCGTAGCCAAAATAAAAGCCTTGCTGCGCCGTGTACAGGCTGAAGAAGAACAGCCCCAGGCTGCGGCAGAAGGCGTATCTATCGACCGCGATGCCCGCCAGGTCGTCATTGACGGCAAAAATGTCGATCTCAGCCCGACGGAATATAAACTGCTCAACTATCTCATGACCAATGCCGGCAAGGCCCTGAGCCGCCGCCAGATTCTCAATAAAGTATGGAATTACGAATATTACGGCGACCTGCGCACTGTCGATACGCATATTAACAGACTGCGCATCAAACTGGGTGATAAAGGATATGTAATTAAAACTGTGCGTGGTTACGGGTACCGTTACGAAGCGTCGAAATGATGAAAATATCACTGCGTAAAAAAACGTGCTTTCTCCTTGCTGCCTTTACGATCATATCGGCTCTGCTGCTCATGCTGGCTATCGGCATAGGTTTTAAAACCTTTTATCTGGAGTACAGAAAAGATACACTTATCTCTATGTCCAAGGACATTGGCCGTATGTACCGGGAAGCAGGAACGGATAAGGCAGAACAGTTTGACCGCCTGAGTCAGCAGAACAGTTCTGTCATTTATATCGTGGACAATCAGCATCTCGTCTATTCGTCCATGCCAAACCGGAAAGCCGTACTGGGAAAGCCGTCGTTTGAGGGACAGCAGGTATTTACTGCCCCAGGACTGCAAAGGCTCAATCCTGATGGGGATGAGTCGCCGATGAAAGAACCACGGCATGTTACCATTATGCGCAAGCTGTTCAATGGTGAAACCTTGAGCCGCAATGAAACAAATGAAATCTATATCGATGGCCGGGACGACCATATGCGTTTCATTAGTTATGTCTATCCCGTAGATGAAAGCCAGAAGAGTTATGTCATCGTCTCTCAGCCGCTGGAACCGTTGGAAGCGACGGTCGTCGTCGTGCAGAACTTCGTTGCCATGTGCGGCGTCGTCTGGCTGTTCGTCGCTATCATCGGATCAATTCTGTTTACCAACGCCGTGACAAGGCCGCTGATACATCTGAAAAAATTATCCGTTGCCATGGCCCACCTCGATTTTTCCCATAAGTGGACTGATACGCGCAATGATGAAATTGGCGAACTGGGGCAGAGCCTCAATAACTTGTCAGACCAGCTGGACACGGCCCTTACGGAACTCAAACAGGCGAACAGCGAACTGGAAGTACAGCTGAAAAAAGCCAATGAAGTGGAAAAGATGCGTAAGGAATTCATTTCTGCCGTGTCTCATGAGCTGAAGACCCCTCTGGCTCTTATCCAGGGCTATGCCGAAGGGCTGGACAGTCTCGATGTGGATGAAACGACGAGGCAGCATTACTGCAAGGTCATACACAGCGAGACGATGAAAATGGATCATCTCGTAAAAGACCTGCTTAACCTGTCCCGGCTGGAAACGGGGACATTCCGTATCGATATGACGGAATTTGATTTCCGGGCTCTCGTAGAAGAAGCGCACTGCCGCTTCGAAGGGGTCATGCAGGAAAAAGACATTCAGTTCTCCTGTTGCCTGCCGGAGGAAATGGTCGTCTACGCCGATCCCGAACGGATTGATACGGTTCTCAGCAACTTCCTTTCCAATGCCATCGATTATACGGAAAAGGGCCGGCGCATCGTCCTTTCTGCTGTGCGTTCCGGTGATTATTATACAATCAGCATCTACAATCAGGGAATCCAGATACCGGAGCAGGATCTCAGCCGCGTCTGGGAACCTTTCTACAAGGTAGATGCTGCCAGGACCCGCAAATCCCAGCGTATTTTTGGCGGTCATGGCCTGGGGCTGGGTATTGTGGCAGCCTTATTGAAACTGCACCACGAAACCTATGGCGTATACAATGAACTGCTCCCCGTCAAGAGGACAATAAAAAATATAAGATTTTTTTGGTCGGCAGATTCGTCTGCCGGCCTTTTTATGCAGCTACATACAAGGTATGTTTCTCCATCGGTGTTAGGATGCCGAGATTACGTTGCACACGTTTGTGGTTGTAATAATACATATATGCTTCTATCGAACGCATAAGTTCCCACTTGCTGGTAAAACGCCTACCATAGTACATCTCCCGCTTAAGGATGCCCCAGAATCCTTCCATAGGTCCGTTGTCAATGCAATGAGCTACACGGGACATGCTCTGGGTCATTCCCTGTTTTTCCAACTTGTGATGAAACTTCCTGTTCGTATATTGAACGCCTCTGTCGCTGTGAAACAGCGGATGGGCATCTGGATTGGCTTTTATCGCCTTGTCAAATGTTTTGAATACCAATGGGTTGTCGTTACGTTCGCTCATAACAAAGGATACGATTCGCCTATCATAAAGGTCAAGGATGGCGCTCAAGTACATTTTATGCACAACAAAATCCTCATACCACTTGAATTCTGTCACATCGGTCAACCATTTCTCATTAGGAGTATCAGCATGAAAGTTACGAGAGAGCAGATTTTCTGCGATGTATTGAGGATTCTTCGCACATCTGGTACAGCCGTGGCT